>CBDCRK010000036.1:0-368332 GCA_965220955.1 uncultured Binatia bacterium (SeqCode) | reverse complement strand
GCTGGCGTTTATTAACAACGCGCTGTTTCCAGCGCTGAAGAATCTTCAGACGACCGGCCGATCCGATAACCGCCGCCGCGTGGTACGGGACGTGTTCGAGGACGCCTACAACTACATGAAATCCGGCCAGTTGATGCGCCAGGTAGTCAACAAGATCAACGAGGTCGATTTCAACAACCTGAGCGAACGCCAGCATTTCGGCGACATCTACGAACAGATTTTGAACGACCTGCAATCCGCGGGCAACGCCGGCGAGTACTACACGCCGCGCGCGGTCACCGCCTTCATGGCCGACCGCATCGATCCCAAGCCCGGCGAAACTCTCTTTGACCCGGCCTGCGGCACGGGCGGGTTCCTGACCTGTTCGCTGCGCCACATGCGCGACCGCTATGTCAAGCGGCCCGAGGATGAGCGGACCCTGCAGGCCGCGTTGCGCGCCGTCGAGAAAAAGCAGCTTCCGCACATGCTCTGCGTCACCAACATGCTCCTGCACGGAATCGAAGACCCAAGCTTCGTCCGCCACAACAACACCCTAGCGCGGCCCTACATTGGCTGGGAACAGAAGGACCGGGTGGATATTGTTCTCACCAACCCGCCCTTTGGCGGCAAAGAGGAAGACGGCATCGAGAGCAACTTTCCCCAGCATTTCCGCACCAAGGAAACCGCGGACCTGTTCCTTGCCCTGATCGTCCGGCTGTTGAAGCCGGGCGGACGCGCCGCCGTGGTGCTGCCCGACGGCTCGCTGTTCGGCGAGGGCGTCAAGACCCGGCTCAAGGAACACCTGATGGAGGAGTGCAACCTCCACACCATTGTCCGCCTGCCCAATTCCGTGTTCCGCCCCTACGCCTCCATTGGCACCAACCTGCTGTTCTTCGAGAAGGGCGAGCCAACCAGGGATATCTGGTTTTACGAACATCTCGTGCCCGAGGGCCAAAAGGCCTATTCCATGACCAAGCCGATCCGGCTGGAACACCTGCAAGGCTGCATCGACTGGTGGGGTGGAGCGGACCGCAAGGGCCGCAAAGAGACCGAACGCGCCTGGAAGGTGACGGCTGAAGAAGTGAAAGCGCGCGGCTACAACCTGGACATCAAGAACCCGCACACGGACGAAGACGACCTTGGCGACCCGCAAGAACTTTTGGCCAAGCTGGGTGTGACTGAGGCTGAGGTCACGGACTTGCGCGACCAGTTGAAGGCGATATTGGCCGAGGCGCTGCTGCGATAAAGGCCGCTTGTAATCCACCGTTTCAGCCCCTCTCTCGCTCTCCTCTTGGGCCTCCCTCTCCCCTCCTCGGAGGGGTGCCGCGTAGCGGCGGGGTGGGTCCACGCGCGACCTGCCGCTCCACGACACCCGGTCCGCAGAAAGGAGCAGGGGACATCGCCTCTGCTGTCAGGGAGTTCCCTCACTGGACAGGGAATCCGAGACGACAGGCCCCAACCCACCCCGGCCTACGGCCACCCCTCCCGAGAGGGGAAAAGAGAACAGGCCCTCGCCTACCCTGTCGTTTACCATCGCATTGGAACACCTCCGGCTCGTCCAACCGGCGGAACGAGTTTGACGCCTACGGCTATTTCCCATAAATTTGACTAATCTAGTCATAAGGGGAGGCTCCTTTGAATAAATCTCGTCAAGCCAGGCAGGTCAGCCCGACGCCGACCCCCGGCTGGAAGTTGGGAGAGGCTAAGGCAAAGTTCAGTGAACTCGTTCGCCTTGCCACGTCCGGGCAGCCGCAACGGGTCACGGTTCACGGGAAGGACGCCGTGGTCATTGTTGCGGCAGAGACATTCGAAGCCCTCCAGGCACGGGAGCAATCAAGCAGCTTACACGAACTCCTGTCCCAATCTCCTCTGAGCCGTATCACGTTCGGTGGAGACGGTGTTCGGAGCCCGGTCCGTGAGGTTGAGTTGTGACGGGGTGGCTACTCGATACCAATGTGGTCTCCGAACTCCGAAAGAAGCGGCCCGATGATCATGTAAAAGCGTGGTCGGACGCGCAGGCCGCAGACAGCCTATTCCTCAGCAGCGTCACGCTGGCCGAGATTCGATATGGCATCGAAAGACAGCCTGACCCCAAGCTTCGCAATGAGCTGACAGTGTGGCTCGACCATCGGCTACCGCCGTGGTTTGCCGGGCGTATTCTGCCTGTGGATGAGGATGTGATCCTGGAATGGCGTCGGATGGTGGCACGGGGTCGAGAAAATTCGATCACTTTCAGCCAGCCCGACCTCTTCATTGCGGCCACCGCGTATGTGCATTCTCTCGTTGTGTGCACTCGAAACGAGGACGACTTTCGCAAAACAGGCGTCTCGGTCTTCAATCCGTGGGTGGGATGATTGCCAATTGGCTCCGTCGAAGCACCCAGGAAGACGACCTTGGCGACCCGCAAGAGTTGCTGGCCAAGCTCAGGCCGCAACCGGGCAACCACAGGGGGTTGCCTCTCCATCTTCCATTCCCTCTCCCCTGGAGGGAGAGGGCGCCTGCCCGCAGGGCAAGCGGGTGAGGGGGAAATTCAAACTGAGACACTACCACATGGAGAGGACGACATGGCGACCTCGACTCAACTGACTCCCGACATCATTCAATGAACGCCGAACAACTGCTCACGCACTTCAACCGCATCGCCGACGCGCCGGACGCTATTCCGCGTTTACGTCGGTTTATTCTTGACTTGGCCGTACGCGGGAAGCTGGTAGAGCAGGACCCGAACGATGAGCCGGCGTCGGAATTGTTGAAGCGGATTGCGGCGGAAAAGGCCCGGCTGGTGAAGACAGGGAAGATTAGGAAACAGAAAGGAGATCGCACCGTTGGCGAGGAGGAAAAATATTTGGATACACCAGCGAATTGGGCATGAGCTAGGCTCTCAGAAATAGGGCAAACTCAAACTGGCACTACCCCGAGTTCCAGTAACCCTGACTTGTTTGGAGACTACATTCCGTTTGTTAAACCCGCCGATTTGGACGGCTCTGAGATCAGTTATGATGCTCCTGGTTTGTCCGAAAAGGGGATAAAACATTCTCGTCTCATACCTGCCAACTCTGTTCTTATGGTTTGCATAGGCGCAACGCTGGGCAAGGTGAACAAGACAACACAGTCCATATGTTTCAATCAGCAGATTAACTCACTGACCCCTTACCTAAAAGATCTCACGGATTACATTGTGCTTGCCTTGAGAGGCTCGGATTTTCAGGATCTTGCATGGAGCAAAGCGGGCACTGGAACACTGCCGATTATTAGTAAGGGCAAGTGGGAAGTCTTGCCCGTTCCACTCCCACCCCTCGCCGAACAACACCGCATCGTCGCCAAAGTCGATGAACTGATGGCCCTGTGTGACCGGCTGGAAACAGCGCGGAAGGAGCAGGAAGCCACGCGCAACCGGCTGGTGGCGGCAAGCCTCGCCCGCCTCAACGCGCCTGACCCCCGACCCGGCAGTATTTCAGAACCACGCAGCTTTTGCCCTCAACAACCTCGCCCCATTCACCACTCGCCCCGACCAGATCAAGGCGCTACGTCAGACCATTCTCAATCTTGCGGTGCGGGGGAAGCTCGTTGAGCAGGACCCGAACGACGAACCGGCGTCGGAGTTGTTGAAGCGGATTGCGGCGGAGAAGACGCGGATGGTTAGTACTAGGAAGATAGGAAAAAGCAAGCCTTCCACACCAATTCACAAAGATGAAATTCCGTTTCCCTTGCCACAAAACTGGGAATGGCTCCGGTTACACGATATTGGTGTTCTTTCGGGCGGTATGACCCCCTCAAAGAACCGTCCGGACTTTTGGAACGGTGACGTAGTTTGGTTGTCACCGAAAGACATCAAGGCAGATGAAATTTTCGATTCGGAACTAAAGATCACCACATTAGGGCTCGCGGAAACGCGGTTGCAGTTATATCGTCCCGGCAGTCTCTTCATAGTGGCAAGAAGTGGCATCCTGAAGAGAACTTTTCCAGTTTCTATTAATCGCATTACGGCGGCGGCCAATCAGGACATGAAGGTCTTGTTGCCATTTCTTGACGGGCATGAACGATATCTCCAGATAATGTTCCTTGGATTGACCAATTTCATTCTGAGCGAGTTGGTGAAGACAGGTACCACGGTGCAGAGCCTCAAATATGCAGAGTTCGCGCGGCAGCCTTTTCCCCTCCCACCCCTCGCCGAACAACACCGCATTGTCGCCAAGGTTGATGAACTGATGGCGGTGTGTGACCGGTTGGAAGCGAGCCTTGCTAGGGGTGAGGAGACACGCGGGCGGCTAGTGGAGGCTTTGCTGTTCGATGCCCTAAAGGCAGGCGCGGGTCACCGAGAATTAGCGTATTCAAGATAAGTTACCCAAAGCTATCTGAATACAATTGCATTTCATCCCGCCTCTCCTACGACCCCGTTCAATGCCCCAGCCTCTTCCTGATTTCCACTTCTGTGTCTTCCCTCTTGGCATCTCGGTCATAGCCGGCCGCGATACTTTCAAGGACGCTGCTGACATAGGGATAGTCGAAGGCGCGTTGCTTTGCCCAACTCCGGTATTTTGCGGCCAGCTCGCGTTCCTGCCCGCCACCCTCGTTTATTCCGTGCGAGGACCCGCCCCGCCCTTTAGAAACACCAATATTGAAGCCTATGTTGATGTGCTCGGAACCAATGCGTTCCATCGCCTCGCAGACCGGAAGGCACGGCCAGCCGCCATCCTCTTCGGCAGGGGCCTTGGAGAGAAGTTCACCGATCTTTTCATCACCGCCCTCGACACGGTCGTGTTCAGCGCAAAGTCGCCGCACCTTGGTCATCCAGTCTAACAGCGTTTCGGCATCGACCTTGCCGTCCGGCCCGGTGCCCGGAATACGCCTGATTCGATCAAGAAGACGATACGCTGCGGAGGCCAGACCAGCGCGTCGCTCGGGGTCTTCAATTCGCCAGTCGGGCGGGTCCTGCCCGTCGTCGTTACGTTTGTACACAAGAACCAGCGCTTGAACGAAGATGGCCGGGGACTCGGAAATCTGCCGCTCCAGATTGGGGATGCCATGTTCGCTATGGTCAAGGGCCATTATAAACATGAACTCAAGTCGCGCCATCTCGTCTAGGCTGACGCCGGTGCGTCCGTCGAGCGAATCCAGCGCTTCCGAAATGTAGCAAGGATCGAGTCTGTACCAATCCACAGGCTCGTCACTCACGGTGGCAACAGCGAAAAGGAGACGCTTCAGCCGTGCCGTCTCGACTTGGCTCCAGTCCAAGTGCGCGGCATGGAAAGCGGCGCGGGGGCGCTTTGTTTCAAGCAGACGATCGATGATCTCGATCATCTCCGCCTCGCTGTAACGTCCCCAGTGAGGGAAGACTTCCTGCCAGTATTTACCTCGGATTTCCTCACTGTATAGGTCGAGCAGGCGCCAAGTATCCTGCCCGAACGGGGCGCAGCAGAACAACCGCACGATCCGGTCCGCGCCTACCCTCTCGGCAACGGCCAAGAGGAGCGCATCGCGCACTTCGTCGGCACAAGACAGCAGGAAACCCTGTATGCAGCCGTCAATTTTCCTCTTCAGGTCGCCGGTGACGGAAAGGCATTGCTGTAATAGAGCGGCCTGCGCCTTCGCGCCTTCGATGCACGGTTCCAGAGAACGTCCGACGCTATGCGGTGCATCGCCGTGGGACAGGAGCGCCTTCACACCTTCAAACCCGCGTTCCTCCCATATCTCCTTCATAGCCGCTACGCGGAGTTTCTGAGCCCTCTCTTCGCGTTCGGAAAAGTCCAAATTTTCACCCTCGATCTCGTCGGTGGAAGGATCGACCCACTCACCGGCAAAGAGCCAAGCGTGCCGTGTAAGGAGGTCGCGTGGTTGCAGCCTTTCGTACGCCATGAGTGACCGGTTTCTTGTCACGCCTTTCAGCCTGTACCGCCATCCGCGCCGCGTGAACGCGAGTCGGCGTATTTGCTCGCGGAGGCAAGCTGTGGCTGTTTCATCGGTTTCCGACTCCGCCCATGCGTCGATCAAGCCCCAAACCGAAGTTTGGTCTTCCTCGGCTAGTCCTGGGAGCCGTTCAACAAGGTCGCCGAGCGTCTTCTGGTCGTGCCTTGGCCATGCGAGCACAAGGTCGAGTGCCTTGCGGGTGAACTCACTGATTTCTTTCTGCGTCACCGACCGGCCAGCGCCTGAAGCGTCCCTACGCCAACGCTGTCGGTAACTGGGCAAGGGCATCTGGGGACCAGCATTCAACTGAGCGATACAAATCTGCCAGCCGATATCGGGAAATCGCTTGGTCAGCGTCTCAAGGGCCTGCATCCGCTCTTCGAGCGAAGCGGCCGTCTGCGGCATCCGCGACCGGTAGATCGATCCAAGACTGGCAATCGGCTTGTTGGTCCAATTGTCGTCGATAACGGTTTTCGACAACTGGGCTAGTATCAGGCTTACGCGCCCGAGGTGTTTCCAGGCGAGGCATTCCAGCGCCCACAAGAGCCCTGTTCGTGTCGGTGAACCGAACGGGCCGCTTTCGACGGGTTTTAAGAGGCCAAGAACGACCGGCTGAGGCTGTCGCAAGTCCTCCTCAAGTAACTTCAGGAATTCGTCCGGCGCTGCTTCGGCGTAGTGTGGGAGGTCTCTGTCATGCGAGAGTAGTTTGTCGAGGGTGAGCGGCGTAAGCAGACCTCGGATGAGTAAGGAGACACGGGTCTCAACGTCTGTCCCAAGCCGCTTCTGGAATAGATTATTGCCATGGACAGAGAGGATGACGAGGGTTTCGCAGATGCCCTCACGTAACGCGGCAGAGTAATTGCGTACCTTACCATATACTCCAGCCACCCATCTCTTATCCTCTGGAAGATCGAGCGCGGGATCGCTTTCAGAAAGCACCTGTTCAGCGAGAGAGAAGAAATCCTTGAGATTGTCTCCGGTCACGTCCTTGTTGAGCGCAAACAAGGCGTCGATTTTCGAGGCGACGCCGCGATATTGCCCGGTGGACCAGACAGGGCAGTCGTCGAGTTGTAGCAAACGTGCGATGCTCTTTTCGGTTTCCTGATACGGCTTGTCCGCAAGTGTGGATACAACCTTACAGTCAGCGTCGGACTGTGCATGCCATGCACCGACCAGAGTCATCGGGATTAGGCTCCTTGCACTCTCTACATCTCCGGCCCATTGGGGCTTCCTGATAGCATCGATCCTTGAGAGCCGCCGCCGCAGAATGGTTGGAGAGCGTCCTGACTCTCTCGCAAGCCGTTCGGCGCTATCGCCCTTGATGCCCATCTCGGCAAGGGCCTTCTCAAAGGTATCGTGATTCAGAAGGTCAAGGGCAATATCCGGCTTCGAATCATTGCGGCATTGCGGGGACGAACGATGATGCAATGAAGTCGGCGATAGACGGTCGCCAGTTCGCGTTCGGCTTCTTCGGTGTAGACGATTGGAATGAACGGTGACGACGAAGTTGCCAGGGTCCGCAACGTCTCAGCCGACTTGAACACTGTGGCAAGGTCTCTTGAGCGCGGCGCGATGGTGCTATCCTGGAACAGACATGCGAGAAACGCGAGCGCCTCATCCTTGGAATCGGCCGCGACTACAAACGGACTTTTCGCTTGGTTTTTCGAGCCACTCTTTGAAGGTGCCGCGGTATGCGATGATTGAAGGCTCGAACATCGTGGGCGTCATCTTCGGTTCGCTCGCATCTTCCCAACGCTGCCAGCATCGATCGAGAGTCTCGAATCCGCCGACTGGCATGACGAGTTGCTCGGCAAGCCACATCTGCGCAGGAATTGACTCTTCTAGCCACTGTTCAAGATCGCTCGCGTCGAGTGCCCTTACCGCCTTCCAGTCGCCTGCTGCGTTCTTGTTCTTCGCCCACTCGGTCTTACCCGGCCAGTTGCGCGGCGTGACAAAGACAAAGGTGCATTCTGACCTCTCAGCCGGAGAGACGGAACTAAGGCGGGCCGCGTAATCGCTCTCGGCCTTGCTTTTCGGGTTCTTATTCGTGCCGAACTCCCATCCGGATTTGCCTTCGGGAACCCACGGTGTGGCCGCGTCGGCCTCAATCAGGCCATCCCAGCCCCTGCGCTCTGCGTTGTCGTATCCAGGGAAATCAACCTGACGCAGTTCGTGGCCGGTCGAATGAACCAGCTTGCGCAGAAGCACCGCCAGCAGGTGGCGGGCGTCACTGTTCCTCTCCGCCCACTCTTCTATCTGCCGGGCCTTGATGGTCAGAAAACTAGGAATGTAGGTACGAGCCACGATGACCTTCTCTTTCCCGCGCCGATTATGGCGGTCGAACGCTGCTTGAAGACCGAGAAGTCTCTGACGGTCGGCACCGAACGATTTTTCCAATCTGACTGCCATATTAGGGGACAGTGACGAATTACCGCTCAACATATTCGACAGGGCGGGCCGACCGACGCCTAATTTCTTTGCCGCGTCCGTCACCGACATGCTTGCCGGGATCACATGCTCCCTAATGAAAGTGCCGGGATGTATAGGTTTCTCTAATTTTCCTGGCATAAGATTGACCTCCAGACTCATTATGTATCATAAATGATGTGTGTAGCGCAACACAATACACTCATGACTTGAATAAGAATGCTCAGAACATCTGCTGTTCAACGATTTTAACCATCTCGGGTGGCGTACTCCGCCCTATGAGGAGCCGTATGAAATGAAAAAAGGCGAGGAGCCGAAGCGTTTCGAGCGCCTCACGTTCCGGGCACTTGCCGAGGGAGCCATTTCCGAGTCCAAGGCAGCGGAGTTACTCGGCCTATCGGTGCGCGACCTGAACCGGCGGATGGAGGAACCCCCGACTGGTGAACACAAGGCGGCTGGGGTCTGAGTTCCATGCAGCAAGTCCTGGTCTCCGATACCTCCGTTCTGGTTGATCTGGAACGCAGGTCCCTTCTGGAGGCCAGCTTAGGCTATCGGGCCAAACTGACCTTCTCACGGGTGGCGTAGCCGACTTCTTCAGTCCCGCAGCCTCCGGCTCATCCGACCTGCGGGACTAGAAGACCAGCGCGCATTGGATTCCGGCCTGCACCGGAATGACAAATAACAGAATAAAGCTCCGGGTCCCCAATGAGATCCGATCAGGGCTCTTTGGGGGACAAAAACGTATCCACGAAACCACGAGGGGAAGTCACAGAGGCGCCGCTCGGAGGGTTATCGAGAAGAAGCTGGTCGCCCGTGACGAGTTGTCCCTGCGGATGGCTAGCGAGCAATGCCCACAGATGATCGTCCCCGGTGTCGGGCGCGTCGCCGCTGGCGATAGGCTCGCGCCATATGGCGTTGGCGACCAGATCGGTAAGGAGCCTGTCGATTTCGTCGTCTGTTCGTCCGTGGAGCCGGACGAGACGCGGACGGCGCAACACGGACGAATACTCGTTGAGCAGGTCGTCCGACATGAGGTAAAGGAGGTCGCCATCAAGCATGGCGTCCAGTATCTGTGCTGGGGGACTGTTCGAGTCCGCGCCGATCAGCCCCGAGACGATGACATTGGTGTCGACAATACAAGCCTTCGGCGTCATCGGCTCTCTTCCACACCTCCCGAACTTAGCCGCTGACACCGCTCAGCGCGATTGCTCGTCCCGAAAACGTCTTGTTTCCTCGACTGCCAGGGCCATCGCGTCGGTAGCGTTCAATCCAGACTTCGCTCGTGCCTTGGCAACGATCTCCTTGGCGGTCTCGTAGGGTCGAATCCCTCTCAGTTCCAGGCTTTCCTCGATGATTGAAGCCATGGAACGATTCTGCCGGGCCGCCGCTTCCTTCAGTGCTCGGTGTGTCCGGTCGGCTAAACTGATAGTCAGGCGAGGCATGGGTATGCACTCCGATTCATAAGCGCTGATTCAATGCTGCCAGCACCATAGCACCATAACACCATACCGACAATCCACACGTCCCACTCTTCAAAAGGAATTCTCCCGCTCGCGAGTCTCGGGGATATCGGCTTATGCCTCCGGCTAATCCGACCTACGGGACTCGTTCAATGTCTCGCGTTTGGCTGCGCTTTGTACCGCCCCACAGCAGGACCAGCGTTCGACCGTTTTTGCGCCTCGACCCGTGAGAACGGTCAGCCGCTGCGTGGTGGCGCGCCTGGGGGGTCAGACGGTTCTGAAGCGACATGAACCGTTACCCGTATGCTACTGTCCAGGGCGGCAAGCATCTTGATGAGCCGATCCAGGGTGAAGCGGCCCAGGTCTGCGTTGCGTACCCTGGAGAAATCGGCTGCGGCAAACCCGGTCAGGCCAGCGGCTTTGCGCACGGTGAGGGAGCGCTCGTCCAGCACGGCGATGATCCGGGCCGCAAGGATGGCCTTGGCCTGCTTCAGGTCGGCATGCGGGTCGTTGAAGTCGCGGAACACATTCCCGCTTCCTCGGACAAGCTCAAAATCATTCTCGGTCATGACAACAACTCCTTTTTCAATCGTCCCAGCCGCGCCCGGATCAGGTCAATCTCCGCTTTCGGCGTCTTGATTCCGGCCCGGGATTTTTTCTGGAAGGCGTGTAGCCCCCATAACGTACCGGCGACCTCGGTGACATAGACCACCCGATAGGCATCGGTTCTGTGGCGCACCGCGATTTCCAGGACCCCGAGCCGAGCCCTTTTAACGGCTTGGCGCAGTCCGCCTTGCC
The DNA here is from genome assembly GCA_965220955.1 of uncultured Binatia bacterium (SeqCode). Taxonomy (GTDB): domain Bacteria; phylum Desulfobacterota; class Binatia; order Bin18; family CBDCRK01; genus CBDCRK01. The sequence continues at coordinate 357,761 of CBDCRK010000036.1, read as the reverse complement.
GCCCTCGGCGGCAATGGTCAGAGCGGTGCTCACACGGTCGCGGACACCTGATGGAAATCTCTCGAACGCTCGTTGTGCGCTCTTGATCCATCCAACGGGCCGTGTGTCGTAGTTCATGTCAGAATGTTGTCATATATGACTACATTGTCAAGTATGACCGGGCCGATCTCTCTTTGGTGCAGGGTTTCGTCGGAGAAAAATTAGCTACTTAAGTCAAACAGGTTGCTCCCTTGAAGTTGACATGCGTTCATTTTTGTGCGCATAATTAAGGGCCATGACCGGGAGGCAATTCGTGGGGCGAGTGCGCAAATGGGCCAGAGACAAAAGTCTGGACGTGAGGTTCATAGCCTCGGAGGGGGCGGGCTCGCACGGGACGCTCTATGTGGGCAATCGGAAAACCACGGTTAAGGATCGGAGAAAAGAAATTGGTAAAGGCCTTCTAAACAAGATGCTCGCAGACCTCGAAATTGAGAAGGACGAATTTTAGGGAACAGACTCACCAAAATTTTAGAAAAGGAGTACTGCGACCTATGCCTGACACTTTCAACTATCCTGCGGAGATCGAACGAGACGAAGACGGACGGTTTGTCATCACGTTTCCAGATTTCGGTTGGGGCGCCACTGATGGAGCGACCCCCGATGAAGCGCTGGCCGAGGCTAAGGACTTACTGCGGGAACTGATCGCTACAACGATCCGCGAGGGCCAAGCCTTGCCCGAGCCGTCGCGCGCCAGCAAGCGGCGGCCGTTGGTCGTCCCGCCGTTGTCGATCGCCCTGAAAGCGGCATTCTACGAAGCCTATCGCCAGGCCAACATCTCGCAACGCCGCCTCGCCCGCAACTTGGCCATTGCCGAAAGTGAGGTTCGGCGTATGTTGAACCCGGATCATGCCACCAAGGCCAGCACTATAGACGCTGTCCTACGTCAGCTCGGCACATGTGTCTCCCTGACCATTGGTAAGGCTGCCTAGGCTCAGTTGTGATTTAAGGGGTTAAAGCCTGGATACAGGCGCGGATTGATCGGATGGAAACAGGCAATTTCGGCGATGTGCAGCCCGTCGGTAAGGGAGTCAACTCGCCAGGGATACCGGCCTGAGCCGTGAAGGCTTGTATAAAGCGTTGTCAAGCGAGGGAAATCCGACTTTTGCCACCGTGGCCAAGGTGGCCAGGGCGCTTGGATTCAAATTGACTCTACAGCCTATTGTTTAATTTGTTTCCCTTGGAAAGATTGGGGAAAAGAGCAGCCCCTTCCGCCCCCCCCGAGCAACACCGCCTCGTTGCCAGGGGCAATGACCTGATGGCGGTGTGTGACCGGTTGGAGACGAGCCTGCTACGGGTGAGGAGACGCGGGGGCGGTTGGTGGAGGCGGTGTTGTATGAGGCGTTGGCGCCGGATAAGGAACAGGCCGGATGGCGACGGGATTGATCGTGTCATATTCAACGTCGTTTCTCGGTAAACTTGTGTCGGATTTCGGTCACGGTATCCATGATCTCTGCGGGCAGAGGTTCAAGTTCTTCACCCAATTCCACCCGTACAGCGTGCCAGAGCGGCTCCATTGGTTCGGCTAGCCCGGCTTCCTCCATCATCCGCTTGATCCGAGACCCATGGCCAGCGGCGACCGCACGGATCAATGATCCCGTCAAACCGGACCGGTTTTGTTTCATGGAAATCGCTCCCACCGATATGCAGGGCGTTTTCAAGCCGGTCGAGCGCTTCCGTCCATTTGCCACGACGAGCCAAAACATCGGAAAGCGTACGCAAAGCGTGTGGGTTCCTCGGCGCCAATTCCACCGCACGGCGGGCGCACTCCTCGGCCTCCGATAGACGCGCATCGTCATCCTGGTAAAGAATCGTCTCCGCCAGAACACACCATGCTTCATCATACGTCGGTTCGACGCCCGTCACCCTTATGCAAATAGCTTCTGCTTCATCGTGCTTTCCGAGCAGGTTCGACAACCGACTGCCACTTATCAGAGCTCCAGCGACCGCGTGGAGTTGTTCCGTCGGGTCGTTTGGGTGGACATACTCCAAGGCGCGTAGAAAACTGGCGACTACGTCTTCGTACCGTTTCAGTTCAGCAAGGATAATGGCCTTGTGGAGTAGAGATCTAATGGCTACATAGCGCAGTTCCGTTGGATCATCCTCGCGGATATACTCAGCAACCCGTTCCCAGGTAACGATGGCCTCTTCGTGCCGTTCCAGTTTGGCAAGAATGTCACCCTTGTCCTCAAGTGCTTCGGCAGCCAATTGGCGTGAGTCCACAGGATCATCTGGACGGACATATTCCGTAACACGCTGCAGAGCGTCGATAGCCTCTTCATGGCGATCCTGATTGGGCGAGAACAGTGCCGTTGACCTTGTGTGCCAAGGCCACCACGTGGCGCAATTTCACCGGGTCGTCCAGACGGATATACTCCGATACTTGATTGAGGTTGGCGATGGCGTCTTCGGGCCTCCTCATTTGGAGAAAGGCTAAGCCCTTACTAGCTAATGCCGCACCGGCTGTGGCGCGCCCAGATGGCGTATCATCTTGACTTGCATGTTCCAGAGCTCGAGTAGAGGCAGCGATGGCGTCTTCGTACCGTTTTTCCACAACCAACACGAGGCCAAGCTGCGTCCATACAAAGGCGTTTTCCGGGAGTACTTCCGTAGCTTTTCGAAGAAACGCTTCCACGTCTGGGAGTACTTCTGAAGATTTTCGAAGGAACGCTTCCATGTCCGTGGCTCGATCCAGCTTTGGCCAGCGTAAAGATATTTCCCATCCATTCGATAGCACGGTTTTGACTTTCTTGATCTTGGCCTGCAAATGCTTTCTGAATTTTCTCGACGACAGGCGCGTTTGGACCGATGATGTTCCTGGCAAGGGCGAGCGCTTCGCGTAGCCAGTCCTCTCGTCCTTTGAAGTCTTCATCTCCAGCCACGTAGCTAGCCAGGATGGCGAGCCAATCAGACGCTTCTCTAGCGCGCGAGCCGTCCTCTCGTAACGCCGCCAGCGCTGCAGGATACATCGTCCGCATTCCAGACGGACCGAAGAGATCGTGAAGGAAGGCGACGAGCCGCTCCAGGCGGTCTCGGCCCGCACGCGAGAAACGCAGCAGATAGTAGATGTTGTAAAACCGGTCACTGACTTCATATCGCGTCCGCTTTGCTCCCCGTAGCCGGACCTCTCTGGCGTAGCCCTTTTCCACAAGCTGCTTGAGTTGAGCGCTAGCATGCGAAGAGTTCAGCCTTGCGGCGTCGGCAATCTCCCTCGCCAGCATCGGCTTCCATCCCTCCGCGAGACAGTGAAATAGCTTGCGGGACTGAACCGGTAATTCCTCGATCCGGGCTTTAAAATAAGGCGTCTGTTCGTCGATGAGCCGTTCCAGATCCTCAAAGGCAGAGCCGAGCGGCGATTCGATCAGTAGCCGACAGGCAAGAACCAGCAGCCGCGGGTTCCCGCCCGTCAGCCGACGTAGGGTCTCCAGCCGGCCGCGCTCACGACGCAGGGTTTCTGAAATTTCCGGCTTGTCTTCAAGATCTGCAAGCGCCTCAAGTATCTGGAGAGTCTCTTCCTGCCCCAAACCTTCGAGCATAAAGAGCCGGAAGAACTCGTAAAGCGGTTTGCCGTAGCCTCGAATGGCTTCAAAGACGGCGTTAGCCGATCCGACCAGCAGGATATCGGGACGCTCGATCAGGTTCGCGCGTAGCGCGTGAACTTCACGCTCGTTGTGCAACTGCTCGAAGACAGCGTCGAGGTTCTCGACGAACAGGATCAATCGTTTTCCGCTTGCCTGGCAAAAGTCCATAAGCGCTGCGAGTGCATACGCGGCAAGCCGCTCCGTGTCTCCTTCGTCCTGGGCTAGGGCGTCGGCTCTTTCCTCCCATCGCAGATCCCTGGTGGCGCGGGTCAGATGGCGTAGAGAGGTAAGCCAGAAATCCGCCAAATTGCCAACACCGTAGCTTTCCTCGTAGAACGGGACGGGTTGCCAGTGTGCGGTAAGGTCGGACGATTCTTCGACCGCGTGCAGAAACCGCAACCCCAGGGTGGTCTTTCCCATTCCGCGCGGGCCGATAAGCATCATGTGCTGACACGGCCGTCCGCGCGGCTGTTCGCGGATCAGGCGGATCATCTCTGCAAGGGTTTCCTTACGAGCGACGAACGACGCCCTCAGCTCGTCAGGAGTCAGCTGGGCCGGGTTGTAAAGGCGCTGGCGGATCATGACGCGACACTCCCGTGGTATTTCCGCCACCATTCCCGTAAGAGATTCGAGCAGAATTTCAGCCGGCTGTCTTCATGTTTTACGTAACCGTCGGCCTCCAGATCGCGCAGCACTGACCGGAACGTTTGCTCGTTTTGCTGTCGCAGGTCTTCGAGTTCCGCAAGATTCACACCATCCGCTCGTCGGCAGACGCGGCTCAGGATATCACGTGCCGCTTCGTACTCATTTTTGTCGAATCCCATTTCGAGGCGTGCTGCGTAATGGTCCAGATGGGCAGTGCCACTGGCCCCTGCCAGCCGTTCCGCGAAACATCGTTCAATCATCGCCAACGAAACGCAGGAAGGCTCACCTCTGCAAGCATCGCGAAGCGCCGAGAAGAAGAGTTGTACGTGGTACGGGACGGGCTCCCGCAGCAGGTCCAGGATGTGCGCGATAGCTCCTTCGTCGAGATGAAAACTATAGTCACCGCCCAGCCCCTTCAGAAATTCGACAGCGGTCGGCCTATCCCACGAGTTCAGGCGGAACGGGGAGAGGTCATTGATCAATCCCGAAAGGCCAACGCGCCGCAGGACCCCTTCGAGTCCGATTGACCCGCCAACAAGCGTGCGGACTTTGGTGCGCAATTCCGGCGCTTGGCGCCAGAACCGAAGCCGAGACAGCAGCAGTTCGGCGTCACGTTGCCGCTCCTCAGCTTGCAGCATCTGCGAAAGGAGGAATGGCAGTTCATCAATGATGATTAGAAGATTACTGCCAGTGCTCGGCAGGCTCGTCAGACGCGCCGTAAGTTGGTCTGCGGCGTGTTCCCACTCATGACCAATCGCCTGTTTGAGCTCGACATGCAATATGCCAGTATCGACACTGGCGGACAGGCGTCCAAAGACATCCTTGATAGCGTTTGAGAATGGAATCGCCTCGAAACGGCTTCGATATTGGGGCTTGTCTGCCAGAGCAGCGATAATCGCCGCTATGCAGTCAGCCGGGTCGTCCCCACTTTCAACATCCACATAGATGACATCCCAATTCTCGCGGGGTGCGCGGTGGAGCTCTAGCATCAAGCTGGTCTTGCCCACCCGCCTGGGGGCGAGCATCAGAATGTGCTCGCCCTGTTCCAGCTTTTCCCAGAGACGGGCTATCTCGTAATCTCGTCCATAGAGGTCGTCGCCGACGACTGCTTGTCCAGTGATGTTACGCATATATGAAGCTCCTATGGAGATTCTAGTATAGTATTATGATAAATGACAAAAATATTTTTGGCAATAGATTTTTTGGCAAAAATTCTTGTGTTATTCTGTCTGACCATGGATATTCTCTTTGTCATGGAGATGCAAAGAAATTGCCCGAGTCACAGGGAAGTGTCCGCGACAATACCCCACTTCCACCGCTCAGGTGCTTTTAAGCATTGATGTTACACTTCATCAGGGGTGTACAAGTTTACAAAATATGATTGATTTCATATATTTGATAATCATATTGAGAAGGAGAAACCACTGCCAGGACAAAGACTTAAACTCGCTCGCTCCGCCGCTGGTCTGTCTCTCAGGGGATTAGCGGTGAAAATTGGAAACCGCGTAACTGCCCAGGCAATCGGGAAATATGAGCGCAACGAATCGATGCCTAGCTCTGGTGTTCTGATTGCGCTTGCCGGCGCGCTTGGCGTCTCGGTGGACTATCTGGTTGGGGACCAGGACATGGCCCTTGAAGCGGTGGAGTTCAGGAAGAAAAAGATCACGAGCAGGCGGGAGGAGTCCCAGGTTGAGGCCCAGGTCCTGCATCTTCTAGAGCGGTATCTTTTGGTGGAGGAATTGCTGAACCTTACATAGTGTGGAATGGCACCGCCCGCCTGAGGCTCTCTATCCCGTTGTGTGGGATGTTTCCGAGGCCGACCGCGCAGCCCGAAGTCTGCGAGACCACTGGAGCCTTGGTATCGATCCGATCCCCAACCTCGTTGAACTGCTGGAGGAGCAGGGAATCAAGGTTCTTGCCGTCGATCTGACGAATATCGATGGCCTGACGGCGCGTGTCCGCCGCTCCGGGCACGGCGTTGTGCCCGTTATTGTGGTGAACCGTCAGGACTGGGGAGAGCGCCTCACCTTTCGGGCGCTTGCCGAGAGAGCTATCTCCGAATCTAAGGCAGCGGAGTTACTCGGCGTGTCGGTACGCGAACTGAACCGCCAGATGGACGAGCCGCCAACTGTTGAACACGAGGCGGCTGGAGACTGAGTCCTATACAAGTACTGGTCTCCGACACCTCCGTTCTGGTTGATCTGGAACGCGGGTTCCTTCTGGAGGCCAGCTTCCGCCTGCCGTACCGGTTCGCCGTCCCCGACCTGCTCTACGAACGCGAATTGAAGGGCTACGGTGGCGACGCGTTGATACGGCTGGGCCTCGCCGTCCTCGATCTCAGGAACCCGATAGGAACCCCGTTCGCTAACCCCCGCAGGTGTTACCGAACATACAGAAAATGAAATAGTGACTTGGAAAATTCGCCTAGTTTACTGGAGAGGGTCTATCGTTACGTTACCACCGTTTACAATCGTTAGCATCACGCGATTTCCATAGAGCAATGACATACCGATCAACGGGCCGCCTTCTGTTTGTAAAACAAGTACTTCGCGTTCGTGGCTATGCCCTACCACTTTCGCAAGATACACATCCAGCACCACGGTATTCCCGTCACCAAGGGTGGTCCGCCGATTTCCCGCCAGTTGAAGTTTGAGACGGCTGACCACATCACTCGGCAGGGTCAGATAGCCATTGAAGCCCGTATCAATAACTGCCTCAACTTTTTCTTTTCTCTGCTCCGAGCTAACAACTTCCAATTCAATGACAGCTTCTCGGTTAGCTGTAACCTGTCCAGTCATCATCGTGTTTTCACCGAGAAGCCACCACCAATACGATAGGCAGTTGGAAAGCCAATCCGTAAACCGTAAATAACAGCGTTGGGATGATTGCTCAGTAGCCGTTGCGTTGCGACCAAATCGTCAGCGTTCATTTCGTAATCACCCGTTTCAATGTCGATGACCAAGAACTTGCCTTTGTGCTTAGGGTCCACCTTGTCCCGAATCTGTTGCACATACGTTGCTTCACCGCGTGATTCGACTTCTTGCGGCGTATATCTGGTATAGGGCATAGGAATTTTCTCCTTGCGTTTGAAAGGTATTATCTCAACCGCCGCTTCGTTTTATGACGTATAGTGTTTCTAGGTGGCTTCTGCCGGAATCTCTCGTATCAGAGTTTGTGACTCCGAGGCTCGACGTCAGCCGAGGGCCTCGTCGCTTCCTGAACCAGGTTGACGAATGTAAGCGTTGGTTAGACATTGTTTTTACCTTTCTTGAAAAGACTTTTCACACGATGAAATAGCCATATTATCAGAGCGAACGAACCGCCTACTATAGCGCCAACGATCCCTTTACTCACAACCCGCTCCCAGTCGTAGGTTTTGGCTTCGATGAATGTCAAGCCTCAGTGCGTTATCCTCTCTGAGCCGATTTACTCTTTATCCTACTGGAATCAACATGTTATCCAAAAGCCCGAATCATCCATGGTACGACGCGCATCGCGTGCCGCCTTGAAAATTTCCTCCTGCCCGGTAACTGCGGCGGTGTGTTCAATAGCAACCACGACTTCATGAAGTTTCAGAAACACAGCCTCGGCAAACTCCTGTCGCTTCGATGGGGACAGATGACCGCACATCATGAAACGACCAGTGTCCGGGTCACACAACTCCATAGTGGTTTCATAAGCGCCATGCACATATTTGTCGTAGACCATGTTAAGAAACCTAGAGACGGGAAGCGATTGTTCACTGTCTACGTTCGCGCTCTCAGCCAAAAAGCGTCCTACTTCCTTGATCAACGTCTCGCGGCTTACGTAACGGGCGCGGTCGGCTGCCTTCAACTGCTCTGGCGTTTGCGGTATCGGAGTAAAATACTGCTTCACAAAAGTCTGCACGGCGCGTGGCAGATCGCCCCCTCTATTCAGTGCACTGCTGATAGCTATGATTTCGGTGCAAAAGTCGGAGACTATTCTCAACAGGGCGCCACACTCTGCCACGTAGCCTAGATCGGCGAGAACAAGCGCTCCATGAATGCCACTCACGGCCCGGACGCACTTTCCAATCATGACGGTATGCGGTATCTGTTCGCGGAGTTCAAGCCGAATCATGTCCGGCTCCTCGCCGCCCCTACGAGGCGGCATCAGAGGCGCGGCGAGCTTGTTCACCCATCCATCGAGCTTGTCAATCAAGTTTCGCGCAAAGCTGAAGTCTGTTGCCATTGATTCCTTCCTGTACTGCGATTATTGGCGCAATCATCATGCCGTCTACCCATATCTTCGAGATTTGGCGCATTCGCTTACCCTCTTTATCATTTCGGTAAGCGTGCAGCGCTGTCGTACTGCCTCAAACTTCCATCCACGTATATCGGCCATCTTCTCTTCTACCTGTGTATCTCTCTATTTGAAAACTACATACAGAGGGCTCCCTCTCCTGCCTCTATTTCTCCTGTGCTAGCCGTAGCGTTGAACCGGAGTCAGTGTTCGCATATGGAAAGTGCAAACTAAGGAGGCAGTATGTCGTGTAATGATACCGCCACCATGGTCGGAGCATAGCTCAAGAAGAACTAGAATTCCTCGTTCGTTGAAAATTCCGGCGCTGTCTTTACAGATTATTTCACTCTGCGTAAAGACCCAATGCAGGCATCTAGGCGAGGTTGGATGTCGGGTCAAGCCTGGCATGACGTGAGGCATTACCCGCCCGCTGATTCGCTTGCGAAGGCTCAGTCACCAGTGGACGGGGACAGATGATGAGGACGGACTTGATGTCCCGCCGAGCCTGCAATTCCCGCAGAATCAAGCCGGCCTCAATTGTCTTTCCAACACCCACGCCGTCGGCAATCAGCAGGCGCGGACGGTCCGACCGGATGAAGCGCAGCACAGGCCGGAACTGGTAGGGAATGAAGTCTACACGGGCCGCGTTGAGTGAATACAGGGTCGAGAGGCTGGGATGCCGTATTTGCTGGGCGGTCAGGTAGGCATGAAAGCGCTCACACGAAAGTAACTGAGTGTTGTTATCGTGCTGCTCTTCGGCCTGTAACTGAGAGGCGTAATAGGTCTGAACATTTCCGGCTATAAAAACTCTGAAGCGGTTTTCAGGTTCACCCAGAACTGTTTCAACAACCGTCCCCTTTACGGAGGGGTCGGACTTCAAGACTATGATCTGACCGGGTGAAAACTCAGTTCGGTCCGCCATGCACCTTTTCCTTCTAAGGAAGTCACGTAGAGGCGAAAAACTTTTCGCCTCTACTATCAGGCTATCATGAATTTGTTGTGCGTGTGGGCAGATGCGGCAGTCCCCCGTGCCGGATGGCCGGGGCGGTCACTGCGCCAGCGCTTCGAGGACAGCCTGCGGCGGCCGTCACCGACATTCCCGAGGAATCACATGTTCCCTGATGAAGGCGCCGGGATGTGCGTACTTCTCTGGATTTTGTGGCATAATATCCTCTTCCAAGCCATCCTGTAGGGGTAATATATAGTGTGGCGCGACACTATATAAGATCTCGCCTTCCGATTTGCATGTAAAAATATAACTCTTTGGATTTATTGACATTCTGTGGTGACATGACAAGCAAATATTCCCCTATAGCGTCCCAAAAGTGCCCCACATTTACTCCACCAATCCACTCCTCCCTTCTCATAGATACTCCACTATCTCCTTGGCACTCATATACTCAAAGCATGTCTTGCCGATCTCCTCAATGCAAACAAACTTGATCTTTCCTGCAGCAGTCTTTTTGTCAGTCTCCATTACCAGGGCCAGGTGTTCGCCTTTAGCCCTGGAAGGCACCTCCACCGGTAGCCCTGCCCTTTTGATCAGCTGTCTAATGCGCTCATAGGTGCTCTCAGTGCATAGCCCCCTCTGTTGTGATAGGCGGGCGGCAAAGATCAGCCCCATTGCCACTGCTTCGCCATGCAAAAACTCTCTATATTCGGTAGCACTTTCAACCGCGTGTCCCAGGGTGTGGCCAAAGTTTAAGATTGCGCGATAGCCACCCTCGGTTTCATCTTCCTCCACCACCCTGGCTTTGAGCCGACAACATACGGTGACAATGTGTGTGAGAAGCGCGGAGTTTAGATGCAAAATGGCAGACAGCCGTCCTTCAAGCATAGCAAACAACTCGGGGTCGAGAATGATCCCGTATTTGATCACCTCGGCCAAGCCAGCCACAAACTCACGCTGAGGCAGGGTCTTGAGCATGTCCACATCAATAAGCACAAGCCTGGGTTGGTAGAAGGCGCCAATTAAGTTTTTCCCGGTGGAATGGTTGATCCCGGTCTTTCCTCCCACGCTTGCGTCTACCTGGGCAAGAAGGGTGGTAGGCACCTGGATCAGTGGGAGGCCGCGCAAAAGAGTAGCCGCAGCAAAGCCAGCCATGTCGCCTACTACCCCTCCGCCCAAAGCTACCAGGGGCGAGCGGCGGTCGGTTCTACCCTCAATAAGCTTGTCGTAGATAAACGCCAACCAAGCAAGATTTTTGTGTTCCTCTCCTGCAGGAATCTCTACTACCCAAGGATCCAGGCCTGCGTTTGCCAGTGCCTGCACGGTCGGCTCACAATAGATCTTACCTACAACCGAGTCTGTCACTACTACCACCCGATCACTGAACTGCCGCTCGCGCAACAGGCGGCCGAGTTCACCTAGCACATTCGCTCCGATGTAGATTGGGTAGGAACGAGGGCCAAGGTTAACAGTAATTGTATTCATAATGTCTAACTAGTCTTTTGAGTCAGCCTTATAAGCCCTAAAACCCTTAGTTCTTAGGTTCTGCAAGACTTCCTCCACTACCTCGTCTACGCCAAGTGTTGAGGTCTCGACTGTTATATCGGCTCTTGCATAAACCGCGGCTCTTTGAGAAAGTAGGAAACGGATACGCTCTAACGACTCACCACCCTGAAGGAGGGGCCGGTTTCCACCTCTTCCCACCCGGGCCAGGATGATTTCAGGAGAAGCGGTAAGACAGACCACCACCCCGCTCTTCTGCATCCGTTTCCGGTTCCCCTCATCAACAATGACCCCCCCTCCAGTGGCGACCACCACCTCCTCCTCACCACATACCTTCTCCACTATTTGCCCCTCTGCCATGCGAAAATACGGCTCACCCTTCTGGGCAAAAATCTCAGAAATGGTGCGCCCCTCTTCTCGCTCAATGAGGGCATCCGTATCAACAAACCGCCAACCCAGCCGCTCGGCCAGGCGCCTACCGACCTCACTCTTGCCCGTGCCCATAAAGCCGGTTAGGAAGATACGTTTCAATCTTTTCGATAAATTTACTGGATTTGTTGGGTTTATTTTTGCTTTTCCGTTCGCGTCTATGTAAAAGTCGACGTAAATGAGGCTTTTATTCCTCTTGGATCTTCTTAGGCTCAGGACAGATCTAGGCCTAAAAATTCCTTACCTGTTCCATATAACCTTGATAATTACGCTTGATCTCCACAAACGAATCCCCACCGAACTTCTCCAAAAATGCCTGGCTAATCACAAGGGCAACCACATTCTCAGCAATCACTGCGGCTGCGGGAATTGCGCATACGTCCGATCTCTCGATGGTTGCCTCTACTTCCTCTTTGGTCCGCAGGTCCACCGAGTGAAGCGGCCTCATAAGCGTAGACAGAGGCTTGAAAGCCACTTTGACTACTAGGGGCTCCCCGGTGCTCATTCCTCCCTCTGTGCCGCCGGAGTTGTTAGTCTTTCGTACAAAACGCCTCTCATCCTCAAAATAGATCTCATCGTGCACCCGGGAACCGGGAAGCCGTGCTGTAGCAAATCCCAACCCCACCTCCACCCCCTTAGTCGCCTGTAGGCTTAGGAGCGCGTGTCCGAGGCGGCCGTCTAACTTGCAATCCCATTGCACGTAGCTTCCCAACCCGGGCGGGAGACCCTTCACCACTACCTCCACCACTCCACCCAAGGTATCTCCACGCTTTTGACACTCATCAATGCAGGCAATGATCCTCTCCTCAGCCTGTGGGTCGGCCATACGCACAGCCGACGCCTCAGCCTTAGCGCATACTTCCTCTACCGACATCTCCGAGTGGTTGGCAACAACACCACCAATCTCTGCCACATACCCCATCACTCGGATACCGAACGGGACAAGTAAGCTTTTGGTCAGCGACCCCACCGCCACCCGGGCCGTAGTCTCCCTGGCGCTTGCCCGCTCAAGAACATTACGCACGTCTTGGTGATTGTACTTAAGCGCACCGACAAGGTCCGCGTGTCCCGGCCGCGGACGGGTCACAGCGATTTTTTCATTCCTATCCTCGGCAAACGGAGACATACGCTTTTCCCAGTTGCGCCAGTCCTTGTTTTCAATGACCAGCGTGATGGGAGAGCCTAGGCTCTCCCCCCAGCGTACCCCAGAGTGAATCTGCACCTCGTCCTTCTCAATCTTCATTCTTCCGCCCCGGCCATAGCCCTGCTGGCGGCGGAAGAGGTCCTGGTTGATCTGGGCAATGTCAATGGCAAATCCTGCCGGAAAACCTTCCACAATAGCGGTAAGACGTGGTCCATGTGATTCCCCGGCGGTGAAATAACGGAGCATATTGTAATCTCTCTTTTCTTAGGGTTGCTCGCTCATCGTCCTGGGCCGATTTTCCCAGAGCTGCTGGGCGGTAGGTAAGCCAGCAAGCTGGGGACTGGCTGCAATTGTGGGGGTGATAAAGACCAGGAGCTCTTCCTTTCCCTCATCAACAGAGCGCCCCTTAAACAACCATCCCAAGACAGGCACATCTCTCAGATAGGGAACGCCTGTTTCAAGGGTACTAAACTCGTCACGGACAATCCCACCTAGAACAAACGTCTCACCACTCTTAATCAGTACACTGGAGTTGGCGGTGCGGCTTAGTTCGTCAGGGATGTTGGTGATTGATGAATCAATACTAGAAACTGCAAGCTGGCTCGATTCGGTCTCAATGGCAAGAAAAACGAACCCATCAGCCGAAACCTGGGGCGTGACAGAGAGAATGATTCCAGTGCTAAACTCCTGGAACGCTGCTTCTGCGGCGCCTATTGCACCAGGAGCAGCCACAATTGAGGTGGTGGAAGGCGTTGGAACCCGCACAATGCGTACACTCTCTATTCTTGCCTCCCTGTTGTTCAGGGTCATTACCCGAGGATGAGAAGTAATCCGTACTCTACCTTGCGCCTCCAGGGCGGTAAGACGCAGGCTGAGGGCATCTTGGCCGCTCAGGGAGCCCAGGGCAAGGTTAAGGGCAGATCCAGCGCCAGGTGCAACGGTGGCAGGAAAATCCGCAATAAAGGGAATAGCCGTGATCCCACCGCTTCCAGGTGGTCCTTCAGGAACCACGCCTCCTGACTCGAGGCCTCCCCCAAATCCAATCCTCCCGGGAAAATCCTTTCCTGTAGGATTGCCCGTCTCCGGGCTGGCGATATGCTGGTAACCCCACTGAATGCCAAGGTCCCGGCCAATGTCCTCCGAAGCTTCTACCAGATATGCCTCAATGAGGACCTGCGGGGTCTGGATATCAAGCTGCTGCACAAACTCGCGCACCGTATCAATGCCGACCTGGGTGTCTCGGACAATAAGGGTGTTTGTCCCTGCATCGGCAAAAATGCTCCCACGATTCGTGAGAATGCCTGTTCCTTCTCCCTCTGTTCCCTGGATGAGAGTGGTTAGGTTCTCTGCGTTAGCATAGTTAATCCGCATGTACTCTGTTTCGATAGGTTCCAAATTTTCCTCTGCCTGCTGAGCCTGAAGGCGGGCAGTACGCTCTCTGCTTAGTCTCTCAGCGGTGGACACCTGCACAACGCTCTCCATCTGCACCCTCTCCAAGCCGTTTGCCTGGAGAACCACATCAAGAGCCTGGTCCCAGGGAATGTTAATAAGCCTTAGGGTGATTCGGCCGCTGACATCGTCCGTGGCAATGATGTTCATTCCGCTTATGTCAGCCAGTACTCGTAAGATATCGCGGATGTCTGTGTCTCTAAAGTCCAGAGAAATAGGCTGCCCTATATAGCGAGCAGCCTCCGCTGGCGGCTGGAATTCTTCTTCGACGGTCCTGATTTCAGGCCCTTCAGCTCGACTGGGGACAGGGGCTGGTGTCTCCTCAGGGGCGTCCACCTCTTGGACCCTGGGACTAAGCTCAGGACGGGCTGAGCTCAGGACGGGCTTTGTCGTCTCTATAGGGGTCGGAGATACAGGGGATGCTTGTGATCGAGTAGAATGTATGGATGCTCTCTTTTCTTCCTCTGCCGAGAAAAGGACCTGACTACTCACCTCCCCTTTCGCGTCTTTCTTCTTACTAACAAGCGCCTTGATCAGGTCTCCAGTACCGTCCACTGAGAAAAAAGGCATCTCTAGAGCCGCAGCTCTGGGAAAAGGGAAAATCCCTATCCACCAGAAGGATAAAAGGGCGAAAAAAACTCCCTTGTGTCTTCGCCTTCCCTGCCTCATCTATTCCTCCCCCCTCCTATTCTTCCGGAGCCACTAGCTCTATAATCACTTCCCGTGGCTGACAGTCACCATCAAGGTCATAGTAATACTCCTCAATGACTAACTGTCCGGGCTCGATTATCTTTACCTTACCGCAGCTCGAGCCAATAGGGGTGTCACGGGTGACAATGTAGCCTGTTCCCGTACCATCCTCTACCAAGGCACGTGGCTTTTCTAGATTCCAGATAATACCAACAAGCCTGAGCTGTCCCATTTCATAGCTTTGCAGAGGAGTTTGGAGTTCTTCGGTACAACAGCGCTGCTCTGGGGAAGGAGGGGCTCCCAACGTAGGAAGAAAGGGATCACGCTTGTCGGCAGGGTCATAGACATAAGAAGGGTCCTCTCCTTCATCCCTACCATCTATGCCCGGGACAGGCTCTTCGGCTTGGCTCAGGACAGGCTCTTCCCCCTCTTCTTGGCCAAGAAGAGAAAGAGAGGGGAGCACACATAGAACAAAAACCCACCCACCTACCCTTCTACCACAGCACCAGAGGCTCATATCTCCTACTATTTCTTAGCAGCCTTTTTTTGCTCAGCAATGCGGACTCGTTCCTCCTCACTCAGAAAACGGAAAGTAGTAGCAGAGAAAGCAGCATCAATGACCGCCCGGCCATTGGCTAGTTTAGGATCCTTTAAGGTGATGTTGGTGATACTGATAATACGGTCTATCTTCCTCACCTTGTCAAAAAATGTTGCTACTCTATGATACCCTCCGCGGACAGCCATCTCCACAGGCACCTCAGCATAGAAGTCTTGGAAAGTTTCCGGTTTAAGCCTGAATAACAGAACCTCTAGCCCTGACTCCCGACCCAGAGAGGAGACACTGCTCAGCAGGTCAGGAATCTCTTTTGCGTCTGGAAGCTGGGCTGCGGCCTCCTTAAGACGAATATCTAACTCACGTACTGTCTCTTTTGCTTTTTCCAAGTTAGTAGCTAAAGCAGCAAGCCGGTCCTGCTCCAGGAGAATATTGTTTTTGGCTTCCCGCTTTTCGGTCAGCTGCTGAGAACGGGGCAAGTAGAGGAGGAAAATATAGGCAAAGAGTAACACGGCTAGAAAGCCAGCAAAGCAGAGAATGCGCTGCATACGGGAGAGATCAAAGAGACGATCAAGCATGGACCCTCCTTATCCTGTCTCTATTTCTTGCTGGCCCATGTAGGTGAGCTGCGCCTTGACAACAAACCTCACAAGGGCAGGTAATCCTTTCCCTTGCTCTACCCGAGAAGTCTCCACCAAGTCTACATTGCTAAAATGGGATGAGCCAGAAAGAGCTCGCATAAAAGAAGCAATCGTCTGATTATCTACCGCCATGCCGTTAAGAGTAGCCGCTCCTCTAGCATCCACAAAGGTTGTGATCCAGAGTTGTTCGGGTGTGCTAGCACTCAGATTATCCAGGACATGCACTGGCCCCATCTTTTTACGATGGAGGTCAGCAATGGTCTTGAGCTTTGCCTCCAGCTCGTTTTTGTCCTTCCTCAGTCGGCTCACCTCTTTAGTGATGGTTCTTAACTGCTGCACGCTGGCCTCAAGGCGTTCTAGTTCCTCACTTGCTGCCTGCAGGTGCCGTCCTTGCAGCAGGTGAAAAAAGGCGATAACTGCAAGGATTAGGACCAGAAAGAGAGTGGCAAGAGTAGTCTCTTGACGCCGGGCGATGACTCTTTCCTGCTCTCGTACTGGCAGAAGGTTAATGTGGATCATTTGTCCCCTGGCCTCCTTGTGGCCAGTCCTACACTTACCGCTAGGGAGGAAGCGATTTGTTGTAAAAAATCCTCATCTGCCTGGCGTCCGATTATAACCTGACGAAAAGGATCGGTCAGTTCCAACGGTGCCTGAAGTCGCTCGCTCATCATTGCCGCCAGCCCGGAGAGCTGGGCGCTTCCGCCACTTAGGTAAATATTGTGGATTGGCTCCTCAGCCGCTCCAGTCCAGAAGAAGCTGAGCGCCCGCTGGACCTCGTCAAGAAGAGGGTCCACGGCCAAGGTGAGAGAGGCCTCTATTTCCTCCTGTGCATGCTCGGCCGCCGTACCGGTGATCTTGGCCTCCTCGGCCTCCTCATAGGTGAGCCCAAGTTGCTGCATAAGTGCCTCAGTGATTTGCCGGCCGCCGACAGGAACGTCACCGTTAAACACCGACCGCCCTCCCTTAAGGATATTAATTGTCGAATAGCGTGCTCCCAAGTTAATAAGCGCATTGACCTCCTCTGGCTGGGGAGCATAATTAATCTCGAACATGTTCTCCAGAGCGAAATAATCCACATCCACCACTATTGGCCTAAGCCCGGCCTCGGTGATTGCGGCAATATAGCTGTTGATGATGTCCGTACGTATAGCCACAAGCAGCACCTCTACTTGTCCTTCCTCAGGATCTTCACCAATGATCTGATAGTCGAGGTTCACGTTCTCAAGGCTTTCGGGAATAAAATTGCCCGCTTCAAGGATTACTGTTTCATCAAGCTCCTCGGGCGGCTGAGCAGGAAAGGTGGCTTGTTTGATAATAACTGCTGGGCCAGGAACCGCGGTGATTACCTCTTTGGTTCTTATCCCATTGCTCTCAATGAGCAGGCGAATAGCTTCGGCTACGTCTTGCTGGTCTTGTATCATGTTGCTCTGTACGGCCGTTGGTGGAAGCGGGGATACCGCCGCGTTCACAACGTGTAATCCGCTGTCACCACCGCGTACCTCAAGCATTTTGACCGAGCTTGAGCCAATGTCGAGGCTGAGGTAATTCTTTTCTCTATGGAATGGAGAGAGCTCGGAAAGGGGCATCGAGAGACGCTTAAGAAAACCCATGCCTGACTGCAAAAACGTTGCCACAGCCATAATAATAAAAGCGAGGTATCAGAAAACAATGCACTTATAAGTAAACTATCATAATTAGCTGTTTTTCAGGTACTTAGTATGCAATAGAGAAAGTAATTTGTCAAATATTGAAGAGAAAAAAATTCGCTCTCTTTCCTTTGCTCGGGTAGCGATTACAGTTCCAGCTGGGTTGCAGGGCTTTCTTACCTACCAGATCCCAGCTAACTGGCAGGGACATCTTGTTTCTGGGATGCGTGTTCTTGTGCCTATAGGATCGCGAAAAATAACGGGAATTGTTATTGAACTGTGCCAGGAAAGCGAACGTGAAGAGGTTAAGGATATCCTTGATGTGCTGGATGAAAAGCCCATTTTTCTTCCTGATCTTATCCGTCTTTGGCAATGGGCTGCGACCTATTATGTTGCTTCTCCAAGCGAGATGCTGGCCACAATTTTGCCGGGAGGACTCAGGGTAGAGAGCGAGCGGGTAGTAAAGCTTAAACGTGAAGAAATTAAGGAAGAAAACCTAAGCAAGGCTGAACAAGAGGTTCTCACTTTTCTTATCCCCAAAAAGCGGATAACAACAAAGGCTCTACGCCGGCAGTTTCCTTCTCTCCATCTTAGCGAAATACTGGGTAGACTTGAGGAAAGAGGGCTCATCACGGTCCAGGAGCGCCTGCCCGGCTACCGTGCAAGATCCCTGCGAGACGCTGCAGCCAGCCCTGCCGTAAGCGAGGAGCCAGAACGGTATAAGCTCTCCCAGGCCCAGGAGAGTGTTCTCGCACAGATTTTGTCCTCCTTGATGAAATCCTCTTTTACTACTTTTCTCCTTCACGGAGTCACAGGAAGCGGTAAAACCGAGGTCTATCTGCAGGCGGCTGAGGCGGCTGTCAAAAAGGGGAAGGAGGTTCTTATCCTTGTTCCTGAGATTGCTCTGACCCACCAACTTGTTGAGCAAGTGCGCGCACGGTTTGGGGCGCAGGTGGCCGTTTTGCACAGTGGCCTGGTAGGCACGGAGCGGTGGGGGGCGTGGTGGCGAATTGTGAGGAGAGAGACCCGGGTAGTTATAGGTGCCCGTTCTGCTATCTTTGCCCCCTTTCCCTCGCTTGGCCTGATTGTTGTTGATGAAGAGCATGATCCTGCTTATAAACAAGAGGAAGGAGTACGATATAATGCTCGGGACCTTGCGGTGATGCGAGGCAAGCTTTCTTCCTGTCCGGTTATTCTTGGTTCTGCTACCCCTTCTATGGAAAGTTATTTCCACAGCCGCAATCGGCGCTACACCCTTCTGGAACTACCTGAGCGGGTGGAGGGAAAGCAGCTACCCGGGGTTGAGGTCATTGACCTCAGAACTGAAGTAAAAGGAGGAAAAAACAAAGAAAGGAAATTTTTCTCTGCTTCCCTAGGTGAGGCGCTCAAGCGCAACTTCGAAACTAGGGGGCAAAGCCTTCTCTTTCTCAACCGTCGGGGCTATGCTAACTATCTCCAGTGTTGTCTCTGCGGGTTTGTTCTTTCGTGTCCTAACTGCAGTGTTACCCTGACTTTTCATGTGCATGGTAGGGCTCTGCGCTGCCATTATTGCGGTTTTGCCCAAAGTGCTCCAGACCTTTGCCCGCAGTGCCGTGGTGCTTCGTTAGAAAATCTTGGAGTGGGCACCGAACAAGTAGAACAAGCGCTTAGAGGGCTTGTTCCTGGGGCAAGGGTTGCACGGCTCGATCGAGACACGACCAGCAGAAGAGGGACACTTGCACATTTACTTTCTGCCTGGAGAAAGAACGAGATTGATATCCTGGTCGGCACCCAGATGGTGACCAAAGGACATGACATCCCCGGGGTAACTCTAGTTGGGGTTTTGCTTGCCGACATCTCTTTGAACTTGCCGGATTTTCGTGCAGCAGAGCGGACATTTCAGCTTCTTACCCAAGTGGCCGGCCGTACCGGTAGGGGTAGCGAGAACGGTCGGGTGATTGTCCAGACATACCGTCCTCAGCACTATAGTGTGCGCTTGGCGGCGAGTCATAACTTTTCCCGCTTTGCTGAGAAGGAGCTACGCTA
This sequence comes from uncultured Binatia bacterium (SeqCode), assembly GCA_965220955.1. Classification (GTDB taxonomy): domain Bacteria; phylum Desulfobacterota; class Binatia; order Bin18; family CBDCRK01; genus CBDCRK01. The sequence goes on along the minus strand of CBDCRK010000036.1, from coordinate 338,207 downwards.
CCGTGAGGACCTTTCTTATCCTCCGTTTGTCCGCATGATCAACATTCGCTTAGAAGGGCTTGATCAAGGCAGAGTCAAATCTCTAGCTGAACACCTTGCGCAGGCGCTTCACTCCCTATGCCAGGAACAAAAAGAGGCACCTGTGCTTCTCGGTCCGGCGCCTGCTCCCATTGAGCGGTTAAAAGGTCGCTACCGCTGGCACCTCCTCCTCAAGGGTAGGCAGAGCCATACTCTACATGCTCTAGTGAGAAAAGGAAAAGAGATGATCCTTGTCCGCGCCAAAGCTCAAGGGATCCGGGTGATTGTCGATGTAGACCCGTACAGCATGATGTGACTGGCCTATGGCTTGGTTTGCTTCGTGGCTGACGGTGTAGAGGAGGGAGATTTGTCTGCCATAAGCCATATGCTATAGAATGAAACATCATGCTTCGTGAAATTCTCAAATATCCTGACCCCCGTCTTAAACAGACGGCTGTACAGGTTGAGAACCTCAACGGCGACCTTGTCCAATTAGTCGACGATATGGTGCAAACCCTGTATGCCGCTCCTGGGGTAGGGCTGGCTGCCGTCCAGCTGGGGGTCCCTCAACGCATCATTGTAGTAGACGCAAACCACGAAGAGCCGGGAAAAAATCTGCTAAGGCTCATTAATCCCGTTATTACTGCCCGGGAAGGCGAGATTGTCTGGGAAGAAGGATGCTTAAGCGTGGTGGACTACACGGCCGAGGTCAAAAGGGCCGCCCAGGTTGAGATCAAAGCCTGGACTCCCGAGGAAAAAGAGATCACTCTTCAGGTGCAGGATTTATTAGCTGTTATCTTCCAGCACGAGATTGACCATCTGGAGGGTAAGCTCTTTGTTGACCGCATCAGCCGTTTGAAAAGAGAGATGTACACCCGCCGGGTTAAAAAGCTTCTCAAAGAGGGCCGACCCCTTCAGCCCCGAAAAGGCCCCCCGCCCATATAGTTCGGTGAGCGTTCAGTTGCGCATTATCTTCATGGGCACTCCCGAGTTTGCGGTTCCAACCCTGCGTGCCCTGCTTGCGGGTGAGGATCAAGTAGTGGGTGTGGTTACTCAGCCGGACCACCCGGCAGGACGCGGGCTTACCCTTCGTCCTCCGCCGGTTAAAGAGCTTGCCCTGAGCCATAACCTTCCTGTTCTACAGCCACAGAGTCTTAAAGATCCAGAAACCCTGGAGCAGATTCGCCGGTGGCAGGCAGATCTTATTGTGGTAGCAGCCTACGGAAAAATCCTGCCCAAAACGGTTCTCTCTCTCCCTTCTTATGGTTGTATTAATGTCCATGCTTCTCTCCTTCCCAAGTATCGAGGAGCCGCGCCTATTCAATGGGCCATGTTAAGGGGAGAGAAAATCACCGGTGTGACCATTATGCAGATGAACGAGCGCATGGATGCCGGGGATATTCTTCTGCAGAAAACTATTCCCATTGCTCCGGATGACACCGGAAAAACCCTCCACAATAAGCTTGCCCCACTGGGGGCGCAAATGCTTATGGAGACCGTTGCCCTGGTAAAAAAGGACGAGCTTCGTCCTATTGTGCAGAAAGCGGAAGAGGCAACGCTTGCCCCTATGATCAAGAAGGAAGATGGCTGCATTGACTGGACCAAAAGAGCAGAGGAGCTTGAGTGCATGATTCGGGCGTTTAATCCCTGGCCCTCGGCTTACACGTCTCTGGAAGGGAAATTGCTAAAAATCTTTTGGGCCAGGGTCATCAAAGAAGAGCCTCCGTCTTCGCTTTCTCCTGCAACTGTAGTCCGTTCTACTCCTTCTGAGCTTGTGGTTCTTACCGGGGAGAACTTTCTGGCTCTGGAAGAGGTCCAACTCGAAGGTAAAAAAAGGCTCCCGGTTAGTGAATTCCTCAAAGGCTTTGCCGTTAAAGAAGGAACGCTACTGGGTACCTGAACCTGTCCTAAGCAAAGCCAGCCCTGAGCTTAGGAGCAGGGCCGAGGGGCTCGCCGAAAGGTCTATTCTGAGCAGAGTCGAAAGAAGCGAAGACCCAAGGGTCCTGGCCTTTAGGATTCTCCTTCAGGTTGAGGAAAAGGGTGCCTTTGCCGACCTTCTCCTGGGGGAGAGGCTTGGGCAAAGCCATCTTTCCGTTCAAGATAAGGCCCTGCTCACTCGCCTGGTTTACGGCACGCTGGCCTGGCAGCTGCGGCTCGATTGGACCCTTAGCCTGCTTTGCCGCACTCCGCTTGAGCGCCTCGATTTAGAAGTAAAAATCCTTTTGCGCTTGGCCCTGTACCAGCTGCTCTTTCTCTCCCGTGTGCCATCCTATGCGGTGGTGGACACCGCCGTCCGCCTGGCCAAGAGAATCAGGCGAGAGGCTTCTGGTCTGATTAATGCCATCCTGCGTCGGGCTGCCCGGGAAAAAGATCGCCTGTTACTCCCAGATAAGGCAAAAGACCCTATCCGCTATCTGGCGGTTCTTTGCTCCCATCCTTCGTGGCTGGTCAAAAAGTGGATCGAAGAACTGGGGGAAGAGGAAACCCGGGCTCTTCTTGAGGCCAATAACAGCAAGGCTCCCACCACCCTCAGGGTCAACCAGCTTAAAACCAACCGGGAAGCCCTTATTACTGAGATGGAGAAGGAAGGGGTTGCGGCCAAGGCAAGCTCTTTCTCTCCTCTGGGTGTGACTGTGGCTGGGGCTAACCCCAACGAGCTTCCTGGGTTTTCCCAGGGCAAGTTCTCTGCTCAGGGGGAGGCCTCCCAGCTTATTCCTTTGCTTCTGGAGCCTCAGGCGGGAGAGCGGGTATTGGATGCCTGTGCTGCTCCGGGAGGGAAGACTGCTGAGATAGCCGAGTTAATGGGTAACCAGGGCGAAATTGTAGCTCTCGATATTCACCCTCTTGGTCTAACCAAGGTTAAAGAAAATGCCCAAAGGCTAGGGCTGACCATTGTTCACCCCCAAAAGAAGGATGCTTCTCTTATATCCTGCAGGAATTTTGCTTTGCCCTTTGACCGCATTCTGGTTGATGTCCCCTGCTCTGGCTTAGGAACTCTACGTTCCCATCCGGAGATTCGCTGGCGGCTTAGGGAGGAGAATGTTAAGAATTTAGCTGCTCTGCAGTTAAAAATTCTCCAAGGTGTTGCTTCCCTGCTTAAACCCGCAGGCATTCTTATCTATGCTACCTGCACCCTGACAAATGAGGAAAACCCGGAAATCATTGGACACTTCCTTAAAGCTCACCCTGAATTCTCTATGGAACCTCCCTCCTTGCCGTTGCTACAAGATTTCCTTGATTCCCAGGGGTTTTTCCGTACCTTTCCTCACCGCCAAGGTTTGGATGGCTTTTTTGCTGCTAGGTTAAGACGAAACGCTTGACCTCTAAGGTGCACTGCTGCTGAGAGCCTGGGCGGGTAGGTGATCTTCAGCAGGCCAGTGGCTGTTGCTTATGGAATTGTCCTCTTTCTTGGGATCGTCAGCAGTACTTCATATCCACTGGCTCAAAACAATGTTCTTATGGAAGTATCCCTCTCTCTTGACAGAGAAGGGAAGAGGGAGGAAAAGTGCGGGAGAAGAGATTATCCATGGGTGAACACCAGATTCTATAGCGTCTTTCATTTGGGTAGGCGTCTGTTGATGATCCTGGTCCCTGTTTTGTAGAGGCGATCGCGGGCATCCTGCCCGACGTGATCGCCCACTGTGGAGGGTCGCGGGCGGGTCGGCGAATATGAGATTCGCCCCTACGCATTGTTGTGATAGGAAAGCGCAACCTTTCTCAAATTCTGATGTCCACTCAAGTGCAAACCGCTATAGGGATAATGCTTACCCTTCAGGGCATCCTTGTCTTGGTAGGGCTTTTTCTTGGCTTCCGAATCCATCAGGAGACTAAGGAGATTCTCACTGAAGCCAGGGTAACGGCAGAGTAGTAGGCTCGGACAATAGCAATTATGGAGCGGCTGGAGCAGCGCTTAGAGGTAACTCGATAATAGTCGTCCCCTGTGCTTTCTACTATCAGATCGCGCTAGAAGTAAAGCAATCCGCTAATAATTAATAAATAAGAAGGAGGTATATGCTATGGCCGAGAAGTTCACCATTGAGAAGGTCAAAGAGTTCTCACAGAAATACAAGAACTGGGGCAAGTGGGGAGCTGAAGACCAGTTGGGAACGCTTAACTATATTACGTCAGAAAAGATCACCGAAGCGGCCAAACTGGTCAAGCAGGGCAGAGTTTTTTCTCTTGCTATTCCCTTTGATGACAAGGGCCCGCAAACTGGCTCCTTTGGTCGCTTTAATCCTATCCACTTTATGATGCAGGATGGGGCGGATGTTGCTATTGGGGCTCAAGATCACCTTCCCAATATCCGCTATACAGACGACGCTGTGACCATGCCGCTTCAGTGTGCCACCCAGTGGGATTCGTTGGCCCACATTATGTATGAAGGGAAAATGTACAACGGCTATGATGCTCAGATGGTCACCAGTACCGGCGCCAAGAAAAATGGCATTGAGACCATGCGCAACAAGATTGTTACCCGTGGTGTGCTTCTCGATATCCCTCGTTATAAAGGTAAACCCTGGCTGGAGCTGGGAGAAGCCATTTACCCTCAAGACCTGGACGGCGCTGTGAGCAAACAAAAAGTAAGCATTGACCAGGGGGACATTGTTCTGGTCCGTACCGGCCAGATCGCCCAGGTCAGATCCGAGGGAAAGTGGGGGCAGTACTCGGGCGGCCCGGCTCCCGGCCTAAGCCTTACCACCGCTCCCTGGCTTTGCGAGAAGCAGATAGCTGGCTATGCCATGGATACCTGGGGTACTGAGGTTATTCCCAATGAAACCGAGGACGTTTTTCAGCCCCTTCATATTGTCCTGATTGTGCATGCCGGTATGCTGGTGGGCGAGATCTTTGACCTTGAGGAACTGGCTGAGGACTGTGCCAAGGATGGGGTGTACGAATTTATGTTTGTTGCCCCTCCACTTCCCATCACCGGTGCGGTCGGCTCGCCAATCAACCCACAGGCAATTAAATAGAAAATCTTACACAAAGGAGGGCCTTATGTCTGAGCTGCAGTCGGGCCAGATTGCGATTGAGGAAGATGATCCTGTGGAGCTTCTCTATTCTCGTGGGATGACCGACGGCTTGCCTGTGGTCCCTCCTACTCCTGAGAGGGTAAGGCGGATGCTCTCTGCTACTGAGCGGGACTCTCAGGAGCTGTTAGGTACCATTGGCCCTAACTATGGCCGGGCTACGGTGGAAAAGATTGCCATCAATGCGGTGATGGCGGGTTGTCATCCTTCCTATTTTCCAGTTGTGCTGGCTGGGATAGAGGCTCTGTGTGAAGATCAGTTCTGTACCCATGGGGTTCAGGTCACAACCTCTTCTTGTACCCCGATGGCGATTATCAATGGTCCGATTCGTCGTCAGATAGGGGTTAACTGTGAGCAGAATGCTCTAGGGCATGGTACTCGGGCCAATGCCACTATTGGCCGGGCTTTACGGCTAGTGATGTGGAACATAGGGGGAGCCAAGCCAGGAGAGATCTGTAAAGCAACCATGGGACACCCAGCGCAGTTCACCCATTGTGTAGGGGAATGGGAGGAGATCAGTCCTTGGGAGCCATTACATGTTGAAAAAGGTTTCAAGCCTGAAGAGAGCACGATTACCCTCTTTGCCTCTCTTCCTCTCTTTCAGATCAACGATCATGCCAGCCGTAATGCTGAGCAGCTGGTAGCCTCAATTGGTTGGACAATGGCAGGTTTATGGAACCACAAGAACTTTCCCTTATTCTCTGACACAGTGCTGGTCCTGGGCCCAGAGCATACCAAAACCATTGCCGAGAGCGGTTGGTCTAAAGAAGATGTGAAACGCTTTCTCTATGAGAACATTCGCAAGCCCCTGAAAGAGCTTCGTCCGGGCAAGGACGGGCGAGAGGGAGCGGGGGTTAGCTTAATCCCCAACATCAATACCGACGGGATGACCGAGGAGACTCTCATTCCTAAGTTTCCTAGTCCAGAAGATATTACTATTATTGTTGCCGGGGGAACGGCGGGTCGTTTCTCAGTGGCTGTGCCGGGCCTGTTAGGGGGAGATCGCGGTAGCAGGATGACAACTAAGCTCATAAGTTTGCGAGGTTGACATCCCTGCTAAAAGGATGGAAAACTAGGCGGGAAGAAAGGGGTATTATGTCAGAGTTGCACTCAGGCCAGATTGCGATTGAGGAAGACGATCCTGTAGAGCTTCTCTATTCCCGTGGGATGACCGACGGCTTGCCTGTGGTCCCTCCTACTCCTGAGAGGGTAAGGCGTATGCTCTCTGGGGCTGATCGAGACCCCCAGGAGCTACTAGGCACCATTGGCCCTAACTATGGCCGGGCTACGGTGGAAAAGATTGCCATCAATGCGGTGATGGCGGGTTGTCATCCTTCCTATTTTCCAGTTGTGTTGGCTGGGGTAGAAGCCCTGTGTGAAGATCAGTTCTGTACCCATGGAATTCAAGTCACGACTTTCTCTGCCACCCCGATGGCGATTATCAATGGTCCGATTCGTCGTCAGATAGGGGTTAACTGTGAGCAGAATGCTCTAGGGCATGGTACTCGGGCCAATGCCACTATTGGCCGGGCTTTACGGCTAGTGATGTGGAACATAGGGGGAGCCAAGCCAGGAGAGATCTGTAAAGCAACCATGGGACACCCAGCGCAGTTCACCCATTGTGTAGGGGAATGGGAGGAGATCAGTCCTTGGGAGCCATTACATGTTGAAAAAGGTTTTAGACCAGATGAGAGTACAATCACACTTTTTGCTGGTCACTCCCCTTTCCAAATCAACGATCATGCCAGTCGCAGTGCAGAGGAGCTAGTAGCCTCGATAGGCTGGACCATGGCAAGCCTTTGGAACCACAAAAACTTTCCTTTGTTTTCTGACACTGTACTAGTGTTATGTCCTGAGCATATGAAGACCATAGCTGAGGACGGTTGGTCCAAGGCAGATGTGAAACAGTTCCTATGCGAAAATATTCGCAAACCTCTCAAGGATCTTCGTCCTGGTAAGGATGGAGGGGAAGGAGCTGGGGTGAGCATGCTTGCGACCTCCAAAACTGAAGAGGTCACCGACGAAAGCTTGATCTCTAAATTTCGCAAACCAGAACACATTACCATTATAGTTGCTGGGGGAACGGCAGGTCGTTTCTCGGTCGCTGTAGCCGGTTGGGCTGGAGGAAACTACAGTAGGATTACTAGCAAGGTTATTAGAACGTAAGTCAACAGAAGGAGGTGTTCTATGGGAGAAATAATGCTGGACCCCACCGACAAGGTGGAAAGGGAGGAGAAAAATCTAGCACCTCGCCTGGACACGCTGGAAGGAAAAACTCTTGGCCTTCTTGACATTAGTAAGGCTAAGGGCAACTTCTTCCTCGACCGGGTGGAGGAGATTTTGCGTGAGCAATATGGCGTTAAAGAGGTGCTTCGCCGTATGAAACCGGCAGTGGCACGTACTGCTCCGGAAGATCTCAAAAAAGAACTCTCAGAAAAGTGTGATGGGCTGATTGAAGCCCTTTCTGATTGAGGGGGCTGTATATCGTGCAGTTCGCACGATGTGGTTTACTTTGAGGAACAGGGAATCCCTACGGCCAATGTTACAACCACCGAGTTCATCAATGCAGCCAGAGCCCAGTGCACTGCTCTAGGGATGCCGCAGTACGAGCCCATTCTGGTGACCCACCCGATTCAGCCCAAGACTAAAGATGAGGTCCGGGCGCTGGCAGATGAGGTCCTGGGGCTTATTGTGGGTAAGCTACTCAACGGCAAGGCGCAGCAAAAAACTGCGGCGGCGCAGCAAAAAACTGCGGCCTAGTCCTTGGCTTGCATCATCCCGATAACAGAGGCAGGCTTTGAGGGTCCAGTGTAAAAGGACAAGGAGGGTCGAGCCATGAATGGGTATACTGTTATTGATACCGACGGCCATGTGTTTGAGCCCGAGTCCATGTGGCAGGACTACCTTGAGCCTGCCTACCGGGATCGATGCCCGCGGATTGTTCGTGACAAAGGAAGCAGAACGCACCGTGGAGAGACTGCCCGGCGGTATTTGAACTTGCGTTAAGGTCGCAATCTCTATGGACAAAATTGTTATTAAAGCTTGCCTCAATGGTATTCGCGGGCGCGAAGTTAATCCTCATGTTCCTTGGACTCCTGCCGAGGTTGCAGCTGAGGCACAGCGAGTCGCGGAGGCTGGAGCCTCTATTGTACATATCCATGCTCGTACCCCGCAAGGCGGTGTTAGCTACGATCCAGCATGGTATAGTGAGGCGGATGAGCTTATCCGTGCGCAAACCAAACTTATTGTAAACCACACTACGGCAAGAACCTCTGATGCTTCACTAGAGCAGATCCTCCGCTACTTACGAGAAACCCCTGAACCAGTGGACATGATATCGCTGAACCTGGGCCCCATTGTTTTCTTTGCTGGTCCTGGCTCAGGGGAAAGTAAGCATACTATGCTTATCCCCAACAGCTACGATGATATCCGGCGCACGCTGGAGGTCTGCTATGAACGCGGTATCTTTCCCGAGCCTGCGCTACTGGACACGGGTTTCCTTAATAACGCAGCCAGCCTAGCCAGAGACGGGCTGTTACGCTCTCCGCACTACTTCCTTGTTGAGTTTGGTGGCCGGTTTGGTGACGGTTTACAGATCATGCCTGGAACACCCGCCAGTTACTTCTATATGACCTCTTGTCTCAAAGACATCTTTCCGGGTGCGGTCTGGATTGCGCATGGTATTGAGGAGAGCGTTTTTACCATTGCCAGTCTGGCTATCACCACGGGTGCTCATGTGCGCATTGGCCTCGAAGATACGGCAGGTTTACCTAATGGCAAAGTCGCTGCTAGCAATGCCGACCTTGTAGAATGGGCCGTGCTCCTTGCCCGAGCACATGGCAGGGAGCCGGCAACACCGGAAGAAGCAAGGCAAATTTTGCAACTGCACTAGATGTACTGGCCTAACGATCTTTGCCATCATATTTTGTTATTCCAGTCATAAGGAGCTTGGTTACTCATATGCCGCGTAAAGCCACTCGCCGTTCGTCGATTCTTATTACACTTAAGCAGCAGACTAATAAGGCCTTGATCTCTCTGCAGAAGGAGATTGCTAAACGGGAAGCGGAACTAGAAACGCTGAGGGCAGAAGCGGCTAGATGGCAGGATGTGCTCGGCCATCAGTCCGACTCAGTCAGGGTTTCCTCTGCCTCCAGCCGAGCTCGGGCAAGAAAGAGACCCCGACTCGACTGGGATACCGTGCTGACCGGATTACCCGCAATGTTTACGGCCCAGGAGGTGGAGGATAAAACTGGCAAACCTAGGGATCAAGTCTATGCTGGGGTGTCGCGCTGGATAAAAGACAAAAAAGTCAGGAAAGGCAAAAAGGGCTATCGGAAGATCTCAGCGGCACGCTCACCCCGTTCCCGAGAAAAGCGGGCTTAGCTCTCCTTACCTTGGCATTGCTAAGCTCATAGACCGCTAGACGTCTGGCATCTCTCTCCACGGCTACATAGCCACCTAGCACAAGAACACTTTTCCACTGGAGATTAGGGTTTCTGCATTCCTACCATCTCGTAGTGCTCTGGAGCAGCGGTGTGGGGATTTTTGTACATGAAGATCTGGCAGGGACCGCCGCTCGCCCCTTCCGGGCATACAATTGCCGGCCAGGGAGCACCAATACGCTCTATGGGCATAATGGTGTGCATAACGGCTAGGTGGGCCTGGTACACGGTGACTTCCCCACGGTTATAACTAATCGGGTGGCTTTCTTTGACTACTGCTAGATTCAGCGGTGGTTTATAGCAACCATTGCGAATCTGGCGTCCGCAGCTTCCGCAGGGGTCCTGGAAAATGGTGAACTTCTCATCGTCTTCTTCTAGCCGGATGGTGGCAAAGTTGCCCAGGAGCAGTTTCACCCAACTCTGCAGGCGCTCTTTGGGATCATGGGTGACATCGTCCATCATCCACGGCATCCAGCGTTTCTCACTGCTAAAACGTAGACACTGCTCAAGCGCCTCGATTCCATATTCCCGGTAGACGTGAGAGAGGAGGAGGGAGGTCCATTCACGGTAAAGATCGTGCAGATCTTGAAATCCTTTTTCCATATAGATATAAAACTTCATTGTTTCTTCTGTATCTGCGGCGTCGATTAACACCACCATTCTTTCTTTAGCCGACTTGCTGCAATTGAGTACCTCACCCACGCTCATATTGAGCTTAAGCGCTTCCACCAAGACTGTACCCAACGGGGTGGCCTTAGCAAGGCCTTCATGGCCGTACTGTTCGTAAATAAATTCTTGAGCGGTTGCCACCCAGTGGTAATAAATGTTGTGAAAGGCAAGGAACGCCTCTTCCAACTCGGCATACTTCTTTTTAGCCGATTCTTGGTCTCCGTTCTCAAGCGCTGTTGCCATCTGCTCCTTGGGAGGGCGGCACATTGCATCTAACTCGTCCTGGGTGAAGAGCCTTTGTGCGGTCATGTTTCGCTCCTCCTTTCTTGTTTAACCATATGCCTGGGCCAGAAGATCAACGAAGTGTATTGCCCGGATATTGAGCCCTCGCCGCTTAAGGCCAGCCTGGATCTGCAGGAGGCAACCAGGATTTCCCATGGCTACAATCTCGGCGCCAGTGGACGCAATGTTGTCAACCTTGCGCTCAAGTAGCCTCTGAGCCATCTTCGGTTCGGTGAGGTTGTACGTTCCCGCACTGCCACAGCACCAATCGGATTCAGGCAGATCGACTATTTCTAGTCCAGGGACCATTCCCAGCAGCTCGCGGGGCTGGCTGTATACCCCCTGGCCATGAGCCAGGTGACAGGCATCATGATAAGCTACCTTCGCCTTGACCTCTCTCTGTGGCTTAGGGGGAGAAATGGTTGAGAGGAACTCGGCAATGTCCTTAACCTTGGCATTAAGCTCTTCTGCTCGGGGCCCATAGGTTGTGTCTTCCTTGAGCAAAACCCCATACTCCTTCATCATGGCCCCACAGCCGGCCGCGTTGATAATAAGGGCATCAAGAGAAAGACGGCTGAAGGTGTCGACATTTTTCCGGGCAAGCTGCAAGGCTTCCTCTTTGTTGCCATTGTGCAGGAGGAGCGCTCCACAACAGACCTGGTCTTTGGCAACAATGACTTCGCAACCATTGTGAGTAAGGAGTTTGACCGTTGCCTGATTGGTCTGGGCAAAAAGGGCAGGCATCACGCAACCGGAAAGCAGACCTACGGTAAAGCGCTTCTCCCCTATAGGAGGGATCTGTTCGGGAAGATGTGCTGAGAAAAAAGCTTTCTCCCCATCAGGAAGTAAGCCTAGCCAATAACGCACCCGCCACGGAACCCTTGACCAATGGGCTAGCCTTCCCAGACCCAGGGCGGCTCCGAACTTAAGTGCAAAAGCAAAGACCTGCATCCAGGCAGGATTAGGAAAGATAGCCTTAATCGCCCAGCGTTTCCATCTCTCCAAGAGAGGACGGCGATAATGGGTCTCAATAAAGGGCCGGGCTCCCTCGATGAGCTCGCCGTAATGTACGCCAGAGGGGCAGGCTGTCTCACATGCCCGGCAACCTAGACAGAGATCCAAATGTCTGACGGTTTCCTGCGAGAGCTGTAAGCGCCCCTCTTGTAGCGCCCGCATGAGGTAAATCCGACCCCGCGGGGAATCCATCTCTGTGCCCAGCTCTACGTAGGTAGGACAAGAGGCCAGACAGAGCCCGCAGTGGACACAGTCAAGGAACCTCCTGTGGTCAACGAATTCTTGGTTTACCTGCTCAGTAGCCATTGCATCCTTTCAGATCCTGCCCACAAACCGACCCGGGCTAAGGATACCTTGGGGATCAAGCTTTTCCTTAACTCCCTTCATAAGGGGTAGGACTCCTTCCATATGTCCCCACACATCGATCTGTCCTTTGAGCGTTGGATCAATCAACTCCACAACTACATACCCGCCCAGTTTCTTGGTAATAACCCGTAACCACTCGACCAGAGAGAGGATCTGCCTAGCCGCATTCATACCAGGCGTCGAGCGTTGGGCTTGTTCAGCAATATGTTCAAACTGAAGATACACAATGCCGCTGCCAGCATGGGCAAGAAACTGTCCTGAAAAATTACGTACCGTCGCCTCCTCTTCAACCTCAACCATAAAAGGGGCTATCTGGGTTGGCAGAAGGCTTGCCTTACAGCCCAGCGCCACCCCTCTCTGTACGGGAAAATCCCGAAGTTTCTCAATAGCTCTCTCCTGCTCTTCTTTCGCCCACTCCTTTATTGTACTTGCTCTATCTCCTACCCAGGCGTGGATGCGATCCTTCTGATAGGCTATTTCCTCGGCGACTCCCGCCAAACCAATAAAAAGGGTATACCGGGAAGAAGCTTGAGGGGTCTCTCTTATTGAAGAATCGCCGCACAACAGCTCAAGAAAGAACGGCTGAAGCTCAGAGCCTGTGATCTGCAGGATCAGGCTCATGGCTTCTTCGGCCGAAGGAAAAGAAAGTGAAAGTAATCGTTTATCCTCTGGTTCAGGACGCACTTTGAAGGTGGCCTCAACAATGACTCCCAGGGTTCCTAGCGAGCCGCAGTAGAGCTTAGGAAAGTCATAGCCAGCCACATTTTTGACCACACGTCCTCCCCCTTTTACCACCGCGCCGTCAGCCTGGACAACTTTAAGGCCAATAAGAAAATCCCTGACCGTTCCCTGGGATAGGCGTGCCGGCCCACTCAGGTTAGCAGCAATAATTCCTCCCGTGGTCGTCCTTTCAGCCAGTGGCGGATCAAGGGGGAGCCACTGGCCATGCTGGCGTAGCATTTCTTGTAGATGAGACAGGATGAGGCCCCCCTCCACCGTGACTGTCATGTCCGTGGGCTGGTAGTCAACAACATGATCAAGATAGCGGAGCGACAAAGCCAAATCATAGCCTTTGGGAGAAGCACCAAGGTGGAGAAAAGAACCATTGCCGGTAGTAATAACGGTCAGGTTGTGCTCAGAAGCTATCTCTAGGACTCGGCTTACCTGCTCCACAGATCGAGGGAAAAGAACCCACCGGGGTTCCCGTCCGTCTACAGAACAGGCTTGTCGGTCTGTTTCCAGTCCAATGCCTGTGGATCCAAGGCAGGCAAGGAACTGTTGAGCCAGCTCCTGATCTATGACAGAAGACTGTCCTTTGGACATAAAAATTTTCTTTATAGCGGAACCTGACGTTTCGGTATACGTACGTCTACACCGCTATCCGAAGCAGGAAAGATTTTATGGGGGTTACAGAGATTATCCGGATTAAAAACAGAACGAAGCTGGTTCATAACCATGAGGTCTTGTGGACTAAAAATAAGCGGCAGCTGGTGAATTTTCTCTACGCCAATACCGTGCTCACCGGTAATGCTTCCGCCAAGCTCAACGCAGGCCTCTAGGATTTCTGCTCCAGCTTTGAGTACCCGTTCTACTTCATCCTGGTTACGCTCATCGTAGAGAATAATGGGATGAATGTTTCCATCTCCAGCGTGAAATACGTTGGCAATGCGAAGGTTGTATTTCCTTCCTACCTGGACAATGATCTGTAAGATGGCCGGTACCTTAGTTCGGGGTACCACTCCGTCCTGGGTGCAGTAGTTAGGTGCCAGCCGACCTACCGCGCCAAAAGCTCGCTTGCGGCTCTTCCATAACGCTGCCCTCTCGGCATCATCTTTGGCCATCCGTACCTCACGGGCGTGGTTTTCTTGACATACCTCTACAACCCTGGCGGCCAACGAGTCGAGCCCAGCTTCCAGGCCATCAAGCTCGATAATCAGGACTGCTCCAGCATCGGTGGGAAAGCCAAAGTGGAATGCTTCCTCTACAGCCTGAATAATAGGCTTATCCATCATTTCCAGGGCAGCAGGAACGAGCCTTCTGGCAATAATGCCAGAGACAGTTTGGGTAGCATTATCAACAGAATCAAAAACCGCCAGGAAAGTGCGGTACGACTGGGGTTGACGCACAAGCCGCAGCACCGCCTGAGTAACAATACCAAATGTTCCTTCCGAGCCAACAGTTAATCCTCGTAGATCATAACCTGGAACATCCTCGACCATTCCCCCGAGGGTCACAATCTCTCCGTCCGGCAGGACCATCTCAACCCCCAGGACATGGTTGGTTGTTACCCCATACTTGAGGGTGTGCGGCCCGCCAGAGTTTTCGGAGATATTGCCGCCAATGGTACAGGCCGACTGGCTGGAAGGGTCAGGGGCATACTGAAAGCCTTTGTTCTTGACTGCATTGGTGACCCACAGGTTGACCACGCCCGCCTGAGCAACAAGCCGGTGGTTAAGGAGATCAATATGAAGAATCTTATCCATGCGGCTGGTGCAGATCATGACCGGCGCCTCTACCGGCAAACAGCCGCCGCTTAATCCTGTCCCGGCTCCACGGGGAACAAAAGGAATTTTCTCCTTATGAAGGAATTTGAGGGTTGCAGAGACTTCCTCTGTAGAACGGGGCAGCACCACAACCTCAGGAATCGACTTCTCCAGAGTATAGCCATCGCACTCATAGACCATCAGCTCTGTAGAGTGAGAGACTACCCCATCATAGCCAACAATTTCTCTTAACTGCTCAATAACCCGAGTATTGCTCACTCATGGGCCTCCTGTCAGGGCATTTTCTTGCCTAGCAAGTTTTATGTGTTGCGGAGGGGAAGTCAACCACCTAACTGAGGACAGACTTATTTGCTATAAAGTGAAGACAATGAAAAAGGGGTTGTTGACAATAGAGGATTGCTTGCGTTTACTTATGGGCACACTATGAGAAAAAAAGTTGCAGTGGTAGGGGCTACAGGGATTGCCGGGCAGCAATTTCTGGTTGCGCTTCAAGATCACCCATGGTTTGAAATTGGCCTTCTAGCGGCCTCAGAACGCTCGGCAGGCAAGAGTTACAAAGAGGCCATTCGAGATACCAAGACCGGAGCGCGCAGGTGGTGGTGCCAAGAGGAGCCGTCATCTGCGATTCTAAGGATGCCGGTTTATGAAGCCGCAAACCTTGACCTTAATGGCATAGAGGTGGTCTTCTCTGCTGTTGAGTCTGATGCAGCAAGAGAGCTTGAGCCCCTCTATGCCAGGACTACTCCGGTAGTCAGCACGGCCTCAGCTTTTCGCTACGAAGCTGATGTGCCCGTGTTTATCCCTGGGGTCAATGTAGACCATACTCGCCTGCTGGATGTACAAAAAAAGGCCCGCAGCTGGCAGGGGTTTATTGCTACCCAGCCGAACTGTACGACTATTGGACTGGCCATCACGCTTAAACCGCTCTTTGATGAGTTCGGTATCAAAAAGGTCATTATGACCTCAATGCAAGGAGTCTCTGGTGCGGGCCGGTCTCCTGGGGTCATAGCCCTCGACATGCTTGACAATATCATTCCCTTTATTCCTAGCGAAGAGGAAAGGGTTGAGCGAGAAACCCGCAAAATTCTCGGTCTCTTGGACGAAGGGGGCATTCAGTCGGCTGATTTTGCCGTAAGCGCGACCTGCACTAGAGCCGCAGTTCTTGAGGGGCATACCGAGTCTGTCCTGGCTGTAACCGAGAGGTTCTGTACTGTTGAGGAAGCCAGGATAGCCATGATGGATTTCGGTCAGGAGTTTATCAAGTTGGGTCTTCCTTCTGCCCCACAGCATATGATTCTGGTGCATGATGACCCTTTTCGGCCCCAACCTCGTCTTGACCGTGATGCCGAGGACGGCATGGCCACCTCGGTTGGGCGCTTACGAACGGATAGCGCCCTAGCAAATGGTATGAAATATCTTCTGGTCAGTCACAACACCAAGATGGGTGCGGCTAAAGGGGCAGTTTTGATGGCTGAGTACCTGGTTCAAGCAGGATATATCTAGATAGAGCTATAAAGCTATCAACAATCAACAATTAGCCGTCAGCTTTTTAAAGAAGAGCTAGGTTTCGAGCATGGATATACGAAAGGAGCTACTGTCTCTCCTCCTTGCCCACTCATTTAAGCGGGGGCGATTTGTCCTGGTTTCGGGCAAAGAGAGCAATTACTATATCGATGTCAAACAAACGATCTTTACCCCAAAGGGACTGGCATTGACCGGTGAGCTGCTCTTTGCTGAGGTCAAGAAGATAGGGGCTGAGGGTGTGGGTGGTATGGCAGTGGGGGCTATCCCCCTGGTAAGCGCAGTTTTAGCCCATAGTGCCAGGGAGGGCTACCAGTTAGAAGGATTCTTTGTGCGCCCTGCTGCTAAGGGTCACGGGCTTAGACGTCAAGTAGAGGGGTGTTTCTCTGCGGGAACACGGGTTGCTATTCTGGAAGATGTTATGACCACCGGAGGGTCGAGCTATGAAGCAATCCGGCAGGTAGAGGAGGCAGGCGGGAAGATCCAACAGGTCATTACGCTGGTTGATCGAGAGGAAGGAGGAAAAGAATTTTTAGCGGAGAAAGGGTATCCCTTAACAGCAGTTTTCTCTATTCAAGATCTCCTGCGTGCCTCTGAGGGTCAATTATAATGTTTGACACGCTTGTCTATGCTGAAAAGCTGAAATCCGCTGGCGTTCCCGAGCAGCAAGCCAGAGCCCATGCAGAAGGCTTGCTAGCGGTTGTTGAACAGAATTTTGCCACGAAGACTGATATTGAGCTTCTGCGGCGTGATATAAAAGAGCTAGAAGCGGGCCTGCAGCGTGACATAAAAGAGCTAGAAGCGGGCCTGCAGCGTGACATAAAAGAACTAGAAGCGGGCCTGCGGCATGAAATGAAAGAGTTAGAATCCCGTATCACAATGCGTCTCGGCGGGCTGATAGTCGCGGGCGTTGGGGCGCTTGCTGTGCTAATACGGATACTGTGACGCCCTTGGAAGGGATTACCTGTTGGCTGAGGGCTTGCTTTAGGCCTCGCGGGTTGGGGTTAATTGTACAGGCGTAGGGATATGAATGACACTGTTGCAGGAGTTGAATAAGGTAAGCACCTTCGACCTGTACCGCTTAGCTTCAGCCATTGAGTCACAGCTCGACGAACCCAGGCGAATCGACCAATGAGATAAATAGCGGTAAGTGACGTGTGTCCTACTCATTTCTATACCGGATATTGGAAGTCGAGCCGAACCCCTCGATCCATTCGTGCACCATGCGTTTCTCGGGGTGGGAGCGACTCTTGAGAATATGGAGGATAGCCATGTGCCGCCACAGTCTTCCGGGGGACAAGCGCGTTTGCCATCGAGGCAAACGGGGTAGGCCCGCTTGGGATCGAAGTGTTGGATTATAGCCATCATGGCTTCACAACCCTACTGCTCGACCTTGTCGCAGGGCGAGATGGTATGGCGACGGGAAAGAAAGGAGCTATCTTATGCCTGCACCCTTTACTGGAGGCTGCGCCTGTGGCGCCATCCGCTATGAATGTTCGGCTGATCCCTTCAGATCTCTCAACTGTCATTGCCGTAGTTGTCAACGGGCCAGCGGCAGCGCCTACGCCTCCAATCTGGCCGTGCCCAAAGACGCTTTCAAGCTAACCCAAGGCCAACCTAAATACTACGAGTTCAAGGCCGACAGCGGCAATACGGTTAGGCGGGGGTTCTGCCCCGAGTGCGGTTCTCCCCTATTTGGTCAATCCCCCGCTAGACCCGACTTTATTGGCATCCGTGCGGGTAGTTTGGATGATCCGAGTTGGCATCAGCCGAGCATGGACATATATACTGATAGTGCCCAGCCATGGGACTACATGAACCCAGATCTGCCCAAATTCCCCAAGATGCCTCAGCAGTAGAGGTGTTACAGGATCCACATGAGAATAAACTACCGTTAGCAATCTTGCTGGGCCGAGCGGTACGCTACCGCATGCTGGGGTTTTTGCACAACGCCTCGAGAAGGCGGAATAAGGGGTTGGGTTACAGCCCTATTGGGGAAAAATGTTCCGCTAAGAACGGCTACCCCTTTCGTACTGTAACCCCGGTTAAGCGCAGAGTCGGTGACTCGCTCCACGCAAGGGTTAGCAGTGAACAACGTTCGAGTTTAACTCTCTCCGAAGAAGCGCGGTCTGAAATATTACACCCACCGGGGCAGAGTGTCCGGCGGGATGCCAAAGGCCAACTTCCCCAACCAACTGCGCCCGTCATACCCTCCGAAGGGATGGTGGAGGAGGGCTGCCCGCGAGTCCCTAAACATCTGTTCGAGTGGGCTCGAGCGAAAGAGGCCCGCTCCCCCAACTATGCGCGTCGCTTTCTCCACCACACTCGCGGCGGTCTCCAGCCCAAACTGGTGACAGGCAATGACATCCATGAGCGGGGGATCGGCCCGTACGACTGGCTCATCCAGCACGTTGGCAGTATGCACGACCAGGGCCCACGCAGCTCGCAGCCCAATCTCCATTTCGGCGGCCAAGAATTGGTTGTGGGGATAGTGGCTCATCGGACGCTCAAAGGGCACCTGCTGCCGTTGGCTCGCCCAGTTGAGCGCATAGTCCCGGGCGGCCTGCGCAATACCCAGGTAGCAGGCTCCTATAGACGGGGTAAACCAGGATGTCAGGAGATGACCAAAGGCATCCAGAATTCGGGCCGGGCGGACCGTGACGTCCTTCTCCGGCACAAAGACATTCTCCCACACGATATCGTTACTGGCCGAAGACCGAATGCTCAGGGTATCCCAGTTGGTCTGGATTGTAATGCCCTGGGTCTTGGTGGGCACAATAAGGGCCAGGCACTTGGGGCCTTGCTGCGGATGGTCATAATGGGCGGTCTGGATAAGAAAATCGGCGCAGGCACTCATGGTGCCAAAGCCCGAACGGCCGCTGATCCGGTAGCCGCCGTCCACCTTTTCGGCGAGCCGGGTTGTGTCAACGGTCCCGCCCAAGCCGATGGAGCTGCTTATCCGGGGATCATTGAGGCCCCCAGCCAAGATCAGTCGGTCGCGGGCGATGGATTCCAGGAACGGGCGCCAACTCTCATCGCCTAACCTCCAGAGGTCAGCAAATATTCCCACAATCAGCAAGTGCATGTTGACAGCGACGGCCATCGGGCCATCCCCCTGGGCTAGCCGCTCCTGGGCCAGGGCAAAGTCCAGGACGTTGACGCCACCCCCGCCTAATTCTGCCGGAACGGTCATGCTTGTGTAGCCTGAGGCCTTCATCGCCTCAACATTCTCAAAGGGAAAAGTGTTCTCCCGGTCGTGTTGGGCCACACGGGGCTTGAAGTCCTCCGCGTGGGCGGCCGCCAGCTCAATGAAATGCTGTTGACGCTCATTTCCTTGTGTCTTCATCAAACCCTCCTTTCGAAAAGGGGTGGTGCTATCCATGTAATGCTGCAGCTCTCATAAGGTTGTAGTGATAGATGAAGCATCGGATGGCTCCGATATGATTGGCCAGCTTCTTGGAGAACGATAACGCACTTCATCCCATCCGCTCAACCCCCTCATCCAAGTCAACCAGCATGAAGATAGGGTCAGATTGGCGTTCTTGGAGAGGCTAGCCGGGTCTTTGGAGATCTACGCAGTGAAACTACATGGCTACGTGCTCATGTGGAATCATTTTCACTTGGTGGTCGAGACCCCAAAGGGGAATCTATCGGAATTGCTGCGGCGGTTTAGTGTCAGCTACACCGGGTACTACAACCGGCGGCATGGGCGGGTGGGGCATTTGTACCAGGGACGGTTCAAGGCGATCTTGGTGGAAGCAGAGAGCTACCTGTTAGAGCTTAGTCGGTATGTGCATCTGAACCCGGTGCGAGTGGGGGAGATGGAGCGAAGGGGATATCGAGCACAGCTGAGATATGTGGAGAAGTATAAGTGGAGCAGTTTGCCAGGCTACCTGTGGTATGACAGAAGAAGTCCCTGGGTGGTGTACGAAGGGGTGTTGGGTTATGTAGGGAAATCGAGGAGGAGGTATAGGGAATTCCTCGAGGAGGGCTTGCAGAGAGGGTATGCAACACCATGGGAAGGTCTGAAGGGACAAATGGTTTTGGGGGGAGAGAGTTTTTGGGAAGGGATAAGACGACAGGGGAAAGGAGGAGGGCGAGAGTTCGCCTTTTAGGTGGAAAGCGACAAAAAGAGAAGTAAAAGGTAGATTTCCTTTCACAAAGGCTCAGCGTAACCAGCTTGTATCAGGTCATCTGCTAAGGATTCAGGAAAAAGATATTCACGCCCCTTTTGGTAACCCTTCCATTCTTTCTTGAAAACGATCCTTTTGCGACCAGGGTACTTGCTCCCTAGGCCGTACACTTCTTTCATTCGCTGATAACGTTCATATGCGTGGGGATCAAGCTGAGCAAAAGGAAAGGAGTCAAGAAGCGGGATAAGAGAGTTTGTAAGTGTTTTCCCTCTAGCCATCCACTGGTAATATCGCCTTCCCCCGTGATGATAGGGTCCATAGAGTTTTGACCCAGGAACTGTCTCTAAAAGCCAACGGAGGAGGTGTTCATGCCGCACGTTCATCTTCACCGTCACCTGTGGTTGCTTGCGATCCCCTCCGAAATGTCCCTCACCTACAAGCAGACCCAGGATGAAACCAGCCTCAAAATCCGTCAGCTGGAGCATAGCTGAAAACTCCCCACGCCTTTTTCATTGAACTACTCATTTTTCGCTCCTGTAGCGTTCTATGCAAATCCACCCAAACAAAAAAGGCCAGGCTGCCGAACGGGCCGCGGGGTCAAAGCGCATTCCGCACTCTTTGCACTTCATAAGCTCAGGCTAGGGTACATTGTCTAAAGTCCATAGCGCCGCCATTCGAGAAATCTGGGATCCGCTCTCCGATTTTTTGCCCTTTGCGGCTGAAGGACTCGGCATCGAAGCGAGAAGGGCGGTCACAATTGCCAAGAGTTTCATGACGTCTCCTCCTTTTCTCGGCATTAGATAGACGGCTGCCTTTTGTGCTCCACAGGGGTCAAGTAGGTTCGCCCTACCCTACGCCGTGGTCGGCTCGGTAGCTTCAATCTCAGCAAACCGGGTAAAGTGGCGTACGTTATAGGTGTAGATTTTCTTCACGCCGTTGCCCAGCATAGCCGCCACTAGCTGGACATCAAAGACATGATGGCGCTCAACAGGGTGTTGCTCAAGCAGAGTAACCAAACGGTCCACAACGTCGACCGGCACGGGCAAGAGCGTCAGGCCAGGGAGCGCTAAAAAGGAGCGGATGGCCTCTAGGGCCTCGGAGGACGACTTTTTTTCAGAAACTCTATCGGGGTTGGTGACCACCGCGTAGAACTCAGTCAACACTTGAGGCACAAGGCAAAGCCCCGCGTCTTCGTTCTGCGCTTGGTCCAGCAGTGGCCGCGCGGTGGGGTAACGATAGTCATCGGCATAAAGTGACCCAACCAGTACGTTGGTATCAAGCAGGGCCAGCTCAGACGACATCCTCATAGATTTCGTCTCGACTGAGGTCGCCCAGCGCTTTGCCTTTCCAGACCGGAAGCTTAACGGGCGGCTTTTTCTCGCCGTTTTTCTTCGCCAGCTGTTGGCGCAAGGCGTTGACCATCGCCTCGACAGCGCGAGCAAGCGGCTCAGGCAAGTCTTTTACGTCTATCGTTTCCATTCTGGTCTCTTTTAACTCTTTATATGCTATAACCCGAATCAGGTACATGGGCTGCGAGTTTTTCAAAAGTGTCTCACGGGCTCCGAAGGTGTGGATACCGAAGAATTAAACGGCCCTATTTGTCTCTCGGGTCCACCTATGCCTTAAAGCTACCCGTTTGATAACGGAAACGGGAATGAGAAAATGCCCTCTTGTTCCGCCTCCTAGAAGGGATTATTGTGTTTGGACCAAGGGAGGGCAAAGCCGTGGCTGTAAGAAGACCTCTTCTTTATATAATGCTGACTTCACTGTTTTTTTTCTTTATCCCGTTTGTTCTCATTGCCCAGGAAACCTCAACGGAAACGTCCGGCTGGCAAGGGCACAGGTCACAGCCACAGACTGAGATTGCGCCAGCTCCCCAGCCTTCTGCCCCTTCCGCCCCCCAAGTACTGGAAATTCCCCCTACCCCTCAGCTACAGGAGTCTTCGGAGGTTCCCCAACAAGAGTTGGCTTTTCCCCGTGAGCAACAGAAATCTCCCGCTCCCGTTCAGCTCGTTACCATTACCGTTACTGACCAGAACGGCAACTATGTGACAGGATTGCGGCCGCAAGATTTTACCCTCTACGAAGACGGGATCCCTCAAGAAATTACCTACTTTAACACGGGCCAACACGAGCCAGTAAGCCTTGGCCTCCTAATCGATACTAGCGGGAGCATGACACGCAAATTGGGCCGGGCGGTGGAGGCTCTTCGGTTCTTTATCAGCTCCATTCATCTGGAAGATGATGTCTTTTTGCTGTGGTTTAACCATCAACCGGTACTCCTCCAGGATTTTACCGACAGCCGCTTGCTACTAAGTAGAGCCCTAGCGCTGTTACGCGCTCGTGGGGGAACCGCCCTTTATGATGCAGTGCTTGAGGGATTACGCCGGGTAAAGCAAGGTAGGCACACGAAAAAGGCCCTCCTTGTCATCACCGATGGCATGGATAGTAACAGCTTCTCCTCCCTTGGGAGGGTAGTAGGCTCGGCTAGAATGGCGGGGGTGCTCATTTATACTATTGGCATTGGTAATCCTCGTGGCAGAGGTGGACCCGCAGTGGTTTTTGACATCGGTCCCCTTGGCTGGCCCGTTCGCTTGCGCGGTTCTGATAATGAAAGAGTAGACGCCCGCACCTTACAGCTGCTCAGTGAAGAGACTGGTGGAAGGAACTTCATCCTCAACCCCGCTGATGTAGTCGGTAGCGCTGCGGTCTTGAGTACTGCAGTAGACACCATCTCTACCGAGCTGCACCAGCAGTACAGTCTGGGCTATGTCTCTACCCATCCCGGTGGTGGTTATCGGAGCCTGCGCGTGGAAACCGACCGTGGGGACCTGACTGTGCGCACCCAGAAGGGGATAGCGACAGAACAGAAAGATACGGTTAGCCGTTGGCCGGATCAGTATTCTCCCAGGCTGCGTTAAAGATCATTGTCAGGACAATTAAGAGTAGAGAATTAAGAGCGAAGAATTCTAATTCACTAACTTTTGACTCCTTATTCCTATTTGTCACTCTTAACTCTTCACTGTCTCTGGTCATCATGGCTTTAGCTCCATGTGTACTTCTATCACTTTCCCCTGACCAATAGACGATCCAAAGGTCTGAGCAATACGGGCCCGCAGGTATTTGTTGCGAAACAGATTGTGAATACGCTCTGTTTCAGTCTGGTCCTCCACTATATGAGCCTGACCCTTGAAGACGAGGGTATCAATAGCCAGCTCTGCCTCGGGGTTTTTCTGTAGGTTTTTATACCAGTCAGTGCCGCCTTCTCTCTCTCCCCCCGCCTGCAGGTAAATATTTCCCTGGTCATATACGAACCAGATGGGACGTGTGTGGGACTCGCCGGTTTTACGGCCGATGGTAGTAATGTTGACAATGGATTCGTCTGCCACCCTTTCCAGATCAGTACGGGTGGGCGGTTGGATTTCCTCGGCCCTGACCCGGATAAGGGCACTAGAGAACAGCAGTAGAGCGACCACTGCTAAGCCCCCAACTCTTATTCTTTTCTCCATTTTGGCTATGTCTCCCTTCTTTGGTGCCTACACATTAGCGCCTACATCGGAGCGAAACGTCAGATAGCGGGCCTCGTTCACAATATTGCCAGCCTCTGCCATGCACGCAAGGGTGGGGTGAAAGTCTTTGCGGAGGATAAAGAAGTATGTTAGGAATTTCCCATGGAAAGGAGGGAACCTATGGCTACGCCGTCTGTACGTTTTGGCCTCTCGCTTACTACTGCCCATCCACTCACTGCCGATCCACGGCAGTGCCTGCGCGACCTGCTTGAGCGAGTTGAGGTAGCCAGGGAGGTAGGGTTTCACTCCATCTGGGTAGGGGATCACCATATTACAGCCACAAACCATTATTTCCAACATATTCCCACAATTGCCCGTATTGCTGCCCTATCAGGGGAGATGCAGATTGGCATTTTTTCTATGCCTCCGCTCTTTCCTCCAATTTTGTTTGCCGAACAAATTGCCACTCTGGACGTTATTACTAACGGTCGTTTCACCCTCATGGCTGGAGTGGGAGGACAGCAGGACGCACATGCTGCTTTTGGTATTCCTTGGAAGGAGCGAGCCGGTCGCTTTGAGGAATCTCTGGAAATCATGCGCAGACTTTGGGCAGAAGACCACGTTTCATACGAGGGTAAGTATTTCCAATTTGCCGACGTAACCATCAACCCCAAACCTCTACAACATCCCTTACCTGTGTGGATTGGCGGTGACGCTGACCGTCCTCTGAAACGGGCCGCCCGTGCGGGCGATGCCTGGATACCTGCTCCGTGGATGTCGTTTCCGGTGTTGCAAGAAAGAATGGCCTTCTATCGGCGGGCGCTCCAGGAGTACGATCGGGAGGCTGAGACCACGGAGTTCCCTCTCCGCCGGGACATCTACGTAGCTTGGGATCATGATATAGCTAGACAGCATACGGATTCTTACTTGGAAACCTATCGGGGATTTACCGCTGAAATGCGCACTGGCCTGTTTATTGGTAGCCCAGAGGATATGATTGCCGATGTTGAGAAATTCGCTACCTTAGGGTGTAACCACTTTCTCTTTCGCCATATTGTACGCGAGCAGGGGCGAATGCTGGAATCGATCCGTCTCATTGGTGAACGGGTAATCCCGCATTTCGCCAAATAATACCTGGGGGTTCCTTGCCTCAATAAACCCCACTACCCAAGCAGCAGAACCTCTGTCCAGAGGAGAAAGTTTGTGATAGGGTCAGTTCATCTTGTGATATAGAAAGGAGAATCAGATATGGCTGCACAATTTCATGTCATTATTGCCAACGAGACCCTTGAAGATAAGGACGGTAAGCATTCCTCTCCCAATATTACCATTACTATGAAACAGCAAGATTTTCTTGACATGATTAACGGCAAACTTAATGGTCAGATGGCCTTTATGAGCGGCAAACTGAAAATCGCGGGAGATATGGGTCTGGCTCTAAAATTACAAGGTCTCTTTCGTGAGCGTGCCGCAGGAAGCTCAGACGCTACTACAATTGAGCAGGTAAGAAACGGCATGAAGGAAAACTTTAATCAGGAGGCAGCCAAGGGGCTGAACGCTGTTTACCAATACGATCTTACAGACTAGCACTTTGTAACGTTCAGTATAATCAGTCGTGTTTTTTGATTCTGTCAACTCCTCTCCCCCTGATCCTTTCCTGCCAGGGGAGGGGAGAACTTCTTGACTTTCTCAAAGAGAGGGTGCAATGGAGTGAAGAAAATCATCGGCCTTATGTCCGGTACTTCCCATGACGGCATTGATGCTGCGCTCATGGAGATTAGCCGGAGCAGAGGACGGCCCAGCCTGCACCCTCTTTGCTTTCACACCTATCCCTATCCTCGTATTGTACGTGAGCGACTGCTACGCTTAAGCCAGGGGGTGGCAACCACCGCTGCCGAAGTATCGCAGATGAATTTCACCTTGGGAAAGATCTTTTCTAAAGCGGTCATTAGGCTATGCCACAATGCTAATACCTCACCACAAGAGATTGACGCCATTGGTTCGCACGGTCACACGGTCTACCACCGTCCCCGCGAGCAAAATACAGTAGGTTCAACCCTGCAGATCGGTGAGCCCGCAATGATTGCCCAGTATACAGGCATCACTACAGTGGCTGACTTCCGCCCGGCCGATATTGCCAGCGGCGGAGAGGGCGCTCCGCTGGTTCCTTATGTTCACTATTGGCTCTTTCACCGTCGCCAGCGCTCTCTTGCCGTACACAATATTGGTGGTATTGCGAATCTCACTTATCTCCCTGCCAATAAGGGGCTTGAGGGGGTGATCGCTTTTGACTCCGGACCGGGCAACATGATCATCGACGGTGTGGTCCAGCAGGTTATCCGTGGGCAGCTCTTATACGACCGCAATGGAAGGCTGGCCAGAGCCGGAAAGGTGCACGCCAGGCTTCTCTCTGAATTACTCCGTCATCCTTACTTGAAGCGTCATCCCCCTAAATCCACTGGGCGTGAGGAGTTTGGTGAGCCATTTGTGCAGGAGTTTCTCGCCCGGGCCAAGAGTCTTAATCTCTGTCCTGAGGATATGGTAGCTACAGCCACGGCTTTTACCGCCAAGAGTATGGCTCTTGCGTACCTCCACTATATCCTTCCCCAAGGCCCGCTTGGCGAGGTGCTTCTCGCCGGTGGTGGTGGACGTAATCCAGTACTACGAGAAATGTTTGCCCAGGAACTGCCTACCATTAGGGTGCGAACCGTTGAAGAGCTAGGGTATGACAGCAAAGCACTTGAGGCATTGGCATTCGGTATGCTTGCTTATGCTACGCTGTGTGGATTGCCATCGAATGTTCCCAGCGCAACTGGCGCGGCGAGACCAGCACTCCTGGGCAAAGTCATTCCAGGTAATAATTATAATGGCACCCGGCTTACTAAAAGGAGAGGACCATGGCCAAGGGGGTAGTAATCATTCCTGGCGATGATGCAGCACCAGAGGCAATGTTTCCGACCGTGGAGATTTTAAAAAGCCTGGCTCCAGCTATTGAATTCGTTGGGTTTCCTTCGGGGACAGAACTCTCAGCAACTATGATGCTTGATTATTGGGGGTTTGCTGATGCCGCGCAGAAGCTTGAGGAGGCGGTCTCTGCTGTATACCTTGAGGGCCGATACCTTACCCTAGATCAGGGAGGAAGGGGGTTAACAACCGAGTTCTGTCAGGCAGTCAAAAGGCATTTATAGGCGTTGCAGCCTATAAATAATAGGCATGGAAAGAGGGAAAATCATCCCTGGGTTTTGCGTGTCTTGACGATTACCACCACCTCCTGTCCGTTGACCCGGACAGTGCGTCGGTCCATGGGGGCTTGGGGAGGAGCTTTACGTGCCCGCATCTCCCGCCATTTCTTTAGTTCTTTCTCTAGGACCTTTTCCGACACAATCTCCTCCTTCACAATGGATCATCCCTATCGATGGGCAAAAGAGATTACCCCATCAACAAATGCCTCCAAGCTTTTAGCCCGGGCGGGATTGCGGAGCTTGCGCAAAGCCTTGGCCTCGATCTGACGGATCCGCTCGCGGGTCACTGCAAAGCGCTGACCCACCTCTTCTAGGGTGTAGTCGATTTTCTCACCAATACCAAAGCGCATGCGTAAGATCTGTTCCTCTCGGGGGGTTAATGTGGCTAGCACCTTGCGGGTTTGGTGCTCCAAGCTTAAAGCCATGGCCGCATCCGCCGGTGATAGGGTTTGTCGATCCTCTACAAAGTCCCCTAAGGAGCTCTCCTCGTCATCCCCAATCGGGGTCTCCAATGAGACTGGTTCCTTGACAATCTTCAGCACCTTGCGAACCTTGTCGACCGGTACTTCCATCTGTATGGCAATCTCTTCCGGGTTGGGCTCTCGGCCAAGCTGCTGGACGAGGTAACGCGAGGTGCGCAAAACTTTATTAATGGTTTCAATCATGTGGACAGGAATGCGGATAGTGCGGGCTTGATCAGCAATGGCTCGGGAGACTGATTGCCGGATCCACCAGGTGGCGTAAGTGGAGAATTTGTATCCACGCTGGTATTCAAACTTTTCCACCGCCCGCATTAGCCCGATGTTTCCCTCTTGAATTAAGTCCAAAAATCCTAGGCCTCGGTTGACATACCTCTTGGCGATGCTCACTACCAGGCGCAGGTTGGCTTCGATTAAACGTCTTTTACCCTCTTGCGCCTTGTCTTCTCCTCTGCGGATGATATCGAGAGACCGATGAAGTTCCTCGGTCGAAGTCTCCAACTCCTTCTCGACCGTGTGGATTTCTTTCCGAGCGGTCTGTATTGTGTCCATCGCTTTGAGTATCTGATCGATCCTGGTTCGTTTGAGCTGTACCGCCAGACGAGCGGCCCTGTGCCCACCGGTCTTAAGCAAGCGGGCCTGTGACATAATATCGCTTGTCTTCATGCCTAGGCGCTCTTCCTGTTGACGGATTAACCGATGGTAATGATTAAGTAAGTCACCAATCCCCTTGAGTTTCTCAGCCACTACAGTGATATGCCGGCGCCCGATCTGCAGGCTACTGAGTGCCACCTGGATGCGCTCGCGAACATCAACAATCTTTTTGGCTGCTCGCTCGCGCTCTTTAACAGGTAATCTTTTTCGGCGCAGTTTCTCCATACGCTCCCAATCTGCAGCAAGCCTCTTGAGTAACCCCATGCGGCTTAAGAAAAATTCTGCTCGCGGATCCTCCCTTTCTGATGCTTCTACTTCTTCTTCATCGTCACCGAAAAGATGACGGGCCTCAAGCTCTCCCCGCTTGAGCTTTTCTCCGACAGAGATGACATACCGCAAGGCAAGAGGAGCCGAGAAAACCTCTTGGCGGACCTCCTTCTCACCGATCTCCATCTCTTTGGCAATGACAACCTCTTCCTCGCGACTTAAGAGAGGAATATGTCCCATCTCCTGAAGGTACATCCGCACCGGGTCAGACGTGTCTCCAGTAGTAGGTTCTTCGTCAACCTTAACCTCCTCTTCCCATTCCTCCTTACGCTTGGGTGTTTCTAAATTAAGGCTCTCTTCGTCAAGGGTATCAACGGGTCCAATGTCTATCTCTTCAAGGATAGAGATCACACCATCAATATCCTCGGTAGGGGAAACCTCTGGTGAAAGAGGATGATTAGTTTGTGGAGAAGGGAGGAAACCTTCTTCCTGGCTCACTGTAAAGATGCGAGCATGCACGTCTTTTCTCTTTTCCATGGATGCCAGTGTCCCTTTCCTAAGCAAAAAAGGTGTCCCCGTGGAATTATTCCTTCTTCCCTTCCCCCTCCAGACAAATCTTTCGGGATGAAAGGAGGACGTTGGTCTTTCCAGGATTGCTGTTACTCAGCCTGCGCAAGGTTATCAGACTTATAAATTAGGAAGGCTCCCCCAGAAGAATCAAGATCTCCTTGAGGATGTAAATCGACCCCATCCTAGGGATATGCCTACCCGAAGTCAAGAGCAATATCTGTCTCTTTTTTTATTCGGTAATGGTTGTACGATCTTAAGTTCGGATTAGCAACCCCTTGGTTCAGAGGTGAAAAATTCTTGTTTCCCAGGATATTATGTTGTTTCTTTTTTAATCTGCATTGGTATTTATTCGTTCACTGATGCTTCGCTTAAAGAGAATCTAGAATGCCCATTTGTACTACGAGTGGTCACAAATTGCGTTTTTGTCATTCTGAGCGTCAGCGAAATGAGATTGGTACAGAGGAAGACTCATTGAGGCACGGGGCTATCCTTTTTGTGTTCATGCGCTGACCCATCATTGGGTTTTTCAGTTTGACAACACTTACCACTTTAAAGCCCTCTCTCTACTAGGGCCCAGGCGGCGATTGAGAGCTCCCGGCACTTTTCCCCACGGGTGAGCGCTTCGGGTGAGCTAGCATTGCCGTCGAGTCCACGCTTGTAAACGCCCTGGACAATCGCGGCCAGCCGGAATAGAGAGAACACAATGTAGAAGTTCCAGTTCTTGATCTCCTTGCGCCCTGTTTGCTGGCAATATCGGGCAACACACTCTTCCTCAGAGAGAATACCGTAACTGGCATAATCGAGATTGGTGATATCGCCTCGCTCTGCGTCCGGGATATAAAAAGGTAGACAATTATAGGCTAGATCCGCAAGCGGCGCACCCAATGTGCTCAGCTCCCAATCCGTTACCGCCAGGACTTGCGGCTCAGTTGGGTGGAAAATGAGATTCTCCAAGCGGTAATCGCCATGGACAATAGTGGTCTCGCTGTCGTCCGGCAGATGCTCTGGTAGCCAGGCCATGAGCTTATCCATCTCCAGCAGATCATCGGTCTTGCTGGCTTCATATTGCTTGGACCAGCGGTTGACCTGGCGGGCCATGTAACCGCCAACCCGCCCATAATCCTCAAGGCCCACAGCTTGATAATTCACTCTGTGGAGCTTAGCCAGAGCCTCGATCATGGCCTCATAGGTCGCCTGCCTCTCCGCTGGCTCCATCTCCGGCAGCGAATAGATATGTATCACGCGCCCCTCAATAAAGTTCATGAGGTAAAAGGAGGTGCCGATGACAGAGGGGTCTTCGCACAACATCAGCCCTTTGGCCACTGGCACATCGGTTGGCCACAATGCGGAAATCACACGGAATTCACGGTCCACCGCATGTGCTGAGGGAAGTAGTTTGCCGGGGGGTTTTTTGCGCAGCACATAGCGCTTGCCAGCCCCATCGGTAAGGATGAAGGTTGGGTTAGACATACCGCTCTGCACCTGCTTGACCGCCAGCGGCGCAGTGAAGCCCTCGATATAAGCAAGCATGTAACGTTCGAGCTGGGCCTCATCGAAGCGATGCTGGTCAAGAACGGGCACGGCCTCTGTTGTCATAGTCACGGCTGCAGCTGTGGTCATCAGGACCCTCCTCCTAAGGGTTGTTGTTTATTCGGGTGATTTCTTTTATGGCCCTTGTTCAAGCATTCCCTGCCGTATAGTGCAAGGGCGTAGCTGGAGTGGTAGGTTAGTGGACCTGGGTTTCACGTTGGCGTCCGAGTTCGGCAACATGAAGCTTACCATCCACCACCTCCAACACGGTACAGGAACAATAGTCAGGTTCAAAGCAGATCATCCGGTCGTTATCCGTTGCCACGCTTACGGCAGCATTGATGGCCACGAAATGAGTTGTGACCACAGTTGTGGTTGTAAATGCTATCAAGGCGGTAGCAACCCCGTTCCGCCAGTTGTGATAAGCCGCTGGCAGGACGTTCCAGCCGCCCCGCATGGCCTGACGCAGCCAGGCTGCTCGCGCTTGTAGATCCTCAGTTGGCGAAGGTATTTCAGCCACGGCTGGTTCGATTCGGGCCTTGAGCCCCCACAGAGCCTCAAAAGCCATCGCTGTTTCGCGGGCACGCTTTAACGGGCTTGTTACCAGCGGTAGCGGACCCAGTGGGCCCAGCTCTTTGGCAATAGCCTGAGCTTGTGCCCGCCCAACATTGTCCAGGCCGGGATCTTGTGCTTCAGCAAATCCGGCCCTCGCATGGCCATGACGGACCAAGTAGATCTTGATGGTTTGCGCTATGGCCATGTCCCTTTCTCCGCAAAGAGTTAGGGCTAGGATTAGCCTACCGGATGGAAATCCTTACAGGGGCGGGTGCTGCACAGTGGCCGCCGAAAGTGGGGAGACGTGCATGCTTATAATGAGCCACTTCCCATCTGACTGGGTATATGTGAACAGGTAACGGCCATGAAAGTAGCCTGACGGACCATCCTTTAGTTTGGCCGAAAGCTGGTAGTAACCCCAGGCAATCCCGGTGGTGCCAGCAATACGAAATTGGGGATTGACCGGTATGAAAGTTGCCTCATCATAATTAGCAAAGTACTCCTGGAGAGCCTGCCTAAACGCATCCTTTCCACTCACTGGGAAAGGTGAGAAAAGGCTGAATAGAACTATTTCGTCGTGGGCCTGGGCAAGGGCGGTGTCGAGGCTACGTGAGTCGAGCGCCTCTATCTCGGCTTTAAAACTTGCTTTGAGATCCTCCAGGTCTTGGCCATAGCCAGCCGGTGAAAGACAAAGGAAAATAACCGTGGCCCACAGAAAAATCACTCGTCGGTAGATCATAAGCATTCCTCATTGAAAAGTCATATAGTAGGTGGGCTGGAGCGGTGAGAAGTGCATAGCTACCAGGGCCCACTTTCCATCTATGTTTGTATACGTATAGGTATAGCGTCCGTGGGTGTACTCCAAGGGGCCTTCCTTGGGTTTATTTGTCAGACTGTAATGACCCCAGGCAATCCCGGTAGTACCAGCAACGCGAAACTGGGGATTGACCAGTGTAAAGGTTACGCGTTCATTAGTGCTAAGGTACTGTTCTACTACCTGCTGAAGCTTATCTTTTCCACTCACGGGGAAAGGCGAGAGAGTCCCCACTAGAACTATTCCGTTGTGGGCTGATGAGACAAAGGCATTGGGGTTGAGCGAGTTGAGCGCCCCTACATTTGCTTCGAAACTTGCTTGTAAAGCCTTGAGGTCCTGGCTGTGTGCAACCGATAAAGCCAGGAAAAAGGCGGCTGCGGCGAACACGAAAATCGCCCGTTTGTGAACCACGGCTCTCCTCCTTTCTTGGGCTGTAGTGAAATAACCCCATAGTGTGTGGAGCTAGCACCCTACCATTTTTTTGGTACAGAAAAGCTTTAGGAGCGGGGTCTTACCCATGTTTCTGACCAGGCCAAAGAGCAGGAGCTACCCGCGTGCCCGCCTATATCCATAGAAAAGGGCTGGCCCTGGGCTACTTTTCCATTGACGACCAGCTGGGCCTTGTTTGCCGGAGTCAAGACGCTGTAAACGCCATGAGGGTGGCCTTCGCCGAGGCTACCCGGTTCAAAATGGATCAGGAATGGCTCGCCAAAATCGTACCAAGTCAGGGAAATCTCCACGTCCCGGGAGGCAACCTTCTCCGTAAAAAAAGAGCGAACATCGCCGTGCCTGGAAAAGGTCGCTTCGGTTACTGCCAGGCTCTCATCGGCAAAGCTAGGATTAATTCCTGGCTCGATCTCTCCTTGTAACCAGCGGGTCAGTGCTATGTTATCGGAGTAGATTCTAACCTGGTTGTCTGTTAGTTCACTCTGCAAGAAGAGGACGTGTCCAGGGCCAGCAGGTGAAAACAGAATCCGCCAATGGCTGACCTGAGTTGTTACAGGATTACCCTCCTCTTGACTGAGTCGGATAAAAGAGTTCTCTCCTGTGAGACGGACCTCATTGGGATCTACAGGGTTTGCCATAGTATAGCCTCCTTTAGTCTAGCTTAATGGGGTAGAGTTTGAGTGCATTATCCCACATAACCTTGCGCTTGCTCTCATCCGAAATTCCTGACAATCCCAGAAGCTCCTCAGCAGCCCAAGCGTACCGCCGCCCTTCCGGGTGGCTAAAGTCTGTAGCAGTGACAATGTTGTCATTGCCTAGGACTTCTATCACTTGCTTGATCCCCGGGTCGTCCTGGTCGGCAGAGATATAGCACTGTCGCTGGAAGTATTCGATCGGGTGCAGCTTCAGGCCAGGCATCTCCAAACCCCGGAAGCCGCCTTGTACCCCCGCGCCCAGACGGTCTAACCAGAAGGCGGCCCAGCCGGCTCCCGATTCCAGGTGCACCACCCTCAGTTTGGGATGTCGTTCGAGCACCCCTCCCATAATTAGGGCGGCGCTAGCGATCATGTTCCCGATGGTAAAGGCAACGGTTCCCTGGGCGGACCTCAGCCTTGGGAGATAATAATAGAGCATCTCGTCTGCAGCGTTTCCTGCCGCCACATGGACCCCGAGCGGGATATCAAGCTCCTCCAACCTATTCCACAACGGCTCAAAGAACTCATCGTACAAACGATGATCCCCGACTGGCGTTGGGTTAATATGAACCGCCTTGAAGTCAAACTCCTTGACGCATCGGCGAGCCTCCTTAGCTGCTTCCACCGGGTCTCGCAGATCAACGGAGGCAGCGCCAAAGACCCGCCCCCCTGCGGCAGAGCAGAAGTCGTGAAGCCAGTTGTTATACGCCCGGCGGTAGGCCGCCGCTGTGGCTGCGTCGAGCTTGGGAACGGCTGTGGTGTATAAGCCTACCGTTGGGTAGACGATCATATAGTCGATGCCGGTGCGCTCCATTGCCAACTTGTACATCTCTGGAGGAAAGCCCTTGCTGGCGAAGTCGGCGTACGCTTCGTCGTTCCCTGGTAGGATTAGCCGTGTGCCTGGATCGCCTAGGGCTAGCTCCCCATTATCCAGGGGGTCGCGGCCAAAAGGCATAACATATTCGCCTCCAAGCGCTGACGGGATGACGATCTCAGTACCAAAGCCTAGGGGATCCCCCTGGTAGTCCGTCCAGGCGCGGGGCATCTCCGAGCGGAACTTGGGCTCCAGGTACTTCTCGAACATGTCCGCCGGTTCCAGAATATGGGCGTCACTGTCAATAAACTTGTAGCCGTTGTACATCAAATCCCTCCTTTTACAAATTAAATATCATCCAACGGAAACAACGGACGCCTGACTTTCTGGTATGGTAGCAGCATAGCGAAAAATGTCTCCTTGACACACATTTGGGGATCCTTCTGAAGCCCTAATCTCTATCAAGCTTTCTTTTACTCTGCATCTACTTACACTGCAAGCTTTTTCCCTCTGCTTTGGTAACAGAGTTTAGCCGGGTTCATTTCCCAAATGAAGAGATATCAGAGGCAGAAGAATGCTTTCATCAGGCTATCGATATTACCCGCCACCAGGGTGCGAAATCATTGGAGTTGCGGGCAGTGATGAGCTGTGGCAGAGCCAGGGCAAGGAAAAAGAAGCCCAACAGATACTGGCAGAAATCTATGGCTGGTTTACCAAAGGGTTTGATACGGCGGACTTGAAAGAAGCTAAGGCGCTGCTCAAGGGAGTATTGTGAGAGGTCAGAACTGAACATCAAACCCTTCTCGTTCCTGGCTCTCTTTCTCTACAATAGAGCCCCTGGCACCAGTGTAAGAGCCGGGTGGATAATAAAGATACGCCTTGATGTTGGTCCCTGGAGCCACGGTCTGACTGGTGAGGGCTCTGGCGGGAAAGGTACCATTCCCTTCACTCAAGGGCTTCACCCGGTCTCCCGAGGAAGTACGGAGCATCATCTGCTCTGCATCCAATACATAAGTACGGTTAGTGGTGTTGGAGACCTCGACTCGTACCGGAAAAATCCCAGTAACCTCAGTGCCAAACTCCAGTTTGGCTTTTAGGCCAATCAAGGGTTCCATCACTATTTGCATTTGGCCTTGGGCTTTAGGCTCCTCTCCCCGCCGAGCCGCTTCAACATGACCTTTGAAGCGGCTATAAAAGGACTGGGAAAACTGTACGTTCATGGCCATAAGACCGCCGCTACCATCGGCGGTAACGTGGATACCGTCGCCACCACAGGAGATCCAAGCTGAAGCCCAATCCTCCCCTATCGGTCTTGCTCTGGCTCCTCTGACCACTCCTTTCCCGCCAGCCGAAGCTGGAGTGAACGCCCTAACCTCATAGCCTAACTGTTCAAGCACCCGATATGAGATCCTGTTGGCTTGGTCACAGGTCAGGTCAGTCTCATGAATAGCAAAAGACTGTCTTGCCGGCGAGGGCATAGGCACAGCCGCACAGCTAGCCAGCGTTGCTATCAAAACACCTGCACAGATTATCTGGAGAGGACTATATGCCTTGCTCATATATAATTCTTCTAAATCTACCTC
This sequence comes from uncultured Binatia bacterium (SeqCode), assembly GCA_965220955.1. Taxonomy (GTDB): domain Bacteria; phylum Desulfobacterota; class Binatia; order Bin18; family CBDCRK01; genus CBDCRK01. The sequence goes on along the minus strand of CBDCRK010000036.1, from coordinate 303,072 downwards.
TCCGTGGTTTGGTTCGACCTGCTCGGGTTAAAACTGGATAGCAAACCCCTCTCGCTCCTGACTTTTTTCCTCAGTGATGGAACCGCGAGCTCCGGTGTAAGAGCCAAGTGGGTAGTAAAGATATCCTTTGACGTTGGTTCCAGGGGCCAGTGTCTGGCTAGTAATAGCCTGGGCCGAAAGTTGGTCGTTGGCCGGACTTACAGGCTTCACTCGGTCTCCCGAGGGAGTGAGTAGCATAATCCTTTCCGCTTCCAACACATAAGTGAGTTTGGTGGTATTGGAGATTTCGACTCGCACGGGAAACACCTCCATGATGTCGGTGCCAAACTCAAACTGAGCCTCTGACGCTACCAGCGGCTTCATCACTACCTGCATCTGATTTTGCGGCTGGACCTCGGATATGGTTTGATGCTGAAGGTGTTCAGCCATGCCGTTAAGCATAGCATAGAAGCCTCGACGAAAGTGCCCAATAGCCAGGTAAAAATCTTCGCTAGAGAGAAGGGGATTGTCTTCTGAGGAGGTGTCTATGAACACGGCATCAGCCCCACAGGTGACCGTCAAGGTAACGGACTCTTGCCCCTCCGGTCCCCCCCGCACCCCTTTTACCATCCCTGACCCACCGTCAGAGGCCGGCGAGAAGGATGTCACAGTAAATCCCTGGCGTTCCACTGCCCGGTATGAGACTCGGTTTGCCTGCTCACAAGGCGGGAGATCTGAGTCGCTGTCTATACGCACACCGTCATCCCCACAGGTAATTGTTACCGTGACGTTTTCTTCATCCAGGTGTCCTTCTCGTACCCCTTTGATCGCTCTTGACCCACTGTCAGATGTTGGCGTGTCAGATTTTAGTGTGAACCTTAGATGTTCCAAGGCTTGCCGTGAGAGTTTGTGGGCTTGCTCGCATGTCAGGTTGGGATCGAAAAGAGCGTACGGACGATTGGGGTCCTCCCTCGAACCAGCAGGGGGGCGGGCCGACTGAGTAAAGGCTGATGATACTGACAAAAGGCATAAGCCAATAGTAGCAACCAACACAATGGAACGATATAGAGACCAAGCCGTGATACTAAACATGAATGTTCATCCTTACAGAAATTGTGGTGTGTTTCTCCTAGATCCTATTCCCCGCAGCTCTGTACAACCTGCTCCTGGATCTGTTGCTTTAATGTGTCGTTCCCCAATCGCGGAAACATTCTGGTGGCAGTGTTAATGATCTTGCAGGCCTGTTCTGTGTTGCCCATGGTTTGGTAGAGTTGGGCTAGCTTATAGGTGCCACGAAACCACAAGGGATCTCCGACCTGGGTGCCTTTAAGCATCTCTTCCCAGTAATCGAGGGCTCCCTGGTGGTTGCCCTTGCGCTCGGCAATAGTGCCCAGCCCGGCTAAGGCTACAAGAGAGTAAGCTCCCTCCTGGAGTTCCTCCAAGAGAGATAGGGCTTTATCGTTCTTTTCTACATCGAGGTAGAGCTGGGCTAGCTGATACTTGAATTGGTTGGAGAGGGGTTCTTCTCCGTTTTTCTGTTCACGTAGGCGGTTCTCATAGATAAGCGCCACCGCCCGCTTAGCTGCCAGGGCTTCGGTTCCGTCTCCTTCTACCTCACGATTGCGGGCTTCCCGCAGAAGCCGGTCTGGCAATTTGGCCAGCAGTTGCTTTTGCTGCTCCGGGTCAAAGCGTCTGAGGGCTGCGGCAATGACTTCTTCTGCTTCGGTAAAGCGTCCCAGTTTGACCAGAGCGCCCAAGCGCATCTGGGCTACGGTGAAAAAAGCGTCGTCTTGATTAGGATACTTGTCCTCAAAATCCTTAAGCAGCGAGGCAATCTTTTCCTCTCTCTGCTGCCCGTCCTGGGCCCCATCTTGGGCGCTTTCTTGGGAAAGAAAGACCGCATTCATCACGCTCACCCGGCCGCGATAGTTATGTAAGGGTACCCGTCGAATCGCTCTGGGGGATTTTTTCTCAAACTTGTCCGCGTCTTGCCAGAAGCGCTCCAGGCTGGCAGCAACGCGCTGGTGTAGCTCAGATTCGCTCAGGGGCAGAGCCTGATCTTTTTTGCCCTCCTCCTTTTCGCCATTTTCTTTCACCTGGTTCTGTCTTTCCGCCAACTCTTCGAGCACAGAGAAATAGCACTGTAAGGTGGCAAAATCAGCGCGCAGTCGGAACTCTGGATCCCGAGAGACTCGATTGTATGATTTGGTAGCCACAAGAAATTCGTTTTGTTTCTGGTAATACTCACCAAGACGGTAGTGAGCTTCAGGAGTATAGCGGTGTCTAGGATATCTCCTAATGTAGTCTCCAATAGTGTCCAGATAGAGCGTGGTATTCCCCGGAGTGGCGGATCTAGCATAAAGGGCTTCACCCGCCTTAAAGCGCAGATAGGCAGCCTCGGGGCCAAACTTTTTGGGTTTACCTTGAGCGTTAAGAAAAGCCGCCAAATGAAAGGCCGCGTCTTGATATTTTCTCTGCTGGAACAATCCCACCCCTAAAAAATACTGGGCCTGGCGTTGGTGCTCCTTAGCAGCGGGATCAGTGGAATCAACGATCTCTTGGAGTAGAGGAACCGCCTGTCGGTATTTGGCCTCCTGGAGAAGCACCTTGGCTTGCTCCCATTGCACAAAGGAACTAATTTCTTCTTCCTCCAGCCATTCTTGAGGCTGACTGACAAGGCCCTTGGCCAGAGCTTCACCTTGCTTCCTCCAGAAACCGCCCTGTTGTCGCAGCTGATCAACCAAAACCAGAGCCTCCTTACGGTGCTGTTTCCTGGCCGTTCCTTTTTCTTTCTTGGCTAGGTCAAAAAGTGCCTGCGCCCTCAGGAAACGTGCCCGCGCCATTTCTTCGGGCCGGGCCGCGATAGGCCGGGCCGCCTTTCCCACGCTAGCGAAGAAACGGCTCGATTCGGCCAGCGCCTCCTCCATTCTCTCTGCCTGCACATAAGTCTCTAGCAGGCTAAGACGGGCTTTCTTTTCCCTCTGTGGGGACAGGTTCTTCTCCCTGAGCAAGAACTTAAAGTCACGGATTGCCCGGTCGTACTGTTTGAGCTCTTTTTCGCACAGGCCACGGGCAAAGAGGCTTTCCCGCTTGAGCGATGAGGCTTGTTCACCAACCGCAAACTCGGAGAAACCCTGGGCAGCCTCTTCTAAGAGCTGTTTTCTCTTTGCTCCACCATGTAGCAAGGCACCGACGTAATGCAGCCAGTTGAGGAAATAGAGAGATTGGGAAGCAAGGATCTGAGCCTCTTTCCACTGTGGGGTTTCATAAAGGGCTTCCAAATCTCCATCCTGATCCATCACCGCCTTACTCATGCTATCGAGGCGCGAGAGATGGGTTTTATATATCTCTTCCAGAGGATTACTCAGGTTATCGTAAACATTGCGCGCCGCCGCCCTCTGCCCCCGGTCTGCTCCTACACCCGCAAGATCGGTGGCGGAGAGAAAGTCCATGGCCAACTTCCCCAACTGTTCAACAATCTGTTGTTGCTCAGCTGTCCCCCACTGTCCCCGACTTTTTAGCCCTTGTACGCGACTCTGCGCTTGGCGGGTTGAGACTGAGAGTTCTGCCACGGATGTTGCCTTGCTCGCGCCAGGGGTACAAAGGAGACTCCAGAAGAAAATTATCCCCGAAGCCAGAGCCAGCATCGGTCCTCTTACACTGTTTTGCATGGGTTCACCAATCGTATTTATTCCAGGTCACGCAGGTACTTGGCCATCTCTACCTTCCAGCGGGTGCCAAAGGTGAGGACAATAATCTGACGAATCAACGCTTTCTCCTCAATGAGTGGAATGAACTCTCCCCCGCCAGCCCGAGCTACCGATGCCAGTGTATCCTGCATGCCTCGGTAAAACGAGGGTAGGGGGGGAACCGGAGACGGTTTTTGGTGGTATCGTGTAATCTTCTTATGAAAGTCCTCATGCATTTTCTCCGCTAAGTCCACTACACTGATAAATCCTCCTTGCGAGCGGAAGCCTGATGACACGTTCTGGATCTGAGCAAGCGTATCCGGGTGGGGAGGCGAGCCAGGGACAAGCACAATAATCCGTTTGGATTTCTTGCGCCAAGTCAGATCTCGGATGGCTACATCCATCCCATCGAAGACCGCTTCCGGCCAGTCCCCTCCTCCCCCTGAGGTGAGGTTGACAAGGAATCCCTGAATCTTGCTGGTGGAAAAGCTTAAGTCCACCCACTTGGTCAAATACTCCTCTCCTCTATCTCGATAGGCCACCACCCCTATGCGGCTAATGGGAACCATGGTGCGCAGAGACACCACCAGTTTTTCCAGGTGGGTTTTGGCACTGTCGATGACAAACTGCATGCTATCGGTAGAGTCTATAACCAGCACTACATCCAACCCCACTTTGCGCAGACCCCCGATCTCGTCACCAAAATCGCCGCCAATCCCGTCAATAGCACCCGAGAGGTTGCTGAGTTGGGTGGAAAGATCATCCATACGGCCAATGGTCATGGTTGGTCCTACCCCCGTCATCACTGGTAGAGCAGCCACCCGCACAGCCTCCACCCGTCGTCCAGCCCGCGGTGGGGGCTTAGCCTTGGTAGCAGGAGCAACCTCAAGGCTCAGAATACCAGGGATGTCCTTTAGAGAGGGCTCTCCCTCCCAGTCCTCCAACTCTTCCTCTGCCAAGGTCTCTTCTGGCAGAGACAAGGTCTTGACCTTGATAAGCTCCTGCTTTTTCTGGATGCTCGATATGGTTAGGGTTGCCAGCACAGAGAGGAGAAGCACATGGGCTGCCGTAGAAAAGGCAAACCAGCGGACGTTACCGCCCACATGCTTCTGGCCGAAGAGCCATTCGTCTTTGGGCGCTTGGGCCTCTTGCTGTGCCGGTCTTTGCCAGAGTCTTCTTAGAAAAGAAATCATGTTCGTATCCTTCTAGAGGCTGTCTAGAGGCTGTCAAGGTTTTTCTCCAGGCTGCTTTATATTCCTCTTTCAGCCGCAATGGCTACCTGCATAGCACCAGCTCTCTGGGCGGCAGAAAGTATACGTACAGCCCGACCTAAGATCACGTCACGATCACCTTCCAGGATCACAGGAATCTCTGGGTCCGGGGCCACCATCTCCCGCAGCACCGCCTCAAGGTCGGCTATAGTCGTGGGGCTATTGTTAACAAAGATCTCATTACTCTGGGTGACAGTGACAACAATCTGGCGGGGCTGAGAATCAGTTTCCTCCACCCTGGGCAGGTTGATCTCTGCTCCGGATTGCACCATGGCCACACTGGTGACCATAAAGATGATCAGTAGCACCAGAAAGATGTCGGTGAGAGGGGTAATGTTAATCTCCGCCATAATAGCGGAGCTTGCGCCCTGCTTTTTTTTCGGTAGACTAATTGCCATTGGCTTTCCTCCCCGAGCGGATCGCTTCCAAAAGGCGATCAGAGCCAATGGTGATTGTGGCTTCGACCCGTTCCAGCTTTGTACTGAAGTAGTTATAAAAGATGACGGCAATGATAGCTACTCCTAGCCCCAGGGCTGTGGCGATCAGTGCCTCGGAAATCCCTGCAGCTACCACAGCAAAACCGCCGCTTCCCTGGATAGCCATGCTTTGGAAAGCCTTAATGATACCAACAACTGTACCAAAAAGCCCAATAAAGGGAGCGCTTACTCCTACTGTACCCAGAAGCCAAATTGAGCCTTTGAGCGCCTCCACCTCTTCGTAACGACGATCTTCAGCTAGAGAAGAGAGATAATCCAACGATTCTCCTTCGTGTTGAGCAATGACATCGCGGAAGACACGGGCAGCGGGGCTGCGTTCTTCCCGGACAGTAGAGAGGGCATTCTGAAAATCTCCCTTCTGCAGTAAAGAGCACGTATTAGAAGCTATGCGGATGGTTTTAGGAATCAGGCCACGCAGCGACCAGAGGCGCTCACAACTGACAGTGATTGTTAACACCGACATTATGATCAAGGGATAGGTAGCTATCCATCCCTGCTGGATCATGTCTAAAACGCTTAGTCCTTCCACCATATTGTCTATCCTCCTATCTATAAGTGTTTTTGCCTACTTATTTGTAAGAGCAAGGTTTGTGCCCTGTGCTTTGTCCTTGGGATGACCGTCCAGTTGTGTTTGTTGCCTGCTCGCCTCACCAAGCTCACTACCTGTGGATAGCCGCCCCGAAGCTTCACTTAGTTCTAGACTGCCAGTAGGCCCGCTTGTCTTGACCTCGCTGATTAACCCTTCACTTAGTTGTGAGAGGAACTCCTCTAACCAACCCACTTCTGTTTTAATATGGACCTGTGCATGATCGATGATCTTTAGAAGAAAAAACCCGATGCCTTTCTTCAGCCAGTAGGCCCGCTGTTCTTCCACCCACTGGAGCCGTTGCCGCCAATATTGCAACTGGGTAGTCAGAGCCTCGCGCATCTCGGAGAAATTGAGATGGTGACCGAAGGCTAGGGCAGCGTTTAAGGGATCAAAGAGCTTCTCTCGGCCTTCGATGTCGAAGAAAAGGCGATGCACCTCGGCTTGCAAAAATTCTTTTCCTTCTGAGGTGATCTGGAAAACCTGCCGGGTTGGATATCTACCCTTTTGCTCAGTCCAGGCTCTCTCGATGTGCCCGGATTGCTCCAGTTGGTTCAAGTTATAGTAGAGAGAGCCACCGCTAAGGTTGATGTATGTAGCATAGGCACGGCGTTCAACTGCTTGGCGTAGCTCATAGCCGTGACGTGGCCGTTCAGAGAGGAGTCCGAGAATAACGAGTTGAACACTCACAATAGTATGTCCTAATCCTAATTAGTTTGATTAGGCTATATTAAATAAACTAGAAATAATGTCAACAGAATCAGGTTAGTTTAATTAGGCTATATTAGGCAGACTAAGAATAAAGTCAAGAGAAACTTCTTCTTGCAATAGTTTACTTGCCGGTGTCAAGGGCTTACAAGCCATATTAATTCCCTCAGATATGTTTTCCCCCAGAAAAACTATGTCTAGAGCATCAAAGAGAAAGTAAGGAAAAAGAGAAAAGCGTCCCACTAATTTTTCCGATAGCGCTTAAAGATACGCTCGGAGACCCTGCTTTATCTACTTAAAAAAGCGTACCCTTGAGGTAGCCTGTGCTATAAACCCTGGGAGTGTTGCTGGATACGGCTTCATTGAAGTGCCACTCATGCCGCCACTGCCTGGGCTTCGCCGAGACCGAGGGCGCTTCTATGGTGGTAGCTTGTACCTCCTGCATGTCTACCATCACCCCATTCGGTATGAATGGCCATTCATCCTCATACTCATACTTTCCCCCCTTAAGGGGCTGAGCAGGGTACCCTTCGTAAGGCTTCTGGGTGTAAAAAAGGCATGGTAGAAGGTACTTCCACAGCTCCCCACGATGATCGTACATCTCAGTTAGCACCAAGCCAAAGAAGTCCTGGTCGATGTATGGGCCATGTTATCCTTGGTGATAGTGTCCCCTAGTTTCACCTCGGCCGATCCCAGCCCTGCGCTGCTCATAACCAGGCTCATAACTAGGGTTATAACTAGGGTTATAGAGAGAAGCCTATAAAGCTAGGCTGGTTCTTTCATGATGTCCTCCTTAAGCTTGTATCGCTGAGTTCTCCTTTTCTTGAAGTCCTCTTTACTACTCCAGTGTGTCTGCAGTGGCGGGTATTATGCTCATATGGGAGCAGAGAAGCTTGACGAAAAGATGAGGATTTGTTGAGGAAATATGACGATTTGCTAACGAAACCTGAGGACAATGTGAGAAATCCGCTAACACACGGGAAATACAGCGATTTCACAGAATCCTATAGTCGCTTATCCTGAGATTATAGGTGGTCAGTGGCCTACAAAAGGAGGGAGAGCCCCTAAGGCAACCACAGGGGGTTATCCCTACAGGGAAAAACCAGCGAAGGATTTCCACCGCGCTGATCTAGTGACATGATTGACATTATCCTCAGCAGTCCGGCATCATCAAAGCAGGAGGAGAAAAGCTATGCGCCAGGCCTATCAGACTCTAAGGAGAGAACTGTCCCTCAGTTTTGTGACTGAGCTTAACGTTGCCCTAAAGGGGAGTCCAGACCGGCCCTACCTGCTTTTCCCTCCGGCAGGGGGAAAAGACTAGAAGGAGCGAAATCATGTCCGAGGCGCAAAAGATGCCTGAAACTCCAGAGGAGTTGGTTCCCTTTATCCGCTCTGTGGTCAATGAGCAAATGCTAGGTTTACACCGGGAGGTGTTGGAAGAGGTAAAAAAGCTGGGGGAGAGACAGGCACGGATTGAGGGGAGGCTTGAGGGGGTGGAGAGGTTGGTCGAGGCATACCGGGAGGACATCAAAGGTTTCCAGGTAGAGACCCGAGCAGAGAATGAGAAGTTTCGCCAGGAGATCCGCAGCGAGAATGAGAAGTTCCGCCAGGAGATCCACAATGAGAATGAGAAGTTTCATCAAGAGGTGAACGCTCGTTTTGCAACAATTGAGGGGCGCCTAGAGCGTATGGAGGGACGCCTTTTTGATATGCAGAGGGCACTGACAACCCAGACGCGCTGGCTTCTTACTTTACTTGTAGCTGCTCCTGTAATCTACAGCCTGATGCAGAAGCTTTTAGGGCCTTGACTCTACGAAGGAGTTATTTCAGGCTCTGGTTCCGTGATCCATCTTTTCGCTTAACACCACTTGCTTGAGACAGGTCGTTTATCTTGTGGATGGATTGAGGTTTTGGGCAGTCAAGACAAGGCGAACCACCCCATCCAACTTTACGGCAGCCCAGCCTTGCGCAGGCCATTAAGCAGGCGCTCTGCATCAGCCGCATCTTGATAAGGAATCTTTCGTCCTACAACTTGCAGTGAGTAATAGGGACTGATCCTCAAAACTTCAGTTATTTCAGCACGCGCTGCTTCCTCCTGGCTTGACGCGCCATAGACAGCAGCCAAATACACATGAGCAAAGAGGTAATCGGGATTTCAGGTGAGCGTTCTTTTCAGAGCGACAATCGCCTCTTCATACCGCCCTAGCAAAAAATAGGCGTGCCCCAATGAGGTGGCATAGTACGCCGCCGATTCAGGATCGAGGCGCATAGCCTTTTCCACCAATAACCCAATGGCCTCTTCCGGGCGGCCGGCAACATTCAGAATCTCCGCTAGCACTGCATATCCATACGCAGCATTGGGATCAAGGGTAATGGCTCGTTCGGCTGCGGCAATGGCCTGAGCGTGCTGCTCCTTCAGCAGATGAAGGTCCCCCAGGAGAGCGTGTACCAAAGGGAAGGTATTCTCGAGTGTAACCGCCCTTTGTGCTAGAGCAATCGCCTGCTCGAGTATGGTCTCATCCTGACTCCAGGCTGAAATACAATCTAGCCAGTGAGTTCGACCGAGCCCGACGTAGGCCACAGTATATTGCGGATCGATCTCAAGCGCGTGCTGAAAAAGCTGTTGTGCTTGCCTATTCGCGGCTTGCCTGTAGCCATAAAAGTAGTCCCACCCCCGCGAGGCAGAGTCATAGGCCTCCACGTTATTGGTGTAGGTGTGTATGAGTTGTTCTTGCTCGCCCTCTTTCAGCCTGACCGCCAGGGATGTCACAATCTGCCGTACGATCTCATCCTGTAGGGCGAAGATGTCGGTCAATGGCCGATCGTAGCGTTCCGCCCAGATGTGATACCCGGTGGGCGTTGCTTCAATGACCCACACCCGCCGCTTCTCCCACGAGACACAGGGGAGCGCAGCTAAGATTCCTTGTGTGCCATTTCGAGGCGCGCACCACGCCGAGCGATCGCCATACTTGCCACTGTGCATAACTGCAAGAATGTCCTTCTCCGCTAGAACCCGAAAGCTCCAGTAGCTCATCTTTGAGTCAAACCCCCAGAACGAATCTATGTTATAGTCTGTCCCCAACACTCCTGCCAAAGGACCTCCCCGATCAGCCATGCTCGATCGCCTAACCTGGCGTCGTTCGGGGAAATAGGTATAGGTGTCGTCTGGAACATCTGGGGACAGGTAGCGGAAGTCTAGTCCAAGTACTCCTTTCAGCTCGTGAGGGAGCAAATACGGTCCATATAGGTTGGTATGCAGGAGCGGTGGAACGTGAGGGATTATGGGCTTGGGGTCAAGATAGAGTCGCCCCATCCACTTCAACCGTTGCCACGATAGCTCGTAAGTCCGTTCGATTCTTCCCTTACGGTTCACCAACTCGCCGAGCACATTAGTCCCCAGGTTGTCAGTGCCGTGAGGAGAATATTCGTGGTTCCACATTACCCGAAACCCGGCTAAGGGATCGTTGAGGTCGATGGTTGGGAATGGACATCCCGCCACATAGTTGGACAGGCTCTGGCCATCCGCTGCTAGCTTGACCTGCTGAGCATACTGAGCGGTAGCCTCCCGGTATTCCCTTGGCCATGCGACCTTCTTGGTTGCAATAATGGGCATGGGCATGCCCCGCTCGACCATCCACCAAGTTGACGGGATAAGCAAAGCCTCAGCCTGCCCCTAGTTATCCTTGGTGATAAGGTCCCCAGGCTGCACCTCGGTCCATCCCGATCTAATGCTGCTTAGCACAAATATCAGCGTAATCAGTGTCATTAAGGCGCCTTGCCACATGGTGTTGTTCATAGCCCTTTTCATCTCATCACACCATAGCTTCTGTAGGCGACAAAAGCGAAGCGGTCATAACATCCCTATGACACCCTATCTTGTATAGTCAGAAATTTTTGCCCCAGAACCGTCGGATTTACCCTACTCCCTTTCTCTCTTTTCTTTGCTTGTGCTATACGAGGTTACACATGGATGAGAAGTGCCGTCTTGCGTGGGAGAAAGATATTATTCCCTACACAGTGCTCTTGCGCTCATGGATTCGTGAGAGGCTTAGATGTCGACAGACGTTGAGCTCAACCTACAGAGCCTGATTCCCATTGGCCTGATTCCCATTGGCGCCCTGATCTGGTTGTTGCTCTTGGGTGCCATGCCGGCAGTTTCACAGGAGCGGTCTGCCCAGCCTCCCATGGGGATACAGTTTACTGACGTGGCCAAGGAAGCGGGCATTACTTTGCTGAACATTAACGGGGAGGAAACCAAGGACTACATTATTGAGGTCAATGGCAATGGGGCCGCTTTCTTTGACTATGATAACGACGGCGACCTGGATCTTTTGCTTGTCAATGGATCCACGCGCGAAAAAATTAAGCATGGCGGCGATCCCATAGCCGCGTTTTACCAGAATAACGGCAAGGGGAAGTTTTCCGAGGTCACCGCGCAAAGCGGGATAGACAAAAAGGGCTGGGGGGTAGGGGGGTGTGTTGCGGATTATGACAACGACGGGTTCCAGGATGTTTATCTGACGGCCTTTGGCCCCAATATTATGTATCGCAATAATGGCAACGGCACATTTACCGATGTTACTGAGCAAGGGGGTGTTGGGGACACCCATTGGGGTACCAATTGTGCGTTCGGCGACTATGATCGTGACGGATATGTCGATCTGTATGTGGCCAATTATCTTACTTTTGATGAGGAAAAGATTCCCAAGCGGGGTGAGTCTTCACTCTGCAACTTCAAAGGCATGGTAGTCTTTTGTGGGCCGCAAGGACTACCCGGTGAAGTCGATGTGCTCTACCGCAATAACGGCAACGGCAAATTTACCGATGTAACTGCCAAGGCCGGCATCCACGGCCCTGGGTACTATGGATTTGGCGTCATTTTTAGCGATTTGGACAACGATGGCTGGCTCGATATTTATGTTGCCAATGATTCCACTCCGAACTTCTTGTTTCGCAACCAGCGGGACGGAACGTTCTCAGAAGTAGGATTGTTTGCCGGTGTTGCTTTAAACGAAGAGGGGCAAGAACAAGCCGGTATGGGTGTTGATGTCGGAGATTACAACAACGACGGCTACTTTGACATCTTTGTGACCAATTTCTCCCATGATAGTAATACCCTCTACCGCAACAACGGAGGTGGAATTTTCAGCGATGTGACCTTTATGGCTGGTCTGGGTGAGCCCTCTCTCCCTTACCTTGGCTGGGGAACTGGCTTTGTGGACCTTGACAATGACGGACTCCTCGATATTTTCGTTGCCAATGGGCATGTTTCCCCCGAAATTGATCAATCTGCGCTAGGATCGAAGTACTTTGAACGCAAACAGCTTTTTCGCAACCTGGGAAACGGACAATTCCGTGAGGTCACCAAGGAGATGGGCGAGAGCCTCCTGGTTGAGAAGTCCAGCCGGGGAACCGCCTTTGGCGATTATGACAATGACGGTGACCTGGATATCTTGATCATTAACCTCAATGACTGTCCAACCCTGCTCCGCAATGACAGCAATAACGGAAATCATTGGATTACACTAAAGCTTGTGGGTGGCAAGAGCAATCGCGACGCGATTGGGTCACGTATCACACTTGAAGCTGGCAAGCGGAAGCAAATAGCCGAGGTGCGAAGTGGAGGAAGTTACCTCTCTCACAATGACTCACGTATACATTTTGGCCTGGGTGATACAACCACGGTCAAGCGCCTGGAAGTACGCTGGCCTAGTGATGTGGTGGAAACCTTTGAGAACCTCCAAGTAGATCAATTTCTCATGATCAGGGAAGGGCAAGGAATTGCACCAATAAAGGTCCAGTGAAGAAGAATTTACGCTCCTTTCTACTTTTTATCTTGCTCTTCTCAGGCATCTACCTGTACGCATTTCCGGCGGCAACCATCCCGTACTTCCTAGGGGTCCTTCTGCATCTGGCTACGGGCCTAGTCCTGGCCGGCACACTTGTTCCTCTATGCTGGAGTGGTTTTCGGCAATTCTCCCCCGAGAAACATCTGGGATGGGTTTTGCTAGCGGTGGCAGCGGCGCTAGGTGTGGTGTTAATTTTCACCGGGACGCTGCAGCCATACCAATCGAGCTTGTACCTCCACATTGGCTGTAGCTTTGCCGGAACGGTTCTGCTTGTCTCCGCATGGATGGGTGCCCGTGGCTGGCTGGCTTCTGGCCCGGTCCTGGCCGCGGTTCGTTACACCGTCCTGTTGCTCGGTGTGGCGGGGCTGGCTGGCGGAGCATGGACCCTGCGGGAAGTGCGCTGGCAACACAGCTATCAAATGCAAAATCCCTCAGTGCCACCCGTGACTATGGATGGTGAAGGTGATGGACCTACAGGTTCGTTTTTTCCCAGCTCTGCCCAGACTGCCCACGGTGGCCTTATTCCGGCTCGGTTCTTCATGCAGTCAGAAGCATGTAGGCGCTGCCACACTGATATCTATGAGCAGTGGTATAGCTCCGCGCACCACTTTTCTTCATTCAACAACCAGTGGTACCGCAAGAGTTTTGAGTATATGCAGGAGGTGGTGGGCATACGACCCACAAAGTGGTGCGCTGGCTGTCATGATCCGGCATTACTCTTCAGCGGTATGATAGACACTCCTATCCGTGAGATTGTGGACCGGCCAGAGGCACACGCGGGCCTCGGGTGTGTGATGTGCCACTCGATTGTAGCGGTGAAGAGTACCATGGGCCAGGGTGATTATGTGTTGGCACACCCTCGGCTCCATGACCTGGCAACCAGCGAAAATCGCCTTGTGCGCGCCCTCCACGATTTCCTTGTCAGGGTTAATCCTGAGCCGCATCGCCGCACCTTTATGAAACCCTTTATGCGCCAGCAGACCGCGGAGTTTTGCTCGACCTGTCACAAGGTCCACCTGGATGTGCCGGTAAACCACTACCGGTGGATTCGTGGCTTCAATGAATACGATAACTGGCAGGCCAGCGGTGTTTCCGGTCAGGGAGCACGGTCGTTCTACTATCCTGCTCAGGCGCAGAAGTGTCTGGATTGCCATATGCCGCTTGTACCCTCGCGTGACGCTGGCAATTTTTATGGTTTTGTTCATTCTCACCGGTTTCCCGCTGCTAACACGGCTCTGCCCGTTGCTAACCAAGATGCCGCGCAGCTTGAGATTACAGAGAAATTCCTGCAGGACAATATTGTTAGCGTAGACATCTTTGCGCTCTCGCCCGCCCGGCCGGTAGATGAAACCACTGAAGTTTCTAGGTACGGACTGGCAACAACCTTTGCCGTTGGCGAGGAGGCTGAGGTAATCGCGCCTAGTACGGTACGCGAGATTATGCCCGTGACTGCACCCCTGGATCGGGTACAACCGGTTATTCGTCGTGGTGACACGGTTCGCGTGGATGTGGTTGTCCGCACCCGCAAAGTTGGCCACTTTTTCCCTGGCGGCACGGTCGATGCCTTCGATGTATGGCTCGAGCTGGTGGCAACGGATGAAAAAGGCCAGGTCCTGTTTTGGAGCGGGATGGTAGAGGACAATGGCAAAGGCCCGGTCGAGAAAAGCGCGCACTTCTACCGGTCCCTGTTGGTGGATGCTCACGGTAACCCCATCAACAAGCGCAATGCCTGGGCTGCCCGCGCGCTGGTCTATGTCCGCCTGATTCCACCCGGCGCTGCCGACACGGTCCACTATCGCCTGCATATCCCGGAGACAAGCGGTGAAGAAATCAGGTTACAGACGCGTTTGCACTACCGCAAGTTCGCTTGGTGGAATACGCAGTTCGCTTTCGCAGGCATGCGTGACCCCAGCCAGCCACACCCAGATGTAACCCCTGATTACGATGACGGTAACTGGATCTTCACTGGCAATACCTCAACGGTGTCGGGCAAGCTCAAGCAGGTTCCCGATCTGCCCATTGTCACCCTGGCGGAAGATGAACTAACCCTACGCGTGATCCCGCGCAGTGCCAGCGCACCTGAATCGCGTGTTGTACTCGATGCTACCGACTGGGAGCGCTGGAATGACTATGGGATTGGTTTGTTGCTGCAAGGGGACTTGAAGGGAGCCGAGGCGGCATTCCAGAAAGCCACGGAAATTGATGCAAACAATCCGGACGGCTGGGTCAATATTGGCCGTGTTCGCGTCCAAGAGGGCAATCTTGAGGGGGCACGGGAGGTTTTACAGCGGGCTCTTGCCTTGCGCCCTGAGCTGGCCCGAGCCCATTTTTTTTATGCCAAAATACTGCGAGCCGAAGGTCGCTTTGAGGAAGCTCTGAGTCACCTGCAACAGGTCATTGCCCAATATCCCCGTGACCGGGTGGCGCGCAACGAATTTGGACGCATCCTTTTTCTCCAGCGGCAGTATGCTGAGGCAGTAAAGGAGTTTGAGTATGTTCTGACTATTGACCCTGAAAATCTCCAGGCACACTATAACTTGATGCTCTGCTATAATGGCTTAGGACAGGAGGAACGTGCCAAGGAGCACCAACAGTTCTATCTGCGCTTCAAAGCTGATGAATCAGCCCAGGCCATTACTGGCCCTTATCGCCGACTGCATCCGGAAGACAATAACGAACGGCAGCCTATCCACGAGCATGTGTCGGTTCCGCTCGACAAACTGTATGATCAATATGATCAATCACTAGCCTCCCACCTGACCAGATCCACCCCAACTGGGGGACAGAGTGAGTAACTGATGCGGTTTAGCCTAGGACTCTTAGTGATTACGTTCATAGCTCTGGCAGTGTGGGAGGTGGCCGCTGAGAAGTCAGAGTCTACTGAGAAGTCAGAGTCCACAATTCAGTTCCGTGATATTACACAGGCCGCCGGGCTGAACTTTGTCCATAACACCGGTGCTTTTGGCAAAAAGTACCTGCCGGAAACCATGGGTCCAGGCTTCGCCTTCATTGACTTCGACAAGGACGGATGGCAGGACATTTTCCTGGTGAATGGGAAAGACTGGCCGGGGCATCAGCAGCGTGCCACCACGTCTAAGCTCTACCGTAACAACCGCAACGGGACATTCACAGACCTTACCCGTTCGGCCGGTCTTGCGGTCGAGATCTACGGACTGGGGACCGCGGTTGGCGATTATGACAATGATGGAGACGATGATGTGTTTATTAGCGCCCTGGGCCAGAGCCGCCTATTCCGCAACAATGGTGACAAGACTTTCAGCGATGTTACTCGGGCTGCTGGCCTATGGGGTCCAAATGAGTTCAGCACCAGCGCCGCCTGGGTAGACTATGACCGTGACGGCAGCCTCGACCTGTTTGTGGTCAATTATGTCCAATGGTCGCCCGAGACCGATCTCTTTTGCACGTTGGATGGCACCAACAAGTCCTACTGCACGCCAGAGTCTTACCAAGGAGCATCCGCCCGGTTGTGGCGTAACCGTGGCAACGGTACTTTTGAGGAGGCCGCACATAAGGCTGGCCTATTTGATCCCAGCACCAAAGGACTGGGCGTTACTGTTCTCGACTACGACCAGGATACCTGGCCCGACCTTTTCCTGGCCAACGACACCGAGCCCGACAAGCTCTACCGCAATAATGGTAACGGCACTTTTGCCGAGAAGGGTATCTTGGCGGGTGTTGCCTTTAGCGAAGACGGTGTTGCCCGAGCTGGAATGGGCGTAGATGCAGCCGACTATGACCGCTCGGGCTATCCTAGTATTATTGTGGGTCACTTCTCAAACCAAATGATGGCCCTTTATCACAACGAGGGCACCGGATTGTTTGTGGATGAAGCTCCCCGCTCTGAGATCGGCCGCGCCAGCCTGTTGACGCTGGGATTTAGCTGTTTTTTCTTTGACTACGATCTGGATAGCTGGTTGGATATCTTTGTGGCCAATGGTCATATCGAGAACGAGATCGAGCGCATACAAAAACGCGTTACCTATGCCCAGCCGCCCCACCTGTTCCGCAATCTAGGCCAGAGAAAATTCAAAGAGGTCACCGCTACGCTAGGACAAGCCTTTGCTGCGGCCCGTGTTGCCCGAGGGTCTGCTTACGCCGATATTGATAATGACGGTGATCTTGACTTACTGGTCACCACAAATGGTGGTCCAGCCTTTTTATTTCGTAATGATGGGGGCACAAACCATAGCCTACGCGTCCGTCTGGTTGGCAACCGTTCCAATCGTAACGGCCTGGGGGCAGTGGTAAAGGTAACTGCCGGTAGTGAGAAGCAGAGGCAGATGTTGCGCAGTGGGTCAGGCTATCTCTCCCAGAGCGAACTGGTGCTCACCTTTGGTTTGAAAACGCACACTAAGGCGGATACTCTGGAAGTGCACTGGCCAAGCGGCCACCTGGATGGCCTCGAGAACATTGCAGCCGACCAGTTGATTACGGTGGAGGAAGGGCGCGGCCTATCGGCCACCCAACCTCTGCGCAAGAGGTAGCAGTTCGCTGCGGTGAATTTAGCGAGGGTTCTCCTACCGATGAAGATAAAAAGGTATTTGGACTGAAGCGTATGAAACATCACAGGACAAGTAGGGATTTTGCGGTTTGTATCAATAACGGCGGTTACGTTGATGACTTAAAGGTAAGAACTATTTACAGATGAAGATTATTTGTATCCTGCGGCGTATTTTGTGCTAATCGAGGTGCCACTAGGGAAAGATAGAGTAGGTTTGATTTAGTAGGCAAGCTGAAACCGATGGCAGCATTGAAACCTTTCCGGCTTAGAGCATTGATCCTTATCGGGGTTCTCCTCCTAGCTTTCAGTGCCCCTCTTCTTGCAGCAGCCACAACTTCAAGAGACGATGAGCGTACTCGGGCCCTTGAAGCAATCACACTGGCCAACCTTGGGCTGGCCTACCTGGAGCAGGGAAACATTGGCAAAGCCGTGGAGGAGTTCAAAAAGATAACCAAGCTTTTTCCCCACGAGATCCTGGGCTATGCCAACCTCGGTCTGGCCCATTTCAGATTGCAACAGCTTCAGGAAGCCAAGGGATTAATCCGGCAGGCCCTTCGCCTCGACCCCTCTCATCCCGACCTTTATATCCTCCTGGGAGAGATCCTTCAGTGGCAAGAACAGGACAAAGAGGCAATACACGCGTATGAAAGAGCCCTTAGTTTTTCCCCGGCTCACGTCCGTGCCCATTACAAGCTTGCCAAGCTATCAGAGAAGCAAAAGGACTGGCCTAACAGCATTACTCACCTGACAGCAATTGTTGAGGAACAGCCCCAAAATCTGGCCATGCTATTGGAACTCTGCCGCCGCCTTCTCCAGCAAGGGCGCTCGCAGGAGGCTATCCCAGTTTTGCAGCAGGTCATGGCTCTTTTTGTGGGGGTCGAAGGGGACTTTTTGCGATTCCTGCAGGAAGCACTGGTCTCAGCTGAGGCGTCCAAGGACAAAGAGGCTGCTACCAGAGTCCAGATCTTCGCCAACCTGGTACGGGGAAAGCCTGTCTACCGACAGACGATCGCCCAGTTCTCCCCGAAAGTTCAGGGGCAGCCAATAGAGCGCTTCAGCTCTCGTCTCTTGGCTATGGTCCCCGGGGCTAGCCCTCATCCTGTACCGGTCCAATTTAAGAATGTGACAGAAGAGTCTGGCTTGCCGACCTCTTCTCTCCGTATTGCTGCCACCGTTTTTTTCGATGCTGATAACAATGGTCACCTTGACCTCTTTCTATGCTCGTCTACTGACTCACGTTTATTCGGTAATCAAGGAAGGCGGTTTAAAGAGGTGACGGAACAGGCCGGGCTTGGAGGGTTAGGCCAGTGTGTGGCTGCTGTCAGTGGAGACTTTGACAACGATGGCGCTCTCGACCTCTATGTGGTTAAGGATGGTGCGAACGTTCTCTACCGTAACCAGGGACAGGGCCGCTTCACTGATGTAACCGTCCAGGCGAAGGTTGGAGATCCAGGCAAAGGTAGAAAAGCGCTTTTCGTCGATCTCGATCACGATGGCGATCTGGATCTGTTCATTACCAACGATGCCACCGAACAAGGGGCCCCTCCTAGTCGTCTGTACCGGAACCTTGGTAACGGGACCTTCGAAGAGATCACAGGTTCTACTGGTATTGACTTGAAAGGCCTGCTGATGAGCGCCGCCGCTTTTGGCGACTTAGACGACGATGGCGATCTTGACCTTTTTGTGGCCGGAGAAGGGGCTCGGCTCTACACAAATCTTCGTCAGGGCCGTTTTAAGGACACTGCCAAGGGAGCCAGGGTGGTGACCCCTGGAAAGCATGAAGCCGTTGCCCTGGGCGATTATAATAACGATGGGTTTCTGGACATCTACTTGGCAGGTTGGGGCGAGACCTCTAACCACCTGTTTCGCGGCCTAGGTGAAGGGAAGTTTGCTGAAGATATCGAGTCGATTCCTGTCCCCCTAACGCCGAAAGTGGGTTTCTCCGATGTCCGCTTTGCTGACTTCGATAACGACGGCTATCTCGACCTTCTATTGATTGACAGCCTTCAGGACAAACCGGCAGATTCGGGTGTGTGGGGGCTTCAACTCTGGCGTAATACAGGGCGAGGAAGCTTTGTTAAGGCCTCTGGCTGGCTTCCGGACACAGCTATCTCCGGGAAGCGAGCCTCTGTTGCCGACTACGATGAAGACGGCGATTTGGATCTTCTTGTTGTGCTAACAGACGGAAGAATCCGTCTCCTGCAAAACGATGGCGGCAACGCCAACCACTGGTTGAAAGTTAAGTTACAAGGCCTAAAGGTCGGAAACAGCAAGAACAATCTGAACGGCCTTGGGGCTAAGATAGAGATCAAGGCAGGGCCGCTCTACCAGATGCGTCTTGCAGAAGGCCCTATCACCCACTTTGGCCTAGGAGCCCTCTCCCAGGCTGACCTCCTGCGAGTGATCTGGCCAAACGGTGAGCCAGACATCCTCTTTGAACCCTCCCCTAATCAGCTTGTCCAAGCCGAGCAGCGCCTCAAAGGATCTTGCCCTTTCCTCTATACCTGGAACGGCCAGCGGTTCACCTTTGTGACCGATATCCACTGGCGAAACCTTCTGGGTATGGTCCTGCCGGATGGCTCCTACGCCCCATCTGATCCGGCGAAGGATTCCTTCAAGATCCCGGGGGAAAAACTTCGTCCCAGAGATGGGTTCTACTCCATGCAGATCACAGAAGAGTTGTGGGAAGCAGCCTTCTTGGATCAGGTTAAGCTTTTTACCGTTGATCATCCGGAGGGGACCGAGGTTTTTGTCAACGAGGCCTTCATTCCTCCCCCCTATCCCCCGCTTCATCTCTACACGGTCCGGACAAAGCGATCTCCTATAGCTGCCTTTGACAGCAAGGGTAATAACGTCCTCCCTCTGGTTCAGCAGCGGGACAGAGTCTATCTGGCAAGCTTCACCAGGACTGCCTACCAGGGGTATACCCAGGAGCATGCTCTGATCCTCAATTTAGGCGACCTCTCGCGGGCCGCCAGGATCTTCCTCTTTCTTCATGGGTGGCTTAAGCCTTTCGATTCTAGCCTCAACCTAGCTGCCTCCCAGCGCGGGGATATGGTCTTTGCCATGCCTTCCCTTCAGGTTATGGGCAAGGACGGGCAGTGGCAGACGGCAGTTGAAAATATTGGGGCTCCCTCGGGCAAGGACAAGACCGTTGTTGTTGATCTCACCGGGAAGTTTCCCACCCATGATTTTCGCGTTCGCATTGTAACCACTATGGAGATCTACTGGGACGAAATTTTCTTTTCAACCGACAATGACCTCCCGTTTCAAATCACACCTCTCTCTCCCGTCCGGGCCGACCTCCATGACCGGGGCTTCTCCCGTCCTTACCGGGAGAGTCCGAAGGGTCCCACTCTCTTCGACTACGCTCATGTCACCAAAGAGCCCATGTGGCGGCCAATGGAAGGTTTTTACACCAGATATGGCAATGTTCAGCCGCTCCTTTTGGCGCCTGATGACATGTATGTGGCCATGAGTCCAAGCAACGAGATGACGGTGGAGTTTGATGTCCATCACGCGCCGGATTTAAAGCCCGGTTGGGTGCGAGATTTTATTATCTCGACTGAGGGCTGGATGAAAGAGGCGGAGACCAACGGAGCCCTGGCGCAAACTCTTGAGCTCTTGAGCCTCCCCGCCTTGTTTTCCAAGGGATGTCACAGTACCCCTACGGGCCTGACGAACACTACCCTGATGACAAAGTTCACCAGGAGTTTCTCGAACACTACATGACCCGCCTGGTAACCGGGGACGTCTATCGAGAACAGGTGATACGCTATGTTGCTTCCCCAGCGAATGAGCAAGCAGGCGAATAACCAGCCCTTTTTCTTCCAACAACTAATCTTCCGATACCAAGGGAATCACTCGTGGCTCCAAGGGGGGGCAGTTCACCAGATCCCCTGGATAGAAAGCTTGACGCGGAGAGGACTTGCATATAGGAAGTGGACTGGCATAAGCTCGGAGCTTTTTAAAGGGACAAAGGGACAGTGGTGGAGAAGGACGTGGAGAAACTTCGAGCGTAGCAGGTAGCGAAAAGAGGAGTTCTCCTGTATTGCTGAGAACAAGGTTCCCGGCACTCTGGGTAAAGGAGACTCATGTTGAAAAACGTTCTCGCCTTGCGATTGGCCGCGGTCAAGCAGAGTGGACTTTACCGCCAGGTTCGTCTTGTGGCCGGAGCCCAAGAGGCAGCTGTTGTTCTTGACGGGCGTGAGGTACTGCTTCTGTCTTCCAACAATTACCTCGGGCTTGCCTCGCACCCTGTCCTGAAGCGCGCGGCGCAGGACGCCATTGAACGCTTCGGTTGCGGAGCCGGTTCCTCGCGGCTGATCTCGGGTACAATGGAGCTGCATCGGGACCTCGAACAGCGGCTGGCTGCCTTCAAGCACGCCGAAGCCGCCCTTGTCTTTCCCTCAGGATACCACGCCAATATCGGGGTCCTCTCCGCGCTCATGAGCCCGGGGGATACCATCTTGAGCGATGCGCTCAATCATGCCAGCATCATCGACGGGTGCCGGCTCTCGCGGGCGGAGGTGAGGATTTTTCGCCACAGAGATATGGCACATCTTGACCAACTCCTTGCTGCATGTCCGGCGTCGGGTCAGCGGCTGATCGTGACAGACTCGGTCTTTAGTATGGACGGCGATGTAGCGCCGTTGGCCGACATCGTAGCACTAGCCCGTCACTTCCACGCCTGGGTTATGGTCGATGAGGCGCACGCCACCGGCGTGTTTGGCCCGAACGGAGCCGGAGTAGTGGAAGAGTTAGGACTTGCAGGAACGGTAGAAATCCAGATGGGCACTCTTGGTAAAGCCCTCGGTGGGGCTGGCGCTTATGTTGCTGGCAGTCGAGAGTTGATCGAGTGGCTGACCAACCGCGCCCGCAGCTTTGTGTACACAACCGGGGTCCCGCCCGCGGTCGCGGCCTCTGCCCTGGCCGCGCTCAATGTCATCGCGTATGAACCGGAACGCCGGAAGCAGCTCTGGAACAACACGACCTTTCTGGGGCAAGGGTTAGAAGAGCTGGGGTACAAGCTCGGAGCAACACGCTCACCAATCCTACCAGTCATCATTGGCAGCACAGAGCAAACCATGGCACTTGCAGAGGCATTGTTACAGCGCGGGGTCTTCGCACAGGGTATCCGTCCGCCAACCGTGCCAGAGGGCACCTCTCGCCTGCGTGTGACCCCAATGGCAACGCACACCCGGGAACAACTCACCTATGCCCTGGAAGCCTTTGCCGCGGCAGGAAGGGAGGTCGACCTTCTCCCATGACTCCTTCGTATGCTGAGCTGAAAACCTGGGACCACACGTACCTCTGGCATCCTTTTACGCAGATGCAGGACTGGACGGCTGAGGACCCGGTCATTATTGCCCGGGGCGAGGGCAATTATTTGATCGATGTACAGGGGAACCGATACCTGGACGGCATCTCTTCTCTCTGGTGTAATGTGCATGGCCACAATCACCCGGAAATCAACGCGGCGATCACCACCCAGCTCTCCCAGGTGGCGCATTCGACACTGCTGGGATTAGCCAATATTCCTTCCATTGTTCTGGCCAAAAAGTTGGTGGAGATTGCTCCCTCTGGCCTGACGCGGGTTTTTTACTCTGACGCGGGTGCCACCGCGGTCGAGATCGCTCTCAAACTCGCTTTCCAGTATTGGCGCCTAAAGGGAGATTCACAAAAAGTGAATTTTGCCTCGCTGGTTGAAGCCTATCACGGAGATACGCTGGGTGCCATGGGTGTGGGGTACTCCGAGCTGTTCCATCACTTTTATCGCCCTCTGCTTGCCGAGGCCTTTCGTCTCACCCCTCCCCACTATTTTCGTTTTTATCAAGGTATGTCCGACGCTGAAGCGCTCACCACAGCAATAGGGGAAGCTCGCAGCATGTTGTCCACGCACCGGGACGAGATTGCGGCGTTGGTTGTCGAGCCGCTCATGCAGGGAGCAGCGGGCATGTGGGCCCAGCCTCTCGGATACGTGCAGGCGCTCAGAGAGATGACGACCGAATACAACATCCTCCTGATCTGCGATGAAGTGGCCACTGGTTTTGGCCGCACCGGCAGGATGTTCGCTTGTGAGCAGGCCGGCATCAATCCAGACCTGTTCTGTGTTGCCAAGGGGATCACGGGTGGATACCTGCCCTTGGCCGCTACCCTGGCCACCGAAGAGATTTTTTCTGCTTTTCTGGCCCCGTATCACGAGTTCAAAACCTTCTTTCATGGACACACTTACACCGGGAATCCGTTGGCATGCGCCGCTGCTCTGGCCAGCCTCGAGGTGTTTGAGAAGGAGCAGGTACTGGCCACGTTGGCGCCGAAGATGACCCTGCTGACGGAGCGCTTACGGGACGACTTTGCGCCGCTGGCGCACGTGGCGGACATCAGGCAATGGGGGGTCATGGTCGGGATCGAGCTGATGCGGGATGGGGAGCGGAAGATCCCTTATGACTCAACAGAAAAAATCGGCATTCGCGTCATCACAGAAGCGCGTGCGCGAGGGGTCATCATCCGTCCTCTTGGGAACGTGATCATCCTCATGCCTCCGCTGAGCATTACGACAGAAGAATTAACGTTCTTACTCAATGTGGTGCGCACAGCGATTGTCGCCGTGACCGAGTGACCATGCACAGCCTCCTGATTACCGGCACTGACACCGGAGTGGGCAAGACGTTTGTAGGGTGTGGTTTGGCTGCAGCCCTGACCGCCCGTGGCAAAACGGTTGGGGTGCTAAAGCCAGTAGAGACTGGGTGCGTGCTCCAGGACGGAGAGCTATACCCTGAGGATGCTACCCGCCTGGCCATGTTCAGTCGCACCTCCCTACCTCTGGACCATATCTGTCCCTATCGCTTCGCGCCTCCGCTCGCGCCCAGTGTAGCGGCGGAACTGGTGGGGACCACCATCGAGCCGGAGCGGATCCTTGCCTTCTTCCAGCAGAGTGTTGCGCAGCATGATCTCACTCTGGTGGAGGGAGCGGGTGGATTACTTGTGCCGCTCATCAAACGCTACACGTTTGCGGAGCTGGCGCATGATCTCGGCGTTCCGCTCTTAGTCGTAGTGGGGTCGAAGTTAGGCGCGCTTAACCATACGCTCCTGACACTGCGCTGTGCGCAAGCCATGTCACTTCCTATAGCTGGTTATATTGTGAATCACCCTGCGTCCATGTCAGAGCCAGCCGTACGGACCAACGCCCAGACCCTTGCCCAACTGACTGACGTTCCCTGCCTCGGCATCGTGCCCTTTACGCCGCTGAGTGGAGAGGCGGAGCAGGATCGTGCGGCCTTAGACGCTCTGTTCTCCCGGGTGGTTGATCTCAACAGGGTGCTGGATATAAAGCGAAACCCTCTGTGAAGAAGGAAGCATCGAGGAGGACGGAAATGGACAGTTTCTTGTACTTAGCAGACAAATCCCTTGCCGGAATAACACTCTCCCAGAACGAGGCATTAGCGATCTTGCAGACCGATGACAGCCGCCTGCCGGAGTTGCTTCGGGCAGCCTTTGTTGTGCGGGAGCGGTTTTTTAGCCGAAAGGTCAAGATCTGTATGTTGCAGAACGCGCGGAGCGGACTCTGTCCGGAGGACTGTCATTACTGCTCGCAGTCGGCGGTCTCCACCGCGCCCATCACCAAGTATCGGCTGTTGCCCTCAGAGCAATTGCTCTCTGGCGCTCGTAAAGCCGTTGCCGCCGGCGCCAGCCGTTACTGTATGGTCACAAGCGGGCGAGGACCGAGCGAGAGAGATATCGCGCATCTCAACGAAGCGGTGCAGGCGATCAAAAAAGAATTTCCATCTTTAGAGATCTGCCTTTCCCTGGGACTGATGAGCGAGGGACAGGCCCGGCAGCTCAAAGAGGCTGGGGTCGGTTGGATCAACCATAATCTCAATACCAGCCGCCGTTTCTACCCAGAGATCTGCTCCACACATACCTATGATGACCGGATCGAGACTGTGGAAAACGTGAAACGGGCTGGCCTCATGACGTGCTCTGGCAGCATCATCGGCATGGGGGAAAACAATCAGGACATTATCGAGCTAGCCTACTCAATCCGAGAGCTGGCAATCGACTCCATCCCAGTTAACTTCTTATATCCAATTGCTGGGACGCCTCTTGGTGAGCGGCGCGATTTTGCGCCGACTAAGGGGCTGAAGGCGCTCTGCTTAATGCGCCTGCTAAACCCGCGCAGTGAAATCCGTATGGCCGCGGGGAGAGAGTTATACCTCGGCACTTGGGCTGGCCTAGTCTTCTATCCGGCCAATTCGATCTTTGTCGAGGGCTACCTGACCACCCCGGGTCAACAAGCGAACGAGGCGCACAAGCTGGTGGAAGAGGCCGGGTTTGAGGTAGAACGCAGAATACCTGAGAGTTAACGTTTTCAGGTGAACACAAGAAGGCAACCGAACGAAGCGATTCCCTATGGCTGCCTTTGATGACCAGGGCAACAATATTTTGCCTCTGATCGGGCAGCGGGATGGGGTCTATCTGGCCAGTTTCACCAAGACCGCCTACCAAGTTTTCCTTGTAGCTTCCCGCTTTGCTGTATCTCAAGAGGCAGCCAGGGTACGCCTGCTGCAGAAAGGGTTTCTTACATTGTTGCCCGACCGCCAGCAGTTTTCCCTATTTGCCAAGTAAAAAAATATAAACTTTCCGCAGGAGCTCCAAGAGAGCTTGACAGCAAAACACTTCTCAGCGCATGGAGTCATCTAAGATGCCGAAAGGCGTTGAGTACGATTTGGAGGGATTGTTTAAGAAGCTCCCTCAGAATATCAACCCGGAAATGAGGAAAATGGGAGGTCCACCGAAGAGACTGATTTGTAAGTAGTGCAAATAACTGCTATTTACTGCACTTTTTGTCTAAAATCATGCATTCCTTAATCATATCACCTTCTCCTGATCTGCCATATATCAAATTATTATTTTTATCATAAGAGGTATGAGTGACTGATACTACTTTTCCCTGGTGATGTTGAACGAGTAAAACCTCATTACTCTCCAATTCTCCAACAAAAAGATCGGTCCGCACTGATGCCGTGCTTGTGCTGGTTACAGTAATTTGTCTGTCTCCTAAAAAACTAAGTTTTACAATATTATTTGAAAGAACTGTTATAGAACAGGTTTTTCCTGTGAATTCAAAACCAACCATTGTTCTTTGAATCCAACTTGTTGCAGGTACGCTCACACAACCCGTATAAGTTCCTGTTGTTAATGTTGCCTGAGTTTGAGCGGGGTTTGATATAGTTTGTTTAATATTGTTTTTTGTTAATGATAAGCGACTTGTTGCAGAATTACTGGAGTTACAGCTAATGATAGAAGCAAAACCATATAAGATGAACACAGCGCTTAGCATGAATTGTATTTTTTTCATAAACTTCACCTAATCTTTAAGATGCCGAAAGGCGTTGAGCACAGGCTGCTAGGGCTTTGACTAGCACTTTGTGGAATTATCTGAGATGTCGAAAGGCGTTTAGAAACAGAGGTCGAGAAAGCCTCTGAGCATCCGGTAGGTTAACCCCCATATTGTACGGCCTTGGTAAACAACCGCGGGCATTTCTACCTCTGACCCTCCGGGCATTGCTATTTTGACTAGCTTCTCAGACTCCTCGTGCTGCAGATAAGACAGGGGGACCCACACCGTCCCCTGGACCTCGACCGGATCAGGCGAGGGCTGGATCTCTGGTCCGACCTCATAAACGAAGGGGGCAACGGTCATGCTAACCGGACGGCCTCGTGCTGAAGCTTGGGCTTCTGAGAGCCTGCCCAGATACCTGCCGTAGCGAACGAGATCAATTCCTACTTCTTCAAACGTCTCACGGTGAATAGTTGTATGAAGGTCAGAATCCTCAGGTTCCTGCCGGCCTCCAGGAAAGGCCATATGGCCAGACCAGGGGTCTTGAGGATGGTGGGCTCGATGAATAAATAGCATTTGCCAATCGTCCAGGTAGGGCTGTAGAATCATAGCTACCGCCGCCCTGGTTTCAGGCTCGGTCGCGGGAGAGATGGGGCGGTGGTTGGCTAGCTGGCTGCGGATCTTTTCAATTTGGCTCTGTATTGGCATATCAGAACATTATACCGAAAATCCCCACCTCAACAAAACCTCTACAAACTATCAGCTTGTGCCAGGAACCCGGCGGAACTTGGGCAGGGTTACTTCCGGGGTGACATCATCAAAGACCACCTCCACCGGCATATCAAGCTGCATCTCTTCAGGCTTGACGTCCACTACCCAGCTCACCAACCGCACTCCCTCTTCCATCTCGACCACCACCGCATTGTACGGAATCTCGGTGAAAGCCGGGTGCATAGGTTGATACGCAATCGTCCAGCTAAAGACCTTCCCCCGGCCTGAGGACTTTGTCCATTGCCAGTTAAAGGAACCGCACTTGGCACACATATCCCGTGGTACGTGTCTCCAAGTGCCGCAGTCCGTACAGCGCTGAAAGTGGAGTTCATGCTGCTTGCAAAAAGCATAAAACTCCTTTGCCGGGCCACGCATGCGCGGCAGTGGTTTGTTGTACCCACCTTCGGCCATGGTTTTTACCTCCTTAGAATCACCAGACTGCCATCACCAAAGTCGCCCCAACCGGTGACCAGTCCGATTTCCGCATCCTTAACCTGCCTCTCTCCGGTTGTACCGCGGAGCTGGCGGGTAGCCTCAACAACATGGTTCATACCCCATACGTGGGCCTCAGAGTGAAGCCCGCCATGGGTGTTGAGTGGCAATTCTCCACCCAGCTCAATTCGTCCATCTTGCACAAATGAACCAGCCTCTCCCCGCTTACATAAGCCAAGCGCCTCGATTTGCAAAAGAACCACATAGGTAAAGCAGTCGTAGATCTCGACAAAGTCTAAGTCTTTCAGCGTAATCCCTGCCATCTGTAGGGCCTTGGGGGCGGCAAAGCTGAGGCCAATGGTGAACGGATCTGGCCGGGCGGGAATGTCGTCGGCAGGATAGGGATGACCTTCGGCTATGCCCGTAATGTAGACCGGCTTTTGTTTTAGGTCTTGTGCCCGCTCGGGTGAGGTAACAACTACCGCTGCTGCACCATCGGTTTCCAGGCAGCAGTCAAAAAGCCGGAAGGGATAGGAAATCCAGCGGGAGTTGAGGTAGTCTTGCATATCCATAGGCCGGCCGCGCATATAGGCTTTTTCGTTAAGCTGAGCGTGTTTGCGGCAGGCTAGAGCAACGGCTCCCATGGCCTCGTGTGGGGTACCATAAAGCTTTTGATGGCGGGTAGCTAGCCAGGCATACCACTGGACCGGCACCGAGGCACCATAAGGCAGATAGTATTCGCCAATGGTTGTCATCAGAGCTGAAGGGCCTCCCCCTCCACCACTGTCCCCCCCTCCTCCGCCGCGGCTGACCCGCATGCTGGAGTAACCGTTCCAGCCCATGGGGACCAGCACGTTTTTAGCTACACCGCAGGCAACTGCCATAGCCGCACTCTGCAACGAGGTAATAGGACTGGCCCCGCCCATATGGACCGTGACCGCATAGCGCAGATCTTCGATGCCAAGGTTAGCGGCAAAGTGCTCGGCAGTGGAAGTGAGAGGTGGGGGAATAACCCCGTCAATGTCATGGGGACTGAGCCCTGCATCCGCAATAGCTTTTGCCGATGCTTCTAGCATAAGAGCAAGGTCGCTTTTCCCGGAGCCTCGAGTGTAGGCTGTTTCAGCCACACCCACAATGCATGCCTGATCCCTTAAACTGTACATGGGTGTTCCTCCTTGGGAGTTCTTTTACCGCGGTTAAGTGTTTACAGCAAGAGGAGATCTGTTGGTCAGGGAGCTCTAGAGCACACTGATTTCTAGCTCTGAGGAGTATGGTTGTCCTCCTTAGAGAAGAAAAGAGCTCACATGTCCTCCAAGATAGGCAAGATATGTTGGATGCTCAGGGAGACGGTGTAGGCTTTTCCAGCTCTGCTGGCTCCATGCCCTTAAACAAGAGATAAGGATAACCCCCAATACCCGCGCCAGTGGTGATGCCGTCGCCGTACTGGTACCCCAGAAGTGTCCCCGTAAACCAAACATTATCCCCTTCAATCGGTAGGTCTTTCACCACCTTTTCATCCGGGTAGAACACCACTACAATATCCAGACCCCGCGCCTTCTGAGTGTGAGAGCCGTTACCAGTGAGGTGAGTAGGCAGAACGACTGTGGCAAAAAAGGTGTAGCGTTCAATCTCGCCGGTCTTGTTGTCTTTTTTGAACACCCTCATTTGCTTGGAGTTCCGCCGGAAAGGTCCTTGCACCTTGATCTCCTGGCCAATCTTCTGCTGCCGGAAAAATTTGAGAAAGGGATCGGCTCGCGCCGGCGAGGCCAGAAGTCCCGTAATAAATATACCCACAAGTAGGGCGGCTTGCGGGGGATACATAGGTTCTGCCTTCCGTCTCCCGTGCGCGGTTAACCACCGATATGCGGTTAACCCTCGACTTTCTTGCCGCTACTCCGGCTTTCTCATCAATTGCTCCGGCCTTCCGAGTTTCTGGTATTCTGATAGCTCCTCCGTGTCAGCCTCATATCCGGTCTGTGCCGCCATCAATTCATTGCGGAGCTGGGTAGTATCCCCCTTCAGCAGGTCACGTTCCGATATGAGATCATCACGCTCTTTGGTGACCGCTGCTACCTGTGCCTCCAACTCCTCTATCCTGGCCGTATCCCCACATCCCCCCAGGGTTCCAGCCAGGGTTCCTCCCGCAAATATAGCAATAGCCATGGTTTTCCAGTAAGACATTTTCATTGATAACCTCCCTATATATTTATTAAAAAGATTGTCTCTTTCCACCTCTTCCCTGCCCTGATTGGGCTGTACAAATATAATAAAATCTGCGCAGATTTTATTATAACGGTTAGCCATCGACTTTCTTGCCGCTACTCCGGCTTTCTCATCAATTGCTCCAGCCTTCCGAGTTTCTCGTACTCTGCTAGCTGCTCCCTCTCTGCCTCACATTCAGTCTGTGCCACCATCAATTCATTGCTGAGCTGGGTAGTATCCCCCTTCAGCAGGTCACGTTCCGATATGAGATCATCACGCTCTTTGGTGACCGCTGCTACCTGTGCCTCCAACTCCTCTATCCTGGCCGTATCCCCACATCCCCCCAGGGTTCCAGCCAGGGTTCCTCCCGCAAATATAGCAATAGCAACGGTTTTCCAGTAGGACATTTTCATTGATAACCTCCCTATATTTCTTCAAAAAGTACTGTCTTTCCACAACCCCTCTTCTCTAATCGGGTCGCATAACGCAGATTTTATTATATCTGTTCGCGTTTCTTTGCAAGGGGAAGACTCACCCTCCAGAAGTATCAGAAAAATCCCTCCTTCTGGCCTGTTGACCGGGATGGGAGGCTTGGGGTAAAAAGACAAAAGAAATGGTAATGCTGAGAAGCACTGAAATGTCGAGAAGTATTGAGCATAACCATACTGCCACTTTCTCTCCCTGCAGTCTGAGGGGTCCCCCTCAGCCGCCAGCAAGAAGCCTATCTGTTACCTAAGAGTCGTTTATTTCCTAACTTAAGGAGGGAGCTATATGAAAAAAAGAGCTTGGCTATGTAGCCTACTCGCCGCAGCCCTAGTGGTGGGCACCGCCGGGCTAGGTTTGGCTGCTGATCCAACGCCGGGGACTATTATCACCAAGGAAAACAGGGCAGAGTACCAAGAATTCTTGTCCCCCAGTGTAGAGTGGATGCTTGATCATGGACTGCGTATTGAGATGGGTGAGTACCAGAAGATAGAGTGGCCCAAGGTATATAAAGAGGCCACCGAAAAGTTCGCCGGACAGGTCAAAATCTCGGCGGATGGAAGAGAGATCTTCAATCACGTGGCAGGAATGCCTTTTCCTAACGTTGATATCAATGACCCTCTCGCCGGCTTCAAGGCCATGTGGAACATGGAGTATAAGCCCATCTACGTCGACAACATCGGCACCGAATGGATTGCCGAGTTGAGGAACAACAAGGGCGAGCGCGAGCGTATGTTTGGGTCGAGCTTCTGGCGGCGTATGATGTGGACCGGCCGTATGTTCTATGAGCCTAAGCCAGTTATTCCTCACAATCCTCCGCTGCGTTTTTCTGAGCAGTGGGGTCCGTTGTTTCTACCCAGTGACCTCAAGGGGGCGGGCGTGCTGAACTTCCGTTACATGTCCCCCGATGTTCCCGATGATAGCTATATGTATCTGCCAGAGCTGCGCCGTGTAAGACGCATCAGCGTTGCTAACCGTAGTGACGCTCTGTGGGGCTCGGATTTTGACATTGACATGGCGTGGATGTGGAACGCTAAGCTGGGTTACTGGACGTTCCGGGTTTTGGCTCTGAAGGAATTCATCACCCTAGCTCACAGCAAAAATTACGGGACTCGTGGTATCTGGTGTCATGAGCTGGACGGGACGACCGATATCTCGGCTGCTTTCCCCTGCGGTGATCCGCCGGTGAAGTGGGAAAAGAGAAGGCACTGGGTCGTCGAGTCCATCCCCACAGGCTATTCGCAGTATGCCTTCTCTAAGCGGGTTCTCTACCTGGATGCGGATAATTTTGGCCCATACCACAATGAGAGCTATGATCAGGCAGGGGAGCTGTGGCGGACTATTGTGCCTTACTTCAACTATGGGAAGAAGCCCTACCACAACTATCCTCAGAGGCCACTCAAGGGTGGAAAGTATAACTACACCGACGATTGGCCGTTTCTCCCCAACGGGGTTGTCCTTGATCTGCAGGCGGTGCATGCCACCACCTGGGATGCTCCTTCCGGCTTTTCAAAGCCCCAGGACTGGCGGAACGAGTGGTACTTTAACGAAGACGTGCGCATCAACACCCCACGATCTTACACCATCAGTTACCTGATTCAGAGCGCCCGATAAATTGGCGGGGCGGATTTTCCAACTTGGGGGGTACGCCCCCGCGGGATCCGCCCCCCTTTTTCTCCCCTTTTTTCTTTATCCTTACCCTGACTTCCTTTATCTCCGTTGTGTTGCCATCCCTTCTAGCAGGGGGATTAAGGGGAAGGAAGTTTGCCCTTTCTTTGGCCTACTTTCTTTGTTAGGGTAGGTTCATTTTTTAGGAGGTTCTCAATGGCAGAAGAAGATACAGGCACGCAGCCAGAAGAGACTAGAGAGAAAATTGTCTGGGGCTATGTGGGAAAAGTGACCTTGTGGGTTTCCTTGCTTCTTTCCGGTCTTGCTCTGGAGCGTCTTGGACTGTCCTCCTCTATTTTGTCGGGAGTGGTGCCAGGGGAGGTGCAAACCTTGCGCGCCGATATTGCCAAGACTAATCAGGAAGTCTTGGCGGTAAGAGAAGAAAGAGATACGGTCAAGATACAGATCGGCTACATTGTCGAAGCCCCGGATCAGCTCGAGCGGTGTCTGAGTGATATCAAGCAGATCGAGGCAAATTTGCCTAATTCTCCTGCCGCAGAGACTTCCTAGTTTCTGCGCCCCCACCCAGCTGTGGGGGTCTTGCTGAATAGCGGTAGGAAAACAGCGAGGTGATCTAGGATGCCAAAAGGTGTAGAGCACAGGAAGAAGCTGGTGCTGACGGCACTACTTGTTTTAGTGCTGGTTGGTAATAATGGTTTCAAGCGTGGCTCATATGCCGCAGAGCCGGAAGATGATGCCCAAGCGCATTATAATTCGGCAATCACTTATGCTCAGGAGGGCAAATATGCCGAATGCATAAAGGAGCTTGGTAGATCTATTGAGCTTAACCCTGGCTTTGCCTTTGCCCACTATGCTCTGGGATCCTGCTATGTTGAGCAGGGCCGCGTTGACGAGGCCATACAGGCATACCAGAAAACCGCTGAACTCGACCCCAGTTATGCTGGAGCCCATTATGGTCTGGGCCTTATCTATGCCAGACAAAATCGTCTTATCGAAGCGGAGAAAGAACACAAGAAAGCGGTAGAGCTTGACCCAGACAGCGCTATGTTGCACTTAGCTCTGGCAGGTACCAGGGTAGAGGTGGGCCATTATGCTGAGGCAGCTGCCTCTTACCAGAAAGCTATTTTACTCGACCCCAACAATGCTGATGCCCGACATGGCCTGGGGCAGGCATATGCTAAAAGGGGTCAATATGCCGAGGCCATAGAGACATACCATAAGGCTCTTGGCCTCAGTCCTAACAATGCCGCGATCCACCATGATCTGGGCATTGCCTATTCTCAGAGTGGTCAAATGGCCAAGGCCGTATCTGCGTACCAGCGGGCAGTAGATTTGGACCCTGATAATATGCAGGCTCACTATAACCTGGGACAGACCCATTTAAGGCAGGGTCAGGTGGAAGAGGGGACCAAGGAGTTAGAGACATTTAAACAACTGAATGTTGAGGCTGAGGGATTAAAGGAGGTCCAACGGTACGAGCGGATTGCCGAGCAGCATCCGGATGATGCCGGAACGCATTATACTCTGGGAGTTACTTATGCAAAACAAGGCAGAAATGCCGAGGCTATTAAGGAATTCAATAAGGTGATTGAGTTGGACCCAGATAATGCCGATGCTTACTATTACCTGGGCCTTATTCAGGCTAGCCAGGGTTGGTTTGCTGATGCGTCAAAAACGTTTACTAAAGCTCTTGAGCTAAACCCGGATTATGCTCTTGCCCACTATGCTCTGGGATCGATCTACGCTAGGCAGGAACGCGATGAGGAAGCCATAGAAGCTTTCCAGAGAACCATCGAACTTGACCCTAGTTTTGCTGGGGCCCATCATGGTTTGGGCCTTATCTATGCCAAGCAAAACCGTCTTACTGAGGCAGAAAAAGAACATCAGAAAGCTGTAGAGGTCGACCCCGAAAATGCCATGTTACACCTGGCTCTTGCGCGAACCAGGATAGAGGCAGGCCGTTATGCTGAGGCAGCGGCAGCTTACCAGAGGGTCATTGAGCTCGATTCCAACGCTGCCGAGGCTCATCATGGCCTGGGACAGGCCTATACTAAGCGGAGTCAGCATGCCAAGGCCATAGCCGCATACCAGAAGGCTCTGGGTCTGGACTCTAACAATGCCGAGATTCACTATAATCTAGGGATGGCCTATTCTCAGAGTGGTCAAATGGCCGAGGCTATAGCTGCATACCAGAAGGCCGTTAAGCTGGATCCTAAGTATGTGGCGGCTCACTACAGCCTGGGGCAGGCTTATGTGAGGCAGGGTCAGGTGGAGGAGGGAACTAAGGAGCTGGAGATCTTTAAGCAATTGAACGCTGAGGTTGAGGCGTTAAAGGAGATCCAGCGGTACGAGCGCATTGCCAGGGAACATCCCGATGACGCCCAGGCTCACTACAACTTAGGAGTGATCTATTCTAAAAACCGTCGTCGCGCCCAGGCCATTGCCGCCTATAAGAGAGCTATTGACCTTAATCCTGACTATGCTGAGGCTCACTATAACCTAGCACTGGCTTATGGTGAACAAGGACAATTTGCTGAAGTGGTACGGGAGTTCCAAAAGACTCTCGCTCTGCGTCCGGATGATAAGGATTACGCCTTTGCTCGCTATGGTTTAGGATTTGCCTATCTCAAACAGGGCAAGGTTCCTGAAGCGATCACAATACTTGACAATTTTGTCCAGACCTATCCGGATCATATAGCTGCGCATTATACCCTTGGCGCTGCTTATGAGCGGCAGGGTCAGCTGGCTGAGGCTATAGGGATATACCAAAAAGCTATGACCCTTGACCCTAGCGATGCCAATGCCCACTACGGTCTAGGGTTGGTCTATGCCAGGCAGGAAAAATACAACGAGGCAGCAGCCGAATTCGAAAGAGCTCTTGAGCTTGCACCGGATATGGTCGTGGCCCGTGAGCGTCTCAAGGCCATTCGTCAAGAACCAGGGGTGTCCGAGAAGTAAGCGCTCAGCAGCCAATCATCAGCCGAAGGCTTACATATGAGGAAACGGCTTGTTACCTCTTGGGTCATAGTCCTGCTGGCAGTCATAATCCTATCTTGTCTCACCTGGGAGCGGTCTACGGGCTGGGCTCGTATTCGGTTGGTGAATTTACTGCAGGGGATTAACCTAACTACCGCATGGGCCGAAGAGGTTCTGGCCCAATCTGCCAATATCCAATTTATCGATGTCACCTCTCAAACTGGGGTGGCCTTTATCCACTACAACGGAGCTACCGGAAAAAAGCATCATGCTGAGGCTATGGGCGCGGGAGCGGCGTTTTTTGATTACAATAATGATGGATACCTGGATATTTATGTAGTCAACGGGGCTGATTTGTCTGGTAAGGGAGTTAGCCCTGGGAACGTGCTCTACCGCAACAACGGTAACAAAAGCTTTACCAACATTAGCTTTACCAACATTACCCGTACGGCAGGCGTGGGAAATCAGGGATTCGGCATGGGGGTGTGCACTGCCGACTATGATAACAATGGATACCAGGACCTCTATGTCACCAATTTTGGCGCCAATGTACTCTACCGCAATAACAATGATGGAACGTTTACCAATGTCACTGCTTCCGCCGGGGTAGGAGATACTCGCTGGGGATCGAGCTGCGCCTTTGCCGATTATGACAACGATGGCGATCTTGATCTATACGTAGCTAATTATCTTGACTTGACGCTGGTAAAGCAGAACATGTGGTGCGGCCGGCATGAAGAGGGCTACCGGACGTACTGTCATCCGGATAACTATGAAGGCGTTGCCGATGTGCTTTACCGGAACAATGGCAACGGAACCTTCACCAACGTCACCCAGGCAGCTGGAGTGTCCAACCCGACCGGTAAAGGTTTAGGTGTAGTGTTTGCCGATTATGATAACGATGGTGATGCCGATATCTTTGTGGCCAATGACTCAACGGCCAATTTTCTCTACCAAAACAACGGCAATGGCATCTTTACTGAGGTGGGGGTTCTCTCGGGTGTGGCCTACAATGGCAATGGGCAGGCTGAGGCTGGCATGGGGACTGATTTTGCGGATTACGACAACGATGGGCTTCTCGATATCTTTGTAACGAATTTTGATTTTGAAACCAACACTCTCTACCGCAATCAAGGAGGCGGGTTTTTTGTTGATACCACTGCTCTGGCTGGACTGGGTGAAGACCGGGAGCCCTACATGGGGTGGGGTACCAAGCTCTTTGATTACGATAATGATGGCGACAAAGATCTTTTTATTGTCAATGGCCATCTCCAGGACAACATACAACTGTATAGCGACGCGACAACCCATGGGCAGAGCAATCAGCTTTTTCGCAACAACGGAGGGAGCAGATTTACTGAGGTCACCTTAGATTCGGGCCAGAACTTGTTAGCCAAAACGGTTGGACGTGGCACAGCCTTCGGCGACTATGACAACGATGGTGATACAGACATCTTTATTGTTAATAATGGCCAAGAGGCTATGCTCCTACGCAACGATGGAGGAAATCGTAACCACTGGCTTATGGTCAAAACAGTGGGCACAAAGAGCAATCGGGACGGCATAGGTGCCAGGGTCAAGGTAGTGGCCGGGGCACTAACTCAGGTTGCCGAGGTGCGGAGCGGCTCCAGCTACTTATCGGAAAATGATCCTCGCCTGCTCTTTGGTTTGGGCAGCCAGGCAAAAGTGGATCAGGTAGAGATCAGATGGCCGAGTGGTATTGTTGAGACCTTTAAGAACGTGGCTGCTAATCAGCTCCTTACCCTCACCGAACAGGAAGGGATGCAAATTTCTTCCCTGGCTTCTATTAAAAAATGAAACGGTTCATTATCAGCGGACTCCTTTTCCCGCTGTTGGTCTCGGCTGTCTTTGCCCAGCAGGCGATCCTTATCCAGCCTCCGCCGCAGCAGTCCCATCCGGACCCGGCATTTAATCTGGCCATGATGGAGACGGTGTATGGCAATTACGACGATGCTGAGGCGGCCTTCCGGAAACTGGCCGAAGCCTATCCGCAAGATGCCGATAGTCGCTTCTTTCTTGGAGTGACCCAGCTTCGGCAAAATAAATTTCATCAGGCCTTCGACAATTTCAAGCAGACCCTTGATCTGGCGCCAGACCATGTGGAAGCTAGGTGGAATCTGCTGGTAGCAGCCAAGAAGGGCGACATTGGCCTTGGGCAGTTAGAGGAAAAATATCGCTTGTCGCCGGTTGCCGGACCCTGGGGCCAATCTGTGGCTTCTTCGCCCATCCGGTTTGAAAACATTAGCGTTTCTTCGGGTACGGATAAGGTGGACCTTGGCCGTGGCAGCGGCTGGGCGGACTATGACGGTGACGGCGACTTGGATGTATTCGCGGCAGGCGTCAGTTCCCCCCATGCCCTCTACCGCAATAACGGCAATGGAAATTTTGCTGAGGCTGCCAAAGCGGCTGGCTTGGGCAGGGCCATTAGCGGTTGGAGTGCGCTCTTTGCTGACTATGACAACGACAGTGATCCTGACCTCTATGTCACCCGCAATGGCTGGGCCGGCCATCTTCCCAACATTCTTTACCAGAATAACGGGGATGGAACGTTCACGGAGGTCACGCAAAAGGCCGGTGTGGGCGATGTTGCCGATAGCTTCACGGCTGCCTGGGCAGATTACGATCGTGATGGCTTGCTGGATCTTTATGTGGCCAATGGCGTCTCCAGCAGCTACGGTTCTCTTAACACCCTGTACCATAACAATGGGAATGGCACTTTCACCGATGTAGCGATCTTAGCCGGGGTTTTTGACGGGCGTCACTCCATTGGTTGTGCTTGGGGTGACACGGACAACGACGGCTATCCTGACCTCTATGTGGCGAACTATGGCGATGACAACGGCTATTATCATAACAATGGAGACGGTACCTTCTCTGATTGGACGGCTAAGGCTGGGGTCGCGGCTCCTAAGTATGGCTTCTTGTCTCTTTTTTTCGACTACGATCATGATGGGGATCTAGATCTCTTTGTCTCCAGCTGGGCTAGCCAAATGGTCGATGTGATCCGCTTCTATATGACGGGTAAGCTCCACGGCGAAAGTCGCCAGAAGCTATATCGCAATAAGGGCGATGGCACTTTTGAGGATGTGACCGCACAAGCGGGACTAAACGGAATCTACGGTGCTATGGGTGCTATCTCTGGTGATATCAACAACGATGGCTTCCCAGAGCTTTATCTTGGCACCGGTGGTCCTCCTCTGGAGCGTTATGAGCCCAATGTGCTCTTGTTAAACCAGAAGGACGGTACCTTTGTTGATATTACTGTCTCTTCGGGGACCGACGACACTTGCAAGGGTCATGGTCAAACCTTTGTTGATTTTGACCAGGATGGGGATCTGGATCTCTACTCGCCTTGTGGCGGAGCCTGGCCGCTTGCCGACCGACAGCCCAACTCTTTCTTCCGTAATCCAGGGACTTCTAATCACTGGTTAGTGGTTCGCACCCGTGGAATCAAGAGTAACCGGGACGGGATAGGCGCCCGGGTGACGGTAACAGTCAACGGCTCCAGCCAGGTTGCTGAGGTGGCTGGCGGAGTGGGCTTTGGGTCGACCAACAGCCTTGAGCTTGAGTTTGGCCTGGGACGGGCCACCAAGGTAGAGAAAGTTCATATCCGCTGGCCTAGCGGCCAGGAACAGGAATTTACCAACGTGGATGCAGACCAATTTGTGACCATCACTGAAGGAGAGAAGACCCTTAGCCGGTCTTCTCGCGGTTTATCGCTTGGTTTCAAACCAAAGGAGTAGACACTATGAGCAGCTGGCAGAGGCCTATCCCAGAGGTTTTACCATGGACTTTCCGCTTTTTCTGGTTCACCTTCTTATGCCTGTTTGTGGGAGCGCTAGCGGGACCGCTCAGTCTGGCATCTGAGTCCTTGTCTCCCGTTACTCATGGGCTCCCCATTATTGACAGCATGAATGATCATTCACTGCTGGACTCCAGTGGCAAGCAGGTCAACCTGCTCGACCTCAAAAAGGGGAAAATCGCTGTTGCTTCTCTTATTTACACCTCTTGCTCGGACATGACAGCGTGCCCAATGGCAACGGCAGTGCTGCAGCGCTTAGACCACCTGCTAGCCGAGCGTCCACAGTTGGCTAAGCGGGTAACCCTGTTCTTGGTCAGCTTTGACCCGGAGCGAGACACTCCTGAGCATATGGCGGCCCTACGTACTTCGCTGGGTCCGCGCTCGGAGTGGTATTTCCTCACTAGCGCAAATGACACGGAGCTAAAGCCCTTACTTGAGGATTTAAATCAACCGGCAGCCAAGATCTCTGATGAGAACGGTATCTGGAACGGGCGTTTTCATCATGTATTTAAGATTTTCCTTATGGACCAGGATAACAACATCAGGAGCGTCTATGGCGTGGGCTACGCTAGCCCACAACTGATCATGAACGATATCGAGACCCTGACAAAGGAGAAAAAGTTGTAAGAGGGTCATGAGGTTCGGGGTCAGGAGAACGGTAGAGACACTGAGAGGTGCTCGTGGACTGGCTGCCGCTCGTTGTTATCCCCGGGGTTTGGCTCCCAATAATTACCAATAACAGCCCGGGCCGAATCGTCCGCCTTGAAGCGCAGATAGAACTGGTACTCCCTTTGCGCCTCATCTAAATGGCCCGCGCCCCGGTAACTGAGCATCAGATTGTAATGGGCCATCAGATCCTCTGGGTCGATTTTGAGCACCTCTTTTAACTCATCAATCGCCTCGGCATAGCGACCCTGAAGAAAAAGTACCCGTCCAATCTCATTACGCACCACCCGGTCTTGCGGATAAACGGCTGCAGCCTTATGTAGATGTTCTAGAGCCTGCTTGTATTGGCCTTGGGCTTTAAGGGTTAAAGCATAAAAGTAATGGGTCTTGGGCAGCTCTGGATCTACTGCCAAAGCTTTCTCCAACACCTCCTTGGCCCCCTGAAGATTCTTTTCCCTCAGGCGCGCACGCGCTATATTGACCCAACCATCAGGATAGGTAGGATCAATCTCCGTAACCTGTAAAAAAGCCTCTTCTGCCCCCCTCACCAGCCCCTGCCGTAGAAGACCAATTCCGTAGTCGTTCCATCGCTCACGATCTTTTGGGTCAAGTTGGACTATCCTCTCCGGCAGAGGAGCCTGAGCCCCAATAACTCTGAGAGAGGCCTCAGCTGTTGCCATAGTGACAATGGGCAGGTCAGGGATACCCTTAATCTGTCCGGATACATCGGAGGTATCACCGGTAAAGAGCCAGCGGCCGTCATCATGGTGGGCGCTCAAGGCAAAGTTCTTGTCCGCAGGGTCGCGCTCACCGGCAAAAGCCCACTGAGTATGCCACCAGGCAAACTTGCGGTAGTTGAGTTTGGCCGTCAAGTAAATGGTATCACCGCAATCCTCGGGAACCTGCAGGCGAAAATGCACTGTATCGGCTGCTCCTGGAGGAATGAGGTTAACGTAAAGCACCGCCCGGGTTGCCCAGGCGTTACGCTTATTGATGGGGTTGCCATGACCATCCAGTTGTAAAGAGCGGTAGAAGTGGGCACCGCTCTCTACTGGACCTTTCCCTTGGTTTTCGACCGCTCCACTCCAAAAAATGGTCCGGCCGGTTTCGTCTACCGCTTTTAATTCCAGCCAGGCGTCAAAAGCATCGACAGTACCTCCGGGGAAAAAGTGGCCAACCCCACGGGTCCGGACCACAACATCAATGCGGACCGTATCTCCACGCCGGACGGTAGCCTCTGCCCGATTAATAGGAGCAGCGACCGGCGTTACCCAGTGGGAGATCATTGCCCCACCAACCCCCATTCCCTGTTCCTCACCAACGGCAAAGGTGCTGGCAATGTCTAAGTTACTACCCGAGGAGCTACCAGCCCCCGCTTGTAGATCTCCACTCTCACCCAGGGCAAAAATGTCAAGGGTGACCTGATTGCTCTGCAAGAAGCTGATAGTGGTCTGTAGCTGCTCCTCATCCTTGTTCACCAAGGGTAGGGCTGTGTTAGCCGCAGGGAAGCGATGAGAGTGCACCATGCCGTCAAGGTTTCCCGCATCCTCTGACGGTATCAGGGGCATATGACAGTTAACACAGTCTTGGGGATTCTCCGGATAATAAAAAGAACGGGCCCCCTGACCCGAAACACCACTGGCCTGCCAATTATCATATTCGTTGAATCCCCGAATCCAGCGGTAGTTGTTCACCGGTTTGTCCAGATGGACCTTGTGACAGGTCGAGCAGAATTCGGCATGGTTCTGACGGTGAAAAGGTTTCAGGAACGTTTTCTTGTGCGGCTCGGGGTCAAGCCGTAGCAGGAAATCATGGACGGCCCGGACGAGTCTGTTCTTGCTTACAGCCAAGTCGTGCAGGGGAGGGTATTCAATGACATAGCCACCGTTTCCCATGGTGTCCTTGACGGAGACAATGGAGTGGCAGGCGGTACAGGTAAGCCCGGCCTGGGCCTCTGGAGTATCGACAACCTCTCGGATCGGAGTATCCATCATACCACTGAACAGCAGCGCTGGGTCATGACAACCCCCACACCATTTTGAGGATTTGACCCCAATAACGTCCTGCATGTATTCGATGGATTTGCGGTACCACTGATTATTGAAGGAGGAGAAGTGGTGAGCCGAGGAATTCCACTGCTGGTAAATATCGGGATGGCAGCCTGACTGGCCGCAGGACTCCGATGTCATTAAAAATTTGGCGGGAATCTTGCCACCGGTTGTGGTTTCTGCCGAAGAAGGAAAAAATGGCCCGTCCTTACCAAACATGCCCTCCTCATCCATGCTCAGAGGAGGAACAATTGGGTTTTCAACGCTATAGGAATCTGGGGAAATGGTTCTCAGCCCAATGACTAGAGCTGGGAGAATAAGCGACACAACGATTGTAGCAGCTGTTAATTGCCACGCCCGCTTTACCATCAGGGTGGTTTGGGACTGGCTGGCCCAGGCTCTAAAATAACCAGCCAAAAGGATAACGGCCATCACTGCAGTAGCAATATGAACATGCAAGAGCCAGCGGTTGGGACGGACATTACCCAGGATAATCAGGGCCATGGCTGCCATCATGCTGCCTGCCATAATCCAAAAGCCTGCTTGTGCGACCATGGCTCCCCACCGTCCTGTACTAGCAGCCGCAGTACGAACAAGGCGCGGGCCGTAGATGAAGAAAGGAATGACCAGGACTATGCCAAAGCCAACATGAAACAGGACATTGGCAAAATAAAAGATTGTTGGTGAGGCAAAAACTGCCAGATAGGCGCTGTTGACCAGAAGCGCGAGACAGCCGGTAAAGAGGAGTTTGGCGACTAGTTGTTTCCTCGGTCTATTCATCAGGTATCCTTCTTTTCACAGTTGATTTTCTCAGCCATACGAACTACGCTACGGTGGCAGAAGAAAAATAGCCATGGTCAGGAACAAGGTAAATTATAAATTAAAGGAGGAATAATGAAATACGGGATGTTTCTCATGCCACTGCATCCACCCGAAAGGGTAGCGGCGGATGCCTATGACTATGACCTTGACAGTTTGGTGCTGGCAGACGAGCTGGGGTTCAACGAGGCCTGGGTAGGCGAACATTTCACCGCCATCTGGGAGAATTTACCCGCGCCTGACCTGATGATTGCCAAGGCGCTGGCCATGACCAAAAACATTGTTCTGGGTACCGGAGTGCATCTTTTGCCTTTTCATGATCCTGTGATGCTTGCCCACCGGGTAGCCTGCCTAGATCACTTGGCCCGAGGTCGCTTCTACTTTGGTATTGGCTCGGGAGGGTTACCCACAGATTTTGAAACCTTCCATGTTAACCCGGTCGAGGGAGAGCATCGAGCGCGTACGCGTGAGGCGCTGGATATTATTCTCAAAGTGTGGACCAGTGATGGACCGTTTGACTACCAGGGTCGCTTTTGGCGAGCCACTATACCCAATCCGGTTGAGGCAGGCTCACTGGCCTTTCATATGCGGCCTTACCAGAAACCCTATCCACCCATTGCCGTAGCCGGGCTAAACAAAGGTTCAGAAACCCTCCTTATTGCTGGCGAGATGGGTTTGATTCCCATGAGTGTAGATATGGCGCTTCACACTGTGGTGAATCACTGGGAGACGGTGGAAGAAGGAGCACGTAAGGTAGGGAAAAAACCTTCGCGTAAGGAATGGCGTATCTTCCGTGACATCTATGTAGCGGAGACTGACGAGCAGGCGCGACGGGAAGCTAAAGAAGGAATCATGGGCCGGGCTTTTACCGAATACTTCTCCCCACTCTTTAATAA
The DNA here is from genome assembly GCA_965220955.1 of uncultured Binatia bacterium (SeqCode). Classification (GTDB taxonomy): domain Bacteria; phylum Desulfobacterota; class Binatia; order Bin18; family CBDCRK01; genus CBDCRK01. Next base: position 259,883 of record CBDCRK010000036.1, on the reverse strand, counting down.
TTTCAAGATTCTTAATCTTTTAAAGCAGGACGAGAGCATGCCTGATGAGGCGGTCACGCTGGACTATGTGCTCGATCACCTTTGGATGGTGGGCAGTCCAGACACTGTTGCCAAGAAAATCAGGAAACTCTACAACGACGTTGGTGGTTTTGGCACCGTACTGCTCTTGTCGTATGATTTTGGCAAAGAGAAAGATCAATGGCACAAATCATTAGGACTCTTTGCCAATGAGGTTATGCCACAGCTAAAGGATCTAGAGCCGGCAAGCTAAGACAGTGCAGCAGAAATCGCTCATTAGTATGATATCTGCAGGGGCGATTCACGAATCGCCCTTATGTTATTTGTTGTCCACATGGGCTAGAAAAGGCAAAGGAGGTTCACAATATGAGTCTCTATCAAGTCAACAAGTTACTGCGGGATATCAACCTTAGCAACGATCTGGCCCAGCGCTATCGGAGCGAGCCAGAGGTAGTACTGCAAAACTATAGTCTGACTTCGGAAGAACAGGAGCTGATCAGGAATTGGCAGGTGCGAAAACTCTACGATATGGGAGCGAACCCGCTCCTTCTGCTGGTTTACTCTATGGCTACGGGCAAGGATATGCGGAGCTATGTCACAGCCATGAACGAGAAGAGCTGATGGGGATGCAAAGCCTTATGCCTGGCCTTAGAGACCAAGAGGAGTAGCACCGTGAAACTGAGCGGGAGTGTGCTGATTACATCGTTCTATGAAGGCCGAGGATACACAGAGATTGTTCCATATTGTCACAGACTGACATCCGGGAAGCCAGGTTCTTGTGCTGGCATGACAAAAAGGAGGGAGCCATGCAGGTCATCGATGTTGATAGCCACATCACTGTGACCAAGGGACGGGAGGGAACACCGTTTCAGGTACAGATGCTCCCGGATGGAGGGCATCTGATGGAGTTTAATCGTACCCGCATAGATTTTACCCCGCCTCAGGGGAAGATGCCCCGTCCGGGCAAGCCGCCTATTGACATGCAAACGTGGTGGGATCTGGACCGCCGTTTGCCAGACCTGGATCAGGAGGGCATTGCCCAGCAGGTCCTTATTTTTCATACCTCCCATGTTTTTTATGGAGCTGACTCTAAGGTGGCGGTGCAGACCGCACGTAAATACAACGACGGTCTGGCGGAGATGATTGCTGCCTGCCAGGCTCCTTCGCGCTATCTAGGTGCGGCCCCCCTGCCTTTACAGGACCCCGAAGCCGCGGCCAACGAAGCCGAGCGGGCAGTGAAAGAGCTTAAGATGCCGGTTGTGGTAATCGGTACCAATGTGCGGGGAAAGAATCTCGACCTGCCCGAGTTCTGGCCTTTTTTCTCCCGCATGAATGATTTACAAGTGCCCATCATTGTTCACTCTGATGGGTTGTCTCCCTTTCAGACTCACCCGGCTGCTGGCGAGCGGACCGGCTGGTGGGAGCGTGGCCCCTTTTCAGTGGATTATCGATCTGGTGGATGCTAGGGCACCCCTTTGAGCATATGATTGCTATTGCCCACATTATTTACAGCGGGCTTCTGGATCGGTATCCCAACCTGAACTTCATCTTTGAAGAGGGCAACGTGGGTTACGCTCTCTACCTCTTTGACCGCTTGGAGGCGGGTCGGGAGTTTGGTGAGCTACTTTTTGGACCTCGGGTCCATCTGCGGGGTCCAAAAAAACATCCGCTGGACTACCTGGAGCACTTCCACTGGGCAGTAGAGTCCGAGGACTCCATGATTTCCGAGGTGGTAAAGAGATGGGGGGCCGAAAAGATTCTCTTTAGCACGGATTATCCTCATCCTGACACCCCTTGGCCGGAAAGTGTCAAAGAGATGAAAGAAGCTCTGGCCCCTTATTCGGCTGAAGATCAGGCCAAGGTTCTGGGAGGCAACGCCGCCCGGTTAATGCATTTATAAGGAAAAGGAGGGTTTTATCATGGCAGAAGTTGTTGCCGGCATTGCCACGTCACACGCACCCTTTTTGTCTATACCTTCTATGTTTGAGGCCATCGAGGAAGGGCAGCGAAGTAGGGTAGTTGCTGGGTTAGAGAAAGCCAGGGAAATTTTACAGCGGGCTCGGCCCGATGCCATTGTGATTTTCTCTACTGACCACTTTGACCGCTGCTTTTATGATAACCTGCCCCCCTTTCTTGTTGGGGTAGGAGAGCAAGCCGAGGGGCCGGTCAATGAATGGCTGAGACTACCCAGGGTTAGGCTTAAAGTGGCTGGTGAGCTGGGCCGGTTTATTGTTAGTGAAGGGTTAGAAAAGGGAGTGGACTTTGCCTCATCGGCGGATTTACCGTTGGATCATGCGGAGGTCGTACCACTGTCCTATATCACCCCCAACTGGGATATTCCCATTGTGCCCATTGTGGTCAATGCCTTTGCTCCACCCATGCCAAGCCTAAAGCGTTGCTTGCAGGTAGGGACATTTATTGGCAAGGCCATAAAGCGCTGGCCTGAGAAGAAGCGGGTGGTAGTGATAGGAACAGGAGGTTTGTCACACTGGGTAGGGCCACCCGAGACGGGGAAGGTCAATGCCGAGTTTGATCGGTGGTTTTTAGACTGTTTGGCAGAGGGGAAGAGCGCAGAGGTTATAGAGAGATACAAAAAGGCCGAAGAGCTGGAGGAGGTAGCCGGCAATGGAGGGCAGGAAGTCCGCGATTGGCTGGCAGTAGCTGGGGCTGTGCCGGTCAAACTTAAACCTCGGGTGCTGGCATATGAGCCAATCCCTGGCTGCGGCACGGGGGTGATGGCCTGGGCAATGAACTGAAAAAAGAGGAGGCACTTATGGACTACGGTGTTGTTCTGCCCCACTTCAGCGCTTTTGCCCAAGAGGAACCCGCAAAAAGAATCACGGCGGTAACCGAGGCGGCCGAGGCTCTGGGCTATAGTACGGTCTGGGTGGCTGATCATCTTATCTTTCCTGCCAAGGTCGAGGGCGGCTACCCATTTAACCCTACAGACCCGTTCCTTGAGCCGCTTACAGTGCTGGGCGCACTTGCGCTTAAAACCTCTAAGGTTAAGCTTGGCACTGCAGTTCTAGTGCTTCCTTACCGGCATCCCATCTATACTGCTAAAGCACTGGCAACCATTGATGTTCTATCCGGTGGACGAGTAGTAGTAGGAGTGGGAGCTGGCTGGCTGGAGCAGGAATTCGCCGCCTTTGGGGTACCGTTTACCGAGCGCGGCAGTCGGACCGATGAGACCATCGAGCTATTTAAGACCCTATGGACTCAGGATACTCCCCAGTTTGCTGGGCGTCACTTTGCGGTGGACAATATCAAATTTGTTCCCCAACCCTTACAAAAGCCCAGACCGCCTATCCTGGTTGGAGGCATGACCAAAGGGGCGCTGAGACGGACTGCCCGCCTAGCCGATGGCTGGATTGCTATTGGCCAAGGACCGGAAGATCTCAAGGCTCCACTCAATACCCTGCGGGACCTGACGCTCAAGGCCGGCCGCAAACCCGAAGAGCTACACATTTGCATGTTGCCGATTGGGTGCCCGAGTCTTGAGCAGGTTATCAAAGATGTTCCTCGCTATGCCGAACTTGGGGTGCACCATCTTTATCTATCGTTCCGTGCCTGGACTGGGGAGTTCTCCCAGCTTACTGAGTTAATGGCACGGTTTGCCCGGGAGGCAGGGCTATCAGGCCAGGGATAGTGAGCGGTCAATTTTCTGCTGATAAGGCTGAGTGGGGAAAGACCAACAGCAGCAAAGCAAAAAGGAGAAGGACAATGCCAGAGATGCGGGAAATCACCTCAGGCCTCCAATTTCCGGAAGGCCCAGTAGCCATGAACGATGGCAGTGTGTTGGTCGTTGAGATCCAGCGGGGGACGCTCACACGCATCAAACCCGATGGCACCAAGGAAGTCGTGGCCGAAACGGGCGGCGGGCCGAACGGCGCGGCGATTGGCCCGGATGGGATGGTCTACCTCTGTAATAATGGCGGGCTCAAATGGGTAGAAGTAGACGGGACGACCCTGCCGTCGGGTGAGCTGCCAGACGGATACACCAGTGGTAGCATTCAGCGCGTTGACCTGGCAACCGGCAAGGTCGAGACCCTCTACACAGAGTGTAATGGGCATCCCTTGCGGGGCCCAAATGATCTCGTTTTTGACGCCACGGGTGGGTTCTGGTTCACCGACGCCGGCAAATTCGGGGAGCGCCAGCGGGATCGCACGGCTGTGTATTACGCCAAGACTGATGGCTCCCTAATCAAAGAGATGGTGTTTCCCATCGATGGCCCGAATGGCATTGGGCTGGCTCCTGGTGATACCCATCTGTATGTGGCCCAGACCTTTGAAGGCCGGGTCTGGCAGTGGCCGATTCCCAGTCCAGGCGAACTCGTCCGTGAGGCCGGGGAAGGCGGAGCCCTGCTGGCCGGACCGGGGGGAGGCCAGCTCTTGGCTGGACTGCCCGGCTACCAACTGCTCGATTCACTCGGGGTAGATGGTGCCGGGAATGTGTGTGTGGCAACACTGATCAATGGCGGCATTACAGTCATCTCGCCCGATGGCTCATCGGTTGAACATATCCCCACACAAGATCCGCTGACCACCAATATTTGCTTTGGGGGGCCGGAGCTAAAAACAGCCTATATCACGCTGAGCCTCACGGGCAAGCTGGTGGCCATGGACTGGCCCAGGCCAGGGCTGAAACTGCACTACACGCGCTAACGTAGTGTCAGAAGGATCGCGGGAAGTTTTCCTTTAGAAGATATATTCTCGCAAAAACTCCAATACAATCCGGTTAAACTCGTCCGGTTTCTCGAAGTACCCGGAATGCGCCGCACCTGGAATCTTCACCACACGTGATCCAGGCAGGAGACGCGCGACCTCCTCGATGAGCGACGGTGGCATCAGGACGTCGTCCTCACCAACGATGAACAGGGCTGGAATCTTGTGGGCAACGATGGGCTCAACCTGATACTCCACTTCAAATTGTGCCCCAAGATTGATGGGCTTAGGAACATTGAAAGCCGTAATCTCATGGTACAGAAACCGATGGGCTGGCTTTTGTTCGGCAAATTGCGCTGTGTAGGCCCCGGCCCAAATCTGTCGTGGGCTTACGTTGCGCATCGAGTCCATGTGCTGGTTGATTGCCGGGGTTTTCACTCCGCCAGTGGAATCACCCAAGACAAGCGCACTCACCCGCTCGGGATGCGTCGAGGCAAACCCAATCGACGTCCAGCCTCCCATTGACTGCCCGATGAGGGCAGCTTTCTGAATGCCCAAGTGATCCAGCAGCTCCTTGAGATCTTGGGGGTAGGCCCTTGCTCCCGGATCACCGGGAAAGTCCCGGGTCAGACCGTGCCCACGGTGATCAAAGTTAATGCAGCTAAACGACTGGGCAAATACCGGAACTTGCTGCCACCAACTCAGGTGACTGCCACCCCCTGGATGGGCGAAGACCACTGCGGGTCCCTGCCCGTGCACTTCGTAATACATATTGATACCGTTGGTTTCGACAAAAGGCATGCTGTTCTTCTCCCTCCCTTATTGCTCAATCAAGGTGTCTCGAAAAAAGGCAATAACCCGGTCCAAGGCTTGGCGCGTGGGATAGCCTTCCTCATCAACAAGGCAAATTTGGGCAAATTTGAGGGACGTTGTATGGACATTAAGGTTGACGGTCAACCCTGCCCACTGAAGGCTGATTGCCCTCGGATACAGACGGAGGAAAGGGGAGTGTCCCAGCCTTGACCAAGGGCATCCTGATAGCGTGTATAAGCCAATTCTTGACCTTGACGGGGCGAATTCTTGGTTATACCGGTTTGAGAAAAAGAGCGACTATAGTCACAGGCGATCCAGAGTTCGAAAAGGTACAATCTTTCTGTCGCCTAGAATGGGTTTAAGATAGTGTCCCCCTCATTCTAGAGCTGCTGTGAACGAATGTGCCGCTGGTAAATCTTAGGCAGTTCTACGGGCAAGGACGTAATGTCCTCAATGATCATATAACGTGAGGGATGGCACATCTCGCGCAGATAATCATGCCCGCTCTTGTCTACCGTTAAACAGAAAGACAGGATACCGTTCTTTTCCGCTTCGCGTAGCGCCATCATGGTATCTCGTATCCCATAGGTTGGCGTGTGTTGAGCCTGCCCATAGTCCGCATCCTCCGGGTAACCATCACTTAACATCACAAGCAGCTTGGCACGGCTGGAAAGGTCTTTCAGCTTGCGAGTCGCATGGCGCACCGCGGTGCCCATCCGGGTGCTGCGTCTGGGCGCCAGGGCGCTAATGCGACCCCTAACATCAACAGAGAGAGATTCGACAAAAGTCTTGACTGGGTATAACTCCACGTTCCGTCGCCCGGCGCTAGAAAAGCCGTAGATCGCATAGGTATCCCCAATCTCCTCCAGAGCAACGGACAACAGAACTACCGTCTCTTTTAGGATATCAATAACACGTAGGACTCCTTGATCATTTGCCGGTGTCTCGTCTGATGGATTAACGGGCAGCCGGGTATCCGTAGATGCGCTCAAATCCAGCAAGAACAGGACGGATACATCGCGCTCCACCGGCTGTCGGGCGGCATACAGCTTGGTGGAGGGGGTATTGCCGGTGCGCCGGTCAACGCGAGCGGTCACTACTGCGTCTAAGTCAATGTCTTCCCCATGTTCCAATCCCTTCACTAGGCGATACATCCGTGGGCGCAAGCGCCGAAACTCCCGTTTAATGTCTGGCATGAGGTCGGAATAAGCCGCCAGGGTGCTGGAAAAGAAGGCCCCTTCATCCCCAGAAAGCGGCATCTCTCTGAGGTGGCACCACTGCGCGCGGTAGTCTTCAATCAGGTAATCCCATTCGTCGTAGACATAGCGCACCCCTGCCTCAGTGAGCACCCGGCGATTCGTTGTTTTCTTTTCGGTGGTTTGCAGTTCTTCCTCTTCTTCCATATCCTCTGAGTTGGTGAACAGATCGATCACCCTCGTTTTTTCCCGCTTGCGTTCCGGCTTTTTCTTGCCCCGCTGATGCTTACGCAGCCGAGCAATAATCTTCTTAAGTACATCCTGCTCTTCTGCCGAGAGTGACACGCTTCGTGGTTCGTCTTCCTCCTCTTCTCCTTCCATAGGTATAAACATTGCCGCCTCGTCTTCTACAAGCTCTCTTGTTGGCTTTGGTTGAGCAGCGGGCTGCGATGGAGAGGAGGAACTCGACTCCTCATAGAGAAAGCTCCCATACAGTTCGGTTGCCAGCAGCAGTGAGCCTGCTGCGGTTGTATCTTCCCCTAGCTCTGGTAACAGAGAGGCGGGCAGACGATGGAGTACCAGAGAAAGCGCGGCCGGAAACAGGTGCGTCAGCGATTCTGCCCAGCTCAAATCTTCCTGAAGTCCTCGGTAGGTTGAGGCTAGCAGGCTAGCAACCCGCTTGCCTTCCAGGAACAGAAATAGGGCATCGATCTGAGCAGGCTGGGGAAAGAGGTGAAAGAAGGAAGAGAGATCTTCCGGCGGCGTAGCATTAGGTCCGGCAAGCTTGTGGACAAAAGGCGGGAATGATGGCCAGAGTTCTGGCAAGGAGATGTCATAGGTGCCGAATTCGACCCGGCCTGCCTGATGGGCAGCCATCACCCGGTAGAGACGAAAGTTTTCCTCGTATGTCGGAAATACCTCTACCCAGATGGGCAGAGGGAGCGCGTCTTCCAGCCCAGCCGCAAGTGGCGGGGGAAAAGATACATGCTCCGTTTCGGTAAGAGTGAGGGCAATGCCGCTCAACATATGGAGATATTTAAGCAGTATCCCGTGTACATCACTAAGCATAACAGAAGACGAGGCTCCACGCAGTGTCAAGAGGCTGGTGCGCGATTCGAGGGCAAAAAATGCCTCTCCAGCCTGTGGGTTTCGGCGCGCAATGTCTTCACCAGCCGCAATCCATGCCAGGACTCCTGCTTCTCCGACCTCATCGTAAGCACGCCCTAAGGCGCGAAAGAGCCGGGCGACTCCAGCAGGAAAAAACTGGGCAAGTTGAGCGATCCGCTCCAACAGGGAGACACAACTTTCAGGCGGTAAATTGTGTAGCGTTGCGCTGAATAGAGATACTGCAACCGGCAGGGGCGTAGGATCAAAGGTGACAGCTGCCTGCACACAGCGCAATAAAAGTTCGCGTAACCCAGCCGGCACCCTTTGACAGGCCCGTGGTAGAGAGCGGTACAAGGCTAGGGCTGTTGATGGAGAATGATAAGATGCTGCTCGTGTCAGACGGTAGCAACTGAGCCGTTCTGACTCCTCCAGTGCACCCAAGCCATCTGGCAGAAACGAGAAGATCTCAGGATGGTCTGGGCTTTCGAGATCAATCCCCAGATGGACCCATTCTTCAAGCTCCCTGCGAGTCAGGACAGGAAGGATGATTGGGGTTGCGGTGAAAAAGGCAGAGGCCCGTTGAGCTTTTCGTTTCCCCCTGCTTGTCAGAATATGGCGCCCTTGTTGCGCCCATTCTTGCAATTTCTCTGTTTGCAGCCAATCCCGAACGGTTTGCTCATCAACCTGCTTCAGAGCCTTGAGGAGAATTTCTTGCCAGACGGGCTGCAGTTCACCAAGAACCGCAGCCAGATGTTGCTGCTCTGTGTCTGTCATATTGTGGAAAGTCGTTTCAATATTGGATATAGACATCATTTACTCTCTGTTCATGTATCGTAATTTGTAATAAGAGTTACTCCTCTACAAGAACCGGAGCAAGAGAGCAAGAGGTTGTCCTAGCCCTCCTTATCCTTGTGTGATAGAACTCCACCCCGGCCCTTAACCTCAATGCTGTCGTTGTCCTAGCCCACCTTATCCTTGTGTGATAGAACTGACGACCAGTACAGGGGCGCCAGGAATATGTTTGTCCTAGCCCACCTTATCCTTGTGTGATAGAACCCATCTCAGATTGTCCTAGCCCTCCTTATCCTTGTGTGATAGAACTCACCGCTGACGTTGTTGTCCTAGCCCACCTTATCCTTGTGTGATAGAACCCATCTCAGATCACCCAGCTCACTAGCTGACGTTGTCCTAGCCCACCTTATCCTTGTGTGATAGAACCCAATGGATGGAGCGCACGGATGCAATACAGTTGTCCTAGCCCACCTTATCCTTGTGTGATAGAACGGTGTGGCCAAGTTTATATCAGCCACAATCCCAGTTGTCCTAGCCCTCCTTATCCTTGTGTGATAGAACAAAGCCGCCCTAGGGTGTTGATTTTGATGAGGTTTCCCTCTGTGTTGTGGAGGGAAACTGAGTCAAAATAGACGCAATTGGACCGGCTTCTCCGCATTTTTTATCTTTCCTCCGCCATAAAAGCGGCGTATGTTCGAGAATTGTTTGTCCGTAATGGTGAGGATATCCACCTTTCCCTCCGGAGGAACCTTGCCCTGAACCTGCTTACTGATAGATTCGGCTTTGTCACCCGATGCACAGTACTTCAGATAAACCGAAAACTGTGACATTTCGAATCCCAAGTCCAAGAGGTCTTTGCGAAATTTCGTCGCCCGTCTTTTTTGTTCATCCGTCTCAACCGGCAGATCAAACATGACAAACAGCCACATGATGCGATACGGGCTAAGGTGACTGCGCCGCTTCATCTGTCTGAGGCTCCTCATGGCCGGACAGGTCGGGCAACAAGAAATCATTTGTTTCGCCCGCGCAGTAATCGGCGAAACTGCGTGCGGCTTTGACGCAGGCGAGCGACAACGGCGAGGTTTCTTTTCCCAATGTCGTTGGCGCATTGGTGATAGCGGTAAGCTCCGCTTTTATTTCTGGTGTTATCTGATCCAGTTTTTCTATTGTTAGGTCTCGAACCCGCTTATCCGCAAGCGGGCGAAACGGCTCAATGAAGTCGTCCGCCAGATTGAACGGGTTTTGCGGGTTCTTATGATGGACGCTGAAGCTGGGGTGCAAACCGGCCGCGCTCAGCCCGCGGGCAACACAGGCCCGCAGGACGGTATAGATGTAATTGAGCGCGGCGTTGATGCCCGGCCTGCTCCGGTCACGGCGGAAATCATCCCCGAACATGCTCTGCCAATACATGCGGGCGGCTTGGGCTTCGGTATTACTTGTATCGCCCGATTTTACCTGGGTTGCCAAACGGAGGAACAAATCGGCAATACCGATTCGCTTTCCGGAGAAGAGGCAACACCGCACTTTATTATTGCAACCAAAGTGAGACAGTACTTCTGCCTGATTGCGTATCTTCGCACGCACGATCTTTTGCCAAGCTCGCTTACGCCGTGGCTCCGATAGGGCAAGCTGGGCTTGCATGACTTGAAACTGACGGCCATAGCCGACCAGCGGCCAGTTATGCCAGTCCAACTCAACCAAGCCTGCCCGCTGCATCAGATTGGAAGTCAGATTGCCGTCCAGGCTCTTGCGCTTCTCGGTTTCAAGATTGAACTGGAAATCACCCTCGGCAATGCCCATTTTTATCAGCGCTTTCTTCATATTGCCGAAAGTCACATTGCCTTTTTGCGTGGTTGGCCGCTCCAGCATTTCTACGATCCGATCTCGCGCTTCTGGACAATCGATCAATCGCTGTCTCCCCGTGCTGGTTGCCCACTCCAGGTTGTTGACTTCCTGATAGACTCGGTAGCGTTGAAAGCTGGGCATCGCCTTATAGGTTCGATCCTTATCCGGCATGTAACTGCACTTGCCGAGTACGGCAGGCTTGAGCGGACGCTGAGTAAAAATAACCTTGTGGATGCGCTCGCGTGAAGCCTCCGTTAACAGGTCGGGATGGTACTCTTTCTGAGCGCTCCAGATCTTGTCAAATTCTTTTTCAAGCAGGTCACGAGTGGGGTAGAACTCGTACAGATCGGTTTTTTTCTTGCCATGCCTTCTCGCCCTCGTGGGCAGGCGATCTTTGCGCCGCCGCCACAGAAAAGCGCCCAAGGTCGGGGCCCCGGCTTCCTCTAACTTTCGCTGCAACTCTTCCGTTGATCGTTTCACCACGCCGTCTCGTGATTCGGCGTCTTTGCGGTTACTCTTGAAACCGCGACGCTGATTCAGGTGAAACAATGCTCGACCGATCTGATAGGGAAGAAGTTCCTGTTCCAGCGCTTCGGAGCGTAATTGCAGCGGGTCCTTCTTCTGCAAAGAAGCGCGTTTTGCTTTGTCCCGGTCTTCGGGAAACAAGCCCAGTTCGGTCAATTCAGCCAACAGGAAGGCGCGCCGTTGTTTGTAGCGGTCGCGCCGCCGTCGCGCCGACCGAGCGGCCCTGCGGTCGGCTTTCAGCGTCGCCTTCGATTTTACATTTCGTCCGTCGCTAAAAATGCGAGCGCCGGCATCCACTAGCCTGACTGGCGTTATGCCGGTCTCATCAAGCTCTGCGACACTCCAACCCAAAGAATTCGCGCCGACATCCAATCCGATTCGATATTTCACCTTACGCTCCCGGCGTTACCGCTATGGGTTCGGCAAGCGGTTGTGGTTTGTCCATGTTGGTGCTAGGTACTGTATCACACAAGGATGGGTGGGTCTTTGCTGAATTATCAGCAAGCTGTAAGGCAGGATTAACAAGCAAGGACTTGCACCACTCGGAGGGAGGGGCTACGGCCCCCCCTCTCGTCTTTTTGCGCTATTTACGGCACAAACGAGACTTTGACCGCCCCCGAGCTTTTTTTCCTGGCCGCTTGGCCCAATGCCCGCCGGTACAGATCGAGCGGGTATTTGCGAGGTTGAATTGGGGTCAGATCCGCGTTGTCGTTGGGCAAATCCGGGACTGGGACATCCGTCAGGCTCAGATTGGCCAAGCCGGGCAGATAGGCGGGAGCCACTTTGTGCTGCCGCTCAGCCTCGAGCCACTCGCCGTCAAGCTGGAGCTCGACACGCAGGGGGCGGCCGACCGCAAGCACTCTGGAGCGAATATGCTTTTGCATAGGGGTACTCTGCCTCACAGGTCTCCGTAGTATTTCCTGATTCTGCGTGATTTTGCAAGGCCGGGGCCGGGTCGAACCGGGTTCGTGCCATCCCAGCCTTTGGCCGCATTCTCGACGATCAGGAATAATTTCTTGAACACGTCGTTGTTGTCCCACAACTGCATGCCGATATACCTTGACAGCAAGAAGGGTGATGCTCTATGAGCAGGGAAGGGACAAAGAGCTAGGATGAAACCTATAGTAAAAGTAGTAAAAGAAGGAGGTGTTGTATGATTCGTACAGATCGAATTGGTCATGTGGTGATCAAGGTGCGAGAGTTGGAGCGTTCGCGCAAGTTCTACACCGAGGTGCTGGGGCTGCAGTTGATGAAAGAGCTGCCGGAATTGAGGGCTGCCTTTTTATCCAGCCATGGGCGTGACCACCATGAGATAGCCCTTTTTGAGATAGGGGCGCAGGCTACGGCTCCTGGGGCTAACCAGGTTGGGCTGTCACATATTGCTTTTCGGCTGAGCGATGAGGAAGAACTCCGTGCCGCCTACGAAGAGCTCAAAGCCCGCGGAATATCTATTTCTTTTACTGTCGACCATGGGGTAAGCAAGAGCGTGTATTTTCACGATCCTGACGGGCATGAGCTGGAGGTGTACTGCGATAACCAGCCTGAGGATTATGCCCGTATGCCTGACCCCTACCTGGGTACGGAGAAGCTGGATTTTGCCCAGGGAGAACGGGGGCTGGCCGATTACTTTGCCCAGATGCGGCAGTAAGACAGCCATCTCTTCCAGCCTTGCTTCAGGACCCCCAAGGCTCTTGATTCCCCTAATCTTGGGCCTTAGTGGACGAATTCTCTAGCATATAGCGGCGTAAGTAATCCGCTAGTTTCAGGATATTGCGTAGGGGCAGGCCCCCGTGCCTGCCCACTCCCAGGGCAACCACAGGGATTGCCCTTACAGGAAAAAAACATCGAAGGAAAAGGTCCTCGTTGTCGATGCCTGCCCCATCTTGTCCCGCTTGATCACCGCGATTTGATGTCTAGATAAAGAAGGAAAGAGCATAACCTTATCAGCCATACCCCATAGTAGAGTAAAGGAGGCCAAGCATGAACCACTATGCTAAGGGAAAAGTACCTAAGCAGGCCCATGTTGCTATTCCTGAAGGGCTTTACGAGGAGGAACACGGCCGGCAGGGGTTCCATGGCCGGGTGACCCAATTCTACCACCTGCACCCGCCTACTGACTGGAATCGCATAGAGGGACCCCTGAAGCCTCGGGCCTTTAATACCTATGATCTATGTCCTACTGATATGGACTCTCCCTGGGGAGAGCCGGTAAAGCTTCTTTACAATAACGACGTTGCCCTGTTTGTTTCCCGTCGCTCAGAGCCGATGCCTTTTTGTTTTCGCAATGGCGATGGGGATGAGATCCATTTCATCCACAAGGGTCGGGGGACCCTGCAGAGTGATTTTGGTCCGCTGCCCTATGTTGAAGGGGACTACCTTGTGATTCCCAAGGGAACCACCTACCAGGTGGTGCCGGACACCAGCGACAACTTCACCCTGATTGTTCAGTCCCGAGGAGAAGTGAGCTTTCCGGAGCGAGGCGGAGTAGGCCAATATGCGCCCTTTGACTATGGGGTGCTGGAGACTCCGGAGCCCGAACCAGTGGGGGAAGACGGTAGGGAGTGGGAGTTAAGGGTAAAGAGGCGGGGGGAGTACACGTCGGTTTTTTATGACTTCTGCCCCATGGACATTGTAGGATGGAAAGGAACGCTGTCGGTCTTTAAACTCAATGTTAAGGACTTCCGTCCCCTCATGAGCGAAGGAATCCATCTGCCGCCCAGTGCCCACTGTATGCTGCAGGCCCCGGGGTTTGTAGTATGCACGTTTGCTCCGCGTCCTCTAGAGGGAGACCCTGAGGCTTTACGAGTCCCGTGGTATCATCGCAATATTGACTATGATGAGGTCTTTTTTGTGCACTCAGGGGAGTTCACCTTAAGCAGAAGAGATGGCACTACGCCCTTTGGGGTGCTTTCTCTCAATCCCCAGGGTTTGCACCATGGTCCGCAGCCTGGAGTATGGGAGAACAGTGTCAAGAACTGGAAAAAGGACGCGCGGTTGGAGTTTGTGGCAGTGAACCTTGACACTGAGGAGCCGCTGGTGATGGCTGCGGAAGCGCAGGAGGTAGAGATCCAGGGTTATGCAGATTTGTGGAGTAAGAAGAAATAGTCATTTGGAGCGCGAACGGCTGTGACCTATATTGCCCATCGGACAGAGAAAACTCAGCAGATGCTGGAGCTGTTTGGCACTAAAATAATGCCAGGATTTCTGGGATAAAGGGAACATATCTTAATATTGAAGGAGGGATTCCTTATGACGGCAACCAATACCTTTGTGCAAGAGCTACGCACATACATTAAACACGAAGACGAAAAACCGCTCTTGGGACCAAGTTTTTACCAGGCTGTCCTTAGCGGAGAGCTATCGCGTGAGCAGCTCAAACAGTGGGCGCTCAATCTCTTTTACATTACCGGCCAGCACATCCGTGCTTTTGGTGGCATATTTCTTAACACCGGACTAGGACCCATGGACCAGAAGATCCGCCGTCATATTGTGGAGAACCTGATGGACGAAGAGACTGGTATGGGTCGAGGCGACGACGCCCACTGGATGCTCTCCATGCGCTTGGCCAAGGCCCTGGGCGCTACTGACGAGGAAATCATGCACCCGGTAGTGGCTAAAGAGGCGGTAGATTATGTAGAGTGGGTGATCGAGCTGGGCCGTAGAGAGTACAGTCTGGTAACCCTGGCCGCTATGTCGATCGGTGGCGAAACCCGCAGTGATGGCTCAATGAAGGGATTTGTGCGGGCGCTTAAGGAGCAGTATGGCCTGAGCCGAGAGGAGCTGGGGTTTTTCTATGCCCACATGGGTGAGGCTGAGGCTCATGGTGAGCCAGTGTTTGACATGGTCCAAGAGTATGCCACTACCGAGGAACGCCAGCAGAAGATCCGAGACAACATTAAGACCTGGTGTGAGAAGTTTAGCGCTGCGCAGGAAGGGGGGTATTGCGTGGCCATGGGTCTAGAGAAGGGCGTACAAGTACATTTGCAGCAATAGAGATCACCATCTGAAAGGAAGCAAACATGGCAATGGCACGCCTCCCACGCTACCCGGCGTTTGGGTTTAGTCTTATTTCTTTTGACCAGATACCTTCCGGCACCACACAGGAGATTATTCCTCTTACAGCGGAGGATAAAGGGGAATCCAAGGGTGTGCTTTACTCCCAAGGGGGAGAAAAGACGGTGGTGTGTCTTATGCACCCGCGAGCGGACATGACCCATCACTATGCCATTCCATATTTATTAGAGGGAGGCTATGCGGCCTTTGGCCAAGAAGGCCGATGGCCAAACAACGATATTGCCTGCATCCATGAAATGCTCCTGCCGGACATTGCTGCTAGCCTGCGCTTCCTTAAAGAGGTTAAGGGATTCGAGCAGGTAGTTTTTATTGGCAATAGCGGCGGAGGATCCCTCTACTCTTTTTACCAGGCTCAGGCAGTCACCAACCCGCCGGACCGTCTGACCCATACCCCGGCGGGAGACCCTTATGACCTTAACCGGTTTCAGATGCCCGCGGCCAACGGCATTATCCATATTGCCGCCCATCTTGGTGAGGGGAGGATCATGATAGACATGATTGACCCTTCGGTAACGGATGAGAACGATCCACTTTCGTGTGACCCCAGCCTTGACATGTACAATCCGGCTAACGGCTTTTGTGAACCGCCGGAGCCCAGCAAGTACAGCCAGGAATTTATTCAGCGTTACCGTGAGGCCCAACGGGCGCGGGTGGCCCGTATTGATGCCATTGCCCGCTGCTATATCGAGGAGCAACAATACTTTCAGGAGCTAGTACGCCAGCCGGAGTTTGATCAGCTACCGTTTGAGCGACGTACCTTTTTGAGCCGACGAGCGCTTGTGGGTCGCTATATGACTATCCATCGTACCGAGGCCAACCTGAGTTACTGTGACCCCTCTATTAACCCTTCGTCCCGTGACTTCGGTTCTCTTTTCTCTCCGCGCCCGGACCTGTTTAACTACCTGGAAGCCGGTTTCGGCAAGTATCAGACTCCGCGGGCCTGGCTCTCCACTTGGTCAGGACTCTCTTCCCGCGCTGCCACGCTGGAGAATCTGCCCAAGATCACTATTCCTACTTTGGTTGTGAACCACACCGGCGACCATGCCATCTATCCGGTTGATTCTGAGGCCATCTACCAGCAATCCCCGGCCCAGGATAAAGCTATTCATCATGTTGATGCCGATCACTTTGGGTTTCCGCTTCCATCTAAACCTAACCAGGGAGGTAGAAAGGAAACCCTGCGGATCATTGTGGAATGGCTGCGAGAAAGGTTTCCGGCGCGCTAGAAAAAGTCGGCAACAGCTCGGTTTCGTAAAAACGCTCCCCAGTCTTGTGTACGATATCCAATGCCTCGGTAGCAGATGGGCCGCCACAAAAGCGCCCTCTCCGCTGAACCGCCGCTACCACAATGTCCGTACAAGGTACTGCTGGATCTGGGGGTCAGGACTAACGACCACCAAACCATGAACAAGAGCTTGACATATGAGTAAACGGTCAAATGGGTCTCGATGCAGCGGGGGCAGACGATCCAGCGCTAACACGGCTTCTTCTTCGATCGGCAGTGCCGCAAGCGCGAGCAGCGTACGCTGTGTGGGAATGAACTGTCTCGGCAAGTCTGGCAACGGGAGTCTACCCAGCGCGTGCTTAATGGCAATTTCCCAGGCCGAGGCAGAGCTCAAGTAAGCTTCGTTATCCGGGTCCGTGACAATAGTTCGCGCTTGCCTGGAGAGTTCAGGCGCATCGTCGGCCATCCATAGGAAAGTGCACGTATCCACAAGCACCTTCATGATTCCTGCCCCTCAAAAGCACGCAGAAGTTCCTCGGGCAGTGGTTCAAAGAACTCTGGCGGTACCTGTACTTTACCTTTGGCCGTACCCAGGGGGCGAGGTGTTTTGCGCTGTTGGGGTAAGGGACGAATTTCGGCTATGGGGACGTTATGTCTGCACAGCAAAATGGTTTCTCCAGCTTCAAGGTTTTTGAGATAGCGCGAAAGGTGTGTTTTGGCTTCGTGAATATTGAGCTTTATCATGGAGTTAATGGTAGCCTAAAAATTAAACTAACTCAAGCGCGAGATTAACAACTTCCCTTACATCTTCTGGCATGCGGAGTGTGACGGAAACCATGGGACGATCTTTCCGTAGCCGTTTGTGCAATCGTGCTGAAATCATTGTTCTGCCTCATACTACCGTTGTTCCTGCGACTTTAAACTCGGGCATCACCTTTGAGGCAAAGAGGTCCAGCGAGCGCTGGGACTGTTCCTGGCTCAGGCCACCCCAGGCAAACGCCAGCACCAGGTAGTTGCAGCCGCTCTCTTTGAAGAAACGGTCGATCTCGTCCTGAACCGCGCTGGGTGATCCAACAATGATAGCATTGTGCTGGCGGGCAATATCGAGGTCGTCGGTAAAGAGCGTGGGGACCGTCTGAAAGTCACGCCACAACTTCACAATGTTCGCATAGAATACGCGATAGGCGGGTCGAGCTACAGCAGCGGCCTCTTGGTCAGTCTCCGCCACATAGATATGGCGCAGCCCTCCGATCTTGGGTCTGTCCACATGGGGATTAAGGTTCTCTGGGCTGTCCCGATGCTGCTCTCGGGCTTCGCGATACAGGTCTGTGATTTTCTTCAAACCCGGATTAGGGCCCAGCCCTACCATATGCATCCCCCGGCGTGCGGCAAAGAGCACGCTCTTCTGATCCACTGCTCCATACCAGAAAGGAGGATTAGGGGTTTGTTGGGGGTGAAGCTCTAGGGGGACATCTGAGTAGCGGTAGTGCTCACCACGGTGGGAGAGTCGTTCCTCACGTAGCCCGGCAACCAAGACACTGAGCGCCTCTTCAAACATCTCGCGGGAGTGGAGGAAAGGGACCTCATAGTAGGCCAGCTCGAACGGAGAAACCCCACGGCCCACGCCAATCTCCATACGGCCGCCGCTTAGTTGGTCAAGCATGCAGATCTCCTGGATAAGACGCAACGGGTTGTATAGTGGCAGCAGGTAGACCAGGGGACCAAAGTGAAGGCGTTGCGTACGTTGAGCAACCGCCGATAGAAAGATTCCTGGCGAGGGGGCCATGCCCAGTGGCGTCGCGTGGTGTTCGGCAATATGGTAGCAGTAAAACCCTGCCTCATCCGCTACGCTAAGGAGCTGCAGCCGGCCTTCATAGATCCGTTCGAGAGGCTCCTCTCGCCGTTCCAGGTGATCAAATAAACCAAAAGCTATGTCATTCATTGCCGGCTCCTTCACTATTGGCTAGTCAAACTTTAAGCAGGACCTCATCTGCAAGAAGGTTGCTCTTTTACTCCCACGCAGCTGTCCCAGGATATGTAACCCTACCTGGCCGTGTCAAGCTTTCTGCTGAGAGGGTTAAGCCTGGCCAAAAAATTGCGGGCATCCGTAATGTGGTCATTGGCGATCATTCCTGATAGTTAGGAGACACCTCGAAATAAAGAGAGGGTAACATCATGGATTTCAACTATACCCCCGAGCAGGAAGCCTTTCGGGCTGAGCTGCGCGAATGGCTGGAGCGCAATAGCGCAGAAGTCTTTGGCTCCAGCCGCGAAGGGGTCTCCCATGCTAATGAGGAGGGCAACGCACGCTGGCAGCGGATGCTGGAGTGGCATCGCCGGCTCTATGAAGCCGGCTACATTGCGCTCCACTGGCCCAAGGAGTGGGGTGGCGCGGGTGCGGGGCTGGTCGAGCAAGCGATTTATCAAGATGAAGTCCTGCGTCTGGGACTGCCGCTCTATGGTGCCAACCAGCTGGCCATTGATCGGATTGGTCCTACCTTAATCCTCTTTGGGACCGACGATCAGCGCCAGTGCTACCTGCCCAAGATGCTCAGCGGTGAGGAGATTTGGTGTCAGGGCTACTCCGAGCCCAACGCGGGCTCTGATCTGGCAGGGTTACAAACCCGCGCGGTTATTGAGGGCGATGATTTTGTTATTAACGGACAGAAGGTCTGGACCAGCTTGGCCCAGCATGCCCATATGCAGGTATTGCTGGTGCGGACCGATCCGGGCGTGCCCAAACATAAAGGCATCTCTTACCTGCTGGTAGATATGCGCAGTCCCGGGATTACGGTCCGGCCGCTGGTTCAGATCACTGGCGAATCGGAGTTCAACGAGGTGTTTTACGATAACGTGCGGGTGCCGCTAAAAAACCTGGTTGGTGAGCTCAACCAGGGCTGGCAGGTATCGATTGCCACCCTGATGTATGAACGGGTCTCTGGTGGCACCCGTCATCCAGTGGAACGCACAGTCAACGAACTGATTGACCTGGCTCGCAAGGTCGAGTTTGATGGTAGGCCTGCTGCACAGCATGCGTATGTGCGCCAGAGGCTGGCCCAGTTCGCGATTGAGGCCCTGTGCCTGCGGCTCAGCCGTTATCGTTCCCTCACCTCCCAGCTCAAGGGCAGGGTGCCGGGACCGGAAAGTTCATTCGGTAAACTGCACGCTACCGAGCTCAACCTGCGGGTAGCCATGTTTGCGGACGAGTTGCTCGGGCCGTACGCCCAGCTCGAGCGCGGCTCGTTGGGCGCGATCGAAAAGGGACGCTGGAGTCATCGGGCTCTGATGGCGCGGGGTTTCACCATTGCGGCCGGATCGAGTGAGATTCAGCACAATATTATTGGCGAGCGTGTTCTGCGCTTGCCCAAAGGGTAGGGTAGTTTTCAGATATAGGCAAGAAAAGGGGGAGAATATTATGGCAACAACTCATACCTCCAAATCAGCGGCCACTCGTGCCCGGCTAGACCATCCGGTAATTGACTCAGATGGACACACGGTGGAATTCCAGCCGGCCCTTATGGATTACTTTAAACAAGTGGGCGGCAGCAAAATCCCTGATCGGTTTCGTTCTGGAGAGGGAGGAGATGGCTTGTTTAGTAGTTTCTTTAGTTGGTATCGTCTCTCGTCCGAAGAACGTCGCGAGCGCAGGACTATGCGTCCTCCTTGGTGGGCGTTGCCCACCAAGAATACCCTGGACCGGGCTACGGCTAGCCTGCCTAAACTGCTCCACGAGCGCTTGGACGAGATCGGTCTGGATGTTACTGTTCTCTACCCTACTCTGGGCCTGTTTTTTCCCCACTTAGAGGACGAGGAGTTAAGGAAAGTGGGCTGTCGAGCGGTGAACACTTTCCATGCTGATATTTTTCGAGACTATAGGGATCGTATTATTCCGGTGGCCGTTATCCCCATGCATACCCCGCAGGAAGCCATTGAGGAGCTTGAATATGCTGTTAAGGAACTGGGCCTGAAGGCCATTATGATGGCGGGTCATGTGCGCCGCCCTGTCCCGTCCATGGCCAATAAAGCTCCGGAGGCTACTCGTTATGCCTTCTGGCTGGATACTTTTTGCCTGGACAGCGCGTATGACTATGATCCGGTATGGGCCAAATGTGAGGAACTAAAGGTTGCCCCAACCTTCCATTCGGCTGGCATGGGTTGGGGCAGCCGTACCTCTATCTCCAACTACATGTACAACCACATTGGCCATTTTGCTTCAGCCGGTGAAGCGCTGTGTAAAGCCTTATTCATGGGCGGAGTAACCCGGCGTTTTCCTACCCTAAAGTTTGCCTTTCTGGAATGTGGAGTGGGCTGGGCCTGTAGTCTCTATGCCGATATGATCGGACACTGGGAGAAACGCAATCCCAGGGGCATGGAAAATTACAACCCAGCCAATCTGAATAAGGAGCTACTGCTTGACCTCTACCAGCGCTATGGCGGCAAACTAGTAGAAGGGAAGTTGGACCAAGTAGGCAAAAGCGGTGGTCTTCTAGCGGGCAGCAAGGAAGATCCAGCCATGCTTGATGAGTGGGCCCCCTGCGGGATTGAGAAGGCCGAGGATATCCGGGATCTGTTTGTGCCCAACTTCTATTTTGGTTGTGAAGCCGATGATCCCATGAATGCGTCGGCCTTTAACCACAAAGTGAATCCCTTTGGGGCCCGGTTGAAAGCGGTCTTTAGCTCAGACATAGGACACTGGGATGTGCCAGATATGAGGGAAGTCACTGAGGAAGCCTACGAACTGGTAGAAAAGGAGGTGATTACACCCGAGGACTTCCGGGATTTTGTGTTTACCAACCCGGTCACTTTGTGGACAGGAATGAATCCGGAGTTTTTCCAAGGAACGGTGGTGGAAAAGGAAGTGGAGAAGCTTCTAGCTCAGTAAAAAAGGTGTCGGACCCCTTTGGGTTTCTCCTGGACAGCACCTTGTATAGTTCGGCCACACAACCTTGAGAAAGGGCGGCCGCGCCGCTCGCACACAGGAAGGAGGAAGTCATGGTCAACAGTAAGGGGATTTTTCACACTCATCTTGTGGTTAAAGACCTGGAGCGGTCTCTGCGGTTTTACTCGGGTCTATTCGGGATGAAGGACATTGGGTTCAAGGACGGGGACCTCGTTTTTCTCAGCACTCCGGGGCAGCAGGATCTGCTTGCTCTCAATCCGCAGGGTACCCGGGGGGTACCCGGATGGATGTGCTCTAGAGGTAGAGCGGGAACAGGGGCTGGCCGGGGTACAGGGCGGCATGAGCCATTTCGGCATCATGCTTGCGAGTCGCAAGGACTTTGAAGCAGTTATAGCTGCAACCCCGGACTTCGGTGGCCGCCTGGTGAGTCACTGCGAACACGGGGGGTCGTATCGCACGCTTATATTGCTGACCCTGATGGGTATGTGGTCGAGATTCAGTATGGGAGATAGCATTTGCCTCTTGGGGGTTCTAAGTCAGGCACAACTAGGGATGCAGTGCCATGGCATTCGCCAGCAACTCGGCAATGGCCCCATCCGATGCACCCTGCTGGCGTAAGGCATCCGCTAAGATGGTCACCCGTCGGTCGGCCTCAATCTTCTCTAGGTCTGCACGGAGTCCCTGTCCCACATAGTAACGGATAAGTGGCTGGTAACCAGAGAACCCTAAGTAGAGGCGCGACCCTCTTGAGATCCTCTACCACATCTTCTGGCATGCGGAGTGTGACGGAGACCATGGGACGATCTTTTTGTAGCCGTTTGCGCAATCGTGCTGAAATCATTGTTCTTCCTCATACTGCCGTTGTTCCTGCGGTGTGGCCCGACGTGCGGGGATAATCCGGATACACTCATCAGTCACTTCCACATGGACGACAAAGAGCAATTGGTTCATTGTGGTATACCCAAGCACATGAAGAACCCCTGAAACGGCTACAAGAACAAGGAGAACCCTATGCCTGCACGTACCGGTGCTCAATATTTGGCCAGTCTGAAGGATACCCGGGAGGTGTGGCTTGCGGGTGAGCGAGTTAAGGATGTTACCACTCATCCCGCCCTGCGCCGAGGCGCAGAATCCATTGCCCGCCTTTATGATATGCAACATGAACCAGCATACCGGAAGATTTTAACCTACCCCTCTCCCTTGTCTGGGGAGCC
Source organism: uncultured Binatia bacterium (SeqCode) (assembly GCA_965220955.1). Taxonomy (GTDB): domain Bacteria; phylum Desulfobacterota; class Binatia; order Bin18; family CBDCRK01; genus CBDCRK01. Next base: position 237,509 of record CBDCRK010000036.1, on the reverse strand, counting down.
GGTGGGTACATCTTTTTTGCAGCCACGCACACCAGAAGAGTTAGTCCAGCGCCGGCAGCAGACCCAGGCTTGGGCAGATGAGAGCTGCGGCATGATGGGTCGTATGCCCGACTTTTGCAATGCGGCGGTGACCAGCTTTGCTGAGTCACGGGAGTTCTTTGCCGAGGAGGAGCCCGGCTTTGGCGAAAACATTGTCCGTTACTATGAGCATTGCCGGGAAAACGACATTTGCCTCACTCATGCGCTTATTGACCCCCAGATTGACCGTTCTCGCGGGCCTTCGGAACAGGAGGACCCTTATCTCTGTGTAGGGATAGTGCGGGAAACCGATGCCGGTCTGATTGTGCGCGGAGCCAGGATGCTGGCCACACTGGCGCCCTTTGCTAATGAGCTGGTGGTATGGCCTTATGCCAGGCTGGGTGAAAAGGAGGGTGCCTATGCGCTTGCTTTTGCCATTCCCCTGGCCACGCCGGGCTTAAAGTTCATTTGTCGGGAGTCCTACGATACCGGCCGAAGTTCCTTTGACCGGCCGCTCTCCTCCCGTTTTGAGGAATTGGATGCCCTGGTCATCTTTGATGATGCGCTCATTCCCTGGGAGCAGGTCTTCTTTAAAGGTAATGTGTCACAGGCCAACAGCCTGCGCGCACGCACCAGCCTGCTGGCTTATGTTGGGCAGCAGACCATTGTACGAACTATTGCTAAGGCGGAATTTGTCCTGGGTGTGGCCTGCTTGCTGGTAGAAGCCACAGGGGTTAACGAGTTCCTGCATGTGCAGGAAAAGATTGGCGAGATCATAACCTATACTCAGGTGCTCCATGCCTGTGTACGGGCTGCTGAGGCAGATGCTGTACCCGGCCCCTTGGGGTTTCTTCGCCCGGCCGGGGCGCCGCTACGGGCAGCCATGCTCCTGCTTCCGCGCATCTATCCCAGAATGATCGAGATTATTCAGCTTCTGGGGGCAAGTGGCCTGGTAATGACGCCAACGGAGGCGGATTTCTATAGCCCTATAGCTCCTGACCTAAGAAAATATCTGCGGGGTAAAAATGTTTCTGCTGAGGAGAAGGCGAAACTCTTTAAGCTGGCCTGGGACCTGGCTGGGGAAGCGTTTGGTTCTCGACAAGTGCTCTATGAGCGTTTTTATTCTGGTGATCCTATCCGCAATCTAGCCGGTCTCTATCTTATGACCGACAAAACCCCGTATATAGACAAAGTCAAGCAACTGCTTAACCGGGCATGAAAACGCTAGGGAGGTCAAGGCAACTCTATGGATTTCAGCTATACCCTCAATCCCTTCTATCAACAGCCCTGGATTGATAAGGAGAAAAATTTATGACAACTACGCTGCTTGGCATATCCGGGAGCCTGACTAAAGGCGGCAGCACACGTACGGTGATCGACTATGCGCTGCAAGCAGCCAAAGAGCGCTATCCGCCGATCTCCACCACGGTTCTGGACCTGCGCGACTATGCTATCTCGTTTTGTGACGGCCGGTCGCTGTCCGAGTATACAGACGATACCCCCAAGGTGGTGCAACATATCCAGGATGCGGACGCCTATGTGATCGGCACACCGATGTATCGCGGCTCGTACACCGGGTCCTTAAAGAACTTGCTGGACCATGTGCCGGTGGAGGCCCTCATGGGTAAGGTTGCTGGGCTGGTTGCTACGGGCGCAAGCGACCATCACTACCTTGGCCTTGATCAGGAGTTGCGCCCAGTGCTGATGTGGTTCAACATGCACCTGGTACCGGGCAGCGTCTATGTGCGCAGCAACCAGCTCCAGGGAAGTAAGATTACAGACGAGCAGGTATGCGAGTACCTGCGCCAGCTGGGTGAGGCCGTGGTTACTCTGCACCAGGGTCTGCAGGGGAGCCCTATGGGACCACCGCCGCTAAGTCTGTGGGGCAGACGAGGGTAAGTACCAGGAAAAAACTGCTTGCCCCTTTTGTTCCCTCTCTCTCGATGGCTCGCAGGGGTAGGTGTGGCTTAGTAGGCCGTCAACAAGATTGGCCTGACGGTTTTCACCTCCGTCCTAACCTTACCCCCAAGAGACCTTATTTTCTCGGGAAGGAGGATCAGGGAGGGGGTGAAAGCCTGCTTGACAATTCCTTGTCGGACTTGATTCCCTCTGAGGGTGTGGACTATACCACAAGGTAGTGTCTGCCCCATAGGAGAAGTCGTCTATGAAAATCGATGTCCATACTCATTTCATGTCAGAAAAGGTGGCAAAAACCCTGGAGAAGCGCAGCCATTTCCCCTATACAAGATTCGTTGACGGCACTTACCATTTCCACTGTTGCCAGGGATTGAGCATACCCATGGCTCCTCCTCTTTACGATATGCAGCAGAAGCTGGCGGATATGGACAGCGTGGGCCTCGACGTTGCAGTTCTGAGCCTCGCTACATCTATTTCATTTGTGAGGGGGAATCTTTATCCCTGGTTAACTGTAAATTTATAAGGAGGAACACCATGGCCCAAGCATCCAAATCTGCGGCCACTCGCGCCCGCCTGAATCATCCAGTTATTGACTCGGATGGACACACAGTAGAATTCCAGCCTGCTGTTATGGACTACATAAAACAGGTAGGGGGAGCCAGGATGGTTGCGCGCTACAAATCCGAGTGGAACAGTTCTAGCGGAGGCAGCTGGGGCAACTTGTTTGGCTGGGATCGCCTCTCGCCGGCAGAACGCCACGATCAACGCGCCACCCGTTCTCCCTGGTGGGCCGTGCCTACTAAGAACACGCTCGACCGGGCCACGGCTACACTGCCCAGGCTGCTCTATGAGCGCCTGGATGAGATTGGCATGGACTTTACTGTCCTTTATCCCAGCATAGGCCTTCTTCCCCCCCACCTGGAGGACGAAGAGCTGCGGCGGGCCGTGTGCCGGGCTTTTAACACCTTCTATGCCGACACTTATCGGGAGTATGCTGACCGCATGACCCCCGTGGCTATTATTCCTATGCATACTCCCCAGGAGGCCATTGAGGAGCTGGAGTATGCGGTAAAGGAACTGGGCATGAAGGCTATTATGATGGCAGGTCATGTCCGCCGCCCTATTCCGGCTGTGGCCCGTACAGCCCCCGAGGTCTCCCGCTATGCTTTTTGGTTGGATACCTTCGGGTTAGACAGCGCCTACGATTATGACCCGGTGTGGGCTAAATGTGTTGAGCTTAAGGTTCCTCCAACCTTCCATTCGCCAGCCATGGGCTGGGGCAGCCGCACCTCTATCTCTAACTATATGTACAACCATATTGGCCACTTTGCCGCAGCTGGCGAGGCGCTGTGCAAAGCCTTATTCATGGGTGGAGTGACCCGGCGGTTTCCTACCCTGAAATTTGCCTTTCTGGAGAGTGGAGTAGGCTGGGCCTGTGGTCTATACGCTGACATGATTGGCCACTGGGAGAAGCGCAATCCCCAAGGCTTGGAGAACTATAACCCCGTTAACCTTAACAAGGAGCTTCTATTAGACCTCTACCAGCGCTATGGAGGGAAGCTGGTGGAAGGGAGGTTAGACCGGCTAGGAGAGAACACCGGTCCTCTGGCAGCAAGCAAAGTGGATCCCGCCAGGCTAGATGATTGGGCGCTATGCCATATAGAGAAGGCAGAAGACATTCACGACTTATTTGTGCCCAACTTTTATTTTGGCTGTGAAGCGGATGACCCTATGAATGCCTGTGCTTTTAACCCTAAGGTGAATCCCTTTGGGGCCAGGCTTAAGGCGGTTTTCAGCTCAGACATCGGACACTGGGATGTTCCTGATATGACAGAGGTAGTAGCAGAGGCATATGAGTTGGTGGAAAAAGGAATGATTACCGAAGAAGACTTTCGCGACTTTATGTTCACTAACCCGGCCTCTTTGTGGACAGAAATGAACCCGGAGTTTTTCCAGGGGACCCTAGTAGAAAAAGAAGTAGCAGAACTCCTAGATCAAAGCGTGAAATAGGGACGAGCTTCCTGATCATAGAGGTACAGGTATGGTGAATCTTGCCAGCATCGGCCAGCCAACGGGTCACATTGAGGGACCAGCAAAAGTGACAGGTCGTGCCCTGTACACAGCAGATATCACCTTGCCGGGAATGCTCTGGGGAAAGTGTTTGCGTAGTCCGTTCCCACATGCGCGTATTCTCTCCATAGATGTCTCGAAGGCTAGACAGCTTGCTGGTGTCCACGCTGTTATTACCAGTGGCAATCTGCCGGATATTCCCATCGGCCGCTTCTTTCTGGATATGCCGGTCCTTGCCCGAGGCCAGGTCCGTTTCATGGGAGAAAAAGTTGTGGCAGTGGCGGCCGAGTCGTCCGACATTGCCGAAGAAGCCCTTACGCTCATTGATGTGGAATATGAAGAGCGGCCTGCTGTCTTTGATCCCCGGGAAGCCATGCAAGAGAATGCCCCAAAGATCCATGAAACCTCATATGCTCACCCGCCTATCCCGGATTTCTTGTTGCACGGAGATGATAATCGGCTTTTCCCGCCTATACCCAACGTGGTATCCCAGGTCTTTTACCGCCATGGTAATATTGAGGCCGGTTTTGCCCAAGCAGAACATGTCTTTGAGCATACCTTCTATGTGCCCTCCGTCCACCAAGGCTATATCGAACCCCATGCTTGTGTTGTCCATATTGAGCCGGATGGCAGGGTCAACGTTTGGCTCTCCAACAAGACGCCTTTTATTGCCCGCGGCCAGCTGGCTGCTGCCATTGGGGTCTCCGAGGATCGGGTTCGGGTTAATCCGGTTTGTATTGGGGGCGACTTTGGTGGCAAGGGATCCCTTATGGACAGTGTGGTCTGTTACCATCTTGCCCAGAGATCTGGCCGGCCGGTCAAGATGGTTATGACCTATACTGAGGAGCTGATGGCCGGGAATCCTCGTCACTCGGCCGTTATTACCTATCATACCGGTGTGACCAAAGACGGTCAAATGACTGCACGGCGGGCCAAGGTGATCTTTAATTGCGGCGCCTACGGGGCTTTTACTCCCTTACATACTGTGCACGGCAGCGTGCATGCTGGCGGCCCCTATCGGGTGCCCAATATGGAGATCGAGGGTTTACGGGTTTATACCAACACTGTGCCCGCCGGTCATATGCGCGCGCCGGGTGCCCCTCAGGTTGTCTTTGCGCTAGAAAGCCATATGGATATGATAGCGCAGGCATTGGGCCTCGATCCCCTAGAGTTCCGGCTACGCAATGCTCTAGAGGAAGGCGACCTGTCACCCTTGGGTGAGCACTGGCATGACCTGCGCTGTAAGGAGACCTTGCGGGCTGCTGCCCAGGCGGCCGGTTGGGGCACTAAGAAGGTACAGAATGTAGGACGCGGCCTGGGCATGTATGACCGGGAGCCTGGCTCTTTTGGACCCTCCAGCGCTACCCTCAGTATTGACGCGGATGCCAGGCTCATGTTGCTCACCGGCGCTGCTGATACCGGTACGGGTTCCTATACTGTGTTACAGCAGATAGTAGCTGAGGAGTTGCAGTTACCGCTGGCCGCAGTAAGGGTTGTCCAGGGTGATACGGATACCAGTTCTTATGAGTTGGGTGCTGGTGGCAGCCGCTTCACCCATACCGCCGGCCAGGCAACTCTTGCCGCTACTCGCGACCTAAGGCAGGCCCTCATTAACTTAGCAGCAAAACTAATGGATTGTTCCCCAGATCGAGTGCAACTTCGAGAGGGCCGCTTGGTTGCTGACTATGGCCAAAGTCTAGATCTAGCAACACTCATGCCACAAGCAGCAAAGCATGAAGATATGCCCATCGCCCGTACCGGCAGCTATATGCCCAGTGGCCCCACAGAAATCACCTCCTTTTGTGCCCAGGTTGCTGAGGTAGAGGTTGATGCCGAGACCGGTCAGATCAAACTCCGTAAATTGATAACCGCGCATGATGTTGGCACTATTATTAACCCTCTGACTCATCAGGGACAAATCGAAGGCGGGGTTGCCCAGGGAATAGGCCAGGCACTTATAGAGCATTTGGTTGTCGAGGATGGAGCTATTACCACGCTAAATTTGGGCGACTATAAGCTACCCACGGCTATGGATATGTCAGAGCTTATGACCGTCCTTATTGAAACTAAGGCCGGCCCGGCGCCATATGCCGGAAAGGCCATTGGCGAAATCAGTAATGTGGCCATCCCGGCCGCTATTGCCAATGCCGTTTTTGACGCTGTCGGTGTCCGGCTAACAGAGCTGCCCATCACGGCGGAGAAAGTGTACGCTGGGTTACGAGCAAAGAAGAGTATGGGATAAGGGAGGGTAAGAGATGAAGACCATACGGCTACAGGTGAACGGAAACCCTGTTGCCCGTGAGATCCCTGACAACCGGCTCCTTATTGACTTTCTGCGCTATGACCTTGGCCTTACTGGAACAAAAGAGGGTTGTAGTGTGGGTGTGTGTGGTGCCTGCACGGTGCTGCTTGACGGACAGCCTATAAGCTCCTGTATTGCCTTTGCGGTATTGGCCAACGGCGCTGAGGTGACCACTATTGAGGGGCTGGCTGAGGACAATCGTTTACACCCGCTCCAACAAGCTTTTATTGATTATGGTGGGTTCCAGTGTGGTATCTGCACCCCTGGCCAGATTATGGCCGCTAAGGCGCTCCTTGATGTGAACCCACACCCTGACAAAGAAGAGATTAAAGCTTGGATGATGGGCAATCTTTGCCGGTGCACCGGCTATTATAAGATCATCGAATCGATCCAGGCAGTAACGGAAGAAGAGGTCGCGACATGATCCCTTTCGAGTACCTGGAGCCAGCAGATTTGGCTGAGGTGCTGGAGGCATTGGCCCGCTATGGCGATGAGGCCAAGGTGATTGCCGGGGGTACAGGATTGGTGAATTTAATGAAGCAGCGGCTGGTGCAGCCTACCTATCTTATTGGTCTGCGCCGCCTTACTGGGCTCAAGGGTGTGCGCTATAACGGGGCTCTGCGGATCGGAGCTCTATGCACGCACCGGATCCTTGAGACGTCCGGGCTTATACACACCCATATGCCACTGCTGACGGAGACCTTCCGGCAGGTGGCAAGCATTCGTATCCGCAGTATGGCAACCCTTGGTGGCACCTTGGCCCATGCTGATCCGAACCAGGACCCTCCACCGGCACTTATGGTGCTTGACGCCCGTATATGCTTGCGCTCGCAGCAACGCAGTTGCGAGATATCAGTCCATGAATTATTCACGGGTTACTATGAAACCATTCTTGAGCCCGACGATCTCATTACCGAAGTCATTATCCCGCAGCTGCCGGCCAATACTGGCACTGCCTTTGTGAAGTTTTTGCCCCAAACGCAAGATGACTATGCCACGGTGGCCGCCGCGGCGCGGGTTACCCTGGACGGTAACCATATCACAGAGGCGCGCCTAGCTGTTGGAGCTGTGGCCGCCACTCCTTTGCGGATAACCGCAGTGGAAGAAGCCCTGCGGGGTCAAGCCCCAACGTCCAAGGTCTTGCATGACGCTGCTGCCCTTGTGGCCGATGCCGTTGATCCCACCACGGACTTTCGTGGCTCGGCGGAGTACAAACGAGATATGGCGGTGGTTTTTGTCCGCCGGGCGCTGGAGCGGGCAACCGCTCAGGTAAAAGGAAGCGGAGTTTCTGCATGAACTTCGAGCAGCGGTGCACCATACCGGCGGCGCGACAAGAACTGTGGAATTTTCTCATGGATGTGCCGCAAATGGCAGCCTGTGTGCCCGGCGTCCAAAACATCACGCCGTGCGGTGTTGATCAGTACACGGGTCAAATGCGTGTTAAATTGGGTCCTATTCGTCTTACCCTACAAGGAGCGGTGACTATCCAAGAGCGCGACCAACAGAATTGGCGGGCGGCAACGCAGGCTGAGGCCAACGATCGTCGTGTGGGTGGCGGTGTCCATGTTACAGCCCGGATGACGCTTACTGAACGCAGCCCCAGAGAAACAGCACTCTTGGTTCAGGCTGAGGTGCGGCTTATGAACAAGCTTGGTGAATTCGGGCAACCGGTAATTCGCAGGAAGGCGGATGAGATGATGGCAGAGTTTGCTCGTAATGTGGCCGCCTACTTTGCTAATAAATAAGGAGGTTATTATGGTCAGTGTAACCCAACTAGGTTATTTGGGAATTAGTGTTAGTGACCTCGAGACCTGGGAGCGTTTTGCCACTCAGGTTCTGGGTCTTGGAGTCAACGAGCGAGAAGAGGATGGCTCCCTCTTCCTAAGAATGGACGAGTATCATCATCGTTTCATCCTGCATCCCACGGGCAGTGATGACCTAGCCTATATTGGCTGGGAGGTAACGAACGAGGAGGCTTTAGGAACAATAGCGGATCAGCTGCAGGCGGCCGGTGTGGAGGTAGCGCCGGGAACACCGGCGGAAGCTGAGGCCAGAAGAGTAGCTGGGTTGATCAAGTTTTCGGATCCTAATGGAATTGCCTCTGAGGTCTTTTATGGTCCTCTAGTGCATTTCGATAAACCTTTTCAATCTCCTAGATCCATTGCCGGCTTTAGGACTGGGGAGTTAGGTTTAGGGCATTTCGTTTTAGCCGTGGACGACTTGGATCGAAGCTTACACTTCTACCGCGATGTGCTGGGGATGCGGATCAGCGACTTTGTGCAAGCAGAAATGACGCCAGGGATAAAAACAAAAATGGCCTTTTTCCATTGTAACCCCCGCCACCATACCCTGGCTTTTTTGGCGCCACCCCAGCGGTCTGCGAAGCGGCTTCGCCACTTTATGCTGCAGCTCAACTCTCTTAATGATGTGGGGACTACCTACTACCTCTGTCAAGACAAGGGACTGATTAACCGCACCCTGGGCCGTCACACCAACGACCATATGGTGTCATTCTATCTGCGTTCGCCCTCTGGGTTTGAGGTCGAATACGGCTGGGGCGCGCGAGAGGTGGATGACGCCACTTGGCAGGTACAGCTCCACACCTCAGGTGTCATCTGGGGTCACCGCAGGGCGGAGGCAGCATAGCGAATGAGATGTTCTGCTTATAAGAGTAGGTCCCCATGCCTGCTCTGCAACGAAAGGAGGCAAACCCATGAAATTTTATACTTTTGACGAGTTGACCTATCCGGGCGTCCCTGCAGAGATTGGTCCAGAGGTGAGGTTTACCAACAAGTTCTGCGATCCCAAGTTGGTCACCCAGACCTATCACGAACATCTCGATGAGTGGGCCATTTGCGAGGATCTAGGTTTCGATGGGGCTTTTGTTAACGAACACCACTTCACCGCCATTAATATCCAGCCTTCTTGTAACCTTACAGCGGCCGCTATCATTATGCGGACCAAAACCATGAAGGTGGGCGTTATTGGCAATATCCTCCCACTGCGCCATCCGGTACAAGCGGCCGAGGAGTTTGCCATGTTGGACTGCCTCTCCGGGGGTCGTTTTATTGGCGGCATTGTTCGTGGCGTGCCGTTTGAGTATGTCTCCTACAATATCGACCCGTTCACCAGCCGGGAGCGGCTCAGAGAAGCCTATGACATTGTTTACAAATGTCTTAATGAAGAAGTCTTCGACTATGAGGGCAAGTACTGGAATTTGACGGGTGTGTCTATTTGGCCGAAGCCAATCCAGAAGCCCCTGCCGTTCTGGATGCCAACCGGCTCTCTTGAAACCATTGAGTTCGCGGCTGAGCGCAGGATTGCTGGCTGCCAGGTTTTCTTTCCCACAGAAGCTTTTCAGGATGCTTTTGACCAATACCGCAAGGTTGCCCATGAGCGCTTCAGCTGGCAGCCAGGCTACGATAACTTTGTGGGAGCGCGCTTGATCCATGTGGCCGAAACCAATGAAAAGGCCATTGAGGAGGTCAAGGAAGCAGTGTACTACTTCTTCCGTGTCCTTTCTCGCCCGGTAAATAACCCGGCCCCCGTACCCGGTCTCCAGACCGACCGGTCATTTCAGTTTCGCCGCAACATTGAGAAAGATTTTCCCGGGCCCCACACGCCGTTTGAGGCTATGCGGGAGAATGGCTTTATTGTCTGTGGCGATCCGGACTATGTCGCCAAGTGGCTGGAAAAGGATATGAAGGTTGCCGGTTATGGTCACTTCATGGGTATGTTCCGTGTGGGCAATCTTGCTCACGAAAAGGTTATGAAGTCCAAGAGATTATTTGCTGATCATGTTCTGCCCGCATTGCGCCCTATCAATGAAGAGGAGTCAAAGCCGAAGCAAGCCGCGGCTGCGCCAGCTACCGCCTATGAACTCAGAGAAAAGGAAGCAGCCGAGGAGTTGCCGTTGTATAGCGATTTTAATTACGTCTTAACCAGGGAATCTCCCGAGACGCTGGGAGAGTTTATAAGCCGTGAGAACGGCAAGGTAAGGGTTGGCTGGGAAATGCGGGTTCCTGAGAGGGGACCGGATGGGTTTCCCTATGAAATTATCTTTGTTGGACCCACCGCAGAATATCGTGGCAGTGCCTTCCGTTTGCACCTGACTGCTAAGAATGGGGGAGAAGTGCCCGAGGAGGCAGAGGTGCTGCTTGAGGCCTACCATGAGACGGGTGAGGACCAACAAGTGATTTTCCAAGGCAAGTACCAACAATTCAAGGAGATTCTTGATCAGTATGAGCCCAATGCGGCGGTTGCTGCGCAGAAGCGGACGGTAGCCGGAGACCGCTATATGATTCGCTTGGTTATTACCGTCCCAGCGGATGGACCTCAGCCAGACTCGGATGCCGATGAATCGTTTTTCGAACTAGAGTGCTTTAAGCATTGGATGAATATCACTGCCTGAAATAGGAACAAGAAGACCGAGGAGGGACTCTTATGGGAGCCGGAGACGCATCTCAGTTCACCCGTAGTACCGCAAAGGTTGATGACCTTACTATTCCCTACCTCAAAGGCGGCAAGGGCCAGCCGCTGCTCTATCTCCATGGGTTGGGAGGCTGGGGCCGATGGGAGACTTATCACCTTGCTCTGGGCATTACCAACCTGGTGTATGCGCCCCAGTTGCCTGGCTGGCGAGATGGACAAGTTCCCCAGGGCGTAACTTCGGTCAGGGATTATGCCGCAGTCATGGTCAAATTCCTTGATACTCTGGGGATCGATAAGGTTGATCTTGTTAGTCATTCGCTAGGTGGCTGGATATCGCTATATATGGCTATAGACTATCCGGAGCGGGTGTCGAGGTTAGTTCTTGCCGATTCGATGGGCTTGCACGTTCCTGAGGCTCCAGCGGCAAACCTGGAAACCATAGATGAGAACGCTTTTCTTAGGGCGGCTTTTGCCAAGACCGGAGTAGTCTTGATAGCCGGCGACTTTGGTGGAGAGTTGGAAGAGGTCCGCCAGGGACGAGAGTTTGCCAAACAGTGGAAGGGACGAGACATTGTGGTCAAGCTTGTTCAGGGTCAATACTCTGACCTTGAGCTAACAGAAAAGGTGAAAACGATTAGTGCTGACACGCTGATCATCTGGGGCCATGAGGACACCCTGGTTCCATGGCGGCATGGTGAGGTGCTGGCTACCTCGATTCCGCACTCGAAGTTTGCCGTCATTGCGGACGCCGGCCATATGCCCATGAGAGAGAAACGGGAGACCTTCCAGCATATTGTACGAAACTTTCTGGTCGGTCAGGAAGAAGAGATAGAGATAGACTCAATGGTCAAGGTCTAGCAGGATACAAAGCAGGGAAGAAAGCATGCAGTGTCTGCATCCTTCACTGTTGTCTTCTGTATCAAGCCAACCGCCTCGTACCTCTGGGTCAGTAAAGGTTAAATAAATTTTTACCTATCCCCTACTTATACTTCTTTCCCCCTTTGATAACGTGCACAACGTTTCGTAGATTGCTAACGTTTTCCAGCACATTACCCTTAACCACAATCACATCGGCCAGCTTTCCCGGCTCGAGTGTGCCCAGGTTTGCCTCTTGTTTCATCAGCATAGCCGGAACCTTGGTCACCGCACTGATGGCTTGCAAGGGCGACATACCGTTTTGGACCAAAAGCTGGACCTCCCGCCAGGTGGAGTCGGTATGAAAATTCATTGGCGTGCCAGAATCAGTTCCCACTGCCACACGCACTCCGGCGCTGATAAGTTGACGCCAGCGCGCCGGTCCGTTGGCAATCCAGTCTGACGCGCTGGCAAAATATTTCAACGTGGTGAAGTTGCTGAGCGATTGTTCTACATCCTGCACTAAATCAGGAGCAAAGTCTTGCCTGACTTCTTGATTGAACCGCCTCTCGGGGAAATCTTGGGTTAACTTGTAAGCCCAGGCCACAACGCCAGTTGGTATCACATAGGTCTTCTTTTCCCTCAGCAGATTAACCAGATCGTCTGTGTACGGGGGCGTGCCTGGCCCCAGCCCAGTGTGTTCGATGGTGTCCACACCCGCCTGTACCACCGTACGGATCTCGTCCTCGCCTAGCCCATGGGCAGCAACTGTTTTCCCTGCCCGATGAGCCTCGTCGATAATAGCCGCCAACTCCTCGGGCGCCATCTCTGCTCCTTGGATCAGCTTAATGAAATCCACCCCGGCATCTAACAATTGGCTGGTCTTGGCCCGTGCGTCTTCGGGGTTCTCTACTGTCCAGCGAAAAAAGGCCTGAGCCGTCATGTCGTACATGCCGCTGGTAGGCAAGGTCTTTTGCAGGATAGGGCCACAGATGAACAAGCGCGGTCCGGGAATTTCATCGCGGTTAATCCGGTCTCGGACTGCCATAATATCTTCCAGGTCGGCCCCCATGTCGCGCGCACTGGTCACGCCATGCAGCAACAATTGGCGAGCGCTAGCAGGCATGATCTCCGCTTGCATCCGGCTGCGAAACTTGGGGAAATATTCATCGTATTTACCATGCCCCATAAGGATGAGATGCACATGGAGATCGAATAATCCCGGCATCACGGTCATGCCGCCCGCAGAAAGGGTCTTGGCATTGTTTGGGATTTGTACGGTTTCCCGGGGGCCAACGGCGGTAATCTTCCCCCCCCGGATGAGCACCACCGCATCATGCACGGGTGGGCCACCGTTGCCGTCTATCAGCATGCCTTCAACAATAGCCAGAGGAGCATCCTGGCCCAGAGCAGGCCAGACAAAAACTGGGACAGTAATCACGCCTAACACAAGGCTTACCCCCATTATCAGCCGTGCTAATTTTTGCATCAGGTTCATACCTGCCTCCTTAAACCTAGCTTAAACTCTGGCTTAGCAGAGCTACTGGACAGGAGCAATAGTTTCTTTGCTCTAGCCCTAAGGCTCCTGTAGGCTTGACGAATATGATAAAAGACAGCTGAACCTGAGGGAGGTGCAATCATGAGTGACGCAAAAGGTCTGAGTGGCGCAGAAGCAATTTTACAGGTTTTGCGAGGTTATAACGTTGAGTACATTTTTTCTTCTCCCGGCTCAGAGTGGCCGCCGGTGTGGGAGCACTTGGCTAAACAAAAGGCTCTGGGGGAAAAAGGGCCCCAGTACCTAAACAGCCGGCATGAGAACGTGGCCCTTGGCATGGCCATGGGCTATGCCAAAGTGACAGGACGGTTACCTGTTGTATTGCTGCACACTACAGTAGGTACTCTGCAGGGGGCCATGGCGCTGCGAGCTGCCTATCACGAACAGGTCCCCATGCTGGTCTGTGCCGGAGAGTCCGTGGGCTTTGGCGAAGGCGAGGGTGCCTATGTGGGATTCCAATGGCTACGCTTCCTGGCTGATAGAGGAGGTCCGGCCCGAATGGCCGAGCCTTATGTAAAATGGAGCTTTGGCATGAATACCAAGGTGGTCCTTCCCGGCAGCGTTCACCGCGCCTGTCAGTTGGCCATGGCCTCTCCTAAGGGACCGGTTTTTCTGTCTATTCCGTTTGAGTACATGGTGGAGGAGATGGTCTCCGCAGCTCCCACGTCCTACACGCTGCCAACGCAACCCTGTGCTGATGTGCGAAGCCTGGAGGAGGTTGCCCGGCTGCTCACGGAAAGTCGTAACCCTGTCATTATCACAGAAAATGCCGGGCAAAGGGTCGAGGGTGTAGAAAAGCTTGTAGAGCTGGCTGAATCCATAGGAGCCCCGGTTGTGGAATCGCAGGGTCCTGGTTTTGTGAACTTTCCCAGGACTCACCCTCTTCACGGTGGGTATGACGCCACACCGTACCTGAAAGAGGCTGATGTTGTTTTCTTGGTGGCTGCCGTAGGGCCATGGTACCCGCCCTCGGCAGGCCCGGGCCCTGGGACCAAGGTCATTGTTTTGGATGACAATCCGCTTCGGGCTGACTCTCCTTATTGGGGATACCCAGCAGACTTATGTGTGGTGGGCGAGGTGGTGAATTCCTTAGGTACCCTGGTGGAGTTGGTTAAAGAAAGGGTTTCTTCCCAGGATTCCTCTATCCAGCAGCGCCTGGAGAAGTGGAGTGCTAGAAACCAAGAGCGCCGGAAAACCTGGCAGGAGGAGGCTCTGGCCCTCAAGGATCATAACCCCATTGATACCCGTTGGTTATGTTATGAACTCAACCAGGTTCTGCCCCAGGATGCCATTGTAGTTGAGGAAACCATTACTTCCCGCCCTGCCATTTTTCGTTACCTGGATTCCCTCCAGCCAGGGGGCTATGTGAGTGCTCTGAGTGGGGGCTTAGGCTTAGGAATGGGTATTACTCTGGGAGTCAAGTGTGCGGCTCCGGACAGATTGGTGGTATCTCTAATTGGCGATGGATCGTTTAATTATAACCCAGTGTTGGCCGCCTGGGGATGCTCGCAAGAATACCATATGCCCACTTTGACCGTGCTCTTTAACAACCAGGGCTACCTTTCTATGAAGCGAGGCTCCCAGCAGCTTTACCCTCAAGGATGGTCGGTGAAGACCAACACCTTTTATGGGTCAGCCATTACTCCCCGGCCTGACTATGCGGCCATTGCCCGGGCTTTTGATGGCCATGGGGAGACAGTAGAAGATCCCGAGGAAATCCGTCCTGCGCTGCAGCGTGCCCTAGAAGCTGTACAGGGGAGGTAAAGCTGCTCTGGTTGATGTTGTTCTGGGTGGTTAGGGTCATTGGAGGGAAGCTATGTTGCTGAGAGCCAGCGAAGGGAGGGGGGGTAATGCGGCTGCGGTTTATTGTGCTCGCTTGTGGAATTTTCTTGATATTCTTATGGATGGGGAGTGTTTATGTATGGTCTCAAGGTAGTATCGGTTCACAGAGTGATGAAGGTTCGCAGAGTGATGAAGGTTCACAGAGTGATGAAGCGGGTAGGAATCTGTTCGTTGCCACTGCCCCTGAGGGGGACTTGGATACTGGTGATGACCTCAGCATTATTCGGGCAAGATTAGTTAACATCAACTTTGCCTTGCTGGACCAGGCAGCCGCTCTCTCAAAGAGCCAGACTGATATCAGGCCTTGTTGTGGAGTTGAACCTGTTTGATGATGTTAGCTTTAGTGCTGTTTTTGATCGAGTAGAACTAAACAGGTCAGGCAGCTATTCGTGGATAGGTCAGGTAGAGGGAGTAGAGCACAGCCAGGTGGTCCTGGTGGTCAAAGAGCGAGTAATGATGGGCAGTATTGAGCTACCGGAAGCATCCTACGAGATACGCTACGAGAGCAAGGGGGTGCATAAGGTCTACGAGATCGATACAAGCGCGCTTCCTCCCGGAGGAGAACCCATCGAGGTTGACAGTTTTCAGGATTCTCTTAACAAGACTTTTTCCGCTAAGGCCTTGAGTGATGATGACTCAGCAGAGGATGGCTCAATCATTGACATTATGGTGGTCTACACCATAGAGGCCCGGGAATCACGGGGGGGCACTACTGCCATAGAAACTCAGATCGACCTGGATGTGACAGAGACCAACCTGGCCTATGAGAATAGTGAAGTTACCCAACGCCTGCACCTGGTGCACACAGCGGAGATAGACTACATTGAATCGGGAGATAGCGAAACGGATCTGGTCCGCCTCCAAGAGGACGGGGATGGTTTCATGGACGAAGTTCACCTGCTCCGTGATACTTATGGGGCTGATATGGTCAGCCTATTCGTGGCAGATTTTGACCAAGGCGGGAAGGGGTATTTAATGGCGAGTGTATCTCATGACTTCGAGAGATGGGCTTTTAACGTGGTCAATGCCAAGTTCCCCCTTTGGTCCCTTCGCCACGAGTTGGGGCACAATATGGGTTGCGCTCACCACCCTATCGAAGATGACTATGAAGGAGCATTTCCTTTTGCCTATGGCTATGGGGACCCCGACGGAGAGTTTTATACGATCATGTGCAGCAGCGCTGTCGATGCTTGCTCTGGCCCAAGGATCAATTATTTTTCCAACCCCAACGTTACCTACAAGGGCAAACCGACTGGAGAGGCCGATTTGTCGGACTGTGCCAGAACCCTCAACCTCACGGCTTCGACTGTGGCCAATTTCAGGGACTCGGTTCCTTTTATTAGTATAAGCACAAGCGCCACTTATATGAGTGAAGAAGTTCCTAGTTCAACGAATAACTCTCTCAGCGTCAAGCTTTTGCAGAGCAAGCCGACGGCGGACGGTTATCCGGGACTGCACCATCAGTGGCAGAACCGGCAGACGGCGCTGTTCAATGTAGGCAACTGCCGCTGGACCCTGTTTGTGGATAATGGGTTTCGGCTCCTGCTGTTTACCTTCAACTGGCAGGATGCGGAAGAAGTGGGGACGAGCGGGCGGCGTCCCGCTGCGGTATGGGGACAATTCTGTCTGTTGAATGAATTCGGAGGGGGCAACTGGGTGAGGTTTTTCACCGGGGATGGGACAGCAGAGAGTGTAGTGGGTTCAGCCAGCGGTCTGCTGACTTACCAGCCCCAGGGACTCAGCTTAAGATCCTTGGTTCCTTTTAGTATAGACACAGAGGCCACTTTTGTGAGTGAGGAGGTTCCCAGCTCAGTCAACAACTCTTTTAGCGTTGTGTTTTCGCAGACCGAGGGGGATGATGGCTATGCGGGTCTGTACAATCAGGTGGCGTGCCGGCTGATAGTGCTGTCAATCCCTTCTTCTGCCGCTGGACTCGGCTTGTGGAGGATGGGGTTAATCTGCTGTCTTTTAGTTTCATCTGGTATGATGCAGAAATGATCGATAATCGAATTAAAGGATATAAAACAAATGATCCCATATTGTGGGAACAATCCATTTTACTCGATGAGTTCGGAAGGGGTACCTGGAGAAGGGTTCAGGGCATAGTTGTTGAGATAAGGGATGATGGAAGTTATTTGTACAAAAAGGTAGCCTCGGCCAATGGCTCGTTAACTTACCAGCCTGTCCCCTGGACTTTTTTTCTGGACGAGTCGGAAGCGGTAGTGGGTTCAGCCAGTGGACCATTGACTTACTCGGCTGCTGGCTTGCCTTCCTGACAAAGGCTGGGTGCCTTTTTGCAGTGGTTCAGGAGCCTTGTTAGGGGGGCAAAGTTGGAGAAAAAATAACGGAAGAATCCAATACATTCAAGCCGGTCGTGGTCCTTTGAGGGAACCCCTTTCACTCAAAAAATGTCCGAAGTATTGCTTAATAAACTTAACAAATTTAACTACAGGAGGGAAACTTTATGAAAATTACCCGGTTTTATGCTACCCAGGATGGCGGATCTCGATTCGAGGAGATCGATATCCCTGTCGAGCAAGCCCAGCAGGACCCAGACGGGAATACCCTACGCTTCTCGAACGCCTATGCCTCACCCAATGTGCGCTTTGCCGAACTCCCGGAAGGTTTAGCGCAGGAATGGCACCATGCCCCTACCCGTCAGATCGTTATTGTCTTGTCTGGAGTGGTAGAGGTGACAACCAGCGACAACCTGACACGCCAGTGGAGTGCGGGAGAAGCGTTCTTGGCCGATGATCTAACGGGCCAGGGCCATAAGACTCGTACCGTTGGCGGGCCCGCGCGTCTGGTCTTTGCCCCTTTGCCCGAGGGGTTTAGTCTGGAGCGGTGGTCGGTATAGAAGGCTCTATTGCTGGCTCTCCAACGGAACAAGCGGGGAAATAGATTCCGGCTCCCCGCTTGCTTGGAGACAAGCTTGGCAGGAATGACAGAAGCAGATCTGTCATTCTTTGTGCTGTCGTGATAGGGCAGAGCTGAGCACTAATAAAGGAGGGAGTATGGCAGCAGGGCAAGTAAAAATCGATTACAATGAGCTGGTTAAAGAGGACCGTGTGCATGGGAGCGTATACACGAATCCGGATATTTTTGCCGAGGAGATGGACAAGCTCTTCCACCGCGGCTGGGTCTATGTCGGACATGCCAGTGAAATTCCTGAGCCGGGAGACTTCCGCTTGGTAAAGATCGGGCGGCAGCCCGTTATTATGGTGCGGGATGATGACGGGCAGGTGCAGTTGTTGATGAACCGCTGCACGCACCGGGCCAATGCCGTCTGCCAGGTCGAGCGGGGAAACGCCAAGGTGTTCCGCTGCGCGTATCATGGGTGGACATACCGCAACAACGGCGATCTATTGGGGGTCACCTATCAAGACCGGTACGACGAGTCGTTCCGCAAGGAAGACTACGGGCTACGCAAGGTGCCGCGCATGGAGATGTACCGTGGGTTCATCTTTGGCAGCCTGAGTCCGGTGGGCATTACCCTGGATGAGTACCTGGGCCGGCCGGTCAAGGAGCAACTCGACCTGTTCATTGATCTTTCTCCCGAGGGCGAGATCGACGTCCGGGCCGGGGTCCACAAATACGGCTACCGGGCGAACTGGAAGTTCCAGCTGGAAAATAGCATGGACGGTTACCACCCCAATTTTACCCACCAGACCTTCTTTGACATGGTGCAGAGAAGAACCGGCGCCAATGTAACAGATCTGTTCACCAGTGCTTCTATTGGCCAGACCCGGGACCTGGGAAACGGCCATGTGATGCTGGATTTTCGGCCGTACAATAAGGCCACCAGTTCTCGCCTGCGCGCGGCCATGCCCACAACGCCCGGTGGGCAAGCCTACCTGGAAGCCATGATCGACAGATACGGCAAAGAGCGAGCCGAGGAAATTATCACGGCCGGCGGTACGCACCTGGCGGTGTTTCCCAACCTGGTCTTGATCGGCGTGCAGATCAGGGTGATTCAGCCCATAGACGTGGCTGAGACAGAAGTGTTTCTCTACCCCACGTTGCTCAAAGGGGTAGCGCCCGAAATAAATGCCGGGCGATTGCGTGGGCATGAGGCATTTTATGGCCCGGCCGGTATGGGGGCAACCGACGACCTAGAGATGTTTGAACGCAACCAGCTGGGGCTCGGCGCCCAGCTGGACCCTTGGTTACTGCTGGCACGTGGCCTTCACCAAGAGCAACGGGAGCCGGACGGTACCCTCGTTGGACAAATGACCGATGAACTGACGCTGCGTGGTATCTGGCGCCAGTGGAAAAAGGTGATGTTACAGGGTGTGGAGCTGCCGGTCCGTCGGCGCGCAAGCAGCGGGGCACAACAAAGAGCGCGCTGATTATGGCTTCGAGGAGGAGACAGCATGTCTGTAGACCGTCACCAGATTGAAAACTTTCTCTACCGTGAGGCGCGGCTAATGGACGAACATGCCTACGACGAGTGGCTGGCATTGTGGACGGATGATGCCTTGTACTGGGTGCCAAGTAACCAAAATGACATCGATCCCATGCGAGAGGTATCGATCATCTACGACAACCGAGCGCGGCTTGGGGACCGAATCGTGCGTCTTAAAAGCGGCGCAGCTTATGCACAGGACCCTAAGTCGCGGATGCGGCGGGTTATATCCAATGTGGAGATCGAAGAAGGGAACAACGGTGAGGTGACGGTGTACTCCAACTTTAACCTGACAGAACTGCGGCGCAGCGGACAGAATACCTATGCTGGCCGAACGATTCACACCCTGCGGCCAGAGGGTAACAGCTTCAAGATCGCGTATAAGAAAATCGAGTTGGTGAATAATGATGAGGTTATCAACAATTTGACATTCCTCATTTAGGACTAACCTTATTAGCGGTCTGCTCTTTCCATGCGCGGCGAATCTCACACTCAGGCAAGGTCTGTTGCAGGGCGTCCACGCCGCCCGGGCTGACCAAGGTGCCACGTAGATTGAGTACCCGCAGGTTAGTCAGCCCCTGGAGATGAACCAGGCCCTGGTCGTTGATGCGGGTGTCGTAGAGCCAAAGCACCCGCAGGCCTGTCAGTCTCTGGAGGTGGACAAGACCGGCATTGGTGACACGCGTGCCCGAAAGCTGAAGGTACTGTAAGTCTTCGGGTTGTAGTCGGCTCAGGGGGGAGAGGTCGGTGGACGCCTGTAGACTAACATTGAGTCGCAGTTCTTTTCCGCCGGGCACAGTGATGGTGCCTTGCGCGTTTCCGCACGATTCCCAGATGGCGTGGCTATCTAAACTGTAATTTCGCACCCAGAGCGCGCCTATAGGGCGCTCTGCGGGAAAGCGCACATATCGTGGCGGTTGTGAATCCACCGCTTCCCGCCTGCGATGGTCAGAAGATGTTAGGGTACCCAGTGCGGGCTTTTGTTTATCACTCATGATCAGTCCGTACTCCTCATTGAAACGCTACATTAGCAAATCCCGCTCGCTTTTGTTAGTGCACAGAGCCAGTTACCTAACCGACATAGCATCTCGCATAGCATCTTGTCTTAATAGGGAAAAGCCTTTGGTTGAGAGAATTCTCCCTCGTATCGATACATTATCTCCCCTATTCACTGGCAAGACCTTGGGGGCGTATAATGGAGCCATTCTTTGTATGTGCAGTGAGGTGATTTATGCGTAAATGTCTGTTGTTGCTGCTTGTGCTTTCAGTGTTCGCCTTAGGTGGATGCACTGTTTCGCAGAGTCAAAGTTCTCCCTCTTTGACAAGTGAAGAGGAGAAGATTGCCAGGAAGCACAGATCCACCCAACACCCTTGGCCCTGGCCTGGAAGCTCTTTTCCCTCTAGCCTTGGCGGTTATTGGGGCGGCGCAATAGGAGTCCCCGGCATAGGCGGAATACGCTAAAAAATAAAAAAGGAATTGAACGGCATGATACGTGATTTTCTCAGCAAGCAGGAAGAGGCCGGTAGTTAGGAATATGGTACAGTTAAGCGTTAATGTGAACAAAGTGGCCACGCTGCGTAATGCCCGGGGCGGAGATATTCCCAATGTTGTTAAGGCAGCCAAGACTTGCATTGAGGCCGGGTGCCACGGGATTACTATCCATCCCCGCCCCGATGGCCGCCACATTCGCCGGCAGGACGTTCTCGACCTCATCGCCATGCTTACTGTGGAGTTCAACATCGAGGGGTATCCTTCGCCGGAATTTCTTGACTTGGTGTGTCTTGTCAAGCCTGCTCAGTGCACTTTAGTTCCTGACCCCCCCGAGGTATTGACCTCCAACGCGGGCTGGGATCTTAGTGGAGGCGTAGAGTGGCTCAGTGATATAACTCAGCGCCTTCACAACCACGGCATTCGCGTTAGCTTATTTCTCGACCCGGACCCGGATCAGGTCCGGCGTGCCAAGGAGTTGGGAGCCGATCGTGTTGAGCTATATACCGAGTCCTATGCCAAGACGTTCGGGACCCTTGAAGGCAAAAAGGTGTTCGATATTTATCACCGGGCCGCGCTCACAGCCCAGGAAGCTGGCCTTGGCCTCAACGCTGGCCACGACCTCGATCTAGAAAGCCTGCCTTACCTGGCTCAGAATCTCCCAGGTCTGCTCGAAGTGTCCATTGGTCATGCCCTACTCAGCGACGCGCTCTTTATGGGATTAGAGCAGGCAGTCAAAGCCTACTTAAAAGCCCTTGGCTATAATGCCTGAGCCTCACTCATTTGATTGACTTGGCAAGTCAAATGAGTTAATGCCCATTCAGTATATATACACACCCATAAGAAGAAGGAGGAAGCCATGGCACAGTTCGATACCATTATTAAAGGAGGCACTGTGGTCGATGGCACTAAGGTGCCGCGCTACAAGGCCGACATTGGTATCAAGGATGGCAAGATTGCCCAAATCGGCCGCCTTAATACCAGCGACGCCAAAAAGGTGCTCGATGCCTCGGGGCTGATTGTGGCTCCAGGGGGCGTTGATCTGCACACTCACTATGATGCCCAGATCCACTGGGACCCCTATCTGTCGATCTCATGCTGGCATGGGGTAACCTCGGTAACAGTGGGCAACTGCGGTTTTGGTTTTGCCCCACTGCGTCCTGGGGATGGGGAGCGGGCAATGCTAGCGCTATCCCGCAACGAGGCCATCCCTCTGGAGCCCATGAAGGTTTCCATGAAGGTGGACTGGGAAAGCTTCCCTCAGTACATGGACCGTCTGGATCATATGCCCCTAGGGATCAACTTCTCCCATCTGTTTCCAATCTCGCCGGCAGTAGCCTATGTCATGGGAGGGTTTGATAAGGCAAAGGAGCGGTTCCCCAACGAGAAGGAAATGCAGCAGATAGTGCAGATGTTTCATGGGGCCATGGATGCGGGAGCCATAGGCTGGTCCGCCCAACGGCTCTTTCCCGAAAGCAGCTCCTCAGTGCAGCGGGACTATGACGGCACGCCAATGATCTCTGATGTGCTGCCGGATGAGTTCTATGTGACCTTGGCCAAGGCTATGGGAGAAAGAGGTGAAGGCTGCATCCAGTTTACCCAATCCAGCTCCGGGAGCCACGATCCTAACCGGGGCATGCATGCTGACTTTGACTTCAATACCCGTCTGGCTGAGGAAAGTGGACGGCCCGTTCTGTTTAACGCCATTGCCATTAATGACCAGCTGCCCTATGTCTATCGTGCGCAACTGAGGTGGTTGGCCCAGGCTAATGCCAAGGGTATCCCGGTGTTTGGCCAGGCTGCAACCGCACGGACTCCGATTCGCATGACCTTTGAGAATTGGAATCTATATGATAGCAGCCCTCAGTGGCGTGAGGCTACCGTGGGTACGGTGGAAGAGAAAAAGGCTAAGATGTCCAACCCCGAGCTCCGCAAGGCGCTACGGGAGGAATATGATGCTGGTACCTCCACTACCAAGTCCCTGGACTTCTTGTTTGGCGAACTCGGCAAGTTTATTGCCCGCAAGGTGCACCGTCCAGACCTCAAGGAGAAATACGAGGGGCTATCGGTGGGTCAAATTGCTGAGAAGGAGAACAAGCACATTATTGATGCTATGCTTGATCTCTCGGTGGCTGATGATCTCACGACCGAGTGGTCTGGGCCAATTCTTAACGAGAAAGTGGAGCACCATCGTGAGCTGATGAACTCCCCCTATACTCTCCCCGGTGTGTCCGACGGTGGAGCGCACATTAAGTTTATTACTCCGGGTACCTACTCCACGGATATGCTGGCATGGATGGTGCGGGATACGGGGGCTATGAGTTTGGAAGAGGCTCACTTTCGCTTAAGCTGCCTGCCAGCCTGGGCAGCCGGTTTTAAGGATCGGGGCTCTCTGCGTGAGGGCATGGCGGCCGATATTATTGTCTACGACCTCCAGAACCTCAAGATTTTGCCTGAGGAGGTTGTCCACGATCTGCCGGCCGGAGAGTGGCGGCGGATACAGAAGGCCGATGGGTATCGGTGGACCTTGATCAATGGTGAGGTGACCTTCGAGGATGGCAAGTGCACGGGCGCTACTCCGGGTAGAGTGCTGCGCCACGGCCAGGCCAGCTAGGTCTATAAGCTTTCAGCAATTAGCGATCAGCAGTCAGCAAAGACGGCTGTCAGAAAGGGCCGATCGCTTGAGAAACAGCAGAGGGGTGAGAGGGAAATTCCTTCTCATCCCTTGTTTTTTTAAGGGAGGCTTTCTTTAGGACAGATGTTTGACTGAGCAGATTAAATGAGTTAGTGTTCATTCAATATAAACATAATAAACGCAAGAGGAGGAGACTATGGCAGAGTTTGATGTGATCATCAAAGGAGGCACTGTTGTTGATGGCACCAAGGTGCCGCGCTATAAGGCCGATATTGGTATCAAGAACGGTAAGATTGCCAAAATCGGCCGCCTGAATACTGGTGACGCGACCAAAGTCCTGGATGCCTCAGGGCTGATTGTAGCCCCAGGAGGTATTGACCTGCACACCCACTATGATGCCCAGATCCACTGGGATCCCTACCTGACCATCTCCAGTTGGCACGGGGTAACCTCAGTGACCGTAGGCAACTGTGGGTTTGGCTTTGCCCCGGTCAAGGCCAAGGATGCTGAGCGAGCCATGCTGGCCTTATCCCGCAACGAGGCCATCCCTCTGGAACCAATGAAAGTCTCAATGTCTTTTGATTGGGAGACCTTCCCTCAGTACATGGATCGTCTAGATCGTATACCCATGGGGATCAACTTCTCCCATCTGTTTCCAGTTGGGCCAGCAGTGGCCTATGTCATGGGAGGATTTGACGAAGCCAAGCAGCGGGTTCCTAATGAGAAGGAGATGGCGGAGATTGTGCGACTTTTCCATGGGGCTATGGATGCCGGAGCTGTCGGCTGGTCCGCCCAGAGGCTAGTGCCTGACAGCACCGCCTCGGTGCAGAGAGATTATGATGGCACACCAATGATTACTGACATACTGCCGGACGAGTTCTATCTTACTCTGGCCAAGGCTATGGGTAAGGAGAGCGAGGGCTGCATCCAGTTTACCCAGTCCAGTGTTAATGCTCATGATCCTAGCCATGGCATGCGGCATGACTTTAATTTTAATGCGCAACTGGCCGAGGAGAGTGGGCGGCCAGTGCTGTTTAATGCTATTGCCATTAATGACAAATTTCCCCATGTCTACCGCGCGCAGCTTAAGTGGTTAGCTGAAGCTAACAGCAAGGGTATTCCGATATTTGGTCAGGCTGCCACCGCGCGTACACCCAACAGGTTTACTTTTGAGAACTGGAACCTGTTTGATGACAGTCCGTCCTGGCGAGAGGTGACCCTGGGGACAGTAGAAGAAAGAAAAGCCAAGATGTCTAACCCCGAGGTCCGCAGCGCTCTGAAAGAGGAGTATGATGCCGGGACCAAGTCACGTGACTTCTTGTTTGGCGAACTGCACACCTTTATAGCCCGCAAGGTTCGCCGCGAGGACATTAAGGACAAGTATGAAGGACTGTCAGTGGGTCAGATTGCCGAGAAGGAGAACAAGCACATTATCGATGCTATGCTCGATCTGTCGGTGGCTGATAACCTGAGGACAGAGTGGGCAGGCCCCATAGTCAATGCTGATGTGGCCCACCATAAGGAGCTCATGAGCTCGCCGTACACGCTACCTGGGGTATCCGATGGCGGAGCCCATATTAAGTTCATTACCCCGGGCACTTATTCCACGGATATGCTGGCATGGATGGTGAGGGACACAGGAGCCCTGAGTTTGGAAGAGGCTCATTTCCGCTTAAGCGGTATGACGGCCTGGGCGGCAGGCTTCAAGGACCGGGGCTGTCTACGCGAGGGATTGGCGGCTGATATCATTGTCTATGACCTGGATAACCTCAAGATTCTGCCCGAGGAGGTTGTCCATGATCTACCGGCTGGAGAGTGGCGGCGGATACAGAAAGCCGAAGGATATCGCTGGATTATGGTCAATGGTCAAGTGACTTTTGAGGATGGCCAGTGCACTGGTGCTACCCCGGGTAGAGTGCTGCGCCATGGTGAGGCCCGCTAAGCAGTAAGCTTAGTTGAGTCTGATTACCTACGTTCAAACAGGCAAGGCAGGGTGAGGTCATTAGACCAAT
Source organism: uncultured Binatia bacterium (SeqCode) (assembly GCA_965220955.1). Taxonomy (GTDB): domain Bacteria; phylum Desulfobacterota; class Binatia; order Bin18; family CBDCRK01; genus CBDCRK01. Next base: position 211,978 of record CBDCRK010000036.1, on the reverse strand, counting down.
GACACCCTGCCTTGCCTAATGAGATGTATTTGCCCCACCTAAATTAAAAGAGCGGTAAGAGGCAGGAATGCCTCTAGCCTCCTGTCCAGCCTTGTTTCTCTTTCTTCCTGCTAGGAAGGGGCAAGTGTAAAAGGGCTTGCCGAAGGCTTAGTTGGTTTAGCGTTATATTAAGAGAAAGGACCTCACAGAGAGGAGACCTAAGGAGATGGCAGAGCAGGTACAAGATTGGGTAGAGGAGACGATCTCTGTTGCGGGCACTGAGCTTGTGTTCATCAGGGGTGGTACAGGTCGGCCTTTGCTAGTCCTCCATGAGGAACTAGGCCATCCTGGGTGGCTTAAATGGCATGCGGCGCTCGCGCGTGATCACACGCTGTTCATTCCTTCGCAGCCTGGGTTTGGCAAATCGCCCAAGCTTGATTGGATTATGAATATGCGGGACCTAGCTATTTTTTACTCGCGGGTGCTGCGGGAACGGGAGCTTATTCCCATCGATGTGATTGGCTTTTCGCTAGGCGGCTGGATTGCTGCTGAGATGGCGGCCAGCCATGCACAGCAGTTTCGTCGTATGGTGCTGGTGGGAGCTGCTGGTATTAAGCCGCCGCAAGGCGAGATCATGGACGTATTCATTAGGACGGTGCGAGCATTTCTCGACGCCAGCGTGCTCAACCCCAAGGAAACGCCGGAATTTGCCACTCTTTATGGGGGCGAGCAAACGCCGGAGCAGTTCGAGGCCTGGGAAGATGCGCGAACTGAAGTTGGCCGGCTGGCCTGGGCCCCATACCTGTACAATCCCAGCCTGCCGCATTTGCTGGAAGGGGTGAGTGACTTGTCAACTCTCCTCGTTTGGGGAGCACAGGATGCTATTGTGCCACTGAGCGCTGGCGAAGTCTATAAACAATCGATTCCGGGGGCTGAGTTAGTTGTGTTGGAGGGGTGTGGCCACCACCCTGAGATCGAGAAATCGGACCAGTTTATTACCTTGGTGCAAAAGTTTCTTGGTTAAAAGCGGGTGTAAATGCTTAGATAAGGAGGGAACACAATGCACATCATGTATTTTTCTGAAAGACCCTACTATCCCATCGATGAGGATATCCTCCTCAGGAACGGGTACTGGGGGATTCCCAACAAACACTTTGATCCGGTTGCCGCCTCACGGCTGTACAACGAGTACCTGGACGAGGATGTCTTTGCCGAGGAGATGGGCTTCGACGGCATTATGCTTAATGAGCACCATGGCTTGGTTCTGTGCATGGGTGCCGTGGTCGACGTTGAGGCGGCGATTTTGGCGCGTATTACCAAGAAGGCCAAGATTATCCTACTGGGTAATCCGCTGCCAGTGGTTGCCAACCCATTACGCCTGGCGGAGGAGCTGGCAGAAATCGACCTGATTTCCAAAGGGCGATTGGTGGCCGGCTGGGTGCGAGGTGGCGGCAGTGAGCAATTCGCCAACAATGCCAATCCCTCCTACAACCGGGAGTACTTCAACGAGGCACATGATCTGATTGTCAAGGCCTGGACAACACCTGGCCCGTTCCGCTGGGAGGGTAAGCACTTTCACTACCGGTTTGTGAATCCGTGGGCGTTACCGCTACAAAAGCCACACCCGCAGATGTGGATTCCAGGGTTAGTGAGCCCTGAGACTGTCCAGTGGTGCGCGCAGCATCGCTATCCTTATGTTGCCTTGGCCACTTATCTCGAACCCACCGTGGAGCTCTGGAATATCTATGCCGAGGCGGCGGCGCGTGAAGGCTATCAGGCGGGGCCAGAGAACTTTGGCTATCTGCAGAAGGTGTATGTGGCCGAAACCGAAGAGAAGGCCCAAGAGCTTGGTAAAATGGAATTATATGGCGGTGGGATGTACACCGCGATTAAGCCCGAGTGGCTGTTTCCCCCTGGCTATAATTCCAAGGCGGCCACCAAACGGCTGGCGCGGCAGTTCACCGATCCCAATGGTCGGGCGGCGCTGTTCACGGGCTACGAGGGTAAGACTATTGAAGAAGCGCGGGCTGCGGTCTATGACTTGTACCCGCACGCCCAGGAGTCCTACCAGCTCATTCGGGGGACGCCTAAGACCGTGATTCCCAAGATTCGCAAAATCTTGGAAATCCTCCGTCCTGGAGTCTTTGGCTTGTGGCAGAACGACGGGCCTATTGGGCATGAGGAGCGTAAGAACAATATTCGACTCCTAGGAGAGGAGGTTCTGCCTGAGGTGCGGGAGATCGCTAAGGAGCTGGGCCTGGAGAGCCCCTACGAGCGCAAACCCGGGTCGCGCCCGTTGCCTGCGACTGGCCGGTGGGATCCTGTGGCCCAAGGCGAAGCGCTTGCTGCTTTATAACGGCAAAAAGTCAAACTTAAGTATCAGAACAAAAACCCTTGCACCTCCTGTGCCCCTCCCCCGCGATAGGGGAGGGTACAGGGTGGTAGTGCTGGATCTCAGCCGATCCTGCTGAGAAAATACTGGCACAGATCATCGAGTATGCTGGAGCTGACCACCTTTTCTGGGCGTCTGACTTTCCCCATCCTGATCTTACCGGCGATTACATGGAGGACCTGCACAGGCTAGTGGCTCCGCTCTCAGAGACGGCTCGCCGTCAGATCGTAGGGGAGAATGTTGCCCGAGTCTACAAGCTGGGAGAATAGTAGAATCGACTGGAGGCAAGAATATGAGGAGGAAAAACTTTGGCTCGGGGTTAAAGAGAAAGCTTTGTGCATGGGGGCTTGTCTGTGTGAGTCTGCTATTTTTCTCCTCTTCCATCTGGGCTACCTCTTCTGAAAGCAACGGCACCGACAGAACCGATAGAACTTGGCGCCTTCTCTCCGAACTTTCTGAGGAGGAGTTGGCACGCCTTGACCTTTCTACCGAGACCCCCAGAGATCCTGAGACTCCTTATCTTCCTGCCGAGCCCTATCCTTTTACCCCGCCTTACACGGCAGAAGAGATAGGCTTTCGTTCGATGGAATTTCCCCACATGCCCCGCTGGAGCTGCGTACAGATTGAAGATGCCGTGGTGTTAACATCCAGCGGTTATCTTTTCATCCTCGAGGTTATTGTCCTAGTGGAGTATCGGGCTCCTGAAGGGCTTATGGGTCAGCTCACCGCCAAGCCTGGAGAAGTGTACTCACGTTGGCTAACACAAGACATTAAACCCCCGGAAAATCACGGCAATCAGATGCTCTTCAGCATGTACCGGACCGATAAGGAGACAACCAAAAAGGCCGACCTCTTTGGCTATTCCCGGGCCCTGCGCCGGGTGCGTCGCTTTCCTCAGCCTCGTCGCCAAGAAAGGTTTCCTAACCAGCCTATGACCTACGATGACTCTTTGGGCAGGGATGCCTGGGAATTTTCCTGGCGCATTCTGGGCACCGATGTGCTCTACGAGACTATGCGTTTCCCCAAAACCCGTCAGATCATCACTCTGGCCTCGGCTGATGGTTCCTTTACTGATGTCCCTGTTAACACACTCAAGCTTATGGGCGAGAAGTATCCGTACTACACCCCTGACAAAGGTGTGAAGTGCTATGTAGTAGAGGCCCGAGCTAAAGAGGAATGGCTACCGGATTATTATGCTCCCAGGGTCCTGTACTGGCTCGATCAGCACTACTTCTACCCTCTGCGTATCGAGGTATACGGGCGAAAAGAGGGACAACTCCTTTTGGTTGAGGAGCGAATAGCCAAACTCATGAATCCGCGGCTGAAGGAGAGAGGGTATCACAACCTTATCAACCTGTGGTGGGATCCACAGCTGGACCTCCTTGCCTACAGCGGGCACGATGCCCATCAACTCCGGCAGTGGTCGGAGAAGGACAAAGAGGTCTTCTTTAACCCGGACTTCATGCGCCGGGGATGGTTTCCGATGCCGCTGAAGACCCAGGCCACGGTACGCACGCCTGAGGAGTACTTCTTGCGTCCTCACCTTTATCGGGAGAAGTTTCCCCAGGAGCGTAAGCTTGCGCTCTCGGCGGAATTGGAGGCCCGTATTCAAGCCCAGGAAGCAGCCGGGCACATCGTGTTTACCGAGGGTCCAAACGGAGCTGAGTAGTGCCTAGCAAACGTGAGTGTTCAGCAACGCTGACAATTAAATCTCACCGGACATGACAAAACAGCTATTGGCAAACAGAAATTGGAGATGAAGATATGAAGGGGAGAAATTTGGGCTCAGTATTAAAGGGGAAGTTTTGGGGATGGGGGCTTGTCTGTGTGAGCCTGCTATTTTTTTCCTCTTCCACCTGGGCTACTTCTCCGGAAAGCAACGGCACTGACAGAACCGACAGAACCGACAGAACTTGGCGCCTTCTCTCTGAGCTTTCTGAGGAGGAGCTGGTGGGCGTTGATCTTTCTACTGAGAGCCCTAAAGATCCTGAGATTTCTTATCTTCCGGCTGAGCCCTATCCTTTTACCCCACCCTACACAGCCGAGGAAATGGGGTATCGGGCCATGGAGTTTCCCCATATGCCCCGTTGGAGCTGCGTGCAGATTGAAGATGCCGGGGTGCTGAATCCTAGTGGCTATCTTTTCACCAGTCGGATTGTTTCCCTGATCGACTACCGGGACCCTGAAGGGCTTGTGGGTCAGCTTACTGCCCAGCCCGGAGAAGCCTATGCACGCATGTTAGCTCAGGATATTGCTCCCCCGGAGAATTATGGCAATCAGCTCCTCTTTCTTACCTACCGGACTGATGGGGAAATGACCAAAAAGGCTGACCTCTTTGGCTATTCCCCAGCCCTGCGCCGGGTGCGCCGGTTTCCTCAGCCTCGCCGCCAGGAGAAATTTCCTAATTGGCCCCTGACTTACGATGACTCTTTGGGCCGAGACGCCTGGGAGTTTTCCTGGCGCATTTTGGGCACTGATGTGCTCTATGAGACTGCGCGGTTCCCTAAAACCCGTCCGACCATTACTCTGGTCTCCACTGAGGGTTCCTTGACTGATGTCCCTGTCCACAGCCTTAAGCTTATGGGTAAGGAATATCCTCACTATATGCCCGACGGGGGAGTGAAATCTTATGTGGTGGAAGCCCGGGCCAAAACGGAATGGCTGCCAGGTTATTATGCTCCCAGGATCTTGTACTGGCTTGACCAGCATTACTTCTATCCCTTGCGCATTGAGGTGTACGGGAAAAAAGAGGGACAACTCCTTTTGATTGAGGAGCGGGTGGCCGAATTGATGAATCCCCGGTTAAAGGAGAGGGGGTATCACAACCTTATTTCCATATGGTGGGATCCCCAGCAGGACTTCCATTCCTATGGCGTGCACGACAATCATCAGATGCGGCAGTGGTCAGAGAAGGACAAAGAAGTTTTCTTTAGCCCGGACTTCATGCGCCGGGGATGGTTTCCGGTGGCATTAAAAACCCAGGCTGCGGTGCGCAGGCCTGAGGAGTTCTTTTTACGTCCTCACCTTTATCGGGAAAAATTTCCCCAAGAGCGCAAGATTGTGCTCTCTGCAGATTTAGAAACCCGCATTCAAGCCCAGAACGAAGCTGGACAAATTGTGTTTACCGCAAGTCCCAACGGAGCTGAGTAGTAGTCGGCGTCTTCCTTTTTTCATTGTTTTGATACTTAGCCTCAAGCAAAACTTAATCTGGCGGTCATCCTGTTATGCTAGGCCAGAGAGGAAACTGAAGATCGAAAAAAATTGCCCTTTGAATTCTGACCCCTCAATGATCCCGCGAATATCCTTCTGGCTGTTTTTGGCGCTCATTCTTACTATTGGTACTTCTCCTCATCCCTTTGCTGAAGAAACAAACAGCTCCCGGAGGCATACCTGGAAAACGGTAAGCGAGTTATCTCCAGAGGAACTGCGGGAGATTGATCTAGAGACCCATACCCCGCGCCATCCCCAGATCTCGTATTTGCCGGCTGAGCCCTATCCTTTTAGCCCTCCCTACACTGCGGAGGAGATGGGCTATCGGTCAATGGAGTTTACCTCGCGTCCACGCTGGTCGGCCGTGTTTGCCAGAGTGTGGTCATCGATTTCTGCCCAAGGGGTTCTATTAAACCCGGGCAGTGCGACCAACTTTTTGTCCTACAACCCAGACGCCATTGGTGTGGAAGCAGAACTCGCCCTCAAGCCTGGCGAAGAAATCTACCGATCTCTCAGTCAACGCACTGCTCCCGCGGCTTCAGAAGGTTCGCAACGACTGTCGATTCGCTATCGTACGGGTAAAGAATTCATCAAGAAAGAAGAACGGTTTCGTTATTCACAGTCCAGGCGCCGGGTTCGTCACGACGCACCGCGCCGGCGACAAAGCAAGATACCTAATATGGCGCTAACGCCCGACGACAATTATGGACGCGATGCGTGGGAGTTCTCTTGGCGTGTGCTGGGCCTGGATATCCTGTACCAAACCGTTCGCTTTCCCAATACTCGTCCCACAATCGTGTTACGTAATGGTCAGACCGATCAGTTCCAAGAGGTCCGGACGGCTGAGCTGAAAATTATGGGAAACACGTATCGATATTACACAGCCAATGGCGGGGTGGAGTGCTATGTTGTAGAAGCACAAGCCCGTAAGGAATGGCTGCCAAACTACTATGTGCCTCGTCTCCTGTTGTGGTTGGAAAAACATTCTTTTTTCCCTCTGCGCATCGAGAAATACGGCTCAAACGGAAAGCTTATCCACATTGAGGTGAGAATGGCTGAGATTTTCAATCCGGCTTTGGCAGAGCGCGGATATGGATCGCTGTTTACTCTTTATTGGGATATCTCGGATGACATTATGTCATATTTTATCAACGACAGTCATCGGGTAACGGAGTGGGATCCTAAAGAGGCATCTGTTTTCTTTAGCCCCGATTTCATGCGCCGGCAGTGGTACCTTGATGCTGCCGTCAAGACCCAGGCTCAGGTGCCCCACTCTGACCTATTTTTTTTGCGGCCGGCCCTAGAAGAAGAGAAATTTCCCGATGAGCGTCCGCTGCAGATTCCTACCGAGGTTGCTGCCCGTGTCCAGGCGCAAGAGGCAGCTGGACGGCTAGTGTTTGAGATGAGTGGGGGGCGTTGAGGGGAGCGAAGACAAGCGCTACAGGACAACTATTTGCCTTGTGCTGCACAGAAGTCGATTCCAGATCCTCACGTGGAACGATCCGTCGCTCGATTTCTGTCCCCACTTCGTCTTCGGCTTTCTCCAGATCGTAATGCAGTTGTAGATTGAGCCAGAATTGGGCACTGTTCCCGAAATATCGAGCGAGGCGTAAGGCCATATCTGGGGTCACGCGGCGCTTGCCATTCACTATACTCCGCTCCAGCCTCGGTCCAGAGTTAGCTTGGCGCGGGGAATGTGATATCTCTGCAGCCAGAGAGTAATCTCTGCCTTCTGGCTGCAGGATAAAAAACGTGTCTAGATCCCTAGCTCGCCAACACCCCAACGGATGCCCCGCCTGAGAAGCTCGTAATAGGTCGGCACATCCCAAGAGCAGCGCTCGATAGAGCACACATCCATGTACGGCTGTAGGTCGTACTTGCCGCGGCAGTGCCCCAGGGGGAGATAGAGCACCCCCCCAGCACCATAGGGATGCAGATAGAATTGGGGCCGGGGGTCGTTGTTAGGCCAGTCCTCGCACACATAACCCGCGGCCTTGCTTGTATATTGCGACTCCAATAGCGTGTGGATTTCGCCGAAATATTCGCAGTAATAGGGCTCATCGGAGACCTCGAAGGGCTCGATTCCTTTAACCAGCGGATGATCCGGGTCAGAAACCGTTATCTGTATCTTTTGAATTGGCGGGTGGGAAACGAAACGACTGCCCAGTATTTCCATGAGCATTGGTGCCTTGTTGGGCGTATCGGCTTTGCCCGGAATTCTAATACCGTCTACTTCCTGGGGCTCTCCCACAAACTCAATCAGGGCGTTAGTTGCATGGAGGGCAAACCAACGTTTGCCGCTGGTCAGAAATCTCTTCAGTCCTTCCTGCTGCTCGGGAGTAGGACACAGGTCACAGGTGTAGGTGATCAAGAGCTGGGCCTGGTTAATGGCCTCAATGTCGCCGTAATCCTCAGCCACCCTCACCATAATGTCCTCGTTCTCGGCAAGGAGTTTCAACAGCTCAAGGCGTGCGAAGTTGGTATCGTGAAATTTAGCGTTGCAAATCAGATAAACATTGGCCCGCTTATTCTCTGCCATGGCTTAATCCTCCTTCTATTTGGGCTAGGCCCTTGGATCAGCTGCATAAAAATATATCCTTATTTTTATTGGAGAGAAAGTTGTTGCCTTCTTGCACCTTATCCAGCAAAGGCATCTATGGTCATGGGAAAGAGAATCACATAAGAGGCACCAGCCTTCTCAAATTCTTCAACCTTTTTTTGACACTCCTGGGCAGATCCCTTTGGCACTTCTCTGCAAGCGCCTATCAGAAAGCGGCCTTGATACAGCGGCCCTACACAGCTATAGCCACAATTTAAGTACCTGAGTATACATTTTCGTATGTCTTATATGTGGGAGGATAAAAAGCACAAGGTGAGCAAAAAGGAGGGCAGATATGAACCTCAAGTATGGTCTGATTAGTTCTGACTCCCATGCGCAGCTGGACCGGGATGCCTTCACCAGCCGCATGTCCAAGGCCAAGTGGGGGGAGCAAATTCCTCATGTGATTGAAACTGATGATAAGGCGTTTATGTCTGAGCCTGTTGACTACCCGGTAGAGCGGTGGGTAGTCAACGGCCGGGTTGTTGATATTCGTGGGGTAAGCAATTGCCCGGCGGTGATGGATGACCCTATGCGCACATACCATCCCCAGCGTTGGGAGGAGGTTCCGCGCACAGTGCACGATCCGGTGGAACGTCTCAAAATTTTAGACAGCGATGGAGTGGATGCAGAGGTACTTTTCCCTAATCCTCCCGTCCAGAACGCCACGTTTTTCCAAGGTAACGCCGAGCTGGAGCTGGCCTGTGTGCAAACCCATAACGATGCCCTGGCAGAATGGCGGGAAATAAGCGATCGCTATATCCCGCTGGCACTTATTCCTTATCTGAGCGGTATTGAGGCAACCGTGGCTGAGGTAGAGCGGGCGGTAAAAAGGGGGCATCTTGGCATCTTAATGGTGGTTGAGCCCAGTATGGCTTTGAAGGGGCGTGACGATCTCTTTATGATCGGCGGAGCCAATGCTGCTTTAAAGGGACTTCCCCATTTCAATGACCCCTATTGGGATCCCTTGTGGGAGGCTTGTCAGGAGCTGGATATTCCCATCCATTGGCATGCCAATGGCGGTATTCTATTGCGGGCTCCACACTGGCAGGGATTCACCCGAGGTGAGGAGATAGTTAGCCTGGCCGCGGGCATCTTTTCTTCTGTGCCGACTCAGTTCCTTCCCAATCTGATTTTCTCGGGTGTCTTAGACCGATACCCGCGCCTGAAATGGGTATGGGCGGAGACCGGGATAGGGTGGGTTAATTATATTCTTGAGGCCTGCGACCATGAGTGGGAACGCCGTCACCTATGGACAGAAGGAATAGTCACCCGGCCCAGCGAACTGTTCCAGCGGCAGATCTATGGGGCGTTCTGGTTTGAGAAGGCGGGAATCGAGTTGCGACATACTCTAGGTCTGGAAAACATTATGTGGGAGTCAGACTATCCTCATAACACCTCGACCTACCCGGATTCCTGGAAGTTTGTCGAGCAAACGTTGGAGGAAGTGCCGGAGGAAGAACGCAAGCCGTTGCTATACGGCAATGCCATGCGGGTATACAAACTCGGCTAGGTTAAGGTTTTTTTATGCAACAGAAGAATGGCTTTATTAGCGTAGATGATCATGTGTCAGAGCACCCAGAGGTGTGGACCCAGCGATTATCACGAACCCAATGGGGCGACCGTATTCCACATATTGAGCAACAAGCCGATGGGACAGAGCAGTGGATGGTAGAAGGACAGCCACTACCTTTGCGGGGGGTAGCCTCAGTGGGTGGGGCCATGGGCGACCGCGTACAAGAGCCTCGGCGATGGGAACAGGTGCCGAAGATGGCTTATATGCCAGCCGAGCGCTTAAAGGCCATGGATGCGGATGGGGTTGATTACACTATACTCTATCCTATGGTAGCCGGACTGGCGGGCGAGACCTTTGGCCGCATTACCGACCCAGAGTTCGAATTGGCTTGTATACAAGCCTACAATGATTGGCTGGTTGAGGAGTGGGCCAGTGTCAGCCAGCGTTTTATCCCCCAGTGTATGGTGCCCATCTTCCCGGTTGAAGCCGCAGCCAATGAGATTAAACGTGCTGTAGCCAAGGGACATAAAGGAGTGGTGTTTCCTGGGATGCCTATGCACCTACGGGATGTTCCTCATATCAATGATCCCCAATATGATGCCATCTGGGCAACCTGTCAGGATCTAGGGGTGCCGTTGTGTTTCCACGCCGGCTCTTCAATGGAGCTACAGCTGCCGCCTTATGAAGGCTTTTCGTCGGAGGTGGCTGAGGCGTATAAGGCTATTACGCGCCCGGCCAGCAGCACCATAGTGCTGGCGAACTTTCTCATGTCGCGTATTCTTTTTCGCTATCCCCATCTCCAAGTGGTGTTTGCCGAGAGCTCGCTGGGATGGGCAGTCTTTACCCTGGAGGCAGAAGACCATCAGTTTGAACGGTTTCGCTTGCACCGGCAGGGCTACGAGTTAAAGCCCTCGGAGCTGTTCAAGCGGCAGTGTTATTTAACGGGTTGGTATGACCGCGCCGGTCTGCAGCACACTCGCCGTTCCCTGGGGACGAACAATATTATGTGGAGCACAAACTTTCCCTTGGCTACTTCCACTTGGCCTAGTAGTCGGGACTTCATTGCGCGATGCTTTGCCGGGGTGTCTGAAGATGAACAGCAGCAGATACTGTGGGACAATGCGGCGAAGCTCTATGGGTTGTGAGGCAGCGATCCCAATAAGGAGTTTTTCATGGAAAACGATTTGCCAGCGTTGGAAAAATATCTCAATATCCGATCTGCTTATCAGCCCTCGTTCTCGTTTGACGGCCAGCGCTTGGCTTTTCTAACCAACATCACCGGTGTCCCTCAAGTGTGGGCTATGGAGACAAGAGGTGGCTGGCCCGATCAGCTTACCTTTGGCAGGGATCGGGTCACCAGAGTTGAGTTTTCACCCCAGCAGGATCGCTTGATCTATGCTCGCGATGTAGGAGGCAATGAGAATACCCAGCTCTTTCTTCTTAACGGAGACGGTTCCAGTGAACAGCGGCTGACTCACGATGACGGGGCTATGCACATCTTTGGGGGCTGGTCACCCAACGGCCAACATATTGCCTTCTCCGCTAATCAGCGCCATCGGGGGCGGTATGACATTTTCCTCATGGATGTAGATGCCAACCAGACTGTTATGATCTGGCAGAATGATATGCCTGGCATTGTGGCTCCGGTGAGTTTCTCGCCTGACGGCGAGCGTCTACTGATATTCTTTTTGCACGGCAGCATGAATCAGGATTTGTATGAAGTGAGTCTGGCAGATGGGTCAGTGCGTCATTTGACTCCCCACAGTGGTGAGGTACGGTACAGCCCGCCAGCCTACTCTGCTGACGGGCAGGCGCTGTACTGTCTGTGTGACTGGGAACGCGAGTTTAGGGGAGTGATCAAATTAAGCCTTGTTGACCTAAGCCTGTTGCCGGTGGCTCAACCGGAAGCCGAAGTAGACCTCTTGGTTGTCTCACCGGAGGGTCGATATGTAGCTTGGGCAACCAATATAGAGGGTGCCCACACACTGCACTGTCTGAGTCTAGGCTCGGGTGAAACCCGCCAACTGACCAGCCTGCCTAGAGGGGTAATAAGTCCCCTGGATTTTACGGCTCCCGTGTTTTCTCCCCAGAGTAACCAGTTAGCCTTTTCCTTTTCCACTGCTCGGCGTACCAGCGATCTCTGGGTATGGGACTTAGAAGGGGAGGTCTTGCAGCCAGTGACCCGGAGCAGTCACGCGGGCATTGCCCATGCCAGTTTTGTTGAACCCGACCTGATTTATTACCCAACCTTTGACAGACGTCAGATTCCGGCTTGGTTCTATCGACCCCGCGATCACGACCAGCCCTGGCCGGTCGTGGTGTACGTCCATGGAGGACCAGAGGGACAAACTCAACCTCTTTTGTTCCCTCTTCTGCAATATCTGGTCTGCAGAGGATATGCGGTGCTAGCCCCCAATGTGCGCGGCTCTACTGGCTATGGCAAGACTTATGTTCGCCTGGATGACATTGAAAAGCGCATGGATGCGGTAGCCGATCTTGCCCATGCGGTTTACTGGTTACATGAACAGTCAGACATTGATTGCAAACGAATTGCGGTCTATGGCGGCAGCTATGGTGGCTTTATGGTGCTGGCCGCACTGACCACATACCCCGAGCTGTGGGCAGCAGGCGTAGACATTGTGGGCCTCAGCAATTTTGTTACTTTTCTGCAAAATACTGGTGCCTACCGGCGTTCGGCCCGCGAGGCCGAATATGGTAACTTAGAGCATCACCAAGAGTTTCTTACCCAGATCTCGCCTGTTCATCACGTGGACAAAATCAAAGCCCCCCTCATGGTGATTCACGGAGCCAACGACCCGCGTGTGCCGCTAGAGGAAGCCGAGCAGATTGTTAATGCCCTACGCGCCCGAGAGGTCCCGGTGGAATTTTTGGTCTATGCTGATGAAGGACACGGGCTAGTCAAACTGGACAATAAACTGGACGCCTATCCCCGAATTGCGGCCTTTCTTGACCGGCATTTATCTGAAGGCCGACCATAATTCGGATGCCAAAAATGGCCGATTCCTCAAGCCTGTGAAGCCAGAGTAGCGTGTGCTGCGCGCACGAATTACATCACATAGCTCTCTTTCCGTGCGCATGGCGCACGCTACGGCTCAATAGTCTGGCCTGCTCTTTGTGGGGTGCAGCCTTTGCACCGTATGGCTGGTGCGCTACTACTGGACCGACTAGAAGAAAGAATAGACGGTCATTATCGTGTACCAATGTTCTATGGATCAATCTAGTTTCTATGGAGGAGGCGTTAGAAGAGGAAGCCATTCTGGTTGTTGTACTCAGGGTTTATCATGCTGAGTGACACTGCCTTCTATCCCGGGGAGAGAGAAAGCCAACGTTAATTGAAGCGTTAGCTAGAGGAAAAAACCGTTTGATAACAAAGGTTTCTTGACTACGCCCTAGGGAGCCATACTCCCTCCAGCAAAATACTTCTGCGCTACTTCTCTGGCTTTCTCCCGGCTTAGGCCATGAGATTCCCAGGCCTCACGCGAACGATCAAGGATTTCTTCAATATCAGTCATCTTCTTAAAATCACCAAACTGATCGTTCTCGGGTTCTAGCCCTAAAGCCTCGGCAACAATAGAGATGTAATTGCGCACCCTGATGTGTTCATCGCTCACATCACACCACTCGCGATGGCAGGCATGGGAAATCGTTGCCAGCGTCTCTACCTCTTTTGCCTCCTTCAGTGGGCGTATAAGCTCGGCGCGAATCTCGCGCAACCGGCCAGCAGGCAAACGCAAGCCTGCGGCCCCACAATCGTAATCAAGTTCCGCAGGGGCTTGCACTTCGCCAAGCAGTTCTACCCCAGGCACAGAACGCAGCAGGGCTGCAGCTGACTCCCGGTCCACATGCGCACGTCTTTGCCCCTCCTCATGCCCGTCACGGCCCACATGGGTATGCAGGGCAACTTTGCTGGTTACCTCCTTGGTCCACGGAAGCGCGTCCCGCTTTGCCATCCCGGCCAGGAACTTGGTGGTATGGGTGATCTCAAATTGGGGCTGGCGACCATCACGTCCCATGACAATATCGGCAAAATGCACATTACACGACGGGCACCACATAACAACCTGCTTTGGTTGGTAGGACTCTAATCGGGTAATTGTGCGCTGCGACACCGGCCTGCCCTTCTCGGGACCGTCAAACTTGTCCCAGACAATGCCACAACAGAACTGCACCCCGCCAACCGCAACAAAGTCAAGGCCCAGATGGGTAAAAACGTCTATGACCTGCTTGGCAATATGCGGGGTCCGCAGAATATTGCAACCTAGATACAGCACTGTGTCGTAGGCGCGCTCAGGAGCATGGTGCTGCTCAATCCATGAGACCTCCTCAGCCTTGATCTGTAAGCGCTTGATATCTTGGAGTCGATGAAAGAACGTTGCATAGTTGAAATCCGCCATCTGTTCAGCTCCTCCCGCGCCTTAGCGCTCTCTGTATTCGGTCCCGGCAATATTACGAAAGTGGCCGACAAGCAGAATATCGCATAAGAAAGCGTTACTGGCAACAGGCTCCATTAGCTACGAGAGCCTGTCCCTATATTGACTATGGGCTGGCATTCTATATGAGGGGACGCCAATGGATATCCATAACACATTGATTCCTTCAGCGGCTTCACGGCCGAAGGTCTGCCTGTGGGTGTTCAGATTGTGGGGCGACACCAAGATGACTGGGGTGTGCTGCAGTTAGCTTGGGCCTTCGAACCGGCCACGGGCTTTTGGCAATAAAGACCGCCCGCAGCAGTACTTTCACTCGAGCAACTTTCAGGATAGAAACAGGATAGCAATTTCTCCCCAAGGAGGTGTTTGATATGAAGCTTTATGGCGCGATGCTTAGCAACTTTGCCTCGAAGACCCGCGTTGTTGTTTACGAAAAAGGGCTCAAGGTTGAGATGGTTGATCCCCCAGGCGGACTGGGCTCAGATGAGTACAAGAAAATTAACCCCCTGGGCAAGATCCCTGCTCTGGACGTCGACGGACAACTGATTGCGGAGTCTGAGGTCGTTAATGAATACCTTGAAGATAAGTATCCCGAGAAACCCCTACTCCCCAAAGACCCAGAGGGAAGAGCCAGGGTGCGCTCCTTTACCCGCTTGCATGACCTCTACATTGACCCCCCTATGCGAGCTGTCTTTCCCAAGCTCTTTGGCCAGGATCTCGATGCCGAGTTCATTGAGGAAAAACTAAACGAAGTGCAAACCCGCCTCGATCAGCTCGAAGGCATGCTATCCAATGGTCCCTGGGCAACCGGAGACATGTTTACTATGGCTGACGCTGCCCTCACACCAACCGTCTTCTTTCTGAAGCAATTTCTTCCCGCTCTTGGCTCTAAGGATCCCTTTGAGGGCCGGCCCAAGCTAGCTGCTTGGTGGGGACAGATCCAGGAACGGCCCTCAACAAAAAAGGTTCTTGGCGAACAAGGGGCTGCCCTGGAAGCAATGATGAAAAAATAAGGATAAGTCGCAATCCCATGAAGGTGGAGCGCAGGCTTATGCGCTTCACCACCAACTAACCTGTTTCTTTCTCTCCACGTTACACAGCCTGAATGTCTCCAAAATGGGTATCAGTCAACACTCGATTGGGCGAGGTGTTTGTGCCTGGTTGCTGTAGCCTGACACAGCAGCAGGCTTAGAGCTGCGCCAACCATCGAGCCTCCCACGGCCAGGGCGAAAGCTCCCTGCAAGGTTCCAGCAGTGTCTGCCATAACTCCAGCAATTCCTGGCGCTAACATGGCCCCCGACCCGGCACCTGCCGACATCAGCGCAAAGGCTGCTGCCGAAAACTGGACCGGCACATAGTCTCCTGCGGACGCAGCGCAGATGGTGAAAGTCGCTCTCAGGGTTAAGCCCATCAGCACTGCAGCAATGACAAAGGCCCCTTTTACTGGGTTAAGCCAGATCAACGCAAGGGCAAGGCTCTGAATAAGGAAGGCTAGAAGAAACCCTTGGCCTCGACCTATCCTGTCCGATATTCGGCCCCATACAACACCACTACTTATGCTCAACACTCCGATCAGGATGAGAAGACGCCCAACCTCAGCAAGGTCAACTCCCTTTTCCTGGGATAGGTAGGTGCCAAGAAAAGTGTTGAATATGCCCTGAGACCACCCAGAGCAGAACACCATTAGGGTCACTAACCAGACCAGCGAATTCTGGTAGACTTGCATCAAGGGCCAAGCCCCGTGTTGTGTTTGTGGGGATTGTGGCGATGGAGAGGGGGAGAGAGGCTCAGAGGCCTCAGCAGGACGGTCCTGCAGGAAGATCAGGGACAGGACTCCTATGGCTAGTGCTATTCCGCCAAAGAGAACCCAGGCATAGCGCCAACCTGCGTCGGAATTCTGAGCGGTTAGCCAGGGGATCACAACCCCCGCAACAACGAAGGCAAAGCTGCCTCCGGATGCTGCTAGTCCTGCCGCGAGCCCTCGGGTGCGCGGTTCGAACCAGGGGGCAAGAAGCCCCATCATAGGAGTAAGAGCCGCCCCGGTGGTAGACCCCATAAGAACCATTGCGACCAAGGCAATCCAGAAGTTGGGAGCTATCCCCAGAAGCAGCATGGATACACCGGCAACAACGGTGTTAGCACCAATGATAACCCGGCTCCCATATCGGGGAGCTAGCATCCCGGCAATGAAGGAACTGGGAACCCTGAGGACTCCGGCCCCAGTGACCAGCATCCCCGCCTCGGTGTAGGACAGGGCCAAGCTCATCTGCATTGCAGGTAGAGTGAGGTTCGGGGCGTATTGGATAAAGCTAGAGGTTAGATTAACCAGGACCCCAATTAAGAGAATCACCCCGGCATAAGTCAAGAGCCAGGGTGGTGCCAGTGAGGATATTTTGGTTGCTTTCATATTTTATATATAGAAGTGAACGAACATATAGAAACTAACGAACAGAGTAAACCGGAGTTTCCCTAAAGAGGCAGAGGTGTTGCTTACTAAGCTAACCTGAGAGAAAATGCAGGTATAACCAGACATAACCGGGAGACCTAATCTGGGGAGAAGTGATAATTGTCATTACTATTGAGCAAGAGCGATAAAGGAGGGAAGCTATGACAGCAAAGGTTATTTCTGCAGATTCCCATGTTATGGAGCCACCAGAACTCTGGGTAGAGCGTATGGACCAGTCCTTTCGCGACCGGGCTCCACGGGTGGTCAACGAGTGGAAGGGCAAAAAAGGAGAGTTTCTTATTTGTGACGGCCAGTTCTTGCGGTCCGTATATGGTGGCTTTCCGGCCCAGCGTCCCCCCCAAGAGATTCCTCTTTACCCAGAATCTGCTCACCAGCGGGAGCGTACCGATTATGCCCATGCGCGCCCCGGGGGATGGGAGCCAGCCGAGCGCATTAAGGATCAAGAAATCGACGGTATAGCCGCTGAGGTCCTGTATGCAACCTCGGCCATGTCTTTTTTTGCCGTTGAGGATTTGGACCTGCAGCGGGCAATCTTTCGCACTTATAACGACTGGCTAGCCGAGTTTTGTAGTTATAATCCTCAGCGACTTGTAGGTCTGGCACTCCTCTCTCTGGAAGATATTGAGGATGCAGTCCAGGAGCTTGAACGCTGTGTAGAGAAGGGGCTCAAGGGAGCCATGATCTCGGTTTCACCGGAGGCAGAGAAACAATATGACAACCCTGTCTATGATCCGTTCTGGGCAGCGGCGCAGGACTTGGATGCTCCGCTCAGTCTGCACTTGGCCACGGGCAGAAAGAATATTATCTCGGCCTCGCGTAGCTCCTATGTCCTGTATATGAGTATTCTGGAGTATATCCAGCAGACGCTTACTACTATTATTTTCTCCGGGGTATTAGAGCGCTTTCCTCGTCTTAAGCTGCTTTCGACCGAGCATGATATTGGCTGGATTGCCTATTTTCTCCGACGCATGGATCGGGCTTATGAGCGGTTTCATCAATTAGAAGCCACTCCCTTGCAGATGCCGCCCAGCGAGTATTTTAAGCGACAAGTCTATGCCACATTCCAAAATGACCCGGTGGGCTTAGCTACCTGTGGGTTTCTGGGCGCAGACAACTTTCTGTGGGCTTCTGACTATCCGCATGTGGACTCCACCTGGCCCCACTCGAAGGGGGTTATTGAGCAGGACTTCACCGGGGTAACCGAAGAGAATAGGCAAAAGATTGTGTGCCACAACGCGGCGAAACTATACGGCATTACCCTGGAGTAGTGCTTGCTTTAGCGGACAAAGGCATATATCGATGCTCATTCTGGGCCGTACCCCAGAGCAAAGGAGGTGGCCCATTTGGTCTCTAATATAAGGGAACCCTCAAAAGGGCTTCCGGCCCTATCTAACTACATACGATGATGGGGGCAGGGTACCCCTCTCATACCCAAAACCCCCGTTATTCTCAAGGGAAATTAATCTCTGATATCAAGGAGGATCGTATATGAGTACCCAGACATTCTGGCAGGGAGTCGAGCAGGTCGCTCAGGAGTTCAATATCAGCCGACATCCTCTTGTTGGTCTGATCCATGAGGGTAAGGCTAGTAAGGACCAGATCAAACAGTTTGCGGTTGAGCACTACGAAATGACAGTCAGAGATTCCGGTCCCTATATCGCCCAGGGTTATATTAGTATGCTTAAGGTGGATAGGGAGGGAGCAGAGCTCATGGCAGAAAACTTTGCTGAAGAGGCTATGGGCCTCTACACCCGCACTGCCGGGCATACGGAACTGTTGTTTGAGTTCTGGGAGAGGGGTCTAGGATTGCCAAGGAAAGAGCTGGAGGGGTCAAGTGCTTCACCAGCTGCCCGAGCTATGAACGCCTACTTTTGGCTCCTGATGACTCAGAAGGCCCGATACTCGGGAGCCCTGGGAATCTTGGAAGGAGCTTTCTCGCAGGCATGTGAGAAGATGTTGGCAGGGTTACAGACTCATTACCAAATGAGCCTAGATGCCCTGCGTTTTTTCTCCGGCCACATAGAGGCTGACCGGGAGCATGCCGAAACGGGCAGAAAGCTCATAGATCGTCTGCTGAGAACAGAGCGGGATCAACAGGAATTTCTCAAAGAAGCACACTGTATTGCCGAGCTCTATTGGAAGGGATGGGACGCAATGCTGCAGTAGCCTGCCAGATGAGGCGGCAGAAGCAGAGCCAGCCGCGCCCGGGTGGTCGATGTGGGTTGATGGTCTTTTTCCCTAGATGGCTTGCCTAGGAGAAAAAGAGGGCTTGACTCAGAGAAAAATGACTGTATAGTCAGTCATCTGACTAAAAGTACAGTTCCAATTAAGAATCTGGCTGGAAGATAAGTAGGTTGTCAGCAAGCTGTATTGCCATTTGACTAAAGAAAGGAGAATTGAGAGGTGCTGCTAAGAAAAATTTCTTGTCTGGGGCTCTTTATAATAGTGAGTCTATTCGGTCTTATTTCCCTGGAGGTTTATGCCCAAGATGGGGCTATGGGAGAAAAGATTCTTGAGGTTTTTCATCCCTACCGTAACGGCGTCCTGCAGGTAGAAGGAATTACCCCAGGAATGAAAATTAATAAGGGTAATTTTCAGGTAGCTGAGAAGGTCCTTCCCCCAGAGATCTTACAAGTTGTTCAGACCGGGGACCTGGAGATCACGGTCCGGGAGACCACTGACTTCCCGCTGCGCGAGGAATATATCGCCGCCAGCATTGAACACTTTGGCCAAGCCCAGCTTGGGGAGGATGGAGAGCTAAAGAACTATACTAAGGGGCTACCTTTTCCTCTTCTTGACCCGGCTGATTCCCAGGCAGGACTAAAAGCGGCCTGGAACTTTCGCTATCGGGACATGGGAGACAGCATACAGACCCAAGGAGTCCTTAATCTTGTCAATGCTTCAGGAAAAGTAGAAAGGGGTGTGGAGACCCGCTATGCCCGGCTCTATGGCATGCACCGCCTTAATCCCGATCAGAATGTACCGGAGTGGGAAAAGGAAGGCGCCTGGTGGAAAGAATACTCGATAGTGCTGCGGCCCCAAGATCTTGAGGGTGCCCAGAGCCTTACCTTTCACTATGACGCAGACAACTCCACAGAGGACGCCTGGGCTTATGACCCCCGCACCCGGCGTAACCGCAAAATCGTCTATAATCTCTATCAAACTTCTTTCGGTTTAAACTTTCTGGTGGAAGACCATGCCGGCTTTAATGGCCGTATTCACGCCCACACCTGGCAATACAAAGGGGAACAGGTGGTGCTGGTCCCGGGCATCTTTAAAGGTAAAACGCCGACCTTTGGCGGGAAAAACGACTGGTATCCCATGGTATCCTGGGAATTGCGCAAGGTGATCATTCTGGATGTCACCCCCAAGGAGAACAATCATCCCTATGGCAAGCGCCGGCTCTACATTGATCGGCAGACGTTTTCCGTCCTCTACGGTTTTATCTATGATGATAACGGTGACCATTGGCGCACCTTGTTTCATTGTCTTGACAAACCCAAATTCGTCCCTGGGAATGACGACGTGGCGGTCCCGCTGTTTGTGGGGAATATATGGATTGATTACAAGATCAACCGTGCCAGTCTGTGGGTAGGCGACAAAATGATTGTTAACCAGCCCGTGTCGCCTAAAATATTTACCACCAAGGAGCTACTACGTAGAGGAAAGTAGGCAGATGAGCAAGGAAGATGGTAGATTGGCTGAAAAAGAAGGGACTTGACTTAGGGAATATAGGCAGTCATACGGCTAAGTATCTGGACATATTTTCGTATATCTTAAGGGAACAATAAGGAGGAGTGCATGAAATTTGGCATCTTCTATGAGCTATCCGTTCCTCGCCCGTGGGACCAAGAGGCAGAGCGCAGGACAAACAGTTCTCGATATAGCCCTCGAGAATCCGGAGGCTATCTCTGGGGCAGATATTACCTACAATGATAGCCTACACCTGGCTCGCCTGCAGGAAAACGGCCAAGAAAAACCCCTCCTTATCCAGGTGGATCCGGAGTACCTATTTCACAGTGCTCAGCGTGGGCGGCCGCGGTTGATTAGGTTTCAGGGTAATGCCTGGGGGCTGGGGGAACGCCTGCAGTGTACCAACCCCATCACGGCTACTTTTACCCACTGTGATACCGACCTCCCTCCCATTCGCTTCGCCCTTGATCCCACGGTTGAACGAGCCCGTGGGCGAATCAGGCAGCTGGCATCACGGGGTGGCTGAGACAGGGACCCTCAGCAAGAAAGTTTGCCTTTTCTTCCTTAGGGTAAAGACCCAAACTGGCTGACAAAACTGCCTCACCTCTTGCCCCTACTTGACTTGTCGAAATAGATGACTGTATAGTCAGTCACATGACTAAAAGTACAGTTGCAACCAAAGAAGACGTGGTGCGTGAGTTTCGCGTGCGCGAGATCCTGGCTGCGGCCCGCAGGGTGATCGCTGCTCATGGATTCCAGGGGGCAACAATCGACCGAGTAGCGGAGGAGGCACGGATTGCCAAGGGCACAGTCTATCTCTACTTCGGTAATAAGGACGACCTCCTGCAGGCAGCCATGGAAGAAGGGCTCATTGCCTTTAGCGAACAGATCCGTGCAGAAGTGGCGTATGTTACGGGTCCTTTAGAAAAGCTGCGCCGCTTGGTCACGGCGGAATTGGATGTCATGGATGCCAATCGGGACTTTATTAAAGCCCTAATATTGGAGCACAGTCTGGTTGATCCTTCCTCCGTACATCCACGCGCGCAGCGTCTGGTGGAGCACTATCTGGCTCACCTTCACTTTATAGCCGGTATTGTTAAGGAATGCGCAGCCCAGGGAATAATACGTAAGATTGATCCTGAGGCCGTGGCGGTTGCCTTGAATGAGACCATGCGGGGGTATTTCCAGAGAAAACTCTTGGGGTTAGGGGGAAACTCTGCCACGGATGACGCTAATGTCATCTTGGATATGTTTCTCCATGGCCTACTTATCCATAAGAGGAACGCGCGATGAGGATCATACCGCAAAAGATTGCTTGCTGGCTCCGGCTGGTTCTGCTTCTCTTTCTACTTCTACCTGCCGGGTGTCGCTCTAGCTCCTCGGAGGCAAAGATAGAAGAAACGGCTACAGTTGCCACCCCCCAATCTCTCTCTGTGCAGGCTGCGCAGGTAGTACGCCGCCGCACGGTGCGTACCGGTGAGGGGCAGGGTGCCCTGTTTGCTAAGGAGTCGGTAATTCTTTCTAACAAGATGGCTGGCTATGTAGTCAAGGTGCATGTGGACTTTGGCGACGCGGTCAAACAGGGCCAGGTCCTGGCGGAAATGGAAAAGGAGGAGCTAGAGTTGCAGGTTGAGGTAGCCAGGGCGAATCTCAAACAGGCCCAGGCCGTTCTTATCCGAGCAGAGGGAGAATACCAGCGCGCGCAAGAGTTGTTTAAAGAGCAGATCATTGCTCCTCAGGGACGAGATGCAGCTGAGGCGGAATACAAAGTGGCCGAGGCTAGAGTGCATTCAGCAGAGAAAGCCCTGGCGCTAGACGAAAAACGCCTCAGGGATGGACACATTGTCTCTCCAGTTGATGGCTTTGTGCAGAAGCGGTTTGCTAACTCCGGCGAGTACCTGCAGGCGGCTTCTCAAGTTCTTGAAGTGGTGATTGTTGATCCCCTCAAGTTAAGAGTACCGGCACCAGAACGTTATGCGCGTATGATGCGGATTGGTATGCTTTTTGAGGTCAGGGTCGATGCCTTACCGGGCCAGACTTTCTCTGGCACCCTGACCCGTATTGCTGCCGGGGTTGATCATGCCACCCGCAGCCTGCTGATTGAGGCCGAGGTTCCCAACCCGGATGGTGTCTTGCGGCCAGGGTATTTTGCCCATGTCACCGCTACTCTGGGCGAAGAGGAAGCCCTTTTCATTCCCCGTTTAGCCCTGCACCGTTATGCTGGGGTGGAGCGAGTGTTTGTGGTCGAGAACAACCTTGTGTCTTCCAGAGAGGTAAAGAGCGGGGTAGAGGAAGGGGATTGGGTCGAGGTGGTCGAAGGTCTTACCGAAGGAGAACAGGTGGTTACTTCTTCGCTTGATCGTCTAATGGAAGGGATGACCGTACAAGTAGCGGGGGCGCAACAAGTAGCGGGGGCGCAATGAATCTTTCTGACCTCTGTGTTCGTCGTCCGGTCTTTGCCACCATGCTTGTTGGCAGCCTGGTGGTAGCGGGCTTGTTTTGTTATCAGAGCCTGGGCCTGGAGCTTTTTCCCAAGGCCGAGATGCCGGTGGTGACCGTGACCACCACCCTCCCTGGGGCTGGCCCTGAGGAAATGGAAACCCAGGTGACCAAGCCCATTGAAGAGGTGATTAACACCATCAGCGGCATCGATGAGTTGCGCTCCGTCACCCGCGAGGGGCTTTCCCAGGTCATTGTGATGTTTGATCTGGAGAAGGACCTGGAGGCCGCAGCCCAGGATGTGCGAGACAAGGTTGGCTCCGTCCTGGTCGAACTACCCGAGGATACCGATCCACCTATTGTTGAGAAATTCGATGTTGATGCCACCCCTATCCTGACGCTCACGGTTTTTGGCTTTCAAGGGCTCAAAGAACTGACTGAGATTGCGGAAAATCAGGTTAAGGAGCCACTAGAATCAATAAGCGGGGTGGGTTCGATCTCCATCCTGGGCGGCAGAAAAAGGGAGATTCAGATCCTGATTGATCCCGACCGCTTGAAGGCCTACGGCCTTTCCATGCGTACCATAGCTCAGGCCCTGGCCAGGCAGAATGTTGAGTTTCCCGGCGGCCGGCTTACCCAGGAGAGCGGGGAAACTGTATTGCGCACCCTGGGCCGGGTGCGCTCGGTGCGCGAATTTGAAAGCATTGTGGTGGCCACACGCAATGGCTCGCCTATCAAGGTGGCCGACATTGGCCGGGTCGAAGACGGCGTGGAAGAGCCACGCACCCTGGCCCGTTATGACGGTAGGAACGCGGTCTCGCTTACTATCCGCAAGCAGTCCGGCGCCAACACCGTGGCTGCGGTGGACGCGGTGTTTGAACGCTTGGCCGAAGCGCGCCGTATCCTGCCTACGGGTGTGGGCGTCGAGGTTGTTCGCGACCAGTCGGACTTTATCCGCGCGTCTGTGCATGAGGTGCAGCAGCACCTTTGGCTGGGTTCGCTGTTTGCCAGTATTGTGGTGTTTTTCTTTCTGGGTAATTTACGCTCAACCATTATTGCTGCCATAGCCATTCCTGTTTCCATAGTTGCCACCTACACGCTCCTGGCGGCCGCAGGCTTTACCTTAAATCGCCTCACCTTGCTGGCGCTCACATTATCTGTGGGGATTGTGATTGACGACGCCATTGTGGTGCTGGAGAACATCTATCGCTACATCGAAGAGAAGGGTATGAGCGCCATGGAGGCGGCTGCGGCGGCAACCTCCGAGGTGGGCTTGGCGGTGAGTGCCACAACCCTTTCTCTGGTTGTCATCTTTTTACCGGTGGGATTTCTCCAAGGCACCGTAGGTCGCTGGCTGGGCAGCTTTGGCTTGACCATGGCCTTTGCCATTATGGTTTCATTGCTGGTAGCCTTCACGCTCACGCCCATGATGTGCTCGCGTTTCTTACCCAAGCGCTTGGCCGAGCACGCGCATTCCTCGCGCGAGTCCCGTTTCTATGGCTTCATCGATCGTGGGTATACCCGTATGTTGGAGTGGTCCATGCATCACCGCTGGGCCATTATATGCCTGGCAATCGGCTTGGTTATGTCAACGCCTTGGATCGGCAAACATGTACGCTCGACCATGATGGCGGATGATGACCGGGGCCAGTTTGAGGTTAACATTAAAACCCCACCGGGGTACTCCCTGGCCCAAACCGATGCGATTACCCGTCAGGTTGAGACCGAGCTGCGCCAGGTCCCCGGGGTCGCTCATCTGCTTTCTTTGGTCGGCACTACGGTGGGGGAAACGGTTACCCGTTCCCAGATAGTAGTCAAGCTGGAGGATTACGAGCATCGAAAAGTTACCCAGGCCCAAGTCATGGCCGAGGCCAGAAAGCGTGTACAGGGGTTTCCTAGTATGCGTATTAGTGTGGACAAGGTCCTGCCGATTAGCAGCGGTGGTTTTCGCAATGTGGACATTGAGTATAACCTGCGCGGACCAGACCTATCCACACTGTGGACATACTCCGACAACCTTAAGGCCCGTATGCAGGAGATACCCGGCATTGTGGATGTGGACACCACATTTGAAGGTGGTAACCCCGAGCTCCAGGTTCATATCAACCGGCGCAAAGCCTCTGACCTGAGTATTGAAGCGGCGGATATTGCCTCTACCCTGCGCATTATGGTGGCTGGGGAAGAGGTAACAACCTATCGCGAAGGCGACGAACTCTATGACGTGCGCCTGCGCCTAATGCCTGAGGCCAGAAACCGACCAGAGGTGATCCAGGGGGTGACTGTTCCCTCTGCCACGGTGGGGCAGGTGCGCCTGGATAATGTGGTGAATTTGGTCCCCGGCACTGGGCCAGTGCAGATTGATCGCCAGGAACGTCAGCGTCAGATCACGCTTACCGGTAATCTATCCAAAGGCAAGGCCTTGGGTGATGCCTTGGTAGAGATTGACGCAGCGGTAGAGGAAATAGGTTTGCCCCCGGGCTACACTACCGGCATAACCGGCATGGGCAAGTTTTTTAACGAGATGATGGCCAGCTTTCAGCTTGCCTTTCTCCTCTCTATTATTGGCATGTATATGGTCCTGGCCGCGCAGTTTGAAAGCTTTGTGCATCCTATTACTATTATGCTCTCGCTGCCGCTGGCCGTCCCTTTTGCTCTCCTCTCGCTGTGGGCCGCGGACCAGCACCTGGCGATTTTCAGCATTCTGGGCATCCTGCTTCTCTTTGGCATTGTCAAGAAAAATTCCATTCTACAGATCGACCACACCATTAACCTGCGTCGCCAGGGAATGCCCCGCTATGAGGCTATTATCCAGGCCAACCGCGAGCGGCTGCGCCCTATCCTTATGACCACGCTCGCGCTTGTCAGCGGCATGATTCCCGTGGCTCTGGGTCAGGGACCGGCAGCGGAGAGTCATCGCGGTATTGCCGTAGTGGTTATTGGCGGGCAGTCGCTCTGTCTCCTTATCACGCTTTTGGTTACACCTGTGGCCTATTCTCTGTTTGATGATCTTGAGGAGTATGTCTGGGCCCTGCGTCCTTCGGCCGTATGGGCAAAAATTCGTGGGCACCTGCCTGCTAGGCAGCACCTGCCTGGCAGACAACCCAGGCCCCAGGAGGTCGAGCTGCCGAGGGTTGAGGAAGTGGTGGGAGACTAAAGGTGGTCTCGGTCAGAAGTTGTTTATTTGCCTAAACTCAGAAGCGGAGAATTGCAAGAAAGATCAAATACAGACTCAACTTATTTTGTTCTAAGGAGGTATCAAATTTTGGTCAAGAAACTTTGGATGGTGGTCCTTTTCTGTGGTGCTCTGGCAGGCAGCACTTATCTTTTTTCTTCGTTGCTACACGCTGGGGTGATATATATAGATGATCCCCACCGTCACTCATACTCCAGGTTTGCTTCAGCCATGGCAAATATTGGCGATGTGAACCAGGATGGCATACCGGACTTTGTGGTCGGAGCCTATAACCACGCGGTCAACCACAATGAGTATCAAGTTCAAGGTGCGGGGCATCATGTTGTGGATGCGAAGGAGATGAGAATTCGTAACCAGGGTATGGCCTTTGTCTTCAGTGGTAAGGATGGCAAGGTGATCCATGTGGTGAACAACCCTGACCCTGGCAGCTTTGATGCCTCTCTTTATACTCAGACGGGGGTGGCCTTTGGTTGCTCAGTGGCTGGGGTGGGTGATGTGAGTGGGGATGGAGTGCCCGACTTTTTGATTGGGGCTTTTAACCATGCCCGGCGGGGTGAGGCGTTTATCTTTAGTGGTGCAGACAGTAGTCTCCTTATGACCCTGAGTGACCCTTCCCTTGGCAATGAAGCCCTCTTTGGCTGGGCAGTGGCTGGGATGGGTGATATGAATGGGGATGGGGTGTCTGAGCTGCTTGTAAGCGCTCCAGGTAAAGAGCAAGCTCTGGTGTTTAATGGTAGCAATGGAGAGGAACTCCTGAGTGTGCGCAACCCCATGGTGAGAGGAGCCTTTGGCTGGGCAGTGGCTGGGGTGGGTGATGTGAACAAGGACGGAGTGCCTGACCTGCTCATTGGTGCCCCTTATCAGGATGTCAAAAGCAATGGGAATCAGGAGGTAGACTTACAGCCCCAAGACTTGTTCAGCAGTGCTCCCGAGCAGGCTGTGAGTAAGTATAAAGAGTATGGGGTACAAGGACAGGCCTTTGTCTTTAGTGGGAGTAATGGAGAGTTACTGTTTACCCTGGATGATCCCATCCCTGGTGCCGGATCAGCCTTTGGCTGGGTGGTGA
The DNA here is from genome assembly GCA_965220955.1 of uncultured Binatia bacterium (SeqCode). GTDB lineage: Bacteria > Desulfobacterota > Binatia > Bin18 > CBDCRK01 > CBDCRK01. Next base: position 184,973 of record CBDCRK010000036.1, on the reverse strand, counting down.
GTGAGGCTGGCGATGTTAACCGAGATGGCACCCCGGATTTTCTTGTTAGTGCCCCTTATCAGGATGTCAATGGCAATCGTTCACAAGGACATGTGTTTACCTTCAGTGGTGCAGACGGGAAGTTACTTTATACCCTGACCACCCCGGCTCCGCATGCTTATGCTGGCTTTGGTTTATTTGTAGGGAGTGCAGGGGATGTCAATGGGGACAATGCTCCTGAGATCATGGCGGGAGCGCCATTTCAGAAGGTAGACGCCTATGGACTCCAGGGTCAGCTGTTTATTTTCAATGGTCTGGATGGACGACACTTATTCACTTTCAATGATCCCTATCCTCAGCAGGGAGCCTTCTTTGGCACCACAGCGATATCCCCAGGTGATCTCGACGGGGACAGCATTCCGGAATTTGTTGTTGGAGCTCCTGGGCAACCGTTGCGGCATCTGCCCACGGTGGGCCGGGCGTTCGTGTTTACGTCTGCGCAGTGAAATCTTCTGTCCAGAAGGGCAGATAGTATTGGGGCTGGGGATCCCCTTTGGGGTTCTCAGGGCCCGGGCTAATGTCTGAGCCATGGAATCTCCTGGCATGAGTAAGGGAAATAACAATAAAAATGGAGTAGGGGATGTCACAAAAAGAGAATGCGCTCGGGCCACAGAGGATTAGCTATCAGGTTGACGGCGGCCTGAGACTCACGGGTGATGCCTGGGGTGAGAGTGATGCTGCCCCAGTGCTTCTCTTGCATGGCGGTGGACAAACACGTCACGCCTGGGGAGAAACAGCGCGTAACCTGGCCGAGCAAGGGTGGTATGCTGTCTCGCTAGACTTGCGCGGACATGGAGAAAGCGATTGGGCACCGGATGGTAACTATGCCATAGATGCTTTTGTAGCCGACCTACGGAGTATTCTGACGAACTTCGAGCGCAAACCCGCGCTGGTTGGAGCATCATTGGGAGGGATGACGTCTCTCCTCACGGAGGGGGAATCCCCGCAGCCCGTTAGCTCCGCTGTTGTGCTGGTAGATATTACCCCCAGAGTCGAACAGCAAGGAGTCGATCGTATCCGTGCTTTCATGACCGCCCGGCCGGAGGGCTTTGACAGCCTGGAGGAGGTTGCGGATACTATTGCTGCCTATCTTCCACATCGACCCAGACCAAAGGATTTAAGTGGGCTCACCAAAAACCTGCGAAAAGGTCCGGAGGGTCGCTATCACTGGCACTGGGACCCCCAGCTCATCAGTCCTGCTCGACTAAGACGTGACCCCGAACGTATGCTGGCAGCGGCTCGTGCCCTGCGTGTGCCGACATTGCTAGTACGAGGAAAGATAAGTGACGTGGTGAGTGAGGAAACGGCGGCAGAGTTTCAGGCGGCGGTTCCTCACGCCCAGTACGCAGATGTGTCGGGAGCAGGACATATGGTCGCTGGTGATCGTAATGATGCCTTTAGCGAAGCGGTTATCGATTTTCTTAAAGGATGTAGCTGACCCTTGTTGGATGTCGATAAGTTGCTGCCTGAGAGAATCAGGGAGGATAAAATGAAAGGAAAGACGCTTTTTGCAAACGTCTTACTCTTAGCCTTTCTTCTTATACTGTGTCCCATCCTCTCATGGGGGCAAGCCCAGGATAGTAGTCAGGATGGTAACCGGCAAGAAAGAATCCTTTTGGTCTTTCATCCCTATCGTCAGGGTCCACTTCGAGTAGAAGGGGTTACGCCTGGGATGACCCTCAATAAGACCAAGGCTCAGACGGCCAAAAAGATTCTGCCAGCAGAGATTCTTAAAGTGGTTGAGGCCGGGGAGCTAGAAATTACTATACAAGAAACCGTGGACCAGCCTCTGCCGCAGGAGTACATCGAAGCTACCCTCAAGCACTCTGGCGGGGTAGAGATTGCAGAGGGACAGCTCAAGAACTATGTGACTGGCCTGCCCTTTCCCTTGCTTGATCCCCAGGATCCCCAAGCCGGAGAAAAAGCCTCCTGGAACCACCGCTATCGGGAGAGAGGCACAACCATAGAGTTTGGTTCTTCCACTGGCAAGGCACTGGATGGAGCAGGGCGAGTGCACCGGAGCATGGAAGCCTACCAAGCGCTAGCCTTCGGGATGCACCTGGCCAGTGAGGATCAAGATCAAGAAACCTGGGAGGAAGAGGGAGTCTATTTCAAGGAATACATGGAGTCCTTGGCACCGCTTGACCAGGCAGGCACGGTCATGATCCGTTACCGCTACGACCGGGATACCAAACCCGATGTGCTATGGGCCTATACCCCTAGCACCCGGCGCATCCGCAAGTCTATTTTCAACCCCCTGGAGGCCCTCATGGGTCTAGACCTACTGGATGAAGATCGGCTGGTGTACAATGGCTATATTCACGGACATTCCTGGAACCTGCTAACTACTAATGCTGTAGTTCTGGCCCCCTTTGCTATGCCGGCGGCGGTTCCCCAGATGGGAGGCAAAGGGGAGTGGTATCCAGTAGATCCCTGGCAACTACGCAAGGCAGTAGTTGTAGAAGCCATTCCCCAGAACACCAATCATCCCTATGGCCGGCGGGTCTTCTATTTTGATCAACAGACCTGGGCCGCTCTTTATGTAGTGGTCTATGATCGCGAAGGAAAACACTGGCGCACTATCTTTGGTTTCTATGCCGATGCGACAGCCACGCCTTGGAACGTAGGAGTGCAGGTGCCCATTATGTTGGGGGCCTCATGGGTAGACTACCACAAGGAGCGGGCCATGGTATGGGTGTCAAGAAAGTCGGTGTACAACCAGCCCCTTTCCTCTAAACTGTTCAGTACCCAACAGCTCCTGCGGCGAGGGAAATAAATCGGTGTGTAATGGTAACCCGCCATGCGCAGGCAGGGTTGAAGCAGCCTTCAGCCCTAGAGCTGTGCTGTGCTATTTCTTAGGAGAGAGGCAAGATTAGCCCAAAAAAGCTCTACGTAGTTCTTCTAATTCCTGCTCAGAAATATTTGTGGTCGAGAACGGACTTTCGAGAGCTTTAGCCAAAGCCTCGTTCCCATCCAGCTCTCTATGTTTCATTATTGCTTGCTTCGCTTTCATCATCTTGTTGTCTGTCGCTTGGGAAAAGGGCCATTGCCACTGCCTGATGTAGATCAATTGATCCGCGGTCATTTTTCGTTTTCTCCTAATTCGCTTGGTAAATAGGGGGTGTCTTCACAGAAAAGCCTCCCACGGCTTCTTATTCTCACGGTCCTTGCGACCTTCTTGACCTTCCTCACACAGCTGCAGGTTGTCATCCTCCACCACGACCATGCCGGTGGCTTGCCTAGCGCGCCGTATCTGGTTGCAGGCTGGCATAGTATTTGTTCATCGATTGGAGAAGTTCAGGGCGGTCACTTTGGAACAATCGCCGCCCCAAACGTTCCGTGACATTGGCAGCCACGTAGCTGGCAAAGAGATGGTAGAGCAACGGCGAAAATTCCTCGCGCGCCTCGCCTTGCACGGGTAACACGGCGTGGGCGTGGCGTGTTACCTCGGTATCGTCTTTGTGCGTCACGGCAATGACCCGTCTACCCAACCCGCGCGCCGTTGCCGCCAAGTCTCCCGCCCGCCAATGGGAGCGGCCCGGCGGGGCAATCACAAAAACGGGCATATCCACGGGGTAGGCAAACCGTTCAACGTGCCACCACTCTTCCAAATCCTGCCCCATAGCAAAAATGCCCGTCGCCTCGATCACTTTCGCCGCGCTGAAGAGGGCGGTGCCATAACTAGGCCCACTGCCCACCATTACCATGGTGGAGGTATTGGCAATCATTTCCGCCACCTCGCGGCACCGTCCCTTAATAGCGAAATTAGTGGCATCCACAACATCGGCAAGCGCGGCCAGTTCTTGGCGTAGAATATTCGCTTCTTCTTGATAACATTTGCTTTGCTTTTCTCCTAACTGAATGGCAACCAACAGCATCCCTATCAGGCTGGCTTGGTAGGTGCGAATCCCCGGAGATCGTTCTTTTTGTGGCAATTCGACCACAAGGGTGCGATCCGCCACCTGGGTCACCGCGCTATTGGGCGTTCCGGTTAGGGCAAGGGTTAACGCGCCGTGTTCTTTGGCGCGTTCGATGGCTTGCACCACGCGCTTAGTGCCGCCCGAGGCGGAGGTAGCAACCACCAAGGTCTGATGCGTTGAGGCGTGGCGCATCCAGGCCGCGCCATAATCCAGAAAGCGCTGCGCGCTCATGGGTTCGCAGGTAACATCAGCAATCGTCTCAAAGGCCATTTCGGCGACACACGAGGCATGGTAGGAATCCCCGTTCCCCGTTAGGTACACTTTTTTTACCGACCTCCATTCCAACGGGGTTAGTAAAGCACGAACCTGCTGAGCAAACGGGCGTGTCAACTCTCGCAAATCGCCCGCTAACCCTTCAACTTGTCTGACCATTACCTCTGGCTTGAGTGGCTCCATCGTTGTATCCTTTCAAGAGCTACTGATTTCCACATCATGTGTAGGCAATGCCTTATCATTCCAGCCCACGGACAATGTCTACATACGCCCTAACCCGCTCGACATCAATTTGTCCACCCCAACCTCCGCGTTCAAGGCAGGTTCCCACAAATGCCCCGTCCGCTGCCGCCATTAGCCGTACGGCGTTCTCGTGGTTGGTGTAGCCCGCCAAAATAATGGGCACTCCCGGCACGGCTTTCCGCACCGAGGCAATCATCTCTAGCGTTTTATTTTCGTTGGGGTCGCCCAACGACACAGCATCCGCCCCTACATGTTTCGCGCTCCGTACCACCTCCGCTGTGGGCTTTGCTTCACCAAACCATTTGAAGTGCATTGAGTCCACTTCGGCAATGACTTTGATATCCCCAGCGTTAATCTTGTTGCGATACTCCATTACCTCAAGCGGATTGGCTTCGACCATACCGTGCGCGGTGAGGGTCATGCCCACAACTGTGCCGGCGCGAATAAAAGTTCCCCCCGCCACCTTCGCCACCGCCAACGAAGCTTTCAGCGCATTGCGCATCAATTGCACCCCGATTTGGAACTCTTCGCCCGTTGCTTGGACAATGGCTTGCACAATTAAGCCCATTGCCGTTGTGCGCGCCGGGTCAGATTCGTCTTTAACACTGTAAATACGATCTACCGTCTGTACCAAACAGCCGTCCGCCCCTCCATTGTAGAGAGCACGGGCCGATTGGACAGCAGTCTCAAGGGTCTGGTTGAAACTGCCTTCTTTATAAAACAGTGTGCCCGGTAGCGGTTGCAGGTGAATCATACCTAGCACGGCTTTGCGTTTGCCGAGGGTGGCAAAATCTCGCATGCTTAGCCCTCCTTGATGTTATGCTTTTGGCGTTCTTAGCCCAGTCTCTTTTATCAGCAGGAAGAGCAGGGACGATACTACATAGCACCCACCCCAAAAGACAAAGCCGGCCACTGGTTTGGCACTTACCAGACTCATGCCAATGAGAGGAGAGATAACGCCGCCCAGACTGCCAGCGGTTACAGCTACCCCTACCGCTGAGCCAGCCAGCATCGGGCCGACTCCTTCCATCTCCAGGGGGACCACAAAGGCTATAGCGGCGGCCCCAGCCATAAATCCCACCAAAATGGTCACAATCCACAGTGAGGGACCTAAGACATAGGCCATTAGCATGATAAAAATGCCAGTGGCTAACATTGCCGGGAAGTAGAATGCCTTCCTGAGCCCTACCCGGTCCGAGAGAGTAGGTAGCAAGAAGGTGCCAACAACCAAGGCCCACGATAATACTGAGATCATAACTCCAGAAGTGGCAGGGCTCATGCCTCGAACCGTGACAAAGTAAGTGGGTGCATAGCCAATAAGCCCTAGGTAGCCCCCCAGGAAGAAGAGGTAGCATCCCGCTACTAACCACACATCCCTCACCCTCAGCACTCGCCTCATGGCCTCTACCATTCCTATCTGGGCCGCCGAGTCAGTTGTTGCCAGGGGACGATCCCGAATGGTGAGTAACCAAAAAACGCCCAATCCCATGGTGAGAATACCCAAAAGATAGGTCAGGTTTCGCCAACCCCCCAGGGACTCCAGTAATAAAGGGGTCAACAAGGCCGCCAATCCTGCCCCAACACCATTGCCGGCCAGGGTGATGCCATTGGCCAGACCAAATTCTTGGGGCGGAAACCACATGCCTAGGGCCTTGGGGACGTTGGGAACAGCCAGGGCGGCGCCTGCCCCAAAGAGAAACATCCAGGTATACATTGTGGCAAAGCCACTAGCCGTTCCTCTCAGGATTAAAAATGCCCCCGCTAGCATAATCCCCAGTCCGGCAATAAGCCTGATCCCAAAGCGATCGCCCAGGGCTCCACCTATAATGGAAAAAAGCATTACCCCCAGGGAAATCGCCGACCACAGGGGCCCCCAATCAGCTAGCTTTAGGTTAAGACCGGCCAGGACCTCAGCAACAACCATGACTATATATGTCCCCCCCATCCCGATAGCGATGGTAAAGACCAGAAAAGTATTGACCAACACCCACCACCTATACCCTAGCCTTTCTGCCACCATTTCTCACTTCCTTTGCTGGAGAACTACGGCTTAATCCCCTGAGCTGTACCCTATAATGGCGCCCCTATCCACTCGGCGCAGAACCTCTCATATCCACATAAACTGGCTGACGCTCAGCAAAGTAAATCAGCGGGGCCGTATCAAATCCCAACGCGGCTATGCCCGCCAGAGCCTCATGCGATGCATTCTACAAGAGAGGAGCGGCCAGGGATAGCGTTACAGGGCCAAACTCGAAGAGACCGGGCTCAGGTTGGATAAAGAGGGCTCTCCCGAGCAACTAAATCAGACCACTCGAGCAATTGCTTAAGTGCTGAGGAACATAGCCCTTGCATAGTTATCAACTCAACTGGTAGGAACATTTATTTTGCCCATTTATTTTGCCATGGTTAGACCAGCATTGAGCGGAACTGTAGCAGCAGGAGGGTTGCCTACATGAACACAGTCAAATTCGGTCTCTTCCTACCAACGAGAGATTTCGCCAAAGCCCGAGCGGCAGCCGAATGGGCCGATACCCACGGCTTTTATTCCGTTTCCATTAACGATCATTTCTTCTCGCCCTTGGGCCCGCCTCAAACACCCCAATTGGAGTGCTTTTCCACCTTAAGCGCAATTGCAGCCGTGACCCAGAACGTGCGGTTGGCGCCAGCGGTGACCGCCATGTCGTTTCGGCCTCCGCCTATGCTTGCCAAAATCGCCTCTACCCTTGATCATCTCAGCAACGGGCGGCTGATCCTGGGGCTAGGCTCTGGGTGGCAACGCTCCGAATATGAAGCCCATGGATATCCGTACCCGTCCAATGCGGAGCGCCTTGAGCAACTGGGCGATGCCATCAAGCTGATCAAAACAATGTGGACGCAGGACGAGCCCACCTACCGGGGACGCTATTTCTTCATAGAGAAGGCCTACAACCATCCACGTCCGGTGCAGAAGCCGCATCCACCCATTATGGTGGGGGGCGCGGGAAAGAAGCTTCTACAAATAGCTGCGGCGGAGGCGCAAATTGTCAACCTTATCCCGCCCATAGTCAACGGTAAAGACTTTGTCCAAGACCCGGAGGCGGCTGTGAGATTCGACAAAGCTGAGATCAAACAACGGATCGAGCTACTGCACGGTTTTGTTGCAGACGCCGGGCGCCCCCCCGGGTCCGTCGAAATCGGGGGGATGGCAATGGTGAATCTGTCACGCGGCAAGAGCGAGGCGGAGGCTGCGGTGAGAAAGGTTGCTTCCTCAATGGGATTCCCCAGTGAAGAAGCGGCGCGCAATGCTCCTGTACTGCTGATAGGGACTCCGGAGGAGGTGAGACGCGAACTCCGTTCACGCATCGAAGAATTCGGCATGACCTACTACGTTGTGTTTCCGACCTCGGAGGAATCTCGCCATCTTCTTGTGAGTGAAATCATGCCTGAATTTACTCCAAAAGGAGGGGGACAATAAAAGTCGGGATGACCCCCCGTTCTTGTCTACTCCAGAGCCGCTGGCAGCCGCCCTCACTTCGGTATCGCAACAGTCATAACAGACGAGTCCGTTCCAACGGTCGGATTGGCTCTATCACTATAATCTTGTGAGAGCCGTGGCATTGCATAGATAGCACCACTCTTCTATAAGACTGCTGAAAAGGAGGAGCATAAATGAAACTCTCAAAACCGCGTATTGATCCGTTGACCGAAGCTGAATGGACTGCTGAGCAACGACCGACCTTAGAGCCCCGCTATCGGGAAGGAGTGGTCTATAATGTTACAGGAACCCTGGCCCGGCATTGGGAGGCGGCAAAAAAGTTTAACATATGGGCTTTTCATGTTATGGGCGACACCTCGACGTTGGTACCACGGGAGCGAGAACTCTTGATTTTGCGCATTGGGTGGCTGTGTCAGGCTGAGTATGAGTGGGGGCAACATGTGCGTTTTGGCAGGCAGGTAGGGCTCACCGATGAAGAGATTGCCCGGATCAAGGAGGGGCCGGACGCTCCAGGTTGGGCTCCGTTTGATGCCGCCCTATTACGTGCTGCCGATGAACTCCACGCTGAGGCGTTTATCAGCGATGCGACCTGGGCAGCCTTGAGTGAACGCTATAACACCCAACAACTCATGGATGTGGTTTTCGCGGTTGGCCAGTATAATATGGTGTCCATGGCATTGAACACCTTCGGGGTGCAACTGGACAAGGGAGTTAAAGGTTTTTAATGGCAAGCGGTGTAGAGGCTGCACCACCTTTGAGATCTTCAGTAACCACAAGGCTTCGCATGTGGTCTTGTTCGCCACAGGGGCTTGTCGAGTGCGATGTCTCGACACAAGAGGGTCTACAGAAGTTGCAGGATGTCATGCAGCAGGATGCCAAGGTAGGAGCACAAGCATAACGGCGCCTGATGACTGATACCTTTATCCTCTCAGAGAGCAATAGCACAAGGCGTTATTCAGGCAGGCGGGCTGTGATGCGAATCTCCACCAACGCCCCTGGAACCGCCAGTTCGGTAATGCCAATCGCCGTCCACGCTGGATAGGGCTCTGCCAGGTAGCGATCTTTCACCTTCATGAAGGTCCTCATGTGTTGCTGGAGACCAACATGGAAGGTTGTCATCTCGGTCACGTCGGCAAACGAAGCCCCAGCTGCGGCGAGCACCTCCTTAAGATTATCGAAGGCGAGGGCAAACTGCGCTTCAGGATCTGCCGGCACCGATGCCTTCGCCAGGCTTGTGTTCTCGGTAAGCTCTACCCCGATCATCCCTGAACAGCGCACGTGCTGCCCATCAATCACCGCCGGGGCAAAGTGGAGGGTATGGTAAAAGCTCTGCATTGAGGCCGGAATTATGCGTTTTGTCATGGTCATGTCTCCTTTTCCACGGAATTTCTCATTTTAACCAGGCTGTCCCTCTTTTTTAGGGCTCACCCGCGGCCCTACAGGCGAAGAATACTTCGGTACGGATCTAGCCTGTTGCCGTCTTCCGCCGTCGAGGACAAGACGTTAGCACAAATTACCTCGTCCACAATCCCGTGATAATCCGCCAAACGTTTGCGACACTCGTCTGGTGTTCCGGCAATGGTTAAACGATCAACGGCTTCATCTGGTATGGCGTCAACTGCCTTCTGCAAATTGCCCTCGGGCACATGTTTACACGCCGCATCTGCTGCAGCCGAAAAGCCCTGTTCGCGCAGCATGTATTCATAGTAGGGATGGGGCAAGGGTGAGAAGAGACGACAAATAGCTACGCGGGCGGCGTGGCGGGCTTGTTCTCGGTCCTCACACACGGCCACCAGTGCAGCCGCTAGAAAGCCGAGCGCTTGTGGATCCCGATCTGCGTCCGCAGCAGCCGCCCGGGCTGCCGGTTGGATGACCTCGCGGGCATATGCGGCCGAGAGAACGCCTCCCATTGCCAGGCCATCCGCCACTCGACCGGCAACTTTTACCATGCGGGGGAAAATGGCCGAGAGATAAATAGGGATATCGGCCCGGACGGGATTCACGGCCGGTACCCAGTTCATGCGATGGATTTCGCCTTCATATAGGACACGTTCTCCCGCCTTGGTGTGGAAAATTTGCCGCAGGAGCTGGACATATTCAGTCATTTTCTGATACGGCCGCTCATGCGGAATGCCCTGCCAGTCAGCGTTGATGAAGCGATTGCCACTGCCAACGCCGAGCAGTAGCCGGCCTCCTGACAGCTCATCGAGATCGACCGCGCTCATGGCGGCAATGAACGGACTCCGTCCGTAGGCGTTGATAATGTATGTTCCTAAACGGATCCGTTCGGTTGCCAGAGCTAAAGCGGTCAACGGTACAAACGCGCTCCGCCACGCCTCTGCTGCATAGAGTGAGTCAAAGCCAGCCGCTTCGGCCTCCTTGGCAATGGTGATCATGTCTGTTTGGGCCATGCCGACCCCGGGAATCATCAGACCGCGTCCCATGATCCTACCCTCCTTTCTTGTAGAGATTGCCTGGGCATTGGAGCCTCATGCCTTCATGATGTAGCCAGGAACTCCAACACACGTTGTGAGACGGTTTCCTGCTGCTCTAGCTGCGGCATGTGCCCCGCGCCCTCGATGAGCTGGACCTGCGCACCCGTAATCCGTGTGGCAAACTCCTCGGCATACAGGGGCGGCGCCAAGCTGTCTTGTTTTCCCCAGAGTATGAGTGTCTTAGCCTTCACCCGACGCAGCCGCTTGGCCAGCCCACGTTCAGGGATGGGCCAGATAAAATGCGAGGTGCTGGCAATGGAGCTGAAATGATGCACAATCGCCGCTGTCTTTGCCTCGGGGTCTTCGGGCAGGGTCAGCCTAGCGGCAATCTCGGGCTTACTGGGGTCATGATACAGGAGGCCCACCTGTGTCTCGGGCGGCACCATAACGTGATCGCTGACTGGGGCATCGTCCCGCCACAGGCCCAGGGCGTCAATGAGCACAAGCTTGCGCACGCGATTAGGAAAGGTAGCAGCAAATTCAGCCGCGACCATGCCGCCAAAAGAGTGACCGACCAGGTCTATGCGATCGAGGCCCAGGGAGGCAAACAGGTCATCGTAGTAGAGCATCAGATCCCACAAGCTGTCGAGCTGGTGAAGGTCATCGGGCTCTTCCGCTCCTGGATGTGCTGGCGCATAGACCCGATGGTGCGCGGCCAGATCATCCAGAAAGCCAGTCCATTCCTGGCCAAATGGACCGTGCAGGAATACCACGGCCGAGCCTTCACCTCGGACAAGAGTTGTATTGGCCGCAAAGCCGCCGGGTAATTCCACCGATCTAGACTCGGCAGAGTTCATGAACGCACCTCTTCTGCCGCCGCGGTTGGCGCATCCCGCGCTGTGCCATTGGGCCCATTAGCAGGCGCCGTATGTGTGGGTTGGGCGTTGCGTGTGGCCCCTTGTGGCCACCAGTGGTCAACATAGCCTTCCTTATCCCAGATGCCCCGGATCTTGGGCAAGACTTCTTCGGCAAATAAGCGCGTGTTTTTCTCGGTGAGTTCCGGCTTCATTGACTGGATCTGCAGAACCACCATAAGGTGTCCCACATGGAGATTTTTTACCGCTTCTGTGAGGCGATCGGCAACGGTTGTCGGGCTGCCGCCAATCACAATCCCTTGCTCCTCGACTTGCTTTTTCCACGTCATGTCATGACCTGAAATCCCGGCAAACGGGCTTGACCCGCCAGACTGCTTGAGGAGAAACTCCATGCTCTTTTTTGTCATGTAGCCCGGGACAGAAAGATGGTGCGGCGCAATGTAGAGGGACTTGTCGAAGAAGTTCCGGATATGGGGCATATATTCTTTCTCTGCTTGCGCATCGGTTTCGCCGACCACAACCAACTGGGCAAAGCCGGCGCGGTAGGGGTTATCATCCCGGCCCACGTTGGCCACCACCTCCCAATAACGGTCCATGAGATTTTTGGCATACTTGTGACCAAGAAAGCTCAGATAGCTGTAGGTGTAATCGTGCTCGGCGGCAAATTTCCAGGTCTCAACTGATCCGCCACCCGCGCACCAAATCGGGGGATGCGGCTTCTGGATGGGCTTGGGCCACAAGTTCACATAACGCAATTTGGTAAACTTGCCGTTGAAAGGAAAGGGGCCTGGCCGGGTCCATGCCTGCTTGATCAAATCATGGGCTTCATAATAGCGGGGCCGGACTTCGGTGGGGGTAATCCCGTAGCAGCCGGTTGTATCCATGGCTGACCCGATCGGCCAACCCGCTACCAGCCGCCCGCCGCTCAGACAGTCAAGGAGCGCCATCTCCTCGGCTACTCGGATCGGGGGGTTATACAGCGGGAGCGTATTGCCTAACATCACAATTGCGGCAGTGGATTTTCGGCGTGCCAGATTCGCGGCGATCAAGTTGGGCGATACGGGAAAGCCATAGCCGTTCTGATGATGCTCATTGAGTCCCAGCCCGTCGAATCCCAGCTCATCGGCCAGCTCCAGTTCGTCGAGATTCCAATTCAGGTACTTCCCGACTGTCTCAGAGTCACACAGCTCGTCCGTGGGTGGTGTTACCCAGATACTCTCATAGCGATCCCGAAAATCGTCCGGTAGATCCCGGTAGCCTTGCATATGAAACCAAATGGTCTTCATTGGTATTCCTCCCGTTAGTTTCGATGTTACGCGACGGCGCTGGAGCAAAAAGGGGATAATTTCTTCATCCCATTTGCCGCATATGTTGACCATAAGGAAATCTACCTTTGTCGTCAACAAAAAACAGCGGCAGCTCTGCAATTTTCTGGATATGAAACTGGATCTATGCCTTTGCTTGTTGGCTCTACCATGATAGAGCAGGGCTAGACTAATGTAGTTATCTGAAAGGAGGAGAAGTGAGCAAGAAAACATTTTCCAGAACAGTCGGTCTTTTACTTTTCTTGGGGCTGGGCGTTTGCCTCATGCCTATATGGGGACAAGCGCAAGAGGAGAATACAAAGGAAAAGATCCTTGCCAGTTTTTATCCTTATCGTGAGGGTCTCCCACAAGTCTCCGGGATCACCCCAGGGATGACCATCGACAAGACTAATTTCCAGGTGGCCCAGGAGGCACTTCCGTCGGAAATTCTTAAATATTTGCAGGCTGGAGACTTCACCATTACCGTACAGCAGACTACAGACATGCCTTTGCGGGAAGAGTATATCAACGCTACCTTGGAGCACCACGGGAAGGTGGAACTAGAAGATGGACAGCTAAAGAACTATGTTGCCGGCATGCCTTTTCCCCTCATTGAGTCGCAAGAACCCAAAGCCGGCCGAAAAATAGCATGGAACCATCGCTACCACGACATGGGAGACACAGCTCAGTTCTGGTCCGGGGTCGATCAGCGCAACAGCTCCGGTTCGATAGAGCGGGCCGTTAGTTTCTATGCCGTTCTCTTATATGGCCTGCACCGTCCGTGGCGAGATAAACAATATCCCGAGTGGAAGAAAGACGGGATACTGCAGAAGATGTACTCGCGTATGTTGTCTCCTGCAGATAAGGAAGGAGCCCAGGTGCTTAACCATCGCTATGATAAGGATGGCACCGCAGATGAACAGTGGGTATTTGATCCCCAGACCCGACGCATTCGCAAGATTGTCTATAACCCTTATGAGGCTTCCGACGGCATGGACTTCCTGGTGGAGGATAGGGCAGGGTATATGGGGTATATTCACCCCTATGAGTGGAAGTATTTGGGCAAAAAGATAGTCCTGGCCCCAGGGCCAATAAAGAAAACAGAGGCCACGCTTGGCGGTAAGGGAAACTGGTACCCGGTAGACCCCTGGGAGCTACGCCATGCCATTGTGGTCGAGGCTATCCCTAAGCAGTCGCATCCCCTCTATAGCCGTCGAGTGTTATATCTTGATCAGCAGACCCAGTGGGTCCTCTACGGATTGGCTTATGACCATAAGGGAAACCACCGCCGCACCTTTTTTCTGGTGTATTGGCATCCGGAGTTTATCTCATCAAAAATCCCTACTAACGTTGCCCAGAGCTCTGTTGACTACCAGTCCGACCGAGCAGCCCTCTATCAAGCCCGCAAGGTTATCTACAATGAGCCTCTAGATGAAAAGCTGTTTAACACAAGAACTCTTATGCGCTACGGGAAATGAGAAGGGTTATGATTTTGCCTTACCCCCATGGGACAGGCACATGGGGGTCAATCGGTCTTTACAGATTTCGGGGAAGGAAAGAGAGATCAAGGCGGGCGATCTGCCGATGGTTTCAGCTAGCATCCAGGGAATGATCGCCCGATATGCCGGTTACCGTTAGGGAAACTAAGAACTAGCAGTGCGTATGTTAGCGTCGTTTAACCCCATCTGTTGAACAGATATCTCGAAGCGTTCCTGCATCCGCACATCGTCCTCAGTGCCTGCATCTCGGGTAAGACAGGCATACTCCAGTTGCATCCCGTTAGGATCTTTAAAGTAGATGGATTTAACCCAGCCGTGGTCTACAACATCCGTGACCTCTACTTTCTTGGCCAGCAGCTCCTGGCGCTTCTCCTCTAACGCCACCTCTGTACCTGCCTCAAAGGCAAAATGATAAAAGGCACTGGGCACCCCTAACCCTCGATTGATCCCAGCATCGTATTCTGCCGGAATCCCTGGCACCCCACGGGCCTCCATAAAGGCAATAAGCTGATCGCGTCCGGTGTCAAAGAAGATGTGCCGGATCTGCCCGCCTTCCTTGACCTTGATAGTGTCGCAACGCACCGCCTTAAATCCCAGGATCTTCTCGTAGAAGTCGCGGGTTTTATCCAGGTCCAGGGTTGAGAGTCCGAGATGAGAGAAGCCTTTATTTGACATGGTTAATCCTCCTTCCCTTCTCTATGCTTTGCTTCCTTTCTATACTCTTGTCACTTTCACTTTGTCAAGGAAAGCTTGCCATGCTTTTGACTCTTATGGAGCGCCCTTGCACAGGCCGAGGATTTTGCTATCACGGTAGTGAAAAATATCCCATTTAACAGATTAAAGGAGAGCAAGCATGCAAGAAAAATATTATAGGGGACGGCGCCTCTTTATTATGCTTCCCATTGTGACCTTTCTTATGGGAGTCCTATTCACTGTGCCGTCTTTAGCTGATGGTATTCACCCTCAGGAAAGTAACTCGGGAGACGTATCAGATAGATCCCGGCTGACTTCCTTGCCGGAGATGAGTTACCAAGCGCTGCTCAAGTGGCTGGAAGAGTACCAGGATGCCAAGCCCACTTTTCAGCCCGGTCAGCGACTCACTGCGGCGGATCAAGAAGCCCTTAAGCCTTTTATCCCACTTCCGGCCTGGGAGTTTTACTTCTACCCGGAGATGGACATGGAGATTGCCGCCACCGGCACTTATCCTCCTCCCCAAGACTGGGGAAAGAATAGGGACGAGGAGTATGACCTGAAAGAGGATGGGTCATTGGTCGGGTTTACCGGTGGAGGCTTCCCCTTTTCCAAGATCAAGCCCGAGGACCCACAAGCAGCGGTGAAGGTGTTGTGGAATATGCTGTGGCACCCAGGGTCGTATGATTACTTGATGCCGCATGTGATGTGGTCGCGCAGTCCAAATGGAAAGCTGGATCGGGAATATCAGTTTATTTCGACCTCTGTTGAGTTTGCTAAGGGGCAGTATTGTTTGCTGCCGGGCTATGAAGAGGTCAGGGGAAAAATGCTGACCGAGTTTCGCTCCCCGCGAGACATGGCTGGGACCAAAAATCTTCAGGTTTCCTATATTGACCCCTACAAAGAGGAGAATGGCTGGTTGTATATGCCCTCGGAGCGCAAGCCCCGCCGTATGCTCTCCTCTGAGCGCACCAGTGAGTCCAGCCTTTTTGCCGACTCTATCCCGGAGGATAGTATGGGCTTTAATGGCCGGGTTTATCAGCATACCTGGCGGTATCTAGGCAAAAAGAAGGTGTTAGCCACCATGAATCTGGCCACTCATCCCCAGGCTGGAGGTCCTCACCAGTGGGTGCCCCAGGGGGCGCGGTGGGAACTAAGGGAGTGCCATGTGATCGAGCAGATCCCTAAGGACCCTAAGCATCCTTACAGCCACAAGTGGATCTTTATTGATGCTGAAACCTTTTGGACCGTTTGGATGCTGGCCTATGATCAGCAGAAACAGATCCTGCGCATAGGGCAGGACTTTCTCAAGTACTCCGAGAGCTATGCTACAGAGGAAGCTTTGCAGCCTCCCTATCTTAAGATGGACTATTCCGCCAACGTGGGTCATAACCTTCTGATCCATATTGGCCAGGTATCCATCAATGTGCAAAAGCCCCATGCCACTTATACCCACTGCTATACCGTGCACAAGGAATTATCCCCGGGGCGAACCAAGCAGATTTTCTCGTTGCGTAACATGGCGAGCGGCCGGCGCTAGCAGAAGTGCTGTCTTTACGATTATCTTGCAGTTTTAACGAGGTTAGTATGAGG
The DNA here is from genome assembly GCA_965220955.1 of uncultured Binatia bacterium (SeqCode). GTDB lineage: Bacteria > Desulfobacterota > Binatia > Bin18 > CBDCRK01 > CBDCRK01. Next base: position 168,627 of record CBDCRK010000036.1, on the reverse strand, counting down.
GTGTTCTGGTTTCGTTTTGTCTTAATCCTCTGTCTTAGCGCTTTGGCACAGATAGGAGAGCCGGCAGAAGCTCTGGCCCAGGCAGGAACCGAAGAGCCGGCCCCGACCCAGAAGGTAAATTCCCCGGAGCCTATATTGGCTCCAGATTTTGCCCTCATTGATCAGGATGAGCATCCTTTACGCCTCTCTAGCTTACGCGGTAAAGTTGTAGTGCTTGACTTTATCTATACTCGCTGTCCTGGGCCGTGTCCGATTTTGTCAAGGAAGTTTGCTCATCTCCAGAGGAGACTAGGGGATCATTTTGGCAAAGAAGTTATGCTCCTCTCTATCACTATAGATCCCCAGCATGACACCACGGCCGTCCTTAAACAGTATGCTCAGCGCTATCGGGCAGATACCTCGGGGTGGAAGTTCTTGACCGGCAGTAGCCAGGAGATCATTAATGTGGCCTTTCAGTATGGGGTAGACTACCATGGGCAGCCTGGCAAAGAGATCAACCATTTGGTAGCCACTTACATTATCGACCAGGACGGGAATGTTGTAACAGTGTTTAGAGGGCCAAGTCACACAGTAGCGGAACTGTTGGTTGAGGTAGAAGGACTGCTTGCTCCTCTGAACTCAGCAGGCGGTTAGAAAAGAACGGAGGTGTAGAGGGAAGGGCGGCAGGGTGCTCCAAGGCTAACCTGAGAGGTTCTTTCTGGGTGGCTCTTTAGGGCTGCGATTTTGTCTAACGGAGTTTCATCACAGATAAGGAGGGTTTTTTATGGTAAGCATTGAAGGTGGCTATATCTCAGCAGATGGGCATTTTGTCGAGCCAGCAGATCTGTGGACCGCCCGGATGGACAAACGGTTTCGGGATCGGGCTCCGCGCGTCGAGGCACGTACGGATGCCGACTACTACTTCATTGACGGGGTAACGCCTTTTCCGGTGGGGCTTGAGGGAGCCTCGCTGGAGGACAAGATTGCCGGGGAAGTTCAGATGATGGGCGGACACCGGCATGCCGACACCCGGCCCGGGGCCTGGGACCCGCAGGCTCGCATGAACGACCTGGAACTCGATCATATCCGGGCCGAGGTCATGTACCCGGGTGCATTTGGGCTGCAGTTTTGGGCGGCCCCGGATGCAGAGTATCAGCGGGAATGCATTCGGGTGTATAACGACTGGGCGAGTGAGTTCTGTGCGGTAGCGCCAGAGCATTTTTTGGGGGGAGTGATGGTGCCCATGCGGGGACCCATGCAGTGGGCGATGGAGGAAGCCCAGCGGGTGGCTGGCCTAAAGGGGATCAAGACAATATCTATGCCTACAACAATGGTTGACCGGCCCTATTCGCACCCCGACTATGAACCGCTGTGGGCTACCCTTCAGGAGGTAGGAATGCCGATATCCATCCATATTGGCACTACCGGAGAGCCCGTCTATGACAAATTTCTGAAACTAGGAATAGGTTTAGGAGTGGTCGACGCTAAGATCGGGACCGGGATGCGGGCGGTGGCGGAGTTAATCTGGGCAGGGGTACCCCAACGGTATCCTAAGTTGCGCTTTATCATAGCCGAGGGTGGGATTGGCTGGATTCCCTCGGTGTTGACCTTTATGGATCACTGGTGGAAGGATCACCGTCGCTGGATGGAGCCCCAGTTGGAGAAGGCGCCCAGTTTTTACTTTAACCGGCAGTTTTGGGCAACATTTGAGGATGACCGCCCAGGGGTGGTGTTGGCGCGGGAGGGGCTTCTGCCAATAGATCGCATTATGTGGGGATCGGACTATCCGCATACCGAGGGGACCTTCCCTTATTCTCGGGAGCAGATAGCCAAGGACTTTGCCGGGATTCCGGAGGCGGATGTGTACAAGCTGGTTGTAGGCAACGCTGCTAACCTCTATGGGCTTGGCTAAGAGGAGCAGCACAGTCGGTAATGCCTGCCTGTGCGTTGCACGCAGACAGGGGTGAGGGGTAAACAGCAAGAGGAAGAAAAGATTTCCCTGTCCCTCACCTCATAGTTTTGATCCTTCTTCCCAGTATCGGCGCAACGGTCGACATGCAGGCGCAGGTCTTCCCGCCTCGGCTCAGGCGGCCCAGCCGGCGGATAGCACCTCCGCCTGCTCCAGCACCGTCTGCGTTGCCTTTTCCTGCTTGTCCGGCGGGTAGCCATACTTGCGGAGAATGCGCTTGACCAGCCGCCGCAGATTCGCCCGGACATTCTCGCGCAGCGTCCAGTCAATGGTGATGTTGCCACGCACGGTCTCGACTAGCTCTCTTGCGATTGCCCGAAGGGTCTCGTTGCCAAGTACCTGGACCGCGCTCTCATTGGTCTCGAGCGCGTCGTAGAAGGCGAGCTCGTCTTCCGAGAGTCCAAGCGTCTCGCCGCGGGCGTTGGCTTCACGCAGTTCTCGGGCAAGCTGGATCAGTTCCTCGATCACCTGAGCGGCTTCTATTGCGCGGGCCCGATAACGGCGGAGGGTTTGTTCCAGCATCTCGGCGAAAGACCGCGCCTGGACAACATTTCGTTTCCGGCGGGCGGCAAGTTCGCCCCTCAGCAGTTTCTGCAACAGCTCGACGGCAAGGTTGCGTTGCGGCATGTTGCGCACCTCGGCGAGAAATTCATCGGCGAGAATCGACATATTCGGCTTTTCCAGGCCGGCGGCGGCGAAGACGTCGATAACACCCTCCGACGCGACCGCGCGCGAGACAATCTGGCGCACGGCATAGTCCAGCTCCTCTTCGGGCCGCGCCTCGGCCGGAGCGCGCTTGCCCAGAACCGCTTGGACGGCCTGAAAGAAGGCCACGTCGTCACGAATGCGGATTGCGTTGTCATGCGGGACGGCAAGGGCAAAGGCTTGCAAGAGCCCGCGCACCGACTGCACGCAGCGCTCCTTGCCGTGCTCCTGGGCCAGGATGTGTTCCTGGGCCGCCGGCAGCAGGCCCAGCCGTTCCTCCGGTGTGCCGGTTATCCACCTGGACCGGTCAAAGCCGTGGAACAGGCCGCGGCAGATCTCGTATTTCTCCAGCATCAGCGCGACCGCTTCCTCTTGATCGAGAGCGGTCTGCCCGCTGCCGCCGCTTTCGGTGTAGGTTGCCAGCGCGCGCTTGAGTTCATGGGCAAGGCCCAGGTAATCAACAACAAGGCCGCCCGGCTTGTCCTTGAACACCCGGTTGACCCGGGCGATGGCCTGCATCAGCCCGTGGCCGCGCATCGGTTTGTCAACATACATGGTATGCAGGCTTGGCGCATCAAAGCCGGTGAGCCACATGTCGCGCACCAACACCATGCGCAGCGGGTCATCCGGGTCGCGGAATCGGCTCGCCAGCGCCTCGCGCCGGGGTTTATTGCGGAAATGTTGTTGCCAGCCGGGCGGGTCGGAGGCGGCGCCGGTCATCACAACCTTGAGGCCGCCCTTGTTGTCGTCCTCATGATGCCAATCGGGGCGCAGGCGTACAAGTTCGCGGTAGAGGTCGATGCAAATCCGACGGCTCATGCACACAACCATCGCCTTGCCGTCCATGGCCTCGATGCGCTGCTCGAAATGTGCAACAATGTCGCGGGCAACAAGTGCCAGGCGCTTCTCGGCGCCAACAATTGCTTCGAGTTGCGCCCATTTGGTCTTGAGTTTTTCCTTGCGCGCTATTTCCTCGCCCTCGGTCGCCTCCTCAAAGCCGGGGTCGATCTTCGGTCTCTCGCGTTCGTCCAGGGTAAGCTTGGCAAGTCTGCTCTCATAGTAGATCGGCACCGTTGCCTTATCCTCGACTGCGCGCTGGATGTCGTAGATGCTGATGTAGTCGCCGAACACCGCGCGGGTGCTGGCGTCCTGCAATTCGATCGGCGTGCCGGTGAAGCCAACAAAAGAGGCATAGGGCAGAGCATCGCGCATGTGGCGGGCATAGCCATCGATAAAATCGTACTGGCTGCGGTGCGCCTCATCGGCAATGACCACAATGTTGCGCCGCTCCGACAGCAACGGATGCCGGTCGCCCCGCTTTCCTATGCGAGGGGCACGCCCCTCGCGCTCCCCGGCTGAGGGCTCTTCGGGAAAAAACTTCTGAATGGTGGTAAACACCACGCCGCCCGATTCGACCGCAAGCCTGGCACGCAAGTCCGCCCGGCTTTCCGCCTGTACCGGGGGCTGGCGCAACAGCTCTCGGCAGCGCGCAAAGGTGCCGAAGAGCTGGTCGTCGAGGTCGTTGCGATCGGTAAGCACAACCACGGTTGGGTTGGCCATTGCTGGCTCGCGGATAATGCGCCCGGCATAGAAGGCCATAGTCAGGCTCTTGCCCGAGCCCTGGGTGTGCCACACAACGCCGATCCGCCGGTCGCCTAGCGCACCGCCCGGCTTGCGGCCCGACTCGTAGCGGCCGAGGTCTTCGGCAACGCGCCCAACAGCCTCCTGCAATTTGGCCGCGCGCAAGGTCTCGGCAACCGCTACCTCGACCGCATGAAACTGATGGTAGCCCGCCATCTTCTTGATCAGCGCCCCGCTGCCGTTGTCCTCGAACACAATGAAGTCTCGGACCAGAGAGAGGAACCGGCGCCGGCCGCGGCGCCGCGGGCACAGACGCCTTCGAGCATCACCTGCAATTCGGGCAGGTGCGGGTCAGCCAGCGTCTCGCCCGAGATTGTGCGCCAGGGCTTGAACCACTCCCGCCCGGCGGTGAGGGTGCCGATGCGGGCGTCGAGCCCGTCCGACACGATGAGCGCGGCGTTGAAGGCGAACAGCGAGGGGATTTCGGCCTTGTAGGTCTGGAGCTGTTGCCAAGCGGTCCAAATCGTTGCTTCCTCGTCCGCCGGGTTCTTGAGTTCGATCACCCCGAGCGGCAGGCCGTTGACAAACAGCACCACATCGAGGCGCCGCTCGTGCTTGTTCTCGACCACGGTGAACTGGTTGACTGCTAGCCAGTCGTTGTTGGCGGGATCATCAAAGGCGAGCGTGCGCGCCTGCGCCCCGCGAACCGCACCGCCGGCCTCGCGGTACTCCACCGTCACGCCGTCCACGGTCATGCGGTAGAAGGCGCGGTTGCGGGCTTCAACCGTTGGACCCTCCGGCCGGGTCAGCTTGCGGAAGGCGTCTTCGAGTGCAGCGGCGGGAAGGTCGGGGTTGAGCCGGGCGAGCGCATCTCGCAGCCGCCGTTCCAGCACAACCTCGCTGTAATCGGTGCGCTCTGCGCTCGGCATATCGGGGGCGATGTCCGGCCCGTGAGCGATGTTCCAACCCAGCCTCTCCAACCAGGAGAGGGCGGCCTGTTCGACGGTGGATTCCGTAAATCCGGTCATGTTTTCAGCCAGTCCTCGACGGATTTCAACAGGAAAGTCTCGATGTCGATGCCGTCGCCGCCAACGAGCAGTTTGCGCGTTGGTCGAAATGCCTCGGAAAAAGCTGCCATACCAGCCAGCGTGTCGGCAGCACGTCCGCTTTTTACTTCAATGGCGACCAGCCTGTTGCCGGCACGCACAACAAAATCCACCTCGCGGTTGCGCTCGCGCCAGTAATAGGCTTCGCAGTCGCCCATGGCCGCAGCGTTGGTCAGATGCGCACCGACCGCCGACTCTACCAGCCGTCCCCAGAACGCACGATCTTCGCGGGCCTGCTTAAGAGTAATTCCCGCCTGCGCCGTGATCAGAGCGGTGTTGAAGACCTGGAGCTTGGGGCTCGCCGCCCGCCGCCGCGCTACACCCCCGGCGTATTTTTGCAGGCCGGTGACCAGACCCGCACCGGACAACAGGTCGAGGTAATGGGCCAACGTGGTCGCGTTGCCGGCGTCTTGTAGCTGACCGAGCATCTTGGTGTAGGAAAGAATCTGTCCAGAGTAGGCGCACCCCAGTTCAAGCAGTCTGCGCAGCAAAGCCGGCTTGTCTACGCGGGAGAGGAGCAGCACGTCGCGGGAGATGATGGGTTCAATGAGCGAGTCGCGGACGTAGCGCGCCCAGCGGACCGGTTGCCGGATGAGCGGCGCCGCGCCGGGATACGCGCCGTAGAAAAGGTACTGGTCCAGAGACCAGCCGAATGCCTCTCGCATTTCGGCAAAGCTCCAGTGCGGCAGACGCACCATTTCGAAACGTCCAGCCAGGCTCTCGCTCAGGCCACGCTCGACAAGAAGTGGAGCCGAGCCGAGCAGGACGACCTTCAGCGGCCGGCCTGTACGGGTGTCGGCATCCCACAGGTGCTTGACGACCTCAGACCAGCCCGTGACCTTCTGCACCTCGTCAAGAACGAGGAGCGCCCCATCTGTATCCGCCTCATCGGCGAGACTTCGCGCCGCCTCCCATTGCTGTTCAATCCACTGGACGCCGCGCAAGGTCGGCTCATCCGCGCTGGCATAGCGGGTTGGTAGGCCGGACTGTCTTGCCGCCTGCCCCGCCAGCGTTGTTTTGCCGACCTGCCGTGAGCCGGCAACGACCTGGATAAAACGGCGCGGCTCCAGCAGACGGCGGGCTAACTCTTGGGTTTGGGGACGAAGATAGCTCGACGATTTACTCATTACAGTGAGTAATTTTACTCAGTATAATGAGTTGTTCAAGCCTGTCAAAATCGGACCAAAGGTGAAATACGGCCGTTCGACAGGTTTCGGTTCGCTTCAGTACAGGGAGCAGGGTAGGCAGGCCGATGGATGGGGCCTTTACCAGCCGGCCGGAAGCTCCAGTGTCGCACATTCTGCTTCGGACCGCGGAGGGCTCTGGGTTCAACTTGCAGGCCACACCAGCATGTTCGGCTCCAGGTGATTTTGCGGGGGTATGGTGCAAACGCGCCTGGGCGTGGCTATTTGGCAGAGTAGCCGCCGCGGATGGCCTCGCTGCTGAGCCGCCGACCAACCGTGGAACTCACGATTTTCTCACGAATCCTTTCGACCTTGTCCTTTTGCTGGACCGGTAGGTCCAGAGACTTGGCGAAAGCGAACAACCGTTTCTTCTGTGGAAAGGCTTCTTGCACGATACTATAGCCCTCCTCACGGGTTCGGGCCGCGTTCAACTTCATCTGAATGCTGCGCAGTTCCTCCTCCGAGATGGCGGGAGGTAGCTTGCGACTCTTGACGCCGCTGCCACGCTCCTTGAAGGAGATGGAGGGGCGTAATTCGCCTTTGACCAATTTTTCGAATTCGTCGTCGGACATGTCCCGCACCGCCTTGGCTACATCGGCGAGCAAATTGCCGAGCACCGATTGTTGCGCACTCATTTCACCCCCGCTTTTTTGCAGAACTCCGTGGCGAGGGACTGGATTTCCGAGATAATATCGGAATACGTGGGCTGGCTGTGACTGTAACCACGCAACACAACAGGAATTCTGTCCTCTGGAGCGCTAGCAAAAATAGTCTTGTTCTCCCGGATTTGCGAGGAAAAGACGGGAACGAAGGTGTTGCTCGGCTGCGTATAGATCGGCTGCATATAGGCCCGTTGTGCTGCGATGGGCTGTCCGCTGTGAATCTGGATCATGGTGAACACTACACCTAGGATTTCCGGGTGAATATTAGCGCTCCCCGAGTCCCTATTGAATTCTTCCACGAGTTTCCCGTAGTTGCGTACGAGGTAGTCGATCCCCAGCGTGGACAAGTAGTCCGGCTTGGCGGGGATCAGAATACCGTCACTCGCTACGATCGCGTTTTTCGTGACGATGTTGAAGTTCGGGGGACAGTCAATCAGCACAAGATCGTACTTGGCTTCCGCTACGTACTCTCTAAGGTGGGAACGTAACAGCCCATAGACCTTGACGCGCTGACGATCCACCCGACCCGGGGGGACGCCGCTTAGCATATAAGCCAAGTCGAGGTCAACGTTGATTAGCCCCAGATGGGACGGAATCAAGTCAATCTTGCCGCCATTGTTACCCAGAAATTTCGTCACTTTCAGATCCGGCACAATCAAGTCGCCCAATTTCGGGGTCTCCAAGTCATCGTCGCCAATTCCATCGAACCAGCTTTTAATGGTTTTGTCGCTGCCAGCAGTGCCGTCCCCGCCGATGTTGGATTTCCACTCGTCAGGCGAGATAAACGAAAAAGTCAGGCTGCATTGCGCGTCCATGTCCAGCAACAGGACGCGCTTGCCCCGGAAAGCAAGTTCTGCGGCGAGGTTAGCTGTCAGTGTAGTTTTCCCCACGCCGCCCTTGTAATTGATGACCGAGATGATTTGCACTTTTTCCTCCTTGGATTGGGTTAGGGATCTTAGTCACTATAGCACAGATCTGCTATTTTTATCCCGACTCGCTAATTTTTCCGCCACCATCACATAGTACTTCACTCGCAAATATCAATCTTCCGCGCGATGGTAAGATCGTTCACAGGTATTCCCCAAAAACGCCGCGTTGGCCAATTGCAAGGTTTGGGTTCGGATCATTGGCAGGAGCGCGGTCGGCAGGCCGATGGATGGGGCGGTGTGGGGGATGGGTTCAGTCCAGGCGAATGCGGCCTGTTCGACATCAAGGGCAAAGCCAAACCAGCCGTTGCCATTCAGTCCAAGCGAGGGCGGCGTCTTCGACGGTGGATTCGGTGAAGCGGGAAGGACTCATGAGCCACCGTCGGGGTCTAAACTGCGAAGCGCTTGCTCCGCCAGGGCCGCTAGGTTCGCATTGTTGGCATTCCGCGCCAGTTCGAGCGCGGTTTCGAAGTCCTTTCGCGCCTCGGCCTTCCGGCCCAATGCGGCCTTCGCGTTGCCCCGGTTTCCATAGGCTCCGGCATAATCGGGTTTCAGGCGGATAGCCTCGGTATAATCGTCAATGGCGTCAGGGTATCGCCTCAATGCGGCCTTTGCGTTGCCCCGGTTGGTGTAGGCTCCGGCCAAGTTCGGATTCAGGCGGATCGCCTCGGTATAGTCGATTATCGCGTCCTCGTGTCGCCCCAATGCGGCCTTTGCGTTGCCTCGATTGTGGTGGGCTTCGGCCAGGTTCGGATTCAGGCGGATCGCCTCGGTATAGTCGATGAATGGCGTCCTCGTGTCGCCCCAACGTGGCCTTTGCGTTGCCCCGGTTGGTAGTAGACTTCGGCCAGGTTCGGATTCAGGCGGATCGCCTCGGTATGATCGATGAATGGCGTCCTCGTGTCGCCCCAATGCGGCCTTTGCGTTGCCCCGATTGGTGTAGGCTTCGGCGTAGTCGGGTTTCAGGCTGATTGCCTTGTCGTAATCAGCGATGGCGTCAGGGTATCGCCCCAATGCAGCCTTTTCGTTGCCTCGATTGTAGTAGACTTCGGCCAGGTTCGGATTCAGGCGGATAGCCTCGTCATAGTCGGTGATGGCGTCCTCGTGTCGCCCCAATGCAGCCTTTGCGTTGCCCCGGTTAGTGTAGGCTCCGGCCAGGTTCGGATTCAGGCGGATAGCCTCGGTATAATCGTCAATGGCGGCATGGTATCGCCCCAAGTCGGCCTTTGCGTTGCCCCGGTTGCTGTAGGCTTCGGCGAAGCCCGGATTCAGGTGTATCGCCTCGTTATAGTCGGTGATGGCGTCATCGTGTCGCCCTAATGCAGCCTTTGCGTTGCCTCGATTGCTGTAGGCTCCGGCATAGTCGGGTTTCAAACGGATCGCTTCGTCACAGTCGGCGATGGCGTCAGCGTGGTCTCCCAATGCGTTCTTCGCGTTGCCCCGGTTGCTGTAGGCTTCGGCCAGGTTCGGATTCAGGCGGATAGCCTCGGTATGATCGGTGATGGCGTCCTCGTGTCGCCCCAAGTCGGCCTTTGCGGCGCCTCGGTTGTTGTAGGCTTCGGCGAAGTCGGGTTTCAGGCGGATAGCCTCGGTATGATCGGTGATGGCGTCCTCGTGTCGCCCCAATGCAGCCTTTGCGTTGCCCCGATTGGTGTAGGCTTCGGCATGGTCTGGCTTCAGGCGAATCGCCTCGGTATGATCGGTGATGGCGTCCTCGTGTCGCCCCAAGTCGGCCTTTGCGCTACCTCGGTTGCTGTAGGCTTCGGCATAGTCTGGCTTCAGGCGAATCGCCTCGGTATGATCGGTGATGGCGTCCTCGTGTCGCCCCAAGTCGGCCTTTGCGTTGCCTCGGTTGTTGTAGGCTCCGGCCAAGTCCGGCTTCAGACGGATCGCTTCGTCATAGTTGGCGATGGCGCCTTCCGGGTTTTCGTCTTGGATCAGATAACCGACGGAAAACCAAGCTCTCGTGGCGAGATCATTATCGTTTCCTTCCACGATATTTGCAATGGAGCGCCATTGCTCGATTGCCTCGTGTCTCATGCCCTGCTGCTGGAGAGAAACGGCGTGGGCAATTGCCTTATGTATCAGAGATGCTTCGGGGTCTTCACGGACAGTCTCGGCGGTCTGGCTCGCTTTTACGGGGTCATCGGCAACAGTTTGAGCGTTCAATTTTTGCACAAGCGACTCAGCCTCGGCGCGCTTTGTTTTGATCTCCTCGACAAGGTTCCGGGCCTCTTCCGCATGTTGCTTGGACGTCGTCACATTCTGGCGGGCTTCGGTCTCGATCTCCCGGAATCGTCTGAAGCCTATGTAGCCGCCCAGGACACCGAGAAGGCCGAAGAATGTGAGGACAATGGTGATGACAAAAAGCCAGCGGTCGATATACGCCGCTCGGTCGTCCAGAACCTCGCGCTGGAGTTCGTTGAAGCGGCGCTGGATATCAACTTCGACTACAGAGGGAACCGCCGACCCGGCGGGCGGACCGGTTTGCTCCGACGTGCCTTTGTCCGCGCTGTTCTCGTTGCCCGTTGGGCTGGTGTTGGCGACCGTTGCCGTGGTCGCCGTAGGCGCGCTTTCAACGGCGGGTTCTGTCGTCTGTGCGAACGTAATCATTGGAACGGTCACCGCCATTATTGCAGCGACAAGCCCGGTTCGAGCCCTGGCCGTGAGCAACCGGATCATCCGTCTTTCCCGCTCCCATCGAGTTGTTCATGTGCCCCTCACATCTACCCGCAGCTCCCCGGATACCAGCTTGGGCAGCAGCGCCTCGCGCAGCGCGGTGAGAGCACGGGATTCTGCGGTGTTCCATTCGGCCTTCAAATGAAAGCCACCTACAATTTCATTGAACCGGGCGCTGACCGCCTTTGGAGGAATGCAAAGTTTGATTGAACGGAGATAGGTGACCGGGCGCGAGATTGACGGAACTCCAGTCGATGAGGTGTTGGCCAACAATTTGTGCTGGCCTTCTGGCGTCTTGAAAAAGTGTACGATAAACAACGGTGAAATTTGGGAAACGTCGCACCGCATGTAGAATTGCCGTTGGGATATCACGTAACGCTCGAACTGAGACGTCTGCGGGATGCATGCGGCTTGTCCGATACTTCCTGCATGCGTGAAAATCACATCCCCTCGCTGAACATTGGCCTTTTTCAATTTCTCGGCGTGCTCCTTCGTGATGAACCGATATTCGTTATCGTAGAGGAGTGTGCCATTGAGGTGTTGACCGCTAATAACAGGAATCCCCTCATCCACAAACGTCGAGACCTTGATCGAAGATCCGAACGGTCCCATGGCAACCCGTTCGGCAATGTCTTCGATTCGTTTCACTCCCCACCCCTCTGGCATCTTGCCCAATTCGGATTCCACGAACCGGTCCGGGAACAAGGCCGCGATATTTTCATCCATGCTATCGAGATACGCCCGAGCGCGTTCGACTGTCCAATCACTCCCCCCTTGAGGGGGAGTCGCAGCAGCCAAGCCGCTCAGGCGTCGGCTGGTGCGGTGGGGGGAACTCCTTTCCCCGAATGACTGGCGTCTTTCGACCCTCCCTCAAGGGGAGGGTGATGACGCAGTGCAGTATAAATGCTCTCCAACACCCCGAAGCAGTTCTCGAAGACCTCATGTGTTCCAGAAGCGCAGGAGTCGGTAGCCCTGTTCCCGTAAAAATTCATCGCGCTGCTTGTCATAAGCTGTCCGTTCCACCTGCTGGCCGCCGTCGAGTTCGATAAGGACTTTTCGGGATAGGCAGACGAAATCTACGATATATGGGCCGATGGACTGCTGGCGACGGAATTTATAGCCGTCCAGTTGTTTGTTGCGCAGGTAGTGCCATATCAGCTCTTCCGCGTCGGTTTGGGTTTGTCGTAGGGCTTGGGCTTTTTGTAGGGTTTGAGGGGAGTAGAGGCGTGTGATATCCCCCCACCGGCTCGCCTGCGGGCTAACGCCCTTGTCTTGCCGACTCCCCCTCAAGGGGGGAGTGATTCCTGAGCGGGCAGTATCAATAGCCTGGGCTTTCGCTGAGTCCCCCTGACGAGGGGAGTGATTGGCGGCGTGCTGCTTAAGGGTGGCTTTGGCATGGACAGGGTCGAAGTCTATGAACCAACTCTTGAACAGCGCCCGTGCCATTTCCTCCAACGTCTCATTCATGCGTCGGTTGAGTTCGATTTTGTCGTCCAGTGTCCCCAGGATGTGGGCGATGGCGCGTTGTTCGGGGAGGGGAGGCAAAGGGATCTGAGTTTCTTCAGCGAACCTCGTAAACTGAAACCTAGCGATGCCCGTGTGTTGAACCTGATGCCGTTCCATCTCCCCAGTCTGATAGAGATGCTGGAGAAACCAGTATAAATATGGAGCATTGACGCGAGCCCCATCTACACGAAGGAACCGAGCAAAGCTCGCACAAGTGAAAGGGATTTCGACGCCTTCCAAGGTACGCGCCTGAATGAGTAACGTGCGGCCAGTGGGGCGACCTTTTGATCCCCCGGCAGTCTCAATAAGGATATCTCCGGGCCTTAACGCCTTTCTCGCGCTGTGTTCGGCTCGTAGGTATCGAGTTGGGACTGTTGTCAGGTCACCCCGTCGAACGGGTTCGAAATCGGTGCCTCGAATGACACGTACTGGAACAAGACCATCGTCAGGATTGGCGGCTCCCCACTCGCCGTCCCGCGTGTGGACAAGCAAAGACCGGAGATTCACCGTTTCACCCGCCAAAGCCAAGCTCCTTGAGGTTGGCGGCGATGGCGACGTCCAGCCAAGCTCCTTCGGCCTGCCGTCCTGTTCACCCGTCACCAACACTACATGCTCCGCTTCAATATGTTTGCGGAACTGTTCGGGCACGGCATCCCACACAAACAAATCCACCCGGAACGGCAGGTTGCTTTCCTCAAAGGCGTCCCTGAGATTCGACACCTGAGCGCCTTGCTCCGGCGCTGCAAAAACCACCATGTCCAGATCGGACTGCGGACGTGCGGTCCATTTGGCGCGGGAACCATAGACCCAGGCGGCGGTATTCGGTAGATGCTCTTTCAGCAACGCCAGAACGATCTTCCGCTGCTCCGCGGTGATATCGATGTCTTGCTCTAGTCCCATGTTTCCCCGCTCATGGTCTGGTAGAGGCCAATGGCGTCGTCAATAAAATCATCCATGATTTCTAGGCAGGCTTGGGCTTTGTCGCCGCTGTAGTCGTGCGAGGTGTCGACGCGGCTGTCCGCATAGCTCAGCCATTGCTCCACCGGTGTGGCAAACAGATCGTTCTCGAAGGCCAGTCTGAAGATGCCCTTGGGACTGTTAGGCACATCCGGGATGCCTAGCTCTTCGATCAAGTATCGTTTGAGCACCTTCCACAAACAGTCATAACAGATTTCAAAACGTTGAATGACCGACTCGGCAACTGCTTCCTGGGTTAGCTCTGGCAGAGAAGTGTCAGGGGTTTGGTAGTTTGTATATTGCGCCTCAAGACGCTTGAGAGACATCTGAAACTTGTCGTACTCGATCACAATTCATGCCCCCGATCTTTCTCCCTTCCGGTTTTTCTGGTGGTGATCACTATTCCCCGTACATCTCCGTGATAATGCGCCGGTGAGCTGCATATAGAGAGCATCTGGGCAAAGTTCGATATCTTCGCCCCAGGCGATCGCTCCGGGCGACGCTATGTGAACCGTCTCGAAGAAAGCCCGGTTCTTCCAAGCCTCGAATACTCCTCGCCCAGCCAGATGAGACAGGTCGATCTCTCCAGCGGTGCCGTCCGAGTACCGAAGCCAGATTCGGTATCCGTCTCGCGGCTCTACTTCAGTTGGTCGAATCACCTTCTTGATCCTCCACTTACCTTTCCCCGTAATCATTGTGCTCAGCGAATCCGGAATGCCACCGACGTGGCTGTATGCTGAGCGATGGCCGACGCAAACTCCGTATGATGACGGCCCCCGGCCGCCGTGGGAAGTAGCCGCCGCGTAGCCGCCGCGTCCCCTGCGTCGACCTCATAATCACAGGTCTCAACGTCGATGACTACGAATTTCCGTTTCGCCACCGGATCAACGCGAGATCGGATCTTTTCTTGGTAAATGGCTTCCCCTCGGGCTGTTATCTCCCCGGGTCCGTAAATGCGGTCTGCCATAGTGCGCTCCTCATTGGTAGGCCGAGTCATTTTACCTCTCTACCAATGCCAAAACCAAGACTCCCCAGATTGGCCTCGATTCAAAGCCTCGTCCGTTGACCTACGGAGGACAGCCCCAGTTGACGGATGGATTCCAGAGGCAATGTCAGATAGCCAGTAAACCCGGTGTCCAGGACAACCTCCAAGGACCGGGGCTGTCCTTTGTCGTCTTCATAATGTCTATGACAACCAACGGCTTGTTGATCCCCACTTACCTTTCCTCCTAATCATTGTGCTCAGGAATCCGGAAGCCACCGACGTGGCTGTATGCTGCGCGATGGCCGACGCGCACTCACGTATGTGACGGCCCCCGGCCGCCGTGAGCTGCAGTAGCCGCATCGCGTAGCCGCCGGCGTCCCCTGCGTCGACCTCATAATCACCGGTCTCAACGTCGATGACTACGAATTTCCCTTTCGCCACCGGATCAACGCGAGACCGGATCTTTTCTTGGTAAATGGCTTCCCCTCGGGCTGATTATCTCCCCGGGTCCGTAAATGCGGTCTGCCATAGTGCCCTCCTCAATTGGTAGCCGAGTCATTTTACCTCTCTACCAATGCCAAAACCAAGACTCCTCAGATTGGCCTCGATGACCACATCCAGTTTTCGAGCCTTGGCCTGCTGATTCCTCAACTGTGCGACCAGCCGCTTCATCTTGTCCTCGAATTGTTCTCGAACGGCTCGCCGTCCTCCTCCTGCGCTTCCGTGCCAACATAGCGGCCGGGGGTCAGCACATGGCCGTGCTTGCACACTTCCCCAACGCGGTGCGCTCTTGCAGAAGCCGGGGATGTCGGCGTAGGTGGCGATACCCTCACCCCTACCCTCTCCCTTCAAGGGAGAGGGGGTAGGATGGGGCTCTCCCTTCGGGGGAGAGGGGGTCCGGTTGCGCCAAGCGTGGTAGGTATCGGTGACGCGGGCGATGTTGTCGTCGGTGAGCTCGTCCATGAGGTCCAGGCAGTCATTCGCTCTCTCTTCTGTGATGCGCGCAATACTCCACTAGCGCAGACCGGCCCACAATATCGACAATGCGCCCCCACAGTTCGTTGCCGTCGGCATCCGTGAGACGCAGCTCTTCGCCGAGGACGAAGTGAACCGGCTGTTGTTGACCGTTGTTGATGGCGATGTTGGTCGCGTAGAGGTAGGTCCGGTCATGGGCGTCCCGAATGGGATTCAGCCTCCCCTTGAGCCCCGGAAGGTGCCCGGTCGCCTCGGAGAAGATGACGGCACCGCCTTCGGGCAGAGCTTCAAGTTCTACGGCGAGCGCTCCCCGGCCCGGTATCCACTCCCGTTCCAGATGTGCGGCGTAGCCGGGAGCCGCGGCGAATACCGTCATAGGGAGATGGGTCGTGTGCAGATCGACGGCCGCCTCGCCGTCTTCGTTTGTTGTTGCGCTCTTCCACGTCTTGTTCGGAAACAGGGTCAACAATTGTGCGCCGGGCAATGGCCGCCCGGCGGACCACACGGTGATGACGGTACGGGCCGGACTCTGCTCCTGTAATGCGGCGGGGACTATGAGGCAGACTTCCGATTCATCGACCAGGCGGTATTCGGGCGGTTTCCCGCAGAGTTCCCGGGTTTCGCGCCGGATGATCGGCACTCCGTCTCCGCGACGCTCCATGAAATACTGCCGGTCCTCCGAGCCTCGGGCTCCCCTCACCGGCATTCGTCCCAGCACGGAGGTCAATACCTCGTTGCGGGTTGCCTGCCGCGTTTCCATGCTGTCTACCGTCAGGTTGTTCGGCAGTGCCCCCGGCGACTGAATCTCCAGGCGGTCTTCGAACATCGACAGACGAATTTTGCTGCCGCGAATGGCATAGTCTCGATGCGCAACGGCGTTGACTATGGCCTCGAACAGCGCCTTGTTGCTGTATTGTGGCAGGTCCACGCGCGCCGGCTCTTTGCGTGCTGCAATGTGCATGTTCCGTACCGCGAAAGCGACCGCGTCCGCGATTTGCCGGTCCAGCGGGCCGGTAATCTCCTGCGCATCGATCTGGCCGGACGCACGGTCCTTTCCCCTGTAACGGGTTGCCGTAATGCAGGCATTGGGCAGCCATTGCTGGGGGGTTCGAGTGCACAACAATATGCCGGCTACCGTGGAGCGCGTCATGTCGGTCTCATCGGGCGCCAGGAGCATCAACTTCTTGAGCGCTGACTCGGGGTCCGCTGCGCCCTCTGCGCTCAACAGGGGTTTCCACAGCGATTCATCCAGGGTCCCAAATCCTGTATGCGGCACGATTTGCTCGTCGAACGACCGGAAACGCGCCTGTCCCCGCCGTTGTGCCAGGCGCAGCCGCTCGTCACTTGTCATCTTTTGCTTGGAACTACCAACGCGGCGGTAGCTGCCGCCGGGGCTGTCGTGTTGCGCGTGACCCTCGGTCACTTCGACGAGCAGAAGCGTCTTGCCGTTGTCGAGTTCCGTGCGGGAAATATCAATGTCGATAGGTGGCTTGATCGAGTCCCGACAGGCTTCGACAACAACGCGTTCCCATGCGTCCATCTGTTCACGCGACAGGCCCTGTACTCTGCCGTCGTCGGTGACGCCGCACAGGACTACACCGCCGCGGGCATTCGCAAAGGCGGCCAGTTCGTCAGCCAGATCGTCCCGGCGGGGTCCCTTGGGAACGTTGCCGTCGAACTCTATCCGCTTGAATTCCCAGTGACTGTCTTCGCCCAATCGCAAATGGCGGGCGATGTCCTCGTTGCTGTAACTCATTGCTGGTCTCGAAACCCCAACGCCTTCAGGTTGGCGGCGATGGCGGCGTCCAGCCTCGCGCCTTCGGCCTGCTGCTCTCTCAACTGCGCGACCAGCCGCTTCATCTTGTCCTCGAACGGCTCGCCGTTGTCCTCCTGCGCTTCGGCGCCGACATAGCGGCCCGGGGTGAGGACGTGGCCGTGCTTGCGGACTTCCTCAAGCGACGCGCTCTTGCAGAAGCCGGGGATGTCGGCGTAGGCGGCGACACCCTCACCCCTGCCCTCTCCCTTCAAGGGAGAGGGGGTGGGATGGGGCTCTCCCTTCGGGGGAGAGGGGGTAGGATGGGGCTCTCGCTTTCGAGGGAGAGGGAACTCAGGCTTTGAGGGAGAGGGAGTCCGGTTGCGCCAGGCGTGGTAGGTATCGGTGATGCGGGCGATGTCCTCATCGGTCAGCTCGCGGTGGGTGCGGTCCACCATGCGGCCCAGCTTGCGCGTGTCGATGAACAGTACTTCGCCGCGCCGGTCGCGCAGCTTGCCGCCTTTCCGGTCTTGGGAGAGGAACCACAGGCAGGCGGGGATCTGGGTCGAGTAGAAGAGCTGGCCCGGCAGCGCCACCATGCAGTCTACCAGGTCGGCCTCGATCAGGCTCTTTCTGATCTCGCCCTCGCCCGACTGGCTCGACGACATCGAGCCATTGGCAAGCACAAAGCCAGCCGCTCCGCCCGGCGCCAAGTGATGAACAATATGCTGTACCCAGGCGAAGTTGGCGTTGCCCTTGGGCGGGACGCCGTATTGCCAGCGCTTGTCGTTGGTGAGCCGCTCGCCGCCCCAGTCAGAGACGTTAAAGGGTGGATTGGCAAGGATGAAGTCGGCCTTGAGGTCGGGATGGCGGTCGGCATGAAAACTGTCGCCGTGGGCGATCTGGCCTTCGATGCCGCGAATGGCAAGGTTCATCTTCGCCAGCCGCCAGGTTGTGTAGTTGGACTCCTGACCGTAGATCGAGATATTGGCCCTGGCGCCCTTGGGCGCTTTTCCGCCATTGCCGTTGCCGGTCGCGTGCGCACTGATGAATTCTACTGATTGCACAAACATGCCGGACGAACCACAACAGGGATCGTAGACCCGGCCCTGATAGGGCTCCAGCATCTCGACCAGGAGTTTGACAACGCAACGCGGGGTGTAGAACTCGCCGCCTTTCTTGCCCTCGGCACTGGCGAACTGGGACAGAAAATACTCGTAGACGCGGCCGAGCACGTCCTTGGACCGGGCGTCCTTGTCGCCTACTCTGATGTTGCTGATCTGATCAATGAGCTGGCCGAGCCGCTGCTTGTCGAGCGCCGGGCGCCCGTAGTCCTTGGGCAGCACGTCCTTGAGCGCCGGGTTGTCACGCTCAATGCCGGCCATAGCGTTATCGACGAGCTGGCCGATGGCGGGCTGTCGCGCCTGGGCCTTGAGCTGCGGCCAACGCGCCTCAGGCGGCACCCAAAAGATGTTCTCGGCGCGGTATTCGTCCGGGTCTTCCGGGTCGGCACCCTCGGCGCTCTCGGCTTCGAGGCGGGCGTGCCTCTCCTCGAAGGCATCGGAGATGTATTTCAGAAAGATGAGGCCAAGGACAACATGCTTATACTCGGCGGCATCCATTGAGCCGCGCAGATTGTCGGCCATGCGCCACAGCTCGGCCTCATAGCCGGTTGTGGCGCCCTGGGTGCCTAGCTTCTCATCATTGGATTGCGGCTTCTTCGGGTTTCCTTGCGCCATGCGCCTTCCTTCCGGTTGAATCTCACGCTGCCTCCGTCACGCTGAGCCCCAAAGGCTCCAGGCAATCGTGACGCACGGGCAGGCCCGGATGGTGCGTGCCATAGACTATTTTAGGGCTTGTCTTATATTGATTGAGTGCTTGCTCAGGGGCTAATATAATATCCTCCTTTATCACCACTAGAAGCAGTTAGTTTGAGTGCCTCATTTTGCCGGAGCTGGGGCAGTTCTTTCCCTCTCTAAAGCCGTCTCGTTTCGGCCAAGGTCCTGGAAATAGGCTATCACATGCTTGGCAAACATCTCCATAGAGCCAAAAACCGTTTTTTGCGACATGCCGCCCCAGTCGAACATAACCATCAGGTGGGTGACCCCAGCAGCATGGTATTTTTTGACCTTCTCCAGGCAACGCTCAGGGTCACCAAAGATGGCCAGCGCGTCAATTTGTTCAATGGTGGCCGTGGCTAAAAACTGTCCTAACTTGGCAAAAGCCTCATAGCCTCCACCACTACCCGGCTTGGCCCAGACCTTGGTTGCACTGCCCAACTTGCGCTTCATACCGATTTCCGCTTCCCTGAGAGCCTGGTCGGTTGTGTCCGCCACATGCGTCCAAAATACATGGGGCAAATCCGTGGGAGGCTCACCGTGACCTGCCTCAACAAAAGCCTGCCGATAGCGGGAAAGCTGCTGCGCAACTTCTTCGGGAGAAGGGCTGGAAGCAAAAGGGGCGGCGGAAAAGGCGTAACCCCTGCGGGCGATCTCTTCGGCAGAGCCAGGGGAGGCGGCTGCCACCCAGATAGGCGGATGAGGCTTTTGCACGGGCCGGGGCAAAAGGGCAATATCCTGGTAGTGGTAAAACTTACCCTTGTACGAAAAATTTTCCTGGGTCCAGGCCTTATGGATGATCTCCAAGCACTCCCAGAAGCGCTCTCTACTCGACTCCATAGGGATGTTAAACCCGGCGAACTCATGGGGCTGGTAGCCTCTGCCCGCGCCCAAGCAGACCCGCCCATGGCTTAACAGGTCCAGCTCAGCCAGGTCCTCGGCCAGTCGGACAGGGTCATTGACCGGAAGCACATTCACCCCGGTTCCCAAACGGAGCCGTTTGGTTCTCTGAGAGATAGCAGCTAGGGTCATCTGAGGTGAGGGGAAGACCCTCTGGCTAGGTTGGAAGTGATGCTCTCCTACCCAGAACCCTTCATACCCCAGCTCCTCGGCGTACTCCGCCTCTTCCAGAATCTCGTGGTAGAACTGCTCATGGGGACGTAGGTGCTCATAGTTATCTCCCAGCGTTAAAATGGAGAAGCGCATTGTCATGACTTCCCTCCTTTTATCCTTTCTCCTGTTTTGCTCACACTTTAGGCAATAGCTCTGCCGTTTCCCGACGGTTGTTGCTCTCCCGTCACCTTTTCGCTAACACCGTCCTAAGCCGGGGAAACCGTTCCAGCACTCCCCCGCATACTGGCCAGTTCATGGGCTTTTCGCTCTGCGCCCGCTGTGGCGTTTCGCCTACGCACGCGTGAACGTCACGTCAGGCGAAAATTTCGTTGAAGAACGCTGTCATTGCCTTCCACGACCGTTCGTCGGCTGACTTGTTGTAGGCTACCCCCGGCATCCCGGCTTTGGCCGCGTCTGGATTGGTGAAGCTGTGTACAGTACCGCCATAGCTGATGATCTGCCAGTCAACGCCAGCCTTGGTCATCTCCTCGGCCAGGGCATTGGCCTGCGCTACCGGCACAAATGGATCGTCCGCGCCCGTGCACACCAGGATCTTGGCCTTAACCTGACCGGAGACGGCGGGGCGTTGCGTCTCCAGACCACCGTGAAATGAGACAATACCCTTGAGCGGTGCGTTATCGCGGGCGAGTTCCAGGGCGAAGGTGCCGCCCATGCAATAACCAATGGCGGCCAGCCGGTTCGGGTCGACCTGCGGGAATGAGGCGAGCTTGTCGAGTGCCACACGCGCGCGCTGGCGGAACTTCGTGGGATCCTCGAGGAGCGCGCCGGCATATTTAATTGCTTCCTGAATGTCGTTGTACTCAACGCCGTTGCCATAGGGATCGCCTGCCAACGCAACATACCCCAGTGCCGCCAGCCGCTCGGCACGCTCCTTGGCGTGGGTGCCCAACCCGAAGGCTTCCGGCATGACCAGGATTCCCGGACGCTTGCCAGCCTCCTTGTCGTCGTAGGCCAGAAATCCCCGCAGGGTGACGGCGCCATCCTGATACTCAATGCTTTCTGTTTTCATGTCACTTCCTCCTATGGTTGTCTCTTGAGATAAAAAAGTTCGCAATTCTTGTACTCAGCGGGCAGCCAATAAGTGGATAATCGCGCTTTAATTTGACGCTGGCTGAACGGGTTCCGCATCGCCGATCTGCTTCCCCTCCCGCCTGAGCTCCGGCAGGACCTCGGCCGCAAAGCGCCGCAGGCTCCTTTCGGCTAGCTCGCTGGGAATCCCGCCGTCACTGAAGATGGCCACAAAATGATCCGTCTTGAACTTCTCCTGCAGCAAGCGGACCCGTTGCAGACAGGTCTCCGGGGTGCCAAACACGTGAGGATTTATAAGGTTCTCGGTCATGACCTCAGGGTCCAGCTGCTTGAGCATCTCCCCTATCTTACTGTAGTGCTCGTAGCCTCTGACGCCCCGATGATCGCCGCGGGTGATCCCATAGTGCCGGTCGGCCATCTCCCAATGACCAGCGATATACTTGCGCGCCAGCGCTCGCGCTTCCTCGTCGGTGTCGCCAATGATGACCCGGGCCGCGACCACTGGCGGGATTGGTTCCTGGCCCACCAAGTCATCGGTAGAAGGCGTTGTACCGCTCGATCTCGGCCACCGTGGCGTCCCAATCGCGCTGCAGAATAGAGAGGACCCCAATCCCAAGCTTGGCCATAATCTCTGCCGACTCGGGGCTGATCGCCGCTCCGTACAAGCGGCCAGTGAAATCAGAGTAGGGCCGTGGACGGATGCTCATCTCCGGAATCTGAAAGTATTTGCCCTGATGAGAGAAACGCTCGTTTTTGAGAGCATTCACTACGATCTCGGCCGCCTCAATAAACCGCTCACGGGCCTCCTCCATCGGGATGCGAAACCCGTCGTACTCCAGCTTGGCCGCGCCCCGCCCAAAACCGACAAGCAGCCGCCCCTGGGAGAGGATGTCGAGCATGGCGATTTGCTCTGCCACCCGCACCGGATCATGCCAGGGCAGGACAATGACGGCTGTGCCCAATTGAATTCGGGAGGTGCGCCCGGCCATATAGGTCAGAAACTGCACCACATCAGGGATCATGGCATAGTTATCGAAATGATGCTCAACCGCCCACAGGGAGTCGAATCCGAGTGGTTCAGCCAAGTCTGCCAGCTTGCACTCCTCCCAATAGAGGTGGTGATCAGCCTGGTAGTTGTTGGGATGGTTCTGCATGGCCACTACCATACCGACTTTCATAGTTTCCTCCTTTTCGCGCCGTGTGCTTTCCTTCTGCTGCACCCTATGTTCCCCTGGTGAGAAAAGCAACAGTGCTCACATTGCCATCGTCAACGGTCGATCCACAAGCTGCGGAGGCGACTGCTTATTCGCCCTCGTAATTGAGATACTTGGTTCCGCTTGGTCGCATGAGAGCGCCCCGATGGCTGTTGAGCGCGGTGGTGGGCTTCTGAAAGAGAGAAGTTTGCCAAGCAGGGAGGGCATGCTCCCTTTCCCCGAACCTGGCAAACTACCTACAAACAGGTTAGCTGACCTCCCTAGCTGATCTGTTTTTGAAAGGAGGCTATGTCATAGTAATCCCGCCACACCGCAATCTTTCCTCCCCTGATCTCAAACGCGCCCATCACCGGTAACTCTGCTTTCTTTCCCCCCTTCAGCCCTATCCAGTCCACCCGCTCGTTCATCACCACATCCCCGACCGACACGGTAGATTTCATCTCTGCCCGGAAACTCTCCAGCTCCTCCATCTGGGGGGCAAAAAACTTTCTGATCTCCTCTTTCCCCTGGTGAATCCCTACAGGCTTATCATCATGTACACAGTCCTCAGTCAGATAGCTCAAAGCCCCTTCCAAATCCTTACGATCGAAGGCCTTAAAAAAATCGAACACCACCTGCTCATTCGCTGCACTCATAACTCCTCCCTATAATAAATGGCTTGTAAACAAGTCTTATAGACGAATTGGGTAATCCAAATCCCGGCAAAACAGCATTAATCGTCTGCTTGGGGGCGCCCGTCTTTGGCAATGAGTTTTTCTTAAAGTGAAGTTCATAGCTTTATACTGTTGGCTTGATGTTAGCGTTGAGACGGAAAAAATTGCTGGGATCGTACTTGTTTTTCAAGGCCACTAGCCGTTCGTAGTTAGGCCCATAGGCAGCCCTGATTTGGTCTTCGCCCTCCTCCCCCAGGTTGTTGACATATACACCGCCGGTCGAGAATGGCTTCATTATGTCCCATAACTCGTGCACCCATCTCATGTGCATTTCCGCTTCCCTGGGGTCAGTCCAAACAGACGTGGGAATGAGGTTGTACTGCGCATCCCGGTGACTGAAGGCCGTTTCCGCTGGCCCCACGCGGCTCACTGCGCCGCCGTATTGCTGAAAGGCCACCACCGACCGTGGTAAGGGAACCGTAGTGAAGTGGGTCAGGAGGGCGCCAATAGCGTCGTCACTTATTTCCTTCATAAAGTGAGATTTGTAGTAGTAGTGGAGACCTGGGGTAAAGAATACGTCTCCTGAAGCTTGGATTGCAGTGTAGGCAATGGGTCCAATCTGGTCCGACAATGGCGGCCCAAACTTCCTGAACGGTTGTAGCACACGCTCTCCTTCCTCGGGAGAGCCGGTGTAGCACACGTCAATAGCGAATATCTGGTCACCCTCAGGCGAGGTCAAGAGGAAAGCATCGGTAGACAGCTCGTCAGGGGCTGTGTGAGAGTACTCGTAATAGAGCTTGAGAGCTTCTCTGGCCTTTGCCAAGGGATAGATTACCGTACCCCCGAGCACCTCTGGGCCAACGGGATGGAGCCGGAACTCAAAGGAGGTGACAATGCCAAAGTTCCCCCCTCCGCCCCGCACACCCCAGAACAGGTCCGCGTTCTCGGTAGGACTTGCTTTCAGGACTTGGCCCTCTGCGGTAACAAGATCGACGGAGAGCAGGTTGTCACACGCCAGGCCGTACTTCCGTGCTAGCCGGCCTACGCCGCCCCCGAGCGTGAGGCCTGCCACACCGGTATGGGTGACAACGCCCGCCGTGGTAGCCAGGCCAAAGGCCTGTGTTGCCTGGTCGAGGTCCCCTAAGATAGCCCCGCCCTCGACACGGGCAGTCCGTTTGACCGGATCGACCTGGACACTCCGCATCTTAGACAGGTCAATCATGAGGCCGTCGTTGCACACGGACTTGCCCGCAATGCTGTGGCCACCGCAACGCACGGACACAACAAGGTTGTGAGTGCGAGCAAAAGTGACCGCGTCGATAACATCGGCCTCACCAGCGCAGCGGACGATTAATCCAGGATATTTGTCAATCATCCCGTTCCACACCTTACGGGCTGTGTGGTAACCGTCATCGCCCAGGCGCATTAGCTCACCCCGCAAGCTCGCCCTGAATTGCTCGATGGCCGTTTCCTCAACTACTCTACCTGTGGTGGATGTGACTCGACGGTCTGACATAATTTACCTCCCTTTGTTGGCTCAGGCCCGGCATATTGTCTAACTTGTCCGTGGCTAAACCAAGGTCCTGGATGACCCTATAGCCCCGCAAGGCACCAAGGAGCAAGACTTTTGATAACGCCAGGAGGGGTAAAAGAGTTCCTTGGTCTCCACCCATTTTTGCCTTCAGGGGGCTTGGCTCTGTCTTTGCCGTTACGGCGCATCTGGCTCATCCAGATTAAAGCTTTCCGGCGTTGGCATGGTCTGCAGAGACTCGTGATAGTGGATAATCTTCCACTGGCCATTAACCCGCCTGACAACAAAAGTCTGGCGAACAGTTCCACTGTAGGGCTCGGCCACTTCTTTAATCGACATGGTGAACCTGGACACCATGTAGGCAAATCCCATATCCCCAACGGTATTGATCCGGAGATCGGTTCGCTCCCAGTTATCTATACTCTCGATGAGCTTGGTCAGCACTTCGCGGTAGTAGTGCTTGATATGAGGCCAGGTTACATGCGGCCCGGCAAATTCCTCGGCCTGGTATACAAGCCCTTCATACGTGTCATCCCAAGCCGAACGAACGCCATTAATGTCCTTCTTTCGGAATGCAGCGATCCAACGATCCAGCAACGCAGTGATCTCAGTCTTGTCTTTTTCTGTACTGCTCATAGTTACCTCTGTTTTATGGATACGCGCTGATTTTTTTGAAATGGGGCATCACATACTTGCCAAAGAGCTCAAGCGACTTCATGATCTTGTCGTGGGGAATCCCGTCCATGCCAAAAAGAATCTCCTGCACCCCGATGGCCTCGAACTTTTTAATCTGCCTTACACAATCCTCGGGATCGCCAATGATTACCCCAGCGCTTTCCTCGATAAGATAGTCCATATCCTTGATCTTGCTGCGCACCTTCTCGGCTACTTCTCCCATGTAGGCATAATCTGGAGATGTCTTGGCCAGCTCCGGGTAGACCACGTCCACAAGAGCAGTGAAAGCCGCCGCTCGTCCTTCAATCTCTTGTCTGGCCTCCTCTGGGGTCTCGGCACAGTGGGCGGGAATAACCAGGACACCAGCCGAGTTAGTGATATAAGCGCCAACCGGCTTGGCCTCCCTAATATTCTCTTTATAGGTCCGCAAGTACTTCTCCAGCTCAGCAAACCCCAAATAGTTGGAGAAGGACATCAATCCAATTCCCTTCTGCCCGGCAATTTTGTGACTCTCTATGCTAGTAGAGGCAACAAAGAGGGGAGGATGGGGTTTCTGTACCGGCTTAGGGATAAGTGAGCGCGGCGGGATCTGAAAGTACCTTCCCTCATGGGAGAAAGGGTCCTGGGTAAAGGCTTTCACAATGACCTCTAACGCCTCCTGCCAGCGCGCCCGCGTCTCCTGTGGGGGGACCTCAAAAGGCTCCAACTGGAGCAGGGTGTTGGATCTACCTGTGCCAATCTCGTACCGCCCACGCGACAGGATGTCGAGAGTAGCTGCCTGCTCGGCCACCTTAATGGGGTGATTCACAGGAAGTAAGGTAATACAGGAGCGAATGCGGATGCGCTTGGTTCGCATCGCTACAGCTCCATAGAAACATTCCGCTGCCGAGGTGGAGCAGTATTCTCCCAGGAAGTGCTGCTCCGGGCAGCCAAAGACGTCATACCCCAGCTCATCCGCCAGCTCCACCTCCTCCAGCGCCTCCCAGTAGCGGATATCATGCCTTAACTCTGCTGAACTGCCTCCGGTGAGAAATCCGAATCTCATAGAAACCTCCTTTCTGCCAGAAGACTACAGAGACGAGGCTAGCTGTTCCCTTTTTCAATTTTGCAACTTTTTATTCCTTCTTTCCTCACTCCGTTATCAATACAGACGCCCCCTGGCACTCAACAAAGAACTCGAACTTCAGTGTCCATTCTCCCTGTTGAGCGGCAAAAGGCGTTTATGGGGCCCCTTTTAAAGGGCCAGACCCAACTACACTGCGGGGCATCTTAAACCGGGGAATCACATACCTGCCAATGAGCTCAATCGACTTCTTGATGGTTTCGTGGCCTCCATCAAAACGCATAATCACCTCATCCGCTCCCATCTCCTGGTAGCGCTGGACGCGCTCCACAAACACACCTGGGTCGCCAACCAGGACAGAGGTCTCATTACATAGCCAATCCATGTCCCGGGCCCGGTCCCGCACCTTGTCTAATTGCAGCGTGTAGCCATACGACTCAGACCGTTTGCCCAGCGCCGGATAAACATCTTCAATTACCGCACTGGCAAACCCAATCACTCCTTCGCGGCCAAGCTTGACTGCCTCCGCTGTGGTCTCGGCACAGACTGTGTTAAGGCTTACCGCAGCAAAAGAGTTGGTCACAAACGCTCCCACCGGCACAGCCTCCCTAATTTGTTCCTTGTAAATACGGGCACCTTTCTCAAAATAGTCCCACCCCATGTACATATCCCAAGACAGGGCGCCAATGCCTTTGCGGGCAGCAATGCCGTGGGATTCGGGTGACTGTGTAACCATGAAGACCGGGGGATGGGGATCCTGCACTCCTTTGGGGGTAAGCGAACGGGGAGGAATCTTAAAGTACTTCCCTTCGTGGGAGAAGGGATCGTCCATAAAGGCTTTCATCACCACTTCCAGCGCCTCCTCCCAGCGCTCACGGGTCTCATCGAGGGGACAGCTAAAACCATCGAGTTGCACCAGGGTGTTGGCCCGCCCGGTGCCAAACTCTGCCCGCCCGTTGGAAACAATATCCAGGGTTGCCAGCCGCTCTGCTACCCTGATCGGATGGTTAAAGGGAAAGGGTAGGAGAACCACCATATGCCTGAGTCGAATACGGCTTGTGCGCATGGCAATGGCAGGGTAGAAGACCTCCGGCGCAGACACCGTGGCTAGATCGACCAGAAAGTGCTGCTCCGAGGTACCGAAAAAATCGAATCCCATCTCCTCGGCCAATACCACCTCGTCCATCACCTCCCAGTAACGTCGATGGTGGGTGGTGCCCTCAGGAGTCTCACATTCAGAAAGAAAGCCAAATCGCATGAGTCCATTCTCCTTTCTCATGAGTCTGCTAGTCCACCACAGCTATGGGGTGGACCTTGACGATTACGCCTCTTGCAACGGCCTGGATTCCAGCAGCGCCCGGCCGTATAGTTCCGCGCCGGTATCGAAGTCTAGGCTCGCATGCTGCGCGCCGACATTGACGTTCCTGAACGCGCGTTGCAGCGCGCCCGGCGCGTACACCGCATGCGCGCCGGAACCGCTGAAGAGCCGCGTCACCGCGCGGCGGCATAGCTCGGCAGCATATGACACCTGCCAGCGCGCCCACGTCCGGTGCGCAGGAGCGAATCTTTCCCCACTTGTCATTAGACGATCGAACTCATCGTACACCTCCTGTTGCAGTAGATGCGCCGCACGCACCTCCGCAGCGGCTTCGGCCAGGCGAATCTGGGTAGGTCCATGCTCTGCCTTGGAGGCGCCGGTGAGAATAACCTTCCGTTCCCTGGTGCGCTCGATGAATTGATCCAGAGCAAACTGCGCTGAACCGAGTACCGCAGTGGATACCGACATGCAGAGCATTGCCTCTGCTGACAAACGATAGAGATTACTGCGAGGCCGGGTTGCGTGCGGACTTGTGCCACCAAACATCTGTCGGGTATCGACCGCACGATGCGCCGGCACGAACACCTCATGCGCCACCACGTCCTTACTCCCGGTGCCCTGAAGACCCAGCGCGTGCCAGGTGTCGTCGATTTCCAGGTCACCTACCGGTACAACAACATGCACCCTCGGGTTGTGCGATTGGGGATCGGCACAACCCAGCATGACCCACTCCGCATGGTCAACGCCTGAGGCGAATTGCCACCGCCCGTTCACGCGATAGCCGCCGTCAACGGCAATGGCGTTTCCCTGCCATGAGAGGGTACCCGCCACTAAGCCGTCTCGTCCTTGGCCGAACACGTCGTCTTGCGCCGGTTCCGAGAACAGCCCCAGGCACCAGTGATGCGCCCCCACCACCATCAGCACCCAGCCGCTGGAGGAACAGGCACGTGAGAGCGCGGTAACGGCCGCGCCCAGGGTTCGCAGGCTGAGTTCATAGCCGCCGACTCGTGCCGGCTGTGGGATGCGGAACATGCCCGCAGCGATCATGGTATGCATGTTTTCGGACACAACCTGCCGGACCTGGTCGCAAGCCACTGCGTGTTCCGCCAGCTGCGGTGAAATTTCTGCTACGCGCCGTATTATCTCGGCGTGATCGATCTTCATTTTCTCTCTCACTTTCATTGGCCATTTACGTTTACTCCCTCAGTCAATACTTAGCAATATCGATCCTGATTAGCCAAGCCAATAGGTCAAGAGTGAACCACGGTCGCCCCTGAGAGCACATTCATAGTCCATTTGGTATTCTCTCTAACGTTGACCCTTTGCCTCATCTCTGGTCTGGGGGCAAGCCCAAGAGGACAGGATAGAAGAGAGAATCCTGCCCTCAGTCGAGAGGATATTCCATTACCACTGGCGTAGTGAGGCTTGACTTCTGCGGCTGTGCGGAGCTATGGCAGGGGTAGGAACTCTGAGACTATACAAAGGAGGAGATTATGACAGCTGCTGCAGCCGAAATGTATGACATTGCGGTAGAGGACGTTGAATATATCCGCCACGGGGACCAGTCGCTACTGGCGCGGCTCTTCAAGCCCCGCGGCCAAGGACCGTTCCCACTCATTGTTGACCTGCATGGCGGAGCCTGGAACCTGGGGGATCGCCTGCAAGACACCGCTATCAACGAACAACTGGCGCAGAGCGGCGTGGTAGTGGCGGCCCTGGATTTCCGCATGCCGCCGGTGGCGCCGTATCCTGCCTCGCTGGCCGACATCAATTATGCCATTCGCTGGCTCAAGACCCAGGCCACAGAATTGGGCACCCGCCCCAACCTGGTAGGCGTCTCAGGTATCTCCAGCGGTGGACACCAAGCCATACTGCTGGGGATGAGACCTCACGATCCCAGATATGCCGCGCTCCCGCTGCCCGCCGGTGCACCGGCTGTGGATGCTAGCGTGCGCTGTGTGGTCATGGGTGCACCCGTTATCGACCCGCTGGGGCGCTATCGCTATGCTAAGAAGCTGAAAGAAGGCGGCCAACCCTACCCAGAGTTTGTGGATCTGGTGCTGCCCCTGCACGACAAATACTGGCAGAGCGAAGAAGCTATGGCCGAGGGCAACCCGGTGCTGGCGCTGGAACGCGGCGAACGGGTCGAACTACCCCCTGTGCTCTACATTCAAGACACCCGCGATATTGTCCATCCCCGTGCCGACCTTGATCGCTTTGTTGCCCAGTACCGCAAGGCGGGAGGCCAGGTAGAGCTGGAGCTATTCGAGGGCGCAAGCGATGGGTTCATTCCCCGGAATCCGTCGCCTACTGCTGTGCGGGCGCTAGAGAAGATGTACGAGAACCGGGATCCATCGTCGCCTGGTGCCGTACGGGTGATAGAGAAGATCATTGCGTTTGTCCACCAGCAGGTGCAATAAGCCGGAAGGTCTGGCACACTGAGGCGGTGTCTGTCTTGCGGGCGAGCCAAAGGGGGACCTCATGCACTCTTGCTTCGCAGCACCCGGCAAAGCGACCGGCCAGGACATTCTTAAGGCAGCCAAGCCAATAGCGAGGTCTTATGACTGGAGAATTATTGCCAACGGCAGTGATTGGCAGTTACCCACAGCCAGACTGGCTTG
This sequence comes from uncultured Binatia bacterium (SeqCode), assembly GCA_965220955.1. Lineage (GTDB taxonomy): Bacteria > Desulfobacterota > Binatia > Bin18 > CBDCRK01 > CBDCRK01. The sequence continues at coordinate 138,584 of CBDCRK010000036.1, read as the reverse complement.
TTGATCGAGAAGCCCTCAAGTCCCACGGCGTACCGCGAGTCCGTGTGCCAGCGATCTGGCGGATTCCCGGACCGTTGCTCCCGCAGGCGCAGGATGACGCCACGATTGTTGCCATCCACGATATGGAGCGAGCGGGCATTGATATCATTAGCGACGGCGAGATGCGCCGCGAGAGTTATTCGAACCGTTTCGCTACAGCACTCGAAGGCATGGACATCAATAATCCTGTGATCATGACCAATCGCGCAGGCTATAAGGCGCCCATGCCACGTGTAGTGGGAGCCATCCGCCGCAAATATCCAGTAGAGGTTCAGGACATGATCTTCCTGCGTCAACACACCAGCCGGCGCGCCAAGATCACGCTACCGGGACCCTTCACCATGGTCCAGCAGGCGAAAAACGAGTACTACAAAGACGATGAAGAAATGGCTATGGATTTCGCCGCTGCAGTGAACGAGGAGGCGCACGATCTTGTGGCCGCAGGTGCCGAAGTCATTCAGCTCGACGAGCCCTGGCTGCGCAACGATCCGGCGGCGGCAGAACGCTATGCTGTAAAAGCGATCAATCGCGCCCTGCAAGGACTCAACGCCAGCACTGCTGTCCATCTGTGTTTTGGCTACGGATTTCTCATACCCGGTCAAAAGCCACGGAGCTACGACTTTCTCCCGCAACTGGCCAACAGCGTGGTTGATCAGATCTCTATTGAGGCGGCTCAGCCGAATCTGGACCTTGGCGTGCTGGCTGAGTTTCCGACCAAGACAATCATGCTTGGAGTCCTTGATCTTTCGAGATCGGAGATCGAATCCGCGGAGGTTGTGGCGGAACGGATCCGGCAGGGCCTTAAATACATTTCGGCGGATCGGCTGATGCCGGCGCCCGATTGCGGCATGAAATACCTGACGCGGGAAACGGCATTCGGGAAATTGCAAGCACTGGCCGATGGCGCTGCTCTGGTACGGCGCGAGCTGATGTAACCAGAGAGGTGCGTGCTCAGCGAGCGCTTGCTCGGCGACCGCGTGCTCGGTGACCGTGGACCCAGGAGGGGCGCCGAGCAGTGAGGGGAGAGTGGCCCGATGCGCGGTAAACAAGTTCTTGTCACTAAGCAGAACGCGCAAAGGAGGGACCTATGAACAAAATTATTGATGCCGATGGGCACATTGCCGAGCCCCGGGTGTTGTGGGAGGAATATGTCGAGCCGGCATTCCGCCAGCGGATACCGCAAGTGGTCAAAGCTGCCGACGGTGTTGATCGCATACAGGTAGAGGGAAAGATCCTTGCCGGGGATGTTCTGGCCATTGCCGCCATGTGTGTCCCCGGCGGATTGAGTGACGAGAAGCGGGCACGCACAATCTCGTGGGACGATCTACGACCGGGGAGCTGGGACCCGCATGCTCGCATCAAAGACATGGATGAGGAAGGAGTCGATGTGTCGTTTCTCTTTCCCTCGATTGGGCTGGCGTTTGGCAGCCTGCGGGATCCGCAACTCGCTGCTGTGGCCTGCCGTGCCTACAACAACTGGATGGCCGACTTCTGCCGACCGTATCCGGACCGGTTATATAATGTGGCGCCGGTCCCGATGATTGAGGTTGAAGCCGCCATTGTTGAGATGCGTCGCGTGGTGAAAGACCAGGGCGTGAAGGCGGTGGCTATTCGTCCCAACCCCTATGTTACCCGCCGGCTGAGCGATCCAACGAACGACCGGTTCTGGGCCGAAGCGCAAGAACTTAACTGCACGGTTGCGATTCACAGCACCGTGGGCGGAGACCTGCCAACGGCAGGGTTTGACCGCTATGGGGATTTCTTTCGGCGCATGGTGATCGCCCATCCACTGGAACAACAGATGGGCTGCATGGATCTGATTTGTGGCGGAGTGCTGGAGAGGTTTCCGCGTCTGCGGGCCGCCTTCCTGGAAGCAGGTGGTGGCTGGCTCCCGTACTGGCTCAAGCGGATGGATGAGTTTTATGAGAAAATCGGGCGCCTGGCGCCGGAACTCAAACATAAACCCAGCGAGTATTTTCTGCGCCAGTGTTTTTGCTCGTGCGAGCCGGACGATATGGCCTTGCAGGTGGCAACAACACTGGGGATGACCGACGTGCTGATGTGGGCCTCGGACTATCCCCATTTTGACTGCACGTTTCCCGGCGTGGTGGGCGAACTGCGCGAAGGGTGCGCGCATCTCCCCGAGAGCGAGCGTCCCAAGCTCATGGGTGAGAACGCGGCGCGCTGCTACGGGTTAGAATGAACGATTGCTGAGTGATGTGAGCACAGCCGCACGGTCATACAGTACTAGCCTTTCCTAGAACCTATAGGAGACGGGCAATAGCAGATACCACAGGAGAGGCCAGCGCTGCGTTATTGTACACAGTACTAGCCATGAAGCGTTAGAGGCAGAGACTGGCAATGAGCGATTTTGTCTGGCAACCCACACCGGAGGTCATTCAATACAGCAACATCAAACGGTTCATGGATCGCCACGGGATCGCCGATTACAAGGCGTTGATCCAACGTTCCACTGACAACATAGAATGGTTTTGGCAGGCTGTTGAAAAGGAACTCGACATCCAGTGGTTTACGCCTTATGAGCGCATCCTAGACACCTCGGAGGGTATTGCCTGGGCCCAATGGTTTGTTGGAGCCAAACTCAACCTGGCCTATCAGTGTGTGGATTACCAAGCGCAACAACATCCCGAGCGCATTGCCTTAATCGGCGAGCACGAGGACGCAGCGGTGCGCAGCTTGAGTTATGCCCAGTTGCAGACCGAGGTCAACCGTCTATGCCAGGTGCTCCAACGGCTCGGCGTTGGGGCAGGGGACCGTGTGGGGATCTTCCTGCCCATGGTGCTGGAAAACGTGGTGGCGCTGATGGCAGTTGCTAAGCTGGGAGCCATTTTCGCCCCGATTTTCTCAGGATTTGCCGCCAGCGCTGTGGCCGCGCGTCTCAGCGACTGCGAAGCCAAAGTTCTGATTACCGCTGATGGGTTCCGCCGCAAGGGCGACATTGTGGCTATGAAGCAAACGGCCGATGAGGCGGTAGCGCAGTGTCCTTCAATCGAGCACGTCATTGTGCTGAAACACCTGGGCAAGGCCATTCCTTGGAATGCCGCCCGGGATCGCTGGTGGCACGATCAGGTCGATGGGGTCTCGGACGCCTTTGCTGCCTGTCCCATGGACGCCGAAGCTCCCGTGATGATTGCCTACACCTCCGGCACTACAGGACAACCCAAAGGCGCTGTCCATGTCCATGGCGGGTTTCTGATCAAGATAGCCCAGGAAGTCTACCATCAGACCGATTTGCATCCAGGTGAGGATGTGTTGTTTTGGGTCACCGACATGGGTTGGATCATGGGGCCCTGGGAGGTAGTCGGCGGGCTGGCTGTGGGCGGGACGGTGTTTCTCTACGAAGGTGCGCCGGACCACCCGGAACCGGATCGCTTGTGGCATATGGTGGAACGTCACCGGATTTCGATCCTGGGGGTATCTCCCACGCTAATCCGCGTCTTGACCCAATTTGGTACAGCTCCCCTGCAAAAACACAATCTTGCCAGCATTCGGATTATTGGCTCAACGGGCGAGCCCTGGAACCCTGATCCGTATCTCTGGTGTCTGGAACATATCGGCGGCAACCGTGCGCCGATCATCAATATCTCAGGTGGCACGGAGGTCGGTGCCTGTTTCCTCTCTCCTCTTCCTATCACCCCGCTCAAGCCCTGTACCTTAGCGGGCCCGGCTCTGGGTATGGCCATCGACGTATTCGATGCCGCCGGCCAATCCGTGCGCGGCCAGGTTGGTGAACTGGTGTGTACTAAACCATGGCCCGGCATGACCCGGGGCGTATGGCAGGACCCGCAACGCTATATTGAGACCTACTGGTCCCGCTGGGAAAACGTCTGGGTCCACGGCGACTGGGCCTCGATCGATGCAGACGGGTATTGGTTCTTGCATGGGCGTAGCGACGATACGGTCAACATGGCTGGCAAGCGCGTTGGCCCGGCGGAGTTCGAGTCGGCTCTCTTGTCACACCCGGCAGTGTTGGAAGCTGCTGCCGTGGGCGTACCACACGCGTTGAAAGGGGAAACCGTATGGTGCTATACGGTGCTCAGGCCGGACCAGTACCCAACGGAGGCGGTGCGGCAGGAGCTCCTTGACACCGTTGTCCGGGTGATGGGCAAAGCCTTTAAGCCTGACAAGGTTCAGTTTGTGACCGAGCTGCCCAAGACGCGGAGTGCCAAAATTGTACGCCGCGCTGTGCGCGCCGCCGCGCTTGACACCGACCCCGGAGATCTGTCCTCTTTAGAAAATCCCCAGGCCCTCGAAGCGGTTAAGCGCGCGGTATGAGAAGCTTTTGCAATCCGGCTTTGCTGGTGATTTTCGGGTGAAAAAGTGGGAACTCGTTGTCGTTGGAAGTCCGTGTTTGCGTAAGGCTTTCCCAGTTTACGGTGAAACTTTATCCCCGTTTGTTTAGAAATACCCATAGATCTGGAGATTAAGGCTGAATAACATCCTTTATCAGGCATGGCGACTTCACAAAATGTCAAAGGCGAGTTATTGGCGTGACACAATGTCTGTGGCAGCAGCAGGGGAGGTGGGCGAAAGCACGGGGGTGCAACACTTGCCAATGTACACAAAGTGAACTAAAATGTACATAAGGGAAAAATATGAAAACCGCTGGTAATACGCGCAAGAACAAGCATCTCATTTTAGATCAAGCCAAGCTGAAAAAAGCCCAGCAGATCTTAGGGGCAAAGACGGAAACCGAGACCATTGAACGGGCGCTCAAGCAAGTGATTAGTGAAGCCGAAACGGACCGCCGCGCATGGACCGCTACCGAAAAACTACTCAAGAGCGGTATCCAGATTAAAGATGTCTTTGGCCGCGTGGACGGACAGGGAGGCAGTGGCCGGGGTTCTCTTTGATACGTCGATTTATATCACGGCGTTGCGGCAAGGCGATCCGTCGATTCTCGAGGTGCGCCGGGCCCGCCGTACGCCCAACGGTGGGTCCTGTCCGTTGTGGTTCAGTGCCGTGGTCCTTTCAGAACTGTTAGCAGGAGCCAGCGAGAAGCGAGCCCGGCAGCAGTTGTTGGTAACGGAGCGAGAGTTCAGCAAGCTAAATCGCTTGCTGGTCCCAGTCCAAAGAGACTGGAGTCTGGCCGGGCAGGTGTTGGCCCAAGTGGGCGCGAAATACGGCTACGAACAGATAGGGCGAACGCGGATGACGAATGATGCGCTGATTGCGATGAGTGCAGCGCGACGTGGGTTCACCGTAGTCACTCGAAATGCGGAGGACTTCAAGAAAATCGCCGAATTTCGTCCGTTTCAGTGGGAAGAAGCGTAGGACAAGGGTACAAGGACCCGAGACTCGCTGACACCATAAGAGAATTCCCTCCTTGACCGCTTGGGCTTGCAGATAATCGTCTTCGGCCAGGTTAAATTTCCTACGGATCTCTGCCGTCTAACTATTAAGTCTGCTGCTCCAATCCCTGCAGTCTATCTCTTTAAGCTTTCCACTCCGATTACACGATTTTGTCAAGCCTGCTTTGGGGTTCCCAGGGCAACCGGTTACCCTCGAAACCCCATTGGCAACACCTGCGAAATATCGTTCAAGACGTGATCGCAGCATTTCGAAATACTGAATGGCTGATCATGAACCTAGGCGTCTGCCCGCAGTTTGGTGTGGACGCATGGAATGTCCAGGGGTACATGAGTGAGGCGTGCAAGACTTGACCTCTTGCACGCCTCGCGACTTCACAAAATGTTAAAGGCGAGTTATTGGTGCAACACAATATTTCGCTCCCACTATGCGTGAGACCCCCGGCTGGCCCGCCAGGATTTGAAGGATTCGGGCAGTCTAGGCACTGACGGATCGTCAGGCGTTTCCCCTGCGGGCATTTCGACGGACGCGGGACCAACGATGCACGGGCCACATATCTTGGTCCTCACCCCAACCGATCTCGCCGTTGAGGTTCCAGCGCACCAGGCTGTTGATATCGATAAAGCTGTGCCGATTGATAACAATACGACTCACCGGTACGCCCACGGCCAGGAGCTCGCGCCCCTCGGCGTCGCTGGCCTGGATCGAAACGCGCGTGATCCATCCATTCGCGGCGTCGCGCTCGAGACGCCGCTCACCCTGGGTCAGCGTTACCGTGCGCCCGTCACGTCGCAGGAAGCCATGGGCCACAGGGTTGCGCTCGGACTCGGCGTTTGTCACCGCCAGAAACCCATGCCCAGCACTGGCGACACCCGTCACATAGGCCGCTTGGCGTGGGCGATCCTCTCGGCGACGCCCCCAGGTGCGATCCCGCACCGCAAGACAATCAATGGCAATGCGCTCATTGTGCAGCACGATCTCTCCGCTCACGCGCCCGATCTGATCGAAATGGTGCGAGTGTCCGAAGGTTGAGCCAGGGCTGGTGAGCGGCTCCGGTGGCATCACGCCATCGAAGCGAAGCGACGCCTGGAGGCGCGGGCCGTCGTCATAGCCCAGCGCGTAGGATATACACGGTTCAAGCACGCGTATCGAGACGCCAGTCGGCAAGGTGATGTTGCTGAGCCCTTGATCTCGAGGCAACTCAAGGGCCGTATAGTTAGCCGAATAGAGCACCTCCCACGGTAAGTGAGCTGAGTCGTCCCAGATCCAGGCGCCCCCCGCCACCGTGCCGATATTGGGCCGCACCATTGTGTAAAGCCAGCCGCCCAATCGACGTTCGGGGTGGCAGAACGAGAACCACGCGGTCTCGGTCGCCCACCAGTCGCCGGCCATCTCTGCAAGGTGGAAGCGGTCGTCGCGTTCGGTGAACACCCGTTGCTCAGTCATACTTGTCTCCTACGGCTCCCGGCATCTTCCATGTTGTAGTCGTAACCAGAAGGCGCGGCCAGATATATGGACTGGTCTCGCGCTGCCCCAGCTAACCCAGGCCGGCTGACAATGTCGCGTACAGTCTCTAGCTTGTTCTTGTCAAACTCCTCTTCCATCATTGCCGGTTCTGCCCATTCAACTAACTCCTCCAATGTAAGACGGTGATGCAGATAATCAGTCAACTTCTCCGCAACTATCTGACCGGTAATCATGGCTGTTCACATCTCTCGACTTTTTTGTGGCCTGTATCAACAGGAAACATCTGGTGGATCTCGACAAGTTCACCCTAGCTCAATCCAAATTCATGTCCACGAGCCTATCTCTGATGGTGGCTGGCGTCAATCTGGATTGTCTAGCTGTTAAAGTCGCGGCACAGACAGGATGCGAGGGACCCAGGCTATGTCAGATGAATCGTCACGATTTATTTACTTATTCAAGCCCGACCCCCATCACTTCTTTGTTCCCTTTCCTTCGACCAGAAACAAAATTCGGGTATACTTCAACCTTCGAGGGTGGCTGGTTAGGAGCATCCGTGTTATGTCCTGGGTCAGAGTGACGCGGAGACAAAGGAAAAGTGCAGCGAAGTTCCTTTATGACCTGGTGAGAGGTAGATTTCATTATGGTTAGCATATACGGGAAATAGGAAGAAAACCATTGTGACAAGAGTTCAGGTAAAGGTGCCGGAGGGGTTGCGTCTGACGTTGACATTGTAACGTACTTGCGGTCTAACCTGCCTAACCTGCCTAACCTGCGCTTGCAGCAGGACCGCGGAGAGGAATTCCACGTATCACCTAGCCACAAGTACATCTTCCCTATGTGATCGGGCCTAACCGAAGCGCAAGAGGAGTATATGGACACAGTGGAGAACAAGAACATACAGCTGTTGGCCCACAACGACCTCAACGGCAGGGGCAACGGCGGAGAGGGGATGGCTCTACAACAGGCTGGGGATGGACGGCGAGTCCTGTACATTGCCCACGAGCGCGCCCCTACGTTCTTGAGCGTTGTAGATGTCAGCGACCCACACAGTCCACGGGTGGTCAAACAGCTCACCAATGAGGATGCCGTTGGTGATATTGATGCCTGGCTCAAGAGCAAAGGAGAAAAATCCTTACAGGAACGTTCCCTTCCCTTCGATGTCAACTTCCGCTCTAATTCTCTGGCCCTAGTGGGCAACATTCTTATTGTTGCCATCCAGAATGCGCTGGGGCGTTCCGGCATGACACAGGGGAGGGTGCCGGCCGGTCTGACCTTTTACAATGTCACACAGCCGGAGGCCCCACGGCTGCTCTCTTTCTTTGACACCAGCGGCCCTGCCTCTCCAGGTACCCATTTTGTCTGGTGTGTCGATGGGCAATTTGCCCATATTTCTACCGGAGCGGCAGACTTTACTCCTGCCTATCCTGTAGACAACCAGTTCTACATGATTGTGGATGTGCGTGATCCCACTAGCCCCACAGAGGTCGGGCGCTGGTGGCTCCCCAGCCAAAGGGCTGGTGATTCTGGTGAACTCGAGCGGGTTTCCGGCTCGGCGGTGAACGCCTTTCGCCTCCACAATGCGCTTGTTATGCCGGAGAGACCTAACCGAGCCTACCTCGGCTATATTGATGGTGGAGTGGTAATTCTGGATATCACGGACAAGGCCCAGCCGCAGGTGGTCGGCCGCTGCAGTTGGTATCCGCCTTTTACCGGCTTCTCCCACACCGTGCTCCCGCTTTTCGAGCGGGGGTTAGCCATTGTTTCCGAGGAATCCACCCAGGATCTTGCGGCCGACTTTCCCAAGCTAATCTGGTTGCTCGACATTCGCAATGAGTCTCACCCCGTGACCGTTGCCACCGCGCCGCTGCCGGATAATGTCGATGAGCTGTGCAACCGGGGAGGGTGGTTTGGCGCGCATAACATTCATGAGAACCTGCCGCTGCCCACCTCTGCCATCCTGCGCAACACCATTGTGGGCAGCTTCTTCAACGGTGGGGTGCGGGTGTACCGCTTTCGTGATCCGCTCAGGCCCGGGGCTCCGCCCACCTTAGAAGAGGTAGGCTTCTTTATTCCCCCTCCGCCTGCTGGATCTCCCAAGGGGGTTGTTCAGATCAACGATGTATATGTTGATGAACAGAAACTCATCTATGCGGTGGATCGCTATACCGGGGGGCTCTACATTCTGCAGTTTACCGGTTCCCCCCCACTCAGCTAGGTTCCCGGAACGCTTCGGCAACGGTCCAACTCTTGACGGCCACACGAGCAATAGAGTAAACCCTTTTATACTGCAAGTCGCGCCCTCCTAGACAACGGCACGGCTCATTCTCAGGTTTCACAGGAGGTGTTCCATGGGAGAGATCTTAGGGATTGGCCTCACGCACTATCCGCCTCTGGTTCATCTGGACCAGAATATGCCGGGTCCGTTGAAGTTTATTCTGCGCAGCCCCGGGCTCCCCGAGCAGTACCGGCAACCGGAGAATTGGCCAGCGCCCATGCGCGCAGGCGCCCATGCGCGCAGAATGGGGGAGCGATGAAGGAACCAGCACGGCGTGCCGCCATCGTGAGGTGCTGGTGACATGGTTCAGGAAGGCACGCCGGGTGCTGGACGGCTTTGCGCCGGACTTCATTGTTATCTGGGGTGACGACCAGTATGAGAATTTTAAGGAAGATGTCATTCCGGCCTTTTGTGTCATGGCCTACGAGTCCATCCCGGCCCGGCCGCCGTGGACGGAATCCTTTGGTCGCATGCTCGGTCCCAACGTATGGGATGAGCCGGATGAGAAGACCTTCATGCTCCCGGGTCACCGTGCCGCCCCCAATCTCCCCCGCGAAATGTGCGCCTTCCTGGCGGCAGGAACAGAGGGGTTAGCCGCAGCCAAGCCAGCCGTTGGCAACGCCTCCGCTCGGGTGGCGCTCGAAGGGGTGAAACTGGAAGCGCCCATCTTACGGCCGCCCAAAATTCTTGCTGTCGGACTCAATTACAAAGACCACATTGCGGAAACCGGTAGTAAAACGCCCGAGGTGCCCATGATCTTCAATAAGCAGGCCACCGCCGTGACCGGTCCGACCGGGGACATCCACTTGCCGCGGGCGTCCGAGCAGCTCGATTATGAAGGAGAGTTCGCCATTGTCATTGGACGCTACTGTCGGCATGTGCCTAGGCAGCGCGCCCGGGAGGTTATTGTTGGGTTTACGATTGCCAATGACGTGAGCGTGCGGGATTGGCAGCGGCGGGTGCCGACCTTCACTATGGGCAAATCGTGGGACACCCACTGTCCGTTGGGGCCGTGGATTACCACGGCAGATGAAGTGGGAAACTCCCACACGCTTGATCTCAAAACGTGGGTCAATGGGGAATTACGGCGGAGTTCGAACACCAGCCAGCTCCTGTTTAACTGCTATGACTTGGTCGAGCATTTATCGACCGCGTTTACCTTGGAGCCGGGGGATATCATTTCCACCGGGACGCCCGGAGGCGTGGCTGCGGCGATGAAACCCCCCAAGTGGCTGAGGGCGGGGGATGTGGTGAAGATTGCCATTGAGAATCTGGGGGAGATTGAAAATCGGGTCATTGCCGAGCCGGAAAACACTCCGCGTATTTAAGCAGAGCGGCTCATCGAAGAAGTCTGCATGCTAGATCATCCCTGGGATGGGCGACTGGAGCTAAGCATTGCCCGCGGCCAGATCCAATATCCTGGACAAAATGCCTTCCTTTGTTTATACACAAGTGCCATGAAACTAGAGCAATTTGCAGTTGTGTGTGTTCATAGGGTGAGGCAGGTGCCCCCTCACCCTAACCCTCTCCCCCAGCGGGGGAGAGGGAAACAGGAGCGGAGCGACTGTGGGTGAGGGGGGATATGTGGCCCAACCAAATGAAAAGCGCCCTAAGCAGTCAATTCATTCCTGTGGATGGCGTGAAGCTGCATGTGGCTGACTGGGGTGGCAGCGGACCAGACCTACTGCTTTTGCATGCCAATGGGTTTCTTGGCTAGGTGTATCGGCGAATGATCACCGAGCTTGTAGGCCAGTATCATGTGCGTACCATGGATCTGCGTGGCCAGGGTGACAATGAAAAGCCGCCGCTAGAATGGTGTCGCTGGCACAATATGGCGCGCGACGTGGAAGAGGTGATCGAGTCTCTTGGTCTGCATGACTTCTACGGGATTGGCCACTCAGGGGGCGGAGCCTTACTTGCACTGTATGCTGCGACCCAACCTCGCCGTCACGTACCCCACGGGTCTCCATTCAGGTGGCGTCGGATCAGCCGGAATAGACGGCCTCGGAAATTGTCCACCTTTTTGACCTCCTGCTCAACGCGTCAGACAACCGCGCCTGCGCTGGTATGGATTGTTTGTCCAGTAATCTGCCTGCTGCCGGGCAGACAGAGAAACAGAATGGCTGCGGCCACGTCTTCCGGCTGCGAGACGCGGTGGAACAGGTTCTCCAAGGGGCCGCTGGAGGCGACCCGCTCAAGGGCCTCGGCGTCGCCCAGCGGGCGGGTCATGGCCGTGGCGGTGATCCCAGGGGCAATGGCATTGACGTTGATGTTATGGGGGCCCAACTCGGCGGCGGTACTGCGCGTCAACTGCACCAGCGCAGCCTTGGAACTGGCATACGCTACTGGGGAGTTGCGAGCGCGAAAGGCAGAGCTCGAACTGATATTAACAATCCGTCCCCCGCTCCCTTGCTCAATCATGTGCCGGGCAACGTGTTTCATCAGCACCATCGCCGCCTTCAAGTTCACGGTCTGAACGAAATCCCAGTTCTCTTCGTCCATTTCGAGTAAGCTTTGGAATCGACCGGTTACGCCTGCCCCATTTACTAGAATGTCAATTCGTCCCAGTTGCTCGATGACTCGGGCGACAGCGGTGGAAATCTGTGTGGTATCTGCCAGATCAATCGGTACAGCCAACGCATTCCCACCCGACTGTCTGCCCTGCTCGACAGCGGCGGTAGTTCCAGCTTCATCGCGGTCGAGGACTGCTACAGCCGCGCCGGCATGAAGCAGGGCTGAAACGGTTGCACGGCCAATCCCGGATGCACCACCGGTCACAATCGCCACTTGGCCTGAAAGCTCGTCACTCATAATCACCTCCTATATCTATTGCTTACTCGTTGGCTCCTGCCTTTGTGAGTAGTTGAGCAATCTCAGCATGGCCTTTATTTTTTGCCCACCATAGGGCTGTTCTCTGATCTTTATCTTTTACCTCCATATCGGCGCTTTTGTCTAATAGGGTTTGTACAATAGCTGTGTGATCTCCTATAACTGCATGTATCAAGGCGGTTCTGCGATCTCTGTCTTTCAGGTCTATATCAGCGCTTTTGACCAATAAGGCTTGTACGATATCAGTGTGGCCTTCTATAGCCGCCACTATTAGGGCTGTCTGTCCAGTAAGGCTCTGTGCATTTACATCGGCGCCGTTGTCTAGCAGGGTTTGTACAGTGTCAGTATGATCTTCTATGGCCGCCGCCATCAAGGCTGTCTGGCCATGACTGTTTTTCGCATTTACATCTGCACCTTGGTCCAGTAAAGCCTGTACGGTATCAGTGTAGCCCTTTTCTCCTGCGTGCATTAGGACGGTGCCGCCGTTTTGGTTTCTCACATTTACATCCCCACCTCGTTTTAACAAGGTGCGCACAGTATTAGAGCGGTTTCTATCTACCGCGTACCACAAAGCTGTTCGGCTACCTTTATCCCTTGTATTGATGTCAGCCCCTTTAGCTAGCAAGGCTTGCATAACCTCGATATAACCATTACCTGCTGCCATCATTAATGCGCTTATCCCACCCATGTCAGTTTTTGCCTTCGCATCCGCGCCCTGGTCCAGCAATGCCTGCACAATGTCAGCATGACCTATCCCTGCTGCTCCGATGAGTGCGGTCTGGCCATATTTGCTTTTCGCTTTGGCATCGGCCCCTTTGTCCAACAAAACCTTAACCGTGCTAGCATGACCTCCCACTGCGGCTAATATCAGAGCTGTTCCTCCTCCCTTATCACTGGCATTGACCTCAGCCCCTTTATCCAGCAAAGCTTTTACCATCTGGGAGTGGCCATTGCTGGCGGCCCGCATCAGAGCAGTATAGCCCCCGTTATCCTTGCCATTCACCTTAGCCCCACTGGCCAGCAAGGCTGGGACAGCCTCAGTATGGCCTTCTTCTGCCGAGAGCATTAAGGCGGTATAACCGCGATCCTCTTTAGCGTTAATCTCAGCCCCTTTATCCAGCAAAGCTTTTACCATCTGGGAGTGGCCATTGCTGGCGGCCCGCATCAGAGCAGTATAGCCCCCGTTATCTTTGCCATTCACCTTAGCCCCACTGGCCATTAGGGTCTGTACCATCTGACTATGGCCCCTCATGGCCGCCATTATTAAGGGGGTAAAACCAAAGGCCTTATCTTTAGTGTTAACATCCATTCCGGCAGCCAGAAATAATTCTACCGCGCGGGAGTTATTGTCCTGTACGCTCTTTATAAAAGCCTCCTGAGAATACTGGACACCCATTTGCTCCAGCTCTGTGCGGGCATCCTGCGAGCTTCCTTGATGCCCTGTAAGTAGAAATAGCAGGGCGAGTAGAAAAATTACCAATGGTGTACGGAGCATCTCTTCCTCCTTAGTCCCTTCTTCGGTTTAGTATTCGGCTCTGGGGTTGAGGCCGCTGTTGACAGAATGCAGGGACCGTATTGCCATGGCTTCCGGTCCCCGAATCTCTTTAGTTGGTTACTGAGTGCTGGAAGCTTAGAAGTAAAAAGGCCCTGACTTTGCCAATGCGAGCCTCTGTTGGAAAATGACTCTCATTCATTCTCTGAGGATTTCTTTCCGGCTGTCCTTCAACTCGGTTTCTTGGCAACCGCAAAAGTGCGCGTGCCACGCACTACCTGAGCGCTAATCACATTACGTGAGCGCAGGATGTGCCACACGGTGTTGCCTGCTCCGAGGTATTCAATCGGCGCCGTCCGGCTGATTGCCGCTTGCTCAATTTCTATATCAGGTGAGAGGGCTACCAGCTCGGCCTGCAAGCTGCCATTGGTGCCGGTTGTGCGAAAGGCATTAAACTGATCGTAGGCAAGGCGACCCGGCTCAATAGTCTGAAGGGCAGGGATTGCCACGCTGAGCAGCGGACCATTTTGATCACTGACCGTAGCACGTGCTTGCTCGGCACTCGCTTCCAACTCAATGGCGCCCAGCGCGCTGGGAAAGCCACGTTCGCACAATCCTGCGGCCAGAGTTTTGGGGTTATTGGTAAGCGAAGCGGTGACAAAGGAAACCGGGCGCATATTATAGCGACAGCCCAAGGCCAGGATCGCCTCGCGAAAAGGCCCCACCGGGCTGTCGGCCTGATCAATCACAAAGAGCCGGCAGTAGGACGGAACGGTGCGATTGAAATCGCTTGGTAGACGATCAAGCAGGGGGTCCTTGAGTACCTCAAAGGAGACACTGAGCATGGTCACGCCGGTACATTTCCAGGGCAGCGCTGGGTAGTCCGGCTTGGGTGACGGAATTTGTACCCGGTAGTTTTCCGGACCAGCTCGTCCAGGATCGGGCATGGGTCACTACTCCTTTCTATACAGCGGCTAACGACTAACTTGGAGATTTAGTCATTGCTTCATTGTTCCATTGTTTCAATGGCTAAATGAGTCAATGATGCAATCTTGTCTCCCCAGTCTTCTTTTAGCTTGGCATAGGTATGGATTCTGGAGTGCCGCCATTGCCAGGGCCTGGGCTAATGCCTTTGCGGTCTTCGGCAAATTCCGGCATCACATACTTGGCAAAACGCTCAAGGCTTGCCAGCACTTTTTCTTGCGGGATCATCTGGTCAAAGTTAATCAGGCACACAATCCGGTCAACGCCCACAGCCTCCCAAAAGCGAAGGGACTTGATGATATTTTCGGGCGTGCCAACCAGGAACCCCTCGTGCAGGATATTGCTTGGGTCGCTCAAAAGTGCGGTAGCATTGGCCAGCGCGGTGTAGGCGTGCGAGGGATAAAGGCCGCCAATCCCCAGGAGATGGGCGGCATGATGAAAGAAGGTAAAGGCCGTCCGTCCGCCAACCATGGCTGATTCTCCATCATCTTCACCACAGTAAAGCCAGCCCGCAGCATTGACCTGATTGTTGACAAACTTGCCCACCGGATCGCAGTGCCTGATGATCCGCCGGTAGTCGGCAACCAGGCGTTTATAGTCAGCCGGTGTTCCCAGAGTTACGCCTAGCATCCCCAGCCCGCGCTCGGCGGCCTGGACCGCGGTTTCGGGCGAGGCTACTGCCACCCACATGGGCGGGTGGGGGTCCTGAAGCGGTTTGGGCAGGATGTTGCGCGGGGGCATCTTAAAATACTTGCCGTTCCACTCAAACTCCTCCTCCGTCCACATCTTAGGAAGCGCCCGGATAACCTCGTCCCACATCTCCTTGGTTTTGTCAGGGTCAATCCCAAAAGCGCCTAGCTCAGTCCAGGTTGCCGCCCGGCCAGTACCAAAATCCAAACGCCCATTAGAGACCAGATCCAGTGTTGCCGCCCGCTCGGCAATACGCGCCGGGTGGTTCACCTGTGGCAGGCAAAGCACAATGCCATGCCCCAGACGGATTCGTTTGGTTCGGCTTGAGGCCGCCGCCAAAAAGACCTCGGGCGCCGAGGAATGCGAATATTCTTCCAGAAAGTGATGTTCGACTTCCCAGACCTGGTCAAATCCCAGTTCGTCTGCCAGCTCGATCTGTTCCATAGCCTGCTCATAGGCTCGCAGCTCAGACTGGCGGGTCCAGGGCTTTTGTACCGAGTGCTCGTAAAAAATGCCAAATTTCATAAGACCCTCCCTTCCCTTAGTTGAGTTTGACTAGGTTGGGGCAAAACCCCAGCCCCACGGTTCCAGAGCCACAATAGGCCCCTGCGGAGGGGCCGAGTTCAGTAATGATCAGTTCTTTACACTGAAGCTGCTTACGTACGCGTGCCGCCAGTTCCTCAGCCCCGGCATGATTGTCGGCGTGCGTAACTAGAACAATTGCCTCGCGGCCGTCCAGTTCTTCCTCTGCCCGGACGAGCATCCGGGCAATGTTCTCAGCCTGGGTAGGATATTTGTCGATAACGGCGACCCGACCCCACACCCGAATCAACGGCAGCATGCCCTCAAGGCTTCCTACCTCCATCTCATACAATGAAATCCGGCCATCGAGCTGCAGGTACTGCGCCGTGGCCGGGGCATAGAAGGAATCAATTTGATCCGCGACCTCTTCAATGGCGTTGATGACCTCTTCTATACTCGCACCACGCGCTGCCAGCTCACTAGCGGCAATGCATGTGGCACCCAGCCCGGTCAGCGCCCGCCCGGTGTTCATGACCTCGACCGCAAGGTTACCTTCTTTCTTGACTGACAGGGTTGCGGAGTAGGCGGCGGTATAAGTCGAACAGGACTCAAACGGATTAATCAGGCAGAGAATTTTCTTGCCACGCTTGGCGGACTCGTGATAGGCGGCAACAAAATCTGTTGCCATAGGGGCGGCAATGGTTGGCAGGTATGGTTCTTGTTTGAGCCGTTGATAAAACTCGGCGCGCGGCAGAACATTATCACGGAAATACTCGTGGCTGAACGCGATCTGGATCGGGGCAATGGCGATGCCACGACGGGTTGCTTCGTCCTGCGGTAGATCGATGCTGGAGTCGCTGGCAATGGCTACTAGTTGACTCATGATGAACCTCTTTCGATGAAAAGTTCTTTACTGTAGGGTTTCTTCCTCTGGAAGGTTTGCTTGCCGGCGTTCTACTCTGGTCTTGGCAACAGATATTTCTTCTCCCTGGGCGAGACAACGAACATGGGAACGAACCTCTGTCAGGGAGTGCAACAAGGGCTTTTTCTTGGCTCCCATCACCCAGTTGGTCATAAAGGCGTTGACCACGCCCAAAATAGCCAAGGCTAGAGAGGAAGGGGCCAATGTATGAAACACGCCCTCTTCTTGCCCCTGCTGACAGAGTTCCGTTACATAGCTAAGTAGCTCCCTATATCTAGCAAAGAGTACCTCTCCCATGCTGGAATTGACATGCCAGGGCAGGCCATGAGTGGTCATCACATAAAGACGAAAAAAGGCTTGACTTTGGTCCACATACTCAAACATCCCCGCAAGCAAGCGGTCTAACTTTTCTGGGGCAGACCTTTCCGTCTCGACGCAGCGCTTCACGTGCTGCATAAAGCCGTCTACCCTTTGCTCAATAAGGGTAAGGTAAAGAGCCTCTTTGCTGGTAAAAAGGTTATAGAAGGTGCCAACAGAGACCTCGGCCCGGCTGGCAATTTCCTCCACCGCGGCTTCATAGTACCCTTTGGCGGCAAATACTTCCTCGGCCGCCTCAAGGACAATTTCTCTGCGCAGGTTTAACTCGCGTTCGCGGCGGGAAAGCCGGTTGATGCTTGCTGTAGTAGACATCCTTTCCTTATCTCTAAAATGAGGACAAATAGAAAAAAAAGAAAGCTGCTCTATTATTTGAATATTGGTTCATACTGGCACGAGGCGAAAATACTGTCAATTGAGTTATCTTGGCCGTTGAGTCGTTTTATAGAAACTTCGGGTGGCTAAGCTGTAGTGGGCTGGGTTATGGCTGTCCGTGTTAGGTGCCCGTCAACTCTGAGCAGACCCATTCTTGAGTTGGCAATGCATCGGAGAGAGGACGATTATGGATTACAGCTGGCATGACGTTGTAGGTAACCTTGGGGTATTGTTGATCATTGTCACCTATCTTCTACTGCAGCTTGGCAGGCTGCCAAGCCAGCAACTGTCCTACTCCTTGCTCAACGCTCTGGGCGCGGCGTTGGTGATGGTATCGTTACTCTTTGAGTTCAACCTCTCAGCCTTCATGATCGAGTTTTTCTGGCTTCTGATTAGTCTACTCGGCATGGTCGTTTACTTCCGCCGCCGTAATCGTCACTAAACCGATCCTTTTCCAGGTTTTGTCTGAAGGAAAAGCAAAAAGTTGGCACTTAGCAACTATCTCAGCTCTTTATTCTCCAACCTCTGCAAACGCCCACCTCGGGTCTGCAGCCCGTACCTCCACTTCCGGCAGTCCTAGCTCCCTCCTCACTATATTCGTCCCTAGCACCAGAGACACACACTTGTAATAGGCAATCCGCCGCGAGATCCCTTCTCGGCCAAACCCGCAGTCGGTTGTGATGATCAAGCGTTCAAGCGGGATGTACTCTAGGGCTTTGCGAATAAGATTGGCTACTACCTCGGGTGGCTCCACGGCTGTGTTGGTGTGACTCACTACCCCAATCCCTATCTTCTTATCGGTCTTGTGCTGGCCAATGAGCGGCAGGTCTTTCCCCCCGGTGCTGGCACACTCGAAGGTAATTACATCCGCCTCAAGACTGAGCAGGTAAGGAATCGAGCGCTCATAGCTCGGTAGCTCCCAGTAACAGGGCTGCTGGGCAGGATTGCCCCAGCAGGTATGGGCCCAGATTTCGCTCTCCACCCCTCGCACCTCACGGTTAAACGCCTCCACATACCAGCTCAGCTCATCATCCGTGGTCGTGGGGCTGAGCGCAGCAGAGGGATGCATGGGCAGTCCTCCTCCTATTGACTAGATTATTTGAGAATAAAAGCTGGTGGCAATGCCTCCTTACCAAAGCCGTGGCCTTCTAACTTTAGTATTTCACCTCAACCAGAAAAAGCCCTTGGGCCGGAGCATTGGGGCCGGCCAGGGTTCGGTCATGGGCATGGAAGACCTCCAAGAACCTTTCCACGCTCATGGCCCCTCTTCCTACCTCGACTAGAGTCCCCACAATGTTTCGTACCATGTGGCGGAGGAAAGCATGGGCTTCGATGGTGTAGATCAGAAACCCGTCCTCTCTGCGCCAGAAGTTTTCCAGCACCGTGCGTATAGGGTGGCGAGCATCAGAGCCCGTCGCCTGAAAGGAAGAGAAATCGTGGGTACCAACAAGGTGAGCGGTGGCTTTCTCCATTCCTGCAAGGTCAAGGGGAAAGGCCATATGCCAGGAGTAGGGTCCCCAGAAGGCTGACGGCCAAGGGTGGTTCCATATGCGGTAGAGATAAACACGGCTCCTGGCATTATGACGGGGATTGAAATCTTCAGGCATAGCTTCGATCTTCCTGACCACAATGTCGGGCGGAGTAAGCGCATTAAGCCCTTTCTGAAAAGCGTAAAGGTCTACTGCCTTGCTTGTGTGTACGCATGCTACCTGCCCCAAAGCATGCACGCCGGTATCCGTTCTGCCTGCTACCCGAAGACGTACCGGTTCTCCTAGAAGGCGAACAAGCGCTGCTTCCAGAGTGCCCTGGATTGTGGGTTTGTGGTTCTGCAGCTGCCAGCCGTAGTAGTGGGTGCCGTCGTATTCGATGGTGAGTTTGAGGTGCATTGAGAGGAGGGATGAAGGTACTGAGAGACCTTCTAATCAGACTCACTATAGTTTGATACTTTCCATACCCCTTCTGTTCTGCGCAGAGTAAGAAACCATTTTTTCTTAAATTTTCCCGCCCCAGGTACTCTAATAGTAGCTTCGTAAAAAAAAGAGGCGCGCCTCTGGCCTCTGCTTTTCTCTTCTAGAAGCCGATAGCCAATCGAAGGCTTACGGGTTGTTTCATCAATCACTTGCCCCTGAGTGAGGCTGATCTCTTCCTCCACCTTATGAAGGGCCAGACCGGTGCAATATGCTTTGGATGCCGGCAGGTTGATTTCGATATAGTGAGTATCAAGGAAACGCTCAGCCGTACCCCGGGCAGTTTGTGTGTCAGGTCGGCAGGCAAAGAGCAGGCAAACAGCTACAGTCAGGACTACAGCAGCGGCACTGATATTGAGATTCCGTGCTGTGCGGGTCACTTTTTCTTCTTAAATAGGGCCTCAAGTTCCGTCCGGGCGCTCTGCCGTGCCCTTTCCTGTTTCTTTACCTCTGGGTTAAACGAGAAATACTCGCAATAGTTGGCCCTATCCTTTTCTTCTACCAGGTCGGCATGCGGCTCACGACAGGCGTTGGCATAGTGGAGATCGTAAAAACTGCAATTTAAACAACAGCGAAGCTCTGCTTCACAGTGGGGACAGGTATCTCCACGACCGACTCGATCTTTAAACACAACCTCTTTTCTGCAGGCGTGACAGAGATACATGGTTTTTCCTTAAGCTCAGGGCTCTTAGGCCTCCACCGGGGCCCTGTCTCCGGGACAAGCAAGGAGCAATAATACCAATCCTTGCGGAGACAGGTGCTTACTGATACCATGGTTTTAACTCTTACGGCAAGCATATGGCAGCACCTGCGCTTTCTTTTCTCATTGATCGTTATACTCGATTTCTGCAGATCGAGCGCAATGTTTCCCCTCATACCTTGCGTAACTATCTTAGTGATCTTGCCCAGTTTGAGGCCTTTGTTCTTGCCCAGCAGGGAAGTCCAGACAATACGGAAGTGGTGGTAGAAGGGATCACTTATCATACTATTCGGGCGTTCCTTGCCCATCTGCGTCAACACAACCGCAAGAGTTCAATTGGTCGCAAGCTTTCCGCCGTCAAAGGATTCTTCCGTTACCTCATCCGTGAGGGGATACTGGAAAAAGACCCCAGCCTGGGCATTGCTACTCCTAAGAAGGAGAAACCCCTTCCTATTTACCTGCCGGTGGATGACACTTTTCGTTTGCTCGACGCTCCGACTAAGGACACTGCCTCTAGCCTACGAGATCAGGCTTTCCTGGAAGTGCTTTACTCTTGCGGCCTGCGAGTAAGTGAGTTGGTGGGGCTAAACTGGGAGAATATTGACACCACGCTTGAGGTCATCCGGGTAAAGGGAAAAGGGAACAAGGAACGCATTGTCCCCATTGGTAAAAGGGCGTTAGAAGCCTTGCAGCGCTACCGGGGATGTATACAAAAACTCGTCAAGGGAAAACAGAAAACGGTAGGCGGAGAACAGAAAGCAGTATTTCTGAATGGTCGTGGTGGGCGCCTTAGCGCCCGTAGTGTGGCCCGGTTAGTTGGTAAATATGTGCAACAGAGCGGTATACTGCTCAGGGCTAGTCCCCACTCTTTGCGTCACAGCTTTGCCACGCACCTTCTTGATGCCGGAGCTGACCTACGGGCTATTCAGGAGCTTTTGGGTCACGCTAGTCTTTCCACTACCCAAAAATATACCCACGTTAGCCTTGACCACCTGATGCAGGTGTACGATAAGGCTCATCCGCGGGCATAAACATATTGACCAATGGCGCGGGAAACAATGCACGGCACTACTATTATTGCAGTCCGCCACCAGGACAAAGTGGCGATGGCAGGGGACGGCCAGGTAAGCCTGGGCGCAGCAGTGGTTAAACATAATGCCCGTAAGGTCCGTCGCCTTTATCGAGGCAAGGTTCTGGCTGGCTTTTCTGGCGGTACTGCTGATGCCATGACTTTGTGTGATAAGTTTGAAAAGAAACTGGAAGAGTACAGTGGTCATTTGCGTCGTGCGGCGGTAGAACTGGCTAAAGATTGGCGCACTGACCGAATTCTGCGTCGCCTGGAAGCCCTCCTGGTAGTAGTAGACGAAGAGTCCACACTGCTCATCTCCGGTGGCGGGGATGTCATGGAACCTGACGACGGTATTATTGCTATTGGCTCAGGGGGCAACTATGCGCTAGCCGCAGCCCGTGCCCTGGCCAAGCACACAGACCTGGATGCCTGCACTATTGCCGAGGAGGCCATGCGTACTGCCGCTGCCATTTGCGTGTACACCAATGAGCAGATTGTTGTGGAGGAGCTGTAATTATGGCGAAAGTTGCTGACCAAGCCTTGCCACTGGTGGAGAATACCACCCGATCCCAGCTGCACCCCATGACCCCACGGGAAATTGTTTCTGAGCTTGACCGCTACATTATTGGCCAGCGCAAGGCCAAGCGGGCAGTGGCAATCGCTCTACGTAACCGCTGGCGGCGTCAACAGGTACCGGAAGAACTACGAGACGAGATTGCGCCCAAGAACATTCTTATGATTGGCCCTACCGGTGTGGGCAAGACTGAGATTGCCCGCCGCTTGGCCCGGCTTGCTCAGGCCCCATTCTGTAAGGTCGAGGCCTCAAAGTTTACTGAGGTAGGCTATGTGGGGCGGGATGTGGAATCGATGGTGCGGGATCTAGCCGATCTTGCAGTGAATATGGTCAAGCAGGAGGAAAAGGTCCGCATCCAACCGAAGGCGCAGGATCTAGCCGAGGAGCACCTCCTTGATCTTCTTTTCCCGCCAGTACGTAAGGCGGAACGGCGCGGGACTGCTGATGAAGAAGAGACGTCTGAGGTCTCCACTACTGAACCCGGCGGCCGAAACACCAGGGAGAAGATTCGCAAGTTGCTGCGCGAGGGGAAGCTTGACGACCGCTATGTGGAACTGGAAGTTACCAAATCTGCCATGCCCTTTGTTGAGGTATTGGCCCCTCAAGGGTTGGAAGGGATGGAGATGCACTTCAAAGAGATGTTCAGCAACCTGATGCCGAAGCAAACAAAAAAGCGGCGGATGAAGGTGCCTGAGGCCTTGGATCTGCTCGTTCAGGAGGAGATCGACAAGCTAGTGGATATGGAGGCTGTGGTGCGCGAGGCGCTCGGCCGAGTAGAACAGGCTGGCATTATCTTTGTTGACGAGATTGATAAGATTGCTGGCCGTGGGCCGAGTCAGGGTCCGGATGTGTCCCGCGAAGGAGTGCAGCGAGATCTGCTGCCTATTGTTGAAGGAAGCACGATCAATACCAAATATGGCATGGTCAAAACCGACCATATTCTCTTTATTGCCTCTGGCGCTTTTCATAACGCCAAACCCTCGGATCTGATTCCCGAGTTCCAGGGCCGCTTTCCCATTCGTGTGGAACTCGATCCCCTTACCCGTGAAGACTTTGTGCGTATCCTTACCGAGCCTCAAAACGCATTACTCACCCAGTATGTCGAGCTTATGGATACGGAGGGAGTGAGCCTCACCTTTGGCCAGGATGCGGTGGAAGAGATCGCTCGTATTGCTGCCTTGGTAAATGAACGTACTGAGCACATTGGTGCCCGCCGCCTTCACACTGTGGTGGAGCGGATTTTAGAGGACATCTCGTTTGACGCGCCGGAGATGGATGGTCGTGAGGTGATGGTCGACGCCCCATATGTCAAGGACAAACTTGACGAGATTGTGAAAGACGAAGATCTATCGCGGTATATCCTCTAACAATTGAGTTCCCCCCTCAAATAGCTACCCTACCCGAAACAGACATTACAATTCCTTCCAGAAAGCACAGGTCTTATGAGTCTGACGAGTCTTCTGATTGCCAACCGGGGTGAGATCGCTATACGTATTATGCGCGCTGCCGCCGAGCTGGGCATGCGGACAGTGACCGTCTTCTCCGAGGACGATACCCTCTCACTCCACACGCGAAAGGCGGATGAGGCTCGCCCTCTGCGCGGCACGGGTGTTGCCGCCTACCTCGACGGCGAGCATATCCTGGCCGTAGCCAGGGAAACTGGGTGCGACGCCATCCACCCGGGATACGGCTTTCTCAGTGAGAACGCTTGGTTTGCCAGACGCTGTGCTGAGGAAGGAATCACCTTTGTAGGTCCACGAGCGGAGACGCTCGAATTGTTCGGCAACAAAGTACAGGCGCGAGCGTTGGCAGAGCGCTGTGGAGTGCCAGTGCTGTCAGGCACATCGGGTCCGACAAGTCTTGATCAGGCCCGAGAATTCCTCTCATCATTAGGCAACGGTGGTGCGATGATGATCAAGGCAGTGGCTGGAGGTGGTGGCCGCGGCATGCGGGTGGTGCATCACCCTGATGAGGTTAAGGAAGCCTATACCCGCTGTCAGTCGGAAGCGCTACAGGCCTTTGGTAACGGCGACGTGTATGTCGAGCAGTTGATCCCGCGAGCCAGGCACATCGAAGTGCAAGTCATCGGTGACAGGTCCGGCATAGTGAGCCATCTTTGGGAGCGCGAGTGCAGCATCCAGAGGCGTCATCAGAAGCTGGTTGAGATCGCCCCGTGTCCTGGACTGCCACCTAATCTGCGTGCCCGACTCATCGCAGCGGCTGTCCGGTTGGCCCAGGCTGTGGGTTATGACAACGTCGGCACCTTCGAATTCCTGGTTGATGCGACTGCTACAGTCGACGCGACTACCATAAGCGAGGCAAACGGTGAAGCGGCTTATGCATTCATCGAGGCCAATCCCAGATTGCAGGTTGAACACACTGTGACCGAAGAGGTAACAGGGGTTGACCTTGTCCAGCTCCAGCTGCAACTAGCAGGAGGACGCTCGCTCACGGAACTGGGGCTCCAGCAGGCTAAGGTGCCGGAGCCGCGCGGGTTTGCGATGCAGGTGCGTATCAACATGGAAACTATGCAGGCGGATGGCACCGCACGACCCGCAGGGGGGACGCTCACGGCATTCGAGGCACCCTCAGGCCCCGGTGTCCGGACCGATTCGTTCGGATATGTTGGCTATCGCACAAGTCCACGCTTTGACTCTCTACTGGCTAAGCTCATTGGCCATACAACGTCGGCAGAATTTGCCAATGTGGTGACCAGGACATATCGTGCGCTCTGCGAGTTCAAGGTCGATGGGGTGCCCACGAACATCCCGTTCCTGCAGAGTCTGTTGCAACATCCCGAGTTTGTGGCGAGTCGTGTCTACACCCGCTTTGTAGAGGACCATATAGCTGAGCTTGTTACCTCTGAGAATAACACCCATCAGCGGCTCTTCTTCGATCAGGCCGATCGGGCCAATGGTGCCGCAGCACCGGCTCTTGCTGGCGCTAAGATTGATGCGTCTGACCCACTCGCCGTGCTTGACCATGGCAAGTCAGGGAGCAGCGTGCCAGCGACACAAACCCCACCCGACTCTTCTGTGAGTGCGCGGACGTACGACATTGTGGGCCCAAAGAACACCGTGGCGATCGAGGCGCCTATGCAGGGCACTATTGTGAGCCTCGATGTGCGCGAGGGCGACCTTGTTCGCAGGGGCCAGCAGTTCCTTGTCATGGAGGCCATGAAGATGGAGCATGTCATTCAGGCCGAAATAAGCGGGGTTGTGCAACGGCTCACAGTGGCTGAGGGTGATACAGTGTACGAGGGTCACCCCCTCGCCTTTATTGAGGAGATCGAGGTCGATGTCTCAGGGACGGAAGATCAGGAGCAGATCGATCTGGACTACATCCGGCCGGACCTTGCTGAAGTGATTGAGCGCCACAAGATCGGGCTAGATGCTGCTCGGCCTAATGCTGTAGCACGGCGCCGCAAGACGGGGCAGCGAACTACACGCGAGAACATCACTGATCTGTGTGATCCGGACACCTTCATCGAGTATGGCCCGATGGTCATTGCCGCCCAACGGCAACGACGCTCGCTTGACGATCTGATCAAGAACACTCCTGCTGATGGCATGGTCGCCGGCATTGGCAGCGTCAACGGCGACCTTTTCGACGAGGCAAGAGCCCGGTGTGTTGTCATGTCGTACGACTACACTGTGCTCGCCGGCACTCAGGGTTTCAAAAACCACTACAAAAAGGACCGGATGTTTGAGCTGGCCGAGAAGTGGCGTCTGCCGGTTGTGTTCTTCGCCGAGGGGGGGGGTGGCCGGCCTGGGGACACTGACTGGTCGAGTCCAGCTGGCCTCGACGTCATGGCCTTCCATCTCTGGGGCAGACTCAGCGGTCTGGTACCCCTTGTTGGCATCACCTCAGGTCGGTGCTTTGCTGGTAACGCCGTGATCCTCGGATGCTGTGACGTGATCATTGCCACTGAGGGCTCCAATATTGGCATGGGCGGCCCAGCAATGATCGAAGGCGGCGGCCTTGGTATCTTCCGTCCAGAGGAGGTTGGACCAATGGACGTGCAGGTGCCCAACGGTGTGGTGGATATCCCTGTGGCTGACGAGGCCGAGGCCGTGCGTATAGCCAAACAATATCTCTCATACTTCCAGGGCCCGATCACGGATTGGGAGTGCGCCGACCAGCGGTTGCTGCGGGGAATCGTCCCTGAGAACCGGCTGCGAGTCTACAACGTGCGTGAGGTTATTGAGACCCTGGCCGACATCGGCTCGGTGTTGGAGATTCGCCGGCACTTCGGCCTCGGCATGGTGACAGCTTTCATAAGGATCGAAGGACGCCCAATCGGCGTTATTGCCAACAACCCGCGGCACCTGGGCGGCGCCATTGACAGTGACGCAGCCGACAAGGCGACCAGGTTCATGCAGTTGTGTGATGCCTTCGACATCCCGGTCCTGATGTTGTGCGACACCCCGGGGAACATGGTGGGTCCCGAGGTAGAGAAGGCCGCCTTGGTGCGGCACTGCTGCCGGATGTTCGTGACCGGTTCAAGCCTGACCGTGCCGTTCTTCACCATTGTGCTGCGCAAGTCCTATGGGCTCGGTGCCCAGGGAATGGCGGGCGGCAGCTTCAAAGCGCCATTCTTTGCGGTCTCGTGGCCAACCGGGGAGTTCGGCGGCATGGGACTAGAAGGAGCCGTAAAGCTGGGCTTCCGCAAGGAGCTGGCTGCACTTGAGAATCCAGCAGAACGCAAGGCGTTGTACGACCGGTTGGTGGGCAAGATGTACGAGAACGGCAAGGCCCTCAGCACCGCCACCTACTTCGAGATCGACGACGTGATCGACCCAGCCGCATCACGCCACTGGATTGTCAGCGCGCTGCGCTCGACACCACCGCCAGCGCCCCGCACTGGCAAGAAGCGTCCCTGTGTCGACACCTGGTGAACGGTTCCAGTCAAGTATGCCTGACCAAGTCTTCTAACGTGACCTCTCTAGACAAACTTTGCCAGCACATCATCCACTGCACGCAGTGCCCGCGGCTGGTTGCCTATCTCCAGCACATTGCCCAGACAAAAGTCCGCCGTTATCGCGATTGGGAGTATTGGAGCAGGCCGGTGCCGGGCTTTGGTGATGCTAAAGCTCGGCTCTTAATTGTTGGCCTGGCTCCTGCGGCCCACGGTGGGAACCGCACGGGTCGAGCCTTCACTGGTGATCGCAGCGGAGATTTTCTCTATGAGGCCCTGTATGCTTCTGGTTTTGCCAGCCAACCCACCTCAACTCACCGTAAAGACGGCTTAAAACTGTACGATTGTTACATTACGGCCGCTGTCCGCTGTGCTCCGCCGGATAATAAACCCCTGCCAGAGGAGTTCACCGCCTGCCAACCCTACCTGCTTCAGGAGCTTGCTCTTCTCCGCCAGGTGCGGGTAGTTGTAGCTCTGGGACAGATTGGTTTTACTACCTACCTTAAAGCTCGCCGCGCAAGCGGGTTGCCTGTGCCCTCTCCCCTTCCCCGTTTCGGCCATGGGGTGGCCTACACTCTTGATGGCAGGGGGCCGCCCCGAGGTGTTGTCCTTATAGGTTCTTACCACCCCAGCCAGCAGAACACCTTCACCGGTCGTCTAACTAAAGAAATGTTTCATGCCATATTCCAACAGGCACGGAGCTACCTGGAGAGCTCTGGATGAGAGGAGGGGAATAGGGAATTGGCTGTGCAGATCACTGCACATACTCATGAGTGCATCCTCTGAGCCTATCCTTGTGGTAATAGAAGGCTCCTCTTTTAAGGAAAGATGGCGGCGGCTAGCTCGTCGATCGCTCGTTGGGAGTCAACATCATCGGTAAGCGAGCGAGAGACAGCCGTGGTACAGGCGCGACGAGCGGATACACCCTTTTGGATGAGTTGGGATGCATAGATAAGCAGCCGCGTGCTCACCCCTTCTTCCAGCCCACTAGCTTTGAGGTGCCGTACCTTTTCTCCCAACTTGGCCATCTCCAGAGCGTTTTCCATATCAATGCCGCTCTCATGGGCAATAATCTCTCCCTCCTTATCTCGCGGGGGATAGGTAAACTCAATGGTTACAAAGCGTTGGCGAGTAGAGTGTTTTAGGTCTTTAAGGATACTCTGATAGCCGGGGTTATAAGAGATTGCCAGAAGAAAATCAGAGTGAGCCGCGAGGATCTCTGCTTTCTTATCAATAGGTAGGATACGACGGTGGTCGGTGAGCGGGTGAATGAGAACAATGGTGTCTTTTCTGGCCTCGACAATTTCATCAAGATAGCAAATAACTCCAGCTTTAACCGCCTGGGTGAGAGGACCGTCTATCCACACCGTCTCATCCCCCTTGATAAGGTAACGGCCAACAAGGTCACTGCCAGTCAAGTCCTCATGACAAGCCACAGTGATGAGGTTTCCCGGGGTCCCTTCTTTCTCCTGCGGTATTAAGGTATGGGCCATATACTCGACAAAGCGTGTTTTACCGCAGCCGGTAGGGCCTTTGAGAAGCACAGGCAGCTTGCATTCATAGGCGGCAGTGAAAAGCTCGACCTCGTCGCCAATGGGAAGATAATAAGGTTTCATGTGATCTCCTATCTCAGTAGGGATGGGCTTACTAACCGTCCCTACGTTGTGATTGTTTCCATTACTTGTCCTGTGGCCATATCCACCATTTCGAGCCTGAACCCACTCTCAATGCTGTGGAGGACTTTGGCCTCGTTAAGCTTAGTACGAAGCTTGCCAACAAATCGTTCCCGGACCTCCGGTGGCATTCCTGACATGGGGAAGTTGTGTAGATAGGCTTTCCCTTGGGTGGGGGAAGACCACTCGATACGGCTCACCCTGGGGCCCATGATCTCATGACCGCGAAAGAGCTCTTCGACCGCCCTCTGGAAAGGAGAGAGCCCTACCTCTCCCGAAGTAGCAGCAGAGGCAGGTTGTACCCCCGGTGTAAGCACCTCAGGGGTAAGTTGAGCCAAGACCTGATCTACCCTTTGGCGGATCTCTTGATTGGTTGTAAGCTCTCTTGCCCGGGTTAGGGCTTGAGCTGCCTTTTCTTTGTTGCCCTTTTCTCCATAGGCGACCCCCAGGTTGAAGTGAGCCTGAAAGAACGTGGGATTTTCGGCTACTACAGCTTCATATTCGGCAATAGCTTGATCCGGATTGCCACTGTACAGGTACATTGTCCCTAGATCCGTACGAACGTTCGAGTCCTTGGGTTGCAACGCCAGATATTTCTCATAATGCTCAATTGCTCTAGCATGCTCCTCCAGATCATAGTATACATTGCCCGCGCCGCGTAGGGCCTCTAGATCCTGGGGGGTTAATGCCAGAACATGCTGATAGGAGGTTAATGCTGCGCTACGATAGTTGGGGTCAAATTGGGAGGCACGAAACTGTGCCTGAGCTAGTGTCTTCCAGGAGTTGATGTCCTGAGGAGCAGCCTCGGCTTTGGTGACCAGGGCGGCAATACGGCTTTTCACATCATCTGGTAGAGTAACCGAAGGATGATTGGCCGGCAGCGAGGAGCCAGCTGTACTCACCTCACCCGGAGCGGCTCGGTGGGAGTTTAGCACAAAGATCCAGAGACCCGTGCCAACCAAAAGATACAGCGAGAGCACAACCAGCCCGGGAGTGAAACTCCTCCAGGAAGGGGAAGTCTCGCCTGGGATTTTTCTTACTCCCTTACTTCCCATTTGCAAAGACTCCCCGCAAGCGGAGCAGAAATTTGCCGGAGGGGAGGTCTTGTTCCCACACCAGGGACAGAAACGGACAGTAGGAGTTTCAGGTTTTGAGTTGCGGCGCTCAGATTTACTCATTGCTTTGTCTCGCTGAAGGCTTACTAAATAACAATATTCTGTCAGGGCTGCTAGAGCATTCCTTTCAGGCAAAGAGGAGGTCCCCGTATGACTCCTGCATTAGTGCTATAGGGGAAATACCGAGATAGGAGAGGATATCAGCAATTTCCCCGGTGGCCCTCTCCTCTTCATTGTGCTCATGGACCGCCACCTCCAGCTCGATAAAGGAGCCCGCACCTTCGACCAAGTCAAGGTGCAGGCGGATGTTGTTGCGTAAGAAGACCTGTCGTGTCTTTACCACTGTGCTCCTGACCCCCAAGATTATCCCTAGCAGAGTAGCAAGCTTCCGCCCCTCTTCGACATGTACTATCTCATAAACACTCTCCTTGGGCCCGGCTATGTCTGGCCGCTCATAAAAGATAAGCTGTCCTGGGCGGGCAGGTATGAGTCGAAGCTTCAACCTACCCCGAGAAACAGTGAAATAAATGTCTTCTTGCTCTAGTGTTTCAGAGAGGCAAAACCCCAAAGCCTGGGCCCGCTCGGCCAGCCCATTAAGCCCCTCCACCCGTGCTTTAATCTCAATGTTTTTCATCACACAAAACTATAAAAAACCTAAGCCAAAAGGAAAAGAGGGACTAAGCCGCGGTTGACATCAGAAGATCAAGACCCTAAGGTGTCGTCGTTCGATCGCATAGGAGAACCCCGATTCAGTGGTAAAACAGAAGAAAAGCTCAAGCCTGCTAAAAAGGGTGCTAGGTATGGCGCTACTCTTTTTGGTGTTCGCTTCTGTTTTGTATGTGGGTTGGTACAAGCTAGAGCGGACCCCTCCGCAGGTTACGTTCCAGACCTTGCCCGAGGTATGGGGGAGAAAAGCAACTCTTAAACTGGAGGTGGCAGACTCTCGTAGTGGCCTGCGTTCCATTGAGATTTTTCTCCAGGCTCAAGGAGTCGCCCACCTAATTTTCACCGAGGAATATCCTCCCGGGGGTTGGCGTGAGAATACCGTCAAGAAAAAAGCTCTTCAGCTGACTGTGAGCCTTGATCCTGCCAAGGTATCGGAAGGACCGGCCACGGTTCAGGTCTTTGCTGAAGACTATTCCTGGACCTCCCTCTTTGGCCAGCATCACCCGCGGGTCGTTCGTGAGGTTAGGGTGGACCTTACTCCTCCCGTTTTAGAGGTCTTAAGTTCCCAACACTATGTACGGCTTGGCGGCTCGGAGATCCTAGTGTATCGGACTTCTGACGATGTTGTCCGCAGCGGGGTAGAAGTGGAGGGATACTTTTTCCCTGGCACCGCCGGCCTTTTCCCTGAGGCCGCAACCTATGTGGCTCTCTTCGCTATCCCCCAGGACCTCTCTGAGCGAGTGCACCCTCGGGCGGTGGCGATCGACGCTGCCGGTAATCGCCGAGAAACAGGTTTTTTCTGCTCGATTAAATCCCAGGATTTTCCCCAAAGATCCTTGGAGATCAGCGACGCCTTCCTGGAACGCAAGGTACCGGAGATTGCTGCCATGAATCGCTTGGGCGATTTCCCTGATT
Organism: uncultured Binatia bacterium (SeqCode); assembly: GCA_965220955.1. Lineage (GTDB taxonomy): Bacteria > Desulfobacterota > Binatia > Bin18 > CBDCRK01 > CBDCRK01. Next base: position 107,686 of record CBDCRK010000036.1, on the reverse strand, counting down.
TGCTTAAGGGTTATATCCACATCAACCGTGTATTGCGACAGCAAACCGAGGAGAAGCTGCGTAGACGGTGCCGTACCTCGGTACCCACGCCGTTATGGGAAGGGCCTCTCCTCCAACAGAAGGGTAGCAAAGTTATGAGCCGCTTTGCCGACAAGCGTATCTACCTGCATCATGGGCAAGAGATCGACACCCAGACCCACCTGGGCTATGATCTTGCTTCCCTGCGCCATAATCCAGTGGTGGCGGCCAACACGGGCAAGATTGTCCTGGCAGAGAACCTGGGCATTTATGGTAACTGTATCATCATTGATCATGGCCTGGGGCTCTTCTCTCTCTATGGTCATTTGAGTTCCATTGGTGTTCAGGAGGATCAGATGGTCAAGAAGGGAGAAGTGATTGGCCGGACCGGTGATACGGGCCTTGCTGGTGGGGATCACCTCCACTTCAGCACTATGCTCTACGGTGTTCACGTTGACCCGGTAGAGTGGTGGGATGGTAAGTGGCTCCAAGATCACGTCCAGACTAAATTGCCACCGCCGTCGGATTCGGCCTTGGCAGGGTTGGAATAAGCCTTGTGCTCCATAGGAGACAGGAACGGAGGCCTAGATGGCAAAACAAAAGGAGGCGCGGGAGAGATTATTAGAGGAGGGAAAAAAGAAGCTGGCAGAGTGGGGAATCTCCCTGCAGGCCCTAAAAGAAGAAAAGCTTTCGCTGACCGTTCTAGAAGAACGGCTTGGCCAGGATACAGCTACTGATCTTGCGTTGGTTGTGCTTCTAGGTGACCACCCTTCTCTTGAGACTGCCCGTATCCTTTTCTCCCTTGAAGCGGTCCCCCGCCCGGATAAAACCCAGGACAAAATTCTGCGCCGGGAGATTCACCGTTCCCTTTACAAACTTTCCCAGAAAGGAGTGGTGGTAGATCGACCACAGCCCCAAGCGTCGGCTCCGATCCTCACCCCGATTGAGCCTGAAGGGTATATCTCGCCGTTTGATGGGCAGGGAAATCGGCTGATATGGCTTGTAAAACCCCGTGTGGGTGGTGGCCTTCACTATCTCTCTGCTATTGTGAATGAGCCTGAGGGAGTACGGAACATTGATACCGTCATTATCACCCGCAAGGCGCTGCGGGAGATGCGCAGGGACCTTGAGAACCAGCACCATGTCGCTATGGTTGAGACCGACTGGCGCTATTGTGACTTCCTTATACATGAGGGATATGAACGGGCTCAGGCGCAAAAGCGGGAGGTGGCGTCTTACCCGGCTTTGCGCTCACATTTGATCTCTTCTCCTCCCGCGAGTGGCGAGTCCCCTATTTACCATCACCTCGATCCTGTGACTATTGAGGCAGATACTACTCTGGTAGATAACTCTAGCCAGCTTCTGGAAGAGCAGGAGCTACAAGGTTGGTTGCTAGGTGAGGAGCAGGCCAAAGGGTATATGGATCAGATTACAGAAGTACGGCAGAGCCCCATTGTTTTGAACCGTTACCAGCAGGAGGATCGGCTGGTGGACATTATCAACAAGGCCATAGAGGAGATGTTCTCAAATGAGGGAGCCGCGGCCTACGCTCGTCGGCTGGAGGAGACCGCTTTTTACCTGTTTGCTACTGGACGTGAGACCCCGGCTAAGCAGGCTCTTGCCACCGCACTAGCATTAAAGAAAAGTGAGAAAGGGGGGCGAGGAATTCCTTTTTGTGAAGAGTTGGTTCGCCGCAGTATTGCGCTGTACTTTAACGAGGAGGAAACCAAAGAGAAGGAAGAATCAAGCGGTCTTATTATGAAGCCCCAGGAATTTGCTGCCCGCATGCAGGCCCAGCGGAGACGCCTGTAAGTAAGGGCGTATGGCCATACGCCCTTACACTTCTACCACCATTCCGTCGTGGGCAATTTCAATGGTGAGTTCCTTGGCCCGGGCTAGCACCTCGCGGCCAAGGTGACTTAGGACCAGACGCTTGCATCCCATACGGTCGCGATGCTGGGCAATTTGCGGATAGTTTAGGTGAAAATCGACCTGGGTCTCGAAGAAGCAGCACTCGCATATGAAAAGGTCCGTCCCCTGTGAGTAGCGGACGAGGTCTTCGGTCCAGCCTGTGTCCCCGGAATAGAGAACCGTCTTGCTCCCAATCGTAGCGCGGAGAGCTAAAGAGAGGCCTTGTCTGAGGTGGGGCACACGAAAAGGAAAGACCTCAATCCCTGCCACCATTTGCGGCTGATTAGGGGTAAGCTCTTGAAAATTCACGGGAAAGGAAAAAGGTCGCTCTGCTAAGTCTTTATACATGGCGCGATACACGGCCAGCACGCGCTCCTCGGTCCCCGGGGGACCAGCAATAAGAAAGGGTCGGGTACGCGGCTCCTCGTACTGATATTCGAGAAAAAAGAAAGGCAGCCCACCAAAATGATCCCCGTGCAGATGGCTTAAAATCACAAAGTCGATTCTGGAAGTGTCAAAACCGACTTTTTTAAGCCCAATGAGCGCAGTGGGGCCACAGTCCAAAAGAAACACTCGCCCCCCAGCCTCCACAACATAGCCGCTGTGGTTCTGTCCTCCGCTGCCGAAGGAGTCTCCTGCCCCTAAGAATGTGACACGCACACAGCCTCCTCACCAGGTAATCGGGTAGATAGTACCCCCGGATAACCCTTCTAGCCTAGCGCGTTTTTCGCGGTGCGGCAAGGTCAGAAGCTTGCTTCGGTGGCTCCGGTAGCAACAATAGTTTTCGGATTGACCGATACATTTTCAGGCCTATAGGATGATTACTAGCACGGCTAGAAGCCACCTCTATTATGGAGGTGTTTGATTGCTATGCCATACGAATGGAGATAAAGTAGCCTGGAGGGCGTTATCCAAGGTCCTCAGTACCGCCAGGGGAACAAGGAAGAAGGAAAGCTAAGGTTGTTCTAAGGAATAGGAATGAAGAGTACGCTCACAATATGGTTACTCTTTATGGTTGGGATTGGCCACTCTGACCTACAACCCTAACACATCCTTCACCGAGTACAGCCCCGGGGGCTGGTGGGGAAGCCATAGTGCCGCCCTTAGGGCTCCGCGGGCTAGACTCTCGCGGCTCTGTGTCCGGTGAGTAAGCTCTAATCTCTCACCAAACCCGGCAAAGATCACGGTGTGATCGCCAACAATGTCTCCCCCACGAAAGGCCATAATGCCGATTTCATCACCTCTCTCTCCAGTGATGCCCTGACGGCCAAAGCGTCCCTGTTTTTCTAGGTCCTTGCCCTGCGCTTCGGCCACGGCTCTACCCAGAGCCAGGGCGGTGCCACTGGGCGCGTCTACTTTGAAGCGATGATGGATCTCAAAGATCTCAACATCAAAACCATCTTTTAAGATCTTGGCCACATCAGCTACAGCTTTGAGAAGAACGTTTACACCCACACTCATGTTAGGAGCAATAAGACAGCGGGTACGGGGAGCAATCTTTTCTGCTTCTGCCCTCTGTTCAGCAGAAAAACCGGTAGTGCCAATGACAATGGCCGCACCCTTGTCCACCGCAGTGCGCAAGTGGTCCATGGCTGCTTCGGCTATAGTGAAGTCAAGGGTGACATTATCCGGCGCTGCCACTGCGCCATAATCAGCGGTGATTGTTATCCCTGTCTTATCTATGCCTGCGGTTTCGCCAACGTCCTTACCAAGGGCTTGATGTCCCGGGGCTTCAACCGCTCCCACGAGCTGCATCTCCGGGTGTTGCCAGACAAGGCTAGTCAAAAGCCGCCCCATTCGTCCGGCGGCACCACAGACAACAATATTGGTCGGCATTTGCCCGCTCCTAACGGATGAACCCGTAGTCCTGCAGTACCTGTTTCAACTTTGCCAAGTTGCCTTCTGACATAGGTACAAGCGGTAGCCGGAACTCCCTCTCGCAACGGCTCATAAGGGCAAGGGCAGTTTTGGCGGGGATGGGATTGGTCTCCAGAAACAGAACCCGAATAAGGGGAATGAGCCTAATCTGCATCTGCGCAGCCTGCTCCCACTGGCCCTGCAGGCAGGCATTGGCAAGATCAGCCATCTCTTGTGGAGCTACATTGGCTACAGCCGAGATTACGCCCTTGCCGCCTAAGGACATCATCGAAAAGGTCAGCGAATCTTCGCCCGAGAAAATGGCTAGGCGGTCTCCGCACACAGTGAGAATGTTTAATACCTGATCGATAGAGCCTGCGGCTTCTTTGACCCCAACAATGTTATCACTTTCTGCTAGACGGGCCATGGTGCTGGGTTCAATGTTGGAACCAGTGCGACCAGGGATATTGTAGAAAATCAATGGAAACGGCGCCGCTGCTTTGGCTACCTCTCTAAAATGTTGGTAGATGCCTTCTTGGGTGGGCTTGTTGTAATAAGGAGAAATTAGGAGAGCACCATCAGCCCCCACCTCCTGGGCCTCCCGTGTCAGCCGGATTGCTTCCACCGTGGAGTTGGAGCCGGTTCCCGCAATCACGGGCACCCGCTTATTCACAATCTCAACAACCAGCTTGACCACCTTGGTATGTTCTTCGTGAGAGAGCGTAGCAGACTCACCCGTGGTGCCGCAGGGCACCACGCCGTGGGTTCCCTTACGGATCTGCCACTCGATAAGATCGGCAAGCGCACGCTCGTCAATCCGGCCGTTCTTAAACGGCGTTACTAAGGCAACCATCGATCCTGTAAACATAATTCCCCCCTTTCCCAAAAGTGACCTTTATGCTGTAAGCGCTCCTGCAAACACCTCCTCCGCTGCTCCCGTCATATAAATACGATTATTTTGCTCTCGCCACTCGATCTCTAGATCTCCACCACGAAGGTGAATTGTCACCTGGCGGTCACTCTTATGGTTGAGTACTGCAGCTGCCGCCGCCGCACAGGCACCGGTGCCGCAGGCAGCCGTCTCCCCGGAGCCGCGCTCCCACACCCGCATGATGAGTTCCTTTGGGTTCAGGACCCGGATAAACTCGGTGTTGACCCGCTGGGGAAAGAAGGGATGGTGCTCAAACTGAGGGCCAATGCTTGCCAAGTCCAAAGGCTCCACATCGTCCACAAATACCACACAGTGAGGATTTCCCATGGACATGCAAGTCACCCGGTAGGAGGCTCCGTTGACAGTGAGAGGGTGATCCACAACTTTATTAGCAACAGTAGCAACCGGAATGCGGGAACCTTCAAGAATGGGTTCGTCCATGTCTACCGTTACCCGGGAGACTCTGTTGTTCTGTAACTCCAGGAAAAGGGTCTTGATGCCGGCATCGGTTTCAACTTCGAGGGGGTTAGCCTGGGTAATGCCATGCTCATAGATGTATTTGCCCACACAGCGAATGCCATTGCCACACATTTCTCCCCGACTGCCATCCGCATTGTACATCTCCATGCGACAATGGGCCACCTGCGAAGGGCAGATGAGAATTAGACCATCCGAGCCGATGCCAGTGCGGCGCGGGCTGACCCTTTGTGCCAGCGAAGATGGGTTCTCAACCTTAGTGGCAAAGGCATTAATATAAACGTAGTCGTTACCAATGCCGTGCATCTTAATAAAGGGAATTCTGTGCTCAACGTCTTTTGTCATCTGCAACCAACCATGAACAGCTGAAATATATTTTTTTACTGTAGCATCAGGGGAATCTTTTCTCCCCGGATCAGATCATCAAGGTTCTCCCGTTCCTTTACCACGTAGAAATTCCTTCCGTCAACTAGAATCTCAGCCGGGCGGGGGCGGGTGTTATAGTTCGAGGCCATAACAAAGCCGTAAGCCCCGGCGCTCATTACTGCCATCAAGTCCCCTGGAGCAAAGGCGGTAACCTCCCGGTCTTTGGCTAAAAAGTCGCCACTCTCACAGATTGGTCCTACCACGTCAACAACTATCTTTTTATCAGTTGTCACTTTCACCGGCTGGATTCCCTGGTAGGAACCATATAAAGCCGGACGAATAAGATCATTCATGGCGCCATCGACAACAATAAAGGTCTTTTCTCCATGGTCTTTTACATAGAGCACTTTAGTTACCAGAACACCTGCGTTACCCACAATCGACCGCCCAGGCTCTAACACCAGCGTGAGATCAAGCGCTGGGTCAACAGTTCCGGTGGGCGGTACTGCCAGTGCTCCCAACGTCTCAGCTAATGACCCCGCATATTCTTGAGGTTCGGGGGGGGTCTCGTCTTGGTAGGTAATACCGAGGCCGCCGCCGAAGTCGAGATAGCGAATGACAAAACCACGCTCGCGCAGTTGGCCAATAAGCTGTTTGACGCGGGTCAGCGCATCAACAAAGGGAGCCACATTAGTAAGCTGCGAGCCAATATGACAATCAACGCCAATCACTTCGAGGTGCGAAAGAGACCGTGCTCGTTCATACTCATCAAGGGAACGGTGGATATCAATGCCGAATTTACTTTTTTTCATGCCCGTGGAGATATAAGGATGGGTTTGTGGGTCCACATCCGGGTTCACCCGCAGGCTTACGGGGGCTTTTGTTCCTAGGCTACGGGCCACGTCGTTGATGGCGTCAAGCTCTTGCGAAGACTCGACATTGAACATAAGAATCCCCTGCCCTAAGGCATAGGCAATCTCCTCGCGAGTCTTGCCCACCCCGGAAAAGACAATCTTACGCGGGTTTGCCCCAGCTTGAAGCGCACGGAAGAGTTCTCCCCCTGAGACCACATCAAACCCGCTTCCCTCGCGGGCAAAGGTGCGCAGCACTGCAAGGTTAGAGTTGGCTTTGACAGAAAAGCAGATGGTGTGCTTGATTCTGGCGAAGGCTTCGTCAAAGACTCGATAGTGGCGGTGGAGAGCGGCCAGGCTATAAAGATAAACCGGGGTGCCAACCTCAGCTGCAATCTGAGCAATGGATACCTCTTCGGCATGCAGTTCGTTGTCCTGATACTGGAAGTAATGCACGGCTAGGGTCCTCCCTTCCAAACCGCCTCGGCAGTGTTCGAAGCGGTGCTATAATCACCATCCAAAGTAAAGGCAAGTACCTGGTAGCGAAGTAGGATGTTAGAGCCAACCTCATTGTCAACGTAAGAAAACTTCTTGGCCCTGCGAAACCGATCTCTGTCCTCTACCATGACAATGGCAACTTGCTCAAAGGTGTTACTCTGTGCAGTGGCTCCCGCAGTGGCTCCCTTTGTTGCCCGCAGTATGGCAAATCCTGCAAGATCTTCCATTTGGCTGCCGTCTACATATTTGAGTGGGCGGCTCCAGTTAAGGCTAATCCCTTTTTCTGCACTCTGGGCGCTAAGGTTACTAATAGCCTGAGGGGCTACTAACTCTGGTGGCCGCACAGGAGTTTTACGGCCGCAACCACTGATAACAGATAGGAGACAGAGACAGAGAAGCGAGGGGAGCCTAATTCTCTTAGAGTCTACGCCAAGAACCAAACTCAGGAGGTGCTTGTGCTTCTTAATGGAACCCTCACTCCAGCCTCTTCGACTTTGCTCAGAACAGGCAGCTCCTGCGGTCTTGCGGGAGAGGGGATAGTTTATAATTAAGGCTACTAGTTGCCTCACTCCTTTACATTCCTATGGCACGCAACCGTCGCTTGACGCTCGTCCGGGCAGTGCCCCCAATAGAACGCCGTCTATCAACAGCCGCTTGAAGGGTCAGGCGGGAGAAGAGGTCCTGCGCAAAAAGCGGCGAAAAGCGATGGAATTCCTCAAGGGTTAATTCTTCCAGACCCTTTTCTTGCTGTAAACAATACCGGACGATCCTACCAACAACCTCATGCGCCTGGCGAAAAGGCAATCCTTTTTCGACCAGATAATCCGCCACATCTGTAGCTAGAGTCAATCCTCCTAAAGCCGCCTTTGTCATCCGCTCTTTTTTCACTTTAATCTGGGGCAGCATGACAATAAGAATGTGCAAGGTTTGCCTCACCGTATCAATGGTGTCAAACAGAGGCTCTTTGTCCTCCTGTAAGTCCCGGTTATACGAGAGCGGAAGACCCTTAAGAGTTGTAAGGAGGCTAATCAGATGGCCATATACTCGTCCTGTTTTGCCGCGGATCAACTCTGGTACATCAGGATTTTTCTTCTGTGGCATCATAGAGCTTCCTGTAGCAAACGCCTCGGGAAGCTCTATAAAGGCGAACTCACTGCTTGCCCACAAGACCAGCTCTTCGGCCAGACGGCTGAGGTGCATAGATAGAAGAGCACAGTCAGAAAGAAACTCAGCAACAAAATCCCGGTCAGAGACAGTGTCAATACTGTTCTTGCTTACCCGCGGAAAGCCTAGAAGCTTGGCAACATAATGCCGGTCAATGGCAAGGGTTGTGCCGGCCAGAGCGCCAGCGCCAAGTGGTAAAACATTGACTCGTTGCCGGCACTCTGCCAACCGCTCGCGGTCACGGCCCAACATCTCATAATAGGCAAGCAAGTGGTGAGAAAAGAGGACCGGCTGGGCCCGCTGCAGATGGGTATAGCCCGGCATCACCACGTCCAGGTGCTGCTTGGCCATACCGGCCAACCCTTTTTGCAGTTGGCCAAGGAGGTCGCAGATAGCCTCGATCTCGTCCCGCAGGTACAGGCGCACATCCAGCACAACCTGATCATTGCGGGACCTGGCGGTATGAAGTTTACCCCCCACAGGGCCGACTTTCTCAATCAGGCTCCTTTCAATAGCCATGTGGATGTCTTCGTCAACCGGAGAGAGAACAAAACGACCCTGAGTGATCTTCCGCTCAACCGCCCTTAAGCCCTTGATAATCTTCTCTGCCTCAGCACGGGACAAGAGCTTTTGCTTCATTAGCATCTGGCAGTGGGCTATACTGCCCTGGATGTCATAGGGAGCAAGCCGCTTGTCAAAGGCGATTGAGGCAGTGAATTCCTCCATTAGAGGATGAGCAGCCTGGGCAAACCTTCCTCCCCAGGCTTTTTTAACACGTAAGCGTTCAGCCATTAGATCTCATGCGTCTGCGGTAGGAGCGAATCTTGTATTCGCCCTGCTGTCTGCGATCCCCCCACCGGGCGATCACAAGGATCGCCCCTACAATAGAGAGAAATTGATTTAGTAAGGTGTCCTTTAGCTTTATTTTTGGCTCAGAGCACGCAAGCGCAAGCGCAGGGCATTGAGTCGGATAAATCCCTCAGCGTCAGCCTGGCGGTAGTCTCCACCCTCTTCAAAGGTGGAGACCGTAGGATCATATAGAGAGTAGTCCGACTTGCGGCCAGCAACCAGACAATTTCCCTTGTAGAGCTTTAGACGCACCGTACCGCTCACATTAGGCTGGGACTGGTCAATGGCCGCTTGCAGCATTTCTCGCTCTGGAGAAAACCAGTAGCCGTAATAGATCATCTCAGCATAACGAGGAATCAGGGAGTCGCGCAGGTGCATTACCTCACGGTCTAGTGTCAGCGACTCAAGCGCCCGGTGGGCGGCATGAAGAATGGTCCCGCCTGGGGTCTCATACACTCCCCGTGATTTCATCCCCACATAACGATTTTCCACCAGATCCATCCGACCAATGCCGTGTCTTCCTCCTAACTCGTTTAGTCGGGCCAGAAGGCGAGCAGGAGAAAGGGTCTCACCGTTCACCGCTGTTGGATCACCGGTCTGGAAATCAATTTCCACATACTCAGGTTTATCCGGTGCCTTTTCCGGAGAGACGGTGAGGATAAACATATCCTCATACGGTTCCCGCCAGGGGTCTTCAAGGATGCCCCCTTCGTAACTAAGGTGAAGGAGGTTTCGGTCCGTACTATAGGGTTTTTCCCTGGTTACGGGTATGGGGATAGCGTGCTGTTCGCAGTAGGTAATGAGGTCAGAACGGGAGCGTAGATCCCATATGCGCCAGGGCGCAATAACTTTAATCTGAGGGGCTAGGGCATAATAGGTTAGCTCGAACCTGACTTGATCGTTCCCCTTTCCCGTGGCCCCGTGGGAAACGGTATCAGCTTCCTCCCTGCGGGCAATCTCAATCTGATGCTTGGCAATGAGTGGCCGGGCAATGGAGGTTCCTAAAAGATACCCTCCTTCATAAAAGGCGTTTGCCCGCAGCATAGGGAAAACAAAGTCACGGACAAACTCCTCCTGCAAAGCTTCAATATAGACTTTGCTTGCCCCAACCTGCTTTGCTTTCTCCGCTACCGGAGTAAGTTCTTCTTCCTGCCCCAGGTCGGCGCAGAACGCCACAACCTCACATCCATAAGTGTCTATAAGCCAGCGCAAGATGACCGAGGTGTCCAATCCGCCACTGTAGGCCAGTACAACTTTCTTAACTGTGTCTGTCATGAGCAAGCGTCCAGCATATTGGCTTAATGGGTAGTGGAAACTTCTCCTCCTCCTTCGGCCTTCCTCAGAAGCCACACCATGATTGCCTTCTGTACGTGCAGGCGGTTCTCGGATTGGTCAAGAATAATGGACTGAGGGCCATCAATGACGTCGTTGGTGATTTCCTCGCCCCGATGAGCCGGAAGGCAGTGCATTACCAAAGCGTCCTTTTGAGCTCTTGCCAGGACGGTGGCGTTGACCTGGTAGGGCTGAAACGCCTCACGGCGCTGTACCCGCTCCTTTTCCTGCCCCATGCTTGCCCACACGTCGGTGTAGATTACATCCGCGCCATGTACGGCCTCTTCTATGGAGTGGGTTATTAGGACTCTTCCCGGGCTCTTCTGTCTAGTCTGCTGCAGGATTTCTGTATGAGGCTCATAGCCTGGAGGGCAGGCTAGGACAAAGTGGAAGGGGAGTTTCGTGGTTGCGTTAAGCCACGAGTTGACCACGTTATTACCATCTCCTACGAAGGCAACCTTGAGATCATCGAGTCGTTCCCGTTTCTCCAATAGGGTGAAGCAGTCGGCCAGCACCTGACAGGGATGGAGAAGGTCAGAAAGGCCGTTAATGACCGGAATGGTGGCATTACTAGCCAGCTCTAGAACCACCTGATGGGAAAAAGTGCGTACCATAATGAGATTCACCCAGCGCCCCAGGTTTTGCGCCACATCTGCCGGAGACTCACGAGTGCCAAGACCGATGTCTGGTGGGGAGAGGTAGATGGGATAGCCCCCAAGCTGAACCATCCCGGCCTCAAAAGTCACACGAGTGCGCAGGCTGGACTTCTCAAAGATCATGGCCAGCGTTTTGCCCGCGAGAAGAGGGTGAGGCCAGCCCTCTTTAAGGTCAGCCTTAAACCGCCGAGCTAGGGAGAAGATCTCTGCGATCTCTTCTTGGCTTAAATCCGTAATACTAATAAGATCGCGCTTCATCTTTGACCACTGCAGGAGGGCACTGCCCAGGACTCATCACAGCTAGGCCAGAGTAGCGTACGCTGCACGCACGATTTACCTCAATCGGCTCTCTTTCCGTGCGCATGGCGCACGCTACGGCTGCTGCAAAGATATGGATTGCTAGGCTGAATAATATTGGCATTAGTCACAAGCACTCGCCTTCACAACTTCGGTTCCCACTCCTTCCTTGGTGAAGATCTCTAGGAGTACAGCATGCCGTACCCGGCCATCAATAATATGGGTTTGTCTCACCCCTTCTCTGAGTGCGCTAAGACAGCACTCCACCTTGGGAATCATTCCCTCATTAATGGTCCCATTATGGATGAGGAGGTCGGCCTGCTCGCTTGACAGGGTAGGAAAGAGCTGGCCCTGTTTGTCTTTGATACCCTCTACATCGGTAAGCAGGATGAGCTTTTCTGCCTGGAGGGCTGCGGCCACTTGGCCTGCAACCAGATCCGCATTGATATTGTAAGTTTCTCCTTGTTCCCCTCCTCCTACCGGAGCAATAACCGGAATGAAGTTGCTATCGCCCAAAGCCTCGACTACCTTGGGGTTTATTCTCTTCACCTCTCCCACCATGCCAATGTCCACTATCTCCGGTGGCCTACCTTCTTCTGCCACAGTCATGGTCATCTTGCTGGCGACCACCAACTCACCGTCTTTGCCACTTAGGCCCACCGCTCTGCCTCCGTGCCGGTTAATAAGGGCCACAATCTCCTTATTGATCTTACCTAGCACCATCTCGACTACCTCCATGGTTGCGGCATCAGTGACACGCATACCCCGGACAAAGCGCGAGGTGATTTCCAGACGCTGGAGCATTTCCCCAATCTGCGGCCCGCCACCGTGGACTATAACTGGGTTCATGCCAACAAACTTAAGGAGCACAATGTCCTGGGCAAAACTCTCTTTTAGTTTTTCCTCCTCCATGGCGTGTCCGCCATACTTAATGACCAACGTCTTGCCGGAAAAGCGGCGGATGTAAGGCAGTACCTCAAGTAAAACCTCAGCCTTTTCAATTAGGAATTGCATATTTCTTAGCGTCTATAGCGTCTATAGCATGCAGCGTCTATAGCGTCTAAATTCTGCCAAGACCTGGCGGTGTGGAGACAAGATTGCAAAAACAAGCTGGCACCGCAAACACGATGCCTGGATGCCTCGCGCCGCGCAAAATAATCCCCAGGTGCCGGCTAACCAGCCGGTCCATCCGACCGCGGTCCGGTGGCGGTTCTGGCTGCAAGGGATGAGACCTCACTAGCTTGTCTAAACCAGGCGAACAGGCTAATTACCAAGCAAACCCAAATACCAGGCAGAGACAGACCTCTAGTTCTGCTCTCTGTACTCTATTTCTTGTAAGGAGGGATACCCTATGCAGCGTCGCTATCTCGAAGACTTTACCCCGGGTGAGGTCATGAAGCACTGGCCCGGCCGCACCATTCGCGATTTTGATGATACCTGGTTTACCCTGCTGACTATGAACACTAACCCTTTGCATTTTGACGAGCACTATGCCAGCCAAACCCAGCACGGCCAGTGCCTGGTCAATGGTCTTCTGGTTATCTCCATGGCTGTGGGAATGACGGTGCGGGATGTTAGCGAGCATTGTATTGCCAACCTAGAGTACGAGTCGATCAAGCACCTGGCTCCTACCTTTCATGGAGACACCATTTATACTGAGACCGAGGTGCTGGAGACTACCCCATCCCAGACTAAATCTGACCGTGGGGTGCTCTATGTAGAGACCCGAGCGTGGAATCAGCGCAACGAGCAGGTTCTCATTTTGCGCCGTCGGGTGCTGATGCGTCGACGCCCGGCATAGTACCGCCGGGCGGCAATAGCAACTCTGAGAGCCCCTTTTTTATCTTTTCTTACCCTCTTTCTTTCATGGGTACCCCTACTTGGTAGGTCGACCCGATAGATCGACTTGCTAAGACCTCCTCCTCTGTGCTCAATTCTTAGGCATTGGTATAGGCTGTTGCTACTCTTTTAAGCACTTCCCTCTTGGCCGTCCCAAAGAGGAAGTGTGTCTTTTCAGCTACTTAGAAGGTTTCAGGCTTGCCCTGACTGTGGCACGCCCTTTGCTCAGTACAGAGCTGTCTTTGCCTGACAATAGAGGAGGTAGAGCGACATTTACAAGAGGGAGGTAGAGGATGACGAAATTTTTAACTCTTGGCCGCGCAGGGCTAAGGAGGAGCAAGGGTGCCATTGTGGTTGCCGGTGCTCTGTTTGCGGCCATTACTTTGGGTTGGGGATCTACTGTTGAGGCTCAAGATGACATGGAACAACTACGTCAGCTGGTGGCCCAACAGCGTCAGTCCCTGGAAGCGTTGGAAAAACGGCTGGGTGAGCTGGAGACTAAAGAAGAAGAGCGCTCGGACTGGGAGGTAGAGATTGGGCATGCCAAGACGCATGAGATTAAGGAGCGTGGTTTCGACGCTGATGACATCTACGACAACGGATTTTATATCCGCAGCGAAGATAACAGTTTTGCCCTTGTAGTTAATGGCTTTGCTCAGGCGCGGTACACGCTGATGGAGCCCGAGGAGGAGGGTAAGAGTAACCACAACTTTGATGTTGCCCTGGCTCGGATAGCGTTCTCTGGGACGGTGTTCGATCCCAAGATAGCCTACTTCTTCCAGTTTGAGACCACTACCTTTGACAACAACAACCGCGCCACCATGCTCGACTGGTGGATGCAGTACCGTTTTTCTCCGGACTTAAGCTTGTTGGCGGGGCGTTTCATCCTGCCTTACAGCCGACAGTTTTATACCCATCCGGGGCAACTTCTGTTTCCCGATCTCTCTGAAGCCGACTATGCCTTTAACCTCCAACGCACCGTTGGGGCGCACTTGGCCGGGAAATTGGGACGCCTCTCCTATCACGCCGTAGCAGCCAACAGCATCCGTGCCCTGGATGCAGGTGGACAGCAAAACATTGGCGATGAGATCACTACCCTGGGACGATTAGAATTCGACATCCTCGATCCTCACGGTTACCTTGAGAGCTCACCCACTCCGGCTAGTGCTCCTCAGCTCTCGGTTGGAGTTGCTGCTTCTTTTAACCCCATTGAGGAAGTCTCTAGGTTCCAGAACGTGCAGCCCGGTGATCGGACTACTAACGTCACCTTGGACGCCGGATTCCGCTGGGATCGGTTCACTCTCCAGGGTGCTGGATACTACCGGCGGAATAACCTCAAGACTTCGGGACTGTCGGACAGTCACGACTGGGGTTACTATGGACAGCTTGCCTACTATCTTGTGCCTGAGCGATGGGAACTTGCCGCCCGCATCTCAGGCGTCGATTTTGACCAGCCCAACAACCCCAGTGCTTTTAGCGATGCCAAGTCATTTCTTCGTGGTGTTGGCGATATTATGGAATACACCTTTGGGCTCAACTATTACCTATATGGGCATGGTGCCAAGGTGCAAATAGATTATAGCTTCCTGGACACTGAGCCCTTTGTGGGTGCTAACTATAGTAACCACCGGCTGCGGGTGCAGACCCAGGTCTTGTTCTAGAGTCAAAGAAGGAAAAAGCAGGAAAAATATGAGAAAGGAGGACAGCAGAATGTTTGGAATCACTAGTATAAAGGGTGTCTTACAGCGAGCCTTTGTCCCCTACACCATTGCTGTGATGGTATTAGTGGCTGGCTTGTTAGCCTGGACACCAGCAGTACGGGCGGAGGACGACCCTATTAAGGTTGGGGTCTTGCACTCGCTCAGCGGCACCATGGCTATCAGTGAGACCCCTATCAAAGAAGTGGTCCTGATGGCTATTGAAGAGATCAACGCGGAGGGCGGAGTCTTGGGCCGCAAAGTGGAGCCGGTAGTGGAAGATCCGGCCTCGGATTGGCCTCTCTTTGCGGAAAAGGCCAAAAAGCTCCTCCAGCAGGACAAAGTCGCCGCAGTCTTTGGGTGCTGGACTTCGGTTAGCCGTAAGTCCGTCTTGCCGGTGTTCGAGCAGAACAATGGCCTGCTCTTCTACCCGGTACAGTATGAGGGAGAGGAGTGCTCCAAGAATGTAATCTATACTGGAGCGACCATCAACCAGCAGGCCAGTCCGGGCGTGGATTATCTCATGAGTCCAGAGGGTGGTAACAAGAAACGGTTTTACTTAATCGGCACGGATTACGTGTATCCCAGAACAACGAACAAGATCCTTAGGCTCTACCTCACCAAGGCGAAAGGAGTGAAGGAATCAGACATTATGGAAGAATACACCCCGTTCCACCACCAGGACTATCAGACCATTGTGGGCAAGATTAAGAGCTTCTGCGCAGGGGGTGACGGTGCCGTAATCAACACCATTAACGGTGACAGCAACGTCCCCTTCTTCAAGGAGCTGGCCAATCAGGGCGTCACGGCGGACAGTTGCCCGTCGATCTCCTACAGCTTTGCCGAGGTCGAGCTTCAGACCCTGGATGTCAAACCGCTGGTCGGGCATCTGGCCTCCTGGAACTATTACATGTCTCTCAAAACACCGCAGAATATTAAATGGGTCAAGGCTTATAAGCAGTGGTGCGAGAAGCAGGGCATTGCCGACAAGCAGTGCGTCACCGATGATCCTATGATGCATGCTTACCTCCATGTCAAGCTTTGGGCCAAGGCGGTAGAAAAGGCGGGCTCGACGGATGTGGATAAGGTCCTGAAAGCACTGGAGGGGTTAGAGCTTGGCAGCCCGGTGGGTAAATATAAGGTGGACGAAAAGAACCATCATACCTGGAAGCCCGTCTACATTGGTAAGATCCGCGAGGATGGTCAATTCGATGTGGTCTGGAAGAGCAACGGATGGGTTCGCCCCGAACCCTGGAGCGAGTTAACCTACCCTGGGCGAGCCTGCGACTGGAGCGGAGATGGAAAAGGGACCTATGACTCAGACAACGGTAAGCGCGTGTGGTTGTCCGAGAATGGGGGCTAGTCTAGAGACTGACTCCTCATCCCTATGGATTTGGTAGCAAGCAGTCGGGGCTTAGTGATAAGCCCCGCTTGCTTTTTCTGTTGAGATTTCTATACAATTCCCCAGCTTTCCTTAAAACACAGGCTGTCAAGAATGAAAAAAACGAGTTATGGGCTCCTGCTTTTGTGCCTGAGTACTAGCTGTTTCTTGGCTGGTCGTGCCCAGGCTGCTTCTCTAGAAGCCTACGCCCGAGGTTTGGCTACAGCCGATGAGCAACGCGGAACTCTTGAACGTATTCGTGACTCGGCCGATTCTGGTTCCCGGGATCTGCTTGTGGCACTTAAAGATGGAGCCTTATATAGCTGGGAAGGTAAGCTTTTTATCCTGGATGAAGAAGGGGTCCTTACCGAAGTTGGAGGAGAAGCTCTGGTTGACGCTACGGGCGAACCCTTGCTTCCCGATGAGGGCCTGGAGCAGGTTCCTCTAGGGCAAGACAATAGGACTCTTGTGCAACGGACCCTGGACTTTATTGACCTCTCTGGGGACAATCCGGGGACTAGGCGATCGGTTGCTCTGAAGCTGGGTCATCTGCGGGATATTTCGGCCATTCCTGTGCTAGAAAAGGCCATTGAGCAGGAGAGTGAGCCTGCGGTAAAGCACATCATGGTGGAAGCCGTTAACAAGCTAAAACTCTTAGACCCAGACCCGCTGGTGCGCCAGCGGGCGGCTGAATTTTTTGGCGCCAACCGGTCAGAATCAGCTCTGGCCTCCCTTAAGGATCTTCTGGAAAAAGAGCCAGATGTGCAGGTCAAGGACGCCCTCAGACCTGCCATCGAAAAGATCGAAGGGTACCTGCGGGTACGAAATGTTGTTGGGTATCTGTTCAACGGGCTGAGCCTGGCTTCGATTCTCCTGATTATGAGCTTGGGGTTGGCCATCACCTTTGGGCTGATGGGGATCATCAACATGGCCCACGGGGAGATGCTGATGCTGGGATCGTACACGGCCTATGTGGTCCAGGAGATTTTCGCTTCCCGCTTCTCAGGTCATCAGGACTACTACTTCTTCGTTGCCCTGCCGTTATCGCTGGTAGTAGTAGGATGCGTGGGCTTACTCTTAGAGCGCGGGGTTCTTCGGTTCCTTTACGGCCGGCCACTGGAGAGCCTTCTTGCTACGTGGGGGATTGGCATGGTTCTCCAACAAGGAGCGCGACTATATTTTGGTGACCAGACAAGCGTGAACTCTCCCACCTGGTTTCGGGGTGGTTGGGAAGTCATGCCTGGTCTGATCTTTCCCTATAGCCGGATCTTCATTATCGTCCTTTCCCTCTTTTGCCTATTAGTGGTGTACCTGCTGCTGTACCGATCCGATGCGGGCCTGAGGGTCCGGGCTGTGATGCAAAATCGAGACATGGCCGCCTGCATGGGCATTGCCACCCGCAGGGTTGATGCCTTCACTTTCGCCCTGGGAACGGCCTTGGCTGGACTAGCCGGGTGTGCTCTAAGTCTGATTGGGACCGTAGACCCGGAGGTGGGCAAGACCTATATTGTAGACTCGTTTATGGTGGTGGTTCTGGGGGGGGTCGGAAAGCTGCTAGGGACGGTTCTGGCCTCCTTTGGTATTGGCATGTCTAACAAAATCTTAGAGCCGGCCATCGGAGGAACAGCCGCCGCGATTTACGCAAAGGTGGGGATCTTAGCTCTGGTGATTTTCTTCTTGCAGCTCAGGCCCACGGGTCTTTTCCCGGCTAAAGAGCGTATGGCAGATATCATGGTGCGGTAGCACTGGAGAGAAAGGTCATGGAGCAGACTAGAACCTGGAAGCCTCGACTCGTGTCCGAGGGAATTTTAGGGGTCCTCCTGGTCGTTGTGCTTCCTCTCCTAAACATCTTTGGGATCCTCTCCGACTACTACCTGAACCTCTTTGGAAAATATCTGGCGCTGGCAATCCTGGCGCTGGGTATGGACCTGATCTGGGGGTACACCGGGATCTTGAGCCTTGGGCAGGCTATCTTTTTTGGATTCGGAGCCTATGCCATGGGCATGTATCTCATGCTGGAGTCCAGTGGAAAGGGCGTGTATGGAGAGAGCATCCCCGACTTTATGATCTGGAATCAGGTCTATGAGCTCCCCTTGTTCTGGAAGCCTTATGAACATTTTTCCCTGGCCCTGCTTTCCGCTCTCCTGCTTCCCGCCCTGATTGCCGCCGTTATTGGATTTTTGACCTTTCGTCGAAGAGTCGGCGGGGTCTATTTTGCCATCCTGACCCAGGCCATGGCTTTTGCCACTTGGCTGATGTTCAACCGCAACGAGCTCAACCTGGGGGGAACGAATGGCTTAACCGATTTCAAAAGCATCCTGGGTTTTTCCTTGAGCGAACCCAACACCCTACGTGGGCTTTACCTGATTACGGCCCTGGTTGTGGTTGGGAGTCTTATGGTCTGTCGCTGGCTTGTCAGTTCGAAAATGGGTCTGGTGCTCACAGCCATTCGAGATCAGGAGCAACGACTACGGTTTTTGGGCTATGCGGTAGCTCATTACAAAATTTTCATCTTTGCTGTGGCGGCGGCGCTGGCGGGCCTGGCGGGAGCGCTGTACGCGCCGCAGGTCGGTATTATTACTCCTAGCCAGATTGGCGTGCTTCCCTCATTGGAGGTTGTGGTCTGGGTTGCAGTCGGCGGCAGGGGAACCCTTGTTGGCGCCCTGCTCGGGGCTGTTGGCGTCAACGCTGCACGAAGCGTGTTAACTGCAAGTTATCCGGAGTGGTGGCCAGTTATCCTTGGTGGATTGTTTGTGGGGGTGGTCGTCTTGTTTCCGGGCGGCCTGACGGGTCTTCCCCAACAGCTCCGGCAAGTAGGCCGTTGGCTGCAAGAACGGTTCTGGGAGCGCCAAGCGCCTGGCCTGGAACCTGCCGAGAGTCGGGTGGACTCGTCCCGCTAGGGGATGCCATCTGGCAAGCAGGTGACTCTGGGAAGCAGAGGTACGGAATGGAAGGCTACGGAAGCATTATATACCTTGAGGAAGTTACGGTCAGCTTTGATGGCTTCCAAGCCCTACGGAATGTCGACTTCTATGTTGACTATGGCGAGCTTCATGCCCTCATCGGCCCTAACGGAGCTGGTAAGACCACCCTCCTGGACGTCATCTGTGGCAAAGTGAAGCTGGAAACGGGGCGCGTTGTCTTTGGCCAGAGAAGAGATCTGGCTAAGTTAGAGGAACATGAACGGGTGGCGCTAGGTATTGGGCGTAAATTCCAAACCCCTTCAGTTTTCAAGAACCTCACTCTCTTCGAAAACTTAGCGCTCTCCCTACCCCAGCATTGGGACGTCTTTTCCACGTTGTTCGGAACCCTAAAGTCCGAACAGAAGGACAAGATCTTCTCGACCCTGGAAACCCTTGGCCTCCTCGAAAAGGCTCATAAGAAGGCGGGTGTCCTTTCCCATGGCGAAACGCAGTGGCTAGAGATCGGGATGGTCATGGTCCAGAACCCGCAGCTGTTCTTGCTGGACGAACCTGTTGCTGGCATGACAGGAGAAGAACGAGAGAAGACCGGTCTACTCCTTCAGCAGATGGCCCAAAATCATGCTGTCCTGGTTGTAGAGCACGACATGGAGTTCGTTCGCCAGACGGCTCAGAAGGTCACCGTGCTCCATGAGGGAACCATCCTTTGCGAAGGACTAGTGGAACAAGTGCAGAGCGATCCTCGGGTGATCGAGGTTTACCTGGGAAGAGGATACGGCACCAATGCTGACGGTTCAAGGCCTTAGCGTCTCCTATGGGGAAAGCCGGATTCTATGGGACGTCCACCTGCACGTTCCCCAAGGGCAGGTGGTTTGCCTGATGGGGCGAAATGGTGTGGGAAAGAGCACCCTGTTAAAAAGCATTATGGGCCTTTTTAGGGCTCGGACGGGGTCTATCCTCTTTGATGGGCAGGATCTTGCCGCGTTGTCACCCGAAGAGCGGGCTAGGCAAGGGATTGGCTATGCTCCCCAAGGGCGGGAGATCTTCCCCAGCCTGACGGTACTGGAGAACCTATTGGTGGGGCTTGTGGCACGAGGGCAGAGGAATGGTTCAATTCCCGAAGAGGTTTTTCGTTTATTCCCGGTGTTGAAAACAATGTTAACCAGGAAAGGCGGGGTGTTAAGCGGCGGGCAGCAGCAGCAGCTGGCCATTGCCCGGGCCCTGGTCACCCGTCCCAGGCTCTTGCTCCTCGATGAGCCTACCGAGGGCATCCAGCCCTCGATCATCCTCGAGATCGAGGAGGTGGTTCGCCGGATCAGGGAGGAGGGGAAGATTTCCGTTCTGTTAGTGGAGCAATATCTGGAGTTTGCCAAACGTCTGGCAGATTCCTACGCCATTATGGAGAAAGGGTCGATCGTGTCAGAAGGAACCATGCGGGAACTCAGGGAAGATGTTGTCAAGCGATACCTCACTGTGTAAAAGATAAGGAGGCCAAGATAGATGCATCTTACACCGAAAGAGCAAGAGAAGCTCCTGATCTTTACCGCAGCCGAGTTGGCGCGTAAACGTCGGGCACGCGGCCTCAAGCTGAACTATCCTGAAGCAACGGCGTTCATTACCGCAGAAATCCTTGAAGGAGTCCGAGACGGTCGTTCTGTCTCAGATCTGATGGCTTACGGCATGACCATCCTCTCACGTGATGACGTGATGGAGGGGGTGCCTGAGATGCTCGACGAGGTTCAGGTAGAGGGCACCTTCCCTGACGGCACCAAGCTGGTAACCGTTCACCAGCCAATACCATAAGGAGGAAAGCCATGACTCCTGGAGAATACGTTCTGGCTGAGGGGGAAGTTGTAGCCAATGCCGGACGGCAGACCGTGGAGCTAACAGTAGCTAACACTGCAGACCGACCCATTCAGGTTGGCTCTCACTTCCATTTTTTTGAGGCCAACCGGGCTCTTCGTTTTGCCAGAGACCTCGCGTTTGGCATGAGGCTTAACATCCCGGCAGGGACGGCAGTGCGCTTCGAGCCGGGTGATGAGAAAAGGGTTACGCTGGTGGAACTGGGGGGAGCCAAGGTTGTTCACGGTCTTAATGGCCTCACTAAAGGCCCAGCCACCGGGTCGGCCAAGTCTGGAGCCCTCAACCGGCTTTACTCACAAGGGTTTGTGGAGGACAAGCCATGACTCTTAGGATTCCGCGCCGGCAGTACGCTGATCTTTACGGTCCCACTGTTGGGGACCGCATTCGCTTAGCCGATACCGAGCTGTTTATCGAGGTGGAGCAGGACCTCACGGTTCCCGGTGAGGAGGCAAAATTCGGCGGGGGCAAAGTTCTCCGTGACGGTATGGGACAGTCATCACACACTACCCGGGCCGACGGTGCCCTCGATGTGGTTATCACTAATGCCATCATTCTTGACTACTGGGGAATTGTTAAGGCCGATATTGGCATTCGGGATGGCCGCATTGTTGGAGTTGGTAAGGCAGGAAACCCTGACCTCATGGCTGGGGTTACACCAGGGATGGTTGTTGGTGCGGGCACCGAGGTGATTGCCGGTGAAGGACGAATCGTAACTGCTGGCGGGATCGATGCTCATGTTCATTTCATTTGCCCTCAGCTTGTCTGGGAGGCACTTTCTGCCGGTATTACTACTCTAACGGGAGGCGGCACCGGACCGGCCACCGGAACCAACGCGACCACCTGTACCCCTGGTGCCTGGAACGTTCACCGCATGCTGGAGGCTGCTGAGGGGTTTCCCATCAATCTGGGGTTTCTGGGTAAGGGCAACGCCTCGAACCCTGGACCTCTCCGCGAGCAGGTTGAGGCCGGGGCTATGGGCTTAAAGCTCCACGAGGACTGGGGAAGTACGCCAGCGGCTATCGATTGCGCTCTGTCAGTGGCTGAAGAATATGATGTTGAGGTGGCTATCCACACCGACACGCTTAACGAGGCTGGCTTTGTTGAGGATTCGATCCGGGCGTTCAAGGGACGGACCATCCACACTTATCATACCGAAGGAGCAGGCGGGGGACATGCGCCGGATATTATCAAGGTTTGTGGTGAGCCCAACTGCCTTCCTTCCTCTACCAACCCCACTATGCCATTTACTGTCAACACCATGGATGAGCATCTCGACATGCTGATGGTCTGTCATCACCTCAACCCCAAAATTCCTGAAGACCTGGCCTTTGCCGAATCGAGGATTCGAGCGGAGACCATTGCCGCAGAGGATATGCTCCATGACCTGGGGGCCATCAGCATGATGTCGTCCGACTCCCAGGCTATGGGTCGGATTGGCGAGGTAATCATCCGGACCTGGCAGACTGCTGATAAGATGAAGCGCCAACGAGGCCCTCTTCCTGGCGAAAAGAGCGGTAGCGACAACCTACGTGCTCGGCGCTATGTGGCCAAGGTGACCATCAACCCTGCCATTGCCCAGGGCACTGCCCACGAGATCGGCTCGGTGGAAGCTGGCAAGCTGGCCGATCTGGTGCTATGGAAACCCGCCTTTTTTGGGGTCAAGCCTGAGATGGTAGTCAAGGGAGGTTTTATTACTTGGGCCGCTATGGGGGATCCCAACGCTTCTATTCCCACTCCCCAGCCTGTCCTTTACCGTCCCATGTTTGGAGCTTGCGGTCGGGCGTTGTACTCAACGTCACTGACTTTTGTTTCCAAGGCAGCCCTGGAGGCGGGGATGCCAAAACATCTTGGCCTGCAGAAGGCAGTGGTGGCAGCCAGTCGCTGTCGGGGCCTCACCAAGCGAGATATGGTGAACAATGATGCCCTCCCGGTCATCGAGGTGAACCCTGAGACCTATGAGGTTCGGGCCGACGGGGAGCTCCTTACCTGTGAGCCCGCACAGGTTCTCTCCATGGCCCAGCGTTATTTTCTCTTCTGATCATGACCATCCTTGAGCAGGTTGTCTCCGACGTATCACCTCAACTGCTGAGGGGTAAAGAGCGGGATACCCTGGTGTTGACGTATGAGGAGCGCCGTTGGGGACGTCGCCGCCTGAGGACTACTAAGGGGCGTGAGGTGGCATTGGCCCTCCCAACTGGGAGCGTGCTGTCCCCAGGGGTCATCCTCCTAGTCGAGCCCGATTGGTATCTTGAAGTCGAGGCCGCGTTCGAGCGGGTTATGGCTGTTTTTCCCGGTGATTACCCTGAAGCGCTACGGCTGGCGTTTGAGGTTGGTAACCGTCATTTTTCCCTGGCCATTGAGCCGGATGCTCTGCTGGTGCGGGATGATCCGGCCATGGAACAACTCCTCACCCGGCTCGGGGCGAGGTGGGTGAGGCGCACCGCGGTCTTTAACCCCATTGGGTTTGGTCATACTCATGGACCCTAAAGCTTTTCTAAGTCTGTTCCAGTTCACCGACGGTCTCTTCCCTGTGGGCGGCTACGCCCATTCCTTCGGACTTGAGACTTATGTCCAGGCTGGACTGATCCAAGACCTGGCCGGTGTTGAGGCCTTTCTCCAAGCCTACCTCGAAGGAACTGCGGGACCCTGCGATGCGGTGGCCGCAGTCTCGACCTTAGCCTATGGACAGGCTGGAGATCTGCCAGCTTGTCTTTCCTTGGACGAGACCCTGGATGCTATGAAACCCGTTACTGAGTTTAGGGAGGCCAGCCGGCAGATGGGACGCCAGACCCTGCGGGTAGCTGATGCTCTGACGGATCATGATTTGATTCAGGCCTTTTTACCATCGGTCGAGTCGAATCAGACGCCGGGGCACCATCCGGTTGCTTTTGCTTTAGCGGGAAGCGCGTTTGAGTGGTCCTCCTGGGAAATGACCCTGGCCTATCTCTACTCAACCGCGGCTCTCCTTGTTGGGGCAGCGCTTCGCCTTCTTCCTCTGGGCCAGCTCGATGGTCAGCGGACCCTCTGGGCCGTGGCTCCACTCATTGCCCGGCTTGCTCAAGAGGCTCAGGACAAAGGTCCTGCGGATCTCTGGAGTTTTGCTCCGGGGATCGAAATTGCCGGAATGCGTCATGCCACACTGGAAGCGAGGTTATTCAGGTCATGATTCCCCAGCCTTTAAAGATTGGAGTGGGAGGCCCGGTAGGGTCTGGGAAGACGGCTCTGGTTGAGGCCCTCTGTCTTTGCCTGCGCGATCGATATGAGGTTGCGGTGGTCACCAACGATATCTATACCAGGGAGGACGCCGAGTTCCTAACCCGACGGGGTGTCCTTCCAGCAGAGCGGATTCTGGGAGTAGAGACAGGAGGCTGCCCTCACACGGCTATCCGTGAAGATGCTTCTGTCAACCTGGAAGCGATCCACACGCTTCTTGGCCGTTTCCCCGGCCTAGAGCTGATTTTTGTGGAAAGTGGGGGTGATAACCTAGCCGCCACCTTCAGTCCTGAGTTGGTGGACGCAACTGTTTACGTTATTGATGTGGCCGAGGGAGAGAAAATCCCGCGCAAAGGGGGCCCAGGAATCACTCGCTCCGACCTCCTGGTTATTAACAAGATTGACCTTGCCCCCTACGTGGACGCGGACCTTAATGTGATGGCATCTGATACCAAGCGCGTAAGAGGAGAGCGGTTGTTTGTCTTCACCAACCTTCGTAAAAGAACCGGCGTCGAGGCTGTGGTCGAGTGGATCCGGCGAGATCTGCTCTTCGAAACTTAAACGGGTTGGGCGAGATGGGTTCCTCCACCTTGCTTTTGAGCAACAGAGAGGACAGACTATTCTGACCCAACGCCAGTTCACCCTCCCTCTGCAAGTACTGCAGCCCATACCGCTTCAGGATGGCTCAATTTACCTGATGCTGCTAAATCCTACAGGTGGGGTGGTAGGGGGGGATTATCTGGAAACCGATGTTACCCTGGGGCCGGGCACTCATGTCTACTTGACAACACCTTCGGCCACCAAGGTTTACCGCACCCTTGGTTCTCCTGCCATCCAGGAAACCATGATCCGGCTCGGAAGAGGGGCGGTCCTGGAATACCTCCCTGACCATATCATTCCCTACCCAGCCTCAGCGTTTCACCAATCCTTAACCGTGGAAATGGGGCCGGAGAGCCGTGCGATTCTGTTTGATGCCTTTGCTGTTGGCCGGCTGGCTCGTGGGGAACAATGGCGTTTCAAGGAATTGGTAAACCGAACCACCATCACTGCCAGGGGCCGACCCCTGTTCTTGGATCGGACCAAACTCGACCCCTTAAAGCGGGTGCCGGTAGGAATTGGCGAGATGGAAGGATACGGTTACCTGGCAACCCTCACGCTCTTTGCCGATGGGTTTACCACCTGGGAAAACACCGCTCAGGTCCTGGCAGAGAAACTTGGGGAGATGCCCTTAGTCGTGGGTGGTGTAAGTTCAATCGCCCGAGGCGGCTGTTTTATCCGTTTCCTCACTGTGTCAGCTCCTGACCTTACCCAGACGCTCCATAGCCTCTGGACCTTGGCCCGGCAACTACTTCTGGGCCTTCCCGAACTCGACGTGAGAAAATAGCCTTTCCTCTAAAGGCTGGCCAGTTCTCCGTAGCGTAATCCAGTAGGAAAGCACTCAGGGCTAACATGTCTGGATTGCGTTTCGCTACCCCCAGGCTACAAGTGTTCCGCTTAGTTGCTTGCTTTGTTTACTGACTAACGCTTCGCTTAGTTCTGCCTAATTCTTAGACATCTTTGCCGGCGGCTGCCGTTCTTTTAAGCATTTGTCTCTGTGCATCCTGAAGTGAGAGTTAGTCTTTTCAGCTACTTAGTGAGCTTTGGACTTCCCATAGCTTTGGCATACCCTTTGCATACAAAGAATAGGATGCCTCTTTTTGCCAAAGAGGCACAAGCGCAGCTCTTTCAACAGGAGGTAGGGGATGAAGAAACTTGTGATTCTTATCTGTGTGGGAGTGGTGATGCTGTGGGGCAGGCCAGTCTGGGCACAAGAGGGACAGGAGGAGACTATTAAGTCCTTAAACCAACGGGTCAAGGAGTTGGAGGAAATAGTAAAACAGCTCAGTGCTGCCCAAGCCTCTAATGGAGCTAGCCCTACCCCACTACCCGCAGCCCGCGTGCAGCCTGCCAGCATGCAACCCGCCCCAAGCCAGGAGGCCGGGATCATGCAGAGGTTGGAAAACCGGGTCAAATCCCTCGAAGAAGGCACCCAGGGGCTGTGGGGCATCGAATTGGGCGGTATGCTCTACTCCTCCTATGAGTATAACTTCAACCGTCCTGACTCTGAGAGTAATAGTCTGAGAATCTTCGATAACGACCACAACGACTTCAATCTGGACCTCTTTCAGCTCTCTATCTCCAAAGAGACACAGAGTGGTCTGGGCTTTACCGCCATCTTGGACTTTGGCGAGACCGCAGGGGGAATAGCCTCAGACTGGGATGGGGACGGGGAGCTGTCGAGTTCGGAGGAGAGCAATGACTTTGAGGTGCAGGAAGCTTATGTGAGCTACACTATTCCTATAGGGCAAGGGCTGGAGGTCAAAGGGGGAAAGTTTGTTACTCTGCTGGGAGCAGAGGTGATTGAGTCGCCCTATAACTACAATGTCTCGCGCTCCTTCCTGTTTGGCTTTGCCATACCCTTTACCCACACCGGGGTGCTCTTTTCCTATCCCCTCAGCGATAGGGTGAGCCTGACGGCCGGGGTGGTCAATGGGTGGGATAATGTGGATGACAACAACGATGGCAAGAGTTTTCTGGGGGGTCTGAGCCTGGAGCCGATGGAAGGAGTGAGCTGGAGCTTTAATGGGGTCTATGGCTCGGAGCAGACAGGACTGGGAGGCTCTAAGCGAGGGGTGTTTGACACGGTGTTGAGCTACACTCCCATAGAGCACCTGGAGTTCAACTTCAACTATGATCGGGGTACAGAGAGTAACATTCTGACTAATGGGGATGAAGCGTTGTGGCAGGGAATAGCGGGCATTGTGAGCATTGGAGGAGGTTTGTTCGAGCCTGGCTGGGCGCCTTTCTCCTTGGCGCTACGGGGAGAGTGGTTCTCAGACGAAGATGGGGCTCGCACGGGCACAGCCCAGGATCTGTGGGAAATCACAACCACGCTGAAGTGGGAGATAAGTGAGCATCTAGAGGTGAGGCTGGAATACCGTCATGATGACTCAAACAAGAGAGTGTTTGAGAAGAAGGATGGTATCTTCAAGGGTGATCAGAACACCCTGGCAACTGAAATTGCTCTCCTATTCTAGCTGGGTGCAAAGAGGAGGTAGATATGAAAAAGATCGAAGCCATCATCAAGCCCTTTAAGCTCGATGAGGTCAAGGAGGCGCTGGCCAAAGAACAAGTCCAGGGTATGACCATTTCCGAGGTCAAGGGGTTTGGTCGGCAGAAAGGTCACACCGAACTTTATCGCGGAGCAGAGTATGTGGTCGACTTCCTACCCAAGATCAAGATCGAAGTCCTTGTTCCTGATAACAAGGCTGCCAGCGTGCTCGAGACCATCATTGAGTCTGCCCGCACGGGAAGGATAGGGGATGGTAAGATCTTCGTCCTGCCGGTGGAGGAAATAGTACGCATTCGTACAGGGGAAAGAGGGGAGGATGCGGTGTAGTTTATCTTGAGACAAAAAATATCGGGTAAATAAGAAGCTTTGAACCTAATTATAGGAGGCTTAGACAATGAAACCGTGGCTTAAGATTGTGTCACTCGCGTCAGTCTTTATTGGGGCGATGCTTGTCCTGGATTATCAGTTTCTTGCTTATGCTGAGGAGGCCGGACCCGCCTACAAGGACTATGAAGCGTTCAGCCAGGTACCACAGTATGTGCCGTTTACCGCCCATAATTTATGGATGATGATAGCTGCAGGTTTAGTGTTTATTATGCACTTGGGGTTTGCCTGTTTAGAGTCCGGGCTGACCCAGGCCAAAAACACGGTCAATATCCTTTTCAAGAACACCTTCATCATCAGTATTGGCTTACTGACCTACGCTTTTTGTGGCTTTAACCTGATGTATCCCGGAGGCGACTTCTCCTGGCTGGGCTTCTCCGGCTTAGGTATTTCCATCACTAATGAAGTGGCCCAGCTTACCGATACATACAACGCTGGCTACACGTATTGGACGGATTTCCTCTTCCAGGCCATGTTCGCGGCAACCGGCGCAACCATTGTTTCAGGAGCTGTAGCCGAGCGCATCAAGCTGCCTTCGTTTATGATTTTTGCCACGATTTTTGTAGCGATTTCCTATCCCATTACAGGAAGTTGGAAATGGGGAGGTGGCTGGTTGGACCAAATGAGTACTCCTTTCTATGACTTTGCAGGTTCTACCATAGTTCACTCAGTTGGGGGATGGGGAGCGCTAGCCGGAGCCATTGTTCTTGGACCCCGTATAGGCAAATATCTGCCTGATGGTCGGGTTAAAGCCATCCTCCCTAGCAACATGCCTATAGCCACCATTGGCGTATTTCTCTTGTGGCTGGGGTGGTTTGGATTTAACGGTGGATCCGTACTGTCTGCGGATCCCAACGCAGTTTCTTTAACCCTTGTTACCACCTGCATTGCTGCTTCTGCCGGCGCTGTGAGTGCCATGTTCACCTCTTGGGCGGTTTTGCGGAAGCCTGACTTGTCGATGGCCCTGAACGGGGTTCTTGCCGGCTTGGTCGGGATTACTGCCGGGGCTGACCAGATGGCTGCCATGTCGGCTACCCTGATTGGTCTAATTGCTGGTGCCATTGTGGTCTTTTCTGTGCTTTTCTTCGACAAGGTCAAGATCGACGATCCCGTTGGCGCCATCTCTGTCCACCTGACTTGTGGCATCTGGGGCACCTTAGCCGTAGGAATTTTTGGCGGTCTTGCTAGTGGAGCCCAGATTATTAGCCAGATCATTGGTATTGTAAGCATTGGCATCTTTACTTTTGCCTTTGCGTTCATCCTTTTCAGCGTAATCAAAGCCGTCATGGGACTGCGGGTATCCGAGGACGAAGAATTTGAAGGACTGGACATTGGCGAGCACGGCAACGTTGCCTATGGGGACTTTCAGACCGTGAGCGTGATAGGTGGCAGCCCGACTGCCTCCGGTACTGGCCAGAGGTTAGGGGCACCTGCACAGGCCTTGCTGTAGAAGCCAAGGAGGAAGGGGTATGGATCCGAAGGAAGTGATAGAGTTTGTGAGGAAGAACAATGCGCAGCTGGTGGACCTAAAGTTCTCAGACATGCTGGGGCTGTGGCAGCACTTTACTATTCCCATCAGTGAACTTAGCGAGGACAATCTCCAAGAGGGCTATGGTTTTGATGGGTCCTCGATCCGGGGGTGGCAGCCTATCCATGCCTCGGACATGATGGTAGTGCCCGACCCAGACACCACAGTGATGGAGCCCTTCACCGCCCATCCCACCGTCTCGCTTATCTGTAACATAGTGGACCCCATCACCCGCGAGGACTACTCCCGAGATCCCCGCAACATAGCGCGCAAGGCTGAGGCCTACTTAGAGTCAACGGGGATAGGGGATGTAGCCTACTTTGGGCCAGAGCCCGAGTTTTTCATACTGGACGAGGTGAGGTTTGATCAGAACGAGCATGAGGGGTACTACTATGTAGACTCGGTAGAGGGGCGGTGGAATACGGGCAGGGAAGAGAAGCCCAACCTGGGCTACAAGCCACGTTATAAAGAGGGCTATTTTCCCGTCCCCCCCAACGATAGTCTACAGGACATGCGCTCAGAGATGGTGCTGACAATGGAGGAGGTGGGGCTGAGGGTAGAAAAGCAGCACCATGAGGTAGCCACGGCAGGGCAAGGGGAGATAGATCTGAGGTTTCTGTCGTTGGTGAAGATGGGGGATGCGTTGATGTGGTACAAGTACATCATAAAGAACGTAGCGCGCCGCCATGGCAGGACAGTGACGTTCATGCCCAAGCCCATATTTCTTGACAATGGCTCAGGGATGCATACCCACCAATCGATCTGGAAGGGGGAGAGGCCACTGTTTGCGGGGGATGGATATGGGGGGATGAGTGAGCTGGGGATGCATTATATAGGGGGAATTCTACGACATGCGGCCGCGCTGTGTGCGATAGTGGCGCCCACCACCAACTCGTATCGACGCTTAGTGCCAGGGTTTGAGGCCCCGGTGAACCTAGCGTACTCCTCGCGCAATCGCAGTGCGGCAGTACGCATACCGATGTACACTCCCTCACCCCAGGCCAAGCGCATAGAGGTAAGGTTTCCTGATCCCTCGTGCACAGGGTATCTGGCGTTTGCGGCCATGCTGATGGCTGGACTTGATGGTATAGAGAGACGCATTGATCCGGGCCAGCCCCTGGACAAGGACATTTATGCGCTGACGCCCGAGGAGCTCTCAGAGGTCCCCTCGGTGCCGGGCTCACTGGAAGCAGCACTGGATGCGTTAGAGAAGGATCAAGAGTTTTTGTTGCGGGGTGATGTATTCACTCAGGACATGATTGAGACGTGGTTGGAGTACAAGAGGGGGCGGGAGGTAGACGCCCTGCGCTTACGGCCTCATCCCTATGAGTTCGCCCTCTATTTCGATGTCTAGCCCCTTGATTCATCACTGGTCCAGAGCCTCTCTTCCTCCCTTTTGCCCAGGGGGGAAGCCCAATCTTTCATGAGTGTGCCAGCACTCCAGGAAAGATTGGAGGCTCTTCTGGCCATTAGCCAGGAGATCTCTTCTACACTCAAACTCGAAGAGGTGCTTCGGCGGGTAGCCCTATATGCCTGCCGGCTGATAAACGCTAAAGTCTCTTCCCTCATGCTCATTGATAAAGAGGAGGGAACATTGCACATCACCGCCACACACGGGGCAAGCTCTGAATATCTAGCTCAGCCCAATCGCGAGATTGCCTCAGCCCTTATTGGCGAAGCGGTGAAGAGTGGCCGGCCGTTGTATATTGAGGATGTACGCAAGGATCCCCGCTACCAATCCTCTGAGCTGTCTAGGCGGGAGGGATTGTGTTCTCTTCTGAGCGTGCCCTTGCGAACCAAGGCTGAAGTCATTGGCTTGCTCAATATCTACACGGGTGAGAGACGAGGCTTTAACAAGGACGATATCCGTCTCCTCACCCTACTTGCCAGCCAGTCAGCTATTGCCATCGAGAATGCCACTCTCCATCGGGAGGAAATGGCAGCGCGGGAGCGACTCCGGCATTCAGAGAAGCTAGTTGCTCTGGGAAAACTCTCCGCCGGTCTGGCGCATGAACTGCGTAATCCCCTCAACACCATAAGCATGCTGATTTATGCTATGGCCAGCGAGACAACGCCAGACAGCCCGGTTTATAATGATCTAGAAATTGTACAAAAAGAGCTGGCCCGTATGAAGCTGCTGATGGACCAGTTCCTTGACTTTGCCCGCCCCCGCTCTCCTCGCTTCCAAGCTGCGGATTATATCCAAGGAGCCAGTAGGAACCATGGTAGAAGTCCGACTGCCCCTTTGATCACTGGCGGTTACCGCAGGCGATTGCCGCAGACAAAAATAGTGTTGTTACCATTGGACGCTAGCTGGTAAGGAGCTTCCCTCCTTCATAGCCAGGGACAGTCAACTGAGAGGTGGATGCGGTGTGACGGTAGAACGTTTAGTGCCCAAGATCTTGGTCGTTGATGACGAACCCAACATCCACTACTCGTTTCGTCGGTTGCTGGGTAGTGAGTATAAGATCCTCTCTGCTTTTTCCGCGGAAGAAGCTTTTGCTCGAGTGAATGGTGATACTCCTGACCTTGTGTTCCTTGACGTTCACCTGGGTAAGCAGGATGGTCTGGACGCGTTGGAGAAACTCAAGACGCTGAAACCTAAGCTGCCGGTCATTATTATGACTGCCTTTGGCACGGCCGAGACTGCTATTCGTGCCACCAAGTTTGACGCGGATGAGTACATCTTAAAACCGTTCGATGTTAGTGCGTTGAAGCAGCTCATTGCTGAGACGCTTAAACGCAAAGCGGTCTTATTGTCAGAGAGAGACAAAGGCCTGGCCATCAACGAGGCGCTCCCTATTCTGGGGCAGAGCCACCCCATGCAAAACGTCTACAGAATGGTGGGTAGAGCCGCCAAGCTACTCGGCATCAGTCGCAACGTGCTGCGCCACCGCATAAAACACTACAGACTAGTCTAACCCTAGGGGAGATCGCAGCAATGCGCAGCACTGAAGCAATCCTGGAAAACGTGGCCCTGCTTATTGGCCTACTCGATAAAGATGCCTGGCAGAAGGTGCAAGACCTTCCCTTCTTGGAGATGGCCAAAGACTTCTCTACCACTCGGCCTTGTGACCCCTCCTATATGTAAGAGCCGCGCAAACATCCCAGATTCATAAAGAGGAGGGATGGTGCCAATTCGCACAGAACGGTAATCGGAACCAAGGGCTACTTGTCTCTTCTGTCTTCACAGGAGCCGTTCTGTCTCTAGATCACCACCTTGTTGGCTGTCTGCTTCCTCAGCAACATTTCTTTGTCCCCCTGTCTATTCCCTCCACACAGTCGAAGATGGCGAAACCTTTTTCTTTGCAAAATTTGCCTTGTTCGATACGCTGACTGCCTTAATGGTCCAATTCTTGCAAACCTCCAACAACCCTAAAAACGAGGTGA
Source organism: uncultured Binatia bacterium (SeqCode) (assembly GCA_965220955.1). Taxonomy (GTDB): domain Bacteria; phylum Desulfobacterota; class Binatia; order Bin18; family CBDCRK01; genus CBDCRK01. Next base: position 75,151 of record CBDCRK010000036.1, on the reverse strand, counting down.
GGAGGTCAGTTCGTGGAGATCAAAAACAAAGCAACGCGAATCGGTTTATTCAGTCTTGCCACACCCCAGATGTGAGCCTTTCACATGACCTGGTTTGCCTTCTTTCTGTGTTTCTTTGGTTGGTTCGGCATTGCTCCTCTGAGGGCTATTGTGCGAGAGGACTTGATGCTCACCAAGGCACAGATCGGCAACACCCTTATTGCCTCTGTTGCCATTACCGTTTTGGTGCGCCTGATTATTGGGCCGCTTTGTGATCGTTTTGGGCCTCGTCTCACATACACTTGGCTCCTGCTCTTCGGGTCTTTGCCAGTTATGAGTATTGGCCTAGCCAACAGCTATGAAACTTTCCTGCTGTTTCGCCTAGCCATTGGTGCAATCGGCGCTTCGTTTGTAATCACGCAGTACCATACCTCCGTCATGTTTGCGCCTAATTGCGTTGGTACGGCCAATGCTACAACTGCGGGCTGGGGTAATTTAGGGGGAGGGGTCACCCAGATAGTGATGCCTCTGATCTTTGTTGCCGTTATGAGTCTGGGCGTGAATGAAATGCTGGGGTGGCGTCTGGCTATGGTCGTACCTGGAGTCATTCTGTTCCTTTCTGGGATTGCCTATTACTTTTTCACCCAGGACGCTCCGGACGGCAATTACAAGGAGCTTCGTGACAAGGGCGAACTGCCACCGGCCAATGACGGTGAGCCTGGGTCCTTTCTCCTGGCGGCCAGGGATTACCGGGTGTGGGCCTTGTTTATGATTTACGCAGCTTGTTTTGGCGTGGAGCTGACCATTCACAACATTGCTGCCTTGTATTACCACGCCTACTTTGGCTTGGAGGTTAAAACCGCCGGTCTGATTGCCGGGCTGTTTGGCCTTATGAGTCTTTTTGCCCGAACCCTTGGCGGCGTCTTTTCAGACATGGTGGCCGTGAAGGGAGGGCTAACAAGTCGGGTTCGATTTATGGGCATTGTGCTGCTGCTGGAAGGTCTGGCTCTGATGCTCTTCTCCCAGATGTCTATTCTGCCCCTAGCGGTTATCATGATGGTTGTCTTTGGTCTTTTTGTCCACATGTCCTGCGGGGCGACTTATGCGGTGGTGCCCTTTATGAACAAAAAAGCCTTAGGAGCGGTGGCCGGTATAGTGGGTGCTGGAGGGAATGCTGGAGCCGTGGCTGCCGGCTTTCTCTTCCGGGCTGAGAGCCTGAGCACACAACAAGCCTTGCTGTACTTAGGCATTTTTGTGGTTGTTGCGGCAAGTTCTGCCTTGTTGGTGCGTTTCTCGCCTCAGGTTCAGGCAGAGGAACAGAGGGCTCTCGAGCAAGCCCTGGCTGCAAGAATACGGGCACAAGAGCAGGCGGCTGCATAAAATTTCAGGAGAGTGGTGAGCTCAGCTTATCCTGTTGCTTCAGCAGCAGATTGCTACTTGCCTGTCTCCTGATCACCACTTTCTTTTGCTTTCTGAGGCGACCTGGGTCCTGCCGGTAGGAGAGAAAATCTTTTCTTCCCGCTACTTACCTGATTCTAGCTTCCTCCTGCCTAAATGGCCCAGGGATTGCACATATCCCCTTAACCTCCTCTGCGTACAGAGAGATATCACCAGGCGTATACAGAAGCACGGAAACTTATAGGCGGGGAGTAACAAAAAGAAAGGTACGGAGAGATAGATGATGCTTCGAGAACAAGGTGAGCGGCTTGTAGTGGTTGGTAACGGCATGGCAGGCGCACGCGTGGTTGAAGAAATCCTCAAACGAGCCCCGCAAAAGTTCGCCATCAGCATGTTTGGCGCCGAACCCTACGGTAACTACAACCGTATTCTACTCTCCAACGTCCTCAATGGCTCGCAGAAGATGAAAGAGATTTTCCTCAACCCGCTTGCCTGGTACGAAGAGCAAGGCATCATGCTACATGCCGGAATCAAGGCCACCCTGATCGACCGGAAGCGCCGAGTCGTTATTGGTAAACCGATGAAAAGGTCGGGCTCTCCCTATGGCTTGGATGGCTGCCAACAGGATGCGTCGTCCATTGTGGAACCGTACGACAAGGTCATTATTGCCACTGGACCGCGCCCCTTCGTTCCATCCATAGAGGGGATGGGCAAACCCGGGACCTTTCTCTTTCGCACCGTCGACGACTGCGAATACATTGCCTCCTATGCTAAACGCTGCCGCAAGGCTACTGTGATTGACGGTGGACTGCTCGGACTTGAGGCCGCCCGCGGGCTGCTCACCCACGGAGTTGAAGTTACCGTGATTGAAGCCGTGCCACAGCTTATGCACATGCAGCTTGACTCTGAAGCTGGCGCAGTCCTCAAGGCTACCATGGAGCAGATGGGCGTCCAGGTCTTGTTGGAGACAATCACTACCCACATCCTGGGCGAGGAACGGGTCACTGGCCTGCCCCTTTGGTGTGCCCAAATATGTGATCGAGATGGATCAGATGATGAAGTGTGACATGTGCTATGACCGTACTTCGGCCGGCCTCAAGCCCATGTGTGCAACGGTCTGCCCCAGCGGCGCTCTGTATTACGGTCCACGCCAGGCCATCGAAAAGAACCGCGGGGCGCAACCGATCAATACCTTTGTATTCGGCCGCCAAATAGTGAGAACCAAGGTCCATTTAATGGTGGGTCTTGAGACGGACGAGCTAGAGTTTGACGTAGCCGATTTTCTGCAAGGAGTCGGGGATTAGAGGTCAGGGGCTAGAGAAGAAGGAAACCAAGATGAAAAGGAATCATTCCCGTTTAGCGTTCTCCCTTCCCCGGTCTTCCCACTGGCGTGAAGATTTTCCCATTAACTGGGAAGACGATCACTATGTTACCCGGCGTGAATTTACCGCTTTTCTTACGCTTATCTCCGGTGCCTTGTTTCTTGACACTATCCTGGTTGGACTACGGGAGTGGTGGAAGCGTTGCTATACAATGCCTCCGACTCCGGTGCGTATTGCCCAGGTGAGGGATGTGCCGGTTGGGGGAGCCAAGCTGTTTCACTACCCAACGTCGAACGATCCCTGCCTGCTCCTTCGCCTTTCCGCCGACCGCTTTGTTGCCTACAGCCAGAGGTGCACTCATCTGTCGTGCCCTGTTGTTTATGAAGGTGCACATAACCGCCTGCGCTGCCCCTGTCATGAAGGATACTTTGCTGCAGAGGACGGGCGGGCGTTGGTAGGTCCTCCTAAACGGCCCCTGCCGCGTATTGTGCTGTCAGTTCATAATAAGGAGATCTGGGCAACCGAGGTAAAACAGGGATGATACAGGAATGACTCAAGCTCCGCCGACCCTACGACAGCAACGCAGCACCGTGCTATACCTGGTAATGGCATTTCTAGGGATGCTTCTTCTGGTCCAGCTCTGGCTTCTCACGGGCACGCTAGAAGGATCTCTGGGAGGCGAGGGTAAAATCATCCCGTCAGCCGTCCTAGTTTCTGGTCTCTGTTTTCTTGCCGCTTGGTTGTTACTGCGTGCCCTGCACAAAAGACCTTAAGCCTGCAGTCATGGCAAGCACTCTGCCTGAGGACAGCACTTGGCAGGTTAGTGGTAGGAGGGGAGAGGGACCGTTTGGGGCGTTCGCTCTAATTTATTCGATAATCACATCTATACTTGCTGACAAGACCATAGCGGGTGGAACTAGGCTACCACTCCTCTGTCCCCATGTCCTGTAGTTCGATTTAGATCAAGGTAACGAAGAGTTCACCTAATTGTCACTAAAGAGACACAAAATGGAGATAGTGTTGGATAAAGTGCGGCATTGGTCACCTGAGTGACAGCCTTTTGGTTGTTTAGGCCAGACCATCCCTTTATTATGTAGGGTAGGCAGTTAACTCAAGCTATTGGAGTATTTTATTGAAAGAAAGAAAATCTACCGGTGGCAAAAAGAAGAAAGGGTGGCCTTCCTCAGCTCGGGAAAGTTACCAACAGCAGGAGGAAAAGACCCTGAGGCAAGAGGAAAACATACTAGGGGATATCCCTCCCATAGAGGAAGAAACTGTAGCAGAGGAGAGAACCGTAGTAGAGGAAGAAACTGCAACAAAAGAGAGGGTCACAGAAGAGGAAAAGGCTACAGCAAGGGATAAGACCAGGGCGGAAGAGAGAACCGCAACGGAAAAAGAAAGCTTTCTCCCTTTCTGCGACTCCTTTTCCCCGTATAGTCACTCGTGGTCTAGTGGAGCAAAGATGATAGCCGGCTGGTATATTAACACCAGCGAGAAACTGGCCAAAGAATTTCTGGCCTTCCAAGAGAAGAGCACGGGCTGGGCCAAAGACACCTCCTGGGCTCAGCTCTTTGAGATCCAAAATGCCGGGGCTCGCCAGTTGGTTGAAGGATCCGCCAACATGGCCCGCCAGCTCTGGAAGCTAGAAAGGGAATAAGTAAAAAGCAACCCATCAAGCTCAAACGTTGATGCCCAGGTGAGGAGGTTGTACCCTCCTTTTTCTCCTCACCAACACAAGGGGACGGTATTCCCCGCTGACCGTCCCCTTTCTCTTTTTATTTCTCTCGAACAGATCTTTTTTCTTCTTGCCACTTACACTGTCTAAGGTGGTTTTCCAGAGTGTCATTCCCGCGCACGCAGGAATAAAAAAATAAAAGGGTAACCAAGAGTTCACCTAATTGTCACCAAGAAGACACAAAACGGAGATAGTGTTGGGTAAAGTGCAGCATTGGTCACCTGGGTGACAGCCCTTTGGTTGTGTTGAGATAGAGAGGCATTTTATTATGGATGAACTAACAGCCAGGCAAGAAAGGCGAGGAGCAATGGCACAGAAGCACAAAGAGCAAGGCATGGAAGATTTTGCTACAGCATATAAGGCACTGTTTTTTGATCTCCCACTGGCAGGGGTGAAGTGGGGATTAGGGCTGGGAGGAGAGAAAGAGACAAGGAAGAAAGCCTGGCAGGGGTATGATGCCACGGTACGGTTAGCCACAGGCAATATTGACAATCTGTATCGCACGCCAGTGTTTGGTGAGGTGATGGCACGTTCAGTGGATGTGATAATGCGCTGGCAGAGGGTTAGGAGTGCGATGACGGGGGCATTTTTTGCGGGGATGTGGCAGGCGGTAGGGTTGCCAACAGCGGAAGAAGTGAGGGCGTTGAGAAGTGAGGTGCAAGGGTTGAGAGAAGAAGTACGCACGCAGAGAGTGGGCATCCAAGTGAAGAGGAAAGAGGCTCAGGCTCCTGCTCAGTGGCATAGGTCGAGGAAGGCCCCGCAGAGGACAATAAGTGGCAATGGGAGAGTCAAAGGGGGAGATGAAGGTATTGACATAGAGCAGGCCAAAGCTGCCTAACAACTCGAGTAGGTAAGCCCGTGATAGCTACGGGGAGGAAAAACAATGTCGTTACTGAGTGAACTTCCTAAGTACTGGTTGGATGGGGCTATTCGTACCCTTGATGGGTTCCGGCGTGGAATAAGTGATGCCTTTCCCATGGAGGACGATCCACCTTCCACAACCCCCTATGAGGTTGTGTATGAAGGTGGCAAAGTAAGACTACGGCACTATCGGGCCGTAGGGACACCGCTCTCCACCCCACTGTTACTGGTTTACTCTCTTATCAAACGGCCCTTCATCCTGGATCTACAGCCGGGGCGCAGTGTGATAGAAACCCTGACAAAACAAGGAGTTGAAGTTTATTTTATTGATTGGATTCCGCCTTCACGAGCCGATAGTTGGCGCGGCTTTGATGCCTATATCAATGGCGATCTGGCCAATGCGGTACGGGCGGTACAGATCCGGGAGGAGGTGGAAGAAGTCTCTCTGCTGGGGTATTGCTTTGGAGGCCTCTTAACCACTATCTACACTGCTCTGTCCCCCAAAACCGTTAGGAACCTCATCAATTTCACGCTTCCCCTGGACATGAGTATCAAAGAGTTGCCCATGCAAGCTCTGATGGACAAGATCCGCCCAGAAACGATAGACCTGATTTCTTCAGTCTATGGGAACTGTCCGGCCTGGTTTATCAAGGCAGGTTTTGAGGGTACGTCGCCCGTGCATCACGCCCTGGACAAATATGTGGGGCTATACCGGAACAAAAACCGGGAGGGCTATGCGGAGATGTTTGATCTGTTCGAGAAGTGGATGAACAGTGATGTTCCTTTAGCCGGGCAGATTTTCCGCGAGATGACAGAAGATATCTCCCGGAGAAACCTCTTGGTCAACGGAGACTTTCGGGTAGGAGGTCAGGCTGTCAACCTGCAGGACATTACCTGCCCTGTGCTCAATGTCATTGGGGAACATGATGATGTGGTTCATCCTAAGTCTAGCCTGCCCCTAATCGAGTTGATTGGCAGCCAGGATGCCCGAAACCTTGTCTTCCCGACCGGGCATATTGGGGCTGCAGTGAGCACCGCTGCTCAAAAGAAACTCTGGCCACAGGTCGGCGCTTGGCTGCGGGAACGAGACGCAAGGTGGGTACACTAATAGACTGGGCAGAGGGTAGAGGAACCTTACCGTTTCATCACCGGCTGTCCTCTATAGTAATACTGGAAGGTTATCCATATACAATCTGATTTCTTAGTCGCCTAAGTGACATTTCCTATGCTTCCAATGCTTGCAAAAGTTAGCATGGCAAGCTAGCATGTCGTTTACCACCTAACAGCATATATACTAACCATATAAGAGAAGGAGGACAGAGTTATGGCAGAACGTACCCAGACCAGCAGCCCGTTCGGGAACCTGTTCGGGGACCCATCCGAGAATCCGTTCGGGAAAATGTTTAGTGAAATGACTGCTCCCTGGTGTGGCCCCTTGAAGAAGGCTGCTACTCAGTATCTTGGTACTAGCGAGCAATGGGCCCAGAAAGCCTTGGAGCTAAACGAAAGGACAACTGCCTGGGCTAAGGACACCCCCTTGGCCACGGTGTTCGAGACCCAGCGGTCACTTGCTCGGCAGATGATTGAGACCTCAACCGCGATTGCCCGCCAGCTATGGCAGATTGAAGCCAAAGCTGAAGAAGAAGCGTAAAGGTATAGAGTTGAATCATTCACTGCTTAGGTTTTAGTAAGATAGGGGCTAAAGTTGAAAGTTCGGTGTGGGCGGGCGTCCTTCTTGCAGAATGACCGCCCGCATACAGTACGGCCAAGGGAAATTAGGGGCTGTAACTCCAGAGCCCGGACGGTCCGCTAGTCCCTTTTTTGTCTGTTTGCCCTGGCTTCTGACCGTTGGTGATAGAGATGGGACAATCAACATTCCAGTTGACTCCCAAGAAATAAGCACGGTAGCCAACGCGATTGAGCCCTCCATCCATCACCGTCATAGTCCAATCCCCAGCAAGAAACCCAGGGATCAAGAGAATGGGTTGCCTTTTCCCCCAGGGACATTGGTACCCCGATAGACCGGGTCACGCAGACCGGGTCACACAATCTGCTCACACTTTCCTTACCTACGCAGTGCTCTAACCACAGTTTGGCTCTCCCTCTGACCTCTATCCGCTGTTCTCCCTCCCGCTTTCTCTGTCCTAAATATTCTCTCAGCCGGATAGAACGGGTAGCGAGCCATAGTGATATTGACTTTACGCCAGGAAGTTGCTCTATGCCTTCCTAGGTTGATAGCTTATAACGGGAAGGGAGGAGACCATAGAGAAAGCATAGTGAGTCAACCACCAACCTATAAGTCAAAGAGGAGGCTCTTATGAAAAAGATCGAAGCTATAATTAAGCCTTTTAAGCTCGATGAGGTCAAGGAGGCACTGGCCAAAGAGGGGGTGCAGGGGATGACCATCTCCGAGGTCAAGGGATTCGGCCGACAAAAAGGCCACACTGAGCTCTACCGCGGAGCTGAGTATGTGGTAGACTTTCTACCCAAGATCAAGATTGAAGTTCTAGTCTCTGACGACAAGGCTGGCAGCTTGCTCGATACCATCATTGAGTCTGCCCGCACAGGAAGAATAGGGGATGGTAAGATCTTTGTCCTACCGGTGGAGGAGGTGGTACGCATTCGCACTGGCGAGAGAGGGAAAGATGCGCTGTAAAACGACCCTGGCGAGAATGCATTCTTAAGCCAATGCTTTTGCCGCTACTATATCCAACACTTGCTCTGCCAGTAGGAGAGGAAGTGCAGCTCGGGAAGGAGGGTAAGTATGAATCGAAGGCTAAGGAAATGGGCATTAATGCTGACTGTCCCCGCACTAGTGTTGGGAACGGCGGTACTCTGCGGGGCCGAAGAGGAAGCAGCTTCGGCAGCTACCATTGATACAGGCGACACAACCTGGATGCTGGTATCGTCGGTTCTGGTGCTGATGATGACGATTCCCGGCCTGTTCCTCTTCTATAGCGGTCTGGTCCGTGGCAAGAATGCCCTGGGCACCATTATGCACAGTTTCATCATTGTTGCTTTGGTCAGTATCCAATGGGTGCTATGGGGCTACAGCCTGGCCTTTGGACCGGACTTGGGAGGGATTGTTGGTAATCTGGACTGGTTTGGATTAAACGGGGTGGGAGCCGCTCCCAACCCTGACTATGCTGCCACAATCCCACACCAAGCTTTCATGATCTTCCAGCTGACCTTTGCCATTATCACCCCCGCGCTTATCACCGGCGCGTTTGCCGAGCGGGCAAAGTTCAGCACTTTTATTCTCTTTATCCTCCTGTGGGCAACTTTCATCTATGATCCTCTGGCCCACTGGGTATGGGGGGGTGGATGGATGGGAGCCATGGGCGCCCTAGACTTTGCCGGCGGGACCGTTGTGCACATCAGCTCTGGGGCGTCGGCCCTGGTTGCTGCCATCATGTTTGGTAAGCGGGTTGGCTACGGCAGCGAAGCAATGCCGCCGCACAATCTCCCCTTTAGCGTTATTGGGGCCTCGCTTCTGTGGGTGGGCTGGTTCGGGTTTAATGCTGGAAGTGCCTTGGCTGCCGATGGTATAGCAACCAGCGCTTTTGTAGTAACCCATATAGCAACAGCGGCCGCGGTCTTGGCATGGATGTTTTCAGAATGGCTGGCTACAGGAAAACCTACCATGCTGGGTGCTGCTACTGGGGCTGTAGCTGGCTTGGTATCAATCACTCCGGCCGCCGGGTTTGTTAGTCCCCTTTCTTCTATCGCTGTGGGCGCAGGCGGAGGGATTTTGTGTTATGCCGCTTGTAACCTCAAGGCCAGGTTGGGTTATGATGATTCCCTCGACGTAGTGGGGGTGCATGGTATCGGCGGGACCTGGGGATCGCTGGCCACAGGTTTGTTTGCTTCAACAGCCATCAACCCTGGTGGGGCGAATGGTCTATTCTTTGGCAATCCCGACCAGCTCTGGATTCAGTTTGTTGTAGTGGCAGCCACATGGGTGTTTGCCATGGTTGGCACTTTCATTATTCTTGCAATTCTCAAGACTACCATGGGGTTGAGGGTATCTGAAGAGGAAGAGCTCGTAGGACTAGACTTGAGCCAGCACAACGAAAGAGGCTATGCTTTCTAGTTGTAGCTGCACGGGCTCTTGCCATAAAACGGGAGGCCCAGGACAGGCTTGACTCAGTTAAGTAGGGAATACGATAAGAGGGTTTTCTTTACCGCCAAACAAGCCAAGGAGGAAGGGGTATGGATCCGAAGGAAGTGATAGAGTTTGTGAGGAAGAACAATGCGCAGCTGGTGGACCTAAAGTTCTCAGACATGCTGGGGCTGTGGCAGCACTTTACTATTCCCATCAGTGAACTTAGCGAGGACAATCTCCAAGAGGGCTATGGTTTTGATGGGTCCTCGATCCGGGGGTGGCAGCCTATCCATGCCTCGGACATGATGGTAGTGCCCGACCCAGACACCACAGTGATGGAGCCCTTCACCGCCCATCCCACCGTCTCGCTTATCTGTAACATAGTGGACCCCATCACCCGCGAGGACTACTCCCGAGATCCCCGCAACATAGCGCGCAAGGCTGAGGCCTACTTAGAGTCAACGGGGATAGGGGATGTAGCCTACTTTGGGCCAGAGCCCGAGTTTTTCATACTGGACGAGGTGAGGTTTGATCAGAACGAGCATGAGGGGTACTACTATGTAGACTCGGTAGAGGGGCGGTGGAATACGGGCAGGGAAGAGAAGCCCAACCTGGGCTACAAGCCACGTTATAAAGAGGGCTATTTTCCCGTCCCACCCAACGATAGTCTACAGGACATGCGCTCAGAGATGGTGCTGACAATGGAGGAGGTGGGGCTGAGGGTAGAAAAGCAGCACCATGAGGTAGCCACGGCAGGGCAAGGGGAGATAGATCTGAGGTTTCTGTCGTTGGTGAAGATGGGGGATGCGTTGATGTGGTACAAGTACATCATAAAGAACGTAGCGCGCCGCCATGGCAGGACAGTGACGTTCATGCCCAAGCCCATATTTCTTGACAATGGCTCAGGGATGCATACCCACCAATCGATCTGGAAGGGGGAGAGGCCACTGTTTGCGGGGGATGGATATGGGGGGATGAGTGAGCTGGGGATGCATTATATAGGGGGAATTCTACGACATGCGGCCGCGCTGTGTGCGATAGTGGCGCCCACCACCAACTCGTATCGACGCTTAGTGCCAGGGTTTGAGGCCCCGGTGAACCTAGCGTACTCCTCGCGCAATCGCAGTGCGGCAGTACGCATACCGATGTACACTCCCTCACCCCAGGCCAAGCGCATAGAGGTAAGGTTTCCTGATCCCTCGTGCACAGGGTATCTGGCGTTTGCGGCCATGCTGATGGCTGGACTTGATGGTATAGAGAGACGCATTGATCCAGGCCAGCCCCTGGACAAGGACATTTATGCGCTGACGCCCGAGGAGCTCTCAGAGGTCCCCTCGGTGCCGGGCTCACTGGAAGCAGCACTGGATGCGTTAGAGAAGGATCAAGAGTTTTTGTTGCGGGGTGATGTATTCACTCAGGACATGATTGAGACGTGGTTGGAGTACAAGAGGGGGCGGGAGGTAGACGCCCTGCGCTTACGGCCTCATCCCTATGAGTTCGCCCTCTATTTCGACAGCTAAATCCTCTGCTGCTCTAAGAACTGGATAAGGCATTAGTTAGTAAACGCATGGTCCAGCAGAAGTATAAAATTGTTGGTTAACCTCATCGGGACGAAAAGTAAAACTAAGGAGGGAAGTATGCGATCTTACCTTGCCGCTGCTATCCAGATGACTGCATCTTCGTCGAAGGAGGAAAATCTTATTAAAGCGGAGACATTTATCGGCCTTGCTGCTGAGCGAGGGGCTTCTCTGGTGGTGCTGCCGGAGGTGTTCAACTGGCGGGGTAAACGCGCTGAGGAACCGTCTCAGGTTGAGTCGATTCCCGGGCTCACCTCACAGCGCATGAGCGAGTTGGCCGCTCACCACCAGATCCACCTTCTTGCTGGCTCCTTCCTTGAGAGACTTGACGAGCCGCGATCCCATAATACTAGCCTCTTCTTTAGCCCCACAGGAGAGATCCTCTGCCGTTACCGTAAGATTCACCTCTTTGATATAGACATTCCTGGGCAAGTCAGTGTAAAGGAATCGGATACCAAGAAGCCAGGAGAAAATGTTGTTGCTTGCCAGACCGAATTGGGAATAGTTGGTCTTTCTGTCTGCTACGACTTGCGCTTCTCCGAACTCTACCATGCCCTCTCTGGACAAGGAGCTGAGGTCATTTTTGTCCCCTCGGCTTTCACCTTTCCCACGGGCGCCGCTCACTGGGAGCCTTTGATTCGTGCCCGGGCTATTGAAAACCAGGCGTATGTTATTGCTCCCAACCAGATTGGCCGTAACACCCATGGGTTTGCTGACTATGGCAACTCCATGATTGTTGATCCCTGGGGTAAAGTTCTTGCCCGCGCTCCGGATAAGGAGTGCTTTATTACCGCTGAGATCGATCTTGAGTATCTCCACAAAGTAAGGAGGGAGTTACCGTGCCTCGCGCACAGGCGGCTGTAGCTGTTAAGTCATTTTTCCGTGTGGTCACTGCCGATGAAGCCAGGGAACAACTGGCCTCGTTTGCCCTTGAGACCTGTCCTCAGCAAAGCCAAAAGGTCAAGAGCGAAACCCTTCCGGTTGTTGAAGCCTACGATCGGATACTGGCTAAAGATCTTGTCTCCCCTGTGAACCTCCCCCATTTTCACCGCGCCAATATGGACGGGTACGCGGTCCGCGCTCCGGACACATTTGGTGCCTCGTCCGGCCTGCCCGCGTATCTAAAGCTGGTTGGCGTTATAGAGATGGGTGAGACGGCCAAGCGCTTGCTTAAGAAAGGTGAAATCGTGCGAATCTCCACTGGTGGGATGTTGCCTCCCGGCACGAATGCGGTGGTGATGGTGGAGTACACCGAAGAGATGGGTGACGGAACAGTGGAAATCCATCGTGGGGTATCCCCCTGGGAGAACGTGATCCGTATTGGTGAAGATATCAAGAAAGGAGACTCCATCTTTAATAAAGGTAGGAGACTTCGTGCTCATGACCTGGGTGCGCTCACTGGGGTAGGCATTACTAAGGTCCCTGTCTGCCATCGTCCCAAGGTTGCCCTTATCTCGACCGGAGATGAGATTGTTGATCCCGCCAAAACCCCCAAGCCTGGGCAGGTCCGCAATGTCAACCAATATTCTCTCAGAGCTATGATTGCCGAATGTGGTGGAGAGGTTGTTGATTTTGGCGTGATCAAGGATAATCGCCCGCTCTTTGAAAAAACCCTGGATAGGGCGCTTATGAGCACGGATCTAGTCATGATTTCCGGCGGTAGCTCTGTGGGTACCAAGGATATGACCGTAGATGTGATCTGTTCCTTCCCTAACTCCGAGATGTTCTTTCATGGTATTTCCATTGCTCCGGGCAAACCCACTATCTTTGCCAAAGCCAAGGGCAGACCGGTGATGGGTCTTCCCGGTCATCCGGTCTCAGCCCTTATTGTTTTTGATTTGTTTGGTGCCCCGCTTGTGCGTATGGTTGGAGGAGAATCTCCTGCCTCGGCTTTTGCCTTCCAGCGAACCGTGCGGGCGGTGCTAGTGCAAAATGTTGCCTCTGCGCCGGGAAGGGAGGACTATATCCGCGTGGTGCTAGAAAGAGAGAAGGCCAGTCCAGAGGCTTGTTCTGAGCCTGGTCGAAGGGATGGCCGTTTTTGTGCTCGCCCTCTCCCGGGCAAGTCCGGCGCCATCTTTAACCTGGTTAAGGCGGACGGGATGGTGTGTATTCCACTCAGTGATGAGGGTTTAGAGGCAGGGGAAGAAGTGGAGGTAATTCTGTTTTAGGGCAGTTGCACAATTCTTATTTCTATTTTACTGGAAGTTCTGGTGATCCTTGGCTCGGGTACTATCACACTGATATTGAAAGTATATCAGTATTAGATAGTTCTTGAGAGCCATCTGACCCATCCCTTTTCACCCTTCCTGGTTAACCTCATTAACCTACTGAAAGACAAGGCAATTATTCCAAATGCCGGGAAAAGGGTAAAACTGGTATGAACCTTGCGGCCTCAAAGTTATTTTTGTAGTTGACCGTACAGTAATTCTGGCCTAGGGTTTTTTGTAGATTCTCTCTCCGAGTAGGAGGGAGAATGAAAGAGGTTCAGCATGTCTGTACAAGATAAGAGAGGATTCACCCTCATCGAGATCATGGTGGCTTTGGCCATTGTTCTCTTTGCGGTCCTGGGTTTTTCTGCTGCCATCCTAACCATGATTAGATCTAACAAAACGAGCGAAAATTACACTATAGCCACCACCCTTGGCCAGGATAAGATGGAGGAGCTTAGAGCCGATACTGCGGCTGGACTGGCTCTTACCAGTGGGAGCGCACAGGTATCATCAACCGGGGAGGTTATTCCGGGTGGTGGTAACCCCAGAGAAGGCTTCGATCTTGCCTGGACAATTCCGGACCCAGACGTAACCGGATTGCCAGCGGAGATGACCAGCATTCTGGTGGAGGTTAAGTGGGATGATAGTGAGGGCCAAACCCAATTGGTTGCCCTGCACACGGTAATTGAAGGAGATGCCGGAGGGGGAGGTGGTGTTGTTGTTGGCAGTGGTGATGACAACGATGACTAAGAAAATACTGACTAGCGGTTGGGATGGTGGTAATGAGAAGGAGGTTAGCCGATTAAAGCAGAGCCTTTAAGGAAAAAAGAAAAATAGTTAAGTGTGTCATGAGGAGCCATCACTCCATGAGACCGTTGTCGAGACCTTCATCCTCCGGTTTTACCCTTGCCGAACTGCTAATATCTACGCTGATTGCTGCCATAATCTTGGGATCCTTGTACTCCTTTTACCGTTCTCAGCTTTTTGCTCTTAAGTCGGAGGAGGCCAGAATCAATGTGAAGCAGAACGCCGATGTAGCCCTCGACTTTATGGTCCGTGAGCTGAGGAGGGCCGGGGCCAGACCTGACGCTCTGGTCGCTTATCCTCCTGGCGGTTGCACTGTGGCGGCAGCTTCAACAGCAACCAACTGCGCCCAGCCGCCGGCTTTTTCGACTCAGCCCTGTCCCTCCGGTAGCGGTTTTGAGCGCTTCACCACGGCAGATCAGCGAACCATCACCCTTCAGTATGACAATGATGCCGACGGTTGTCCTGACGATTCCAATGAGTTGATCACCTATTCTTATGATGCATCAGACCAAGAAATCGAGCGGGCTACAGCAGGAGGGTCTCCCATGCCCTTGATCAGCTTGGTTCCCTCTGATGGTCTGGAGTTTAAGTACTATGCCCTTGATGGTGCAGCGCTGACCTCTCTTCCTCTCTCCTTCTGCGACCGGGCTTCCATTAGTCGTATTGAGGTCGCTGTGAAAGTTAGCACTGCTGACCCCAATCCGTGGATCGCGGGGCAGGTTACCTCAGAGCGGATCTCCAGTGTGTTTCTAGTCAACCCACCCTGCTAACTGAGAGAAAGAGTCCCCGGATGGAAAGGGCGAGGGGAAAGGATAGGGGGATTGCCCTTCCCATGTGAGTCGATTGATAATGTCTTGAGCAATCTTTTTGTACGGACGGTCTCCTGGTCTGGAGGGTTTGGAACCCGATAAAGTTGACGGAGTTCAGTTGGCAATTAACAATGCGCCAAAAATCGCAAACCGTCAGTCATAAACCAAACGAGGGTGAAGGGGGCTTTACCCTCATCGAGCTAGTAGTAGTCTTTACTCTGATGGCCATTCTGGCCGTGTTTCTCTTCCTTAACACTCCTAACTTTCTTAATCCTTTGCGCTTAAACAATGGCGTCCGGCAGATAGCCACCGACCTACAACTTGTCCGCACAAAGGCCATTAGCCAGAACCGTAAATTTCGCGCTCTTTTCACTGTCGGGGGCACTACTTATACGGTGGAAAGGAGAAACGATGCGGATAATGGCTGGGACCCCCATGCTCTTTACGGGCATGGGACTATTGCCAGCGCTGCCCAGCCCATTCCGTTACCCTCGGGGGTACAGATTCAAAGTGCTAATTCTGGGGGAGACGTTATTTTTCAGCCCCGTGGCACTGCCGAAAACGCAACCATTGTCATACAGCACTCGGAGATATCTGCAACAAAGAGTATAGTGGTCAGCCTCGCCGGACGGATCAGGATACCCTTACCTTGATACGATTAACGGACAGTTGTGACGGGGCGAGGACATCGCCATCTCCGCGCTTGCAGCGTTTGAGTGAGCGGTCGGTATGACGTCTAAGGGAAACACTCGCTCTGTTTGTTAGATTCACAGGCGCTCTTATCCTTCAAAGAACGGGAGTAAAAAGGAAACGGGGCTTCCTATTCTCTATGCCGCTCTTGACCCAACGGTTCACTAAGAAGACAGAAAGGGGGTACTGCTCATTTCACCCTACAGCCCACTGAGTCCAAAAGCACCTTAAGTCTCCGGACTGCACTCCAGTTAGTAGGCTGGCGTGACCACAAGGCTTTGACCCCGGAGACTCCACCTGGAGCCTCTAGACCCACCCGACCTACCTCAACCAATACTTCTCCCACCACCTCAGCTATGGCTTGGTCCACATGCCGGGATTCCAGGGTTCCGGTGGCGATTGGGTGGCTGGAGATATCTTTTCTCATGGTCTCTGATCCTTGGGATTTATGATAAGAATCCTTACCCTAGCCCCCTCCTGTTTAGGATGAGAGAGGTGGAGTTTCTAGCTACGCGATAGTAGTTGCAATAGCACCCCATGGGTGTTCTTGGGACTGACAAAGGCAATATCATTTCCATCGGACGCTTTGACGGTGTTAGTCTTAATCCCTTGGTCCGCCAGAGTAGCCACAGCCCCGGACAAGTGGTCAACTTCGAGCGCCAGGAGGTACATGCCTTCTCCCTTGCTGGCAATAAACTGGGTGATCGGACTCCTATCGCCAAGCGGGGTAACGAATTCAATCTTGGCATCACCAATGGGCATGAAGGTATTACGTATGCCCAAGGCAGGCACGTCACGTGCCTCCTCACGGGTAAGGCCAAAGTTCTTTTGATACGTTGCCACCGCGCCTTCCAGGTCGTTGACTGCGATTACTAGGTGGTCTAGACGCTTGGCAGCAAACCGGCGGTCTTGCGTCTCGCCCTGAAGTAAGGACGGCCCGCTATGGTCCACCGGCTGGGCATATTCGACTAATACGCTACAGCAAGCCTGAGGATGCAGAAACGCAATAATCCCGGCCAAGCCCGGGCGGGGCTTGGGGTCAATTAAGCGTAAACCCTTATCCCTGGCTCCCTGCAGTTCAGCCTCAATGTTGGTGGTCTCGAAGCAAAGATGGTGCAGACCTCCACCCTTTTTCTGCAAAAATTTGCCAACTCCACTGTCGGGATTAATTGGCTCCAACAGCTCGATCTCACTCTCGCCAACTGGCAGCAACGCAGCCTTGACCCCCTGGTCCTGCATGGTGGCCGTCTTGTGCAACGGCAGGCCAAGAGTATCACGATAAAAGCCGAAGGACTCCTCAAGGCTGCGAACAACAATGCCAATATGGTGAATTTTCTTAAGCATGAATATTCTCCCCTATCTGATATTCTTCTATTATTTCTTGGCAATATACCCAATCTACCCTGGGCGTGATTGTAAGTGACCTCTGGACTATGGTCAACATCATCTCCTGGACCAGCGGATAGGTACGCAGGTGTTCTCTGTCCATCGGTGATCGCTGTTACCGCGACGAATTGATAGCCTTCTCCCTTGGGAAGAATAATTCCGATAAATACAACACCAGTGCCTGCGGAGAAACCAAGAAGGGAACAATGAATATCTGGCAACCAACTAACAAGGAAAGATCTAGGGAAGATATTATGAAGCCTAATAATCTATTTTCACACATCCCTAATTCCGTTCCTGAAGAAGTCTTTGAAATCCTGCTAGAAACCGGCCACTTTAAGCTGGAACGAATCGTCTCAGCAGGTCAAGTGACACCGTCCGGGCAATGGTACGACCAAGACACCCATGAATGGGTGATTGTGTTGAGGGGCAGCGCTGGCTTGTTGTTTGAAGGTGAAGCCGAAGTGCGTGTTATGCATCCTGGCGATTATGTCCATATCCCGGCCCACCTACGGCACCGGGTTGAATGGACAGATACTGAGCATAAAACGATTTGGCTGGCACTACATTACAGATAACTATGACGGGAGAAATAAGCAGGTTCGTTGGTGGGTTCGTGTTGCTTATCAAAGGAGGCGTGTTCCTGTTGAAGCGCCGACATCTTCTGGTGCTTGCCTTGACCCCACTGATGCTTAACCTATTGCTCTATGTAGCGGCCATAGTAATGCTAGTGTATTATTACGGTGAGTGGTTCGGCCTTATCATGCAGAGGCCGGAAATATGGTACATGCTCATAGTCTACCACCTGCTCCGTATTCTGGCCTTTCTCACAGTTGTGGCGGTATTCATTTTTTCCTTTGTCTTTGTGGGAACAGTTCTGGCAGCGCCCTTTCTTGATCTACTGTCCGAGCGCGTGGAAACGGCGCTGCAGGATAAAATTTATAACCAGCCCGTCGGCAGGCCTGTCGGCGAGCCATTCCGCATTCGTCAGCTAGCTGCTGATATCTTGAGATCGGTTGGGCACGCCGCCAAGAATCTGGCAATTCTGATTGCAGCCTTTCCGCTAAACTTTGTTCCTGTTGTGGGCCAAGCCAGCTGGCTAGGGGTGGGCTGGCTGCTGCTAGCTTATGATTTCACCAGTTTTGCCATGGATCGCCGACGTTTGTCTTTCAGAGAGAAATGGCAACGGCTGTTAGCCGATTTGCCTAGCACGCTTGGTTTTGGGGCAGCTGTTTTTTTGCTACTGGTGGTGCCCCTGGTTGGCTTGGTTGTCCTACCTGTTGCTACCGTAGCCGGCACAATGTTGTTTCTTGACATCGAAGACCGGAATCCTTAGCCTGGAGAGACTTTCTTTCTTCTACTTTTGGCCGTTATTCTATTACCCATACAAAGTCAGACGGGAATCTTAGGCTGAAGTGGCTCATGGTAGTCATACACAACTCAGCCCTCTCTCTAGGAAGCAGCTAGCTGCCAAACCCGTGTGGATCTGGTCAGCCGTTTGGTGAAGGGATTGAGGCATTTAGAGACGCTGATCGAAAACTTTGGTTCCCTCACTATCATAGAGAACCACTCTGAACTGGGAAAATCTATTGGCGGTTATTGGCGATCCATCTTGCCACTGCTTAGGAACCACAATGGCTCCGTTTGTCTTTTTCTCCTCACCCGGAGATAATTTCACTTCCCATCCATCTTCCGGGCTTTTAACCCTCAGTAGGCGCGTTACTGTAAGATTCCTTGGAGCTGCCTTCATGGGCCAGATTCCCCGAGCTGGAGGAGCAACCAAACCATTATGAGCCCAGACAAAAGTGTAAAGGGTTACCGCTTCAGAGGAGAGGTTCTTTATCGAAATATTAAACTGGGCTTGCGATCCCGTCTCCCCTTCGGCCATTGTCACGTTATCTAAAGAAACTTCTACTTGCGGCAGCTGAGACACTTTCCTTTTGACTGCCGGGGGATCTTCTCTAATTTTGTTTTCTTGGGAGGGTTTGCACCCCACAAG
Organism: uncultured Binatia bacterium (SeqCode); assembly: GCA_965220955.1. Taxonomy (GTDB): domain Bacteria; phylum Desulfobacterota; class Binatia; order Bin18; family CBDCRK01; genus CBDCRK01. The sequence goes on along the minus strand of CBDCRK010000036.1, from coordinate 56,273 downwards.
AAAAATGAATAACACCAATAATCCAGAAATACCCGGTGCCCATGATTCCTTCCCACTCATTCGCCTAAGCATCGCTCTCTCCCTTGTCTACGCGCTATATCACTTCCTCCTGAGACAAAAAAGTCTGGGATCAATAGAGACTTCTCTCACGTTATCAGCTTAGCCAGAAGCCTCGTTGCTTAGTGGCAAGCGGTAAGGATCCTTCTCCCCATGCAGGTCCCCTTGTACCAGCATAGACAGCAGGCTTGCGGATAGGTACAAAGGGACGAATAGAAAGTCTTATCCTTGCTAGGCACTGCCTATAGGGATTTTAGTATGAGGTCAATCTATGCCTTCTCATTCGACGAGTCATTTGGCTAGGGTCCGCGCCTCCTTCCAGAACTTTGCCGAGCACCAAGCCCCGGAAACCGGCTCACCCCTTTACCAAGAATTGTCTCTCAGGGTGCTTGCTGATCCTGACATGCTCCGATTAGCCTCGCGCTGCTCGCCTTCCCAGCAGCCGCCTAATCTCCTGTTTGCGGCCGTGCATTACCTACTGCTCAGTGGTGTCCAACATCCCCTACGGGATTTCTACCCGGATGTTATTATCCATGAAAAGGAGCCTCGTAAGCCGTCCACAGAGACCTACAACCTATTCCAGGATTTTGTCTGGAAGCATGTTAGCCCCATCACCAAGCTGATCGAGACCCGATTAGTCCAGACAAACGTTGTGCGGCGCACAACCTGCCTAATCCCGCTCTTTGCCCTGGTTGCCAGGGAAGCTGACTGTCATTCTCTCTCGCTGATCGAAGTCGGAACTAGCGCTGGTTTGAACCTGCACTGGGATCGATATCAACATGACTATCATTTCCCCTCGGGCAAACAGTTGCAGTGGGGTGATGATACATCGCCGGTACGGTTATCAACGGAAGTTCGAGGTGAGATTTCGTTACCGGCTATTCCCTCGGATTTGAGTATTGCCTGGCGTATGGGTATTGACCTGAACCCCATCGATATTAACAACGCCGAGGCTATGCTCTGGTTGCGGGCTCTCATCTTTCCCGAGCATGTGGAGCGGCACCACACCATTGAAGCCGCGGCCAGCGTTGCGCGCCAGCACCCGGCCAAAGTTGTCCAAGGGGATGCAGTGACACAATTGCCCTTGCTGATGCCAGCAGCCCCTACCAATACGCGCCTATGTCTTTATGCCTCAATGGTTCTTAACCAGCTATCGCCTGACTCGCGCGAAGCCTTGTGGAAATTTATTGCCGAATTTTCAAAGTCGCGGCCGGTATCCTTTATCACTATGGATGGAACCCGAGAAGGCTGGAGCCGCCTACAAATAAGGGACTTTGCCAATGGCCGCTGCACCCAAAGACATATGGCCAACGCTCACGCACATGGCCGCTGGCTGGAATGGCTAGATACTCCCCAGGGAGAGAAAAGTAGTGCCTAACAAAGTACTAGCGGAGTGTTTGACAGGTTTTTGAACAAAGAAATCCCCCTGCGCTACGCGCCTCCCCCTTTGCCAAAGGGGCGGCCCGCGTAGGGGGGAATGAGGGGGGATTTAGCTAAGGTTGTGTAGCCTACAGGGCCCGCATAACTTCTTGAGTCCTTCGCTCTAATTCTTGGTAGATATCGCCAATCAGAGACTCATAGGTGCAGGCTAGGCGAAAAATCCTACCCTCATCCCAGTGCTTGCCAATGAATTGTATACTGATTGGCAGGTTATGTGAGCCTATACCACAGGGCATGACTAATGCGGGGTGACCCGTTAGATCAAGGGGACAAGTATTTTGCACCATGCCACCGGCCCGAGCAGACCACTCATTGATGCTTATATCCTTGTCTAGCAATTTGAATGGCTTCATAGGCGTAGATGGCGTTACTAAAATATCCGCTTGCTCCAAGGCATTATCTACCTGTTCTCTGAGTAAATGCCGAACATTCTGGCCTTTACAGTAATATACGTTGTCATACTCCCGTCGCAGGTATAAGCCCATGATGAGAAGCATCTTTGTAAGGGGCGGCATCTCATGGTTACCCTGCCGTCTTACCATTCCCATAGCTCGGGCTAACGAGGGAAGGGTATATCCATTATGAAAAAATCCTTGTTCATTAGATTCGACCATGACCGAGATCGAGGCTGAGAAAACGCTCATCCAAATAGACCAGCTATCGCGCCAAAAGGGAACAGAAACCTCGCGAACCGAGGCTCCGGTCTTCTCCAAGGTTTTCACTCCGTTTAAGACAGCCTCGTCCACCTCACTTTCTGATACATCCCAGCCAAAGCCCTCCTTAACAATACCAATGGTCAGTCCGGCAACATTCTGCTCCAACTTCTTACTATACTCCTCAACCCGTATGGGTCCTCTAACCCACTGCGGGTCCCTGGGATCCTCCCCCGCTATAACTTCCAAGGCAAGGGCGACTTCTTCCACGGTCCTGGCCGCGGGACAAATACAGTCCAGGGTATGATCCAGATAGAAGATACCAAAAGAGGGGACCAGCCCATGTGTGGGCTTAATGCTACAAGCACCACTCCAGGCGGCGGGAATCCGTCCGCTGCCGGCTTGATCGACTCCTAGAGATACATCGGCATAGCCAGCACGTACGGCTGCCCCCTGGCCTGCTGAGGAGCCTCCGGCAGAATACTCAGGATTGAGAGGATTTCTCACGGCGCCAAATGAGCTGGTATCACTACAACCAGCAAACGAGTAATCGTCCTGGTTAAGTTTCCCCACTATAGTGGCACCACTATCCAATAGCCGTTCAGTAACTACAGCATCAAAGTCTGGAATAAGTGAAGTTAAGTCTCGGTTACCATTGGTCATCGGCAGGCCGGCTACGGCTATGTTGTCCTTCAGGGCGGCCCTCTTGCCGGCTAATTTCCCCGTGGGAGCCCCCCTTATCTCACACTTCCGGGTAAAGATATTAAGGGGATCTTCCTCCAGAGTTGGTGCATAGCCCGGAGTACGTGGATATTTGACCTCGAACCTGGGCTGCGGCAACTCATCCACACGATCACAAAAACTATGAAGGGCTTCGGCAATAAGTTCACGGTACTCCTCTGCTTCGTTGTCGGAGAGGTGCAGATATTGCCATTTCCCCAGCTCCCTTACTTGATCAACAGAGGGCGGTTGGATAAACCCTCTTACCTTGCGTCTTTCCATTAGATATCCCCTTGTCCTGATTCTTATTTAGCGGACATTAGACCTGGGACAGCTTTAATGTCAAGAGAAACCGCAATAGTCTGGACAAGTTTTTCATGCTAGGAATTGGTATGGATAAGAAGGATAAGTAGCGGAAGCATTTTTTCTTGTGGAGGAATATTATTATGAACATACAAGACCTTGTGGCGGTTGTGACTGGCGGTGGCTCGGGACTCGGCGAATCAACAGCACGAACCCTTGTGGCTAAGGGAGCCAAGGTTGCTGTGCTCGACCTGGGTGGATCAAAGGGCACAGCCGTAGCTCAGGAATTGGGTGACAATGCCCTTTTCTTGGAAACAGATGTAACTAGTGAAGAGCAGGTGACGGCTGCTATGGAGCGCGCACTGGCGACTTTTGGCGCGCTCCATGTGGCAGTGAATTGTGCTGGTATTGGCACGGCGGGAAAGACCGTTGGTAAGGAGGGGCAGCCTCACGACTTAGCTCTATTTAAGCGGACCATTGAGGTCAATCTTATTGGCACGTTTAATGTAATCCGCCTAGCGGTTGCACGCATCATTAAGAACCCGCCCAATTCTCAAGGCGAACGCGGCGTGTTGATCAATACGGCCTCGGTGGCCGCGTTTGACGGCCAAATCGGACAGGCCGCTTATTCAGCCTCGAAAGGGGGTGTGGTAGGGTTGACCCTTCCCATTGCCCGTGATCTGGCCCGTGACGGCATCCGCTGCTGCACTATTGCGCCGGGCCTGTTTGAAACCCCCATGCTCATGGGGCTGCCAGAGTCGGCCCGTCAGTCGCTTGCAGCTAGCATTCCCTTCCCGTCGCGCCTGGGACAGCCAGCAGAATATGCCGCTTTGGCTTGCCATATCATTGAGAACCCTATGCTAAATGGCGAGACCATTCGCTTGGACGGAGCCCTGCGTATGGCACCGCGGTAGGGCTACGGACTTGGAGTCGAGATACTGACCTTGGGAGTCCAGGTTCTTTTCCTCCTAGCCAGACGACTTTCGGTTGTTTCGCCATTGAAGTTGGTAACCGTGGACTTGAGCTGGGAGAAGTCAATGTTTTCAAACGTGTTGACATTGACTACCGCATATTCGTGGCTGTCAATTTTACTAGTAACAAAGCTCAGTACCCCGCATCTGGAACAGACAAAGAAGTCAGCGGTTTCTGTCCCAAAGGTGTACTTCGTTACGGCCAAGAGGTCGGCAATCATACCCTTGAGTTCCGCCTGGGGATGAGAAGTATAGACTCCCCGGTGCTTAACACAAAAGCTACAGCTGCAAGCCCGAACAGGTATCTCTGCACTGCTGAGCGGCCAGAGGAATTCGTACCTGATGTTGCCACAGTGACAGCCACCTTTAATCTGTTGCATAGTCAAAAACTCCTGATTTCTTCCAGTGTCTAGCTGAGATCGTGTTGTGCCTTCGCCGTAAGCAGTTACTACCTCTTGCTGAGGGAGGCTTTCCAATATTCAAGAGGAGAAATATACGTTTGCGCTCAGGCAACAAGAGCCACGGGTGGCTAGCAGTTATAGAATGAAGTGAACAGGCGGGGTTGCCGCTCATTGTTTCAATGCGCTCCGAACACGCTCACCAATGCCAACAAGACGGGATGTTGGCTCGTTGCTAAAAACGAAACGGACAAACTGGTCGCTGTTGATCCTGCCCCAATCCCGCATGGGAGTAGCGGCAATCTTTCCATATTTGAGCAGTCTATCGGATGCGGTGAAGGAGTCGAAACCCATAGCGCCCACATCAAGCAGCATCGACCAACTGCCGGCTGCGGGAATGAGCGGCTCGTTGCGTAGTTCGCCCACAACAACGTCGCGGCGCAGCTGCCACTCTGTCACAGCGGCGGCAACATCACTGTCCGGCTGGCGGAGCGCCGCCACCGCCGCTCTCTGGGTTAGGCCTACAGGCGTTACCACGTTGTAGATTCCCACACGCCCCACATCGACAATAATCGCGGCCGGGCCAACAACCCAGCCAACGCGCCAACCAATCATACGGTACTCCTTGGACACCGAACCTACCGTGATGGTATACTCGGCCATCCCGGGCAGACTCGCCGGATGCAGATAGGGACGTCCGTCGTATAGGATGCGCTCCATGGCCGCGTTATAGAGCAGCCAAAATGAGTGCTCCCGGCACAACGTGGCAATGGCCTGCCATTCCTCCCGGTTGAGCACTGCCCCTGAAGGCATGGACGGATTCATGATAAAGACAACGCGGGTACGGTCTGACACTGCAGCAGCAAGGGCATTGAGGTCGAGGCGCCATTCGCCATTCTTAGGAACGAACGGCACCAAGCGCGGCACGCCACCAGCTAGGCGCACACGATAAATCATACCAGCATAGGTCGGATCCGTCAGGATTACCTCGTCTCCCTCATTTATGGTAGCAAGAAGGACATTAAGAAGACCCTCGGTTCCACCAGCCGTGATAACAGATTGCTGCTGGGCGTTGTAGTCAATACCGCTCAGACGTGACACATGGCTGGCAACGGTCTTCCGTAACTCATCCTGACCAATGAAAGGCAGGTAGCTATTGGCGTTGTCATCGTCAATGGCTGCCCGCGTAGCTGCAAGTGCGGCAGCAGGAGGTCGTAGGTCGGTATCAAGATTTTCCAGACGCAGAACCTCGGGGTCAGAGCCGGCGGCGGCCGCGACTCGATCAATAGAAAAGCCTGGAACGTCCTTAAGCCGGTTGACTGGCATAACATGTTTCCTTCTACGGACTGAAAATCAGGAAAGGTCGATTATCGTATTATCTTTCGCCCGAGGTGATTCGCCAGACCCTGCACAATGATCTGGCTCAAATCACAGGGTCTAATTCCTAATTCCCTGGATGGGCTAGCGCGTCACTGCGCGCAGGGCTTCGGCTAGGGCAATCATATCCTCTGGAGTATTGTAAACATGGGGAGAGACTCGCACTGAGGTGCCTCTCTGGGAGACATACACCTCACGGCGGTTCAGTTCTGCCAGAATCGAGGGGATTTTCTTGGCATCCGGCACGCGGATGCCGAATAGGTGAGCCGAGCGCTGCCCGGTACAAGGCATTGAGTATGGGCTGTTTTCTAGCGCTTGTTCTAATGCCCTACCTAGCATAGCACAGTAGTCCCGAATCTTCTCCACATCCCAGGCTAGGATTTGTTGCAGGGCTTCGATCATCATGGGCACCATAATGAAGTTCGAGCGCTCCCCAGAATCGAAGCGACGTGCCCCAGGCTGGTAGCCGGGCTGGTAGTTGACCAGAGCGCTAAAGTCCTGACTGTTGTTACGATTGATCCAGTTGTGTTCGAACGGCTCACCCTCTATTAGACGGTCACCCACAACAGCGAAACTGTACTGGTAAGGCCCAAACAACCACTTGTAGCCAGCACAGACCAGTAAATCTGGTTGTACGCTGGCAAAATCGAAAGGAGCAGCCCCTACTGACTGGGTGCCATCTACAATAAACAGCGCTCCTACCTCCCGGGCTCGCTGTCCAATCTGATCTAGGTCGAATGGGGTGCCATCAGTCCAATGCACGCTACTCAGAATAACTACCGCTGTGTTATGATCGATGGCCTCTAGGACGCGGTTGTTCCAAGCAGGAGTAAGGGATTGGACGTCGGCTGGACGGTCAACAAAGCGTAGCTCCGCGCCGTCCTGGTGACAGCGAGTCATCCATCCATAGACAGCACTAGGAAATTCTTCGCCAGGCATCACTAGGTTTTGGCCTGGACGCAAGGGGAGGTTATGCGTGGCAATAGCTACCCCATAACTGGCCGACGGCACTAAGGCCACCCGTTCTGGCGATGTATTGATGAGCCGGGCAAACAAGTCCCTTAGTTCCTCCACTGGACCAAAGAAGTCGGGGGTAGTGATGGAAGCAGGAACAGCTTTGCGTTTTAGTCCTGCGATTCCAGCTGCCTCGACCGTTTTCAGCAGCGGTGACATGTAGGCGCAGTTAAGGTAGTGCTGGCCCTCAGGTAGAGAAAACAAATGATGCTGGCATTCCATTTTATTGCCCCCTGCACTCCTAGGTTACTCTCTCTGCTTAAATCACTTCCTGCTCTTTGAGCTTAGCAATCTCAGCCTCAGTGAGACCAAGTAGTCTCCCGTATACCAGGTCATTATGCTGGCTCAAAGTAGGGCTGGGGAAGTTAATGCTCGGCTGCTCCCCATCAACCCACCAAGGTGAGCCCAGGACAACCATTTTTCCAGTGGTCGGATGATCTACCCCTTGCAGCATACCGCGCACGCGGATGGCCTGTGCCAAGGCTGTTGCAGATGCATAATAGAGCTCAGCAGGAGAAGAACCTTATCTGTTGTTGCCCCAACCGGTCCAGGCTTACCGTTGAGAAGCTTCCAAAGGGTTGAAACAGTAAATCATACGCGCAGACGACCCTCAACGCAGGTGACCGAGTGACCGCCAATTTCAATAGTCAAGTCAGGCTTGCTTACTCTGACTGCTACCAATCCATTGCGCCCCATTTCTATTCCTTGACTGGCCACATAACTATCTCCCGTCAGTCCCAGCATACCGGCATGAGCTAGAAACGCCGCTACACTAGCATTGCCACTACCACATACGGGATCTTCGGGCACTCCATGGGCGGGAGCAAAAGAGCGTACATACAAAGCACTCTGTCCGTTTTCTGTGAGGCCAAATACCGTTATGCCCACCATTTGCAGGGTTTGGCTCAATTCAGTAATAGCCGCTAGGTCTGGCTTCAGCCCATGGACCACGTCTACCCGTTGCAGATTAACCACTAGCCAGACCGGTCCAACATCTATCAATAAAGGAGGAGTCGCGGTGGCAAATTCAGCACCTAAGGCAGAGACAATTGTGTTGTAGACAGATTTCTCGACCTGACTGACTTTAGCCTGTGGGATTTGCGCGAATATGCGACGTTGGACTGCTTGATCCTCGAGGCTAAGCTTAAGCAGACCGGCTGCACACTCTTGTACCCACTGAGAGGAAGCGGGCTTCACTAAGCCACTTTCTAAAACGGCATGAGCACTGCCAATGGTGGGATGTCCGGCAAAGGGCAGTTCTTGCTTAGGGGTAAAAATCCGCAGTCGATAATCGGCCTGAGAGGATGTGGGGGCAAGGACGAATGTTGTCTCAGAGAGGTTGGTCCAGGCAGCAATGCGTTGCATGTCTGCAGAGCTTAGTCCCTCAGCACCCAGCACAACGGCAACCGGATTGCCTTGAAAGGGTTGAGTGGTAAAGACATCGACTTGCTTAAAGTTGTATGATGGCATGACTATTCTCCTCTCAAAAGCCAACTGGCCACGAATCCTCCAGCCCTTTTTAGTGTAGTTCGATCCCGCCGTCCACGTTCATTGCTTGGCCGGTGACGTTCTCGGCTGTGGCTAAGTACACGGCCATTTGGCCGATATCCTCCGGTGTTTGCGGGCGGCCCAGAGGAATCATCCCCTGCGCGTAACGCTGCCAGGCTTGCTCTTTCGATTCTCCTTCCCGCTTCAACGTCTCCGCCAAATACTCCCACATCTGGGTCCGGAGAATTCCGGGACAGATCGCGTTGACCCGAATATTGGCCGAGGTTAACTCCTTAGCCAGAGAATTGGTGAAGCCAACAACCGCAAACTTCGAACCACAGTAATGGGCCATTCCTGGAAACCCATTCTTCCCGGCCACCGACGCAATGTTGATAATGCACCCACCGTTCTGAGCTTTCAGGGCAGGAATGGCCGCCTGGCACAACAGGAAAACTCCTTTCACATTGACGGCAAAGGTGAGATCCCAGGCGTCTTCGGTCATGGTCTCAACGTTCGAGACATTCACCACGCCAGCGTTGCAAACAAGGATGTTGAGAGCGCCCAGTTGTCCAACGGTCTCTTCAACCATCCGTAGGGCGTCCTCCTTCTTGGTGACGTCGGCTTGAATGACCATGGCACGACGGTCCAGGTCGGCAATTTCGGCTACCGTGGCTTGGGCTGCCGTCAAGCCACCAACGGCTGCAGTGCCATACTGCTGGGCGGTACTGGACATCTGCTCAATGTCGGCAATGGCCACGTCAGCGCCAGCCTTAGCCAGCGCCAGGGCAATTCCTCGCCCAATCCCACGTGCACCCCCAGTAACTAGTGCGATCTTTCCACTGAGTTGAGTCATATGCGCCTCCTAAGACATGTCTGCTCGGAGATCTGAACGATCTATGGCAGAGCAGCGAACCCTGACCACTCCAATCCTGGCCGGTCCAACACCGCGCCCCCATACTACCATTTGCTATCTCACCCGATCCGCTTCATTTGCTCCAGAATATCATATCCAGTGATTGACTTGCTCTTGGCCGCCTGCTCGCCAAGATAAGCAGTATCGACCGTGCCTGCTTGCACTGCCTTGGCCAAGTCCATAAGGGCAATCTTAATGGTTGCCTCGTCAATCATTTCCCCGGTCTCTGGGTCAGGCATCGATCCCCCACCCTTGGCGTGGTATAAATCAAGCACTCGCTTGGCATAGTCTACCTGTTGAGACGTGGGGGTATAGCACTTGTTGGCAATGGCTGCCTGCTGGGGGTGAATGACCCAGGTACCATCCATCCCCAAATTGGCCGCCCCTATATTTTTTGCTCGCAGCCCTTGCTCAATCTCAGCAACCTTCTCGGGCGCATCCTCTTTGCGCCACAGGGGCAAGTACACGTTGTCAACCGCGTGCAGGCCCGCCGCTTTGGCCGCAACCACTACTGCCTGCTTAGAGTATAGAAAATTAAGGTTTTGGTCTTTCACCACTTCACGGATACCAAGGGTAGCAGCAAAGTCGGCAATACCAAAAATCAGCCCGGCCATCCGATCAGAAGCCGTGCCAATCTCGTAGGCCTTGACCAAGGCCAGAGGAATTTCAATTAATGATTCAATCTGCACCTGCTGAGTCCAACCGCACTGCTTTTCCAAGCTATCCAGAAGCCTGGATACATAAACAATATCCTCGGGACCGTGCACTTTAGGAAGAACAATGCCATGAAATTTATTCGGTGCACCAAGTATAATGGCTTCCATGTCTCCGAGGAAAAACTCCGAGCGAATGTTGTTGGGACGTACAGTGATAACCTTCAGGCCAAAGTCGAGGGAGTTGAGTGCTTCAACAACAACCTCGCGGCTTTTCGGTCCTTTAAATTCATACGGACAGGCATCCTCAAAGTCCATCATTACATGGTCCACGGGTGACTTGACTGGATCGGCTGCATTCTGGTGGAGCCTCATGCTGTGACCGGGATAGGTCAGCTCTGTGCGGGGAATAACAAATCGCTTCCCACCATCAAGTACGAACATGTCTTCCTCCTACATCCTGTAAAATAATCTGTTCTCTTTAGCAGATTCGTCTTGTTTGCCCAACCACAAGAGAAACTGCCCTCCCCTAGCCTCTGAAACTGAAGGGTGGTATGAAGCGTCCCGCAGTTCACCTAACAAGGAGAATCCTATGAGCGACCTCTTGGGCCAGGCAACCACCATTGTTGACAGCCTGCAGAAGGTAAGAGACGAGGCCCTGCGTCAGGGGCGGATAAAGACCGATGGAGGCAAAGGTATTGATGATCACCAGGTCCATGCCGAACGCTTGGCCTATCTTGCCACTGAGGTAGAGGCGGTACGGGCGTTTCTTAACTATGCCCATACAATTAATGAGGAAGGACCTGGTGATCCTCTGACAACTGAGATGGTTGTGGCCTTTGCCGCCGAGGTAGGACAGCGCTTGCTGACTCAGGCGGATACACACCTAGCTGACTTTGGCTTCCCTGAAACTTTTCTTGCTGACACGCTTGGCAAACCCGAGGTCAAATCCTGCCTTCGTAGTGGTGCCTCTGAAGCCCGGTTTCGCCACATTGGTCAGGAAATTATAAACCAGCGCGGGGTCAACAATTCCTGGCTGGAAAGCGATATTGCCCTCATGACACGGGACTCGGTACGCCAATATGCCAAAAGTGAGGTAGCACCGGTGGCGGAACAGGTACACCGCCATGACGAACTGGTACCCGAGGAGATCATCAAAAAAACGGCAGAGCTAGGTTACTTTGGCCTGTCTGTACCTGAGGAATACGGTGGGGGCGGCATGGGGAACCTGGCTATGATCATCACCACAGAGGAGTTATCTGCTGCCTCCCTGGGGGTAGCAGGAAGTCTGATTACCCGGCCGGAGATCCTGACTAAGGCACTGCTTAAGGGAGGCACTGAAGGGCAGAAAAAGAAGTGGCTTAAGCCGATTGCTGCCGGAGAGTTAATGGTTGCTATCTCGGTGACCGAGCCTGACACCGGCTCGGATGTAGCGTCGGTAAAATGTCGAGCTGACATGGCCGAGGTCAACGGCATAGCAGGCTATATTATTAACGGCGCCAAGGCCTGGTGTACATTTGCTGGCCGGGCAAACATTATTGCGCTTTTGGCCCGCACTAATCCCGATCCTATCTCTGGAGCCCGCGGGCTGTCGCTGTTCATTGTGGAGAAGGATCCTTTCCCTGGCCACACCTTTGAAATACGCCAAGCTGCAGGCGGGACACTGCAAGGCAGTGCTATTCCCACTCTTGGCTATCGAGGTATGCACTCCTATGTGCTCGGCTTTGATAACTTTTTTGTCCCTGGAGAAAACCTAGTAGGCGAGGAGAGTGGCCGGGACAAAGGTTTTTATCTACAGATGACTGGGTTTGCCGCAGGTCGCTTGCAGACTGGAGGACGAGCCGTAGGGCTAGGCCAAGCAGCCTTAGAAGCAACCGCTGCCTATGCTAGCGAGCGCAAGCAGTTTGGCAAGCCAATCAGTGAATTTCAGCTTACTCAGTACAAACTTGGCCGTATGGCTACGTATATTACCGCTGCCCGCCAGCTTACCTATGCGGCTGCTCTGGCCATGGACCGGGACGAGGCAGCTGCGTTAGGCGCAGCCATGGCTAAGCTTTTTGCTTCTGATGTGGCGGTATGGACAACCCAAGAAGGCCAGCTTATCCATGGTGGCTGGGGATATGGAGAGGAGTTTGCCATCTCCCGCTATGTGGTTGATGCTCTGGTGCTTCCCATTTTTGAGGGGGTCAAGCCTATTCTTGAGCTCAAGGTGATTGCCCGTACGCTGCTCGCTTAACAGCAGCATTCAGCTCTCAGCGGTTAGCTTTCAGCTTGGGGATAAACACTGAGTTCAGTTTCGTAGAGTGGAGTCTACCTACTGTCTGCGTTATGCCAGTCTTCGGCAAGTGTTGGGCAAAGGCAAGTTAGTGTGCTGGCGTCAGCCGTATTCTCTGCTAACGCCGGCTAGAGAAAGGGGACATGAGTTCGAGAAAATCTTGTAAATTCTCAAAGCGCAGGAACATATTATGGCGTTTTTGCTCACCAAGGGTGGAGGAGGGCTTTTCGGCGTAGTTGTGACCGGGGTAAAGAACCGTCTCGTCAGGCAGCTTGGCAAGTTTCTGCGTCAGGCTATAATACATGTCCTCAGCACTGCTCCCCGGCAAGTCTATCCTGCCGCAGGAGTTGATAAACAGCGTATCACCCGCAACCAATCGATTCTCAATAAGAAAGCACTGCGAGCCCGGGGTGTGACCCGGGGTGTGAATGAATTTCACGGTGATGCTACCCAGGGTCGCCTCGTCTCCACTTTCCACCTTAACCAAGTCAGAGGCAGCAAGCCCAGCCAGACGACCCAGAAACTCAGCCTCAGCCTTATGAATGTAAATCTTAGCCTTCACCCGCTCCAAAAGCTCGGCGGCTCCCTGGATGTGATGCCCAAAAAGGTCCCCACCAAGATGATCAGCATGAAAATGGGTGACCAGAGCCTTGGTAACGGTCATTTCGTCCTGCTCAGCAATGGTTAGAATGCTGGGGATATCCCAAGCCGCATCTACTACCGCGGCCTCTTGGGTCACCGGGTCGCCAATCAGATAGGCAAAGTTCTGCATGGGACCGACTTCAATCTGTTTAAAATAGATTCCCTCCGCCATTGCTTGTCTCCTCGTAAGCTTTCAGCCAGCTGAATGCTTTTTTATCCCTTGCGGCTTGCCACCCTTGCCTTGCGCTCTTCGGAGAGACGTAAACCCCGCTCCCACAGGTACTCCGGCTCTCCCAGATGTTTACTCACCCAACGGGAAAGGACAAAGAATAGATCACCCAGCCGGTTGATATACTTGAGGGGCCATTCACCAATATCTTCCTCGCGGGAGAGACGCAAAATCTCTCGTTCTGCCCGGCGGCACACGGTACGGGCTTGGTGGAGAAAGGCGCCAACTTTACCCCCGCCCGGCAGCACAAAGGAGTTGAGTGGTTGCAAATCTTTCTGGCATGCGTCAATGAGCTTTTCGAGTGCCTTTATATCTGTCTCGCTTACTCGGTACATACCCTCGTAGAAACTCTCTGGGGGAGTGGCAAGCTCACTTCCTAAGTCAAAGAGTTCATTCTGGAGACGACGTAGGATCTCATCGAGCCGACGACTGGCTGCCAACTTCTCGGTCGTCTCATCGTTAAACACCCGGGCAAGACCAAGGATCGAGTTGAGCTCGTCAATTGTGCCATACCCCTCGATGCGAGGCGCGTCCTTGGGCACCTTCTTGCCACCAACCAGTCGGGTTCCGCCCTTATCTCCCGTACGGGTATAAACGCGGGTAATTCTAATGGCCATGTCTCCCCTTACCCTCTCCCCTGCTAAACTTTCACCCCAGCCTTGGCCGCCAGAGAAGCGTAGCCCACCCCTTCTCCGTTATCGGCACTCACCGGTAGCCCTGACTCCTGCCAGCCGGGCACCACGGTGCGACCCGTCTGATCTCGCGCTCCGCCAAAACCACCCTGCATGTTGGCAACGTCCGTATAACCAGCCTGAGCCAGGATCTCCGCTGCCCGCTGGGAGCGGCCACCCACCTGACAACCAACAATGACCTTGGCGTCTTTGGGAATGTTGGTCTCAACAACCGGGAGAAAATCGGCATTAGGCATCGGCTGTTGTGTAGCCGGGTCAAAGAGTATCACCGGAATATTAATACCCCCTTGTGGATGACCGGCGGCAAACTCCGGCTCCGTACGAACATCAAGATAAATAACTGTCTGATCCTTATCCAGAATCTCGTGTGCTTCTGGCGGTGTGATTTGCTTTATGGCCATAAGGTATCTCTCTCTGTTAAGACTTCTGCTCAAACAGTTTCTGAAACTGTTCTAGAGGTGCAGGCGATGCCTTGGCGGTTTCCAAGTTTTCTACCACATGCGCTTTCTGTTTCATGCCAACAAGTGCCGTGGTCACCCCTGGGGTGGAACGGACAAACTGGATAGACCGCTGAGCATCTGTGGTGAGCCCTAGGAGAGCCTTGCCAACAAACGCGGGCAGTTGTTGCGAGAGCTGTCCCTGGAGGATGGCAGCGCTTGTCATCACCGTAATACCAAAATAATGGGCAGCCTCAAGAAAGCTCACCGTCTTCCCGCTAATTTGCTGGTTGCGCCGGGTAAGTGCCTCAGGCATAGCCAGGTTGTAAGGAAGTTGAATAGCCTTGAAGTGATGGTCTTGACCACCGACTTGCTCTGCCACGCCCAGCAGGTCAGCCAAAGAGAGATAGTCACTGGCAGCCGGGTCCTGGCGATACCCGTTCCATGTGGCAGTGCCGTACATCCCAATCTTGCCCTGTGCTACCTTCTCCTCCAAGACCCAGAAGGCATCTCCTATGCGCCGGTAAAACTCCTCGCGAGACCATTTCTGCAGTTGTGCCTCAGGGTTATGCAGATAGTAGATATCGATACAATCCAGATCGAGATTGCGCCGGCTACGCTCTACTTGGTCATCGATATAGCGGGGAGCAAAGCAGTTCCATTCAACAATCTCGTCCGAGGTTGCAAGGCCAGGTTCAATGTATGTGTTACGGATATAAGCCTTGGGGTCAGATGGAACATCCCCGTCAAAAGCAAGATACCCACCCTTGGTTGCTACCACTACTTCTTCTCGTTTGATCACCCCTTGTTCTATTAGGGTTGCCAAAGTCTGGCCAATCATCCGCTCACTACGCTGGTGGCGATAGTTAATGGCAGAGTCAATAATATTACAGCTGCACCGAAGCGCTTCAGTAATGGCCTCGCGGTAAAGAGCATCGGTTTCAGAATCAGCTTCACCCAGGTAGGTACCAACTCCAATAGATGAGAGCCATAAGCCCTGCGAGAAGCGAAAGTGCCCGGGAGCAAGGGTTCGCCCAAAGCGCGTCTGATAAGCCTCTGTGCCTTGCGGGCTGGCGCGCAACAAAGAAGTCATAACTTCTCCTTACTGGGGGACGGCTGCGGGGCGGCAATGGCGCAGAATGATTCCTTTGAGGCGGGCCGGGTCCACCGGTTTCTTGAAGATAATTTCTTCTAGACCCTTGAGCTTGCTTCGCTTAATGACATGGTCCTTGTCATAGAAATAGGCAGTCATGAGCACTATGGGAATGTGGCGGTAGCGCTCTTGAACCTTCATATAGAGGTCATAGCCATCCATATCTGGCATGACTACATCACTTAAGACTAGATCGATTCTCTTCTGGGCTAGGACCTCAAGCGCCGGTAGGCCGCCGGTTGCCACTTCTACTGCACACCCTTCCTCTTGCAATAGGTCGCGCAACGAGTAACAAACCCCCAGATCGTCATCCACCACAAGAATCGTCAGCCCAGCCAAAGCTTGGGAGGACGTCTCTCCGCGGCCGGGTAACTTGGGGAGCCCGGCTCCTTTAATGTCAAAGTCCACCATACGGCTGCCATGGAAATACTCCTTGGTGCCGTACTGCCCACCCCGGACCATCTCGTCAATGCGGTCAATCATTGAACGGATCTTGGCTAACTCCCGCTGCACCGACTCCAGGCGCTCATACTCCACAATGTAGTCCTCATCGCTCGCCACCCGCTCGATATACTTGCCTAAGAGATCAAGTGTATTGAGGAGTACCTCTAAGGAGTTATTGACTTGGTGAGCCATCCCAATAGCCACTTCTCCCAGGACCGCAAGCTGGTCGCGACGGAGGATCTCCCGCAGGTCTTTGAGAAAACCGATCGAGCCGACCTCCGCCCTGCTTTCATCATATATAATCGAGCCGGAGATGGCCATTGGAATAGCCTCCCCACTCTTAGCAATCAGCACTGTCTCAAAGTTCTTGACCTTGCCCTGCTCCTCAAACTCCTCGCTGCGCATGGCAGCCTTGACTTTCCTAGCTTCCTCCAAACTGGGGTAGATTAGGGTAACGTGCTGCCCCATAATCTCTTCGGGCGAGTAGGCTAGGGTCTTGCGTGCCCCGTCATTGTAAAAAATGATCGTCCCCTCTATATCTACAGCCACCACAACATCCGGAGAACTTTCCAGGAGCTTTTCAAAGTAGACAGTTGGAAGTTGAAACATAGGGGCTAGCTACCTCCCATGAGTGATAACAAGAACCGTTACACCGGCTGTGAACCTAAACCAATATGGCATCGCTGCCCACTCTACCCTATGTTAGGATGTTGCTCCGCCCACCGTCAAGCCCAGTGGATGAACAGGCGTTGTTACCCCCTTGCCCCTGCCAAGATCAGTCTGGTCCTTTTCCTTGGCACCTGCCTTCTTGGTTGTTACTGGCTGCAGTACAATAAATTGATGCAGACACACGTCACACTGCTTCTGGCTATGGCAGGCAAAATGACCGATCTACTGGAGAGCAAGGAACCTATCCATGCTGCCGCCATGGCTGAGTTTACCTATCCCCTGACTCGAGCTCGTGACTTTACCCGCATTGCTGCCAAGCGATATGAGACCCTGCCTTCATTGCAGGCGTTTTCCCACTTCTTGGATACCTACGGCGTCCTTGTGCAGGAGATGGACCGGCTACGCCTGCAAGCAATCTCCCCCCCTTTCACGCACTTTCACCAAATAGTCAAGGCACTGCACCAAGAAGCGCAGCAGGTTACCAAACTCCTTGCTCAGAAGGAGGGCTGAAAGACAGAAAGAAGGTATTTCAAGACCCTCACCCCTACTGCTCAGCCGAGCTCACAGTGAGGCACCTCTTCCCTCTAAGTTGAAGAGGTGGAGAGCTATCCGTGATCCGGGCCTGAAGCCGAGGAAATAAATTCTATTCTCTTTTCTGTGTTGCCTGGTGCCAGTCGACAAGAAACCGCTCTAGACCCACATCGGTGAGCGGGTGCTTAACCAGCTGTCGAATGACAGCAAAGGGACAGGTAGCAATGTGGGCTCCTAGTTCAGCGGCGCGAACAAAGTGCAGAGGGCTACGGATGCTGGCCACCAGTAGCTCGGTGGGAAAGGCATAATGGTCATAGATCTGCATAATTTTGGCAATGATTTCCATGCCTTCGTGGGCAATATCATCAAGACGGCCAACAAAAGGGCTGACAAAGCTAGCTCCAACCTTAGCCGCAAGCAAGGCCTGAGCCGGCGAAAAAATCAGCGTCATGTTCACCCGGATGCCACGACTAGCCAGGGTCTTAGTAGCTTTAAGCCCCTCGGGAATCATCGGGATTTTGACCACTACATTCTTGTGGAGACGAGAAAGCCGTTCGCCCTCTTCGATCATTCCCGGCGCATCTACACTCACCACTTCAGCGCTCACCGGACCATCGACCAGGGTACAGACCTCATCAATCACTGATTTTAGATCACGCCCGGTTTTGGCTACAAGTGAGGGGTTGGTTGTCACTCCATCAAGGATCCCCCAGGAGCTAGCCTCGCGGATTTCAGCTACATCTGCGGTATCAATAAAGATCTTCACAACCCCTCCTTCCTATTTTTGGCAGACGTTTGCAAATAGCTTGTCTCAAGCCTGGCTTAGAGCGTTCCTTACGGCGTGCCCTAAGGTGGCATCAGTATCACTTTTTTGTCGCCCTTAAGAGCAGCCAGAAGCCTGGAGATAGTAGTGCCAAAGTGGGGATGAATAAGGTTTGGGGCTAATTCGCTCAGTGGTAGTAGCACGAATCGGCGGTTGTGTAACTCTGGATGGGGAATTTTAAGGCTGCGGGTGTCAACAACCCGATTGCCAAAGAAAAGAATGTCAAGATCAATTGTACGGGAGGTCCACTTCTTGGCCTGCGCCTTTTTCGTACGCCCCATGGCCCGCTCAATTGCCTTCAAGTGACGCAGCAACGGCTCAGGGGGAAATTCAGTCTCGATCTCAATGGCCCCGTTAACGTACCAGGTTTCAGCATCACCTATAGGTTCGCTCTCATACAAGGAAGATTCCTTAACGATGCGGGTTCTAGAAAGCCTTGCTACCCGCTCGAGCGCCTCATAATAATGAGCTTTACGGTCGCCCAGGTTTGACCCTATGCCAATAAAGACCTGCTGGGGCATGCACCAACCTGCTGTCTGGCATCGGACGTCTGAGGCAGTTTACGATTTGTCCTGGATCCTTGGGCTGCAGACTTTGGATCTCAGACCTATAACCTCATCCTGCTAATTCTCTCCACTGCCTCCTTGAGCCGCCCTGTGTCTACAGTCAAACTAAAGCGAATGTACCCTTCTCCCGCTGCACCAAACCCATTACCAGGAGTAACCACTACTCCGGTCTCCTCAAGAATCCTGGCAGTAAGACTGGCAGAGGTGTATCCTTTGGGGACTTCCACCCAGAGGTAAAAAGTTGCACTCGGCGAATCACAGTTAAGTCCTAGCTCTTTTAGACCCTGGATGAGAATGTCGCGACGTTCCTGGTAGATGCGCCGCATTTCCTCCACCACTCCTTGGTCTCCTTTGAGAGCCGCAATACCTGCCTCTTGCACAGCCTGAAACACGCCCGAGTCAACGTTAGTCTTTATCAGGCCCAGCCCTTCAATCAGGGCAGCATTACCCACAGCAAAGCCGATCCGCCAGCCCGTCATGTTGTAGGTTTTAGACAGGGAGTGAAACTCAACACCCACCTCCCTGGCACCCGCTACCTCAAGAAAACTAGGGGTTTTCTTGCCCTCGTAGTAGATCTCTGAGTAGGCGTTATCGTGGCAGACGATGACATTGTGCTCTTCAGCAAAACGGACTATCTGGGAAAAAAAGTCTTTAGAAGCCGCTGCTGTAGTAGGATTATTAGGATAGTTTAGCCACATAACAGTGGCCCGCTTGACTACGTCTTGAGGGATCGCCTGGAGATCAGGAAAAAAGCCGTTTTCTTTGCGCAGGGGCATGTAGTACGTTTCCCCTCCGCTAAACAAGGTACCAACATGATAAACGGGATATCCGGGGTCAGGAGCAAGGACCACATCTCCTGGATTGACAAAGGCAAGGGCAATGTGAGCAATGCCTTCCTTTGAGCCAATAAGGGTCACTACCTCTCTATCCGGATCCAAGACAACGTTAAAGCGGTCCCTGTACCAATCTGCCGCAGCCTCACGAAAGGATAAGAGCCCTTCATAGTCAGGATAACGGTGGTTCACTGATGTTTCTGCTGATTTTTTCAGGGCTTCAATAATGTGAGGAGGGGTGGGAAGGTCAGGGTCGCCAATCCCCAGGCTGATAATATCCACCCCTTTTGCTGCCACTTCTCGCTTCTTTTTGTCGATCTCGGCAAAGAGGTAGGGGGGAAGTTTATCTAGTCTATTGGCTTTTTTGGGAGTGCTGCTCATGTTGTTATCCTACTTGACGGGGGCGATCTTAGCCGTTTTTTTGTTTCTTGACAACTCTCCACCACAATTTTTAGTTGTCGGCTGCCTTACCCTCCACTATATTTTGCCCCTATTAACCAGCCGACTATTACATCATTGTCTTTGCCACGGGTCCGTACCTCTACCAGACAAACTCTTGTACACCGCAAGAGACAGGGATATACCACAGGCAAACGATTTTGTTATACGAACCTATGAAACTCTTGCATGTCTGAGTACTTACAAAAAATATAGGAAGAGACTAAGTGTTTGATATGAAACAAAGCCTGGGCCAATTACCACAAAACGGCTGACCATGAATACCCGAGATAAGGCTTTTATAGTCACTGCCTTACTTTTTCTTTCCGCTCTGGCCTGGGCTGGAACCGTTTACCAGGCCGGCAGCATGGGTATGGGCGTGATGACCCCGAGCATGACTATGGGACTGCCGTTTTCAATGTTTAATGCCATGCTTTACCTAGTATTATGGGGTGTCATGATGGTTGCAATGATGTTGCCCTCAGTGACCCCCATGGTCATGCTTTTCTCCACTGTCTCACGCAAGAAACAGGAGCAAAAGGCGGCCTTTGTGCCGACCTGGATCTTTGTTGCCGGTTATGGGGTGCTCTGGACTCTGGCCGGAGGAGTGGCTTATACTGGAGACCTAGCCATCCAGTCTCTGCCCGACTCCTTTCCGCTGCTGCGGATTTATGGAAATGTGATTGGCGGCGCTACTCTTGTTGTCGCTGGCCTCTACCAGCTTACCCCGCTTAAATACCTCTGTCTCATCCATTGCCGTTCGCCTATAGGGTTTCTCTTGAACAGCTGGCAAGAAGGTTACAGAGGCGCCTTTCGTATGGGCTTTCATCACGGGGCCTACTGCCTGGGCTGTTGCTGGAGCCTCATGGCTGTGCTCTTTGTTGTTGGCACCATGAACCTGGTATGGATGGGAATTCTTACCCTGGTCATTTTTATAGAGAAGATCGTCCCTTATGGAATAGCTATGGGCAAAGGGACAGGAGTGGGGCTTATAGGGCTAGGAATCTGGCTGGCTTTATTTCCCAGAGCCTTGACCGGTATGTAAGGCACCGAACACTTCTCAGTATCGCCACTTCTCCTAAGATTCTGCCCGGAATAGCTTATAGTTTCTTGAGTAACTACCAGATGTTGTAGTTTTATTTTATTTGAGGTACAACCTGCTGTGGGAGTTTGACAGACCCGATGCGCATTACCCTGGACCCCTGGAGAGGCAATTACGCCAGTCAAGTCACTATCCCATATGAGGTAGATAGCGAAGCAACTCCAGTCCAGGCGCTCGAAGAGCAGATCGAAGAGCGCCCTTGGGCGCCGGTTGATCCTCCCCGGATCTCTCTGCCTACAGTGACAGCGGTAGTCGATGGGGTAATGCGCAGCGACGCCAACGCAGTAGTCGAGATTGATAAAAAGCGCTTTCTGGGTCTCTTTTGCTCTTATGCCACCGGTGCTGTTACTATCAACCAAAAGGTCGAGATTGTAGATGACCAGGTAGAACGGCTCTTCATTGTGGGCAATGGACAGTCAGGACCCGGTGTTGTCAAAGTGCCTGCAGGAAATAGAGAGCCTCTCTACTACGAGAGCGTGAGTTCTCGGGCCAAGACCCCGGACAAACTCAGTGAGGCGCTGATGAGTGTAATGCGGGGGTCTGAGAAAAGAGTTGCAGAGGCTCTATCCTCTCCAGACAGCCTGATTTTAGTGGATGGCAACCTCTCTTTTTTTGATCGGAGGTCTTCGGTCGTTGGCGTGATCAAGACAATCCAGCGTATGTATCTGACTCCTCAAAAGGCTACTATTCTAGAGTGTCTCCGTCCTGGAGAGCGCACCCCGCTCTTTCGTCTCCCGGGAAGTAGTCAAAGAAGCAGCTACATCAGCTGTTACCTGCGCCTCAGCCACCCACGACCCATCGAGAACTCTTTCGCCGGGCTAGTGCGCTTAGAGGTTGACGACTTTCTGGGAAAGCCAAAAGCAACAGCGCTCCTAGATCAGGCTTCGGTACAAGTATTCGCGTTAGCCTCGCGCGCTCCCAAGGATCCTCGGGCTCCACAGAATCTGATCCCTATTGGAGGCCTGGAGCGTCACTTGCGCCACAAGCTGGGGGATCCCCAGTTGGTTCGCCGAGGTATTGAGAAAGCTCTGAGAGCTATGCTTTAGGATGACGTAAGGAGGCGTTTTGTGGGTAGAGTAATCGGCACTCAGGATGCCACTCCCCTGGAATTCTGGGTGCTCTTGCAGGAAGGGGAAGAGGTACAGATGGATGAGGCGGTGGTAGTCGAAACCAACTCGCCTAATGGTCAGCGCAAGATGTTTGGTATTGTTGACATTATCCGTACTCGTCACCAAGGGTCAATTTTCGACTCCGATGTTGAGGAAGCTGACCGCGGGCTACCGGTCGAATTATCGATAGCCGCCCATGTAAAGGTTACCCGCCCCGACCCTGAATACTACTATCCGCCCCTTCCGGGAAACCCGGTGCGTGTTGTGACTGGCGAAGAGTATGCCCGGGCGCTCTTTATGGATACGATGGAGCGCAAGTTTCCACTCGGCCTGTCCCTCTCCGGCAAAGAGGTGGTGTACGGCAATCTTGACTTTCTCAACGGCCGGAAAGGCGCGCACATCAACATTAGTGGCGTATCTGGTATCGCCACTAAGACCACTTATGCTACCTTCCTTCTCCACAGCTTGCTACATTGTGGTCAGTTAACCGATCCTAAGAACACCCACGCGATCATCTTCAATGTCAAGGGTGAAGACCTGCTGTTCCTCGACAAGCCGAGCAACATGATAGACAACGACAATCTGGAGTTCTATCAGAAGCTCGAGCTCCCAGCTGAGCCGTTTGACTCGGTACAGTTCTATGTCCCGCCGGCCGAGAACCCGAGGGGTCCAATCATGCCCAAGGTGGGCTCTCGTAAAGCCGACGAGGTCACCCCTTATTTCTGGACCGTCCGCAACTTCTGCCGTGACCGACTCCTGCGCTACCTATTTACTGAGGCTGGGGAAGACTCCTCTTTGCTCTCGATTCTTCTCCATCAAGTTGAGCGCCACCTGAGTGAGACCGCTGAGGAAGCGGACAAAAAAGGACCTGGGCCAGGGGTATTTTTGCGGACAGAAAAAAAGAGCAAAGGGGACAAAGGAGAAGAAAAAGAGACGGACGAAACCGGAGAAGAGCGAGAGGTCCGAGACTTTCCTACTCTTGTAAAAGCGATTGAGGTCATTGCCAGCTCTACTGGCCAGGCCTCTGGCACCGTCGGTGCGTTCATGCGTCGTCTCTATGGTGCTGAGGACAAGATCTCTTATGTAATCCGCGATCCAGGTGACGCCGACCCAGCCAGGCACATAATTAACTGGCGTAATAAGCAGGTAACGGTGGTCAGCCTCACCGGCCTCTACGAGGTGGGCAAGAGCTTTGTGGTTGGTTCAGTTTTACAGCAAATTCAGAGAGAAAAAGAGGCCACCGGCTCGGCTGAGCCCCTGTGTTTTATTGTTGTTGATGAATTGAACCGTTATGCTCCGCGCGATGGCTGGTCGCCGATTCGCGATCGATTGCTGGAAATCGCCGAGCGCGGCCGCTCTAGCGGTACTATTCTGATTGGAGCACAACAGACTGCCTCTGAGGTCGAGCGGCGTGTTGTTGCCAACCCGGCCTTTCGCATTGTCGGCCGCCTGGACGCAGCCGAAGCCGAGCGGGCAGAGTACGGGTTTCTCTCACCTACCCTACGCCAGCGGGCCACCATCCTTACTTCGGGCCGTATGATCATTTCCCAGCCTGACATTCCCACGCCGGTGCCAGTACGCTTTCCCATACCAGCTTGGGCCACACGGGCTGAGGAGCAGAAGTTGCCACCTCCGAACCCCAGGCTTGCCCGGTTCAGACGCAGCGAGGACCTATGAGGTTTCTCCATACCTCTGACTGGCATGTCGGTCGTACGATCCGAGCCCGTTCGCGACAGAGCGAGCATGAGGCAGTCTTCCGCGAAATTATTGACATCGCAAAAGATCAGCAAGTTGATGCAGTCCTCATTACTGGGGACGTCTTTGAGCATCGCATCCCACCCAAGGGAGCGGAAAAACTCGTAGCGGAAACATTAGCAGAGTTGGCGAGGGAGCGAATCCCTTCAATTGTCATTCCAGGGAATCACGACGACCCGGCACGGTTGCGTGTTCTAAAACCCCTGGGGGATATGGTACAGGTGCATATTGTTTCCGAGATTGACGATGTGGATTCCCTCATGCTTCCAATAGCCTCACGGGATGGGAGTGAGTATGCTATGATCGGCTGTCTTCCTTACGTACATCCTCACCATATCCTTCCCGCCGCTGAAGGCGTGGGCAAGTCAGAGAGCGATCGGGTCAGCGCCTATCAAAGCATGATGAAAGAATTTTTCGATGCCTTAAAAGAAAGAATAGAGAAACATGCCATCTCTATCGTTCTTGCCCATCTCGCTGTTTTCGGAACTGAGTATGGTGGAGGGGAGGCCCGGTCCGGGGTCTTTGAAGTGAATGGGAAAATTCTTCCTAGTGTTCACTATGTAGCACTCGGTCACATGCATAGCCCCCAGGCCCTGAAGACTGACGCTCGGGCATATTACGCTGGCTCTATCCTCCAGCTCGATTTCGGCAGAGCTGAACATCAGAAAAGCGTGTTCATCATTGAAGCATATCACCCTGAAAAGCCAGCCACGATCTCAGAGATCCATCTCAGTCAGGGAAAGAAGCTCCTCCGTCGGATCGGGACTGCCGAAGAGATCCTTGCGCAGGCAGATGATTTTAAGGGGGCTTGGGTTGAGGTTATACTACGCCCCGAAGGGCGAAATCCGGAGCTAGTAGATTGTGTCCGCGCACTCGACGGGGTGGTCTCCATACGGATCGAGGAACCAGACGTCAAGCAGACACAGTATGTTTCTTTACTCAAGGACCGACCAGCCAGAGAGATTTTTAGCGACTACTACAAAGCCAAGCGTAAGGCCGATCCTAATCCGCAACTGGTTGCTCTGTTCGACCGCCTCTACCAAGAGGTGAATACTTCTACGGACGAACCCCAATGAGACCGCAGCGGCTTGCCCTCAAAAATTTCATGCCTTTTCGCTTGTCCGATGGGTGTGCCCACGATCTGGATTTCTCCACCCTGGACCTCTTTGCCATCACCGGCCCGACGGGCAGTGGTAAGTCCTCGCTCATCGATGCCATTGTGTGGTGTCTCTACGGCCGCACCGCCCGCTACTCCAGCGACTCCAAGGGTGTGATCTCCACAGGTGAGAGTGTGTGTGAGGTCGCTTTTGATTTCACTGTTGGTGCACGCTGGTTCCGAGCCGTGCGTCGCACCGGCAAAACCACCGAGTCCGGCCTCAGCGAGTTAGAGGGCGAGGAATGGGTACAGGACGCGTCCGGGGCTGAACAGTTAACCAAGCGGATCGAAGCACTCCTTGGTCTCGACTTTATCAGCTTCACCAAAACCGTCATTCTTCCCCAGGGCAACTATGCAGAATTCCTCCTCAGCGAACCCAGCAAGCGGCGTGAGCTTCTGGCCAGGATTCTTGGCCTGGACGTTTATGCTCGGGTCTCCACGCGGGCCAGGGAAGTGGAACGGGAGGCTAAAGCCCGATCTACAACCATCCGAGATACACTGGCACAGTACATAGGAGTAAGTCGCGAGCAAGTCGAAGCCAAACGTGGGGAATGGCAATCCCTGGAGACAAAGATTGAAGAGGGCGGCCAACAGGAAGAAATCCTGCAGGAGCTGGTCCGCAAAGCCGAAGCCGTGACCACCATCCTCTCTCGCATCACTGGCTGGCAAGAAGAAGAACGCACACGCCTGGGCGAAAAAGAATTAGCCCGCCAGAAACAAGCTGAGGACAAAGCTCGGATTAACTCTCTGTCCACCAATCTCGTCCAGACTATTAGCGAACGCGAAGCTCTGGGTTATGACCCCAGCCATCATAACATGGTGACACAAGCCGTTACACATCTGCAAGAATATCAAGTTGCTTGTCAGGAGGCAGAGCAAAAAGGCCAAGCCCTCACTCTTGCCCAACAAGAGTTGGACGGACTTGCCCGTAAGATTGCTGAACAGGAACAGCAGGCCGTTGCCACAGGTCGTGTCCACCAGGATCGTATTGTAGCAATGCAGGCGGAGATTGCTGCTGGTGGAGACATGACTCGACTGACCGAGAAACTCAGCGAAGCAAAACGCTGGAAAGAACTCCGGCAGAGACAAACCCAAGGGACAGAAGAGAAAAAGACAAGCGAAGAAAAACTGGCCAGAGCCAAGGCCTTGCTTAGCACTCTCACCCCGCAGGAAGAAGCCAAGGAACGGGAGCTTCATGATCTTGCTCAGCAACGCGAGCAGGCTCGAGAGGATGAGTACCAAAGAGAGCTGCGAATGGCCGAGGCCGGACGTCTAGCCCAAGAACTACAAGACGCAGCCCGCCAAGAGAAACAAGCAGGTAAAGAGGTCAACGAGACCCGCGTAGCCTTACAAACCACTGAACAGAAAGCTCAAGAGGTAAGGAACTCTCTTCCCTGGGCCGAGCAAGAAGAACAAAAGGCAGTGGAGACGCTGGAACAACACCGGCGCCAACACGAGGTTGAGCACCTGCGCCAGTCCCTGCACATGGGTGACCCTTGCCCAGTCTGTCTCACGCTGGTAGGTGAGCTGCCGCCAGTCTCCCAGGAAAGTAGGGCTGATTTCTCCCTCTTCCAGCAAGCGGCCGAGGCCGCCCGAGAAGCTCTCACGCAAGCCCAGAAGGCATGGCAGGATGCAGATATGGCTCGCGCTGTTGTCCGCACCAAGAAAGAAGCGGCCGAGCGCAACCTGGCAGAGCAGGAACAGAAACGTGGTGAGGCACAGGAAAGATTTATCCGGCAATTTCCTGGCTTTTCCTCCCTGGCGGTCGCCCTCAAGGCTCTGCAGACCCAACAACAAGAACTCATCACCAAACTCAAAGACTTAAAAGCCAAAGCCAAAGTCAAGGACCAAGAGAAACAGACCCTGTTGCGCCAACGCGAAAGAACACAGAAGGAAGAGGCTACTTTGAGTGAAGCGTTGCGTAGCCTGGCCGAGAGCCTCACTAGTGGAGAAGAGCAGCTCGCGGCCTTAACCCCATCCCTTGCCCCCTACCTCGCAAATGGAGACGATCCAGAGATGATCTTGACGGCTCGCCGTGAAGCTCTCCTTCAGGCCCAAAAAGAGGTTGAGGCATTAGAGAAGACTCATCGTGAGGCCGAGGAAGCCCTAGGATGGCTCAAGAACCAGCAGGTCAAGAAAGAGGGAGATCTTCAGGTTCTCACCCTGCAACAGAAAACCGCCAAACTAGAAGCAGAGAAAAAGGCTGAGACCGTACGGGAAAGTCTAAATATTTCTGCTGATTCTCCCCTGCCCGACCTCTTGCTGTTGGAAGGCGAGTTGCTTACGCTCTCACAAAAAAAGGAAAAACATACCATCCTAGGGCAGCAGGAAGAAGTTCTTAGGGGCGAGCTAGAACAGGCGGAAAAGCAAGCCGAAGGGGTCCGGGCCGACCTTCAGGCCCGCGAGCGGGTTCTAGGAGAAACCCAACAAAAGCTCACTCAAGCTGAACAGAGCCTGCAGCAAGCACGTGAAGACCTCCAGGCCAGGGTTGTACACAAAGGAATCTCGGGCATTGGCTTAAACGGAGAAGGGTTAAAAGAACACCTGGACTCTGCCCGTGAGCAAAAAGCCACTCTGCGCGAGCAGCGCAGCCGGCTGGAAGCCGAAATCAAGGAGCTAGAGCGGCGCTGTGGCGAGAAAGAAAAGGAAGAGAAAAAACTCCAGGCCGCCGAGACCGAAGGTCGCCTGGCCGTAGATCTGCACAAACTCCTGGGCGCTGAGTTTACTGACTTCTTGTCCCAAGGCGCGGTTGCAGCCCTTATGCACGAAGCTTCTACTCATCTCCAGCGCCTGACCAACGGCCGTTACGCTCTTGATATTGCTTACAAGCGAAGAGCTATTGACATTCAGATTGTTGATCATGAAGACATGAGGCGAACTCGACCCGCCCATTCCCTTTCCGGCGGGGAAACCTTCCTGGCCTCCCTGGCCATTGCCCTGGCCCTGTCCCAGAGCTTTCGTGAGGCTGCCAGTGGGAACGCGGTGCAAACCTCCACCGAGTGCCTTATCTTGGATGAAGGGTTTGGTACCCTGGATCGTGAGGGCTTACAACTGGTTGCCGAAACCCTACAGGGACTCCAAGGAGAAGAAGGCCGCATGATCGGCGCTATCACCCATGTAGAAGAAGTGGCCGCCGCCATGCCCAAACGCATCGAGGTGCACAAAGGTAACCGTACCAGTACGGTTATAGTGAGGGGATAACTGGGGGAGGAGAAGCCATGACTCTTTTTGAGGTGAGAAATGCCGAGTTGGTGGGCGAGTTTGATCGATATGTACAGAAGCATCCAGAGTTTGGCGATCTCATACCCGACCAGGCTTTGATTGCCCTTCTCTTGGAGGGGGACGAAGAGCTCAACACATGGAGCCGCCAGGGAGCATGGACGCAGGCTGAAGAGGGCCAGCTGATTGTTTATGTGAAGATCAAAGGTTTAGAGCCTGCTCGCTCGCGGATCAAAGAAGTGGAATTAACCCAGGAGGATAAGAAAAGGTAGGGATTCTCAAGCTCTGTAGAAGCAGTAAGGTGGAGAATACCTACTCGGCTCCATTGGTTGCCAAACTTCTTCGATGCCCCCAGGAAGAAGTCAAGTAGGATGGGCAGAAGCGAAGCGTTGCCCACCAATCGAAATTTATCAATAGGAGTGACTATCCTCTGGGTGACTACATTGTTGCTGCATCCGGCATCTGCGGTGGCCACCTGACGTTTAAGTACACCCGGATTGAAGTCGAGGTTGTCCTGGACCTTCTGGTCGCAGAGGAACCCATGGAACAACTAGTAAAAAACTTCCAGGGGCGTGTTCCTAGAGAAGCTGTTGAGGAAGCATTGAGGCTTGCCATGTCGTTGCTGAAACGCGAGGCCAAGACAGTAGTCCCGTGAAGGCCGATTATCACAACCATAGAAAAGGTAGCACGCTCCCGGTACAAGCCACAAAAGATCTTTCAGGTACCTGTGCGGGATTTTAAGTAATGTAAGTGTAACCAGAACAAGGTGCTTTGAAATGGATTTTGTCTGTGAATCTGAGATTTACTACTATATCAACCTCAAAGCCTCTACAGTTTTTCATGGCGATGCAGAGGGACTACTCAAGAAGCTTCCGGCTGGCTTCTTCAGATGCTGTGTTACATCTCCTCCGTACTGGGGCCTTCGAGACTACAGCACAGAAGGACAAATTGGTGCTGAAGATGACCCTAATGCATATATCAGCCACCTTGTTGACATCTTCGAAGAAGTTCGTCGGGTGCTCACAACGGACGGAACGCTTTGGTTGAATATCGGTGATAGCTATACAAGTGGAAATCGAGGATACCGCGCGCCAGACAAGAAGAATCTAATACGAGCCATGTCTTACCGAGCAAAGACCCCCGTAGGGCTCAAACCGAAAGACCTTATTGGTATTCCATGGCGATTAGCGTTTGCACTCCAGGAGGCAGAATGGTATCTCCGGAGCGACATTATTTGGGAAAAACCTAACTGCATGCCAGAGAGTGTGAAAGACAGACCCACAAGAGCCCACGAATATATCTTCCTCTTCTCAAAGTCACCGAAATACTACTACAATCATCAAAACATCCGCGAGCCCAACGGTCGAAACCGTCGTACGGTCTGGTCAATTCCCACGGAGCCTTTCTCAGGAGCGCACTTTGCGACTTTCCCGCCAAAACTGATCGAGCCCTGCATACTGGCTGGATCGCAGCGTGGCGATTGGGTACTCGATCCATTCTTTGGCTCGGGTACGGTCGGAGTAGTGTGCGCACAGCAGCACAGGAAATATGTAGGGATAGAACTCAACCTAGAGTATGTTCAACTGGCAGTTGAGCGGAATCGCAACACAGAGCGATTGCTTTTCTCATACGACAGGAAGGCCGAGTACGACAGGAAGGCCGAGTGAGCCAATTCGAGACCCCTGAACCCCATCTTCAAATCACTTTCTACCACCGGTTGATGGAGGTCCGCGAGACGCACCTTCTTAACGCTCTCCTCTCGAAAGCCCGTATCTCTAGAGAAGGAATCACCCTCTATGAGCGCCACTAGGCAGCAACAATTTGCGGTAGCTAAATAAACAGGGTTATGCGTCTTCGCCACAGGAGAATAAGCCTATGAACACAACCGAATTACACAAAAGCGCTATTGTTTTTGACGGCCTCATTGTTGCCAATTGGAGCCGTGAGGTTTTCGAGGATATGCGGCGTGGGGGTGTGACCGCAGCTAACTGCACCTGCTCGGTGTGGGAGGGCTTCCAGGCAACCATGAACAATATTGCCAGGTGGAAGAAGTGGTTCCGAGAGCATGACGACCTGATTCTTCAGGTCTATACTACCAAGGACATCCAAGGTGCTAAGCGCGAGGATAAGACCGGTATTATCCTGGGCTTTCAGAATGTTTCGGCCTTTGAAGACCAACTCGGTTATATCCAGCTGTTCAAAGAAATCGGCGTTGGCATTGTCCAGATGGCCTACAATACCCAGAACCTGGTCGGTACCGGCTGCTACGAGTCCAAGGACGGCGGGCTGTCTGACTTCGGGCACGAGGTGGTGGCCGAGATGAACCGGGTCGGCATTATGTGCGACCTCTCACATGTTGGAGCCAAGACTTCTGAGGACGTCATCCTGGCCTCCAAGAAACCGGTTTGTTACTCCCACTGCCTGCCTGCCGGGCTCAAAGAGCATCCCCGGAATAAGTCGGACCAGCAGCTCAGGTTCATTGCCAACCACAACGGTTTCATCGGCGTGACCATGTTTCCGCCGTTTCTTAAGAAGGGAATTGGGTCCACAGTGGACGATTATGTGGAGGCTATTGATTATGTGATCAACCTTGCCGGCGAGGATTGCGTTGGTATTGGCACTGACTTCACCCAGGGTCACGAGCGTCCCTTTTTCGAGTGGATCACCCATGACAAAGGCAACGCCCGCAGGCTCACCGAGTTCGGCGAAATCGTAAACCCCGAGGGCATCCGCAGGATCGGCGATTTTCCCAACCTCACCGCCGCCATGGAGCAGGCGGGCTGGTCCGAGACCAAGATTCGCAAGGTCATCGGTGAGAACTGGGTCTCGGTGCTCAAAGAGGTTTGGGGCGAGTAACAACATCACGATGGAACATAAGAGCAAACCGCCCGAGTACTACCTAACCAATCCAACTCCGTTACAGCGGCAGATTCTCTTGGTCCTAAAGGTACCGGCTCATTAAGCACCCCAGCAGGTGCTGAAAAAAATGCATAAAACTCGAGGGCCGACTGTCGAAATATGAGTATTTTTGCCAGCTTTGCAAAAGCTGCAGAAGAAAGGTATAAAAGTGATTTTTCGCTTGATCTGACCAAAGATTTTTTAAGTATAGGAGTGTAGCTATGCCTTTAAATTCGTCACTTGTTGGAGTCTCAGGAGAAACATTTACCCAGGAGATCGACGCTCGCTGGACCATGTCCTACTCGGCAGGTCTGGGCGACACGCTGCCATGCTACCTGGACACCCAACGCTCTGAGGGTGTTGTGACCCATCCCCTCTTTCCAGTTTGCTTTGAGTGGCCAGTGGTGGTTGCCGCCCGCAATCTCCCAGGAACCGAGTCCCTCACAACAGACGAGGGCCTACGTGGCGTACATGCTACCCACGACCTCCTTCTCCATCGCATAGTGCGGGCAGGAGATCGTCTGACCACTCGCGCAACCATTGTTGGCGTGGAGAAACGCAAGCCGGGCGTTTATCAGGTAACTCGCGTGGATACAACGGACGCTGTCGGAGCCCCGGTCTGCACTACATGGTATGGAACCCTATACCGGGGAGTAGAAATAGCGGGCTCTGACCGCCCAGCAGCCGACATCCCCAGGCTACCTAGCCCGGTTACTACAAGCACATTGGCACGGGCTGAGGTCTCTGTTCCTGTCTCGGCAATGGCCGCTCATGTCTACACAGAGTGCGCCCGCATTTGGAACCCAATCCATACGGACGCAGCTGTTGCAGCACAAGCCGGACTACCGAAGATTATCCTCCATGGAACGGCCACCCTGGCCTTAGCCATTTCGCGAATTGTCGAAATCGAAGCCAACAACAACCCAGAGCTTGTGCAACGAGTTACCGGCCGCTTCGGCGCCATGGTATTCATGCCTTCGGAAATATCTGTACGAATTCTCTCTCGTGAGAAAACGGCCGACGGAGATGTGGTTAGCTTTGAGGTCCATAGCGCCGAGGGTGGCCCAGCTATACGTGATGGACTTGTCATGCTACGCGCATAGCCTCAGAGCAGCAGCGAGAGCTACCGGCTTGTGCCTATAAAAACGGCTTTGCATAGAGGAGGGGATTCCCCTCCTCTGGGAAATGCCCTTACGCCCCTTTTTTCTTCTCTACCGCCTCGAACACCTCCTGAGCCGCCCGCAGACCAGCTACGCCCACTGGCCACCCACCATAGTGAGCCAGGTGGATCATTATTTCAGTTATCTTTTCCTTGTTGATGCCAACGTTAAGGGCACCGCGCAGATGAACCTTAAGCTCGGGCTCCCTACCCAGGACCGTTAGCGCCGCTACGGTGATGAGACTCCGCTCCTTTAACTCTAATCCCGGGCGATTCCAGATATCACCAAAGAGGTTCTCCATGGTAATCTGCATGAAGTCCTCATTGAGTGCTCCCGCCCTAGGCTCTGCGCCGAAGAGATCTTTGGACCTTGTTGCCCCCTTCTCGTACCTTTCTGATCTGGCCATACTGAGACCTCCCTCATTTGCGATATGATCTTTAATAGAACAGACAAGCGCCTACTCTTGCTTCTTGTCAATTTCGTCAAATACTTCTTTGGCTATGCGCAGACCGTTCACCCCTACTGGCCAACCGCCGTAATGGGCTAGGTGAATCATCATCTCATTAATCTTCTCTCGGCTAATACCAATGTTGAGGGCGCCACGCAGATGGCCTTTAAGCTCCGGCGAGCGACCCAGCACTGTGAGCGCGGCCACCGTGATCATCGAGCGCTCCTTCAGCTCTAGCTCCGGCCGGGTCCAAATATCGCCAAAGAGGTTTTCTACTGTAACTTGCAGGAAGTCTTCGTTCATCATGCCCGGCCTGGGCTCTACGCCGAAGAGCTCCTTCATCCTTGCCACTCCCTTTTCATACCGTTCTGACTTAGCCATAGTGTGATCCTCCTGGGTTTGAAATATGACCCTTGCAGGACAAAGGTCGCTTGACTAGTATCAGATCTGTTGCGCAAGAGTCAAAAGGAGGAGAGATGTCGGAACATGCCCTAGACGGGATACGGATTATTGAGTGCGGACACCTGGCCTCGGCTGCCTATGCTGCCAAGCTTATGGCTGACATGGGAGCCGAGGTCATTAAGATAGAGGAGTCGCAAGGAGACAAAGCCAGGCACCGTGGTCCCTATCCCCAGGCAGTGCCCCATCCTGAGAAGAGTGGCCTTTTTCTCTATCTTAACACCAACAAGCTGGGTGTAACCCTTAACCTGCGTACCAAGAAAGGCCAGGAGATCTTTGGCCGTCTCTTGCAAGACGCTGACCTGCTCATTCACAACTACCCTCCCCCCCTTATGCCTGAGCTGGGTCTTATCTTTGAGCAGCTACACCAGCTTAATCCTCGTCTAGTGATGACTTCGATCTCTCCCTTTGGCCAGACTGGTGCTAATCGTAATCTCCGTGCTCACGACCTTACCACATGGAGTGCGGGTGGGATTACCTATCTCAGCGGGGCTTCAGGCAGGCCCGACCTCCCACCGCTTAAGGCATTTGGTCAACAAGCCGGGTTTCAGGCCGGAGTCAACGCCGCCATTAGCTCTCTAGGAGCGCTTTTCGGCCGCCTCACCAGCGGCAGAGGGCAGCATATTGACGTCTCGGCGCAGGAGTGTCTAGTAGCCATTATGGAGAACAATTTTATCTCCTGGCCCTACGGCCAGAACATCGCCTCTCGCCTGGGTTTTCGCCTTATTCCCCAAGACGTTATTGCCTGCCGCGATGGGTATATTTATATGCTAGCGGTCGAGGACCACCAGTGGAAAAACGCAGTGGAGGTTATGGGCAATCCTGAGTGGGCACAGGCCGACATCTTCCAGGACTTCCTCTCTCGCTCGGTCAACTGGGATGCCCTGAAATCTCTCCTGGAAGACTGGGCCAGCAACAAATCAGTGATGGAAGTCTATCACCAGGCGCAGGCCCGCCGCGTTCCCTTTGCCCCAGTCTCAACTATGGGAGACCTGCTTGCCTCCGAGCACCTTAACGCCAGAGGCTTTTTTGCTGAAATGGCTCACCCACAGGCGGGTACACTGAAATACCCCGGTGCTCCGTATAAATTCTCCCTTACCCCCTGGGAGCTTCGTTATCCTGCCCCTTGCCTAGGACAACACAACACCGAAGTGTACGGCAATCGCCTGGGCATGAGAGAGAAAGACATAGCAGACCTAAGGAGCCAGGGAGTGATCTAAGAAGCTCAGGGTCCAGGGTATTTTATGCGCTCTCGTACAACGTTGAACGTCCTCCTCAGTCTAGTCATCAGTGGTCTTTTCCTCTACCTTGCCGCCCGCAATGTGTCCCTTGGGGAGCTGGGTGCTGCCTTTAATCGCTTTGACTTCAACTGGCTAGGTCCGGCAATTGCCGTCAGCCTTCTTATACAGGTCATGCGGGCGTGGCGTTGGCAATTGGAACTGCGGCCCCTGGAACGCATTGGCCTCTGGCGGCTCTGGCTTGTAACCAGCATTGCTTACATGGCAATCAACCTCCTGCCAGTTCGGCTGGGGGAGTTTGTTCGTCCCTGGCTGCTCTCGCGACGCTCAACGGTCACATTTTCCAACGTTGTTGGCAACCTTCTGATCGAGAAGACCATGGACTCGATTGTTATTGTCTTCTACATCTTTGTGGGGTTGCTGACAGCAGCTAATCTGCCAACGTGGGTGCGGAGTGGGGCCACGGTTCCCGCCGTTGCCACGGTGATTCTGGTAACCCTGGTTATTCTCCTCTGGTGGCGAGGAGAGGCGTTTTTCGACCGTTGGGTGGTTCGCTATCTGCCCTCCCGGTTTGGTACGGGGCTGTTGCGGGTGTTACGATCTTTGATCGATGGGATGCGCATCTTGCCGGACTCTAGGCTGGTGGTGGCCGTATTTTTTGTCTCACTCGGTCTCTGGTTCTTACCCATTCTGTCAAGCTATATCATGATCCTGGCATTCCAGTTTGATGCTCCCTTCAGCGCAGCACTGATTGTTTTTATCTTCATTGGTTTTGGCACGGCACTGCCACAGGCGCCGGGAATGATTGGTACCTATCAATACGCTTGTGTGCTGGCTCTGGGGTTGTTTGGTGTACCACAACCAGACGCGTTAGCATACGGGTTGGTGTTAAACGCAGTCCAGCTCTCTACCCTGGTTGCCCAGGGTCTTGTGGCGCTATCCCTGGCTGGGGTCTCGGTTAACGAAATTGCCCGGGCGCGGCGCGAGGTTCCACAGACAACCTGAGCCAGGCACGTTGCCGAAGCCGGCCAAGGCATAAGGACGCACGCCCTAGCGATTATAGGACCGCAAGAAGAACCGGAGCCGTACCACCATTGCCACAAGCAGGTAAGCCAACCAAAAAAGGGAGAGAAACAGTTGCAATAGCCAGGGCAGGAAGCGGTGCTGCAAAACAAAATCCAGGGAAAAGATGCCAACAAAAGTGTAGTTGAGAATGCCCGCCCAGTGGCCTATGGGGTTAGAGATGAGGACCACCGTGCGGTGGCTGCGGGAGAGAAACCGGGAATCAACTGTATACTGCAGAAAAGCAAAGGCTATTGCTAGCGGAATCCAGGGGAGAACGGCTCCACGATAGACTAGGTAGGCAAGGGTGACAAGGAGAAAAGTGATGTCAGCCAGGTTGTCAAAGACCTTCCCCAGGTCGGAATCCCGTCCCAGGTACCTGGCCAGGGGGCCGTCAAAATAATCACTCCCACAGATCAGAGCAAAGGTAAGGAAAGCCACGGCAACAATCCCTGGATGGAATCCCTGGGCGCCAGACTCTAACAGGCAAATAAAGACCGGGGTCAAAACCAGGCGTAGACAGGTTAGGACATGAGCAAGGTTAACAGAGTTTTTTTTCTCCCAAAAAAGAAGGGGAGGTCCTTTTGATATGTCCGTTGCCATTATTCCCAATTATCATAAGAGACGAACCGAGGTAAGCATTGTCAGGGGGCAGGGAACAAGCAGGATGAAGGACTGGAAATGCGCTTTAGCCATATCTTTGCTTTTCTGCTTGCTGTCGGGGTGTGTGACCAGAATAGAGAAACGTCCCTACCGGCCGTACGCTGTGCCTGAAGAGAAGAGCCTCTCCCAGGAACTCCGTCAGGTTTTCGGGCGGGACAGTAAGCCTGATTTGAGGACTAGCCAGGATCCTTTTTACCAGCGATTCGCCAAACGCCTCAGGCGAACAGTCGGCGGGTTGTTTGGCCAAGAGGCTTCGGCCAGGACCCCGGGGGAAGAGCTACGGCGGCAAGTTGAGAAGGAGCAAACCGAAGCTATCCGCCGGCTCAGAGAGCAGACGGTCCAGGAATAATAGAAGCCTTAAACCACAACATGCTATGAGCAATACAAAATTCCTCACTATCTTACGAAAGGTTTTTAAACCCGATCAAATTATTACCGCTCCAGCGGTGTTGGAGGATCTTGCTCGTGATGCCCTATTTGAGGGACGGATGCCATCTTCACTAAAGGGTCAGGTGCAGCTGCCCTGGGCGGTGATTTGTCCGCAGAGTGCAGAGGAGGTATCAACCCTGCTCCGATTGGCCAATGAGCATCATGTCCCGATTGTTCCTTATGGAGGTGGCACTGGGCTTATGGGTGGGGCCCTGAGCCTGCGGCCGGGGATTGTTCTTGATCTTAAAAGCCTGAACCGCATCTTGGTAGTCAGCCCTGAGAATCTGACCGCGCGTGTGGAAGCCGGGGTAGTCCTGAATGATCTGAACCAAGAACTCAGAAGCCAAGAACTGATGCTGGGACATGATCCCTGGACCGTTTCCATAGCCACCGTGGGCGGGACCATCTCGACCAACAGTCTGGGGTACATGGGTGGCAAGTATGGGTCCATGGGCGACCAGGTCCTTGGCTTGGAGGCGGTTCTGCCTATGGGTGAGTGCGTCAGCACCCGGCCAGTGCAAAAAACCTCCACGGGCCTTGATCTCTATCGTCTCTTTATTGGAACGGAAGGCTGTTTTGGAGTCATCACCCAGGTCACCCTACGCGTCTTTACAGTTCCAGAAGAACGTCTACTCCAGGCCTATCAGTTTCCTAACTTCGAGACAGGCTTCGCCGCTATTGTGCGTCTTTTCCACCTCGGCTTAAAGCCTTCACTCCTTGACTACGGTGATAGCAGTGGTGAGGATGAAGGCCCGGCAGATCTCTATATTGGGTTCGAGGGTACCCATGAGATAGCCCAGGCTGAAACCAAGCGGTGTGAGGAAGTCTGCGAGAAGGGAAGGGGAGTACGCCAGCCTGACAGGAAAGCCAAGCGCTTCTGGAAAGAACGTCACTCGATTGCTGACTGGTATAAGCGTACCCGGCCTCAACGGCTCAAGGAACCTCCTCCCAAGCTGAGCACAGAGTATCTTCACGTTGCTCTGCCCATCTCTCAGGTACTTGCCTATCGCCGCCGCTGTCTAGAGATCTTTGGCAAAAGTGGTATTCGCATTGGAGAAACCGGGCTCTGGACCCATCCCGAACTTTTTTCTATTGTATTCCAACAGCAGCAGCCCGAAGGAAAAGAGGCTTTTAGAGAAGCTGTCACTCAAGCTCTCATGCTAGTTCAGGATATGGGTGGATCCATGGAATACTGCCATGGTGTAGGGGTAAAGCTTGCTTCTCTTCTTGCTAGAGAGCATGGTTATGGTCTCGAGGTCATGCGGCAGATCAAAAGAACCTTGGACCCAAACGGGATCCTCAATCCAGGGAAACTGGATCTTTGATGGGGAGAGGAAACTCAAAGGCTTGGCCGCCTATACTCCCGCTCCCGCAAGGCAGCGGGAGCGGGCTGGGGTGAGGGTCCTATATAGACTCACCGAAGGCATCCTGGGTTAGGTTTTGGGTTAGGTATCGTATAGACGCTAAGGAGGAAGCCTGTGAAGAACAAGGTCCTGATCCTCAAAACCGGTGAGCTATCCCGGAAAGTAACGGAAAAGCATGGCCCCTATGAGCGGGCATTCCTGGACCTGCTCGGAGAAGAAGAGCGGTTCGTTGTTATCGACGCCCGCAAAGAGCCTCTGCCCGAGCCCGAATATAGAGGAGTGATTGTTACTGGCTCGGCGGCGTCCGTATATGATGAAGACGAATGGATTAGGAAAAGCGAGGATTTTCTCAGGCGAACAGCAGATAGGGAAACTCCTATCTACGGGATTTGTTTTGGCCACCAACTCGTTGCGCAGACCTTTGGCGGGAAAGCCGAGAAATGCCCGCAGGGGTGGGAGCTGGGAACCGTTTCCATTTCTTTAAACCCTGAAGGTCGCGGTGACCCTCTGTTTACCGGCCTACCGACCGACTTCTCTGCCCAGCAGACTCACGGTGATGTTGTGACAGAGCTTCCTCCAGGTGCGGTCCCGCTTGCCCAGAACTCTCACTGGCACATCCAGGCCTTTAAGCTAGGGGAGAGGATATGGGGCACCCAGTTTCACCCCGAGTTCACTCCCAGCATTATGGAGAGGTTAGTGGATGCTCTTACCTCGGTTCTTCCCCCTGAGGTATTTCCCAGTTGTCCTGCGGATCAGACGGTCAAAGACTGGATTCTCTCTGGTCTGCGAGACACCCCCCAGGCCCAGGGTTGTTTGCGGAATTTTATGAGATGTGTGTCGAAGGGCTGAAAGTGAGATCATAGCATGACCAACCCACCCTGAGTTTTCCCTGACCGGTCTCTCTGTCCCGTCTAAAATCCGTACCACCAAACTTGTGACGCTTTCCAGAGCGTTGCTGAGACGCTGGCTGGAACGGCTTGGTCCACTGCTGACCTCGATTGTGCCTTGATTGCCGCCCTCAGCATCAATACCGTGCCCTAAGAATCCACAAAGCCCGAATAATGGGCACCTGAAGAAAGACCTTTCTCATAACTTCTTCTTTACCTGAGAT
The DNA here is from genome assembly GCA_965220955.1 of uncultured Binatia bacterium (SeqCode). Taxonomy (GTDB): domain Bacteria; phylum Desulfobacterota; class Binatia; order Bin18; family CBDCRK01; genus CBDCRK01. The sequence goes on along the minus strand of CBDCRK010000036.1, from coordinate 17,381 downwards.
AAGACAGCCGTATTGCTCCTTTGTGGATCTTCTCCTCGGCCTGGGCCAATCCTTCCGCACTATCCACCACCAGCCAGGAACCGCTATGAGCAAAGCCAAAGAGAGGCTCACCGGCAAGCAGCATTTGCGGATAGGTCTCACGCGTGCTGCTGAACGGGCGAGTAGCCGGCATGAAGGAGAAGACCCTGGGCTCCATGATATGCAGGCCGGTAAACATCCAGGGTTGTAGTGCATACGACACTTCCGCGGGAGTACCCAGAAAGCGGCGAATGCGGTGGTGTTGGTCCGTTTCAATGACCCCGTAGCAGGTCGCATTAGGGTCCTGCCGCAAAACCATGGTAGCGGTGGCTTGGCTGCGACGGTGAAAATCAAGGACAGCGTCCAAGCTCAAGTCAATGATGGTGTCACAGTTGAGCACTAGGAACGTTTCGCCCTCAAGCAGGGATTGTGCCTGCTTGATCCCGCCCCCGGTGTCCAGCAAAGGATCCTCAGGCGAGTAGAAGATCCTCATCCCATAGGAGCTGCCATTTCCTAAAGTTTCTCTAATTTTTTCTCCCAGGTGGTGGAGGTTGATCACCACCTCCTTGATTCCCTGAGATTTGAGGAAGAGCAAGGGGTATGCGATGAGAGGTCTACCCATTACCGACACCAGAGCCTTAGGAATAGAATGGGTTAGAGGCCGCAGCCGTGTACCCAGACCGGCGGCAAGAATCATGGCACGCATGGTTACCAACGAGCTTAAGCAACCTCGGGGAAATAGCGGGTAAGGATCTCTTGGAGTCGGGCATACTCAGGGAGGCGTGCAAGAACCCGCCTAATCGTAGCCAGGGTGGGAGGAATATAGCGGAGATAGCCCTGCTTACCTTTTTCTAGTTCGAGGTAATAGAAACGACCCACCACTTTGTGAGCCTTCTGTAGGAGGGCAAGGTTGTAGACCTCCCACAGCACACCAGGGTCGAGATGACCTCCGCCCTGCGCTTCCCACTGGGCGCGGTAGTATTCTACCAAGGACTTTTCTAGCAACGGAGCAATAACCTCAGGGGTGTCACGGTCGTTGAGGAGGGTTGCTAGGTCGTAGGGAGCCGGGGCCAGAAGGGCATCCTGAAAATCAATCACCCGAATCTCGCCCTGGTGCATAAACAGATTCCAGCTGTGATAGTCCCGGTGATTCAGATAGGCCGGTTGCTGGTCAAGGCGGCGGGAGATCTTGTCAAAGATTTCTCTCAGCTCTTCCCCTTCAGTAGGATGGAGAGAGCGGTCTTGCCGCTTTTCCAGGCCGAATTCGATGAAATGTTCAAACTCCCAGTTAAAAAGACGGTAGTCAAACCGCTGCTGAAAAGCCAGGCAGGACTCGTTGCGCTGGCGGGTCCCATCCAGCTGGATCAACAGAAGTTGGTCAATGGCCAAATGGTAGAGCCGTTCAACCTCTGGCATAGAAGCAGTGCCGGCGACCTCGCGCAGGGCGGAGTCACCTATGTCTTCAAGCAAAAGGAAGTTTTGCGCGGAGCCGTCATAATACAGATCAGGGACGCGGACCCCAAGCGGGCGCAGAAAACGGTAAAGATTGAGGTAAGGAAGTTCTTTTAAGGGTTTGGAGAAGACGGCTAGTTCTTCCGAAGAGAGCGGCAAGGTGTTTCCCGCCATCACCATGACAACGGTAGAGGATGGCCCCCCTCCTTCTAACCGAAGGCGAAAATAGCGACGGGTGGAGGCATCTCCGGCAAGGGGAGAGACGGAGCTGACCTGGGTTGCTTCTCCCCAGACCTGTTTGACTGCCGCCTTAACCGCCTCTTGCAAATCCTTTTCCATTCCCCTCTACACGGTTTCCTTCTAGAGATTGCAATAGCGCAGTAGCAAAGAGCCCTACCTGTGTCAAAGCCCTTCCCTTGACTTCTCAAGCCTTTCTGGCATAAAGGACGCGGCTTAGCGCGCCTTATGGAGCAATATCTTCCGGTACTCATTTCGCTAATTGTTGCTGGTATTGTGGTCTCCGTGATGGTGTTTGCCAGCACCATCCTCGGCCCTAAAAACCGCAGTACAGTAAAAGACCAGGCCTTTGAGTGCGGCAACCCGCCTAGCACCGCCCAGGCACGTTTTTCGGTAAAATTCTATCTAGTGGCCATTCTCTTTATTGTCTTTGATGTTGAGGTGGTCTTTCTTTATCCCTGGGCAGTGCTTTTCCGTGAGCTTGGGCTCTTCGGCTTTGTGGAAATGCTGTTCTTTGTCCTGATACTGACTATTGGCCTGGTGTATGTGTGGAAGAGAGGGGCTTTGGAGTGGGATTGAAGCGTGGTGAATGGCGAGTGGTCGGATACCTGGTGAGAAAGAATGGCTGAAAGTGAGATTATTGCCAAGGTAGAGACAATACTGCCCGGAAAAGTCCTGGAAAGCCATACACAGCACGGGGATGAGACCATCATTGTCTCCCGAGAAGACGCCTTAGAAGTTTTCCGCCAGCTGCAAGATTCTCCCGAGTTGTCATTCAACTTCCTTATGGATGTCACTGCAGTGGACTACCTGGGCAGGGAACCCCGGTTTGAAGTAGTCTATCATCTCTATGCTTCTCGCCACCGTCATCGTCTGCGAGTAAAGATCCGGGTGCCAGAGGAAGACCCCTGGGTTGCCTCGGTTGAGGGGTTGTGGAAGTCAGCCAACTGGCTGGAAAGGGAAGTCTGGGATATGTTTGGCATTAGATTTAACGGGCATTCCGACTTAAGGCGTATCCTTATGTACGAAGAGTTCCAGGGTCACCCTCTGCGCAAGGACTATCCGGTAGATAAAAGACAGCCGCTGACAGAAGAGAGGGACCCGGTTGAGACGCCCTGGCTAAAGAGGAGATGAAAAGGGGAACACCATGGCACAGGCAGAGCAAAGTGTTGTCCGGGAAGCGGTAGACCCGACTGCAGAGATCATGACCATGCAGATGGGACCCTCGCATCCGGCCACGCACGGGACCATTAAATTCAACTTGCGTTTGGACGGGGAGCGGATTATCGACTGTGATACCGAGGTCGGGTATCTGCATCGGGGCTTTGAGAAGATGTGTGAGCAGGGGACGTGGACCCAAGCGATCCCTTATACAGACCGGCTTAACTATGCTTCCCCTCTAATCAATAATGTGGCCTATGCTCTGGCGGTGGAAAAGCTCCTTGACATCGAAGTACCGGAGCGATGCCAGTATATCCGGGTAATTATGAGCGAGATCTCCCGCATTACCGACCATCTCACCTGTGTAGGTATGGCCTCAATGGAGGTAGGGGCACTCTCTGTTGGCTTCTACATGCTAGAGGCACGGGAAACCCTGTATGACTTGGTAGAAGCAGTCACCGGTGCCCGCCTGACCGTGAGCTATACGCGAGTAGGGGGGGTAACTCAGGATCTGCCGCAGGGATTTGCCGATAGGGTGAGGACAGCATTCCATGATCTTGAGCAGATCCTGGCAGACTGCGACAGCCTGCTGTCAAAAAATCGTATCTTTATTGAGCGCATGTCCGGGGTAGGGGTGATCTCGCAGGAAGATGCCATCTCTTACGGCCTTACCGGTCCTCTTCTGCGGGCCACAGGCGTATACTATGACGTGCGCAAGGCCACCCCCTATCTCATCTATGACCAATTTGACTTCGAAGTGCCCCTGGGTACTCAGGGCGACAACTATGACCGTTTTACTGTCCGCTTTCAAGAGATCAAACAAAGCATGCATATTGTCGATCAGGCGCTTGAGCGTATACCGGCGGGTCCCATTAAGATTAGCGACCCCCGTATTGTCCTACCCGAAAAAAAAGATGTGTATGGCAACATTGAAGGGCTCATGAATCACTTCAAGCTTGTTATCGAGGGAATCAAGGTGCCTCCCGGAGAGGTTTACTCCGCGGTCGAGGGGGCTAATGGTGAGCTGGGCTTCTATGTTGTCAGCGATGGCAGTGGGAGGCCTTATCGCGTACGCATAAGGCCTCCCTGTTTTCTGGGCATGGGCGCGCTCGGGCATATGCTTAAGGGCTATATGTTGGCGGACATCATTACCACCTTTGGCATGATTAACATGATCGGTGGAGAGTGCGACCGGTAGGGTGAAGATGGCTGTCCAGTTTTCCGAAGAAACGTATAAGCAATTTCAGGAAATCCTTACTCACTACCCGCCGGAACACAAGCGGGCAGCCATTCTGCCCACTTTCTGGCTGGCACAGCAGGAATTTGGCTATCTGAGCCTTGAGGTCATGGAATATATAGGAGAACTGCTGGAGCTCTCACCTGCCTATGTGGCATCGGTTGCCTCCTTCTATACCATGTTCCCCCAGGAGCCAATGGGAAAGTATCATGTACAGGTGTGTACCAACCTTTCTTGCACACTTAGAGGCGCGGAAAGGATTGTTGCATGCCTGGAGAAACGACTGGATATCGGTCTGGGGGAAACCACGGAGGATAAGCAGTTTTCTTTAAGCGAGGTGGAATGTCTGGGTTCCTGTGGCACGGCTCCCGTAGTACAGGTCAACGAGGATTACCATGAGAACCTCACCCCAGAAAAGGTGGTGGAGCTGATAGACCGTTTGGCCAAGGAGTGAAACAGTAGGGGCAGACCTACGTGTCTGCCCAGGGCAATAGGGCGAACACACAGGTTCGCCCCTACATACATAACCTATGTGGATTGACGTCCTCATTACCGCGGTCAAGACCATCCTTGTCTTTCTGATGGTTCTGAACTTGAGCGCCTTGTTTGCCGGATGGGTGGACAGAAAAGGCAGTGCCCTGATCCAGAACCGAATCGGCGCTAACCGGGCCAGCATCTTTGGTGGGCTCCTGCCGTTTAATCTTGGCATAATAAACTCTATGGTGGCTGATCCGCTTAAGATGTTTACCAAAGAAGACGTCATTCCTGCCGGCGCTGACCGTTTTATGCACACCCTGGCTCCCATAATTGCCCTCCTGCCGGCACTGGTGGCGTTTGTTGTCATCCCCTTTGGCGATGTGTTGGTGATCGGCGAACGGACGATTAATCTGCAGGCCGCGGAGTTAAACGTTGGTATCCTTTATATTCTGGCAACAGTCTCCCTGGGTGTGTATGGAGTGGTGCTGGCCGGATGGGCGTCAAACAATCGGTGGTCGCTTCTAGGTGCTATCCGTGGCTCGGCGCAGATGATCTCATATGAAATTGCCATGGGCCTTTCCCTCATTGGCGTAGTCCTAATTTATAGCAGCCTCGATCCTCAAGAGATCGCTAGGCAACAGGATCACTTGTTGGCCTGGGGAATTTTCTACCAGCCTATTGCCTTCTTTATTTTTATGGCTGCGGGTGTGGCTGAGAGCAAGCGAGTACCCTTTGATTTGCCGGAAGCGGAGTCAGAGCTGATTATGGGCTATTTTACCGAATACTCCGGGGCTAAGCAGGCCGTATTTATGCTGGTGGATTTGGTCGAGGTTGTGATTGTGGCCGGGCTAGTAGTAACCCTTTTCTTTGGTGGGTGGCAGGTGCCGTTCCTGATGCGGGATGGATTTCATTTTCCCTGGGGGGGGGCTATAGGGCTCCCTTCTTTGATAGTGGCTCTCCTACAGGTCGGCTCCTTTACTATTAAGGTCCTTTTCTTTTGCTGGCTGCAGTTTCTGATCCGTTGGACCCTGCCTCGCTTCCGTTATGACCAACTGATGACCCTAGGATGGAAGGGCTTGCTTCCCCTGGCGCTACTCAATGTAATGGGCACCGCCCTAGTGATTTTGCTGGTACAGTAATGGATTACCTCACTTTCCTTATTCTTGCTTTGTCTATGATTGTCACTGCCATGGCAGTCGTCCTCCATCCCAATCCGGTCTATAGCGCCATGGCCCTGGTCATGACCCTGTTTCTCCTGGCGGTCTATTTCCTTTTCCTTGATGCCCATTTGGTGGCTTTCCTGCAGATTCTGGTCTATGCCGGCGCTATTATGGTTCTCTTTCTCTTTGTGATTATGTTGCTTAACCTGCAAGAGGAGTCGTATGAGAAAGGCAGAGGAGGTCTGCGGCAGATTGCCTGGCTAGGAGGAGGAGTGCTCGTCTTGGAGCTCTTTTTACTTATACGTAGATCGCCGACTTCGGCTGGGATAGCGGGTGAAGAGAAGCTGCCTGAAGGCTTTGGTACGGTTGCCGTCCTGGGAGAGAAGCTGTTCACTGATTTCTTGCTACCTTTTGAGATTGCTTCCATTCTTTTGCTCATTGCCATTATTGGAGCGGTGGTTATGGCCAAGAGGGAGACTTGAGCGTGGTCCCCATCAGCTATCATCTAATACTAAGCGGCATCCTCTTTACCATTGGTGTGGCAGGAGTGGTGATTCGCCGCAATGTCATTATCATCTTCATGTCCATTGAGCTCATGCTCAATGCAGTGAATCTGACCTTTGTCGCCCTCTCCCATCACCTGGGTTCTATGGACGGACAAGTGATTGTCTTCTTTGTTATGACGGTAGCCGCAGCAGAGGCCGCGGTCGGACTGGCCATCATCCTAGCCATATTCCGCAGCCGCGAGACAACCAATGTGGATGAGCTAAACCTAATGAGGTGGTAAACAGCTCCTCACCCTAGCCCTCTCCTCAGAGAGGAGAGGGAATCTCCCTCTCCCTTTCAGGGAGAGGGTAGGGGTGAGGGTTTTAAAATACACTGTAGATCATGGAAGCTAATTATCTCCGTTTTATTGTCTTCCTTCCTCTCTTGGGGTTTATCTTCAACATCTTCTGGGGAAGAAAGGTATCGAGACGAACGATTAATATAATCTCCCCGGGTGTAGTCCTTCTTGCTTTTCTCTTGTCTTGCCAGGCTTTCTGGCAACTCCCTCACGGAGGGGTTCTCGTTGATAACGTTTATACCTGGATCACCTCTGGCTCCTTTTCCGTAGACTTCGCCCTCCAGGTTGATGCGCTTTCGGCGGTCATGATTCTCATTGTCACCGGCGTAGGGTTTCTGATTCACCTCTACTCCGTAGGCTACATGGCTCATGACCAGGACCTGAGCCGCTACTTTGCCTACCTCAACCTCTTTGCTGCAGCCATGCTCCTCCTGGTTCTTGGAGACAATCTTCTTCTTCTCTTTGTTGGGTGGGAAGGAGTAGGGCTCTGCTCCTATTTGCTTATTGGTTTTTGGTATACAGACAACGAAAAAGCCTATGCGGGAAAGAAAGCGTTTATTGTCAACCGCATTGGTGATGCCGGGTTTCTCCTGGGTATCTTTCTGCTCTTCTGGAGTCTAGGAGAGGGAGGAACCTGGACCCTTGCTTTTAGCGAAATACAACCGAATGTCCATCTTCTCTCTGCCGGCACGGCCACGATTATTTGTCTCTTGTTCTTTATCGGAGCCGTAGGTAAATCCGCCCAAATCCCTCTTTACGTTTGGCTGCCCGACGCTATGGCCGGGCCAACACCGGTGAGTGCTTTGATCCACGCGGCGACCATGGTGACGGCGGGGATCTACATGATTGCTCGTCTACATTTCCTCTATGCCATGGCACCCACAGCGTTGACGGTGGTTGCCGTAGTCGGAGCGGTGACTGCTGTTTTTGCTGCTTCCATTGGCTTGGTGCAAAACGACATCAAAAAGGTTTTAGCCTATTCAACCGTCAGCCAGCTGGGGTACATGTTCCTGGGTGTCGGAGTTGGGGCTTATGCCGCAGGCATTTTTCATCTCATGACCCATGCCTTCTTCAAAGCCCTTCTTTTTCTTGGCGCGGGTAGTGTGATCCATGGCATGAGTGACGAACAGGACATTCGCAAGATGGGTGGACTCAGGACCAGAATGCCCATCACCTACTGGACGTTTTTTGCTGCCTGTTTGGCCATTGCCGGAGTTCCTCTGCTCTCAGGGTTCTTTAGCAAAGATTTAATTCTTGAGCATGCCTTTGCCAGCTCACACGGCTCGTCATTTTTGTGGCTAATGGGCACCCTCGGTGCAGGCATGACCGCATTTTACATGTTCCGCTTGCTGTTTGTCACTTTTTGGGGAGAGTGCCGGGCTGAGTCTGAGGTAGCACACCATATTCACGAGTCGCCTTCTTCTATGACGATTCCGCTGGTCATACTTGCGGTACTATCCGTCCTTGGCGGCTATATCAGTCTGCCCCACTTTTTGGCTCCGGTTTTTGGTGCGCCCCACGAAGCTCATGTCTCGTTTCTCATTCGCTACCTACCCACCCTGGCGGCTCTGGGCGGCATTGGCCTCGCCTACTATATGTATGTGCGTAGCCCGGGAACGGCGGAGCAACTAGGAAAGAGCCTCAGAGGACTCTATCAAGTCTTGCTCAATAAGTACTATGTAGATGAGCTGTACGACTTGGTTGTGGTCCGTCCCACAGTGGCTATAGCTAACTGGTTCTGGCAGTTCTTTGATGTTGGCATTATTGACAGGATGGTTAACGGCACGGCCGAGACGGTCATGGTCAACAGCCGGGTATGGCGCTACTGGCAGACGGGCAACACTCGACACTATGCGCTCTCCTTTCTTATTGGGGTCATGCTTATTGTTGGCTACTACGTGTTCCAGTAATTATGCTAAGCCTGATTGTCTTCATCCCTTTATTCGGCGCCTTTTCGCTGTTCTTCATTGCCAAAGAGCAGGAAGAAGCCCTGTGGTGGACGGCCCTGGGAACTGCTCTTTTTACCTTTTTGCTCTCCCTGGGACTTCTTTTTGGCTTTGACCCGCAAAACGGAGACTTCCAGTTTGTTGAGCAAACCTCCTGGATCCCAGAGTTTGGTATTCAGTACTATCTGGGAGTCGATGGCATCAGCCTTTTCCTTGTGCTGCTCACCACGTTTCTCACCCCTATTGTGATTCTGGCCTCCTGGGAAGACATACACAGGCGAGTAAGAGAGTATCTCTTTTTCTTTCTTCTCTTAGAAACCGGCATGCTGGGCGCGTTTGTTGCCCTGGACCTGTTTCTCTTCTATGTTTTCTGGGAGGTGATGCTCATCCCCATGTACTTCATTATCGGCGTATGGGGTGGGCCACGGCGGATTTATGCCGCGCTTAAGTTCATTCTCTATACCATGGCCGGCAGCCTGCTCATGCTGGTGGCCATCCTCTACCTTGCCTACCTGCACGGCGGGCAAAAGGGAGAGGTTACCTTTAGTTTGCTGAGCCTATATCAACTGGCAATTCCGGTGCAGGTGCAGCTCTGGCTTTTTGCCGCCTTTGCCCTGTCGTTTGCCATTAAGGTTCCCCTCTTCCCCTTCCATACCTGGCTCCCCGACGCCCATGTCGAGGCACCAACCGGCGGATCGGTTATCCTGGCCGGCGTGCTCTTGAAAATGGGCACCTATGGTTTTGTTCGTTTTGCCATCCCCCTTTTTCCCGATGCAGCTAAAGAAGCGGTCCCCATCATGATGGCGCTGGCGGTCATTGGCATTGTCTACGGCGCCCTGGTGGCAATGGTGCAGCCGGACTTAAAAAAACTGGTTGCTTACTCGTCTGTCAGCCATCTGGGTTTTGTTGTGCTTGGCCTCTTTGCCCTAAATGTGCAGGGGATTGAGGGTGGTATTTACCAGATGCTTAGCCACGGGCTTTCCACTGGGGCTTTGTTTCTTCTTGTGGGAGTAGTATACGAGCGGCGCCACACTCGCATGATCAGTGACTTTGGCGGGCTATGGCAGCGGATGCCAGTTTACGCTGCCATTTTCCTTGTTACTTTGCTTTCCTCTATTGGTCTCCCCGGACTAAACGGTTTTGTCGGCGAGTTTCTCATTCTCCTGGGATCTTTTCGGGCTAATACCATGGCCGGAGTGATTGCGGTCTCCGGAGTTGTTCTGGGGGCGGTCTACATGTTGTGGATGTATCAACGGGTCATGTTTGGCCCTCTACGGCATGAAGAGAATAAAACCTTGCTTGACCTCTCCCGCCGGGAAATCGTTGTCTTTACCCCGCTTCTGGTCATGATGCTAGTGATGGGCCTCTATCCGCAGCCATTCCTGATGCGTATGGAAAAGTCCGTAGAAATGATGCTGATGCGGGCGGAGAAAGGAATGGTGGATACAAGCGTTCAGCTGCCAGCAGTCGGCAATCGGCCGTCAGTCCCGTCTACTATGCCCAAACAGATAGGTTTAGACCCAATACGGGGCCAAGCCAGGACTAGGCCACAAAATCTGAGGGATGAATTAAAAAAGAGAGCTATGCCCCGGTCCTCAATACTTTCCCAGGCTGAAAGCTGATAGCTAAAGGCTGATATGACAGAAATCACCGTTCCCACTATCGACTGGCTCCCGCTGCTACCCGGCCTTACCGTTACAGTGACCGCGGTCCTGGTACTGTTGTGGGACTTATGGATGCGAGAAGAGGAGAGAACTCTTCTGGCATGGTTGAGCCTCTTAGGCTTAGGGGTGGCGGCAATTTTCTCTCCTATTCTTTGGGGACGCAGTGTGAATGCGTTTAATGGCACCCTGGCGCTGGATAACTATGCGCTCTTCCTCAACCTACTTTTATGTCCAGCGGCGGGGTTGACTATTCTCATGTCGGTCAACTACCTCGAAGGCTCAGAGATTCGTCGGGGCGAATATTATTCCCTCATTCTCTTTGCCACGCTTGGCATGATGATCATGGCCGCAGCTACGGACCTGATTGTTATCTTTCTGGGGCTGGAGACCATGTCCATAGCGGTATACGTGCTTGCCGGAATCTGGCGACAGCAGCCCAGGTCAACGGAGGCGGCGCTTAAATACTTTCTCTTGGGCGCTTTTGCCAGTGGCTTTCTCTTATATGGCATTGCCCTGGTCTATGGGGCGACTGGGAGCACGCAGCTGGCACGGGTTGCCGAATATATTGCAGCTGAGGGGGTTTCTCCTCTACTACTGGCAGGCGTAGCCATGCTGTTTGTTGGCTTTGGCTTTAAAGTAGCTGCCGCTCCTTTTCATGTATGGACACCCGACGTGTATCAAGGATCGCCTACCACCGTGACTGCGTTTATGGCGGTAGGAGTGAAAGCGGCGGCATTTGCAGCCTTTGCCCGCGTGTTTATGGACACCCTGGGAGGTATCCACGCAGAATGGGAGTCAGTGATGTGGGTGCTGGCAGTGCTTACCATGACCATTGGTAATGTTACTGCCATTGTCCAAAGCAATATCAAGCGCATGTTGGCTTATTCGAGCATTGCCCATGCTGGGTATTTGCTTATTGCCATAGTCGCTGCCAATGAACTTGCTGGAGCGGCCCTCCTTTATTATCTGGTGGCTTATGCCCTTATGAACCTGGGCGCCTTTGGCGTGGTTATGGCAGTAGGACACAAGGGAGAAGCTAACGAGGAGATTGCTGACTATGCTGGCCTGGGATTTCGTTATCCAGCCCTGGGCGCAGCTATGGCGGTCTTCTTACTCTCGCTGACCGGGGTGCCGCCACTGGTAGGCTTCACGGGCAAGTTCTACATCTTTGGCGCAGCGGTACAGGCCGGATACATTGGACTGGCTGTGATTGGTGTGCTCAACAGCGTGGTTTCTGCCTATTATTACATTGGCGTGATTGTGACCATGTATATGCAGGAAGGGGACAAAGAGATTGGGGTTCTTTCTGCCCGTCCCTACCTTGCCCTGGCCATTATTATTACTGCCCTGGGTACCGTGCTTATGGGCATTTTCCCTGGCCCCTATATGGTTCTAGCCAAAGGGTCGTTTCTGTCACTAGGATAAGAGTCGACCAAGAGCCCCTGGGCTTAAGCGTTCTTCTATACGAGATAGGGAACAAATGAGGGAGTAATTGATGGACAGCTTCGAGCGGGCATTCAACGACATGGAAGAAGCTGCGGCTTCGACTCTGAAGTCTGCAACAGACTTGGCAAAACTCGCCAGGGCATTGCAGAAGGCAGCCCGGGACGGAAACATCAACGCAATCAAAAGGGCTTGTTCAAGGCTTGGTCCCGCACTGAGTTCTCTGAGTCAGGAAGTTGCAAACGCCACTAAAACTTGGCCTTTTACGGATGAGGAAGAAGAAAACTATCTCGAAGAACGCTATGCAAACGAGCTGTGTCATACAGCAAAAGAAAAGAAATTGAGCATCCATGAAAGAGATGGCCGGTTGATTTCGTATCCGTCCATAGCTCAAATCTTGCCTGGGGACCGCGCTGTCAGAATTGACAGAAAGAAGGTCTCGACTTTAAGACCATCCCGCTTGGTAGAATTCCTAATTGAAAGACAGAAAAAACCGCCCCGATTCAAGTCAGATGCTTTCCTAGAGGCGTTGCACGAGATGTACTTACTCATATCGAGAGAACAGTCTTCTACACGTTTAATCAACGGTGGATATGGTCCTGTCGTCCCTTTGGCCGAGGTGTATAAGGCATTTACCTCTTTGCCCGGAAGTAAGCGTGAGTATGACAATATAGATTTTGCCAGGGACATTTATGCCTTGGAAGCGAGTGGTCCATCCCGCACCAAGAAAGGAGCGCGTGTATCTTTCCCGTCTTCAACAGGCGCGAAAAGAGCCCGTGACACCTTCCAGTTTGTAGGTCGAGACGAGCAGCTTATTACGTATTACGGAATCCAGTTTTCCGGAGGTGAATGATGGCGAACGAAATACCGCTTCACGATTGGCTCAAATTTCTTGATGACGAATACTTGTCGACTTTTATCGCAGAGGGTGGTGCGTCCATCAAGTTTGCCGTGACGCCAGAAAGCCGGAAACTGGCACTATATGAAGCGATAGAGAGCCGGTGCAGAAACCTGGATTACGTTGTCGTGAAACTTGACGCAGCGGAGACCAGAGTCCATATGCCACAGGATATTTTTTTCGAGATGGCGCGCCAAGTAGATTGGCGTCTGTTAGCTCGACGCCTGATTTTGCGTTTGGCCGAAAAGGGAGGCTATCAGGTCGATAACATCAATCCCAGAGAGGCCGATAATAACATCTTTGAAGCTGTAGCAAACGTAAACAATCTTGACTCGCAATTTGTACTTCAGGAATTGAGGCCAAAAATACAAAACGAGGTCTCCAAAGAATACCGCATGACCAAAGATTTCAGAGTCGCCATGACCCACCTTTGCCTGTCAGAGAACAGTCGTCCAAATCAATATGGAGGTCAACCGTTGATTGATTGGCTAACAGGAACGAATACAAAAGTGAGCAGTGTGAAATCGTTTTTCATCAATACCGCTATAAACCGTGTCACCGCGGGGCATTTCATTGAATCGGCCCTCTTCTGGTTTCGACACATAGGATGTGGGGGGACTGTGGTAGTGCTCGACAACTCTCGCGTGGCGCTTCCCCGAAATCCGAAAGACGGTCTGAGGTACTACACAAAAGCAATGGTCATGGATCACTATGAGCTTCTGAGAGAGTTCGTCGATAGAACAGACCAATTGGCCGGAGCGTTGCTGCTCATCATGACTGACCGTACATTCCCTGACCCCGACGCCCGTTCCAGAGGGTTTGGAAGTTATCAGGCCCTTATGACAAGAGTCATGGATGACGTCCGGGATGGAAACCTAGTTAATCCCCTGGCGTCTTTGGTGCGAATATCCTGAAGAAAAGGCTGGCCCCATGAATACCAACATAGACGGAAAAGACGCATTGACTTGCAGACGCGCCTTGGAGGGACTTCGCAATGGTGTGCCTAACGAAAAAGCTGTCGAGATACTAGGATGTAATCAATCGCAAGCAGAGAATCAGTTCAAAAAACTGCTGTCTAAAGCTGTCGATTCCGACGATCCCCCCTCCAGTTCATTAGGCATGTTGGTCTCTGGCGATTTTGGTACGGGCAAGTCTCACTTACTCTCATACCTGGAACACCAAGCCTTGTCGCAAGGTTTTGTGTGCAGCAAAGTAACCATCAGTAAAGAGACGCCTCTGTATAACATGGACAAGGTTTTTAAGTCCGCAATAGACCACGGCCGGATGCCGGACCGAACCGGGCAGCTCATGGAAGAACTGGGACTCAAACTTGAAGGTTCATCAGAGGTATACGCCCGTTTTTTTCGGTGGGCCAATTCCCCTCAGAACGGGTTGCATACCATATTCCCGGCAACCCTGATGGTTCATGAAAGGGCAAATGATTTTGAACTTATGAGCAAAATCAGAGCGTTCTGGTCAGGAGAAAAGATAAGGGTTCCCGATGTGAAGGATGGACTCAGACAAATAGGTCAATTACCTAATTACCCCTTCAGAGCGCCGAAGGCGAAGGAATTGCCCCCTCAACATTTACGTTTTGCCACAGAGTTGGTGAAAGGCGCCGGTTACAAAGGCTGGGTTGTATTGTTGGATGAGATCGAGTTAGTTGGTTCTTACTCTGTATTGCAGAGAGCCAAGTCTTATGCAGAGCTTGCCCGTTGGTGGGGAAAGGTCGAAGGTGAAGAATACCCAGGTCTTGTCGTTGTTGGCACAGTGACAAGCGACTTTGCCACAGCCATTTTTAGGAGATTCTGGCAAGCAGGACCGCAGCCACGCAGCCCAACGGTTGCGCTCACGAGGAGAAAATGTCGTTGCGGCCAGAGCCGAAAAAGGGATGGGGACCCTCGAACAAGAGGCTCTTCAATTAGAGCCCCCGACTGACGAAGATGTGAATGCGACAGTCGAGACCTTGAGACAAATCCATGGCACGGCCTATGGATGGGATGCGCCACCATTGGAAGCAAAGGCAGGTGGAGCAGGTTATCAAGGCAGGATGCGGTATAAGGTCCGGGCTGCCATAAATGAATGGGACCTGTTGCGATTGTACCCAAACGCTCGTCCGGAGACAGAGGGAACAGAGTTTACACCTAAATATGAAGAATTACCTGAGTTGGAGCAGGAGACCAAGGACGAAGGCGACGAGAGCGAAGACAGGTAAGCGAGTATACAATGCGGGATAACAACCGGGTTGGCTATAGAAGCCCATGTTGTACTAACGCTGACAACGAAGGAAAGCTGAGCGAGAGCATGGGATGGCGGGGCAGTTCCCGGCCCGGCGTTATTCCCCCAGACCCCAGGAAAGAAGAGATTGTATGTCATGGAGAAGCCAGAGAGCGGAAAGCCCCACTCGTCCAGGTCCGCTTTTACCCCCCCGCAAAATCTTAGTAAAATCCATAGGTTACAATTCACTCTACCGGCGCGAACGAGTCCGGCGGCTCCTGCTCGCGCTCGCGTACATCGTCCTGCTGGGGATACTGACCCTGGGCAGGCCCGGTGCTGCGGGAGCCCAGACGTGTACGACGAGCATGTGCCGAGGACAGTATGGCTGTGGCGGATCGGGGTCCCGGCTTGGCCGCGGACTGTAACACCCTGCTGGGTCTCCAAGCCACGCTAGGGGGCACGGCGAGCCTGGACTGGGCGGTGGATGTTGCGATGGACTCGTGGGGCCGGCATCGTGGTATCGGGAACGCCGGCGCGCGTGACCCAGCTCGATCTCTCCAACGACCGGCCTGACCGGAACCATCCCCGCTGAGTTGGGCGACCTCAGCGCCCTGACGTTTCTCCATCTCCGCTCCAACAACCAACTGACCGGACCCATCCCCGCTAAGTTGGGCGACCTCAGCGACCTGACAGAGCTCTATCTCGCTCCAACCAACTGACCGGAGGCATCCCCGCTAAGTTGGGCGACCTCAGCGCCCTGACAGATCTCGATCTCTCCAACCAACCAACTGACCGGACGCATCCCCGCTAAGTTGGGCGACCTCAGCGCCCTGACGGGTCTCGATCTCTCCATCCAACGAACTGACCGGAACCATCCCCACTGCGTTGGGCAACCTGAGCAACCTGACGGGTCTCGATCTCTCCAACAACGGACTGACCGGAACCATCCCCCCTGCGTTGGGCAACCTGAGCGCCCTGACGCATCTCGATCTCTCCATCAACCAACTGGACCGGACGCCTCCCCCCTGACACCTGAGCAACCTGACGGGTCTCCATCTCCATCCAACCAACTGACGGACCCATCCCCCCTGCGTTGGGCGACCTGAGCGACCTGACGTATCTCGATCTCTCCATCAACGAACTGACCGGACCCATCCCCGCTGAGTTGGGCGACCTCAGCGACCTGACGTATCTCGATCTCCACTACCAACGAACTGACCGGACCCATCCCCCCTGAGTTGGGCAGCCTGAGCGACCTGACGTATCTCGATCTCTCCGATCAACCAACTGGACGGACCCATCCCCGCTAAGTTGGGCGACCTCAGCGCCCTGACGTATCTCGATCTCTCCAACAACCAACTGACCGGACGCATCCCCGCTGCGTTGGGCGACCTCAGCGACCTGACGTTTACGGTTCTCGATCTCTCCAACAACCAACTGAGCGGACCCATCCCCGCTAAGTTGGGCGACCTGAGCGCGACCTGACGACCTGACGTATCTCGATCTCCACTCCAACCAACTGACCGGACTCATCCCCACTGCGTTGGGCAGGCTCAGCGCCCTGACAGATTTATACCTCCACGATACCGACTGGACAGGCGCCGATCCGGTATTCCCCAGGTGTTGCGGGACAAGGCCCCGGCCGACCCTGACCTTGTGGACCAACCGGCGGCCGACTGCCCCGGAGGTCATGGCCATCGCCCTCACCCTCACGCCAGGGGCGATGTTCACTACTGACCCGGTGGCGTTCAGCGACCGGGACGGAGATTCGCCTGACGTACTACGCCACGAAGACCAACGGCACTGTCCTGCCGGAGATGCTGCCCCCCAGTCCGGTGGGCGGGGAACCTGGCGTTCGATCCGGCCACCCAGATCCTGAGCGGCATACCGCCTGCGACGGGGAGCATCGCCGTGACCGTGAGTGTCACCGACGAGGACAGCCCGCCCGACCCGCCCACCATGTCCAACCCCTTCTGCGACCCTACCAGGACATCGACCACCAACCCGCCCCCACTCTGCGCATACGTCACCGTCATCATCACGCGTAACACCCTCCGGCCCTCGACGGGCCCCACCATCCGGGCCCAAGTCCGCCACGCGGGGGGGGGCGTTCTCGTATACAGTTCCTGAATTCGACACCCTAGAAACCCAGACAAGTCAGGACAGTGACCTACCGCGCCACGCAAGCAGACGGCAGTGCCCTGCCAGAGTGGTTGGCGTTCAATACGAAGACCCGCACCTTCAGCGGCACGCCACCCACGGAAGAGAGCATCGGTATACGGATACGGGTGACGGCCACTGCCCCCGCCTACCCTCCCTACACGGCGTCCGTCACCTTTTCCCTCACCGTCGGGGCTTCATCCGGTGGTGGCGGTGGTGGCGGCGGCGGTGGTGGACGCCGGCCCCCGCCCCCGCCTCCCGAGCCCGAGGGCCCTGACTCTAAGCACTATGGCTATCTTTGTAGACAGAGAGATTCCCAGCTCAGCTAACAACTCTTTCTATGTCACCTTACTGGAGACCAATCCCACAGAAAGGGGAGGTTTTACCTATCGGGCCTGCACGGTCAGTGGAGAGCCGGCCGATGGCGCGGTCAGGGTGGGGAACTGCCAGTGGACTGAGTTCGTTGA
>CBDCRK010000035.1:70000-255442 GCA_965220955.1 uncultured Binatia bacterium (SeqCode) | reverse complement strand
CCCAACCCGAAGGTCGGGTGCTACCCAAGTCTGTGACTGATATCCTATACGTCATGGGTTTCAATCCTCACCCAACCCGAAGGTCGGGTGCTACGGGGGCCTATTTAATCAGCCAGGTCGCATTGCTACCGAGTTTCAATCCTCACCCAACCCGAAGGTCGGGTGCTACATAAAATCCAGCTAGTAAACTTTCAGCTCAATATCGAGGTTTCAATCCTCACCCAACCCGAAGGTCGGGTGCTACTCCACTCCCCCAGGCTGTGGTTTTGCCTGGGGTTTTTTGCTCGTTCCCGCGTACTGGCAAAGGAACAACCAGATTTCGGTTCCTCCCCTGTCAGACGGAACGAGAAAGTCTTTAAAAATACAGACCTTACATCCAACGCGATCCTCCCCCACTTTGTGCTGTTGCTCCTGGTTCGCGCCTATTTCAATCCTCATCCAACCTTTGAGTTGGGTGCTACACTACTAAGGGCTCGTCAAAGTCCACCGAGGGATTAGCCCCAAAATGACGACAATATTGTTCCTTTGGCTCTCTTAAACGGTAGATACGCAAGTTGTCCTCTTTATTATCAATGCAGCTGAGGAGATCTCGGATTAGCTGCTCATATTGCGCCTGATCCACCGAGCACTCAAACACTGATTTCTGCACCCGCTGGCCAAAATTTTTACAGGCCTGCGCAATCTTGCGAAGCCGTCTTTTCCCATCCTCTTTCTCAGTCGCCACATCATACGTGACCAGGACATGCATACCTATGTTCTCCTTTGTTCTCCTTAGCGGTACAAAAAGGGCAAATAAGTTTCCATATCTCCCCGCAGAAAGCGGGCCAGCAGACGCGCTTGCACGTGCGGGATAAGTCCGACAGGAACCTTCTGTTCAAGCACCGGGTGCTGTATCTCTTCCTGCTTACGTTTTTGGTAAGCTACCACTGTTTCCTTACGGCCTTCATCGTCCAGATATATTGCTCCCCCTGGACGCTCAACAAAATCCTTGGCCGTCACCTGACGGCGGTTGATTAATGTGAGAGCTAGCCGGTCTGCTACTACTGACCGGAGTTCTTCCATGAGGTCTAGGCCAAGGGCAGGTCGGCCCGGACGGAGCACATGCAAAAACCCCATTTGCGGGTCAAGACCAACACCCTCCGCAGCAGCAACGCAGTCACCAAGCAGCAGGGTATAGAGAAAAGAGAGCAGAGCATTTATCGGATCAAGCGGCGGGCGTCGGCTGCGTCCATTAAGCTGAAAGCTCTGTCGGTCTTCCCGCACCATGCAAGTGAACGAGCCAAAGTACCTGCGAGCCGCCTCACCTTCCAAACCGCGAAGCTGGTCTAGATCCCCGATGGTTGCAACCCGCTCCAGGGTAGCAGCCAGGCCTTGGGCCGTGTCTTTTAGAGGCCCGGCGTCCTTTGGATCATCCGCCTCTCGGGCCGCTCGCAGAACGATTTGCCGGGTGTTTTGTACCTTGCCAGCCACAATGTGGCGAGCCACAGAGAGGGTGAGATGCGGGTTGTTCACCGCCTCGTGCTGTGCCTTACGCAGCAACACGTTACCGGAAACCGGACCCTCCAGCCGTCCTTTGAACCGCCCGTTACGATTTAATAGCACCACCGAGCGCCCGTCGTCGGCACAGCGGTGTAAGACGGCTGGGCTAATCAGGACATCACCAAAGCAGACCAGCCCGCCAATATGGTGAAGCGGCACCTGAAGCCTGGTCTTGCCCTCAACCTCGACTCGCAGAGTTTCGTGATCTAGACGAATGTATGCCTCTGGGGTTGTGACGTATAAGGTGTTGAGCAATTGGTGCATGCGCGCCTCACATACTACGGTTTCAATCCTCACCAACGGACAAGCTAGGTAGTACTGAGCAAGAACAAAGTGCTTTCCAGTTGCTTGAGTCGCGCCCTTTCGCCCACCACTGATGGAAGGCAGGAGTCTTGTAACGAACAGTTTTTGCACCGGGCATCGTTAACTGCGGGCGGCAGGGTACGTATGGCGAGCATCTGGCGGATTTCCACAATGTTCCGTTCTACCTTCTCGCGCAAGGCCAAGGTGAACTCCACTTCTCGCCGTCGGCGGGAGCTGTGGTGAAAGATTGCTCC
Source organism: uncultured Binatia bacterium (SeqCode) (assembly GCA_965220955.1). GTDB lineage: Bacteria > Desulfobacterota > Binatia > Bin18 > CBDCRK01 > CBDCRK01. The sequence continues at coordinate 253,346 of CBDCRK010000035.1, read as the reverse complement.
TTTCGGCACACTCTGGCTGGTCATCTCTTCCAGACACAGGGCCTGGGCACAGAGTTGCAAATTGTCGTGTTCTTTCTCCCGGCGAGGCCCGTGCTTGTATTCCACCGGATAGGGCACCTCACCATGAAACTCGACCACATCGGCTTTCCCGACCAATCCCAGCCGGTTGGACCACAGCGGTAAAGCCCGCTCCACACGCACGCCTTTCGCTACCTCCACGACTGGTTCATCCACCTGCTCATGCACAGCCCGGCCACGCAAGGTGAAGAGGTTTTCGTCAAAGGTTTGCTCCAGGTGGATCAAGGCACACTGACGCGGGCAGTAACTATAGTGCTCCAGAGCAGAGATCAAAATGGGATCGTTTGCATCTTTATCAGCCACAAGTTCACGCTCTTTCTGAACCATAGCGATACTGTGTCTATCAAAAACCGTCGAGTTCTTCAGGTCTTAGGCCGTCGAGGCTGGCCAGCTCGTAACCACCATCAGGTTTAACGGACAACGTGCGGTGAACCTTAGCGGAGGAATACTGTCCCGCTTTGCAACTGTGTTGCCACCAGACGGCTTTGCACACCTCCATGCTTCCTTCCGGTCTGGCGGATGAACCATCGTTCTCGAATAGTCGTGGCAGCACCTGCTTGATGGCTTCTGCGTCCGCGTCGCTAAATCCCGTTTTCTCCGCTAGCTGTGGGTTCATGCTGCCGAAAAAGACATAAATACCGTGATCCACACGATGCTTCATACCCATCGTGTCAGAACTACGCTTGCTGCCATCGCCCTCGCCACTCACGCTTTTTGTAATCTGCGTACTCGTAATGCTGACAGGCTCAACGCTGAAAGCAGACTGGACAGTGACAGGTCCGCGTATACCAATGGAAACGCCTGTGTCTCCATCATCACTCTCGTCTTTCTTCTTCCCTTTTTTGTTTGACTTAAACGCAAAAAGCTGGCCGAAAGCACGAACATCGAACCATTTCTCGCAAGCTAGTTTGGCCGTATCACTAGATCCAAGTTTATTCCCAAGAGAGGCATCGGCCCTCGCTCGAAGGCTTTTCGCGTCATCGACCTTCCTATCGTCCGACTGCACAAAAATCGAATGGCCATTTTCCAGAAGCCTGTCTCTAATTTTACGCTTGAGGCATACATCAGTTATTTCGCCGAGTCCCTCATAATCCGTACGAGGCCGGTTGCCGTTAAGAGGGTCACCGTTGGGATTCGCATTATTAACCCGTAAGATAACGGCGAAATCAACCTTTTGCTGTAACATAGTCATATTTCCTCCTTAATCAGTTTCATTGTCGATATCCTCTTCATCTGTTTCTACTTCTGGCTTGGCCCATAATGCCTGCCGTTGGCAGTGATACCCAAGCAGGAATTCCCCAGAAAGCCGTCGTTCGTCTGTAAAGTCCTGCTCCTGAAACGCTCCAACGACTTCATCAAGCTGTCTTTCCATTTGATTCAGGAACGATGAGCGTCTAGCGCGCAAACGAGTTTTATAGGGCACTAACGAGACCTCTATGGTTCTCCAAGTTGAGTAGGGGTGATCAGCAAAACGCTGCATAAGCTTGGCCGCACTGGTATCCCGTCTTTCACCAGCGAGATACAGCGCACGGTCTTCGATATGTTCCGCGATTGCTAATAGACGGCCATACAAGTAATCGCGTGTGGTTCGATTCGGTTCTAACGACATCTGGTAATTCCTTTCAATGAAGTAGCCCCTGAACAAGGAGCAAGCGATGCCCAGATTCTTTTCCCATTCCCAATTTTCAAGACCTACCCGGTTGCATGTTCTGCGTACCGCCGATTCCACAAGGTCACGCGGTATCGGCTGTCCATCAATGATGCAGGGAAGTAGTCGCTCCACCGTTGCTTTACAAAGTTTGTCGTCCAATCGATGCCCAAAGGCGGCTTCTGCAATGTCTTTGGGAGACGGTGCACCTACAAAGCGTATTTCCTTGGAATAGTACTGGTGCCACGCCACGTTTTCATGCCAGGACTGAACGCGCTCAAGTAATTCCGAGCCGGTCAATTCGCGGTAGAACGTGATCGCCATGCGCCCCGGTGTCGCGGAGTCTAGACCCATAACGACAATTTCATTTGTCGAACCAAGTTTTGCCTGATAGCCGGCAATAAGCCTGGCCAGCCTCCTTCCGAACGCCTGTCCCGCATCTCCATGAAATCCCGGTTCCTCCTGGTGTTGATCTGATTCAATGCCAAATAGCTCAGGGGATCTCGCGAACGGGTCGGGAATAGGTTTCCCTGACACTGCCCACGCCACAACCACTTGATCCCCATTGCGGGATGCTTGTCGTCCAATCAGCCAGCGTAAAGCGTTATGGGCTTTTTGTGTAACATCAAACCCGATGCTGCATGCTTGGTCTGCATCAACAAAGCGGCCAAGAAAAGTAAATCCACTGGTATCATTGGAAGAAATTAGCTTGGCACCGTCTCCGCCATGCCTCAATCTTTTCGGATGATTTCTAGCCAATAGCACCGTCTTCCCTGTAACCATGCAAAGTCCCGGGGCTTGGTTCTGGCTGGCATCGAAGCCTATCCAGGCATTCATCAATGCCCGGTCTTCCCACGTTGCAGAGAGTGGATCTCCTGGTGTTTCAACCCTCCATCGAATGAAGGCGTTTTCTGGGCTTTGCCCACCAGGCATAGCCTTAAAAATCTTTGGTGCATCCTTCTGGTCGCCACTCCATTCCTTCAATAGTTTCCCTTCGCGATTAAGAGGCAAGATTTTTTCCCGAACGAGATCACCGATTACCCGGGTTTTTTGGACGTACTGATAGATGGCAGCTAACTTCGGATGGCTGGAAGACGAGTTAACCCAGTCGGACAATAGAGCCAGATAAGATTGGTGCGGCTCGGTCGGGTTTTTTAAGAAGCCAGATGTCACGTCACCGCCAAAATCCAAATAGTCACCAGCCACATACTGAAGCTTGTCGCATAGAGGATGATTGACAGGCTTCCTCCCTGCTCTTCCACCAGAATCTTCCGTGCACGGAACAATAGTCTTTTGATCATTGCCCTTTTCGATAACCTGCGCGCGCGCCCCCAGGAAATTTCCTTGGTCATCAAGTACAATTTCAATCTGTGCATTCTGAGTGACATGACAAATCGGCAACAGCGATGGTTCTGCATCGGCAAATTGGGGCGCCCCGGCACATTGATCGTAAGTCTCATAGAGTTTTTGAATCCAGCTCATGATCGGCTCTCCAAGCGAGTTAATTCAGATTGCACATCAAGAAAATTTCTGTTCCTCTCAAACTCCTTCGCTGGCATCTCCTGGACAAACTTTCTAATCTTGCAGTCCTCTGGCCGTACGAAGCGGATTACGCCATCGACCATCGTTGGTCGCCAAAAACGAGTGTGGAGCTTGTGTTCTCCTGTCTCATCGGGGTAATCAAACCCGTGAAACATCACGCCATACGCAAGTTCGTCAGAGTTGTCGTAATGCCCATGTCCAGAGCCAAATTCACAGGGTTCAACGTACCCCTGGCAATCGCGAGTCCCAAGGAAAATATCCTGCCGCCCTCCGCGCTCCAGCATGCGTTGAGCAATAATGTGGTGCTTTACCTCATTGCGGTCATCCGCAAGCTCTGGACGGTGCGGGTTCCACTCAAAATGCGCCTTCACCTGATATTCGACATCTGCCAGAAAGGTATAGATGGCCAGCGTATTTCCACCACTATACTCTAACGGCTTCGTCCCTTTCGTCTGGGTACGAATGCGCTTCATGATGCGCGCTTCGTCAATGACCCAGATTAGCGTAGGCTTCCAATAGATGGACTTGGTAATGCCTTTGAGCGCTTCGTAGGTTGGGATGTGATACGAGCACTTTTCTCCGCCAATCTTGGTCAGAGGATCGGTGAAAAGCGCGAATTTCCCCCATACGCGGAATTCAATACTACTTCTCGCCAAATCAGACATGTAGAACCTCCATTTCCCCGCTGGGCGTCAGGCTCAGCCCAAACTCCTGGCTGTAATAACGAGCATCAAGATACAGAATGTCCGTACCCTCCTGGACTTCCCGTACAGCACCGGATTCTCGTAAGCGCTGTAGCTCGTTTGGAAAAACGTTGACTGTGTACAGCTGCGCTTCGTGCAGAAGATCGAACTGCTTTTCCGGCTCAAATGCAGCGCATAGCCCATTAATGATATCCTTCCCCCGCTCTCCATATGGCACAATTACGCCCCTTGTCGGGGCATTTATTGCCCGAAACTCTTTAGCAGCGGCCATAAAGGATTGACGGAGGTACAAGTTAGGGTATCTTCCATTGCAACGCCGAAATTCTTCTACCGCCTTTGGATTGTCAGAGAGGAGATTGAGCAGAGTATCATCATGGCCAAGCGACTTGGCTGGAGCTGAGTACGCCATGTCCCCACGTCTGTCGAAAAAGTAGTATTGAAAATACTGTCTAATTGCCTTTGGGCTAAGGAGATCATGGTTAAATCTGGAAGGGTCTTCCTCGTACTCGTTGAATACTCTCGCAGCATCATCCCTACCCCTCTTGATATCCTTCAGTAAGTCGATACTTTCCTCCCTTGGGTTCACAACGTGGACACGGCCTCGTTCAGGGCGCCCGTGTCGATTGCACCGACCTGCTGCTTGTGCAATGGAATCAAGTCCTGCCAAGAATCGGATGACGACTCCAAAATCGATATCGACGCCAGCCTCGATAAGTTGGGTGCTAATACACACAAGGGGTTTCTCGGCCTCAAGACAGGCACGGATTTCTTCTAGCTTCTTCCGGCGATGCGCTGCACACATATTGGTGCTGAGATGATAAACAGGTGAATCGCTCTTACTGTGGCAAATATCGTATATATCCTGCGCTGACCGCTTGGTATTCACAATAACTAGGCAATTCTTCTTCTTGCTTCGGCTCACCTCTTGTAAGGCGAGACCGGCAAGTTCTTCATTTGTCCAGCCACCAGACTTTCGACTGTCGATAACCTCAACACGCTTCAAATCGACAAAAAGCGCTCCTGCCTCTGACATGATATCGCTATCAGCCGCGCTATGCAGTCGGCCTTTTGACTCCTCTACTTGATCTAATAGTGGCTGTGTTGCTGTACATAATACGACGGTACTTCCGCAGTGCTCGACAAGGAAATTGATCGCATTGCAGAAGAGGTGAATACAATTGATGGGAAGTGTTTGGATTTCGTCAAAGATGAGTACGGAATTCGCTAACTGGTGCATTCGCCGCACACTACGAGTACCAAACCCGAATAGCGTCTCTAAGAATTGGACATTGGTGGTGAAAATAACGGGAGCGTCCCAATTCTCGGATAAGATTTTACTCTTCCACGTTTGTATTTCAGGGGTAATGTTCGAGTGATGCTCAAGAACAATACTTCCCCTCTCAATACCAGGGTCAGATGGTTCGAGAATTTTTCGGACAACATCAGCGTTCTGGTCAATGATGGAAGTGAAGGGGATAAAGTAGAATATTCGGTCTATTCCATGTCTTTTCGCGTGATGAAGAGCAAACCGAAGACTCGCAAGCGTCTTGCCGCCGCCTGTTGGAACGGTCAACGTGTATACGCCCTTGTCTCGAACCGCACTCTTTCGACATTGGTCTGATATACGCCGTCTGATAGGGTCAATTGAGCGCGCGCTAGTAAACCCCTGCAAATGCTCCTCTAGCCGGTCAATCAGGACACGCCACTCCGCATATATTCCTTTTAGCCGTTTCTTCGCGGCTCTAGGGTTCTCGAAATCAATGGTGTCGGTCCGGTCTGCGTCAATAAGAGTACTGAACAGAAAGCGGGTCAGCAGACCGATTTTGAAACGGGTTATTCCCTCACTTGTCTTGTTATTTTCAGCTAAAGCCCTCACCGACTGAACGAGTTCGTCGATGAGGCTCGAACCACTCACCAACTCATCGAATCGCTTGGCTACTCGCTCATCCATGTTGGCCTTGACCTCCCGCAGATGAGTCCGGTCGTCAGATTTTTGCATCCGTCTTGTGAATGTATCTTCACCAAGACTGTTGGTGTCAGAGGACAAGCAGTCGATGAGCCCAGAATGGTGTGAAGCAATGCAGAGAGCCAGAATTTGTCCAACAACCTGTCCTGTCCGGCCTCGCTTTGATAATTCTTCCCAGACGAATTGAGCCCCTGCGGTAGAGTGGTCAACCTTTCCCCTCAGCCCTCGGGCATCGACAAAGTCATCTTCATCTGGGTCAATCATACCAATCGAAGACTGGAGATAAGTCTGGAACTGCTTGCTGTACTTTCCCAAATCATGAAGCAACCCGATAAGCTCACCTTGCTCCTCAAGGCCAATCTTTGTGGCGAATGATTTGGCTATTTCAGCAACACCCAACAAATGCTCTTCGAGACTTTGTACGGCTCCATCCTGCTTCCTTCGATGTGCAATGTAAGAGAAAGTATTGCTATTCATCACTCGATTTCCTGTCTCCACAATGTCTCTCATACGGATTCTTCGTAAGATCCAGCCGCTCCGCGTGGGCTTCAATCAAGCCGGTGAGGAGGTCTAGGGACGCCACAAAAGATCACCTACACGGTCAGGAATGAACTGTGCCATCATTTGCCGTCCTTTTTGCTCTTCTCCACAATTTTCCTGAGTCTTTCCCAATCCTCAAACCCCCGCTTTTGCGCAGTACGAAAGAGCTGAATGATTTCTCTTTGTTGCTGCGGATGCTCCTTGAGGTATTCTCGCATTACCTCTGTCTCTGCCCCAGCCAGCATCAGAAACATGTCGGGGTCCTGACTCAGCTCTCGTGCCAGCTCTCGAAGCACATGGGGAGAAGGGATACGACGGTTAAATTCAATGTCATTGAGATACTGGGGAGTAATAGAATTACCATCCTCTTTTTTGATTCGCTTAACCAACTGACGCAGACTAAGGCCTCGTTTCCGACGCTCTTGGTTGATGATGTCACCTAAACGTTGCTGCATGTTTTGTGCCCTGTATTCGCTTTTTGTTCGCCATTCAGATAGCTAACAGCAGACAAAATGTCAAGAGAGAATGAACTTAATTATAAGCACTCTAGCTGGTGGACAGGATCTCATAGTTATGGAACCCTCACCCCAGCCCTCTCCCGCGCTCTTGCGGGAGAGGGGGTAGTTGATAGTCATCTTTTATTTCCCTTGTCCCTGGGGGAGAGGGTCAGAATGAGGGAGAAAGGGTTTTCGTACAGGCTCTTATCATGATAAAGCAGAGCTAAACCCTCAGCGCTTGCCAGATGAGGAGGAATGCCCATCATGAAAGCCGTAATTCTCTCAGAAGTCGGTGGTCAGCTTACCATTGAAGAAATTCCGAGGCCGCAGCCTAAGACCGGCGAGGTTCTGGTTAAAGTCACTGCGTGTGGTGTCTGTCACACGGATCTACATGTTGTCAAGGGCGAAGTGAAATTCCCCCTGCCCTGTGTCTTGGGTCACGAAATTTCCGGCGTTGTCAATGAGGTTGCCCCTGATGTCAAGACACCACAGCCTGGAGACGCTGTGGTGTGTAGCTTCATTATGCCGTGCGGTTTCTGCTATTACTGTGTGCGCGGGCGGGACGATCTCTGCGAGACCTTCTTTGCCATGAACCGCCTGAAAGGAACGCTCTATGATGGCGAAAGCCGTCTAAACCGTTCCGATGGCTCGTCGCTGGCCATGTACAGCATGGGGGGACTGGCCGAATACGCAGTTGTTCCGGCCAGTGATGTGTTTCCCGCTCCCGCCAACGTACCTCTGCCCGATGCCTGCATCCTTGGCTGTGCCATGATGACAGCCTACGGCGCGGTAAAGAATCAGGCCAGAGTACAGCCCAATGACACGGTAGCAGTGGTAGGCGTAGGGGGTGTGGGCTCCAACGTTATCCAGATTGCCAGGGCCTTTGGCGCCAGCCAGATTATTGCCGTAGACATACGCAATGATAAACTGGAGGCAGCTAAAGAACTGGGGGCAACCCACACGGTGAACGCCGCCCAAGGAGACGCGATTGCTGCGGTCAACACCCTCACTAACGGCCGTGGCGTTGATGTGGCCATCGAAGCCCTGGGCCGCCCGGAGACAGTAGTGAACGCCTTCATGATGACATGCGACGGCGGGCGGATGGTGGTGATTGGTATTGCTCCCGGTACTACCACCGCGGGCATTGAAATCACCCGCCTGGTGCGACGCGGCATCCAGCTGATGGGTTCCTACGGCAGCCGTGTCCGCACCGACTTGCCCGAGTTACTAGCATTGGCGGCACGCGGGCAGGTGAGCGCGTCCCAGCCCATTACCCGTCGGTACCGCTTGGAACAGGCCGACGAAGCCTATACCGCGCTTAACCGTGGTGAGATTATTGGGCGCGCTATTGTTACCATGGCCTAACCCCCTCTAAGAAATAGGAGAAAAGACCATGACCAACCCCCAACTCCTCAATTACATTCATGGAGAATGGTGCCGCTCCAGTGCCGGGGAGCACCTGGATATTATTAATCCTGCCACGGCTGAGGTACTGGCTACCATGCCACTGTCCCCGGCGGCTGAGGTAGATGCCGCAGTTCAGGCAGCCGCTGACACTTTTGTCGAATGGCGACAGACTCCCGCTACAGAGCGGGTGCAATACCTGTTTAAACTAAAAAGCCTACTCGAAGAGAATCTTGATAATCTGGCACGCACCCTAACCAACGAGTGCGGCAAGACCTACACGGAGTCGGTTGGCGAGCTGCGCCGCGGCATAGAAAATGTAGAGGTTGCCTGCGGCATCCCCACCTTGATGCAGGGATACTACAGCGAAGACATCTCTCGGGGTATTGACGAAACTCTGATTCGTCAGCCGGTCGGCGTTGTGGCAGCCATCACTCCCTTTAATTTCCCGGGCATGATCCCCCTGTGGTTTCTCCCCTACGCTATTGCCTGCGGCAACACTTTTGTTCTCAAACCCTCGGACAAAACGCCCATGACGGCACAACGGCTCTTTGAGTTGATGGGGCAGACCGGCTTACCTAAGGGCGTGGTTAATTTGGTTAACGGTAGCAAAGAGACTGTTGATGCGCTGCTTGATCATCCCCAGGTGCGAGCAATCAGCTTTGTGGGCTCCACCCCTGTGGCCAAGTATGTCTATGGCCGGGCCACGGCCAACGGCAAGCGCGCCCAATGCCAGGCTGGCGCCAAAAACCCGCTCATTATCTTGCCGGATGCTGACTTGGAAGAAGTTATTCGTGTGGCTGCTGAATCTGCTTTGGGTTGCGCGGGGCAGCGTTGTCTGGCCGCTTCGCTGGCCATTACGGTGGGCGAAGCCAGACGTCCATTTACCCAGGCCATGACCGAAGTGGCAGCTTCCCGCAAGGTGGGTTATGGGCTGGACGAAGGGGTAGAGATGGGACCGGTTATTCGGGCAGAAAGCAAGAGCCGAATTGAGAGTTTGATCCAAACCGGGGAGCAAGAAGGAGCCAAGCTGGTGGTAGACGGCCGTAATGCGCTTATTCCCAGCTACGAGAAGGGCTACTTCCTTAAGCCCACAATCATTGAGGATGTGAATCTGGACAGCCAGATTGCCAAGACCGAAATCTTTGGGCCGGTGCTGGGTTTGATGCATGCCAACAACATTGACCAAGCCCTGGCCCTGGTTAACCGCCATAATTATGGCAACATGGCCTGTCTGTTTACACGTAGTGGAGCTGCTGCCCGTAAATTCCGCTATGAAGCCCAGGTTGGCAACTTGGGCATAAACGTAGGGGTGGCCGCGCCTATGGCCTTCTTCCCCTTTTCCGGGTGGAAAGATAGCTTCTTTGGTGACCTGCATGGGCAGGGTCGTGATGCGGTTGAGTTTTATACGGAGAAGAAGGTAGTGGTGGAGCGCTGGCCAAAAGCGTGAGTGAATTGGCGAAAAAACTAAAACGAACCACATAAGAGTTGGTACAGAAGGTCTCGGCATCTGTTGTAGGGGCGAATCTCGTATTCGCCCTATTATTGCGGCCTCTCACCTAGGGCGATCACAAGGATCGCCCCTACATGAGTGTACTAATGTCCGGTGGTCTGATTTAGTAGCAAGAATGAGGAGACCCTAATGACTTTTGCTAAACAGCCGCTTCAGTCAGCAACTTATGATCTGGCTGATGCTCTGGAGGCCAATGAACTTTATCAGCAGAACGGCTGGACCGACGGCCTGCCGATTGTGCCACCCACAGAAGAGCGGGTACAAGAGTGTTTACACACAGCGGGCCTAGCGCCGGGAGATATTGTTGGCGTTGAATCTGTCCGCCAGCGGCCGATAACGGCAGAAAAAGTAGCCATCAATGCAGTTATGGCCGGCTGCCTGCCAGCCTGCATGCCGGTTGTGGTAGCAGCCCTGAAGGCCATGTGTGAGGCGGACTTTAACCTTCATGGCAGCACCGCCAGCACCGGCGGCAGTGCCCAGTTTATTGTGGTCAACGGCCCGGTGCGGACGGCAATCGGCATGAACGCCACGCACGGCGTCTTTGGCAACGGCAACCGCGCCAACGCTACCATTGGCCGTGCAGTGCGGTTGGTTATGATTAATGTGCTTGGCTGTGTTCCCGGCCAGCTGGACCGGGCAACGCTGGGACACCCGGGCAAGTTCTCATTCTGTATTGCCGAAGATGAAGAGGACAGTCCTTGGACACCCCTGGCCCAGGAGCGGGGTGTTCCCGCTGAAGTCTCGGGTGTCACCGTCATGGCAAGTGAGGCCTCGCGCCAGGTCATGAACGAATGGACCCATGATCCTGAAGAGATTCTTGAAACCTTTGCCGCCGAGATCCGGCACAACATGCTGACCTACTCAATCTGGCCCGGGAATTATGCGCTGGTTATCCCTAAACAACTGCGGGAACTGCTTATAGCTGCGGGCTGGCAGAAACAAGACATTCGCGAGTCTATCTACCGATCGGCTCGGGTGTTGCGGCGCGACTGGGCCAAGGTTGGCAAAGATAAGCTGGTTGCACGTGGCCGCGGCCCGGACCAGGAGTTCACCGCGCTGCGATCCCCCGATGACTTGCTGGTAGTTGCAGCAGGCGGTCCTGCTGGTGGTTTTGGAGCAGTTATTCCCCCCTGGTTTGGCCCCTGGTCGCATGCAACAACGAAATCCATCGACAGTGTTTAGGGCTCACACGAAAAACCTAACCTCGGAGGGCTTTGATGATTCATTATAGAACTCTCACCCCAAGTATTAGCAGCCAAGACTTTAAGTCTCCTCGCCCCTTGGGGGAAAGGACTAAGGTGAGGGGGAGAAAAAGGGTTTTGGTACAGACCTTAGTTTGATGGGAGGAATCTAACATGAGTATTCGCGTTCTTGATCCAACGTCCAATGACGTAGTCTCAGCTACCAAAGCTGCATCTAATCTGACATCCCTGGCAGGTCGTACAGTTGGACTGCTGGACAATAGCAAGGTCAATGTGCGTCAGTTGCTTGACCATGTGGAAGAAATTCTGCGGTTGCAACACAGTGTAAAGGAAGTCATCCGCCTGAAAAAGCCCGATCCAAGCCGACCTGTGCCACCAGCGGTACTGGCTGAAATGGCTGGGTGTGACGCAGTCATCTCCGCCGTTGGTGATTGAGGGAGCTGCTCGTCGTGCAGTTTGCACGACGCCATCTCGGCTGAGAAGGCTGGGGTCGCCGCAACCGCGATTATTACTGATCGGTTTGTGCAGACGGCTCGGGTTATGGCTCAGGTGTCCGGGATCCCTGAGTACCCATTTGCTGTAATTCCGCACCCGATCAGCAACAATAGTAATGCTGTGATACAGGCCAAGGCTGAGGACGCAGCGCAACAATGCGTTGAGATCCTGCTCAGGCGCTAGGGTGCTAAGGAGAAACTCAATGAAGTTAGATACAGGTCTGGCTGTTAACTCACTTGCCGAGGTGGCTACTGCTGTCCGAGCTGCTGAAGAGATGGGCTTTGACGCCGTGTGGACCCAGGAAAACCGGCACGATCCTTTTATGCCCCTTGCCGTAGCCGCAACCACAACCAGCCAGATCAACCTGGGCACCGCTATTGCTCTAGCTTTTCCCCGAAGCCCTATGTCTCTAGCTTACACGGCCTGGGATCTCCAGGCATCGTCCAATGGCCGTTTTATCCTGGGGCTGGGGACCCAGGTAAAGGGACATAACGAGCGCCGCTATAGCGTCAAGTGGAGCTCCCCTGGTCCTAAGCTGCGCGAGCTCATTCTGGCTCTACGGGCAATCTGGGATTGCTGGCAGAATGGCAGCAGATTAAATTTTACCGGTAGGTTTTATACCTTCACGCTTATGACTCCGGCTTTCAGTCCGGAGCAAATTACCCATCCACAGATACCGATCTACATTGCTGGCGTGAACCCTTATATATGTTGTCTTGCTGGCGAGCTGGCGGATGGTTTTCATGCCCACCCGTTTCACTCCGCTAAGTACCTGCGCGAGATAGTGGTGCCCCAGATTGAGGTCGGTGCCAAAAAGGCTGGCCGCAGTCGCAAAGACATCACCCTTGCCTCCTCGGCCTTTGTGATCATGGGTGACAGCCAGAAGGAAATGGCTGAGATGCGTGAGAGGGTACGGAGGCAAATTGCTTTCTATGCTTCGACCCGAACATATAAACCGGTGCTGGACGCGCATGGCTGGGGTGAGGTCTGCCCGCGGCTGAACGAAAAAGCGGCCAAGGGTGAGTGGTCAGCCATGGCCCAGGATATCACTGACGAGATGTTAGCCGAGTTCACGGTAACCGGCTCGCCTGAGGAAGTGCCTGGTCTGCTCAAGGCCAAGTACACTGGCTTACTCGACCGGGTGGCCTTTTACTATCCCGATCCTCCTGGCCAAAATGACGCCCGCTGGCGCAAGATTGTCGAAGCCTTCAAGGCGTAAGGCGCTAAGGGAGCGCTTGAGTTGCCCCTTCAACTCTCCATTGCTATGCTGCTTTCTGTCAAGAGGAGTATAGCCAACAGCACGGGAGGCGCAAATGTCACGGGTGGATGAAATTCTTTCTTTCTGGTTCGGCGAGCCACAGGATAGCGAGGCCTATTATAAAGAGCGAGTTTCTACATGGTTTACCCAGAACCCTGACTTTGATCAAGAAATCAGAACTCGCTTTGGGGCAGACTATCAGCTGGCAGCACAGCAAAAGCTAGCCGCTTGGCAGTTAACTCCCAGAGGGAGCCTGGCGCTCATTCTCTTACTTGACCAATTTTCCCGCAACATGTTCCGTGGAGACCCACAAGCTTTTGCCACAGATCCCTTAGCACAAGAAGCGGCAGAGCATATGATCCGAGAGAAATCTGATCTGGAACTCTCACCAATTGAGCGTATGTTTATCTATATGCCCTTTATGCATAGCGAAGACTTAGAACGCCAAAACAAGGCAGTCACTTTGTTCCAGGAGCTAGCTCAGGAACGTCACTATTTAGAAAAGGCTTTTTCTCCTGCCGACAGATATAAGAAGATTATTGAGCGCTTTGGTCGCTTGCCCCACAGAAACGCTGTCCTGGGCCGGGCTTCTACTCCTGAGGAGGTAGAGTTCCTCAAACAGTCTGGGGCGTCTTTTAAGAGAGCAAAGTAAGTTGGGGTATGAGCGCATGACACGATTAAATCTCAAAATACAAATGATAGTGATGCTCGCAGCCAGGATTGAAGCCGGACTGGCATGCTGGACAGACCGCGCCACACTGTAAATATTGATCTATGGTCAGCTCTTGGCCACAGGCCCCGCACAGGATAGCTTTCTTGCCAAACTCATAACGTTTCCACACCTGGACAGGATGATCAGCTTCAGCCTCATGGCAAGAGTAACAAGGATAGTAAGCCTGACAGCATTTGAACCTGATGGCAATAATATCGAGCTTGCTGCGATAATGGGCACAACCGGTACGCGAGTCTATGTCAACGCCATGAACTTGCATTCCATGAATGATCATCTGCATAATCGTACACCCTTGAACTCCTTCCTAACAGATTGAGTTCAAAGTTTATCACATCAGCTGCTAAGCCTGATATGCCCGAACAATAACAACTAAGGAGGTGACCCTATGCAGACTACCAACTCAGCTGAGCTTGGGCTTGACCTCCAGCCTGCTGGAAGAAAGCCGGAGCATGGACCGCTTCCAGCGACTATCGGATTTGGTGATTGCTGCCGTTGTTGACTAGGGATTTTTACCAACAGGACTGGAGAAAGGAGGATTTATGGCCAGCGTACAGATCTCCAAAGAAGAGATGCTCAAGCGAGTTGCTCGGTTCCAAGAGCTGCAACCCAGCCGACAGGCCTTTGTTGATAGCCTTATTCCTGAGCATGAGCGGGCAATCTTCAATGTTATTGGGCGCGGGGTGACAGAGGACGCCTCGCTGGGACCAGCCATCACTGACGCCCGCGACTTTAACCTCACCCTGGTCGAGGCTGATGCGGGAAAAGGGGCGGCCCTGCATAGCCACTCCACAATAGAGGTGTTTGTTTCCTTGTCTGGCGAGTGGTCTATCTACTGGGGAGATAATGGAGAGGACGAGATCATCCTGCAGCCCTGGGATACTGTTTCTGTTCCTCCTGGGGTTATGCGGGGTTTCCGTAATGTTGGTAAAGAGAGTGGCTATCTCATGGCTATTCTGGGGGGGACCGATGCTGGACGGGTAAGCTGGGCATCGCAGGTGCTGGAGAAGGCAAAGCAAACAGGTCTACAGCTGGACGAGCAGGGCAACCTGGTTCACAAGTAGGGTATATTCGGCATTTCTTAGTAGCACCCTCATTGTAGCCCTCTCCCGCGGTTATGCGGGAGAGGGAATATTAATAATGTTAATAGTGAAGGCTTCGCCGAGGTTTTTAGTTCCCTTGCTCCTCCGCAGAAAGGATTCTGCTGGTGGGCAGGCTACACCTTCGGTTGTTATGGGTTGTTATGCGAATTTGGGAATGAGGGTAGCGTATTGGTCCAGGAGTGGTAACACCTTGTCCTTACCCTCGGATGGCACAGCAAAGACGGCCCGTTCAACATTGATCTCCTGGTATTGACGCAGCACCGGCTCTTCGCCCGGAGCGCCAAAAATCGAGACCGGGACCTCGTTTGGCTGGCGGCCTGCCTGCTTGGCCATGGTGCGCAGCTCATCAATGGCTGCCGGTAGCTCCTTAATAAAACCAACCGGGATCCAGCCATCACAATAGTTCACCACCCGATTGAGTCCTTTGGCAGAAAGGGTCCCAAGCACAATCGGTGGATGGGGTTTTTGTACGGGTTTCGGATGGCACCAGATCGGATCAAAGTTCACAAACTCCCCATGGTATTCTGCATTCTCTTCACTCCAGATCGCCTTCATGGCCTCTATGCGCTCGCGCAATACCTTCCAGCGCCGGTTGAAGGGCGTCCCATGGTTCTCCATCTCCTCCGCGTTCCATCCACCCCCAATGCCAAAGATAAGGCGGCCATTTGAGAGCTGGTCAACAGAGGCCACCTCCTTAGCCAGAACAATGGGATCGTGCTCGATCACCAGGCAGATGCCGCTACCGAGTTTGATATTCTTGGTGGCTGCGGCTGCAGCCATAAGAGAGACAAAGAGGTCGTGGGTATGCCAATAATCCTTTGGCAGTTCAGCCCCGCCAGGCCAAGGACTACGCCGGCTGGCGGGGATATGGGTGTGTTCGGGGAACCAGACGGACTCGAAGCCGCGCTCCTCACAAGCACGAGCCAAGTCGTCCGGACGCATGGCATAGTCTGTAGCAAACATTGTGACGCCAAGTTTCATAGACTCCTCCTAGGTTAATATTGCTGTCAGGCCAACCCCTACCAAAGTTTTTTCCTTTGATCAACGTTCGGCTGCCTATCTGCCGTTTTGTCTCAGTATCTTTTTTATCTTATCCCCTTGATCCACTGTATATATATGCAGTATAAATACTGTATGTCTTTATTACCTCTTACGTCCCGTCAAGAGCGTCTCCTTCGCTTTATTGAAACCTCATTTACCAGGCATGGGTACGCCCCAACCCTGCAAGAGATGGCCCAGGCAATGGGCATTGCTTCCCTTCAGGGAGTTAAAGACCATCTAACGGCCCTGGAGCGTAAAGGCTATCTGCGCCGATCTCCGGGTCGGCGGCGCGCAATTGAGGTTATCCATCCTTTGGAACCCCAGGCGGGCAGTATCCCTATTGTCGGCCGTGTAGCCGCCGGGCAGCCCCTACTGGCTGTAGAAAACCAAGAGGGATTCTTTACCCTGGGTCCGGCTATACTCGGCAGTGGAACGCATTTCGCATTGAGGGTGCAGGGGGATAGTATGATCGACGCTGGGATTCAGGCCGGGGACTATGTCATTGTTCGACAGCAAGACGCTGCAGACCCAGGTGATATTGTTGTTGTGTTGTTGGGGGAGGAAGCCACCGTCAAACGGCTGTGTAAGCAGGGAAAAGAGTTCTTCCTGGAGGCGGCGAATCCTGCTTATGCTCCCATCCCCCTATCCCATGAGACTCCACCGCCTCGGGTCTTGGGCAAGGTGGTAGGGCTCTATCGACCTCTGGGTTGGGGGAGCTGAGACAAAGGTGGGTGTTGCGGAAATTAAGGCCTTTTTTGCAAATTAGATGTGTCCACACAACATCCAAGTCCTACTTCCCTGGCTCGGTGGATAAAATCATGGTGCTGGCCGCGCTAAAGATTCCGCCTGGACCATGGCAGAGGGCTACTTTGGTATCCTTGACCTGGCGCTCATTACACTCATTGCGCAGCTGCCGGACGGCCTCAATCACGGTGAAGATACCATACATACCCGTGTGGGTATAGGAGAGACCACCGCCATTGGTGTTCATGGGGAACTCCCCTCCTGGCGCGGTACGCTGTCCCTGCACAAACGGACCACCCTCACCCTTCTGGCAAAAACCCAGATCTTCTAAAGCCAGAATCGGGGTAATGGTAAAGGCGTCGTAAAGCATAACAAGATCGATATCCTTGTGGTTGACTCCGGCCATGTCCAAGGCTTGCTTACCCGAGATCTGCGCACCGGTGGCAGCGGTAAAGTCGGGCATCTGATTGATCCAGCAATGTCCGGCCCCTTCACCGGTGCCAAGAATATAGGTCGGCTTTTTCTTGAGGCTTTTCGCTCGCTCAGCGCTAGTAACAATGTACGCCCCACCCGCGTCAGTAACCAGACAGCAATCGAGCACATGGAATGGCCAGGCAAACCAGGGCGATTTCAACACATCCTCAATTGTCAACGACCCGCGCTGTGAGGCTTTAGGGTTGAGCTGTGCCCACTTCCGGGTTGCCACCGCTACTTCCGCTAACTGCTCATGAGTGGTGCCAAACTCATGCATGTGGCGGGTAGCAACGAAGCCATAGGCGGTAGCAGGAAAGGCAATGCCATAGGGCAGCTCGAACTGCCATAAGAGCGAGTCCTTAGGCGCGTCAAAGGACGGCATGCCAATGCGCGAGCGACCACTCTCTCCGTGGGTAACGAGCGCTACCTCACACAACCCCGCGTTGATGGCTGCCATGGCATGCTCGGCATGCATAATAAATGAGCAGCCACCCACAATTGTTCCGTCCATGAAGCGCGGCCTAATTCCCAGATACTCTGCCGTTTCCACCGCCAGCATACGCCCGGCGCTAAAGACACCATCGACATCGTTTTTGGAGAGACCGGCATCAGCTATAGCATTGCGTGCAGCCTCGGCGTGAAGCTGCAAGGCCGATTTGTTAGGGAGAATCCCCATCTCATCTGACTCGGCTACCCCAACAATAGCAAATTTGCCGGAGAGATCTCTGGGATTAGTCATAGTGTCTCCTTATTTCCCTCACCTTTCTCCTCTCCCTTAGAGAGAGGAGAAAATAAAATCATAGAGCTTACTAAAAGGCTTAAGTTGAGATCAGGGCACATGAATCCGCCCCTAAGCTTTGACCGGCCGAAACTTGGGGAGGGTGACCTCGTCACTTATGTCTTCAAACACCACCTCCACTTCCATGTCACAGCGCAGGTTTGCGGGCTCAGGGTCAATCCCAACAATGTTGGTTGCCATCTTGGGACCCTCGGCCAACTCCACAATGGCAGTAATAAACGGAGCCTTCTGCCCCATGATCGGCCGATGGGTTATGGAAAAAGTGTGCAGCTTACCCTTACCGCTTGCCTTAATCCACTCTAAATCCTGCGACCAGCAAAACGGGCACAGCGCCCGCGGGTAGAAATGACATTGGCCACAGCTGTTACAACGCGGCAGCATAAGTTCGTGGCGCTTTGCGCCTTCCCAAAACGCCTTGGTCTCCGGCGTTGGTAGCGGACTGTTCCTATCGGCCATGTTTTTTCCTCCTGCTTATGAAGACCTCCGAGCTTCCGCAAGTTGCTCCAGCTCGGAGACAACCCGGTTTAGTTCTTCCACCATGAAGCCGGAGCCGGCCTCCCGAAAGACTTGGGCCAGCGTACGGTAGTACCACAATGTTCCTTCCTTGCCTCCGCTAAATCTGGCCCACACAGTGCCTCCGTCCTGACGGAAATCCGCTAGAATCGTACGAGCGTTATGCAGTTTGTCGGCCACCGAAACGCGGCGCACCTCAGGTGGGGCATGACGCACATGCTCAATGTATCGTTCCTTTCGTTCTTGCCAAGGAGGTTTTGGTATCCCATCCGCATCGGTACAGCCGTCTACAATGTGCGCGACTCGATCGCCAAATCGGCGCCGGATTTCCTCACGGGTGGCCTTTCCTCCTTGATCTTCAACAGCATCGTGTAACAAGGCGGCAATGGCTTCATCCTCACCGCCACCATCCTCAAGAACAAGCGCGGCAACACTCATTAGGTGTGTAACATAGGGGATCTCGGTTCCCTTCCTTTTTTGCCTGGCATGCAGGCGGGTGGCATAAACAAGGGCCTCCTCGAATCGAGGCGTCAGTCTTGGTTGGTTGAAGCTAGGTGATGTCATCTAGTGCTCCTCTTGGGAGGGATGTCCCAACGTTGTGTGGTTGGATTTAGCCAGCTAAAAAAAGTTTGTCTACCCCTCCCCCTGTCATATTCTTCTAGTAGTCTGCCACAGGGATTCTGATGAGTCTAAACGCCAGAATCAATAGGACCCCCGGGGGGAAGGTTGAAGTCTTCGACCTTGTCAGGGCTTTTCTAGTATTCTGCCAACAAATCTGCTAGGGAGACAGAAAAGGGGAGGAAGAATCAAGAAGAATTGTAACTACCAGAGAGAGGCGAAAGGAGGATCTTATGACAGCTTATCGTATTGTATCAGCAGATTCCCACATGTGTGAGCCCCCAGACTTGTGGGTGGAACGGCTCGATCAAAAGTATCGCGATCGGGCGCCACACACGGTTAAGGGACACGAGGGGAAAGAAGGGGTATTCTTTGTCTGCGAGAACATTATGCCCCTGCCGGTGTCCGGGCTCTTTGGGGCCGGCAAAACGGCCGAGGAGCTGCCCGAACATTTTAGGCGGGGCTATGAGGCAGCGCCAAAGAGCGTTTGGGACCCGGCTGCACGGCTTGCAGAACAGGACGCCGATGGCGTGAGTGCTGAGGTCCTGTACACTTCCTTTGGCATGTTCCTCTATGGCCTTGATGACGCCGGGCTGAGGACGGCTTGCTTTCGGGCGTATAATGACTTTGTTTCAGAGTATACAAGCTATGATCCCAAGAGGCTTGTGGGGCTGGGACTCATTGACCTGGAAGACATTGGAGCCGGGGTAGAGGAAATGAAGCGGATTGCCCAAAAGGGGCTGAGAGGGATAATGATTTGGGCTTCCCCACCCGAGGATCGGCCCTATACCCATTCAGACTATGATCCGGTCTGGGCAGCGGCCCAGGACCTTGGCCTGCCCATCAGCTTTCATATTCTTACTGGGCGAGGCGGGCCACGGGTCAACCTGAACAAAATCTTGACCTCCTATATGGGCCAGCCGCACGAGATCCAGATGACGCTGGCAACCCTGATCTTTAGTGGGATCCTGGAGCGTTTTCCCCAGCTGCAACTTGTGTCGGCTGAAAACGACGTGTCCTGGCTTTACCACTTTATATACCGGCTGGACCACGCGTATGACCGTTTCCGTCACCTAGAAGGGGTTAATCTCTCCATGCTTCCCAGTGAGTATGTAAAACGGCAGCTCCATGCCTCCTTCCAGTTTGAAGAGGTAGGGATGGATCTTATCAATCGCTTTGGGGCAGATAACATCCTGTGGTCCTCGGACTACCCACATACCGACTCTACCTGGCCCCGCTCCCGACAGTTTATCGAAGAGCTTTTCCAGGGCATCCCTGGAGAGGTTACCCAGAAAATCGTTGGGGAAAACGCCGCCAGCCTCTACCACATCAACTGAATCCTTCCTGGAGGGGCAGGTAGTCATCTGTTCCTCCTACGGCTCACCCTTCAACAAAACAACAGGAGGTGTTCCCTGACAACCCACTATTGTGCCGAGGTGATTGGCTCCCTACTGCGCCCGGCCTACTTAAAAGAAGCGCGGCAAGCCCGGGAGGCGGGTACACTTCCCACACCCAAGTTCAAGCGGATCGAAGATCGTGCGGTTAATGAGGCAATCGCCCTCCAGGAGACGGCCGGGCTCGATGTTGTCACCGGCAAGATTCGTCGTCGCCGTTCGCTGGCAACCGAAGAGTTCGCCTATGCCCGTAGCAATAGGGCGAATACAAGATTCGCCCCTACAACAGACAGCGAGGTCCCCTGCACTGATCTTATATGGTTCGATTTAGCCTCGAGATCCTAATTTCCTAACTGTTCCGAAGAGAATAAAGGATTCTCGTTACGCTCCCACGGTGGCCTCCCGCCGGTGGATGTAAAGACTCTCGCGATCAAGCTTTTTGTCCGTCACAGTGCGGGGAAGGCGAATCTCATACTTCACCGCCTGACGGTGGTCGGCAACCTGGCGTTCAGGGTTATAGACACTGCTGAACTTCCAGAGCATCTTGACAAAATTAGTCTGTCCCTGGGCCAAAAGCCGGGCAGCAATAAAGAAAGTGTCCCGCAGGGCGGCAAAGCCTAGGTGTTTTTTGTTAAGAATTTGCTGGGTACGGACCAGTTCCTGGTAGAACTTCTCAAGCGGCATCTTGGTTGGCAGCACGGCATGCTGGACATCGAAGAGTCGGTAATCACGTGTTGAGAGGCGACGCGATTCGGTAACCCAGGTCTCGGTGCCAGGGTAGGGAGTGTTCACCGTAATATGAACGATTTCGGGAACCGATAACGCCCACTCGCGAATCACCTCGAAGCGTTTTTCGTCCCAATCGGGATCAGCAATAATGTTGATGGCCACCGTTAGGCCCAGGGAACGCGCACACTCCAGGGCCTCGAAATTCTTGTCCAAAGTGACGCGCTTGCGATGAAGCTTAAGGCCCTCCTCATCAATGGCCTCCAGACCTAGGAACATGTATTCGAGCCCTAGCTTCTTCCAATATTGAAAAACCTCCTTGCTACGTAAGAGCACGTCACCACGTGTTTCCAGGTAATACTGCTTTTTGATGTTGCGCCGCTCAATCTCCTGGCCAATAGCAAGACCGTGCTCAGGATGAATAAAGGCCACATCATCAACAATAAATACGCCTGGCTCTTGGATATGAGAGAGGTCTTCGACAGCACGCTCGGCGCTAATTTGCCGGTAACTTCGACCGTAGAAAGTCCAGGCGCTACAAAATGAGCAGTCCCATGGGCAGCCACGAGTAAACTCAATGGAAGCGCAAGGATCCAGCACGCCAATAAAGTATTTATGGCGCTGGGCCAGAAGGTCTCGCGCCGGTTGGAGGTCGTCCAGGCTATGAATCAGTTTGGGCGGTAGTCCATCATTATCCAAGGTGACAACGCCAGGTAGTGTGTGGAGTTGTGTCCGGCCATTCCCCACCGCTTCTAGCAAGAGGGGGGTGATGCCTTCTCCCTCTCCCCGGACCACACAGGCAATGGCCCCATCTGCATGCTCAAGAATTTCCCTGGCAGTGAACGAGGCGCTGTGCCCACCCACAAAGACAAAGCATTCGGGCAGGCGCTTATGGACCTGCTTGGCCAAGTCCACCACCTCGGGAATATTAGCCAGATAGTTAAGCGAGAAACCTACCGCGTCGGGCTTCCAGTCATCGAGGGTAACAACAAAATCCTCATGTTTGAACGCCTGCAGATCGAGCAAGCGCACCTCATGGCCGGCCTTACGAGCCGAGGCCGCCACCAGCTCAAGCCCTAGGGGTTCAAGCCGCAAATAGATCTCTGAATACATGAGGGGACTGGGATGAACAAAGAGAACTTTCATGATAACCCACCTTACAACACCTTCAACCGCCGCTGACCAGCTCCTACCTATAATTAAACAAATAGGCCCACCTGCCTGCTCTATATGAAATTGCCTTCAGGGGCAAGGGATAGACAGGTAAGGGCTCTAACAGAAAACCCTTTTTCTCTTGACTCCGGTGAAGCGCGGGGGTAGTGTCCCCTACAGGTACGATCCGGCAAGAGAAAAAATGATAGACAGAATTTTTACCCGCAAAAGGAGGATTCATGACCCAACCCTATAGCAAACCCCTGCTCTCGGCTGACTCGCACATAGTCGAGCCGCGCGACTTGTGGACAACCCGCATGGACGCCAAGTGGCGGGACAAGGCCCCGTACATTGCTACCCGGGATGACGGCGATTACATAGTCATTGAAGGGCTCAGACCCCGGCCTATGGCGTTTGAGGGACCCATGGCGGATCTAAAGGCTCAGGGGTTCGATATCCCTAAGCCCAAAGGATATCGCTATGAGGAAAATCGACCCGGCTGTTGGGATCCACACGAGCGGATAAAAGACCAAGACATAGACGGTGTATCCGGAGAGGTGATTTATCCAGGAGTAGGCCTGACCCTGTGTCGAGCTCCTGATGCCGAGTACCTCTATGCTGCCTGCCGCGCCTATAATGACTGGATTGCCGAGTTCTGTGCTCCCTATCCTGATCGACTAAAAGGCGCGGCCATGCTGCCAAACCGTGGACCGATCGAGTGGGCGGTGGCTGAAACTGAACGCACAGCCAAACTAGGCTTGGTGACCATGATGCTACCGGCATGGTGTGACGACCGACCCTATAACCTAGCCGACTGGGATCCGTTGTGGGCAGCCCTGCAAGACATGAACCTGGTGGCAAGCATGCACATCGGTGGCCGCGATCCATTTGGCCGGGCACATGGTCCCGGAGCTGGTGGCGTGAACATTGGCACCATCAAGTTCGAAATGAATGATACCCTTCAACGCATTATTTGGGGTGGTGCGCCCATGCGTTTCCCCGAGCTCAAATGGGCCTTGGTAGAGAGTGGGATCGGCTGGATCGCCGCAGCTCTGGGCTTCATGGACCACTGGTGGCACGACCACAAGGGCTGGCTGGAGCCGCGTTTATCCGAGCTGCCGAGCACTTATTTCCGTCACCAGTTCTGCGCCACGTTCGAAGATGACCGGGCTGGCATTCTGACCCGAGAGCTTATTGGGGTGGAGAACCTCTTGTGGGGCTCCGACTACCCGCATACCGAAGGGGTATGGCCATTCTCACGTAAACAGGTAGGAGAAAACTTTGTCTCAATTCCCGAGGACGAAACCCGCAAGATCGTCCATGACAACGCCGTGCAGCTATACGGGTTCCCTCCGGCATAAGGTTGGAGAGTCAAGAGGGCTTACCCTTGGCTATCAGCTCTCCCCTCTCCCGCAAGGCCGCGGGAAAGGCCTGTCCTGAGCTTAGTCGAAGGGGCTAGGGTGAGGGTCCTATTAGGAATGACTCAATGCGCCCTGCACGGGTAGCATAAGGCATGCGTAGATAACACGACGTAGGGGAAACAATAGGATGAATGAGATTAAGGACTTTTTTCTAGCGGTATATTTGTTATCTGTAGGCGAGGAAATGACGGACCTCCAGGTGCGGCCTGGAGAGATCTTTCGTTTTGCCGACTCGTCTTCATTGGCAGATCATATCCAGGCCTACCGCAAGGATACCGCCTTGGTGAATCCCAAGATTTTCGCCCGCAGGATTATGGAACTGCGAAAGCGGCTGCAAGAGCACTACGATGAAGTCAAATCGTAATAGGAAGTATTAAGAATCCATAGACTTGGCTTCACTCATATTTAGAGATGAATCGTTATTGTTACCTCCCGTGAAATGAAGGAAGCTGCAGTCAGCTACGTCTCTAGTGAGAGTATCTGTTCGATCTCCTGGATCAAGAAGGGCAGATTCGGATGATTAAAAAGGAACCCCGCTTCAATCTGCTCTCATACTCGGTGAAAGTAGGGCACTACTTCTTCGCCGAGCCTCTGAATACACTCTAGCACCTTTTTTGGCGCTGGACCCATGGGTACCCGGCAGCGGATCACAAACCACTCTACCCCGAACGCTTCTCGCCAGCGCTCTAGCTGCTCCATCCAGTCCTGTGGGGTGCCCAGGATCATATACTGCCGTACCTTGGATACAGTGAAATCAGACTCGGAGCTAAATTCTGGAGTAGGAGCCAGCATGCCCCAGCGAAAATAGAATTTACACTCCTCTATCCACAGAGGGCCAAACGTTTTCTCTGCTTCTTCCCTGCTGGAGGCTAGCCAGCCGTCCCGGAGCAGGGCAATGCGTGGGGTCTTTCCCGCTTTCACCGCAGCCTCTTTGTAGATCTCCACCTGAGCTTTCAGAGTCTCCACTGTGTCAAAGAAAGGAGCCATGGCCCATACCTCACCCAGGCGTCCGGCCCGAACAATCGACTTAGGGTTAAAAGCCCCAATCCAAATAGGAGGGTGAGGCTTCTGGTAGGGTTTGGGGGTGAGATGGGCATTCTCGTAGTGATAATACCTGCCCTGGTGGGAAAACTCGCCCACAGTGGTCCAAGCCTTATGCATCACCTCAAGAGCTTCCTCAAAGCGCCCTTCCCGCTGTTGGAGAGGGACGCCAAAGTGGGCGAAGTACTTGGCGTGATAGCCAACCCCAAGGCCGAGGATCAGGCGACCACCTGACATGAGATCAATCATGGCTGTCTCTTCAGCAAGATGCATAGGATTATATAGCGGCGGCATAATCACATAGGAACCAATTTTCACCCGCCGAGTTCGAGCGGCAATAGCCGCCATCAGAGGAAGTGGGGCAGGAAACATACACTCGGTGCGAGCATGTCGCTCCGGCACAAAGACCCCGTCAAATCCGTGCCGTTCAGCCTGCTCGGCTTCCTGCAAAAGCTGCTTGTAAAAGCGGGCACTCCTTTGTGGGTCGGGCTCTGGCTGGTCGTATGGTCCGCCGTGAGTATCAGGCATATAACCAATATGGACCATCTTTTCTCCTTATCTCGAAGGGAACTAAAAATTGTGGTTAGTCATTACTCCCTCTCCCGCAAGGCTGCGGGAGAGGCCTGCCCTGAGCTTAGTCGAAGGGGCTGGGGTGAGGGGCACTTAGGGCCTGTCCTATTCGCAAACTACGGCCAAAACATCTTCTTGGCCGCCTTTCTCAACTCGGGCTGGAAATCCGGATGGGCTATCTCAATAAGCGCCTCAGCCCTCTGGCGCTGGGTCTTACCCTGAAGATTGGTTATACCAAACTCGGTCACTACAAAGTCCATGTATTGTCGCGGAGTCGTGATTGTGCTCCCTGGTTCGAGGAAAGGAACAATGCGGGAGAGCTGTCCTTTCTTGGCCGTGGAGGGCAAAACCATGATCGAGCGTCCTCCTGTGGAGTACAGGGCTCCTATCATAAACGCCATTTGCCCGCCAATACCACTATACATCTGCGATCCCAGGGATTCGGCCGCAGCCTGACCCGTCAGGTCAATGGCCAGGGTACTATTCACGGCGACCTGGTGATCCTGGGCAGCAATATTGGGGATGGCATTGGTGTAAAGGACGCTGTAGAGTTCAAAGACGGGATTTTCGCTGACATAAGCAAGATCGGCTCCCCCCACAACCATAGCCGCCACTGCTTTGTTTTTGTGCAGGGTCTTATATTTGCCGGTGGCCACTCCCCTTTTGACCAACTCCACATGGCTAGCGGTCATTAGCTCACTGTGAATTCCCAGATCGTTCCTGTCCATCAGGAAAAGACCAATGGCCTCGGAGATGGCCCCTATGCCCATCTGCACGGTGTCGCCATCACGGATGAGGCCGGCGGCGAATTCACCAATCACCTCTAGCGTGCCTCTCTCTTCTTCTGGAGGAGGAGCCGTACCCACGGGAAAGGGTTCGGTTTCCTCTACCAGGTAATCGATCTCGGAAACGTGAATCCAATTATCGCCATGCGTGCGGATAAAAGTGGGATCGACCTCGGCCACAAACAACCTGGCGTTCTTGGCCACATCTTTGTTGTACCAGAGGGCGTTGCCGAAACTGCAATAACCTTTTTCATCCGGCGGAGACACCACGCCGAAGAAAATGTCCGGCTCCCAGGTGTTCGTACGATCATCCTCCATTTGCTTGGCATACTGCGGATAGTCAATAGGCAGGAAGTCCACATAGTGCTTTAGCATCCCCTGCCGACAGCCACCTCCCACATAGTCCACCACCAGGTTAAACGACTGCTCGTACCCGGGCTCGTTCCAGATCTCATGGCTATAGAGGGGGTAACACTGGAGGACAGTAACATCTTCCACCTCACCCCTGCGCTTGGCCAAGGCATTAAGGATAGGGATAGGCGGCTTACCAATATGCAGGCGAACCAGCTGACCTGATTTAACCAGTTGTGCTGCCTGTCCAGCAGAGATAATTTTGTCTTTGTACTTATGTTGCCATGGTTCCATAGATACCCTCCAATTTTCTCTACCCAGCCATTTCTCTAGCCGACTAGGGCATGCCCTCCGTCAACATAGAGAATTGATCCCGTCATATAGCTTGTGGCCTCTGAAGCAAGGAAAACAATCGCGCCTCTGATTTCCTGGGGATTGCCGATTCGCTGCATGGGCAGCCGTTCAATCAATCCCTGCCCTCCTTTAGTCTGCCAAAAGTCTTCATTCATGGGCGTCACAAAATAGCCAGGACAAAGAGCATTGACCCGGATGTTGTACCGTATCCACTCAAGGGCCAGAGTGCGGGTAAAAGAAACAAGCGCGGTTTTAGAAGCCGCATAGGCTCCCATGTAGCGGGCAACAATACGAGAAAAGACCGAAGAAACATTGATAATATTGCCCGTCTTTCTCTTGACCATCTCCGCGCCGATGTGCTTGGCACAGAGCACTGGTCCCTTGAGGTTTAAGTTCATGTAGCGGTCCCACTCATCCTCTTTGAGGTCCAGAACTGGTGTGGTCCCACCCATGCCGGCGTTGTTTACTAAAATGTCAATCTGGCCAAATTCGGCCATGATCCGACGGGTCATCTTCTCAACTGATGCCTCTTGGGTTACATCAGCAGCAACCGCAATAGCCCGCCGGCTTGTAGCCTGGTGGACATCTGCTGCCACTTTCTCCAGGTCTGACAGTGTGCGGCTTACCAAGGCAATATCAGCCCCAGCCTCAGCCAATGCATAGGCCATCTGTTCTCCTAGCCCTTTGCTGCCACCAGTAATGACCACGGTTTTATCTGTAAGATCGAAGATTGAAGATGTCACACCATACCCCTCAAGAAGTTAAGAATAAATAGTGAAGAATTAATAAACTTTTTGGTCCTTCAACTTTTAACTCTTCACTCTGCTTTAGCAGCCCAGTTGCCGGGCAATGACCATCCGCTGCACCTCGCTTGTTCCCTCGCCAATGGTCAGTATCTTGGAATCCAAATAAAAGCGCGACACGGGAAACTCACGAGTATAACCATAGCCACCATGGATTTGTACTGCCTCCTCAGCGGTCCGAACCGCAATCTCGGAAGAAGCCAGCTTGGCCATGGCCGCCTCCTTGGCATAGGGCCGGTCCTGATCGCGTAGCCAGGCAGCGCGGTAGACCATGAGCTTAGCCATCTCGGCCTGGGTGGCCATGTCCGCCAACTTAAACTGAATCGCCTGATGTGAGGCCAGAGGTTTGCCAAAGGTCTTGCGTTCCAGTGCATACTTTAATGACAACTCCAAACAGGCCTCGGCTAACGATAACCCCAAGGTTGCCACCGAGATACGACCACACTCCAAGGTCTTCATGAACGCGCGAAATCCCGACCCTTCTTCACCCAAAAGATTCTCCCGCGGCACCCGCGCATTGTCAAAGACCTGCTCCCGTGTGTCTACCATGTGCCAGCCAATCTTTTTATAAGGCTGACCCATGGTGTATCCCGGAGTGTCCCTAGGAATAATAATGGCGCTATAGCGCTTCTTGCCATTGTCTGTCTTCCCATTAGTTGTCAGAGCTACAAGTCCATAGCTCATTTCGGTGCCAGCATTGCTGATAAAGCACTTGGTACCATTGATAACCCAGTCATCACCATCCAGGTAGGAGGTAGTCTGGATATTGGCCGCATCCGATCCGGCCTGGGGTTCGGTCAAGCCAAAGGCGCCAAGGTGTTCACCTTGAGCCAGAGGAGTCAGCCATTTTACCTTCTGCTCGTGGGTACCAAAGTGAAGAAAAGGCAGGGAACCAATAGTAAGGTGGGCCTGGAGAGCGGTAGCTATAGACTGGTCGACCTTGCCCAGCTCTTCCAGCGCCGCCACCATGGCTACGGTGCCGGCACCGCTGCCACCATATTCCTCGGGAATAAGAAGACCCATAAGTTTAAGCTCGGCCATTTTGCGAAAGACTTCGACGGGGAAATAGGCCGCGTCAAACCATTCATCCGCGTAGGGGGCAATTTCCCGTCGGGCAAAGTCCCGGCAGAGGTCTCTGAGCATCTGCTGTTCTTCGCTAAGTTCATAATCCATAGTATAGAAACTCTCCTCTCCTACAAATAACTCACGCCGGTACTGTTCTTAAAGCAAAATCTCCTTACAATGTCCAGAAACACTCAGAGTGTCTGATACGCTTTGCGCTTGACGTCTATTTGTTAACAGCAGCAATTCCTGGATTGCGCTTCGCAGCATCCAGGCTACAATTCTCAGTTCATCCAGCCAACCGGCAAGAGCCCAGCTGCGCAAGCATCAGACGCATGGGCAATAGTTCACGACTGAGTGGATTGATCATCAAGCCAACCGTCTCCAGAGTGACGACGCCCGGTAGTGGAGCATCTTCTGGTGCTCCGGGTACCACAGGAGATGTGGCATTTTGCCCTGCTATGGTGAAGCGGCCTTCAGAAACGTGCCGCGTGATGGGGGTTCCGTCAGCAAGCATGAATTCCACTGTACGCTGAGGCTTCAACTTAAGGGCGCGCCAGACGCTTCGCTTACTTCTTTGTTAATATTGTCAGACTTTATCATGTTGAGTCTGCGATTGGTATCGGTCTCGACTATGGAGGGCGGAGGGCTCTGATCTCTTGTATTGCTGAGCATTTTCACCTATAGGCAAAACACTATGCCGGATACTTTTGCAGACAAAATAAGAGGAATGCTCTTGCTGGGCGCATATGGTGATGCGCTCGGCGCGGAACATGAAGGCCAGGAAGCGGTCGCACCAGAGCCGTTTCCCAGAACATTGCCAGCGCGTCCTATGCCGGAGAAAGGGGAACCCTGGGGAACCTGGATGCCGAGTATTGTCTTTGCCCAGCAAGTTGGCATGCCAACAGATGATACGGGCTATCGCTTATGTATCCTTCATCCTTGGCTGGAGATGATTGCCAATGGAGAGCGGACCTTCGACGAAGCCTCTTTTTGTGACTTCATGGCAGAGTTGCAAAACCAACCCCTGTACCCGGAATGGTACGCGGCACCATGCAAGCAGCAGTTAGGCGCATGGTTACAGATGTTCCAAGCTGAAAAAGAAAGCCGCAGTGAAGCCTTTTTCCATCCGCAAGTGCCAGTTGTCTTTGGCCTCTTTCTGTATCTGGAAATGGCCGCCGTTCACCATGGGGCAACACCGGTTGAAACCTTTATGTTCTACGAACGCCAGGCACGCCTAGACCAAGGCTATGCCAAAGCCGTCACGGCATTCCTTGCAACCTTGGTATCACTTGCTGTAAACGAAAGCCCTGATTCTGACTCTTTTGCCGTCTGGTTCTTTCGCCGTTCGCGAGCTGTACTTGAGGATCTCGATCACCATGGCTCCCTTTTGCGGCAGCAAGATGTGCCCATCTTACGCGCCCTGTTGAACACCATGGAGGAACTGGGAACGACTTTACAGGCAGAGACAGAAAGAACCTTTAATAACGTTTTTAAACAGCGCGTTCTTGATCCGCCACACCCCCCCTTCATGGACCAACCGTTCTTAGGTGGGCTACACGACCCGTATCGGGCTCTGTCCCATATAGTCGCCACCATTGGATATGTAAACAACGATCCTGCGGCTGCCTTACGGACAATCGCCTATAGCTTTGGTGACACGGATACAACGGCTTCGTTTTTAGGAACCCTTATGGGCGCCTGGTACGGGGCAAGCAGATTATATGCTGTCTCAACCTCAGGGGCGGACTTTAGCACTGAGCTTGATGTTGTAAAGACATGTCTGGCAGAGCGCTTCCGTATCGATCTTAGCCAGCGTATCCAGATCTTTTCGCGGCTTCGCCAGACTGAGGAAGCAGGACATAAGGAGTAAAAGTTGTGAGTACGCGACCAACAAGTATCAAAAACATCAACGAGCTGCCGTTAGAAGCTAGAACCTTTGAGGGAGAGACCTTTCGTTTGTGGCGTCAACTGGGAGTGGCCACTGGCAGCAAACAATTTGGGGTGAATTACTGCGTTCTGCAGCCCGGTCACCGTTCCGCTCCCCTGCACTTCCACACCCAGGAGGAGGAATTTGTCTATGTGCTCTCCGGAAATATAACTCTACGTTTGGGAAGCGAGCGGTACGAAGTGCAGGCTGGGGATGCCATCTCTCTTCTGCCAGGAGGAGAGCCCCACTGCCTGGTCAACGAGACAGACACGGATTGCATTTACCTGGACATCGGGACGCGGAGCGAGAACGAAGAAGTGCTCATGCCTGAGGACAAACGAAAAGTGGTCCGACAAGGGGGTCAGATGCGCTTTGAGCCCTTAACAAGAGAGTGATACTTGGTCTCCTTATCAGGATGTCAAGAAGCAGAGATGGGACTGCAAGTTCTTACCATTTACAATAAGGTGGTAAAGTCCCTCAGGTTATTCTCGTTCTCTAAATCTTGAACCCTACCCTGCACCAGGTTCAGCTTTTCACCTTCCCACACTGCTCCGGCCAGAGCCCAGTACTTCTCAGCCAGTTCGTCCCAGGAAAGAGGGTTTTCTGGGTCTCCTTTAGGGAAACGCACTTGAGCATAGACCTGACGATCCTCCCTCAGAGTGAGCCGAGCCCAGGCTGGCCACTCTCTAGGATAGTTTTTCTCTAGCTCTGGATCACGCGCATACCCTACCCTTGGCATTAGTTCCAACACCACGGGGTCTCGGAGCATTGCCGACGTGAACTCTTCCAGACCAGCGCGACGTCTTACCAACGCTACGGCTATGCCAAAAGGCAAACTGAACTGCGCATCCACTACGTTCACTGGATGATATTTCCGCTCGGCCGGCTCACAGATGACCGGGATCCCGGTCTCCAGCATACCAATGGTTGCCTGCTCAACATCCTGCGGATGGAGGTTATGCTCTTTGATCAGTGCCAGTACAGCATCAATCGGCGCCTGAGTGTAGCGGCAACAGGCATGGGGTTTCACTGCGGTCTGCAAGATCTGGAAGTCCGTGCCCAGACCGTCAGTGATATGGCCAGGGTCAGGACGCGAGGAGTAGGAATTGAGAAACCCATTGCCTCCTTCCACAATCGTTGCCGGTCCAATAAAACCTTCTTGCGCCAGGAGCGCAGCATGAATGCCACTGAAAGCAGCCCAACCCGGATGCAGTCGCTTAGTCCAGGCACCATCCGTGAGAAATTCCATTGAGCCGGCGGCCTGGCTACCGGCAATGCCGAGGGCCGAGATCAGTTGGTCTTCTTTCAGACCAAGCAACCTGGCTGCGCTGACCGCAGCCCCAAAGGCCCCACACGTAGCAGTAGGATGGAACCCACGGCTGTAGTGCTCCTTGGGCCTAAGAGCCATAGCCAAACGTGCGGCTACCTCAAAGCCAGCCACGGCTGCCGCAATAAAATCCTTACCGCTAGCCCCCCTTTGCTCAGCCACAGCCAGGGCTGCAGAGAAAACTGACACTCCGAGGTGGATTGACCCGCCCTGATGAGTATCGTCCAGCTCCAGGCTGTGTGCGGCGGTGCCATTGAGCAAGGCAGCATAGGGAACTCCAGCCTTTTCCTTATGGCCAAGGACTGTACTTGCTCCCGTGCCAGATAGGCCGGCAGCCATACGGTAGAGCGGCTGGCTCGAATCGGACAGCGACCCACGCACGGCCACTCCCAGGTAATCAAGAAAAAAATACTTAGTCCGCTCGACCACCTCTGGAGGCAAGGTTTCGTAGCGCAGACCGTGGCAGAACGAGGCTAAATGCCTGGTGAGGGGAATTTCCATAACCAGTCTACCTCTCTCCCGGCCCGGAAAAGGGCCGTTTAACCTACTTTATCCCTCATTAGCGAAAATGTGGCATCACCTCTTTGGCAAATAGCTCCATCGAGCGCAGACTCTTTTGTGGGTCTAAACCCGGCAGGTGCATGCCCGAAACCAGATGGGTGGTACGTATTTCTTTGCAGGATCGTTCGATCTCGCCTCTGACTTCCTCCGGGGTACCGATCATCGGAGCCCCGATCATGCGACCCATACGGCGCAATTCGGATGCAGGCGGCAGCTGGCTAAACCCCTCATCGCCCTTAAAGTCCTTAGCCTCGGCCAGCCAGCGGCCGTACCAGCCCAGCATATAGTGGAGGTGTTCCTCCACATCGTCCCAGGCCTGGTCATGAGTCGGCGCCACATACGTCCAGTGCAGCTGCGCGGCGTAATAATCCTTGGGTTCTCGGCCATGTTGGCGCAGCGCATTATCGTATGTTTCTTGCGAGGTCGCCTCCCCTGTTCCCAGGAAGTGACAGCCTAGTCGCGCCGCCCGTTCAATGGCCTTCTTGCCCCGAGCTCCAATCCACAAGGGGGGGTGGGGGGTCTGCGCCGCCTTGGGCATGAGGCTCACATTCTTGAGATGGTAGTATTTGCCCTCGTATGAGAAGGGGTCTTGGGTCCATATCCCACGCATGACCTCGACGCCCTCCTCTAAACGCGAGGCTCGCTCACTACGGGCGATGCCATAGCCCTCAAACTCCGACGGGCTGTAGCCCTGTCCCAGCCCCATATCAAAGCGGCCATTGCAAATCACATCGACCGTGGCCGCATCCTCAGCCACCCGCACAGCATTGTGCAAAGGAAGCAGAAGAAGAAAAGTGCCAATGCGAACCCGGCTGGTCATAGCAGCTACTGCCCCGGCAATGGGCAAAAGCGAAGGCGAATAGCCATCCTCGGCAAAATGATGCTCAGTAAGCCAGATGGTATCATAACCCAGATCCTCAGCCCGGCGCATCTGGTCGAGTTGCTCGGCATAAAATTGAGGAAAAGGCCGCCGCCACTGTGGCGGGTTACGAAAGGGAAAGAGTAGACCAAAGTCCATAGAAGCACCCTCCTTAATCCAGTCCTGCTCACTTGTCCTCATTCCCAAAAACTGGGGAACGTTTGAACGTTTGCTCTATACTACTAATCCGAACCCATCATCAATCACCCCGCATCCGTGATCGATCTACCATCCGGTAGGGACGGTCCTTGTAACACGGGGCTGAAGAGAAAAGCAGGTCTTCTAGGTCCTTCGCCCAGCAGGTCCTCAAGACAAAGATCTGGATGCCCGCCTGCGCGGGCATGACAGTAATAGACCGCACGAGTCTCTGCGACAGCGTGTCATTCCCGCGAAAGCGGGGGCCGCCCCGCGGGAATCCAGCAAAAAGCCATTCGAGCCCCTAACCAAAAACTTACCCTTGTGATCTCCCCCGAGAGGAGAAGAAAATTCGGCCCTCGGCTCCGGCACACCGATCACAAAGCAGCCTTTCGTCGCCGGTATTTTTCCACCATGTAGGCACCGGCAGCCACCGAGCCGCCATCGACTGCCAAAACCGTACCGTTAATAAAGCCCGAGTCCGGAGAAGCCAGAAAAAGGGCGGCATGGGCAATTTCTTCGACCTTTCCCAAGCGAGCAATGGGCAGATGCTGTGCCCGTTCACGCAGGGCGTCTTCAGGCCAGGTACGCAGTAGGTCGGTATCAATCGGACCTGGAGCAATAGCATTCACGGTAATCCCATAATCGGCCAAGTCCAGAGCCGCCGCCCGGGTAAGACCAATAATTCCGGCTTTTGCTGTGCCGTAAGGAGCAAGATCAATCGGTCCCATCAGCCCGGCAACCGAAGCAATATTCACAATACGGCCATAATTCTGCTTAGCCATTTCTTTACCAGCGGCCTGTGCGCAGTAGAAAGTCCCAAAGAGATGGATATGGAGGTGGCGCTCCCAGTTCTCCTTGGTGATTTCTAGAAACCGTTGGGCCTTGCCAATGCCAGCGTTGTTAACCAGAATATCCAATTTACCAAGCGCGGCCACCGCTTCCTGCACTACCGTCTGTACCTGATCATAGTCGCTAACATCCACGGTCTTGATAAAGACCTTCCGACCCAACGCTTTGATCTCCTCGCTTGTAGACTCTGCCCACTCTCCGTTAAGATCCACCACCGCAATATCTGCCCCTTCCCGGGCAAAGCGTAGAGCAATAGCCTTACCAATCCCCCGCCCACTGCCAGTGACCAGGGCTACCTGTCCTTGGAGCTGCATAATTCACCCCCTATACATTTTCCGATTTTTTCAATGATTCATTGTTCCATTGACTCATTGACTCGCTGACGCTTTGGCACGTTTGGCCTCAATAAGAACTCCGCTCTCCCGTAGGGTTTGTATTTTTTCTTCTGAGTAGCTGCACAGGGAGCGGAGAAGCGCTTCATTATGCTCTCCTAAGGCCGAGGCCGGACCAGGAATGCGCGGGGGAGTCTTGGAAAACTTGTGCGGCGACTTGAGAAGCAGGAGTTCCCCATAATTAGGGTCGGGAGTCTTTTCAATCATGCGAGCGCTGAGATGAGGATTACGAGCAAACTGCCCAACCGATAAGATTGGCGCCACTGGCAAACGCAGTTCGTCCGCCATAATACGAATGGCCTCTTCATCACTAGGAAGGGACTGTAACCACTCCTCAATAATCACTTTAAGCGCATCCTGGTTCTGGATGCGCCAGCGGTTGGTCTTAAACTCGGGCGAAACAAGAAGTTCCTCTCGCCCCATTCTTCTTACCAGGGCCTCCCAATGGGCCTCGGTGATCAGGCCAATGGCAATATAGCCGTCCTTCGACTTAAAGGACCCGTAGGGAAAGGCGCCGGTGCGCTGGGTTCCTCCCCTTTGTGGGTCCACCTCACCGTCGGTAATGCTATAGGCGGCCAAGGCCCAATCATGCGAGTTATAAGTGCAATCGACCAGGGCCAGGTCAATATGCTGACCCTCACCGGTGCGCTCGCGATGAAACAGGGCGGCACAAATAGTACCAAAGGCATTGAGCGCGCCCATGTGGTCGCCAATGGCCGAAGCCGGGTAGGACGGATAGCCGTCCGGTTCACCCATCATATGGATTAACCCGCCGGCAGCCAGGGCTACAAGGTCGTTGCCAATACGCTGGGCATAGGGGCCGCTCTGTCCATAGGTCGAAACCGAACACATAATGATGCGGGGGTTAACCTGTGAAACTACGTCATAAGTCAGGCCATAGTGGGACATAATTCCTGGGGTAAAATTCTCAAACAGCACATCTGAGACCTTGATCAGGTCTTTGATCACCGCCTGTCCCTCGGGTCTCTTGATATCCACACATAAGCTTTTTTTTCCCCGATTATGCATGGTGAAGTAGCTGG
Source organism: uncultured Binatia bacterium (SeqCode) (assembly GCA_965220955.1). GTDB lineage: Bacteria > Desulfobacterota > Binatia > Bin18 > CBDCRK01 > CBDCRK01. Next base: position 217,659 of record CBDCRK010000035.1, on the reverse strand, counting down.
GAGTAGCGCCATCTTTACCATCCTTGGGCACAATACGAATGTTGCGGCTGTGTTCTCCTTTGGGAGGCAGCTCAACCTTGATAACTTCAGCCCCCAGGTCAACCATGAGCCGGGAAGCTTGTGGTCCGGCTAGCCATTGAGTGAAATCAAGGATGCGAATGCCTTCAAGGATCTGTTTGGAGTCTGTCATGATTTCCCCCCTTCAAAATGCCTTGCCGGCTGCAAACCCTCCGTCAATAGGGAAGGTTGCCCCAGTAATGAAGTCAGCCTTGTCTGAGGCCAAAAAAAGAATGAGACCGGCAATCTCTTCTGGCTGAGCCCAGCGACCTGCGGGATGAACCTTTTTGAGAGAAGCAACAAGCTCAGTATTGCCAAAGTATGATGCGGTCATAGCGGTCTCCACTACCCCGGGAGCAATGGCGTTAACCTGAATATTTTTGTCCCCCAGCTCCATAGCCATTTCCTTGGTCAGACCCACAACCGCATGCTTGGAGGAAACATAAGCGGCACGGTTAGGCACAGCCATAAGACCAGCAACAGAAGCCAGGTTTACGATTTTACCGCTCCTACCCTGCCCAACCATATGCTGGGCTACCGCTTGGCTGCACAAGAAAGTCCCGGTAAGGTTGGTAGCAATGACCCGCTGCCACTCCTCAAAAGGCAGCTGCAGGAAGGGCACAATCTCCCGTACTCCGGCACTGTTGACCAGAATGTCAATGTGGCCCAACTCAGCTACTGCACGGCTCACCATGTCCTTTACCGCAGCCGGATTGGTCACATCAACCTGAAGAGCAAGAGTCTTTCTGTTGTTTTTGTTCGCTTCTTGGGCAGTAGCCTCGGCCCCTTCTATACTTACATCCGCTATGCCAACCCCAGCCCCCTCGCGGGCAAGAGCAAGACATACCGCCCGGCCAATACCACTACCGCCGCCTGTGACCAAAGCGCATTTACCGTCGAATTGCATGGTCTTTCCCTCCTTAAGCTTTGCGAAAGCTTGGCATGACTTCCTTGGCAAACAGCTCTAATGACTGTGTGCCTTTTTTAGGATCAAGGCCCGGCAACTGGGTACCCATAATAAAATGGGTGCAGAGAAAATCCTGGCAGAAACGTTCCAGCTTCTTGGCTACCTGGTCAGGAGTCCCTATCATGGCCCCTTCAGCAAATGCCGAATGACGGATATCTTGAGGCCGCTCAAACTGCCAGAGCTGGTCATCTCCTGGCGCATCATTAGCTTCTGCCAGGATCTCGCTATAAAACTGCATCATACTCTGGATATGATCCTGGGTATCCTCCCAGGCCTTATCTTCGGTCTCAGCCACATAAACAAAGCGCAGCTGTCCAATAGAGAAGTCTGTCGGCTCCCGACCACACTCCTTAAGCGTTTGCACGTAAATTGGAGCAGGGTCCGGTCCGCCGGTAGCTAGCAAGGGATGTCCAAGGCGGGCGGCACGACGGATTGCTTTTTCGGCCCGAGCCCCGATCCAGATAGGAGGATGAGGTTGCTGCACCGGCCGGGGTTCAAGTCTGAGGTCTTTGACCTGAGTGAACTTGCCGGTAAAGGTCACATGTTCTTCGGTCCACAATCGGCTGATCAATTCCACTCCCTCTGCCAAGCGGGCCGAACGCTCCTCGCGCCGCATGCACAAGGCATTAAACTCCTTATACGAGTACCCCTGCCCTACTCCAAGGTCAAAACGACCATTAGAAAAAATATCCACACAGGTAGCATCCTCTGCCACCCGTACGGGATGCTGGAAAGGCAGAAGCAAAACAAAGGTACCAATACGAATACGACTGGTGCGAGCAGCAACGGCCGCAGCAGTGGGCAAAAGCGAGGGATTATACCCATCTTCAGTAAAGTGATGCTCAGTAAGCCAGGCATTATCATAGCCCAGCTCCTCGGCCCGCACAATCTGATCAAGGAGCGCTTTATATAGCTCCGGATAGGGTCGCCGCCATGGCAATGGATTGCGAAAATCTTGCATAAAGCCAAATTTCATTATGGTTACCTCCTCTTAAAGAAAAAACAGTTTTGCATTTCGGAGAATTTCATTTAGCCTCCGATAGGTCATCGAGCAGGGCTTTGGCCTCTTTGAGGTCCGCCGTGTCAAAGCCTTCGGTGAACCAAAGGAGAATCACCAATTTCTACCGCATAGGCGTCTCCGTCATTCCAGATAAAACAGATCCGCCATTGCTGGGTTGATGCGAATACTCCACTGACCCGCCCGGTCGCCTTTGAGCTTTTCTAGCCGATTGCTAGGCGGAACACGTAAATCATTCACATTGGTTGCCACATGCAGCAGCAACAACTTCTCACGTGCCTCCTGCTCAGGATTATAGAGAAGAAAAGGAGAGAGGACTAGCTCAAGGCAAAGGCGGTAACTATTGCCTATCCGCCCCCCTATGAGATAGGGTCGAGTCCTTCAATGAGGGCCGTCGAGCCTTTGAGGTCCGAAAAGAGAGCCGTGATGGTTTTTCTCTCGCCGTCGGTTGTCCCGTGCGATTCCATCGCCGCTTGTTCAGCCAGGATGCGTTCGGCCAGGTGGGGCGGCGTGTAGCTGAGGAGGGACTGGACAGGTTGGACTCCAGACTCTAGACGCCGGACTGCCCCGTGAGCGGGGTGGCGCATTCGCCGCAGAATTTCATTCCTTCTGGATTTTCAAACCCACAGCTCAGACAGCGCATACCCGGCAACCTCCAGGACCCGGTTTAGAGCCCTCCAAAGTTCAACCCTTGCTCTCGCCTAAGCCTTTCGGCAAGCCTTTCGGCGAGCCTTTCGGCGAGCCTTTCTACATACTGCTCACTTTCCTCTTACAGCCACGGGGCCCCATAGAGGACCCTTTGCGGACTAGCGGAGATCCCCAATAGAACTCAAACCTCAGCTTCTGGAAAGAGAGACACTCAGTCTTCTCAGGGAACCACCTCTACCCGGGGGTTCACCAAGCACGAGCGGGGCGGGGACACCTTCTCGACCCGGATATAGACGAGGGATTGGCCGGGCTCTCGACGCGTCCGGGCTAGTTCTATATTCTTCTCGCATAGCTCTGGATCTTCCTCCGAGAGGAGAACAATCAAGGCATTCTCCGGGATCTGCTCCGCCACCTTGGGGTGCTCTAGCAAGTAGAGGTCGAACTCCTTGGAAAGCTTCAGGTTCTTAGTGAAAAGCTCTCGTTCTGTCATTATTGCCCCCCTCTCATATACGCCTCTTTATAGTGTTCCCAGTTCTCATCGATGTCTTGATCGGCAAAACTCAGCGCCTCCCCATCATTGGTGAGGAGGGGAATTTTCTCCACCGTGCCATCAGAGTGTATCTTGTCCACGTGGGGGAAGCCATGGGCCATATCATAGCGGACAACAGGACGCCATGCTCCCCCAACGAAGGTCTCATACTGTACCATAAACTTCATCACCCGCCCACGTTCGACGACATGCTCGTGACGCTTCCGGTCGTTGAACGTCAGCAAGTAGACATAGCGGGTAGTCTTCATCAGACACCATCCTCACGGACTCTCTTTTCAACCTCCACCTTCTTTTCCTCTTTCCCTGCGGCCTCTGTCCCGTCATCTCTTTCATCCATATCTCCCGTGTCGGTCCTCCCGGCACCAAGGTAAGACTAAGGAGATACCTCTAGAACCGTACGCCGTCCTACTGTCAGAAGAGCTCCTCCAGCAAGGCCTTCGCCTCTTGCAAATCTTTGGTGTCAAACCCTTCGGTAAACCAGTTGTAGACATCGGATAACAGATTGTGAGTATACTCTGTCACCACTATAGAGCCCGGTGTGGCCATCTGCTCCATGCGCGCGGCGATATTGGTGGAATGCCCCACGGGAATGTAATCGGTGTGTAAATCGTCTTTATGAATAGAGCGGACGACGACCTCATCGACTGCCACCTGTTGGCCCTCGATAAGTTCTTCTTTGAGGTCTTCGAGAAAATCGTCGTCTAAAGCAAACTCCCGCTTCAAGGCACGGTATGTAGCGCGGCCTCGACTGCGGAGCAGTTCAATCGCTTGGTCGACTACCTTGTAGAATTTCACATGTCCTCCGCTAACTCATCTTTGATGACCGTTCCGGGCCGTAGTTCTTTGATAAGGAGTACAGATTTCGTATCCGCAGCTCAGACATTGCCTATTGATTATCTCTCTACCTTCTTCTAACAGTCTCCTTAATGGCGGCGCGTATGTCTTCGAGGCAGTCTTGCATGCGGTCAAAGTGGGTGCGGAAGGAGAGGACACATATACGAATAGCAAAGCAATCGCCGAGCATGGTTCCTGTAAGATAGGTATGCTTGCGCATATTGATGCGGTTAAGCAACTCCTGGTTAAGCTGGGTCAGAGTCGCCTCATCGAGCCCCGGCTTGGTCAGACGAAAAGCCACAATGGAAAGCTGGGGCTCAGCAACAATTTCCATGCCCTCGATTTTTCGCAACTCTTCCGTGGCCCAGAGGGCCAGATCCAGTTTTTCGTCTAAATTGTGGCGGAACGGTTCAATCCCATGCATCTTCAGAGGCAACCAAACCCGCAGTCCCCGAAAATCACGTGAGAGTTCAGGAGAAAGCTCGCAGAAGTCCACCAAATCCGGGTCTTCCTGCATAACCGGAAGATAGTGGGCATGAACGCTATGGGCCTGCTTTAGCGCCTCGCCATCTCGCACCAGAAGTGATCCAGTCCCATAAGGGAGAAACAACCCTTTGTGGGGATCCAGAATAATAGAATCAGCTCGGTGGATGCCCTGCATGGCTTTTCGTCCACGTTCGGTGAGCATAAAGAAGCCGCCATAAGCGGCATCCACATGCAGCCACAAATTTTCCTTCTGGGCTAGATCTGCCAGAGCTTGCAGATCATCCACAGCTCCGGTGTTGGTTGTCCCGGCATTGCCGGCAATCATAAAAGGGGCGAATCCCGCCTGCCTATCCTCGGCAATCTTCTCGGCTAGAAGATCAACCCGGACACGGAATTGCGCATCTGAGGGAATCTCACGCACATTTTGCAGAGGAAATCCAGCAAGAATAGCCGCCTTTTGTACCGAGTGATGGGTTTGATCCGAGGTATAAAGGGTGCCCAAGAAGAAGTTTTCGGGAAGGCGTTGCCTGCGAGCCGTGACCAGGGCGGAGAAGTTAGCCAGGGACCCCCCACTGGTAAGAAATCCCTGGGCTTGGGGAGGATAATCCATAATATCGTTAAACCAGCGCACCACATTGGCTTCCAAGCGTGCCAGTCCGGGAGACGCCAGCCATACCCCTACATAACGATTCACCGCATTGGAAATCAGGTCGGCCACAGCGGAATGGAAAATACCGCCACCGGGAATATAAGCCAGATAGCCAGGCCCGGCGGTATTGAAGGTTTTGGGAATGAGTTTTTGAAACAGTAACTCAAGCAACTCTTCATAAGGCTGGCCTTTTTGTGGAAGAGGTTCTATAAGACTGCGGGCCAGTTCCGGGCCTCCTTCAATATCGGCAGAAGGTTGATCCGGCAAGGACTCAATGTGGGTCACAATGTGGTCCACAGCCTGGGCAACCAAGCGTCGCATTTCCTCTGATGAAAGTTCCAGCGCTAAATTCGGATTTTCCATAATCTATCCCGAAAATCAGATACTTGATTGCTCCCTTTTACAGAGCCTGGGCAAATGCTCGCAGCTCACGGTTAAACCGTGGGGCATCTTCCCAGAACGGAGCATGGCCAACATTGGGATAGAAGGATGTCTGCGCATGAGGAATGGCCGCCGCATTCTGCTCGGCGGCTGCTAGCAGCACAATGGCGTCTTTCTGGCCATGGGTAATCAGCACAGGCTTGCGAATCTGCGGCAGCAAATCGTCATTCTCCAGAGAGCGAGAGAAAAGACCCTGGCGCACATAGGGGGGTACAATAAGGTTATAGCCCAGGAAGAAATAAAAGTCGGCGGGCGAGGGCTCCTCGTATACACACAGGCGCAGAAAAGTCTGGAGAGCGCGAGTAGTCTCCTCGGTATCGTTAGAGAAGAGACTCGGCGCAAGAGTACGAAGCTCGGGATTTATTACTGCCGAGGCCGCATCAGTTCCGAGTTTCGAGATCGCTCCTACCAGGTTGATACCCGCAATATGATCCTCGCCATAAAAGCGAACATAGTCACAGATGATTAAGCCACCATAAGACCAGCCGCTAAGGATGGGATGGTCCAGGCCGAGCGTCTGAATGACCGCATTAACGTCGTCGGCCCAGAGTTTCGAGTCGCCGTAGGCATCGCGGGGCTTTTCCGATAATCCGTGGCCACGGACATCCATGGCAACCGGCCGGAAATCTCTGGCCAGGTCTGAGTCCATTTGCTTGTTCCAGGCCAGTCGACACTGCGAGAAGCCATGGATAAAGAGAATAGGCTGTCCATTGGTGTTCCCTGTCTCTTCAACATGCAACTCAATACCACCGCCTCCGGTTACTTTGTGAGTCTGCATTACCCACCTCCCTCAATTAAGATAAACAGAATGCTACTTCTGGCGGCGGTTTGTGTCAACTTTTCTTTGGTTGTGCCTTGCTGTGCCAGAAGACCGACAGTATGTCGGGCTCCGGCCGACGTTGAGGCTGGGCTATCATCTTTGCTACGGCGACTATGAGCACAGCCACTTCAAACAGCCAGAGGATGCAGCTAACCTGGTTGAGGTTGCCAATGCTGTATCGACAGCCGCCGTGTCGACGGCCGCTGTCAAACGACCCATCCACTGGGTCCATATGCCGGTGCCTCGCGGCCGGACTGACGATGCCTATTTTGCCCTGCTGCAGAACCTCAAGCGTCGCCCCGAGACGGAACTTTACCTGGGGCTGGTGCATTTTACCGATGGTGTTGAAGGGGCACGGCAACGGATTGAGGCCGCGCAGCGGGTTGGCTCGGACTTCGGCATTGCTACCGAGTGCGGGCTTGGCCGCCGACCGCCGGAAACCATTCCCGACCTGCTGCGCATCCATGCTGAGGTGACAGATTCAATCTCATAAATACCCAGACAGGGAAAAACCAGCTCAGAGCGCCTCAAAGGTTCTCGATGGGCACTGGCTCTACGAGATCGGCGAGTTCAAAGCCAAAGATTCGTGAATAAAAGTAGAGCTCGCCATCTAACGCGCGCTTGATGTTCTCGGCGCGGCGGAAACCATGCTGCTCACCCTCAAACGGAACATAGGCAACCGGCAACCCCTTAGCTCGCAGCACTTCAACCATTAACTCAGCCTGATTGGGGGGAACAATTTTATCCTCAAGTCCCTGAAAGAGGATTAACGGGCAGGAGAGACGATCACTAAAGTGAATGGGCGAGCGCTGCTGGTAGAGGTCTCGCCGCTGTGGATAAGGACCAATTAACCGATCCAGGTAACGCGACTCAAACTTGTGCGTATCCCTGGCCAAAGCTTCCAAATCGCTAATACCATAGTAGCTGGCCCCAGCTTTAAAAATATTGCGGAAGGTAAGCGCGCAGAGGGTTGTATAGCCACCCGCGCTGCCTCCGGTGATAGTAAGCCGGTTGTCGTCAACTTCGCCGCGCTCGATCAGGTAGCGCACAGCGTTTACGCAGTCGTCAATGTCAACCACACCCCACTGGCCGTTAAGCCGTTGTCGATAGGCGCGGCCATAGCCAGTGCTGCCGCCATAGTTCACATCAAGCACGGCAATACCGCGGCTGGTCCAGTACTGAATCCCCAAATTGAACGTAGTCGAAGTGGCAGCGGTCGGCCCGCCATGGCTTTTCACAACCAGTGGCGAACGCTCATCAGACGGGGCTATATAATCGCGGTTTTGTGGCGCATAGAAGAAGGCATGCGCTGTCAGCCCCTGTTCTGTCGGGAACTCAACGGCTTGCGGAGTTGACAGATAGCCAGAATCAATCGCTATATTGCTGGAGCGACGCAGTACCTCAAGCTGGCGGGTGGCTAGATCAAGCTGAACAATGGACGCAGGCTCTGTTGGTGAGCCTACGCCAAGTACAACCCGCCCTGGAGCTGTCTGTAGATCCCATATCTCAGTGTAAGGAGTTGCAATTGTTTCAAGTTTGCGTGCTGTTATATCCAGGCTGGCCAAGTGCCGGGTTCCTTGCTTACCGTAAGTACAAATAATACGCTTGGCTGACTCGAATGCATAGGTAGACAGGCCAAAAACCCACTGCGGCCGGCCGAACTCGGCCTCCATCTCACACAACGGTTCAGTGTGTCGATCCCGCCAGCGGTAGAGATTCCACCAGCCCGTTCGATCAGAAACAAAGCAGAGCACACCATCCGGCGACCACTCCGGCTGGAAGATGGATTCATCAACACCACCCGCAACCCGCTCAGTTCGGCTCAGAGAGCCATCGGTCGTTAACTCGCCAATCCACAGCTCGGTTCCATCCCAGGGCATATTGGGATGGTTCCAGGTAAGCCAGGCTAAGCAAGAGCTATCAGGGCTAGGGCGTGGTGAGGAGTAAAAATCATTCCCCGAGACAAGCACTTGGGCATCCCCACTTTTAAGATCAAGACTTACTAAAGTGTTGATCGCCTCGCGCCCGGCACTAGTGTGATCTTCGCGCACGCAGATCAGACGATCCCGGCGGCGATCAATCACACCATCCGCATAGCGCAGGTCGGTAGCAGGCGTGAGCGGCTTTGGAGCCGAATCCGGAGCTTGATAATAGATACGCTGGTCGGCAAAGTTAGTAAAGTAGACTATGCCCTGCCTGACAACAAAAGAGCTACCACCATACTCATGGACACGCGTACGAGCGCTGAACGGAAAGGGAGTTACCTCAGTGATTTGCCCATCTGGCTTTCGCCGCACAATAACATTGCGCCCGCCTTCGGTTGGGCGCATCTCGGTCCAGTAAATATCTCCACCATCGAGCGCAATCTGCCCAAACCCAATGGTGGCAGAAACAATCAGATCTGAGGTAATCGGTGATTTCCAAGATCCGTATGGCACTACTTGTAGGTTAGTCATCCCGTCCAACCCTCTACTTCTACGCGGCAGTCATAGAACGTAGCCCCACCACCAAGATCGGTAAGGGCTGAGGAGGTCACATTGTTTACATTTCCCTTGCCACCCGAAAGCTTATCCCACCAGCCCCAGAAGGTGGCCACGGTACCCAGCGGCACGTTGGCTGAAATCTTCAGCGGGATAATAAATTGCCCCCGATCATTGAATACCCGCACCTCTTTCCCGTCATACAGTCCTCGGTTTTGGGCATCCTGGGGATGCATCTCCAGCGTATGGGCCTGTTTTTCCTGGCGGCGCATAATCGGCAGGTGACCGTACGAAGAATTAAGCGAGTCCTTGTGCTTGCGAGGGAGGAAATTTAGGGGATAGTGACTGTTACCCAAGGTTTCGTGCGGCAGTACAAAAGCCGGCAGGGGATCAAGGTCGTCCTGGGCCATCTTCTCGCAGTAGAATTCAAACTTACCCGACGGCGTGTGGAATCCGCCCTTAGCCCGGGGCAGCAAGTCCGGTCTTTCCCGAGTCTGCATAAAGGGCTGCGAGACAAACTGGTTGGCTGACAGTCCTTTTTTCAGCACTTCCGCCGTGAACTCCTGAGCGGAAACATACACAGACGGCTCAGTAACGCCCAGTGCCTGCCCCAGCAGTTGGAAAACCTCAACGTTGGATTTCGCTTTGCCCATGGGCTCCACCGCCTGGCGGCTAAAGCTGCCAAAATCCCCGCCATAAGCCAGCACCAGGTCGTCATGTTCTAGCGGAGAGGTTGCTGGAATCACCATGTCGGCATAGTCTGCGCTATCCGTGAGGAACATATCATGCACCACGGTAAAAAGGTCCGGCCGCTGCAGTGCCTGGCGTACGGCGTATTGGTCAGGCAGGGAAGCAGCGAGGTTACAGTTGTAAACATAGAGGACCTTGATTGGGGGGGTGTAATTGGGGTCAAGGAGGTGCTCGGCCAAGCGCACCATGTTGACCTCGCGGGTGCCTGGTGGAGACAGATCAGGCCGCATGGCTGCGTTCATGTTCTGGGCTGTGAACATGGCCCCGCCAACGGTACATAATCCACCGCCGACCTGGCGCCAGGCTCCGGTTAAAGCCGGCAGGCAAGCCACCGCCCGTATGGCCGCAGCAGCACCGCCAGAGCGCTGGATGCCGATGCCCATGCGGATTGTTGCCGGCCGGGTAGTGGCAAATGTCCGGGCAAGATCCTGGATCTTGGTTATCGGAACATCGCAAGCCTGGGAGAGATCAGCCAGAGACAGAGAACGGATCCGCTCAGCAAGTAGCTCATACCCAACGGTGTAGTTCTGCACATACTCATGATCAACCAATCCCTCTTCTTCGATCACCTTCATCATTCCCAGGGCCAGGGCCGCATCGGTACCCGGTCGCAAGAACACGTGCTCATCACATGCATGGGCAGTCCGCGAGCGATAAGGGTCGATGGCAATAAGCTTGGCGCCGCGACGTTTAGCCTCCAGCACCAGCGGCCAGACGTGTAGACCAGTGTTGAGTGGGTTTGACGCCCAGAATAGGATCAGACGGCTTTCCACCAGCCCCTCGGGCGCATAGCCAAAGAAAACATCGGAATAGGCCAGAGCACCGTACAGACCACCGGCGCAGATAGTGCGGGCGAGGGTTGAAGCACCGAGCGCGTGAAAGAAGCGGCGGTCCATACCGTTACTCTGGTAGACACCGTTGTTACCGCGATAGGAGTAAGGCAGGATCGACTGCGGTCCATGCAGAGCGATTGCCTCACGCATCTTTTGCGCCACAGTTTTGATGGCTTCTTCCCAGGAGATCTGCTCGAACGACCCTCCTGGCCCTTTAGGTCCCACCCGCCTGACTGGGTAGAGAAGCCGGTCAGGCGCATACACCCGGTCAAGGAACTTATTCACCTTGGCGCAGAGGGCACCCCGAGTGTAGGGATGCTCTTTGTTGGCGGTGATCTTGATTGCCCGCCCGTCCTCGATGGTTACATCCATAAGACATGAATCCGGGCAGTCATGCGGGCAAACCACATGCGCAACGTGCGGCTGCAACTCGCTCATGGGAGTTCCTCCTCCTTTATAAAAACGGGCATAACACTATTCCCATCTGGCCACATATAAAAGCTTCCCTCCCCTCGACGGGGGAGGGTCAGGGTGGGGGTGATCGATACAGGTCTTGCAGGTATTTCGTGACAGTGACTAGCTTTTAGCACTCTCTCTAACTACGTCCCTGCATTGCGGCCAGGGCTGCGCCCTGCTCACCGAGTGCCTTCTTGGTCGAGGGGTGTTCCTGTACCCGCCCCCACCAAGCGGCAAGCTTGGACCGTCCTTCAAGGGGAGATTTAGCACCAAAGGCTGCGGGGAGCAGGTTCACGGCAAAGAATATTGTTGGTGTTAGGGTAGCGTCGGCGAAGGTAAACATGTCCCCACTCGCCCACGGGCCATCTGACAGCATGCCCTCAAGCTGATCGAGGCGGCTTGATACCTCGGACAACTTTTCCTCTACCACTTTGGCATCCCGGTTCTTAGGGTCCATATGACCAAAGAGTGTCCGAATCGGCGGATCTATATAGAGATCGTGAAGGCGAGTGAAGGAACGCACGCGAGCCCGACCCTCAGGGTCTTTGGGCAGAAGAGGTTTTTCCGGGAATTTGTCTTCCAGGTATTCGTTGATTACTTCGGACTCGGCAATAATCTGTCCATCGGCATCAAGAGTGGGAATTTTGCCTAGAGGATTGATCTTCTTGTACTCGTCAGAACCGAACCCGCCCGGGGGATCGGCTATCTCGATGTTGAGCCCCTTCTCGTAGATAGCAATGCGGCTCTTCGAAGCAAAGTTACTCAGCGCTAGGCTGTAGAGTTTCATATGCAAATCCTCCTGAAGAAAAATTTTCGACTCTAGAACTATCCAGCATCGTATACCTTAAGTCAAGCTCAAAAGGCTGGCATACTAAACCAGAATTATTGGCAAGTATGTAGAGGAAGTGAAGCGGACAACCAGCGTTCAACAGCAAAGCCGTTTGACCACTACAGATCGGGCATTTTGCTTGCTACAGGGAGCAAGAAGGAGTAAAGAGCGGTCATAATACGCTGTAAGCGGGCTTTGCCAGAGACAAGGCTTTGCCAGAGACAAGGCTTTGCCAGAGACAAGGCTTTGCCAGAGACAAGGCTTTGCCAGAGACAAAGGCACTGTTCGACAAGGTAAGAAACAAACCCAAGAAGGAGGATCCAATGGCAGGACAATTAGAAGGTAAAGTTGCTCTGGTAACGGGTGGCGGCTCGGGAATTGGTAGAGCTTCTGCCCTGGCGTTTGCTAGAGAAGGCGCAAAAGTTATTGTGGCTGATATGGTTGTTGAGGGTGGGGAAGAGACCATAGGCCTGATCAAAAAAGCTGGAGGTGAGGCTATTTTTGTCAAAGCGGATGTGTCCAAGACAGCCGAGGTAGAGGCGCTGATCAACAAGGCTGTCGAAACTTACGGACGTCTGGATTGCGCGTATAATAACGCCGGGATCGAAGGGAGTGCGGCTACTACTCCCGATTACGCCGAAGAGAGCTGGGACCGTGTTATTACCATCAACCTCAAAGGGGTGTGGTTGTGTATGAAGCACGAAATTCCCCAGATGCTCAAGCAAGGGAGTGGGGCAATTGTGAACACCGCCTCAGCAGCCGGTCTAGTCGGATTCCGGCGTGGTTCGGCTTATGTAGCAAGTAAACACGGGGTTGTGGGGCTAACGAAAACAGCCGCCCTGGAATATGCCAAGTCAGGGGTGCGGGTGAATGCCATATGTCCGGGAGCCATTGATACACCGATGATGGCAAGAATCACAGACCACCGCCCCCAAAGGGCAGAAAGGATGGCAGCCGGAGAACCGGTGGGACGGATGGGAAGGCCTGAGGAGATCGCAGAGGCCGTGGTGTGGCTATGCTCGGATGCGGCCTCCTTTGTGACAGGGCATGCGATGGCGGTAGATGGTGGTATCACCGCCCAGTAAAGGTAAGGGCTCGATTGGGAGGCTAGTAACTAATTAACAGGGTAACTGGTCTTGGTTGAAGAACTTGTTAGGGAAAGGAGAAATCACAATGGCAAGACATTTAGAAGGCAAAATTGCCTTGGTAACTGGCGGAGGCTCGGGGATTGGTAAAGCTTCTGCTCTGGCCTTTGCTCGGGAAGGAGCCAAGGTGGTGGTTGCTGATGTGGTTGTCGACGGTGGCGAAGAAACCCTGGGTCTAATCAAGAAAGCTGGGGGTGAGGCCATTTTTGTTAAAGCCGATGTATCGAAAGCAGCCGAGGTAGAAGCACTGGTCAACAAGACAGTGGAAGCCTACGGTCGGCTAGACTGCACACACAATAATGCCGGGATTGAGGGTAGCTTAGTCACTACGACCGAGTATACGGAGGAAAGCTGGGATCGGGTTATGGCCATCAACCTTAAGGGGGTGTGGTTATGCATGAAGTATGAAATTCCTCAGATGCTCAAGCAAGGTGGAGGTTCTATTGTGAACACCGCCTCTGGAGCTGGCCTGGCCGGGGCTCAACTGCTTTCGGCCTATGTGGCTAGCAAGCATGGGGTGGTGGGGCTAACCAAGACGGCAGCCTTGGAATATGCCAAGTCAGGGATTCGGGTCAATGCTGTGTGTCCGGGTGTTATCCGCACGCCTATGGTGGCCAGAGGCATTGCACTGAGGCCAGAGTTTGAGTCGCAGATGCTGGCAGTGGAGCCGGTCGGGCGGTTTGGGGAACCCGAAGAGATTGCTGAAGCTGTAGTATGGCTGAGTTCGGATGCAGCCTCGTTTGTTACCGGGCACGCCATGTCGGTAGATGGTGGGGCTTTGGCACAGTAAAGGCAAAGGATGACTAGCCGTCATAACCCCATGATTTGAATAAAATCATATTGACAAAGAAGGCCTATCAGGAGAGCTGCAGCCAGCCAATCGACCACCTATAAGCAGTTTTAAGGATAATTTAAGGATGCAGAAACTGTTATTTATTTCTTAGCGCCAGCCTGTTTGAGTAATTTAACAATTTCGTTATGGTCCCCCCGTTTCGAAAGCGCCAAAGCGGTCATCCTATCCTTGCTTTCCGCATTGATATCGGCGCCATGGTTCAGCAGGGTTTGCACCACAGCAAGGTGACCTGACCCTGCCGAAATCAGTAAAGCCGTTCCTCCATATTGATCTTCCTTGGCATTGACATCGGCGCCTTGGCCCAACAAGGCTTGTACCACAGCAAGGTGACCGGACCCTGCCGAAATCAGTAAAGCCGTCATACCACTTTCGCTTTTCGCATTGACATCGGCGCCTTTGTCCAACAAGGCTTGTACCATAGCAAGGTGACCGGACCCTGCCGAAATCAGTAAAGCCGTCATACCACTTTCACTTTTCGTACTGACATCGGCGTCCTTGGCCAACAAGGCTTGCATCACAGCGGCATGCCCTCCTCTTGCCGCAAACATTAGAGCCGTTCCCCCTCCCTGGCCTTGCACATTGACATCGGCCCCATGGTCCAGCAAGGTTTGCACCACAGCGAGGTGACCCGCTCCTGCCGCAAACATTAGAGCCGTCCCCCCTCCTTCGTCCTCGTGTATATTGACATCGGCGCCTTTGTCCAACAAGGCTTGTACCACGCTGACATGACCTCTGACAGCCGCAAGCATCAAGACCGTTCCTCTACGCTCATCCTTCGTATTAGGGTCCATTCCTTCGGCTAGGAGCGACTTAACCCTAACAGCGTCACCGTTCATCGCGCTCTCTAGAAAATTTCTCTTAGTCCTCTGGGTCCCCCCTTGCTCTACTTGGGCTTCCCTCTGCTTTGGTTGGGTTCCCCTTTGCGCTGGTTCTGGGTGAGTATCCTCGGAGCTTTCCTCACACCCTACGGGTAAGATCAGCAGCATGAGTAACAAGGCAGCGAGTCGCAAGCATGGCATAACTCTCTCCTTATTTGTTTAAATTAAATAGAAAATAGACTATTTATCCTGCTTTGGTAAGTACTTACTCCCAGACCACCTCACGCTCGGGGACATATATTCACCACTACCGACTCCCCTTAACCACCACCCGTGCCTCTTTCAAAGTGGACCTCAGTGCCGAGCCTCTGCCGCTCCGATCCTGTTTGAGTATTTGGAGTATGGATTGGAGTATGGATAATGTTGAGAATAAGCTGATTTGCGTGGTCCTTGAAGACAACAGCATTGTGAATTACCAGTAGGATGAGTTAGGAAGGAGGATAGAGAAAGAGGGGAATGGAGCTGTAAGCCATTTGATTCAACCAACCCAGGTCAATACCCATAGAAAAATATGATTATATTGGATTATTTGCTAATGGCAACTTCGTCACTATTAGGGGTCATATTTGTTGTGACTCTTGTCTCCTACCATAGGACATTATCATGGTTGAAAAAAAAGCATAAGAGAAAATGGCACGAACTTGGGCAACCATCATTGTTTACAAACAATTCGGTTAAGAATTTTATTATGATGCTATCTTTTCTAAGGCGGGGAGAGTTCCAGGTATTGAAGGACTTAACATTAGCTAAGCGCTGTAGGTCTCTCTGGATCCTATTTCGTGCCTATTTTGTTCTCTTTATAATGGTACTACTCTGTTACTTTGCTGTTCTGGTAAGGTAAGAAAGAGTGGTTCGCAGCTGGTTGGACCTTGAGGGACTGAGCAGCGTTCCTGTCCAGATCCATACATTCAGGAGGGCAACAATGGAACGCATAGCGACTGTCCAGAACCTTGACGGTAGCATAAGCGAGTATACAGACATCGAGTTGGTGGCAGGTCGGCTAGAGCAACTCTTGCGCGAGCTGTTCGAGGGGCACTGGCGCGAGATTATCTTCGGTCCTTGCATCCAGGGGGCGGTATTTGAGATCTGTCTTATCGAACCACCAAAGAAACTCACCATGCTCGACGGCTACCTGACTGTGGACACGGGTCCCTGGCATTTTCATCTCTGTATCGACGAACACAAGGACGCGCCCACACCGGAGCTCGCACAACAGCGGCAGGCAGCGCGTGCAGCGTTCTTCCATGACAGCCGGGAGCAGGGCCATGTGCGGGGCAGTTGGGGCCTGCGGTTGTGGAACGGCCTAGGTGAGCAGATGATCACGCTCTTTTTTCCTAACCCCTATCTGAGCAACGATATGAAAATTCAGAAAGACCCGGACTGGAGCCGGCTGGCGTTGTGGGAACGCATGAGACAGAAGTATGGTCAGGAGGAGCAACGATCGTAAAGCCCAAAAGGGCTTTGCCCCCTGATTGAGCAGGTCTTCGCAAAACTCAACGCTCTCTTGCGTCAAGCAGCAGCACGCACCGTTGACGATCTCTGGCGCGTCATCGCACGATGCCTTGATGCATTCACATCCCAAGAATACGCCAATTATTTCCGAAACGCTGGTTACGCTTCTTAGCAAACTTGAACCCCTCTAGAGCGCTTTGTATTTGCATTTTCCGTCCTTAGGACGGCTCAAGCGTTTCACACTTGTTCTAATGCATGTCCAATAATCTGCTTTAGGCAATCAGGTTCATTCAGGAAATAAACGCCGTCAGCCCGCCAATCGCTCGAAGAACGGCTACCATAGTCAATCTTTTCGGGCGGTGTGACGGACAGGACATAGGCGTGCAAGCGGAGGTTCGGGTCAGTTCTCCGAATCCGTTCCTCAATGTCCTTAATTGCACGGTGCAGCCGAATCTTCTCGCGTTCCTTTGCCCCGTATCTGCCTAACCCTTTGGGATCAAGGAAAATGACGTGCTGGCAGTCAACGCTTTTCAGCCAGACGATGAAGTCGGGGTAATAGCCGAAATCGTTGAAAAACGACACGCCCCGACCGCGCGTGAGGTTGCGGATCAGGTAGAGATCCTTGCCCCGTAAACAGGAGTCACTGCTTTCGGCCAGAGCAACCAGTTTCTCGACCAGCCTCTTTTCATTCTCGTCCAGGGCGACTGGCCGGACCGTGACTTGGCAATCCGCCCCGGCATATAAAAGAGGCTGGTAGGCATGAGCGACGGCCATAAGGACGCCGAGCTTCAAGTTATCGAAATACCCTTCTCGGACATTCGCCGCTAATTCGTGAAGATCGTTGATCAACCGGCCCTGCGTCGCGTCCGTTGATAACTCGTAAGTCTCCACGTTGTTAGGGTCGTCCTCGTCCAGTGTCACCACCTCGATATTGTCGCTCTCCCAGCGTCGGCGCTGCCTGCGCCAGAACTGATCGGCGTATGCGGTGATGAGATCGACAGCGATATCTTCCAAATCTTTCACGCTCCGAAAGCCGGTGGTGGGCAGTTGTTCCGGTGGCATATAGAGATTATACCAGTCCTCATTCCCCAGGAGATGTTCGACCGTTTCCGGTCTGATGACCAGATTGTGCCAGCCATTCTTGTGTTTCCGCCTCAGCAGCTTGTCGTACATACGGGTTCGGTTGAAAAAGGCGGTATGGCGCGGCTCAAGTTTGACTAAGGCTTTATGCGGGGAGGAAGCGGAAGATACTTCGCCGGATACCACAGATTGCAACTGTGAGTATAAGTCGAGCGTCACGGCGGGACGACCCGTCTGGTCAGGGTTCGGTAGTATTGGACGCTGGTCTGAGAAGGCAAACTTCCGGTCGTCCCTGATACGGATGATTTTAAGGTCCATTGCCCTGCCGAAGTTCCAGGTGACGGGCAATTCAATCGTTTCCTGCTCGACGCGCATTCCTTCCTTCGCCAGCAGATCCCGGAAAGTCTGCATGTACTTGGCGCGCAGCCCGAAGATATACAGTGTTTCCAGTTCTGCGAGGTCGGCACCATCTTTCGGCGGTTCTGCCCCACTTTCGCGGTGGCGTTTTAGGCTCGTGTTCCAGCCTTTGAGGCGCACGCCGCGCCCGAACATCTGGATGATTTCCGGTCCTTCGCCGACGCCGACGTGCATCAGCCCCATTGTGCTCACCCGCCAGGAATTCCAACCGGCAATGAAACGGCGCGCACCGATTACGATGTTCACCGGTGAGTCCGGTCTGTCCACATCGGCGAACAGCCGCTCCGCGAACCCGGCTTCCCGGTCAATGGAGATGCCGGGGTTGGCTTTTTCCACCAACAGTTTATGAAGAGCTGTCGAGTCGCCGATGTTGACCACGCCGAACACGGAATTGTCCGCGCTGCGCAGGTGCAACTCGCCTTCTCCCGCGGTCAGATAAACGACGTGGAGCTTCCCCTGTCCGTGGAACAGGGCGTTACACATATCGGCGTACAGGTCGTCTCTTGAGTGTCGCTTGAGATAGTCGAACCGGCCGGCGAAGTAGTCTCTGCCCGTCTCGTCGGGCAGGCCCGATTGACCGGCAAGCAGGCGGTCGATCATGGGCCGCACGGTGTTGCCGTTCGCCAGCACCCAGCCCAGGAAGTCCAGAATGAGGACGACATCGGACCTCGTTTCCATGTCCGCCTGACTGGAGCCGGTCACGGTTTTGCCCAGAAACACCCACAGTGGCTTGGTGACGTTGAAGGCCGCCCATTGCGCGCCCTTGTCCAACCAGATTCGGCACTGCTGGTAGAAGGTCAGCAGGCAGCCGAGCAGGTACATGTTGCTGTTCGCGTCTTCTATCCCGCTCGGCAGGTTTGAGATGGCGTAGTCCTTGCCGTAGCCGTCCGCATGAAACTGCCGGTAGGCGTAGTCGAACAACAGGCATTTGCTATAGGCGTCCAGCAACTCCGTATCCTTGCCAACCACCTGGTTGAAGGTGGCCGAATACTCAAACGTGAAGCCGCCGCGGGACAGTTCCTTGCGGCGTTCGCGCCATACCTTGCCGGACGCGCCCAGGTGTCCTTCATCAACCAGCGCCAGATTGTTATTGCCGAAGTCCGACACGGCCACGCGCTTGACGCCTTTCTTCTCGGCCAGTTTGTTCAGGTCGATGATCTCGATGGGCGAAAACAAATCGGCCCCGGCCTCGGCTGAAAACAGCCGCGCCCGCAGGCCGCTCGCCTGCAACTCGCGCTCGTGCTGCGCCGACATCTGCTCGTTCGGCGTCAGCAGGACGATGTTGTTCAGCCGCCCGCCGGACCGGTCCAGGTAGTGTCGAAATTGCAGGACGTGGGCGTGCATGAGGAGCGTCTTGCCGGAGCCGGTCGCACTCTGAAAGGCAAGAGTGCGCAGATCGTCCGGCTCATAATCCGGCATGGTCGAGATCAGCCGGTCCCCGGCCTTGGCCGCGTTCAGGTCGGCGCACAGCGCTTCGGGGTCAGTGAAATAGCGGTTCAGATAGTGTTCGGTAAACAGTAGGGCGAGATATTGATAAGGCTTCCATTCTCGCCCGTCTTCGCCGGTCATGCGTAGCCGGCGGCTATGCGCCACGAGGTTGGCGTCGTACGTGGAAAGCTGGTCGGGGGTGATGTTCGCCCGGGCCGGATTCAGATACAAGGCGCGGGCATATTCGCTCTCGCCGCTTGCATCAAGACGGGCCGGCACGTCGCGCAGCCGGTCCAGCATGGCACGCATGTCCTCGTAGCCGAACTCTTGGCAGACGAAACGGTGCAGGGCGAGACGGTTTTGGAGAGGGGTCATTGAGGCGTCGCCTTGTTCCATTTGACGGTGTTTGCTGACGAGATAGGCGGCAAAGGACGCACAAGCCCCGAACATGAACGTGGCCTCGTCTAGCCCGACATCAGCCGAATCCTTAAATACCAACGAATGACGAACACCTTCTTCGCTGTTGGTATAGGCATATATTTGTTCAAAGCCTTTTTTGAGTTGATTGTTTTTGAGAAGGCCCTTCTTTTCCAAAGATTTTAAGGCCCCCCGAGCGTATTTTCATTGGGGGCAATACGTCGAGCGACAGACTCTACGGCACCGATGCTTTCTCTGATCGAATCCGCGTATCTCTGCGCGTTTAGGTGTTCCGCTGCCTGGCGCAGGTGCGTGGCCGCACCTTCCATGCTGCTGTCCTGAATCGTTTGGATAGCTCGTTGCGTTGCTTCGCCGGCTTCATGGCTCGCCCGCGGTATAATAGTGGGAAGTCCGTCGATCTCTTCAACACAATACGCAATTGGAGCCTCGTCAAAGGCGCCAACCAGGCGCTTGCGCAGGTCTTCCGAACAGTATTCATTCCGCAGGACGAATTCAATGAGTGTTAGAACCTGATGATAATTCCCCGAGCTCACCATTAAATTCCTTAAAAAAATTCCTGCACGCTGCCGGCCCATCTGACCCGATTTCGTCATGAAATTGCTCAAGGATGAGGAATTTATATAGATACATGATACGACCTAAATTATCTTCCGTAAAAAATTGTACGCAAAAAGGATATCCATCAACAAAATCACTCCAATTACTCGAATCGATAATTTCCCCATCTATACGGACCCATATCTCTTGCCGGAATCTCTGTGGGATAGACTCCAATTGCATAGGCTCGGGCAGTGGAGCTTTGCCGTATCGCTATGAAAAGGCCAACTTGTCGATATCATTGTCGTTGCCGTGTGTCATTATTCCTCGTCCATCTCATTCAATTCCCGTAGGTCGGATTAGCGTAGCATAATCCGACAGGGGCAGGGCGTCAGGAGATCTAGGCCATCCGCTCGCGCAAAGCGGCGAGGTCCTGGCGCTGGGCCGCCAACTCGGCGCGGATGGCCCGTTGGCCAGTCAGGATTAAGCCTGCCAGGGGCCACCCCTACGGCCGCGACGGCAATAATTTCCGGGCTCATATCTCCTCCTTCCGGTCAGCTTCCTCAAACATCAACTCCCGGAAAACCGGCTCAATGGTCTTAGCGGTCCGTGCTTCATCTGACTGTTTCAGCGCGTTCAAGGTGTGGTCGCCGTTGACGTAGATGAGGTCGAGCGTTCCGAACTTAGGACGATGGCGAAGAAACCACGCTTCCAGTGCAGTATTGTCCATCTCATCCAGATTGCGCCACAGAATCAGGGTACGCCTGCCCTCAGCGTCCGTGCCGATAATGGCAAGCACGCCGTCGATTCGTCGCCACACTTCGCCGTGCAGGCCGATCAGATAGTTGAACGTTTCGGGCAGATCAACCGGCGCTTCTTGGCGAACACCGTCGCGCACGACTGAGAGCGTGTAAGCGAATGAGTCGGTGAAGTGCTTGCCCAGCAGGCACGCGCTCCCGGCCGTTTCCTCACCAAGCGCATAGCGTAGCCGGTAATCCTCGGCCAGCGCAGGGTTTTCCGCCAGCAACTCGGCCTGCTCGTTCGAGCGTGGCGTCAGTTCGAGACTGTCCAGCGTGTCTTCGTAGGATTCGAGGCGGACGTACTTGAACAACTGTGTGACGCCCTTGCGCGAAAACGGCATGCCGTCCTTCCAGTCCGGCGAGTAGACGACTTTTTTCATGCGCGGCAACAATACTGTGTCGAAGTGGTGGCCGACCTCTACCAGAATGTACTTGCGTGACCCGTTGTCTTCACGGTTGAGATTGATGACCGCATGGCCGGTGGTGCCGGAACCGGCGAAGTAATCCATCACATGAGCCGATGCTGATGCCTTTGAGACACGAAGCGAATCGACAGTTGCATGAACCGATTTCGGAAATGAGAACTTCTCGGATTCTCCAAATATCTGCCTGAGAAGATTTGTCCCATATTCGGTAGAGGAGTGCTCGCTCTTATCCCACACTGTCAGGGGGAGAGTACCTTGGTCGTTCAGTCTAGCTTTGCGGTAGACTCCTAGTGCACCGGTTTGGTCTCTCTTCACGCAGAATTCTTCTATTGCAGCTTTGGATGTGTCGAGTCCCCATTTCCAAGTCTTCTCTGAGCCGTCGGGAGCCACAGGGTAAAGGATAGTTTCATGCGAGAGAGGTTCTTCGTCTAGCTCCCACTCATTAGCCTCATTGTTCCACGTTGCTTGTGGAAATCGCACATCGTCATCTGAGACAAAAATTGGATAAAATAGCTTAGGACGTGCCCACCGATTCGCATTTGCCCCGCCGTGCTTTCTAAAGTTGACCCACTCGAACGCCCCTTGCTCGTCTTTGAATTTGTATCTCGACAACTGTTTTTCTGAATGTGACAGCCTTCCAATTGTCGTACCCTCGCTGTTACCAACAAACAGAGCGTACTCATGGGCGATTGAAAAACCTTTACCTGTTGAGCGTCCAGAAGGGTTGTTTTTTATCGCAACTACTCCCAGCAACAATTCACAAGAGAACAAGTCTTCCAGAAGCAATCTGCAACGATGAAATTCAAAATCGTCAATAGTGACGCATAGGATTCCATCATCAGCAAGTAACTTCTGGGATGCTCTTATTCGGCTTTCTAAAAGTGACAGCCACGAAGAGCTTTTGTAACCATTCTTATAGAGGATCTCAGAAGCGTCTGTGTTATACGGCGGGTCGATATAAACACACTTTACCTGGCCCTGGTATCGCGCTTGGAGCAAGTTCAGGGCTTGAAAATTCTCGCCGTGAATGAGCAGGCCGTCCAATTGATCGTCCAGCGGTCCGTCTTTGGAGAGCGCCGCCAAGAGCCTATCCGTGAAGTCTCGGTCAAAATGCCGAGTGTCCAGCACTAGATACGGATTGGTTTTGAGAAACTTTACGGTCAACGGATTGGTATATCCCGTGTTGCCGTTGGTGAGGTCGCCTTCAATCTCTTTAATAGCAAACAGTTTTACCCATTCATCGTGTTGCGCGTCGTTGGCGGCAATCTCGGCATACAGCGCTTCCGGCACACGGTCGAGTGTGACGCAATACTGTGTTTCCAGCACGAATTTCTTCTTGAGCCAGAGCTGTTTCTGAAAATCCTCTATCTGCGCTAGAAAGGCGATGATTTTGTCCGCCACATGACGGACCGCCCGCATTCGCGCCAGCATCCGGTTCAGCCGGGCTGCATCGCCCATTGCTAAATCGTCCAGGTTCAACACGTCGGTCTTCAGGTACAAATCCAATTCGCGGCGCAGGAATCCGCCCAAGTCTTTGTGAATGAAGTAATCGAAGCTGTTCTTGGCCGTGTACACGGCAAGGTGCTTGTCCAGAACGGTGCGGTCGGGGTTGCTTTCCGTTGGGGCGAGTGGAGCGAGAAGCGTCAGCCAGTCCGGTTTCAAGGCTTTCAGGATTCGTTCACGGGCCGCCTCGTTGATCTGGTCCTGCTGTTTGCTGCCGCTTCCGGGGTAGCTTCTCTTTTCGCGTTCCGTCAATGGCCGGTGCTCGAAGCGAATAACCAGTTCGCCGTTGTCGAGTTCGACCGCCCCTTCGACCGCGCTCAGGGCAGGCTTTGTAGTCTCGCTCTCTGCCAACAGGAAACGGCGCTGCCTGCCGCCGACTTCCTTGATGTTGTCCTTTTCGTTGTCCGCCTTTGCTATCTCAAACCGCACGCGCCGTTTTTCCGCGCCTTTGCCCACAGTGAAGACGTAGGAGGCGTAATTCTCGGTTGACTTGACGTAGTACTGATCCTGATTGGCCCAGTGCAGCTTCACTTCCTCGCCGTCGTAGGGAATCAGATAGGTCGGCTGGCCGCCGCCCGAATAACGGCGCAGCGACATGAAATCGCCCTCGTTGTAATACCGGGCGAAGAAGTTGGCGAGATGGTTGTAGACATCGGTTTCCGCGGCTGCGTCCGCCTTGGCCTCGGCCAGTTGTCGTTCCAGATCTATAACCTTCGGCGTGGTCTCGGGAGGGACGCCCAAGTCTCTGGCCTGTTCACGGGCCTTAGCCAGTTCCTTTTCCAATTCGACCTGCCTGTTGGCGGTGTTTCCCGCCAGCGCCGTCCGCACCTGCGGCAGCAGGTCGTTGTCGAGGAAACCAATGATTTCCTCCGCCTTCAGGTTCATAATCCGGTACAGGCCGAAATCCAGGTCACCCCGGTCGAGTTGGAACATCGCCCGCAGAATGGCCTTCAGTCGGTCGAACTTTTCCAGGGAATCCGGGGCCGGTCGCGCGCCCTCCGGTCCTGCTTCGGATATGGCCGGATCGCTCATGGTTTCGTCTTCCACTCCAGCCCTATTTTCAATGTATGATGTGTCCCCCAGGATAGCCGGTTTTCATGCTGAAGCCTCCCGATAATGATGCCGGGGCTATTCCCTGCTCCTCGGCGAATTGACGGATAGAACTTTCGCTATATGAGGCCAAGGGAGCTCCTGTTCTTGCAGCAGTAGCCTGGCCTCTTGCAAATCCGCCGTGTCAAACCCTTCAGTGAACCAGCCGTAAATTTCCGCTAGCATCCGCTGGGCTTCGTCCTTCTTGCCCTGTTGTTGCCACAGCCGTAGAACCGACGTTGCGCATGACCTTTTAGTAGTTTAGCTTCAGCCCGGGCCTCGGCCACTCTGTGGCTACCAACTGCCCCTTACCTGAGAGCGTAATATAGGCGGTGCGCAGATCTTTGCCCCCAAAGCAGATGTTGGTGGTCAGGGGGTCGGACGTAGGCACATGCTCGACAGACGAGCCATTGGGGGAGATAGCGGTGATACCTCCGTTCATTAGGGTAGCCACACACACGTTCCCTGCCCCATCAACAGCAAGTGAGTCAAGGAGTTGAAACCCTGGGAGCCCGGCAAGAAGGGTACCCCCGCCTGGAGTGAGAAGGGGGCCTCCGGCTGACTGAGCATAGACTAATTCGCCTGGCCCGGCGATATCCCAGTACCAGACCCGGCCAGTAAAGGTCTCGGCTACATAGAGCCGTTTGCCATCGGGCGAAAGGCCAATACCATTGGGGAGATCCAAGGGGAAAATGATTTCCTTAATCAGCGATCCATCGGCTTTGGCATAAAACACGCTGTTGCGATCGCGGTCTCGCTCGCGTATCTTGCCAGGGTCGGTGAAATAGAAACCTCCGGCGTTATCGAAGACCAGATCGTTAGGACCGCCCAAAGATCGCCCCTCACACTTAGTATAGAGAGTCTCGACTTGGCTGGTAGCAAGGTCAACACTCTGGATACTGCCGCCAGCATAATCCTTAGCCTGCAGACCGGGAAGCAGCTTGCCGTCTATTTCATGCCATTCGAAACCTCCATTATTACAAATATAAACCTTGCCATTAGGCCCGATTGCTGCTCCGTTGGGACCGCCACCGGTCTCGGCCACAACCTGCTTTGTACCGTCAGAGTTTACCCGCGTTAGGGTCCCTCGCTTAATCTCAACAACCAGGACACTGCCGTCGTCCATAGCAATGGGGCCTTCGGGAAACTGTAGACCCGATGTAATCTCACGAATCTCAGGCATAGTTTTCCTCCTTGCTTGCCTCCTATAGCTACTGAGCCGACCACCCGCCGTCGATCACTAAACCAGACCTTACTCCAGGAGAAGACCCCATGCAAGAAGAGTTCACAGCAAGTTATTGGAATATTAAATCTACAAGTCCACCACCGTTCACCCTGCGACCAACCCAGGGTGAACGGCATAGGAGGAACGTTGCATCGCAGGGTGGTGAGTGGTAAGAGGTAACTTGTTAGGGAGGAAATAAACATGGATTTTCAATTCACTGAAGAACAAGAGGAGATCAGAAAACAGGTAGGCGCGCTCTGCTCGCGTTTTCCCGACGAGTACTGGCGCGAGCGGGACGAAAGCGGCGAGTTCCCCTGGGACTTTTATCAAGCCATTGCCGATGGCGGCTGGCTAGGCATTACTATTCCCAGAGAGTATGGCGGCAGCGGGTTGGGCATTACCGAAGCGGCCATCCTTATGCAGACTGTGGCCGAGTCCGGTGGTGGCACCCAAGCTTGTTCCGCCATCCATTTGGGCATATTTGGCCTTGAACCGCTCATTAAATACGGCAGCGAAGAAGCCAAGCAAAAATATCTCCCCACGGTACTTAGTGGGGAAACCCACGTTTCGTTTGCCGTCACCGAACCCGATGCCGGCACCAACACCACCCAGATCAAAACCTTTGCCACGCGCACGGGCGATGGCTATATGATTAATGGCCGCAAGGTCTTCATTACCAAGGCACGGGAGTCAAAGAAGATGCTCCTCCTGGCACGCACCACTCCCTATGAACAGGTGTCCAAAAAGACCCTGGGGATCAGCCTCTTCTTTGCCGACATTGACCCTCAGGCGGTCGAGGTGCGCGAGCTGCGCAAATGCGGCCGCAAGGCGGTGGATACCAACATGCTTTTTATTGACAACCTCTATGTGCCCAAAGAAGACCTTATTGGTGAAGAGGGCAGAGGATTTTACTATATTATTGACGGCATTAACCCCGAGCGCATTCTGGTAGCCGCCGAATGCATTGGTATGGGCAAACGAGCCGTGGAAAAGGCGGTACAGTATGCCAAGGAGAGGATTGTTTTTGACCGCCCGATCGGCATGAACCAGGGGATCCAGTTTCCCTTGGCTGACTCCTATGCCAAGCTTGAAACCGCAGAGCTCATGGCATATAAAGCCGCCGCCCTCTTCGATCAAGGGCTATCCTGCGGCAAGGAATCTAACATTGCCAAGTACATGGGGGCCGAGGCGGCTGCTGAGGCAGCAGATCGGGCCATGCAGGCCCATGGTGGGTATGGTTATATCAAGGACTACGACGTGGAACGTTATTGGCGCGAGGCCAGGCTTTTCCGCATTGCCCCAATTTCGCAAGAGATGGTACTCAACTACATTGGCGAGCATGTTCTGGGATTGCCCAGGTCATACTGAGTGCTAAGGAGTTATTTATGGCTAATCTCCTTTCCCGAGAAGTATTACGAGCCTTCCCCAGGCTGACATTGCCTTTAAAGGTGTAAAAGGCTGGCTCTCGCAGGCCAAAGACCACCAGCTTGTTTTTATGGACATTGCGCCCATCGGTGAGGTTGCGCCCCATGCCCATGGGGCGCAGTGGGGACTTGTAGTTGAAGGCGAAATGAAGCTGACCATTGGTGGTAAAACCCAGACTTATCGTAAGGGGGACAGCTATTTCATTCCCAAAGGGACAGTCCATGCTGCCCGCTTTAACAAGCGTACGTTTGTGGTTGACTTCTTTGCCGATCGCAATAGATACCGGGCGAAAAAACCGCGCAAAGCCACACCCTAACCCTTCACGTCATGGAGAACGGAACCCGGAGAAATACCCTTACCGTGGGAGCACCCCTCATTCTAGCCTCGGCTTCTCCCCGACGCCAGGAGTTGCTTAAACAAAAAGGGATTCTCTTTACGGTTTGTCCCAGCCAAATCTCTGAAGAACAGCACCAGAACGAAACCCCATACGAATATGCGCTGCGCCTGGCTTGTGATAAAGCACTCAACGTGGCCAGCAAGTACCCGGGTTCCTGGGTTCTGGGGGCTGACACCGTGGTCGAGGTTGACGGCTTGGCCCTGGGCAAACCGCGGGATGCCGAAGAGGCAAGCAGGATGCTGCATTTACTCTCCAACCGTAGCCATCAGGTTATTACCGCCTTTGCCGTGGTTGACGGTACGGGTCAGGTGAAAGCCCAGGAAGCCGCGATCAGTCGAGTGACGTTTAAACCCCTTGAAGATAAAGAGATCCTTGCCTACATTGCTAGTGGTGAGCCTTTTGACAAGGCCGGAGGCTATGCCGTGCAGGGATTAGGGGCCGCACTGGTAAAGAGGGTAGAGGGTTCCTATACAAATGTGGTAGGTTTACCCATAGAAGAGGTTACACAAAAGCTCAAAGAGCTGGGAGTTATTGCCAAACAAGCGTTCAGCTCTTAGCTATCAGCTTTCAGAAAAAACAAGGGAATACAAAAAACCTCTGGCTACTGGTTTTTCTTAGTCCTGCTGACTGCTAGATACTCACAGACTATCAATGACAGAGATTGCAACGAACTATCGTCGGGTAGTTGAGGCGGTGGCCAAAAGCGCGCAACGCTGCGGCCGGAATCCGCGGGAGATCACTATTGTTGCGGCAGCCAAAACCAAAGGGGCGGATGAGGTGCGTGCGGCCATTGCGGCCGGAGCACAGGACATTGGCGAGAACTATGTGCAGGAGGCACAGACCAAGATAGAGGCAATCGGCGGGCCCGTTGGCAAGCCCGTCCGCTGGCACCTTATCGGCCACCTCCAGCGTAACAAGGCCCGAGTGGCCGTCCGCCTGTTCACGCTCATCCAGTCTCTTGATAGTCTGGAGCTAGCCAGGGAGCTCAACCGCCAGGGGGAAAAGCTCGACAAAGTGGTTCGCACTCTAGTTGAGGTCAACCTGGCAGGGGAAAAGACTAAGAGCGGGATAAACAAAGAAGCCCTGCAAGACCTGCTTGAGGAACTTCGGGTACTGCCTTTTCTACGGGTAGAGGGACTTATGACCGTTCCTCCCTATAGCCCCAACCCCGGAGACTCTCGCCCCTATTTCCGAGAGCTGGCCCAACTGCGGCAGGAGCATGCGGCTTTGGGAATAGCCCAGGTAGACCTACGTGAGCTCTCCATGGGCATGACCGAAGACTACCCGGTTGCTATTGAGGAGGGGGCAACCATAGTGCGTATTGGCCGGGCTATATTTGGCGAGAGGCCCTGAGGGGAAAAAATGAAAAAGATTGGCTTTATTGGCGCAGGAAACATGGCCGGGGCCCTGATCAAGGGGCTCCTGGAGAGCCGTCTTTACCAGGCAAAAGACCTGTGGGTCAGTGATACCCTGCCGGCGCAGCTTAAACGCATCAAAAAAGAATTCCAGGTTGACGGGGGTAGTGATAACAAGAAACTGGTAAGAGATTCCCAAACAATCTTCCTGGCAGTCAAACCCCAAGTCATCGATGAGGTCCTGATGGAACTCCAGCCAGAGGTGAGCAAAGACAAGCTTTTTATCTCTATTGCCGCAGGCATACCCCTCAGACGTTTAGAGACCGCCCTGGGAGCAAGCGCTCGAGTGGTACGGGTCATGCCTAATACCCCGGCTCTGGTAGGGAAAGGCATAGCCGTTGTAATACGGGGCACTAAAGCCAAAGCTCAGGACGAAAAGCTCACCCTCAGCCTCTTTCGTGGCGTGGGGGAGGCTATTGCCATTAAGAACGAAGACCTTATGGATGCGGTAACAGGTCTCAGTGGCAGCGGCCCGGCATACGTTTATCTCTTTGCCGAAGCCCTGATCAACGGCGGGATACAAGAGGGTCTTTCCGCGTCAGTTGCCACCCAGCTGACCTTCCAGACCCTGGAGGGAGCAGTAGCCATGCTTAAGGAGGCTGGCAAATCCCCCAAAGAATTGCGGGATATGGTCACCTCACCCGGTGGCACTACGTTGGCCGGGCTCACCCGGCTAGCCCAGGAAGGCTTTAGCGATACCATTTCAGCAGCGGTCGCTGCTGCTACCCAACGGTCAAAGGAACTGGGGAAAGGATAAAAGGGGAAAGGCATGTTTATCATTGCCAATTTACTTGCTGCAGTTGCCCAAGTCCTAAGCATATTACTTATCTTCTACATGTGGGTTGTCATTGCCGCAGTGGTAATCTCCTGGGTTAGTCCTGACCCCTACAATTTTATTGTTCGTTTTCTTACCGGGGCAACTGAACCCGTCTTCTACCAGGTGCGACGCCGGCTTCCCGTCTCTTTTGGCGGTCTTGACCTCTCTCCCATCGTTGTCATTGCCGCTATCTATTTTCTGCGATTCTTTCTGGTTAAAAGTCTTTATGATATTGCCCAGCGGCTGAGCTTTTGATGCCGGATGTTTCCAATCCTATAACCCTTACTTCTTCCGGAGTTAGTGTGCGTGTCCGCATACAACCCCGGTCCTCTCAAGACCGCATTGCCGGACTCCACGGTGAGGTGGTTAAAATCATGCTCATGGCCCCACCGGTTGAGGGAGAAGCAAACAAGCGCCTTATTGCTTTCCTGGCCCGCAAGCTAAAAATCCCCAAGTCGGCAGTGACCATCCTCTATGGCCATAAGAGCCGAGACAAACAGGTGCACATTGCTTCTCCTAATCCTGCAGGCACGGCTCTGGAGTTGCGGACGCTACTGGCAATGCTGATTGACAAAGAGCAAAGGGAGGATTAATTTTTTTATCCTTAGAGAAACTCCTCCAAAAGGAGAGGTATAGATCATGCCAATATATGAATATGGGTGTAAGAAGTGCGGTAACTTCGAGATTATGCAGAAGATCAGTGAGAACCCGCTGAAGCGTTGTCCCACCTGCGGAGGAAAAGTCAATAAACTGATTTCCCTCTCTGCTTTCCACCTGAAGGGAAGCGGTTGGTATGCAACCGATTATGCCAAGAAGAACGGCGCCAAAAAGGATGACTCGAGCGAAAGTAAAGACAAAGCCAAGCCCGCCGGAGAAAGTAAGGACACCGCTTCCTCTACCTCATCTAAAGACAGCTCATCCACTTCTAAAGATGGCTCTACCTCATCTAAAGACAGCTCATCTACCTCTAAGGAAAGCAGCCCGTAGGGACAGGTTCCCGTGCCCGTCCATTCCTCAGGGCAACCACAAAGGGTTGCCCCTACAAATGGTGATACACAAACAGATTTTACCGTTGTCTCAAAGAAGGAATTTGCAAGGCATAAAAGCATGTGATAGGGGGTGAAATTCTTCTGGTCGCATAGCTCAGTTGGCTAGAGCGCTTGCCTCACATGCAAGAGGTCCCGTGTTCGAGTCACGGTGCGACCATATTTAAGCCCGCATCTTTGCGGGCTTTTTTTCTTTTCTCTTGCCGACTGCTAGGGAAAACTTCTTCCCGCCATAATTTATTAGTAAACCAAATGATGACAGCAGAATTTCTAATGGATCATCTCACATTTTTGTCACAAAGGTGACAAAAATGTTAAGTTTTGCTAAGAATCTCTTGTCAAACGAAAAGAAAACCCATAGGGGCTACTTGTGAGCACTAAGAGTATGAAAATACACGCGATTTCAAATGGTTATGTCCTCTGAGTAGTTACCAGTAGCCTAGCTATTACTATGTATCTGTCATCTCGTTTTCAGCTACTCCCCATAGCCATTGCCCTTCTCTTGTGCGGCTTCTCTTTTTTGACGCCCTCTCCAGAGTATCCACTCCCTCCCCTGATCAAACTCCCTACCCTGGTTGCCCAGAAGCCCGCACCTGCTATGACCACGCTTGAAAACTACACCCGTCGTGTAGCCCGAAGCCTTGGTGTTGATGAAGCTCTAGTTCTGGCTGTTTTGATTCAGGAGAGTGATCCAGTTAACCCCCTCAAGACTGGCAAAGGAGACAGCCGCGGCCCACTCCAGATAAAACCTATCGCCCTAGAAGACATTGGAATTTCCCGGGATGAACGTTCCTTACCAGTTCTTGTCTACGGCGGTGTTCTTTACCTTAAAAAAATGCTTGCCCGTTTTCATAGCCTGCCTATGGCCCTAGCTGCCTATAACATGGGACCCGAGCGCCTAATAGAACGGGATTATCGTCCCTACATTGACACCCAACGCTACATCAGACAGGTCCTCGCCCGGGCAGAGGCAATCCGCTCTGGTACCTTCCCGCCCCATCCTATCTTGCAGTACCGCTTCCCTATCGGCGAGTCCCGCCCGTTCTAAAAATCATACAAAGAGACCAAGCAGCCAGGTTGGTTGATTCTATCGAGCCGATTTGCTAGGCCAGAACCCGATTGTTGCTCGGATGGGTGCGAAAACCCCCGGGCCTGTCTTTATAAAAGAGGATTTCTCGAGGATTTTTCATGATTAAGCTCATTTTTAGCTGGTTCTTTTTTGCCGCTGCGCTCCTAGTCGTGGCGAGATTTCTTCCTGGAATGAGAATAAAGAATTTTCCGGCTGCGCTGATTGCAGCCGCAGTATACGGAATCCTTTATGTGATTGTTTATCGCGTCTTCTTCATTCTGACGTTTATTCCACTTCTCCTGACGTTTGGCCTTTTTGCCTTTTTTATTAACACTTTTCTGTTGTACCTAACAGATAAATTCATTGAAGACTTTGAAATCGACAGTCTTCCTATCACCGCTGTGGCCGCAATCATCTTAACTACCGTCAACTGGCTATTTCACACGATCCTCTTCTAGTCAGAAAGGAGGCAGAGATATGCAAACCCTGCTGCAGCAGATGTGGATTTTGGTTTTTGTGGGTATTATCGGAGTAGTCAATGCTTTTGCTGATGAGGCCAGAGTCAAAAAGATTTTAGATGACCCCGATCTCTTTTCTCGCGAGGCTGTTAATGCCATCCGTGACAGATCCAAAGCCTTGGCAGAGGCCCAAGAGTCGGCTATTCTATCCATTCGTATTCAGGGTGGTCCCTCATTGGATGCGGTAGAGGATAAGTATGGCAAGAGTGATTCAACCATAGATTCCTTGCCCACCCTATCTCTAGATCAACGCCTGAGTGTTTACTGGTACGGGAACCTGGGCTTTGCTGTCCCACAGGGAAACAAGGAGCGCCCCATTGTAGCCCTATTTGTCGAGGGACCTGAAGAACTGCCATGAAAATCGAAGGCAGCTATACCTTCCCCGTTTCCCGCCAACAGGTATGGGACTCTCTCATTGACCCTGAGTGCCTGGCCCGTTGTATGCCAGGCTGTGAGAAACTGGAGGTTGTGGGAAAGGATGAATACACCGGCACAATTAATGTGGGTGTTGCGGCGATTAAGGGCGTATACAATGGCAAGGTAAAGATTGGAGACAAACAGCCTCCTGGACACTACCATCTTACTCTCGACGGTCGGGCAAGGCAGGGGTTTATCCGTGGGTCAGGGACCGTGGACTTAGAGGAAAAGGATGGGCGGACACTCCTCAAGTACGCTGGTGACGTACAGATAGGCGGCCCCCTGGCCAGTGTAGGCCAACGCATGTTCGATGGTGTAGCACGTATGATGATAGGTCAGTTCTTCACAGCAATGGAGGCAGAGGTGCGGGCTAACCCTGGAGAAGAGGTACGGCGGGGATCGCTGGCGAATCTTTTTCGTTACTTCTGGCGGCTTATGCGAGAGAGAGTGGGGCATCTTTTAGGGTATAGGCCCCTTACCTAAGAGCGTTTAAAAATCCTTACTCTTAATTGGCTCACTGAAGACACTTCATGCTCACCCTTCTTGTAGCTCATCTTGGAGCATTCAGACCCCGATTTGCCGCAATTATCTTGCTCAGGGGGAAACATTGTCCAATGCCATACGTTCCTACCTAGCCAAGATAAGGGGCAAGAGCCGTCCAGGACTAGCAGGTAGCTCGGTAACTTCTATTCCCAGAAAGGCCAGCGCATCACTGATCGCATTGGCAATGGCAGCAGGAGCCCGTTGATAGAGTTTTCCCCCGTTCCCTTTGCCCCACAAAGGGAGTAAAAGGAGAGGGAGTTACAAGATGATCCTTCTCAACCAGCGGGACTTCCATGGCAGTAGGAAGCAGGTGATCCATGAAGGTGCCGTTAAGAAGCTGGCCATCTTCATTGTAGGTGTACTCCTCATAAAGAGCGATACCCAGGCCCTGGGCTATTCCCCCCTGCACCATTCCTTCTACAATGCCCGGGTTAAGAACTGTGCCACAGTCGTCTACGGCAACATATTCTAAGAATACGGACATAGCCGGTCTCAGTGTCCACTTCCACTACTGCTACATGAGCAGCCGCCGCTGCGGTAGCATAGGAATGAAGCCGTCCCTGCTCGTCGGGCAGTCCTTGGGCAGGGGATAGCCAACTGCCATCTACCTGCAGAGGGGTTTTACTGGCTATCTCAGCCAGCAAGAGCACCCTTGTAGGAGAACTCGCGACACGAACATATCCTTCTTGCCATTCCAGGCCCCCAGGATCTACATGCAAATGTGAGGCAGCTACCTGCACAGCCTTCTCTTTAAAAGCTTTGGCTGCCGCTAACACTGCCCCAGCTGTGGCCACCCCCCCACGGCTTCCCACGGGTCCCTGGCTAGGAGGAGCCAAAGCCATCTCCGCGTTATAGAAGCGATCCGGGCCATGGGTGCTGCTCGCTACCAGGTGCTCTACACGATCTTCTATCCATTTGATGGGTCGGCCTGTTCGGATGGAGAGGAGGCTTGCCATCACCACATATTTGTAAACACTTCGCTTGGCTCCAAAGCTTCCTCCCTGAGGAAAGGCGCGAATACAAACTTTTTCTGGTGCAAGTTGAAGGGTGGCCGCTACCGCTCTGTGCAGGGCAGTGTGAAGCTGCATATTGGCCCACACGGTTAACTGCCCGCTCGACGAATCATAGGAGCAGATACACCCTAAGGTCTCAATAGGGTTGCCGCTTACCCAGTGCCAGCGAAATTTTTTCGCGACTCTATGGGTAGCCCTAGAGAACACTGCTTCAACGTCTTCGCCAAAAGAGAAATTGCGCTGGTAAATAACATTGGTACCCTTGTCTGCCAGGACAAGGGGAGAATCAGAATGTGCGGCTCTCTCTGGGTCTATCACCACTGGCAAGGGGGCATACTCAACCTCAATCTTCTCCAGAGTATCCTCGGCAAGGTAGCAATTCTGCGCTGCTACTACGGCTACTGGTTCACCTACATAGCAGACCTTCTCCACAAGCCAGACAATAGGTGCTCCAGCCTGGAGGAAGGCCAAAAAGCGGGGTAGACATACCTGCTGCCTCAGCCCCGGTGATGACTGTCGCTACACCTGGCAGCTCAAGCGCATCACTTATATCGATAGAGGTGATACGAGCATGCGCATAAGGCGAGCGTAAAACCGCCATGTGTAGCATGCCAGGCATTTCGGCATCGGCAATAAACTGGGTCTTACCGGTGAGAAGGTCAGGGTCTTCTTTGCGTCTTACCGCTTGACCTATCCACTTTTGATTAGTCATTTCTGTTCCAGCGATAGTAGTCTCGAGCGGTCATAAAAGAGGCGACAAATTGTCATGTTTCCGACTCCAGATCTTCTTTCCATTCGCCCCATTTCTGCCATGCGCTAAGGCCCTCCTTTCTGGCCTGTCATGATAGTCATATTGGCCGGTTTATTGTCAAGCAAACAAAAACCAGCGGTAGGTTTTCCTTGACGGAGCCTCTGGGGTGTGCCACAAAGACAGAATAGGGCCAGGAAGAAAAACAACCTGGAGCAGTAAAGAGGCATATGTGAACCGGACTCTATTACCTGACGAACAAGAATTTGTTGACCTGATATCCCGCCTAGCGCGCGAACGCTTTGCCCCACGTGCAGCCAGGTACGACGCAGAGAATATCTTCCCTGGTGAGAACTATGCAGACCTGCGCGAGTACGGCTTGATGAGCCTGACCGTACCCAAAGAGTATGGTGGTAAAGGACTTAGCTCTTTGGCTTATTGTCTGGCAATGCGCGAGATGGCCAAGGGTGACGCCTCTACCGCTTTAACCTTTAACATGCATGCAACTATCATGACCATCATTGCCCACCTTGGCACCCCGGAGCAAAAGGCTCGCTACTTTGGCGAGGTGGTGAAGCACGGGGCAATCTTTGCCTCCATTGGTTCAGAGCCTACTGCCAGCCCCAACTCCAGCAGGTTTCACATTGAAACCACGTTAAGCAAGACTCCCGGCGGCTACCTAATAAATGGCAACAAGTACTTCTGCTCGTTCGGCAATGACGCGGAGTACTATTTTGTCTTTGCAATTCTGGACGAGGCTAAGAATATTCGCGAGGGTCTGGTGAGTGCGGTGGTTGCGAAAGGAACACCCGGTGCCACGGTAATCGAGACCTGGAACTCTATGGCCATGCGGGCCACGGCCAGCCATAGCATGACCTACCAGGATGTTTTTGTGCGGGAGGACGATATTGTTGGTCCACCGGGAGCAGTGCTCACCAGTGGTGTAGGAGTCGAGTATGCCGCTGGGTATGCGGCCATCTACCTGGGCATTGCCGAGGCGGCGTATGAGTTTGCCCGTGACTATGCCCGCACTCGGGTGATCAAGCCTGACACTCAACCGATCGGCCGTAGCCCGGTGATCCAACGTTACATAGCTGAGATGAGCGTGGCTCTAGAAGCGGCCCGGCTGATGAGCGCGCAGGCGGCGCTTACATCGCCCCCTGGCACGCTGGAGCGTGTGCTAGCCATCAGCCAGGCCAAATATTTCTCGGCCGAGACCGCGATCAAGGTAACAGACCTAGCCTTGCGGGTGTGCGGTGGTCGCGGTCTGCTCAAGGACTATCCTTTAGAGCGTTACTACCGAGATGTGCGTGCCGGCTTGGTCATGGGACCCAGCACCGATTTTCTGCTACTTAACATTGGTCGGGCCGAACTAGGACTGAATGTGCCTTTACAGGGACAGGGAGAAGACTGACCTAGACCAGAAAAAGATCTAGGGTCTAGAAAAGAAAGGAGGAAAACTGTGCGCTTTGGATTTTTTGATCAGTTACCGTGCGCAGACTGGCAGTCGGAACACCAGCGCTTGCAGGACATTATTGCCCAGATTGAGCTTGGGGACGAGCTGGGGTTTGATACGGCTTGGCTTGGGGAGCTACACTTTATTCCCAATTTCTCCTGCCTTGCCTCCCCGCTTATGGTTTTAGCGGCAGCGGCGCAGCGCACCAAGCGCATCCGCTTAGGGACCGCCGTTACTCTCTTGCCTTTGCATAGCCCAGTGAAAATGGCTGAGGATGCGGCTACGGCTGATCAACTCAGCAACGGCCGCCTGGAGTTCGGGGTGGGTAGAGGAGCCACGCCCATCTACTTCGCCGGTTATAATGTGTCTCAGGAAGAGAGTCGAGAACGGTTTGAGGAGGCACTCGAGGTTATTCTCCAAGCCTGGACAAACGAGCGTCTTTCATACCAGGGGAAGCACTTTCAGGTGCAAGATGTTCCAGTTGCTCCCAGGCCTATGCAGAAGCCCTATCCCCCTATTCGCATAGCTGCTAACAGTCCTGACACCTTTACCATCGCCGGGCAGTTGGGTCTTCCTATTTTTGCCTCGCCGTTGATCAATCCGCCTGATAAGCTGCGTGAATACCTGGGGGTACATCGGGATACCCTTAAGGCTGGAATAAAGCAGGATGTGGCCCTGGCATTTCCCGTCCATGTCGCAGACAGCCGGGCGCAGGCACGTCAGGAGTTTGAGACAAGCCTGATGCACTTCTTCAGCATGGCTGGCGAGCTAGTGAAGCCGCTGGCTAATGCTGAGATCAAGAGCTACGAGGCCTATCGAGAGTTACAGGCTAGGCTGGAGAATGTCTCCTACGAAGCCATCGACAAAAGCATGGGAATCTTTGGCGATCCAGATTATTGCGTGGAGAAGATCAAAACCCTACAGCAGGACTTCCATATGAACGAGTTCATTGCTTACTTCAACCAGGGTGGGTTGATGGACCATGCCCTAGTCAGGCGATCCATGGAACGGTTTGCCAAGGAAGTAATGCTGCACTGCCGGTAAAGCAAAGGAGGAAAGAAAAGGGCCTCTTAATGGGTAATCTTAAGCAGCCGGGCGGCATTTCCACCCCAGATTTGCTCCTTGTCCGTCCGGGAGAGGGAGCGCACCCCGCTAATATACCCCACGGGATCGGCCTCCCCCATATCAAAGGGGTAGTCGGTCCCCAACAAGACACGATCGCTCCCCATCTGCTTAACCAAGTAGACCAGGCTCTCTCCTGTATAGATCACCGAGTCAAAGTAGAGCCGGCGAAGATACACACTAGGAGGCTGCGAGATCAACTTCTGACACTCTGGACGTACCTTATAGGCATGGTCCATACGTCCAACATAGTAAGGTAGATAGCCTCCCCCGTGAGCTACACAGATCTTTAGCTGGGGATGAGTGTCCAGCACCCCCCCAAAGATCAGGTGGGAGACGGCCACCGTGGAATCCAAGGGCTGGCCAATAACATTCGTCAGATAATAGTCCCGCAGACGCCCTCCGTCGGTGAAGCCAATAGGATGGATAAAAACAAGCACATCGAGATCTTGGGCCTTAGCAAAAAACTTCTTAAAGCGAGAGTCATCGAAGTCCACCCCATTAACGTTGCTGGAGACCTCCACTGCCCGAAAGCCAAGCTCTCTTACGACTCGTTCTAACTCCTGCACTGCCCTATCTACATCCTGGAGGGGTAGAGTGCCCATCCCGACAAAGCGGGCCGGATGGGCACTCACAATCTCGGCCACCCTGTCATTCTGCATACGAGCCAGCTGCAAGCCCAACTCTCCTTCGGTCCAGTAATAGTACTGGGTCGGAGAAGGGGAGATAACCTGGAGGTCAATCCCCATCCTGTCCATATCCTTAAGACGTTCCTGCGGTGCAGTGAGCTTGGGGGCGACCTCGGCAAAGAGACGTTGGTTGACTTCCAGGGTCTCAGAGCTGGCAAAAAGAAAGAAGGGTTCCTTCTCTGGAGAGAAGATGCCCCTGACCAGGGGTTCACATTCCGGGGTAAAGATGTGACAGTGGAGATCAATCGTAAGCGCCTTGCGGCCCCGCATCTTTCTGGGCTTTCGGCCTTCACTAGACCCATGTCCGTGTGCCATGCATGAGATAAACATAATACTTTTCCCCCTTAAAGCCGTACTTTAAAGTTACTCTGTTCTTGCCCGCTTTACCTGACCGTCCTGTTTGTAAGAGCAACTCCAGTGGCAGTTCGATGATAATCCTCAAGAACCTTCCTCCCCTTATGAGAAAGGGACACCCGCCTTTCCCAGATTCCTCCATCTCGGATGTAACCCAAGCGGTCAAGACGGCTGACCACCGCCCCCAGGGTTGAGGTAGTAATCCCCACCGCCGCACCGAGTTCCCGCAAAGTCTTGGGAGCAGTCGCTACCTGCTCGCAGACCTGAAGGCCAAAAGAATCAAAGGAGACAAAAGGCCGTTCCTCACCCTCCGTCTCTACAAGATGCTCCTCACCTAGTGGGGTAAGAACAAAGGAAAAGAAATCTGGACCGTGTAACGAGCAACGCCGTAAGAGCCCCTCCTGCTCTAGTTCTTCTATAAGGCCATTGCCACGGGCGGAGTCCAGGGTAAGAAAATCGGTAATTTCCACCATGGTGGTATAGCCGTGGCCGACAAGGCCCAGGATACGCCGGTGGTCGGCGGTTAAGGAAAGCTGCCCCCGAGTCGCAGCTAGACGGCCATACTTGGGTTCAGTCATAAAGGAAACCCCAAGGACAATGGGGAGAGTAACCACAGTACCAATAACCACTGTGTGCATAGACCAGGTAGAGAGCCCTACCAGCTTTAGCCCTTCGTAGACAACCATTACCACCATGCCGATTAAAGTGCCCCAAAAAGCTCCGGCTGCCGTTATCCGTGTCCAGCGGTGGCCGAGGAGAAAAATAAGGGCGGCTGGCCCGAGCATGGCGCAGCTGACTGCCAGAAGAAAATAGGGACCGCCAGGATAAAAACACAGGAGCCAGATGGCTATCCCAGCGACCAGGGTAAGAAGACGGCTAGCTTGCAGAACCTCTTCTCTTGTGGCCCTAGGGCGAAGAAAACGATGATAAATATCCCGCACCAGAGTGGAGGTAATACCCATATGGGCATTGCTGGTTGTCGAGATGGTGGCAGCCAGGGCAGCCACCAGACCAAAGAGGGCTATTCCCGGAGGAAAAACTCGCAAGAGAAGGCCATAGGCACTCATAGGATCTGTCCCGCCCATAAAAGCATCGCGCTGAACACTGCCCGCATATAAGCCCAGAACCCCGAGAGAGCCATGAACAATAGAGACAACCAGCACCGCCCCCAAAATATATTGCCACCGTGCCACTTTCTCTGAGCGGGTCGCTGCGGCCCGCAGCCAATAGTAGTTCCCACCCCACTGAATGAAGATGCCGAGTATAAGAAAGATGGTGAAAACGCTCGGGTAGCTCAGGCTAGACCAGGGAAAGGACCCCAGGCTTCCATAGAAAAGGGGGGAAGAGGAGATAAATTTTTCCTCGATGGTCCCCCAACCACCAAAGCTCAGAAGACAATACACCACCAGGGCCGGCAGCAGGAGGAAGCCAAGAAAGACCTGTACAACATCAGTCAAAGTTAACGCCCACATGCCTCCCAGGAGAATAAACATCAGGTGACCACAAAGAATAACAGTAATCATGAGCCACAAGGGAGCCGCAAGAAAACCTGTCATAATCAGAGCCATAGCCACAACATTCATGGCTACCAACCCTGTCACCCCAAGAAGCGTAGCAACGCTGACTACAATTCGGGTGCGCGTGTCAAAGCGCATTTCTAGCCACTCGGGCAAGGTATAAGCCCCGCAGCGCCGGATATAGGGACAGGCAAGAAGGCCGTAAAGAATATAGCCAAGCATAAGGGGAAGGCTGACCCCCAAGATCCATCCCATAAATCCGTACTGGATGGTCACGCCAGGGATAATGCTGGTTACACTCCCGGCAAAGGCAATACCACAAATACCGGCTATCCCAGGAATAAGGCTTACCTGTCTACCGGCAAGGAGGTAGTCGGCATCGGTGACCACCCAGCGCTTGGCATACCAGCCCAGGACCCAGAGGACGGCAATCAGGATCAATACTGAGAGGCTGAAAGTGACCATGTGTTCCCCCTGAAATCAAGCCTATGGTTAGAGATGCAAAACCTATAGTACACCGGCACATTCACTGGCAAGCACTGAACTGTACCGATGCCTGCAACCGGGGAAATACAGGCCTAGCCGGCAAACATAACATAGTTATAACGTAAAAATGTGGAGCTTATACCGTTACAATAGGGTAATATGTTAATATCTTTAAGTTGAAAAAGGTGATGCCAGATAAATGGATAGAACAAGATGACCCGGTTTGGCTTTTTAGCTTTATCAATATCTGCCATGTGCTGGGTCTTGACCCGAATTACCTCCGCAGCGGTCTGCAGCACTGGAGAGAATGCCGAAGCGTGACTGCAAGGGAGGCAGCATAGGGTCGACCGAATGGGAACCTCGTGGGGAAAATCTATGGGGCGGCCATCCGCGGGGCGGTTACCCGCTAATCTGACCTTTGTGTGGTTGGTTCTTGGAACCCTTTTTGCCTACGGCATATACCATGATCTACGTCCAGCAATTATTGTCCGGTGGCGTGGGAGAGGGAGATCGATGGTGAGTTTGCGCAGGCTATGCAGGCAATAGGAAAGGTCAAGAAGCAATGCCTGACAAAACAAGGGCTCTTGGGCAATAACTCGGCTTGTAACAAGGTGGCTAGGCAACTGCGGGAGCGGTTAGTAAAGGTATCCACACTTGCTACCTCTCCTCCGATTCAAGACGAAATTTTAGTCTACAAAGCCAAACGCCTTGGTACCCTTGCCCAAGGAGGGATAGAACTACTGGACATCCTTCAAGCCCTTTCACTAAACGAAAGCGGTCGGCTACCCCGCGGTTCGTCCCTAGGTGAGGCAATCAGGCAACTCCAAAAATTGCTACGCCAGCTTGAAATAGAAAAAAGAGGTGGACAAAGAGTGTAGTAATTCGTTTTTCTTTGTCTTGCTGACTGGTGATTGCAGACGGCAAAACACTTATGTCTGAGCTACAACCGTCCAGGTGCTGCTAACCGTGGCTACAACCTCATCCTGAGTATTTTTAATAGTAGCCTCAACAAAGGCCACCCGTTTACCTTTGCGCAACACCCGACCCTCACCACGCACCAGTCCTTTGGCCACGGGCTTAAGAAAGCTGATCTTTAACTCTGCAGTGGTAGCCAACTCCCCCTTGTCTAGTACAGAGCCAATGGCACTGCCCAAAAGCTCATCAGCAAACACCGCCAAATAGCCTCCGGAGACATAGCCAAAAGGGTTCAATACCTGTTCCTGGGTTGCCTCCCATTGCCATAGGGAAGTTCCGGAGCCAAACTGCACCGGTCGCATCCCTAGCTGTTGGTGAAGTGAGGAGACGAAATCCTCTGGGCGGTTGTCCTTCAGTGCTTGGTTCAGCTTTTCTACAGGAGAGAGCATAGTTCTACTCCGATTGCTAAATAGACTTGTCCCGTTTGACGCTG
Organism: uncultured Binatia bacterium (SeqCode); assembly: GCA_965220955.1. GTDB lineage: Bacteria > Desulfobacterota > Binatia > Bin18 > CBDCRK01 > CBDCRK01. Next base: position 176,131 of record CBDCRK010000035.1, on the reverse strand, counting down.
CAGGAGGTTATTGTATACCAAGAACAACAGAGAAAACCAAGGGAACCATATTCTGTTGTATGCCACTGCTGCCCTGTGCTACGCTGCCAAGCATGCGCCGTCAAGCCATATTAATGGGCCTTCTTGTCTGGGCCATCCATGCTTTTTTCCCTTTTCCTGTAAAGGCGGACATATCCGAGGTAGAGGCCGGAAGGAAATTCTCCCTGGTCATACTGGCCGCCCTGCCGATTGTACGGGACGATACGGTGCGGCAATATGCCCAGAAAATCGGCCAGCAAATTGTCAGCGGCTTGCAAAACCCTGCCTTTAACTACCACTTTTTCGTTGCGCATGACCGGCAGCTCAACGCCTTCACAATTCCTGGCGGGTATATCTATATTCATTCCGGTCTCCTGCTTAAGGCGGCTAACAAAGACGAACTTGCCGGAGTCCTCGGGCATGAAGTCGCCCATGCCCAGAATCATCACATTCTACGCCAACAGGAAGACACCCACTTCCTCTCTATAGGCTCGATGGTAGCCATGCTGCTCTCAGCTATTAACCCTGGACTGGGGCTTGGCCTGGCCGCAGCCGGCCAGGCCAAGATGGCGGAGTACGCGAGGGCGCTTGAGGAAGAAGCAGACTACCGCGGCCTACAGTACATGAAACAGGCAGGGTTTGACCCACGGGGAATGCCGAGTTTTTTCAAGAAGATGTGGCAGCAGGATCGATTAAGCAGTGCCGATATTCCTCCTTATTTTCGTTCTCACCCACTCTCACAGGAACGGCTAAGCTACATCGAACGTACGCTCAGAACCTTTGACTGGGAAATGGCCGACTCCAGAGGAAAAGATTTTGAGCTGGAACGGGTGCAGGCAATCCTGCGCACCGCAACCGAGTCTCAAAAGCAAATGGTGCCAGAGTATGAAAAACGGCTAGAGGCGAACCCTGAGAACCCGTATCTTCTAGCCCTGCTTGGTACCGTTCTCCTTCACCACCGCGAATTTGCCCAGGCCCGGGAATTACTGGAAAAGGCAGACAAACAGGGCGTGGATGTCTGGCATGAACTTGGGCTTACCTATTGGTATCTGGGCAAGCCGGGACTTGCCCGCCAAGTCTTTGCCCGTAAGATTGAGATCGATCCCCAGAATGCCGGTGCACACACAAAGCTTGCCAAGATGTTCTTTCAAGAAAAAGAAGACAACCGCGCACACCAAGAGTGTCAGCAGGCACTTGCCCTTGACCCTTTTCAGGATGAGGCCCACCATACTTTAGCCCTTGTTTACACCCGTGCGGGCAACGTAGCTATGCAGCGCTTTCATCTAGGCATGGCCTATACGCTCCAGGGCAGACCTGAGCAGGCAATCAAGCAGTTTGAGCAGGCGGCCCCCTTGCTAGAAGAAGACTCTGCCGAAGCACAAGAGCTGCAACAGAAGGTTGCCGATCTTACCGAGATCCTGCGCAGTCTACATAGTAAGCGGCCGCGATAGTAGAGGGTACTCTCTGCGAGAAGGGAAATAAGAGATACCCATTCGCCTGCCTATCTGGCGGTTGTTAGTTGGAGAGTTACAGTCTTGCGATCGAGTCTTTTTAGCAAGTCTCGGCGCAACTCATGAATGACCGCTCTTATGCCTTCATAGTGGTTTTCCTGGGCAACCAAACGGGAGTTAAGATCAGGACTGCTCTTCAAGTGGCGTAGTCTGGTCACTCATAAACTTACCGGTTCTGAAATTTTGCTTCCCGTTTCTCCCTAAAGGCCATTACTGCCTCGTGCATATCTTCGCTACCAAAGCAGGCAAGCCCTAAATGGGCATCAGCATAAGTGATGTCACCTGTGCGGTTGGTGCCCAGCGCCCTAAAAAACTCTTTGCTGCGGCGCAAAGCCATAGGCGGTTTGTTGAGAAGCTTACAGGCAAAGGCATGGGTGGCTTCCTGGAGATCTTCAAGAGGGACAACCTGGTTCACCAGACCCACCGCCAGAGCCTCCTCGGCAGTCAACTCATCGCAGGTCATGACCAGCTCCTTAGCCTTGGGCATACCCACAAGATTGATGAGACGGGTGATAGACCCCCATGTGTAGGGAACACCAAGGCGCACTTCGGGAATCCACATACGTACGCCGGCAGCGGCAATGCGGAAGTCACACGCCATAGCCAGAGAGAGCCCTCCACCCACAGCAAAGCCGTTCATTGCTGCAATAGTGATCTGATCGAGCCGTTCCCACTCCTCCATCATTCGCCAGCCCATCTTAACTGAGCGTAACTTGGCAGTATCATCTAGCTGCTTCTGGTTTTCTGGGTCAGTAGAGGTCGATAGCATATTGAGATCAGCCCCCACGCAGAAAGACCGCCCTTTGCCCGTGAGAATCACCACACGCGAGTCGTCCTCCTGTAGCTCTTGGGCAACCGCCAGCATTTCACGCATCACTTTGTCGTTGACAGGATTGAGCTTATCTGGCCTATTGAAATAAACGGTGGCAATCTCTCCTGACCGCTCAACAATAAAGGTCTCGTACGCCATTGTTTCCTCCAGAATATAGTTACCCTCTCCTGCGGGCAGGCACGGGGACCTGCCCCTACTTCTCTTCTAAAGCCTCCATGGCTATGGCGCCATGTGAGTAAGCGCCCCCAGCCCGTAAGGCCATGGCCACAAAGATGGCCTCGGCTACTTCTTTATCCGAGGCTCCCTCTTCTTTGGCTCGCTTTGTATGCGCCTCAATACAGTAGGGACACTGCGTCACATGGGCAGTGGCTACAGCAATCAGTTCCTTAACCCGGGTGCTCAAAGCTCCCTCGGCAAAGACCTGGCTGTCAAAGTCAATAAAAGCGGCAAAAAGATCGGGCTTGAGGTCGCGAAGCTTACGCAGCTGCTTAATGCTTTCCGCGTGATAGAAATGATCGGCCATTGTTTTCTCCTTCTTGAAAGACCGCTATTCATGCTTGTGACGATCTTCTACGCCTCATTTACACGTGCCTCCGTGTAGAGAGTAATTTAACCTCCCTCACGTTAGAAACTGCCTGTACCTATCACATATAAGCCGGTGCGGGCTAGAGAGGTCTTGACGCTGGTGGCTACTGAAGATGGAACATCAGCGGACTGCTCACCTTAGTATAGGGGGTCGGCAACGATCGTTGCTGAGGCAACAATCGTTGCTGAGGACTATCTAGGGCTAACCAGCAAGGAAAAAACGACATAGCCAACCCCTACCCTATCAGTCTCACGCCACCGAGGCGAGAATGGTACCCCAAACGATCAGCCTTTTATCATGGCTTGTTCATGGCTTGTTGTATGAAATATTCAGAAAATATACTGTCGATGAATCGGGTAACCTCAGAGGTCGCTCTTCCCTGCTAGTAGATGAGGATTCGCTGTATAATGCTTAGTTAGTCGACTGACTATGCCGGGCGTATTACCATGACGGCCCTCCACGATCCGATTGAACTGATTCAGACGAATCTCGACGAGGCATCCGCCTAATCGGGTAACCGATAAGGTCACCTTGCCTAGTCCCCACACCACCACGGCGTAGGGCTAGAAGAGGGAGGCAGGTTGTTGATAAGAGAGATTAGCAGATGGGAGACCCACTGTCTGATTCAAGTTAGATGCCATGCCCAACCTAGTATTTTTCTTGTGTTAGAACAGACTCCTGAGGCAACAGCGTAGTGGACAACCTCTGGAAACTCGACGCAAGCAGTCAGGCACGGCTGGTCCGTGAGCGTCAGGTTACACCTCTCGAGCTCATTGAGACTGCGGTTGCGCGAATCGAGCGCATCAATCCCTCGATCAACGCGGTCATCACCACGCTGTACGACGAGGCCCGCTCACAGGCCGGCCGCCAATCACCGCCCAACGCCCCGTTCTGGGGAGTTCCCCTTCTCCTCAAAGACGCAGTACTGGAAGTAGCAGAAGCCCCGTACTACGTCGGCACACGCGTCCTGAAGGAAGTAGGGTGGAGATCAAGGCATGACACCTGGCTCGCCTCACGTTTTCGGCGTGCCGGGTTTATCTTCATCGGCAAGACGAACGTTCCTGAGCTATCAAGCGGGATTACCACGGAGCCGGAAGCCTTCGGTCCGACCCGTAACCCATGGGAGTTGACCCGCACGGCTGGGGGTCTAGCGGGGGCTCGGCGGCAGCAGTCGCCGCAGGGCTCGCCCCTGTCGCACATGGAGGCGATGGCGGGGGCTCGCTTCGCTATCCAGCGGCGTGCTGCGGAGTTGCGACCCTTAAGCCCTCACGAGGCAGACTGTCCCACGAAACGATGGGCAGCGGCTTGCCCGACTTGAGCGAGATCTGGGTCGACTTTGTGCTGGCCCGCACGTTGCGCGACCTCGCAGGCATCCTCGACGCAGTTGTGGGAAACCGGCCCGGCGATATGTTCATGGCTCCGCTGCCCAGCCGACCCTACACCGCAGAGATTAGCGCCAACGGGCCAGCTCAGGGTAGGTCTGATGCTGAATGACCCAATGGCGCACTTTGAGGTCGATCCCGAATGTGTAGCTGCGGTCGAGCGGACGGGACGACTGTTGGAGGATCTCGGACACTCCGTTGAGGAGTCCCATCCTCAGGCCCTCGACCGCCTGTTTGAACGGATCTTTCCTTCTCTTACGGTGGTGGGCTCAGTGTGGCGTGCCGCCCAGCGTCAGTGGCTGGCGAAATGCGTAGGGCGCACGCTCACCGTGCATGACTTGGCCGCCCGTTTGTGGAAGGAAGCTGAGTGCGGGTTGTCCTATTCGGCTCTAGAGTTTGCGGAAGCCTCTTGGACCATTGCGGCCGAGACGCGCCCCATCCCCGACTGGTGGGATGGAGGTTACGACCTGCTGATCACCCCAACCCTACGGCAGCCCGCGTGGTCACTGGGCCAGAACGGGGGCGCCGCAGATTCGGGCGTGTTCCCTTTTCCGTTTAGCTTAACGGGGCAACCGGCTCTCTCGCTCCCTCTTCACTGGACACACCAAGGGCTTCCGGTCGGCGTTCAAGTCGTCGCCGCATATGGACGTGAAGACGTGCTACTAAGAGTTGGCGCACAACTCGAAGAGGCTGACTCGCGGGTGGATCGTTGGCCGCCAATCGCCGCAGCCGTTAGCGAAGCGTGACATCGACAAAATCCAATTGGATTTTGTCGTACAGATGCAGCGAAACCCCACAGAGCAGGTCTACGAGACAATCGGTGGTGGATACTTACGTGCGAGTACGGTCTATCTTGCCACGCTTAGCCTAGATCAACAATTCAGGTGCAATCGCTATCTGCATAGCACCAGCTCTCTGGGCGGCAGAAAGTATACGTACAGCCCGACCTAAGATCACGTCACGATCACCTTCCAGGATCACAGGAATCTCTGGGTCCGGGGCCACCATCTCCCGCAGCACCGCCTCAAGGTCGGCTATAGTCGTGGGGCTATTGTTAACAAAGATCTCATTACTCTGGGTGACAGTGACAACAATCTGGCGGGGCTTGGAGAAAGAAACCTGGTCGCCTCCTTCACTGTGAGCACTACAGCCGTCATGACAGAGTGCGCCGGCAGCGAGCAACCACCGGGAAGCTTTCATAAGATACCTCCTTTTGTCCCGAACACGATTGTAAGCAAGTCCCCAACCGCGCTCAACTCTATCTCACGGGCTGATGGAATGGTTCTGCTCCTTTGATGTCAAGTTGCGGAGCCCAAGTTGTGGAGTCTAACCCCTTCTCCCTCACAAATGCAATTAAGCGGCCCGAGGCTCCCGCCGCCGCTCGTGGCGGTTCTCAACCCTTTCCTGCCCGCAAGACACAGCGGGAAAGCCCCGGGAAATGTCCCCTCCACAGAGTCGCCGATATGTCCACCTACGTCCCGTTCACATGTACCCGTGTGAAATAGTGCTGCTGATCTAAGTGTGGATGGTAGGTAATGGTACAACTTCTCCCCAACCTTGCCTCCACCTCGGCCAGCGCTGCCTCAATTGTGGGGAAGGGCTCGAATCCCATTCGCCTGGCCACTTCCTCATTCTCCTTAGAAACACCCGCAGCAAAGACTCCGCTCAGGTGATTGAGGGTATAGAGCCCCTGACCATAGAGAATACAGGGGTGGGCACCATGGAAGGCAAAGCCGTTGCGGTATTGGTGGAGAAACTCCGGCCGATGCGCATACTCTTCGGAGTAGGTATCCCATACTTCTACCGGGTCTTTCATATGGGGCAGCACATCGTTGTAGAGGACGTGATAAGAGGGATGGTTGAGCAGGCTAAACTTGGGCTCAAACGGGTTGGCTACAATCATAATCCCGTCTTTCCGTACCAGAGCATTCTCATGATAGGAGTTAAACAGGGCCGAGAGGGCTTTGTTACGGCAGTGGATGGGATTAAAGATAGAAAGCCGCGAGTAGCCATCTCCATCAGTCATACCCATAAGCAAGACATCGGTCTGTCCTTCTACGTCGGTTACCAGCTCTGAGATGAGCATATCAAGGTGCATCTCTCGCACCGGTACAATGAGGCCGGCATCAATCGCGGCGAACTTCTGAGGTTTGCTGGTGGTGAGGATACCCTCAACTTTTAAAATCGGGGGATGACCCCGGCGTGCTAGTTCAGCGTCTACAAGTTGGCCCATTTCGTTAAGGAGTTTGTGAAAAGAGCTGTTTTTGGGATCATGTACCGAGTGCCCGGCGGCAAATGGCCAGGGGCGGTGGTGGTAACGGATCGACTCCCAGTTGCTCATGCCCACCAGGATCGACTTCCACCCCCCGGCAAAAAATCCCTGCGGAGCAGAGAGAAAGATAAAAAGGTCTGATTCTACTACCGAGCGATGCACCATTACTTCCATGCCCCTTCTAGTCATGCCTAGGGGTATAAACTGCTCGGGGTCTGTAGCATCCAGACAGGAAAGTCGCCCGCCTAGCGTGTAGGGAAGCCTGGGACCAAGAATATGAGTTAGCTCTTTGCGCGTCCACTTACGATGTAGCGCGTTGGCTACAATGACGCGGATATCGGCAGGATCGACCCCATATTGTTCCAGGAGGCCCATGAGAATGGGAAGACCTAAGATGCGCAGATCCTCATCCTCCGGTGAATAATGGGTGGAACGACCGTCCTGAATACCAATGGTTACCTTGGCGCCTTTTTTTACCAGTTTTTCTAGGGGCGGCATGCCCACCGGATTGGCCAAGGCGTCACGAAAGGCTTTAGCCGAGTCAGCCAGTGCCGGTAGTGAGGGCGGTGGACCTGGGGCAATGCGCGTACGGTCCACGGGTAACCGGGCGAAAATCTTTTCCGTTCCACAGCTCACCAAATACTCTTGCGTCTGTGCCATGGCTCAATCCTCCTTTTCTATTGCCAAAGGCCTGCTTATTCTTAAGGAAACAGCTAGCGATATACCATAAGTATAAGTGTTGAGTCATCAGGCAAAATACAGCTTTCTTATTCTCCTCCTTACACTATGCTACATAACAACTCTACAGTCGCCTGGCGTCGGCGTAGCGCTTGACAAGGTTGACTGATTAGGCCAAAAATGCAACCAAGCAGACAGGATATGATAAAGGGAGTCTGCTGAGCAGTCTATTGAAAGGAGTTTATTAGAATGGCAGGCAACTCACAAGAATGTACAGAAGGGACGGTGCGCGTTGCGGGTGCCGATCTCGTATTTATCAAGGGCGGAACTGGCAGGCCATTGTTAGTGCTGCATGGGGAGATGGGACATCCAGGCTGGTTGCGCTGGCATTCGGCGCTGGCACAGAATCATACGCTGCATATTCCGCTTCACCCTAACTTTGGCAGGTCGCCAAGAATTGAATGGGTCAATAACGTAAGGGATCTGGCCTGTTGCTATTCGCGTATGCTACAGGAAAGAGGGCTTTGTCCAATCGATGTTATCGGCTTCTCGTTGGGAGGGTGGATTGCGGCCGAGATGGCGGTTAATAATGCCCAGCAATTCCGCCGCATGGTGCTTGTTGCCCCAACTGGTATTCGCCCCCCAGAGGGCGATATTATGGACACGTTCCTCGTAACCTCACGGGCCTATGTAGACGCGAGCGTGCATGATGCGGCTAACACGCCAGAATTTGCTTCTTTGTATGGTGGAGAGACAACTCCCGAACAGTTCGAAGCCTGGGAAGACGCCCGGGCTGAGGTTGCTCGCATTGCCTGGCAACCCTACATGTACAACGTTAGCCTGGGTCCGCTGCTTGAGGGAGTTAGTGGTCTGCCCACGCTTGTGATCTGGGGCAAAGAAGATAAGATTGTTCCTGTCAGTGCTGCCCAGGTCTATAATAGATCCATTGTAGGTTCTGAGCTAGCAGTATTCGAGGGATGTGGCCATAGGCCAGAGATCGAAAAGTCGCAAGAATTTATTGACCGGGTGCAAAGCTTCCTGGCATAGAAACCAAAGGAGGAATTTTATGCATATTATGTACTTTACGGAACGTCCCTATCCCTATGTACCGGAGGATGAGATGATCAAAAACGGCGGCTCGTGGGGCCTGCCTAATACTCTCTTTGATCCGGTCAAAGGTGGAGAACTCTACAACCGTTATCTTGACGAGAAGGTCTATGCCGAAGAGGTGGGCTTTGACGGGGTCATGCTCAACGAGCATCACGGCACTCCTTTTTGCATGGGGGCGGTGATGGACGTTGAGGCCGCCATCCTGGCCCGTATTACCAAGCGAGTCAAGATTATTCTGTTGGGTAACCCCCTGCCAACCATCAACAATCCCTTAAGGCTGGCGGAGGAGCTGGCAGAAATTGATATGATCTCTGGCGGGCGGCTGGTGCCGGGCTGGGTGCGGGGTGCTGGCACCGAGCAGCTCGCCAACAACGCCAATCCTGCCTTTAACCGTGAGCTTTTTAACGAGGCCCATGATGTTATTGTCAAGGCCTGGACAACCCCGGGTCCCTGGCGCTACGAAGGCAAACACTTTCATTACCGCCATGTGAATCCCTGGGCGCTGCCGATTCAGAAGCCCCATCCTCCTATCTGGATCCCTGGCGTTGTAAGCCCGGAGACCCTTATCTGGTGCGCCAAGCACCGCTATCCGTATGTGGCGCTTTCGACCTTTTTGGAGCCAACCGTCGAAATGTGGAACATCTATGCTGATGTTGCGGCAAAGGAAGGCTATCAGGCCGGGCCGGAGAATTTTGGCTATCTGCAGCAGGTGTTCGTGGCCGAGACTGAGGAGAAGGCACAAGAGCTGGGCAAGTCGTTCATGTTTGGCGGCCTCACATTTGGCCGTCCGGAGTGGGCGTTTCCACCGGGCTATAACTCTAAGGCAGCTACCCAGCGTATGGCGCGCCAGTTTACCGATCCGAACTCTGGAGACCAGGCTTTCAGATTCTTTAATGATGCGGTCGGGCCGGACGCTGACGTCAGCGAAGCTAAGCGGCGAATCTACGAGGAAGATTACCAGTCCAGGCAGAGGAACCTGCAGCTGATTGTGGGCACACCTCAGAGCGTGCTCCCCAAGATCCGTACGATCCTTGAAGTCCTGCGACCTGGCATATTCGGCTTTTGGCACCATGAGGCGAGTCCCATCATGACTCACGAGGAGACATTGAACAGCATGCGCCTTATTGGACAGGAGGTCCTGCCAGCAGTGCGCGAGATGGGCAAAGAGCTGGGCCTCATAGACCCTTATGAGCGCCAGCCAGGCTCACGGCCTCTGCCACCCTCGGGTGTATGGGAACCCGTGTCAGATGCCTCAGCTCTTCCGTCCTGAGCTTGTAGATGTCTTAGGAACTGATAGATTAGAGGCAAAGTCTCTTAACATATCTAAGGAAAGAAAGGAGGGATTGTTTATGCATATTATGTCTTTCTCAGAACGCGCCTATATTCATGTTTCGGATGACGACATTATCGAAAATGGCAGCAGCTATTTTGGTCTACCGAATAAACTCTTCGATGCTCAGAAAGGTAGCCAGCTGCTCAATGAGTATCTGGATGAAAGAATCTATGCCGAAGAGCTAGGATTTGATGGCGTGATGCTTAACGAACACCACCAGACCCCATTTTGCATGGGGTCAGTGATGGATGTTGAGGCCGCGATTCTGGCTCGCATCACCAAGAAGGTGAAGATTGTGCTGCTGGGCAACCCGCTGCCAGTGGCTGATCCCCTAAGGCTGGCCGAGGAGCTAGCCATGATCGACATGGTATCCGGCGGCCGGTTGGTGCCAGGCTGGGTGCGCGGAGCGGGTAGCGAGCAGCTGGCCAACAATATCAGCCCAGCCCATAATCGTGAACGCTTTAACGAAGCCCACGATTTCATTATCAAAGCATGGACGGAGCAGGGCCCCTGGCGTTACGAGGGCCAGCATTACCACTATCGGCATGTGAACCCTTGGGTGTTGCCGGTTCAGAAGCCGCATCCGCCCATGTGGATTCCGGGTCTTATCAGTCCGGAAACGGTGATCTGGAGCGCTAAGCACCGCTACCCCTATGTGGCTTTATGTACAAATCTCGAACCAACCGTAGAGATGGCGAATCTCTATGCCGACGTAGCCGAGCAGGAAGGTTATCAGGCCGGACCAGAGAATTTCGGCTTCCTGCAGAACGTGTTTGTGGCCGAGACTGAAGAGAAGGCACAGGAACTGGGCAAAGGGTTTGTGCACGGCGGCGGTTTTGGCTCGTTTGCCCGTGCCGAATGGATGTTCCCTCCCGGCTATAATTCCAAGGAGGCAACCAAACGCCTGGCTAAGGCATTCACCGACCCCAGGACTGGGGCGGAAATCATCCATTACACGCCGGGAAAAATAGATGTTGAGGAAGTAAAACGCAATATAGGCAAGAACTATCAATCTTCCCAGGATAGCGGGCTGATTATCACCGGTACTCCGAAAACCGTCCTACCTAAGATTCGGCGTATTCTGGAAACTCTCCGACCTGGTATCTTTGGTGTCTGGTATCACCATGGTCCAATGAGCTTTGAGGATCGCAAGACCTGCCTACGGCTGCTGGGAGAGGAGGTCCTGCCAGCCATGCGCGATATGGCCCATGAGCTGGACCTGACCGGCCCTTATGAAAAAGACCCAGGCACACGGGCGCTTCCTGCAACTGGAAAACGGGACCCCGTGGTAGATACCTCCCACTGGTAGACCTGTCCTCCGTTGCCTGAGCTTTGTACGTTGATACAAGCATTGTAGGGGCGTATGATCATACGCCCCTATCTGTTTACTCTTCAGCAGCCCTGACCTGAGAAAAGATCCAGTGAATATGCCTTAATCCCTCACCCAGGCGCGGGCCGTACCAGCTCAGCGCTTTACCATCCATACAGTAGATGTGCCCACCCCGGCCTGCTGGAGTGTCGGACAGGGGCTTTAAATTACGCACATGCTTGGAAGAGAAGGGATAAGGCTCGTCAGGCAGAAGGATCACTTCAGGAGAAAGTTCGGCCACCTTATTTAATGTGATAGGGAAAAAGCGTTCTGGCTTGTGCCGCAGGATGTTTTCCCCCCCACAACACCAGAGCACATTGTCAACATAGGTCTCCTGGTTAAAAGACATCCAGGGCTTGCGCCAGATCGGGCAGAACACCTTAAGCCGCCTCTCCTGTTCAACACTAAGGGTGACTTCGCGATGGATTTGCAGTAATGAGTTCACCATTTGCTGTGCGGCCTCGCCTGCCCCAACTACCCCTCCAAGTCGCCCGATCATCAAGATGCCTTCCTCTACTGTGCGGGGAAGAGTAGCATAAACTGTCACCCCTTCTTCAACAAGCCGAGCAAAATCTTCCTTACGATTCTCCTCAGCATTGACAACAAGCAAATCAGGTTGCAGGGCAAGGATTTTTTCTATATCGGGGTTTTTTGTTCCTCCCACTTTCTCCACTTGTTTGACCTCCTCAGGAGGATGGGTGCAATAACGGGTGACCCCAACAATACTTTCGCGTAGTCCTAGAACAAATAGGGTTTCGGTAATACTTGGGACCAACGAGACAATGCGCTGGGGAGGTCCTGAAAGTATGACTTTTCTTTGCAAGTCATCGATCCATTCCATGATCTACCTAACCAGTCCTTATAGTTTGCGCTCCCTTAGCGTCCCCTTCTCTCCTTGAGGATATCTTCTAACGCCTTCTTCTCTTCTTCTTCGATCTCTTCTACTTGGACAGATACTCCTGAACTGACCGGTTGTCCCTTCGGTTTCACTTTATCAAAGAGCCCTAGTCGCTGTGCCTCCTTATCCATCATCCACAAAACCCAGAGGAACCCCAGTGCTAGAGCAAAGGTGAGGAGAGAAAGTGCCTTCAACCATAGCCAGCGGCGTTTTTTTTGCTTTGGCTGCTTCTTTGGCTGCCTTTTTGCCGGTTTCTTCTGTTTTGCCATGGCTAATCAAGCAAGCTGTCACAAAGACACTGGTCCTTTGGGCCGTAAAATTGCTTTGATTGCCTCCCAGCCGCTACGCTGATGCCATCCGTTAACCCCATTGTACCACTTCAGCCCAACCTCTTGTGCTCGTGGACTCAGCCCAGCGAAGGCAAACCAGATCCGGTGGGTTCTCCCGTAAAAAAGCTTACTTGCCACTGCCAAGCGCTGTAGTCTCTTGCCCATCCAGGAAGAGCGAATCCTTTCTGTGTATTGGGCAAAGGAAAAATCGCCTTCCTCTGCAGCCCGGATAACTTCTGCTGCCGCCATTTTTCCATATTCCAGTGCAAGAGAAATACCCTCGCCCATAAGCGGGTCTACCCCGGCAGCATCCCCAACAAGGAGAGCATGGGGAACAGCAAGCAGAGTGTGCTCGGTATAGCCGTGAATGGGAAATGCTTTAAACCGCAGAAGGCAGCCGGCTGAGGTGTGGCCGGCTAAGATCATGATCTCTTGGCCCAGGAGCCAACGAAGATTCGCGCTGGTCAAACCATCCGTACCTAGAGAATAGATACCAACATTCACATGCGGCACCCCATTAATCAAACAAGGAAAAGCCCAGAGGTAACCCTTTAGCCCTTGATAGGTAACAGGAACAAAGTTAAAGTCATAACGATGTTCAAGGAACCCCGGCCATAAAGTCTCCTGCACCGGGATATCACACATAATAGCCTTCCCCATGATTCCAACACCATTACCCAGCAATTTCCTTCTGACAATGCTCCCCGCCCCGTCTGCTCCCACTACCATCCGGGTGCGATACTCTCCCCTGTCTGTCCGCACGCAAACCCCTTCGGAGTCACGCACCAAGCCAAGGACTTTCTCGCCCTCATGGACCTCGGCACCCCGTTGTTTAGCCGTTTGCACCAGAGCAGCGTCAAATTCATTGCGCCGAACCACATAGCAGAATCTTTCTCCCTCACAGTACACTTCCCGTCCGGGAGGAATCCGTACTAATGCCCGGTCCACCGCTACATGGGGAACAGAAAGAGGAACGTCTAGCTCCTTCAGGCATTCAAGCGTATGCGGGATTAACCCCCCAGCGCATACCTTCTCTCGAGGGTGAACTGCTTTGTCAAGGACCAGGATTTCTCCGGCAAAGGAGGGCTGTGTTTTGAGAAGATGGAGTGCAGTACTTGAGCCTGCCGGTCCAGAACCGACAATGACAATCTCTTTATGGAGCACCTCACACTTCCGCTCTTGATTTGATGTTCTTACGGATCCATTCAACAATCGTCTGCATGCTGGCTCCCGGAGTAAAGATCTCTTTCACTCCGGCTTGCCTGAGAAGCGAGATATCGTCCTCGGGTACAATTCCACCACCAAAGACAGCGATATCTCCTCCTCCCCGCTCCTTTAGCTCCTTAATGACCGCAGGAAAGAGGGTTAGGTGTGCGCCCGAGAGGATGCTTAAGCCCACCACATCTACATCTTCCTGAATGGCTGACTCAGCAATCATCTCCGGGGTTTGGTGGAGCCCAGTATAGATCACCTCAAATCCCGCGTCCCGCAGCGCCCGGGCAATAATCTTCGCCCCACGATCATGGCCGTCCAACCCTGCTTTTGCTACAAGAATACGCAGTACTTTCTCTGCCACTGGAACTCTCCTTATCACAGCCACGCGGGATCGCGGTACACGCCAAACACATCACGAAAAATGTCAGAGACCTCCCCTACCGTACAGTAGCTCTTGACCGCATCAATAATAGGCGGCATCAGGTTCTCACCGTCTTGGGCAGCTGTACGGACTCGGGCCAGCTTTTCCCGGGCTGCCGCTTGATTGCGCTCTCGCTTAACTCTACGCACCCGCTCTACTTGTTGCTTTTCCACCTCTGGGTTAATCTTCAAGGTTTCTATTGGCCGTTCCTCTGGAACCTGATACTTATTGACACCAACGATGGCTTTTTCCCCAGCATCAAGCTGCTGCTGGTAGTGAAAGGCAGCATCGGCAATCTCCTTTTGCGGATAACCCAGCTCAATGGCACGCACAATCCCGCCTAGCTCATCGATCCTTTTAATATAAGCGAAGGCGTCTTCCTCCATTCTGTTGGTAAGCGCCTCCACCGCATAGCTCCCGCCCAGGGGATCAATGATATTGGTGACACCGCTCTCCTCGGCAATGATTTGTTGGGTCCGCAGAGCCACCATAACCGACTGCTCAGTAGGAAGGGCTAAGGTCTCATCCATAGAGTTTGTGTGGAGGGACTGAACACCACCCATCACCCCAGCCAGGGCCTGGATAGCCACTCGCACCACGTTATTGAAAGGCTGTTGAGCGGTCAGGCTGACTCCTGCGGTTTGGGCATGCGTACGCAGAAGCCAGGAACGGGCATTTTGGGCGCCAAATCGCTCACACATGATCTTTGCCCACATCCGTCGCGCGGCTCGCAGCTTAGCAATTTCCTCAAAGAAATCGTTGTGCAGATTAAAGAAAAACGACAGACGAGGAGCAAACTCGTCAACGGCCAGCCCCCGCTCTACCGCTGCCTGCACATAGCCAACACCATCGGCTAGGGTAAAGGCTAATTCCTGCACCGCGGTCGAGCCGGCCTCGCGAATGTGATAGCCAGAGATGGAGACCGCATGCCAGCGAGGCACATGTCTGGTACAAAACTCGATCATGTCGGTGACAATTCGCACCGAGGGCTCAGGTGGACAGATCCATTCCTTCTGAGCAATAAACTCTTTGAGCATATCATTCTGGATAGTACCCCCTACCTGTGTCCAGAGCACCCCCTGCTTTTCGGCCACCGCCAAGTACATAGCCAGAAGAATACTCGCCGAACAGTTCACCGTCATTGAGGTACTCACCTGTTCCAGGGGAATGCCGGAAAAGAGGCGCTCCATATCGTCAAGAGTAGAGACTGACACTCCTTCTCTCCCCACCTCTCCGAGTGCGCGAGAATGGTCAGCGTCGTAACCCATAAGCGTGGGCATATCAAAGGCGGTGGAGAGGCCACTCTGTCCCTCGGCAAGGAGAAACTTAAAGCGCTGGTTAGTGTCCTCAGGCGAGCCGAACCCAGCAAACTGCCGCATAGTCCAAAACTTGCCCCGGTACATAGACGGGTACACCCCCCGGGTGTAGGGATATTGCCCGGGGTAGCCAAGATGCTCCTCGGGTGAGACTCCATCAAGATCATCCGGAGTGTAGAGCGGTTTCACCTCCATGTCGGAGATAGTGGAGAATCGTTGCGGCCGCTCTTCGCTTCTGGCGTATTCTTGCTCCAGCCACTCTTGCTTGGTCATGGTTCCTACTATCCTTTCTGTTCATTGGTCTGTTCGCCTGGGTTCGTTTTGACTCACTTTTATCAAATCGCAGCTAAACTTCTTCGCCACAGGAAAAAGCGCTCGGCTATTAGCTTCTAGCTATAATAATGAACTACACGCCAAGATTCAACAAAAGAATAATTTGACCAAAATTCAATGACCAGGTTAAGTACCATTGCGTATATAAATTAGCAAGGGGAAATATAATATGAGGAAGCTTGTCTCCACTGTTGCTCAACGAGGGCAGATTACTATCTCGGCTGAGGTGAGGCAGGTGTCTCCCATCACTTCCGTTAACCAGCGACTGGACTCCCTTCCTGACGGTGATGGTAAAAAAGACGGTGTGAATGGCTCGATCTAGGCTGTGGCATCTTACTTTTTCTGTAGGGTTTCTGTAGAAGAGGACTGGGTAGCTGGGAAAAGAAGAAACAGGGAAAGGAACCATGAAGCAGACCGCTCTAATACTCTTTAGCGGTGGCAGCGCAACACTTCTTGGGCTTCCCTATCTCTACCGCGCTTTTGGGCCAACCGAAGCGGAGGTCGTACAGTGGGGGAAAGTCTACTCTTCCCTTGGCGTCATGCTTCTCCTGCTTGCGGCAACGCTCGGACCCAGGCGATGAGGGTGGCGACGGTCATTCTCGGGGTGGGGTACGCTCTGGTCGCTCTTCTCCAGGTTCCTCCCATTATTCTTTGGTTTGTGTTCCATGGCAGTGGGATCGCTGATGGACCGAGTCCATTTGCGGCACATTGGGGGTATACAATTCCCCATCTCACTCTACTCATCACCAGTCCCCTCATCCTCTACTACCTTTCCGCACCCCCTCATCACTTTTTCCTAAAACGTCGCTAGGCATCATCTACGGCCAAGGGACCCCTCACAGGACGTTGGCAACCAACTACCTCTACCGGAGAGTGACGCATCCCCTACGGGAAGTCCACTAACGGTTAGACAGCCATCCCTGGCAGAGTCAATGGCTTGAGGGGGAGGTATGACCTTCGCCCAATCCGCTGTACTGTTTCTATGGACTTCCTCTCTCACCAAGTCCTCAGGGAGGATTGTGCCGCTCCTGTTCAGTCAAACCTCCCCGAACCGCTGTGATTGGGGTAGGAAGCTAACCGTTCTGTTCAGTCACTGGCCTTGTAATTCTTCCAATAGCCAATAGAGGTCCTCGACATTGACATCGATATGTACATCTTCCATTTGCCTGATCTTTTCGTCCCGGACGACCTCTTGCCGGATCTTTTCAGGGAGCACATCCACCAAATGGTGTGCCTCCTGTGGCAGACTTCCTGCACGTTCAGCTGGAAATCGGTGGAAAGCGAAGAGCCACCCGAAAAGTTCTACGACCCATAATGCCACATCAAAGGTTGAATGTTCTTCGCGTGGAACGAGCCGAACGATAACGTCCAGAGATTGCTGGGCTCCGAGACGCCAGCAGTTGGACAATCATCGTAACCGGACGGCAGGTTGGTCCAGCTCGTGCAGGCCGTGAAGTAGCTCGACCGGCCCGATCATCTCTTTTGCTCGGGCGGGGCAGCTCTATCTCTTGGGACAGGTGGTCGGCGAGCTGTGGATTCCGGAGGCGGTCTACACGGAACTTGTGGTAAAGGGGGCTGGGAAGGAGTGGGGGAAGAGAGTGAATACGGTGGGTGCCTTTCGGTCTGAAAGGCTTCTCGGCTCAGACTCTGAATGAAGGCTTCAGTGAAGCCTTGTCATCTGAGCGCACCCGTTGACGGGCGCGCTTCTTCTTTCATCGTCCCTTAAACTTTGCCTCTCTCTTCTCCAAAAAGGCCTGCATACCTTCAACTTTATCCTCGGTGGCAAAGGTAAGAGAAAACGCCTCGTTTTCATAGCGACAGCCGTTTGCCAGGTCCATGTTGATACCAGCGTTGATCGCGGCCTTAGCCTGCTGAATGGCAATGGGGGGCTTGGTTACAATCTTTTCCGACATTTGCCCAGCCTCGGCCATAAGCTCGGCTGACGGCACAACTCTGTTCACCAAACCATAGCGGAGGGCCGTCTCAGCATCAATCATATCTCCGCTATAGATCAACTCCCGGGCTCGGGGAAGGCCAATACGACGGGCAAGGCGCTGAGTACCACCAAAGCCAGGAATAACACCGAGGTTAATCTCTGGTTGACCAAAACGGGCTTTGTCCGAGGCAATAATCAGATCGCAAGCAAGCGCCACCTCTGTGCCTCCGCCCAGGGCAAACCCATTGACCGCAGCGATTACAGGAATAGGCAGGTCCTCTAGAGTCTGCAGCATTGCTTGTCCGGCCTGTGAGAACGCTCTTCCCTCAGCCACACTCATAGACACCATGGCAGAAATGTCCGCCCCTGCTATAAATGCCCGGTCTCCCTCGCCGGTGATTATAAGACAGGGGATCCCCTTGTCTTTGCGTACTTCCTCCAGACAGGCTGTTATTTCTTCCACAGTTTTAGGATTAAGGGCATTCAGGCTCTTGGGTCGATTAATCTTGAGAATGGCAACACGTCCTTCTTTAGTAAAGATAATATTCTGGTAGCTCACAGCCGCCTCCCTCTGGTAGATCACTTCCAATAGGAAACATCTTGCTAATACTCCGGTTTAAGATCAAAATGGTGGATTGCCTCAATGAACCGAGCAGTCCGAGATTGAAAACGCATGACCACTGAATTGGTTGTTGCTCCTCCTTTGAAGAAGCGTACTCCCTGAAGATAATCCCCAGGTGTAACTCCGGTGGCAGCAAACATAACGTCACCCCCAGCCATCTCTTCGGCTGTGTATTTCTTTGTCAAATCGTATATTCCTGCTGCTCGCAGCTGATCTGCCTCTTCGGCATTCCGAGGTTCTTCAAGTCGCCCCTGAATCTCTCCTCCCATACAACGAAGCGCCGCTGCCGCCAGGATGCCTTGAGCCACTCCTCCACTGCCCATAAGGATATCCACCCCTGCCTCAGCCCGCGTGGTGGCAAGAGCCGCTGCCAAGTCACCGGCACTGAGCAGCCGGATGCGGGCTCCAGCCTTGCGTATCTCATTGATAACCTTTTCATTGCGGGGCCGATCCAGGATCACCACGGTGAGATCTTCAATGTATGTTCCTTTGACGTCTGCGAGCTGCTTAAGATTTTCCTGCGGAGGTTTGTCAAGATCCACAACACCTTTTCCCTCTGGTCCAACAGCAATTTTCTCCATATAGAGGTGATTGGGGCAAGTAAGGAACTTTCCTCCCTCAGTAATGGCAATTACCGAAATGGCATTGGGTGCGCCCGTGGCACAGATAACCGGCCCTTCAAGGGCGTCCAAAGCCACATCAATCTCTGGTCCCTGTCCATTCCCTACTCTCTCTCCCACAAAAAGTATGGGAATCTCACTCTCATACCCCTCACCGATCACAATGGTACCGTTCATGGCCATAGCGCTAAACACTTGATGCATGGCCTCAGTCGCTGCCTGGTCTGCCGCCGCCTCATCGCCCCGCCCCATGAACCGCGCAGAAGCGAGCGCCGCAGCCTCTGTCACTCGAACAACTTCGAGGGCAAGATTACGATCCACAACTCATCCCTATCCTAACCCTCCCCTCAAGAAGGAGGGAAATCTCTTAGCTCCAACGTTGGTATTCATCAGAATCTAAATCAGCCAAACATGAACCCTTGGTTCACCATCAGCCAAATGAAATCAAGGACTTACGGACACTGTAGCAAAAGTTACAGGGGTTTCTACCCAGCACGTGCGTAGTGTAAGGATTCAGTGGTTTGCTGGCGGCCCCAGGCGCGCGCTTCGCGCAGCATGTCCAGGGCAATACGCGCTGCCAAGCGGGCCTGGCCCCGTAGCCGGTAGATGCTCTTCTGCATCTTGCGGTGGCGCCGATTGCCGCGCTCCACGGCGTTGGAGGTGCTCGGCAACAACTTGTCGTCCAGGAACGTCAGCGCTTTTTCCAGGGCGGGCGAGAAGAGCTTTTGCAAGGTCTGGCCCACCCACTGGAAGCGTTTGACCCGGACCCGCAGCTGGGCCAGTTTACCCAGCGCGGTCTCGGTGCGGCACCGCCGGTCAAAGAGCTTGTACCCCTCCTCCATGATCTCGCGCAGCTTGCGTAAATGCGGCAGAGCCCGGGTGAGGCGCAGCAAAGTCTTGCGTTCGCTCGCGCTCAAGCGCCGCTTAATAAACAGATGGCGGTGCCGGAAGAGATCGCCGATCTTCTCCTGGACCCGCTTGAGCTGGGGCTTGCTGGTGGCCAGCCGCTGGCGCTGCGCTGCCACCGCCTTCAGGACCGCTTTGACCAAGTCTGCGACAACGTGAAATTGGCAGATTTGGTGCAGGACATCGGCGCCGAACACCTCCCGCAGCCGCTGCGGGTATAACGCCGAGCCGTCGGTCGTCAACCCCGCCACTGTCAAGCCCCGCTCATCGAGTGCCGCCTTCAACCGCCCCAAGAACGCCTTGATGTCCTCATGGCTGGAATCGTGATCAAGCACTTCGTACACCATGCGTTTGTACTGACGCTTGTCCACTGCCGACAGCACGCAGTAGCGGCCTTCATACAGTTCATCGACGGCGCTGTAGCCTGAGAACTCCGCCAGCGCCCAGTCCACAAATGTCCCGCCCATTTCCTGCCTGGCTCCCCCCCCCCCGCCACCCAGTGTCTGGATGGTGCCCCAGGGCACAAAGGCTCGATGAGCGCGCCCTAAATGCCAACTGGCGGCGCGATACGCTAAGCCGTCTTCGCTCACCACCCGCACCGCCAACTCAATTACCCGATGCCTATGGTGACTGTGCGGCGGGGCCAACCCCGACAGATCGGCGCTGAAGTACTTGCGACACTTCGAGCAATCAATGATGCGAGTAGGTGATCTGCAGGTCCACGGGCCGCCCCGCGCGCAGATCGCCGAGATCATGCACGGTGCGCGTCAACTGCCCTTCGCGCCGCCCCCGGTGACCGCACTGCGGGCAAGGGTGACGCTTAAGATTGCGGCTGCGTCTATCGACCTTCGGCTCTGGGAGATCTTTGGGATCGGTGATCCCTTCGGTGGCATCGGCCACATACTCCCCTGGCCCTAGTTTCATCCCTCCCTCCTCCAATGCATTTGCCGAGCATGATCCCCCACTCCCCGCCCACTGTCCAGAATGCTTCCGTTTTTTATCCTGCCTGTGTCGACTTACATCCTATTTATAGAGCAGACTACAGGACATTAGTACACTAATGTAGGGGCGGTCCGCGATCGGCGACCCTGGTGATCGCTCTAGGTCAGAGGCCGCAATAACAGGGCGAATACGAGATTCGCCCCTACCACAGAGGCCCGGACCTGCTGTACCAATCTTTCTTATATGGTTCGATTTAGATAACACATTACTAGCTGTCAGTTTTAAAGAGGAGCCAAAAGCTCGCCCTGGATAAATCTCTCCATAATCGTCCATGCCTCGGGCACCACCATACCTGTTTCCTGCGCATCACGCTCGTTATATCCCCGAGATTTTACCTGCCCTTCTTTGCTGTCGGCTGAAGATAGAATGGCAAAGGGTACAGGGTCAGGAGAGTGAGTCTTTAGGGCCACCGGAGTAGCATGGTCTGGCATCAGGAGAATCCGCCATTCAGGAAACTCAACAAGGCCGCTAAGGATTGTCCCCACCACTTTATTGTCGAAATCCTCTAAGGCCTGTACCTTTTTGTCTGCCGCCCCCATATGGCCAGCCTCGTCTGTTGCTTCAACATGAAGAAACAGAAAGTCTCTCTCCCTGAGAGACGCAAGTCCATACTGGGCCTTCCCCAGATAATTGGTATCAAGAAACCCAGTGGCAC
Organism: uncultured Binatia bacterium (SeqCode); assembly: GCA_965220955.1. Lineage (GTDB taxonomy): Bacteria > Desulfobacterota > Binatia > Bin18 > CBDCRK01 > CBDCRK01. The sequence continues at coordinate 154,787 of CBDCRK010000035.1, read as the reverse complement.
CCGGCACCTCAATGACCTTAAGCCCCATCAATACACCGATCCCCCGGACTAAGTCCACTGCCGAGATCACCGCCCCCCCAAGTCCGAAGCGCTCTTGTAGTGATGGCAGAGACGGACGCCGGCCCTGTCCCCAGAGCCAGATGGACGTCGCCGCCTTTTCTCCCTGCTCTGTGCGGTGCTGATTAACTCTATGACGGTCCAGAATTTCTCTTGACCTTGTCATTAACTCACCCAGCAAGTCTCCTCCCTCTCCCACCGGCAGGTAAGGAGCTATCGGCTTTCCGATAATGTCGTGGGGTGGAGTGGTGGTCATCTGTTCCTTCCCTCGTCGCCAGACCAGAAGATGACGATAACTGACACCGGGATGGAACTCGATTTTGCCATCCCCAAGTTTTGTCTGCAGGCTTTTTATCAATTCTGCTGCTTCCTCACTGGAGATGTGGCCCGCAGTGAAATCGTCCATGACCTCCTCACCCTTCTCATCTATGCTCAAGGTCACCAAGTTACAGCGAAAAGCAATGTCTTGCGGTCCTAACTCCACCCCCATGGCAGCAGCCTCAATAGGTGAGCGGCCGGTATGAAAGTGGCGAGGATCATAGCCAAGAAGACCCATAGTTCCAACATCGCTTCCCGCAGGAAAGTTAGAAGGGATGGTGTGGGTCATGCCCAAAAGTCCCTGAGAGGCTATCCGGTCCATATTAGGTGTGTGGGCGTACTGCAGAGGAGTTTTCCCTCCTAATTCTTCCACTGGCCAGTCCGCCATGCCGTCGCCCTGCAAGACCACATACTTCATTCTCTTCAATCCTCCTTCCCTTTTATCGACCACTCATCCATAACCCGAAAAATCTGATCTCGGACCTTGTTGTAATCGGCAGGCAGTTCTACTGGCAGGTTGGCATACCGAATCTTCATTCCTTTCAGTTTTTCTTCGTGGTAGCGTCGCTTAAACTCGGTGAACTTCAGCCCATGGGCAGTAGAGATCACCACCACCCGATGGTCGGGCTTGATCTCTTCACGGGCAACAAGCTTCAAAAGCGCGGCCAGGGCCACTCCAGTGTGCGGACAGTTGAAGAGGCCAGTGCGGTCGGCCAGCGCTGTAGCCTCAGCCAGCTCTTCTTCGGTGGCCTGTTCCACAACACTATCAAAGACCGCAAGAATTTTCATCGCCTTCTCAATGCTTACCGGATTCCCGATCTGGATGGCCGAGGCCAGAGTCTTTTTTGCCCGCATAGGACGATACCGGCGAAACCCAGTGAGGTAGCTACGGTAGAGGGGATTGGCCTGCATGCTCTGGGCACACACCAAGCGTGGCAAACGGTTGATGATACCCATCTCCCGCATCATAAGGAAACCCCGGCCAATGGCGGTAATATTGCCCAGGTTGCCCCCAGGAACAATGACCACATCGGGGACCTCCCAGTCGAATTGCTGGACAATCTCAACAGAGACGGTTTTTTGTCCCTCTAGGCGCAGGCTATTCATAGAGTTGGCTAGATAAACATTCTCCCGAGTACACAGCTCTCGCACCACCCGCATGCAGCCGTCGAAGTCCGTATTCAAAGAAAGGGTCAATGCCCCGTTGGCCATGGGCTGAATCAGCTGGGCGGTAGAGACACGGTTGCGAGGCAGGATCACAATAGCGGGAATCCCGGCAGCAGCACAGTAAGCAGCCAGTGCAGCTGAGGTATCTCCTGTAGAGGCACAGGCCACCGCGGGAATACGTTTTCCCTCAGCAATCATCTGCTTGACCATGGAGACTAGCACCGTCATCCCCAGATCTTTGAACGAACCCGTGTGACTATTCCCACACTGTTTAACCCATAGATCCTCCACTCCAAGCTGTTTACCCAGGCGTTCCGCCCAGAAGAGGTTGGATCCTCCTTCGTACATGGAAACTATGTTGTCATTTTCTACTGCCGGGCATACCATTTCTTTTTTGCCCCACACTCCACTCCCATAAGGGTAAGTTGTGCGGCGGTAGCGTTCATCAAAAAGCTTCTGCCAATATAAAGGAGGATGCTGGGTAAGTGCGGCAACATCGTGCTGGACATCAAGCAGGTTGTTACACCGTGGGCAGTAGTAGATTACTTCGTTAAGCGGGTATTGCTCCTTACAACCGCCCAGGCACTGGAACCAAGCCCGGTACTCATAGTCCCTGTTGGCAGACGGTCTGGCTTCATCGCCTGCCTGCTGGCTGGCAGGCGCAGCAACATTTTCCTCTACCATAGTAACACCCCACCTAGCCTAAATTCTCTTCGATCCGAATAAAAACCGACTCACCTTCCACCACGGAAAGCCGATCAATCTCCTTAAGGGCCTGCTTAAGCGCTTGTTCTCTGGCCTCATGGGTACGCAGGACGAGCGGCACTGTTTTCTCTTCCTGGCTGTGCCCCTTTTGGATCACTGAGGCTATGCTGATCTCGTGAGCACCCAAGATTCCCGAGATTTTGGCCAACACCCCAGGTCGGTCCACCGCCATAAACCGCAGATAGTACTCGCTCATCAACTCATTCATCGAGCGGACAGGTACACGCTGGAGCCGCTCCCATGGACATCCTAATGGAGGAATGCGCAAACCGACCTCCAGGGAACGATTGCGGGCCACCTCGATCACATCAGAGAGTACCGCCGTGGCCGTTGGCAGCATTCCTGCCCCCTGGCCGAAGTACAGGCTTGAACCCAACGCCTCTCCCCGCACATAGATGGCGTTGTACGCTCCCCCAACATCGGCAAGTAGGCTGCGGCGGGGGATCATAGTGGGATGCACGCGGGCTTCAATCCCTCTGTCAGTCTCTTTAGCAATGGCCAGCAGCTTGATTGTGTAGCCAAATTCACGGGCAAAAAAGATGTCCGTTTGGCTAATACGGCGAACTCCTTCAGTGTAAATCGCCGAGAAAGGCACACGCACACTAAAGGCAAGGGTAGTAAGAAGTGTCAGCTTATGTGCAGCATCAATCCCGTCAATGTCAAAGCTAGGGTCGGCCTCGGCAAGCCCCTTCTCCTGCGCTTCTCCCAACACCTCAGCAAAATCTTTCCCTTCGTCACTCATGGTGGTGAGAATGTAGTTGCAGGTGCCGTTTACAATACCGTAAATCGCCAGGTTACGATCAGCCGCAAGTCCTTCTCTGAGCGTACGGATAATGGGAATGCCGCCAGCCACACTTGCTTCAAACCCTACACTGACCCCACGCTCCTCAGCAGCAGTAAAAATCTCCTCCCCGTACAGAGCCAAAAGTGCTTTATTGGCTGTGACTACATCCTTACCTTGGGCTATAGCCTCCAGGACGAGATCATTGGCGGGATGGGTCCCCCCAATGAGTTCAATAACAACATCGACCTCTGGATCAGTCACTATCTGTCGGGGATCAGAAGTGAGATGAACGTCCGGAATATTCTGGATATCGATCCTCTCTCCGCGCCCAATGCCGCGGTCGGCAACTGCTACCAGGCGCAGCCGCCGACCCAGCTTTTCCTCAATGGATCGGCGATTACTCTGCAGGAGTCTCACCACTCCGGTGCCCACGGTACCCAGGCCCATAAGACCGAGCTTGATCGCTGTCCGATCCATTAGCCCACGCTCGCTTTTTTGACACGGGGAAGAAACAGGTCACCAAACGCCCGCCGGATACCACGCACCGCCTGCCGGGTACGATGTTCATTCTCAATAAGGGCAAACCGCACATACCCCTCACCATAAGGGCCAAAGCCAATTCCCGGAGAAACCGCAACCTTAGCCTCAGTGAGCAAAAATTTGGCAAATTCCATGGAACCCATAGATTGAAAGGGCTCTGGTATCTCTGCCCAGACAAACATTGTGCCCTTAGGCTTAGGGATAGACCAACCTATCCGTGCCAGTCCGTCAATTAGGGTGTTCCGTCTTCTGTGGTAACGTGTACGCACAGTTTCGACATAATTCTGCGGACCGTTTAACGCGTGGATGGCCGCGATCTGGATAGGCGGAAAAATGCCGTAGTCCATATAACTCTTGAGGCGAGCCAATCCTGCCAACACCTCCCGATTACCACAGGCAAACCCCACCCGCCAGCCAGGCATGTCGTAGCTCTTAGAGAGGGTAAAGAACTCCACACTAATCTCTTTGGCGCCAGGAACTTGTAGCAAGCTGGGCGGCTGATAACCGTCAAAGTAGAGGTCAGCATAGGCGAAGTCATGGACCACAAAAAGATCGTGCTCACGGGCAAAACGAACGACCCGGCGAAAAAATTCTAAATCAACAACCGTAGTGGTAGGGTTATGAGGAAAATTCAAAAGCAAGAGCTTAGGCTTGGGCCAACACTGCTGCACTGCCGCCTGTAGAAGAGGAAAAAAATCTTCCCCGGGTTTGAGTGGTACCACATGGAGGTCAGCATTGGCAATAATAATAGAATACTGGTGAATGGGATAGGTAGGGCTCGGACAGAGGGCAACATCGCCTGGACCAAGCAGGGCAAGCGCCAAGTGTCCCAGTCCCTCTTTAGAGCCGATGGTGACCACTGCCTCAGCATCCGGGTCGATCTCTACATCAAACCGACGGCGATACCAGTTACTGATCGCTACCCGCAGTTTGTAGATGCCCCGCGAAGCTGAATAGCGATGGTTCGGCGGTTTGGCCGCAGCCTCAATAAGCTTCTGAACCACATGTGGAGGGGAGCCATGGTCCGGGTTACCCATGCCAAAGTCAATAATATCCTCGCCTTCCCACCTTGCCTCCAGCTTCATTCTATCTAAAGTGGCAAAGAGGTACGGGGGGAGTCTCTTAATCCGTGGTAAATCCATAAGTGCTAGTCGTTATAGCATATTATTAGGTAAGCGTTCAGTATTTATGGCTATGATATCTATTGCGATCGACGCTAGAAAGGCTACCGAAACAACACCATAGCCAGCTGTTGAGCGCTTACCTAATAATATATTTATCAGAGGGGGTCAAATGCGGAACTAAACGTCAGGTTGTTGATAGTGAAAGAAGCTGAGCTCAGCTTCTTTCACTATAATGACAACAGCTCCAGGGGAACCTCCACCACTTTCTGGTCCCTCCTAGAAAAGTTAAAGTTGAGAACCGCAATATACTGACCATAGTCGATGACCATAGTAATTTTTGTTCGAAATTACCCAACAAAATGGAGCGGTTTGTCATGGCCAACGCTGTCTCGAAATCCAGATTTAAGCCTCGTGCTCCGGAGTACTTTCGTCAAGTGGAAAAAACACGCAAAGAATTGATTATTACCGACCACGGTAGGTCGGTCTTGAAAATCGTGCCGTACTCAGGAGAGGCAAAGGAGATTTTGAAAGAGTTACGCCAGTCAGTACTGAAGTATGAAACCCCAACTGAACCTGTGGGTTTGGAGGACGGGGAGTCGTTCAAGTGATTGTTCTGGCTACCCATATATGGGTTTGGTGGATCAGTAACCCTGAAGATCTCTCCAATATTGGGAGAAAAGTCATTGGCGAAGCAACGACAAATAAAATAATTTATGTCTCGTCCATAAGCATCTGGGAGGTAGCTCTCCTCGTAACTAAAGATCGGCTACGGTTCACCATGGATGTAAGGATAGTAAAGTCGGAGGCTCTACCCTTCTTGAATTTTGTACCAGTCGACAATGTCATCGCCCTCAGATCGATCTATTTACCCGACCCACTCCATAGCGACCCTGCCGATCGTATTATTATTGCTACTGCTCTCACCATGGGTGCGGTCTTGGTCACCAAAGACGAAAAAATTCTAAACTATCCCCATGTGAAAACGCTTTGGTAGTTCAGCTGGAGCCGTGTGCTCGATTCCCAAATCACCCTACCCGCGCCAGCTCCAGCCTCCCCACCCAGCGATCCTCAAGCACACGGCGTAAGCGTCGAGAAACGGGCAGAGACAGCTCTGGGTCTCTCTCCAGCCAGTGCAGGGCTTCCCGCCTGGCTGCCTCTAAGATCTGACTATCCCGTACAATGTTAGCCACGCGAAAGTCAGGTAGACCCGACTGCCGCGTGCCAAGGAACTCCCCAGGACCCCGAAAGGCAAGGTCTGCCTCGGCAATACGAAATCCGTCGTTGGTTTCTACCATCACTTGCAGCCGCCGATGGGCGTCGTCGGCAGGAGAATACTGGGCCAGCAAGTAGCAGAAAGAAGGTGTATCCCCTCTGCCTACCCGACCACGTAGCTGGTGAAGCTGGGCCAAACCAAATCGTTCCGCATGTTCAATCACCATGACCGTAGCGTTGGGCACATCAATGCCCACCTCAATGACTGTGGTCGAAACCAAAAGTTGATACTCCCCGGCCTTGAAGCGACGCATAACGCTTTCTTTCTCCTCGCCCTTCATACGTCCGTGTACCAAGCCAACGTGGTAGGCGGCGAAAAAGGTCTGCGATAGTTCCTGCGCCATGGTAGTGGCGGCTTTAAGATCCAATTTACTTGACTCTTCCACCAGAGGGTAAATCACATACGCCTGGTGACCCTGGTCGAGCTCGGCTTTGACTGCCCGGTAGACACGTTCCCGCTGTCCCTCGTGAGAGATATGAGTAGTGACCGGTTTGCGCCCAGGGGGGAGTTCATCGAGAAGGGAGACATCGAGGTCTCCATAGAACGTCAAAGCCAGGGTACGAGGGATGGGTGTGGCCGTCATCAGCAATACGTCCAGCTTTTCTCCTAACCGCTTGAGGGCTGCCCGCTGCATCACCCCAAACCGGTGCTGTTCATCCACAATGCCCAGGCCAAGCCGATGAAATTCTACCCCTTCCTGGATAAGCGCATGGGTACCAATGACAAGCCCTACCTCTCCACTCCGCACTTGGTCATAGATTTCCTGTCTTTTCTTTCCTCTCACCTCACCGGTAAGAAGCGCAACCGATACCCCTAACTCCTTGGCCAGAGCCGAAAGGTTATTAAAGTGCTGCTCGGCCAAAAGTTCGGTCGGTGCCATAAAAGCTGCCTGATAGCCAGTGTCATTCACCACCAGCGCGGCAAAGAAGGCAACAATGGTCTTGCCACTACCCACGTCCCCCTGGACCAAACGATTCATAGGATGGGAGACGGCCATATCGGCGAAAATCTCCGTCAGCACCCGCTTCTGCGCCCCGGTAAGAGCAAAAGGCAGGATCTCCCCTAGCCTGTGGGAGAGCGAACCGGGAGTAAAGGAAATGCCTTCTTGTTTGGCTGTGGCTCCTTTACGTAGGGCCATACCCAGCTGGAGATAAAACAACTCATCAAACACCACCGAACGGTGGGCTGATGAGGTGGCCATGTTGAGCGCAGCAATGTCAGCATCCAAGGGAGGAAGGTGTAAAAAACGCAGGGCGTCGGTTAAGTCCATAAGCCCATGACGGGTCATCATCTCCGGGGGCAGAGCAGTGGGAACCTGAGCGGCATGTTCCTCTACTGCCCGATAGACAATACGACGTATAGTCCCGGCTGTCATCTCTGTTGTCTTGTTGTACACCGACAAGATACGGGCTGTTTCTGCGTCCTCTTCCAGAGATTCCATATCCGGATGGATCATCCACTTCCCGCCTTTCATTCCCATTTCCACCCCGCCATATAGGAGCACACGTTGCCCTATGCGGTAGCGCTGCTGAAAGTAGCGGACCTGATGGTACCAGAGGAGAAAAAGGAAGCCGGTTTCGTCCCGGATCACTCCTTCAAGCACCCATCTGCGGCGTCGGCTCATAAAGCGCTCGCTTAAGCGGGTAATCTCGCCAACGGTTGCTGCCTCCTCACCGATTGCCAGGTCGCGGATCTTTTTAACTTCGCGCCTGTCCTGATAGCGGAATGGCAAATGGTAAAGGAGATCCTCAACGGTCCCAATCCCAAGCCGCCCAAGCTGTTCGGCTCGGCGCGGGCCCACCCCTTTGAGATACTGAACCGGTTTCTTTAACGCCTGCAGAGCGAAGCGTAGAGATGAAGCTGGAGGTCGGGGGTTAGGGGTCGAGGAGCGATGTTCCCCCTGGTCTTCATTCATGTCAATGTAGACATAGGGGTTCGTTTTGTTGGTTGCCATGGGTCTCCACCTTTGGCAGTTGCTGACCCCTAGTGCTTGTTCCAAAAATTCCTGACCACCTTGTTCTTGGCGAAAGGCCTCAGATTACTTATGGGACCAAAGACTTCTGCCACAATGTACTAGCCTCTTGTTCGCGCTTAGCCGACACCTGGTCCTTGCTTAGAATGGTGTTCTTGCAGGGGCTTAACTGCAATTTCTCCCTGACATAGCAGCTCAATTCCCTCGGCTGCGGCCTCGGCCCCCGCCATAGTCGTGAAATATGGCACTTGGCATTCAAGAGCACTACGACGAATGGAGAAAGAGTCCTTTACAGATGAGGCCCCTTCGGGCGTATTAATCACTAACGCAATCTCACCCGCCCGAATTGCGTCAACAATGTGAGGCCCACCTTCCAACACTTTGTTGATCACCTCCACCTCGATGCCGGTCTGTGCCAGATAGGCCGCGGTACCTCGGGTTGCTACCAGGGTAAATCCGCTCCTGGCTAGCCTGCGAGCAACTGGAATTGCTGCGGCTTTGTCCTCATCTCGTACACTCAAGAAGGCCTTGCCTTTGACCGGAAGCAAGGCATTGGCAGCCATCTGGGCCTTGGCAAAGGCTACCCCAAAGGAAGCATCGACACCCATGACCTCACCTGTAGACTTCATCTCTGGCCCAAGAATTGTGTCTACTCCAGGGAATTTAATGAAAGGAAAGACGGCTTCCTTAACGCTGATATGCGCCGGGACCACTTCTTGCAGCAAGCCTAGCTCTCCCAACTTTCTGCCCGCCATGGTTTTGGCTGCAACCTTAGCTAAAGACACACCAGTCGCTTTGCTGACAAAAGGAACCGTACGAGAAGCGCGGGGATTAACCTCAAGAATATAGACCACACTCTCTTTGACCGCAAACTGGACGTTCATCAGCCCAACCACATTCAGCTCACGGGCCAAAGCGGTAGTCTGGCGGCGGATCTCCCCCTTAATCTCCTGGCCAAGCGAACGAGGCGGGAGCGAGCAAGAACTGTCGCCAGAGTGGACCCCAGCTCTTTCAATATGCTCCATAATCCCGCCGATCACCACTGTCTCCCCATCACTCACCGCATCCACATCAACCTCAATGGCATCGTCAAGAAACTTGTCAATGAGCACCGGATACTCGGGTGAGGCATCAACCGCCTCGCGCATGTAGCGCCTAAGGCTCTCCTCGTCGTACACAATCTCCATGGCCCGTCCGCCCAGCACATACGAAGGACGGATAAGAACTGGATAGCCAATCTCACAAGCAATGCTAATCGCCACCTCTGGAGAACGGGCAATGCCATTGGGAGGCTGAAGTAGTTTCAGGCGTTCGAGCAGTTCTTTAAATCGCTCCCGATCCTCAGCCCGATCGATACTGTCCGGTGAGGTTCCCAAGATCCGGACCCCTGTCCGCTCCAGAGGCACGGCAAGCTTGAGGGGCGTCTGTCCCCCAAACTGAACGATTACCCCCTCGGGGTTTTCCTTCCAGATAATGCTCAGTACGTCCTCCAGGGTGAGGGGCTCAAAATAAAGCTTGTCAGAAGTATCATAGTCAGTGCTCACTGTTTCCGGGTTGCAGTTGACCATGATGACCTCATATCCCTCTTCCTTCAGGGCGAAGGCAGCATGCACACAGCAGTAGTCAAACTCGATTCCCTGACCAATGCGATTGGGTCCACCTCCCAAAATGACCATCTTCCTGCGTGCGCTCGGCTGGGCCTCGTTCTCTCCCTCGTAGGTGGAGTATAGGTAGGGTGTGTAGGCGGCAAACTCCGCCCCGCAGGTATCCACGGTCTTATATACGGGAAGGATCCCCCAAGCTTCCCTTTGGCAGCGCACCCAGGCCTCGGTGCAGCCCAGTAGCTGGCCCAAACGCACATCGGAGAACCCCATACGCTTCGCTTCACACAGGAGGTCAGGAGTAAGAGGTTGTTCTTTCAGGCACTGAACCCTTTCTTCAAATTCCACGATTTGTCTAAGGTTCTCCAAAAACCAGGGATCAATACGGGTAAGATCGTAAAGCTCCTCAACGCTTACACCCAGATATAGAGCATCGGCCAGAAACCATAAGCGCTGAGCGTTAGGAACCTGCAGTCGTTTCCGTACTTCAGTGGCATCAGATAAAGACAGTTGAGAGTAGGGAGTGCGGTTGCTGTCTCTCAGCTCTATCTCTGTTTTCTGTCTCCGACGGATTTTTTCTTCCAATCCATAACTCCCAATTTCCAGCGAGCGAATGGCCTTCTGCAAGGCCTCTTTAAATGTGCGACCAATGGCCATCACCTCACCCACCGACTTCATCTGGGGACCAAGCACGTCCGCGGCTTGAGGAAATTTCTCAAAAGTAAAGCGAGGGATCTTGACCACAACATAGTCAATCGTGGGCTCGAAGCAGGCCGGGGTCTCACGGGTGATATCGTTGGGAATCTCATCGAGCGTGTACCCTACCGCCAGCTTAGCCGCAATCTTGGCAATGGGAAATCCGGTGGCTTTACTTGCCAGCGCCGAGCTGCGAGAAACCCGGGGGTTCATTTCAATGACTACCAGGCGGCCGGTTTCTGGATGAACAGCAAACTGGATGTTGGATCCACCTGTGTCTACGCCGATCTCACGGATAATGCGGATCGCCGCATCTCGCATGATCTGGTACTCTTTATCCGTGAGCGTCTGGGCTGGAGCCACCGTGATCGAATCACCAGTATGAACACCCATGGGATCAAAGTTTTCAATGGAACAGACAATGACTACATTGTCTTTACTGTCTCGCATCACCTCTAGTTCAAATTCTTTCCAACCCACAATCGACTCTTCGATAAGAATCTCATGGCTAGGAGACGCCTCAAGACCCCAGGCCACATACTCAGCAAACTCCTTGGAGGTGGTGGCAATACTACCGCCGGTGCCGCCCAGGGTACGGGAAGGGCGAATAATGACTGGAAGATGGATGCTATGGAGCACCTCTTCCGCTTCGTGACGCGAGTGGGCATAACCACTACGAGGCAGGTCCAGGCCGATTCGTTCCATCACTGCTTTAAAGAGGTTGCGATCCTCGGCTTTTTTGATGGCCTGAAGCTTAGCGCCAATAAGCTCTACACCATAGCGGGACAAAATCCCCGACTCAGCAAGGTCCATGGTTAGATTGAGCGCCGTCTGCCCCCCAATCGTGGGAAGCAATGCATCCGGTTGTTCCTGGGCAATGATTTTATCCAGTATCTCTGGGGTAAGAGGCTCGACGTAGGTACGGTCAGCAAACCCCGGATCCGTCATGATGGTAGCCGGATTGGAGTTTACCAGGATAATGCGAAAACCCTCTTCTTTAAGCGCTTTGCATGCTTGCGTACCCGAGTAGTCAAACTCGCACGCCTGGCCGATGACGATGGGACCGGAGCCAATAAGGAGGATCGATTTTATGTCCGTCCGCTTAGGCATGTTTCAATGGCGCTCCATCATCTCCACAAATCTTTGAAATAGGTAATGCGCATCATGTGGGCCAGGGGAGGATTCAGGATGGTACTGGACGGAAAAGAGGGGAACCTCTTTATGCGTAAGGCCTTCAACGGTACGGTCGTTAAGGTTAGTATGCGTGACTTCGGCCACGTCCTTAAGCGAATCTCGGTCTACCGCAAAGCCATGGTTTTGGGTAGTAATTTCCACCTTGCCGGTGGCAAGATCCATGACCGGATGGTTCCCCCCACGGTGACCGAATTTCAGCTTGTATGTCTTTCCCCCCAGGGCAAGTCCCATGATTTGGTGACCAAGGCAGATGCCAAACATGGGCACCTTGCCAACCAGTCCGGCAACACTTTCCCGGGCATAGGACACCGCGTCTGGATCTCCAGGGCCATTGGAAAGGAATATTCCGTCTGGACGCAAGGCCAGAGCTTCCTCCGCCGGCGTCCAGGCGGGAACAACTTGCACCCGACAGCCTACCTCTACCAGATGGCGCAGAATATTGTGTTTGATGCCGAAGTCGTAGGCCACAACGAAGAAATGAGGCGTGAGGCGTGAGGCGTGAGGCATTCCCCCTCTCCCTCCTAACCCCTGACCCCTACCCTCTGACTCCTGACTCCTGTCCCCAGACTCCAGACCCCGGTAGCCCTTCCCCAACTCCCAGCTCCCGGATTTCCATTCATAGGGCTCGCCGCAGGTGACTTCGCTAACCAAGTCACGGCCGACAAGGCCGGGAGAGGCTTGGGCTTTGGCCACAAGCCGTTGGGGGTCGAGGTCAACCGTGGAAATGACCCCCTCTTGAGCGCCGCGGTCGCGTATATGGCGTACAAGAGCACGAGTGTCGATTCCTTGCAAGCCAACAAGACCATACTCTTTTAAGTACTGTGCCAGGCTTTTTTGTGCCCGCCAGTTACTGGGTCGATCCCAGTATTCTCTAACAATGAAACCTTCAACAAACGGTCGGCGAGATTCTACGTCTTCAATATTGACTCCTACATTGCCGATCTCAGGATATGTCATAACAACGATCTGGCTTTTATACGAGGGATCTGTAAGAATCTCCTGGTATCCGGTCATAGAGGTGTTAAATACCACCTCACCCATCACCTCCCCTGGAGCGCCAAAGGAAGTACCCTCGAATACCGTCCCGTCGGCAAGAGCAAGAAGTGCCTTGGTTGACATATGAGGTTAGCTTTCAGCCATCAAATTTCATGCGCTCTTTGTCCTAAATCATCATACACAATCCGCCCACCCACAATCGTGAGCACTGCTCTGCCCTTCATCTCCCTGCCAGCAAAAGGGGTATTTTTGCTCTTGGAGCAAAGGTCACTAACCACTACCTGCCACTTTCTTTTCGGGTCAATAATCGCCACGTCGGCAGCGACTCCAGGAGAAAGTGTCCCATAGGGAAGGCCCAGAATACGGGCAGGGTTCACTGTGAGCCGCCGAACCGCTTCCAAGAGCGGTAGCCCTCCTTCCTCTACAAGCCCCAGAGTGAGAGAGAGTGCCGTTTCCAAGCCAACAACGCCGTTGGCTGCCCGGTCGAACTCGATTTCTTTCTCATCCCTATGGTGCGGAGCATGATCCGTAGCAATGGCATCAATCGTCCCGTCCCTAAGCCCCTCCTTGATCGCCTCCAGGTCAGCGGCCGAACGCAGGGGTGGGCTCATTTTGGCATTGGTGTTATATCCCTCTACCGCTTCCTCAGTAAGGGTAAAGTGGTGCGGAGCAGCCTCAGCTGTCACAGTAATGCCGTCCGCCCTGGCTTTACGGATAAGAGCCACTGTCCCTCGAGTGCTAACATGGGCGATATGTAGACGACCTCCAGTGAGAGCAGCAAGGGCAATGTCTCGCGCCACCATGACTTCCTCTGCAGCGTTGGGTATCCCTTTTAATCCCAGACGCAGAGCAACGGGACCTTCGTTCATGACACCCCCGTAAGAGAGGTGAAGGTCCTCAGCATGAATAATCACGGGCAGATTAAACATCCGACAGTACTCCAGCGCTCGACGCATAAGGCCTGTGTCCATCACCGGTTGGCCATCGTCTGAGACGGCTACAATACCTTCCCTGGCCATTTCTCCAATCTCGGCCAATTCCTCTCCCTTGAGTCCCTTTGATAAGGCGCCAATCGGAAAAACTCTGGCCAAGTCACCTGCTTGTGCCTGCTCCTGGATATAACGGGTCACCGCCCCACTGTCGTTAATCGGGTCGGTGTTAGCCATGCAGGCCACTGCGCTAAATCCGCCAGCCGCCGCGGCCTGGGTGCCAGTGAGGATTGTCTCTTTGTATTCGTATCCTGGCTCCCGCAGATGCACGTGCATATCAATGAGTCCCGGAGTCACCAACAGCCCCTTCGCCTCGATCACCCGAGAATTCTGCACCAGAGAGTCAAAGCTCCCCGGTCTGTCCACGGCTCGGATCAATCCCTCCTCAATGAAAACATCTTTCTCCCCAGAAAGTGTATGGGCAGGATCGATCACAACCCCACCACTAATAATGAGCCTCATAATATTCCGTCCACCTTGTCAGACCCAATAGACCAACCGGACCAAAGAGACCAATTCCTGATGTTGCCGGCTACCCGCTCGCTCGGCGGGTTATACTAAAGGGCACCTCCTCTTCGCTTGAACGCACTTCCATCCGGTTTCCCGTAGCTAAGAGAAAGAGAACCGCCATGCGCACTGCCATTCCGTTGGCAACCTGATCAAGGATAACCGCATAGGGACCGTCCGCTACCCGGCTATCAATTTCTACCCCCCGATTCATCGGCCCTGGGTGAAGAATAATAACATCCTTTTTAGCTAAGGTCACAACCTCAGGAGTCAGACAAAAATAGCGTGCATATTCCTCGACGCTGGGAAAGAAATTGCGCGCCTGCCGCTCTTGCTGTAGGCGCAGCATCATAATGACGTCAGCTCCCTCAATTCCAGTTCGCAAGTCAGAGAACAGCTCGGCTCCCCACAGGCTGAACTCAGGAGGAAGAAGAGTGGACGGTCCCACCAATCGTACCCTAGCGCCAAGAGCAGTAAGACCTAAGAGGTTCGAGCGAGCTACACGGCTATGGAGAATGTCTCCCACAATGGCTACAATAAGCCCAGCAATCTGGCCCTTTTTTTCCTGGATGGTCATAAGGTCAAGAAGAGCTTGGGTAGGATGCTCGTGCATGCCGTCACCCGCATTAACTACCGGGCACTCTAACATACGAGCAAGAAGGTGTGGTGCCCCAGAAGAGGGATGACGAATAACAATCGCGTCTGGCTGCATAGCAACAAGGTTTCTGGCAGTGTCAACTAGGGTCTCTCCCTTCGCCGCACTACTCGCCGAAGCAGAGATATTGATCGCATCGGCGCTTAAGCGCTTGGCGGCAATTTCAAAAGATATTCGCGTTCGGGTGCTCGGTTCATAGAATAGGTTAATAACCGTTTTGCCTCGTAAAGCAGGCACCTTTTTAATTTCCCGCTCTGAGATTTCGCGAAACGACCCAGCCGTATCAAGAAGGAAAAGGATTTCCTCTTGATTTAGCCCCTCAAGACCAAGCAGATGGCGATGGGTAAACATGATACTAAGTTAGGTTATTGTATCTAAGGACCAACAATGACCACCTCATCCACCCCGTCGCACTCAACCAAGCGGACAAACACTTCTTCTTTGCGTGCAGTGGGAAGATTTTTTCCCACATAGTCAGGCCGAATAGGCAGCTCTCGGTGGCCGCGGTCAATAAGCACAGCAAGCTGAACGTTACGTGGCCGGCCAAAATCAACCAGGGCATCTATGGCTGCCCTCACCGTACGCCCGGTATAAAAGACATCATCGACCAGCACAATCTGCCGGTCCTCCACAGTAAAAGGAATCGTTGTTCCTTTTACTTCAGGATAGGAACGGCTACGGCCGAGATCATCCCGATAGAGAGTAATATCAATAACCCCGCAGGCAACCCTCACCCCCTCCACCTCTGCAATTTTGGCTGCCACACGCTGGGAGAGAGAGACCCCACGGGTACGAATACCCACAAGAGCCAGGCTCTCAGTTCCACGGTTTTTCTCCAAGATCTCATGGGCAATACGAGTCAAGGCCCGCTGCATAGCCACACGATCCATGACCACCCGTCTCCCTCTGTTTAAACCGTACCCTCTGTTTTGCCCGGCATTGCTCATAGCTGATGAAAAAAAGGCCTCCCCGGCGAAGCCAAGGAGGCCCGAATATAATCATTATAAAAAATGTTTTTGTGCTCGGCTTCACCTTTCCTAACCTCACGGGGCTAGATTTAAAAAAGGCGCCTTATCTCTATCCCGCTCTTATGTGCCTGTCAAGTCCTCTAGTAAGCTCTCAGCGATTAGCAGGACAGGGAAAGACAATAAGTTATGTGTACCATCGTATCTTGATCGTATCTTGGAAGGGATGGTGTTTGCTAATGAGTTCTTAATATCCTGGTCCGCCTCCCATCCCTTCTTCTCTGGCTTGCGGCGTATATACTTCAGGACCTACCGGCAAAAAAGGCCCTGACCCTTCAAGGACTTCAGAAGTAATAAAGTAGGTTCCCGCCAACGGTCGGTCGCCAGATAGCCTCAGCTGCTCTCTGGTTACCGCCAGTGAGAAGACCCGTGACCCCACCTATAGGTTGCACCAATCAGGGCCACAGAAAGCTTAATGGGAAAGTAGACTACGCTGAAGACACTGGTTATAAAGCTCATAGCAAACTCGTAGTCACGTGATTTCTGTTCCTGCGCTGATGCCAATGTAGGAAGCAAGAGCCCCACCATCACCACACAGACAACAATAAGATGTCGCATATCTCCTCCTTAGCTCCTGTCATACTGGCCACTCTTCCAAATGGTCGGCCATCTCCCAGAAAAGGTATTCATAACGGCTGCTGGTAAGGAAGACGTGGGCAAGCCTCTCCTCATCCACAGTCCCGGTCAGGCTATTAAGGAGCGAGCGCAGCCACTCCCCTAACGCAGCAAATTCTGTTGAGGCATACATGTCAATCCATTCCGCATAGAGGGGAGAGGAAATGGGTTTGCCCTTTTTTGCAAGCATCTGGCCAATGTCACAGTACCCCCATTGGCAAGGAAGAAGGACGGTCACAATCTCGGCCATACTGCCAAGCGCAGCCACTTCAAGGAGGTGGCGGGTATAGGCATAGGTGGTAGGCGCAGCCGTGGTAGCAACGAGTTCCTCCTCACTTACCCCGAACTTGGCGGCAAACCCGCGGTGCAGGGACATCTCGTGGTTCAGGGTCGCATCGAGCAGCGCGGCAAACCTGCCCATGGATTCCAGGTCGGGCGCCTTGGCCGTAGCCAAGGCTAGAAGACGACTGTAGTCAATAAGAAAGATATAGTCCTGGCGGATGTAGAAGCGAAACTTCTCGATAGGCAATGTCCCGTCGCCAATGCCGGTGATAAAAGGATGAGCAAAGATTTTCTGCCAGACGGGATCGGCCTTCTGCCGTAGCCTCTCACTGAGAGTCATAGAGTAGAACCTTCCTTGTTGATCTTATTAGGGCCAAGAGAGCAAAATCGGCATTTCCAGGACCTTCATGACCGCCAGGCTAACCATTCCCGCCGCTACCACATACTCCCCCATCTTGCCGGTGCGGAAAAACCCCAGCCGTATCCGCCACGGGGGAAGGAAGAAGGGAACACCGGCAATGGTAAAAAGGTCACTAATAATATGAAAAAGGCCTCCGGCAATCACCCAGCCGAGCACAACCAGCACCGGCTCTCCTGAATTTATCCACCAGTAAGCCAAGCCAGCCCATGGCACCGGCCAGTGTGAAATCCCTCGATGTTTGAGCCCAATCCTTTCGATAGAGTCGGGAAGCTTAGCCCCCAGGGTTGCAGCCGCCACGTAAAGAGGCGGAGCTCCCAGGAGCACCGCGCTCGAAGCAGCAATAAGACGATGAGAGGGGCCTGTCATTAAAGAAGACTCTTATCTTGAGTTGGAGCCGGAAGCAAGGGATCTATTTGTCTAAGCATAGAAGCCTGACAGTACTATGGCCTGTGCATGAGAGTGAACCAGTTATTCACTTTTTGGCCTTAGGACATGGTAGAGTTGATAAGCCACATTAAAGGTCATAAACTCTAGTCATTACAATAAACATGAGGAAAGTTATAAATACCAAAAAGGTAGCCGTAGCAGAAGATAAGAAATCCTTCACCCAGCTTCTCAAAGAGGCCGAGAATGAACAGACGACGATTCTGATTTTCCGTCGTGGTCGGTTCGCAGAGGCGATTTTACCCCCTGACGAATATAAACGCATTGAGCGGCTAGTAGCCTACTTCGAAGCCTTGCAGACCTCGAAACAGCTGGCCCGACTGCCGGTAAGCGCAGCAGAGCTAGCCCGGGAAGCTCGTCAAGAGCTAGAGGATCGAGATTGAAAGTCCTGGTGATTGATACCAGTGTAGTGCTGGCTTTCTACCTGCCCGCTGAGCCATATAAATCCCAAGCTTTGACTCTCTTGGCTAATTATACAGTCGGCGCGGCCTTCTTCGTCTTCTGGTGAGCTCATCAAGAAACTACCAGCGGGAACCCGCCGCATCCGCGGCTCGATCTCGCCCACGCGAAACGCCCACAGGCCGAACTCATCCCAGCCCCAGTCGTGTACCCAGGTTGGAGGCCAACCCGTTTGCAAAAAATCTTCTTTTTCTAGTTCCGGCTCACCAACGGCGACGGTCACCTCGCCACTGGCCGTATGAACAATGCCCAGCGGCAACCCACGCATTACCAGCTGAGAATCGGCTGATGACGACGGTTCTATTATTCGCACTAATAGCTGGTCCGCGACCTGCCACAACTCTGCCTGACGGACGGTTTATCCCCCCGGCGGGACGATCGCTGGATCATAGCCGGGCACCTGGAATTAAGACCCCTTCAGCATCGCGCCCGCGAGATTCTTGAAACCGACCCCTACAATCGCACCCGGGGCTACCACATCAAGAAACTCGAAGGAGTCCCGCAAGGCGATGGCCAGTACCGGCTCTCGCTTAGTCGCTTTCGTTTTCGTTACGATATCTACGGTCGAGATGTAGTACTCCAGCGCTGCAGCCTGCGGCGAGAAGACACCTACCGGTAGGAAGCACTACCGGCAGTTCCCGAGGAACCAACCTCTTCTCTCTTCCTTAGCTAGT
This sequence comes from uncultured Binatia bacterium (SeqCode), assembly GCA_965220955.1. GTDB lineage: Bacteria > Desulfobacterota > Binatia > Bin18 > CBDCRK01 > CBDCRK01. Next base: position 136,229 of record CBDCRK010000035.1, on the reverse strand, counting down.
TCCCTTCCTCGATGATGAGAAGCTATTCCCCTGGAGTGAAACAGGCACTCCGGCTTCCGCTTCTCTCCAGCCCGAGCAGCGAACTGGTTCCTCTACCTTAGATTAATGTAATGAGGCAGAACCCTTTTGCCCATACAGGAAGAACTCTTTGTTCCCCTTGGGCCCTAGGAGAGGGGACTCTACTATACCCTTTACCTCTAATCCCCAACTCTGGGCTTGCTGTTGCACACGGCCAATTACTTCTTGGTGTAGAGCGGAATCTTTCACAACCCCTCCCTTCCCGACCTTGCCCTTCCCTACCTCGAACTGAGGCTTAATGAGAGCAACGACCTCGCCATGCGGAGCTATAAGGTCAAGAACTTTGGGGATCACCAGAACAAGAGAAATAAACGAGGCATCAATCACTGCCAGGTCAGGGGTCTCGCTCAGTTCCGTCTTCTCCAGGTAACGAATATTGTGGCGTTCCAGGCTAACGACTCTAGGATTGTGTCTCAGCTTCCAAGCAAGCTGGCCATAGCCCACGTCCACGGCAAAAACCTTCTGGGCTCCATGCTTGAGGAGGCAATCGGTAAAGCCCCCCGTAGAAGCACCGACATCGAGAAAAACTTTCCCCACAACCTCAATGGCAAAAGCGCGGATAGCGGCCTCAAGCTTGAGCCCACCACGACTCACATAAGGAGAAAGGATTCCTTCTTTGATCCGGAGAACCGCGTTAGTGGCAACCGCCTCTCCGGGTTTGTCTACCCGCTGCTCATCCACCACCACGGCTCCAGCCATAATGAGCCGCCGGGCCTGCTCGCGGCTCCCAACCAAGCCACGGGCAACAAGAAGCGCATCTAAGCGTTCACGCCTAGTTTTGGTTTGCACTCTGCCCTTATAAAGCCCTTTCGACAACAAATGTGGCAATCTGTCTTAGCGGATCAGCTGCAGGGCTAAATCCTTTGAGAGCCGCAAGAGCATCGGCCAGAAGCTCACAAGCCCGCGCTTTGGCCTTTGCCATTCCCACTGCCGCAGGGTAGGTCACTTTATGAAGCTCAGCATCTCTTCCTTGGCGTTTGCCCGTCTTGGCTGTACCACCCTCGACATCCAAAATGTCGTCGGTTACCTGAAACGCCAGCCCTACTGCCAAGCCATAGCGGCTCAAGCACTCAAGCTGCCTATTTGTTGCCCCTCCCACTAAGGCCCCAGCTCGCACCGCAGCACGGATAAGGTCTGCAGTCTTTCGTAGATGGATATACTCTAATAAGGAGCGCGTAGGCCTCTTATGCTCGGCCTCAAGATCGGCTACCTGTCCGGCAATCATACCCACAGCGCCAGCGGCTCCAGCCACCTCGCGGAGTGCCTTGATTCCTCTCTCTTGCTGGTTCGGCATACGTAGCACTGCTTCTGCCATCACCCGAAACGCTTCGGTCAGGAGAGCGTCTCCAGTCAAAATCGCAATACCTTCACCAAACACTATATGGTTGGTCGGCTCACCCCGACGCAAGTCATCGTCGTCCATCGCCGGCAGGTCATCGTGAATCAGGGAGTAGGCATGGACCATCTCTAGAGCGCAGGCAAAGGGAAGAGTGCGACGCGCCTCTCCACCAACCGCCTCGCCTGCAGCCAGCGCAAGGATTGGACGAACACGCTTTCCACCGGAGAAAAGGCTATAGCGCATCGACCGATCCAGCGTAGGGGGAGACTTGCCATCTACGGGAAGACAGCGAACCAGTGCCTTATCAATCAAGCGGCGACGCCTCTCCAGGTAATGATCGAGCTTCACTCTGACGCCTCATCCTCAAGTTCATCAACCTGCAAATTCCCACCCTGGTCACGAGTGAGCACCTCAACTCGTCGCTCTACCTCATTGAGCTTATCGTTAAGGTAACGAACTAGAGTTACCCCTTCCTCAAAGGCAGAGAGAGATTCCTCTAACGCAAGGTCTCCGGACTCAAGCCGCTCCACAATTTCCTCGAGTCCTCGCAAGGCATCCTCAAATTTCTTCTGTGGCTTTTTCATAATCCTCCCCTGAAGAGATATGAGTAATGACTTGAACGGTTGCTTCTCCTCTTGCGAACATCAGCCGCAGGTGATCACCCGGCGTGAGCACAGCAGCATCAGTTACAATTTTCTCCTCCGGGAGCTTGCGCGAAATACTATACCCCCGTCCGAGCACCGCCAGCGGGCTTAAGCTGTCTAGTCTAGCAGCCAACTCCTGTACCCTTCCATGGGCACGGTCCTTCAATCGATGAAAAGCAGCCTCCAGCTGTGAAGCCACAGCCACCACCCGTCCTCTAAGCACTCCTGCCCGCAGGGCTGGGGACTGCAAAAACAGCCGCTCAGACCAGACTTCATTCTCCCGTACGGCCGCAAGCACACCACTTTGCGCCTGCCGCATTGCGCGCAGCCACAACTCTGAGAGGCGTATCCGTAACTCTTCCACCCGACGGCGAGGGTCTCTAAGCCGCCGCCCCAATCCCTCAGTTTTTACCCTTACCTCCGTCATGCAAGACCCCATGGTCCCGTACAGAGCCCGTTTGTATTCTTCTACCTGCTGTACGAGATCGGCCTTTTGCGGAACCGCCATCTCAGCAGCGGCCGTAGGGGTTGGAGCTCGCCGATCGGCAACCAAGTCTGCAATGGTGAGGTCAATCTCATGGCCTACTGCTGAGACCACCGGAACGGCAGAAGCCGCAATCGCCCGAGCTACTACCTCCTCATTAAACGCATTCAGGTCCTCTCGTGAGCCCCCTCCACGACCAACAATGATGACGTCCACCTGGTCATACATGTTGAGGTCATGAATCCCGGCGGCGATCTCCTCCGCCGCACCCGCTCCCTGTACCTTGGTGGGTCGGATCAGAACGTGCAGGTTGGGAAAGCGACGAAAAAGAATGGTGAGGATATCGCGGACAGCTGCCCCGGTAAGCGCGGTAACTACTCCTAGACGCCGCGGGAGAAAGGGTAGGACACGCTTGCGTTCAGGGGAAAAAAGTCCTTCGGCGTCCAGTTTCTTCTTGAGCTGCTCAAGCGCAAGCTGTAGTGCGCCCACCCCTTTTGGCTCCATACGCTCAACGTAGAGCTGAAGGTCACCCCGTGCTGTATAGAAGCTTACCCGCCCCTGTACAATCACCTCCATCCCGTCCTCCGGTCGAAAGGGCAAAGCAGAAATATAGGGACGAAACATTACCGAGCTTACCTGACTGCGCTCGTCCTTGAGGGTAAAATAGCAGTGGCCAGAAGAGGGAATACGCAGGTTCGAAACCTCACCCACCACCCACACTGTACCCAACTCTGCCTCAACCGTTTGTTTAATGAGGACAGCCAGGTCGCTCACAGAAAAGACATGCACATAATCATGCCCTGGCAGCAAAGAAGACATGCCTGCGTTGTAACAGAGGGGAAGCGGTCAGAGCAAGGGCTAGGGTCTTGATGCCACTGCGGTTTGGAACACCCGCCAGCTCTTCAACAGCTCCAGAGCACGAGTAAGCTGAGGGTCTTGGTCACTTTTTTCCTTCTCCCCCATAACATCCTCGTCTTCTCCTTCGCCGCGGTCGATGTGCCCGGGCAGATTCTCCTCACGGATCTCCCGTTGCTCCCTGGCAGTAACCTCAACTGTGGGAGCACTTTCCATCAAAATATCTGGCTCGATTCCCTGTGCCTGAATAGAACGACCATTAGGAGTATAGTACAAAGCCGTCGTTAGTCTTAGAGCAGAGCCGTCATTAAGGGGCAAAATGGTTTGCACCGACCCTTTGCCAAACGTTTCGGTGCCAAGAATCACCGCCCGACCCTGGTCTTGCACTGCTCCGGCCACAATTTCTGCGGCGCTAGCGCTACCGCTGTTGACTAACACTACCATAGGAACGTCCACATCAGCATCTTGCCTATGAGCAAAATACTGCTGTTTTTGATTGTCCAGACGTCCTTCGGTATAAACAATGAGCCCTGATCCCAGAAACACGTCTGCTACCTTGACCGCTTGGGAGAGGAGGCCACCAGGGTTATTGCGTAAATCCAGCACTAACCCTTCAAGCTTGCCATTCTCCTGGGTAAGTGTGGCAAACGCTTTCTGTAAATCTGCGTTCGTCCGTTCCTGGAACTGGGTTAGGCGTATATATCCATACCCTTCATCCAGGGTGCGGTATTTAACGCTCTGTACTTTGATGATCTCCCGTGTAATTGTGAAGTCGATTAAGCTAGGCGTTCCCTCTCGGCGCACGGAAATAGTGATCTCTGTCCCCTTAGGTCCCCGCATCTTCTTGACTGCTCCCAGCAGTGTCATATCCTTAGTCAAATCTCCCTCAATCTTGATAATCTGGTCCTCGGCCTGCAAGCCAACCCGGTAGGCGGGGGTATCTTCAATCGGCGAAACCACCGTGAGGATACCGTCACGAATAGTAATCTCAATCCCTAGCCCACCAAAGCTTCCTTCGGTTTCAATTTGTAGCTCTCTGTACGAGTCTGAGGTCAGGTAAGCACTATGCGGATCCAGAGAGTTGAGCATGCCGTTGATAGCTCCCTCAATGAGCTTCGGGGTAGCAACCTCCTCCACATACTGCTTTTGGACAAGGGCTAGGACGTTGGTAAACATTTCTATTCCTTCGTAGTCGTCTCTCCCCACAGCCGCCACCCCGTCCAGTCCCTGGCCACTGAGAAACAAAAAAGTTGCTGCCAGTGTACAAGCAACAAATCCTATAAGCACTTTCTGCTTTCGTCCGCGCATGATGTTTCCTCTCCGCGGTTAATTTTCGCTAGATTATAGCATGAAAGCGCCCAGGTACCATATGTGGGGCTGAACGCTTATCTATTAGCTAGAATGGCGCCGCAGTGTGCGTAGATAGCAGACGATCTGCCAGCGCTCCTCAGGGGTAAGGCTACCGTGAAAGGAGGGCATGGCGGTGCACGGCTAACAAGGCTGCCGTGTCTTGGCGGGTAGGGGCTGAGCACTCTTGAGCAGGTAAAGCAGTGGTAGAGGGCTCTTGCTGCGTGCGTTGCTCTCCCCCCGTAGAGGTTCTTTGAGTTCTTCTACCCTTTCTTTTATTGCCGCAATCTCCTTTCTCATGCCGCTCTTATAGCGCTTCCAGCCTGCCCTGTCTGCTTTGGCCTATTTCAGATGGGTCTTGGTATAGTGGAGGATTTTCTTTGTCAACAGGTAAACACCCAGCGGCCAGCCGATCAGCTGCTATGTCGGACTTAGCGCTTATCTTTCCTGGGGAAACATTTAAAGTAAAAAAAGAGAGAAGGAGCCAGGCTAAAATTAAAAGAGCTAGCCGGTTGGAGTACTAGGGCTCTGCTCACCAGGCTGTGCCTCTCCGGCCCAGCCTGACCATGCCCCACTAGTCATAAGGTTGCTAAGCGCTCCCTCCACATTTACTCCCGACCAATCCTGATAGCCAATATGATGGTGAACAATATGGCCCTCACGGTCAATAATAAACGTCTCAGGCAAGCCGGTTACACCGTATCTTCTGCCCACCTCTCCGTGGGTGTCGAGGAGCACAGGAAAAGTAAAGTTTCCTTCCTGCAGGTAGGGAATAACCGTCTTGGCACCCTCAGCATCCTGGTTTACTGCCAGCATAACAAAATCCATGCCCTTAAACCTCTGGTAGAGGGATTCCATGGTTGGCATCTCTTTGCGGCAGGGCGGACACCAGGTGGCCCAAATGTTGAGAAACACAACTTTGCCCTTAAGTTGAGAGAGGCGAACCGCCTTGCCTTGTAGGTCAGGAAGCACAAAGTCCGGGGCTTGTGCCGAGGGAGGGGAAGCCGTCCACTGCAACGCAAGCAATAGAGCAAGGGCAAGGGCAACAAACACCAGACCTCTCTTCATGCTTTTCTTCCTCGCTCCAGTTTAAGTTCAGAAGATAGGGGCGTCTGTTGTCCTTCACTTCTCCAAAGCATCCCTGCTCCAATGGCGACAACAGCAAGGCTGACCAATTGTGCCTGACTGAGACCCCACAAAATAGGGGTATTGATGCGCACAAACTCAAGGAAAAAGCGAGCTGTCCCTGCCAGCAAACAATACCCCCAAAAGAGTGACCCCGGCCGGTATCTTTTCCTACGCACGCTCCACAACAGAGCAAATACCACGGTATAAGCCATGGTCTCATAAATTGGAGTAGGGTGAACCGGTCCCCAGCCGGGGTCCCAACCCATAATGGCACGAGGATAAGTCATTCCCCAGGGTAGGGTAGTCGGCGGCCCCCAGTCTCCATCACCAGCGAGCTGACAGCCAATGCGGCCGATGCCATGACCCAAGGCAACGGCCGGGGCAAGGCAGTCCATAATAACGGGCCACGGGAGACCCTGTCGGAAGATACGCCAAGTCACCCCCCCTACCCCGCCAATTAGCCCCCCATACCAGATAAAACCCGCACCGGTAAACACAAAAGACCAGGGCGAGGACAAGAACTCTCTCATGTGCTCAATAATAAAGAGCACCCGGGCCCCCAGCAGCCCACCCACCGCTGCCCACATAACCAGAGAAGAAGCAAAGTTGGGATCGTAGCCTAGGCGGTGCAACTCCTTCCCCACAATCCACCCTGCAACCAAAAAGGCCAGGGCCATCATCACGCCATAGCTGTAGATGGTAAGGGGACCAACCTGAAAAAGAACGGGGTACATTGGGTTATCTATCCTTTATTCTTTGAAGAATCATAACGGAATGATGCCATCGGCGCCAGCAGCCTATTGAAATCTCTTAACAATCCGTCAGACAGTAATAATAATAAGCAGTCGGCTTGTCTTTCTCTTCCATCTTCGCTAACAATTTCTTCTATGCGTGCCGTTGTACAACGAGTTTCTCAGGCTGCCGTACAGGTGGACGGAGATACTGTCGGGCAGATTGGTAGGGGGTTGGTAGTGCTGCTGGGTATTCATACAATGGATGAAAAGGCAGACGCCGACTATCTTTGTCACAAGATTGTGGGGCTGCGTATTTTTCCCAACCAGGAAGGAACATTCAACCTATCGCTCCAAGACGTTAGTGGAGAGTTGCTGGTAGTCTCTCAGTTCACCCTCTACGGTAACTGCCACAAGGGAAGGCGGCCGTCTTTTACCAATGCCGCCGGTCCGGATAAAGCCCTGCCCTTGTACGAATATTTTATTAGACAAGCAACAGACCTGGGTGTTCGCGTAGCCTCCGGTCGCTTCCAGGCAATGATGGCTGTGCAGCTGGTTAACGACGGACCGGTAACGCTAATCTTGGACAGCAAGGAGCAAACAACTAAGTAGAGGTCCAACACTCATTCCCAGATCAAGGAGGAGGCACAATGGCCAAGGCAGGTTTTTGGGCAATCAGCAGCACCCGCAGAATCCTCTTTGGGAAAGACGGACAGTGGTATGCTGATGGCGAGCCCATTGCAAATAAAAGAATTGCGACACTGTTCAGCAAGTATCTCAAGAGAACCCCCGAGGGGAAGTACGCCATTGAGATTAGCTGGGATAAAGTGGAGGTCGAGATCGAAGACACGCCCTATGTAGTCACAAGAGCAACCGGTGACCCTTCTTCTGGCTTTGCCATTCGTCTCAATGATGAAACCGAGGAAGCCCTTGATCCGACTACTTTGTATATTGGCCAGGACCACGTGCTCTACTGCCGGGTGAAGAATGGCGAATACCCCGCTCGCTTTCTACGGCCGGCATACTACCAACTTACCGCCCATGTAGAGGAAGACCCTCAACAGCAAGGATTCCTTCTCCGGACAGGAGACGGTCTCCATATTATTCGCCAAGCCGTACCCCGGTAGGCCGTATCCATACTAATCCTAATCTTTTACAGTCACTCTATGCACGTTGTCTTGGTTGAACCCGAAATTCCTCCCAACACCGGTACTATTGCCCGTTTATGCGCAGCCACCAACACTGCCCTACATCTAATCGGCCCTTTGGGGTTTTCTCTAGAGGACAGGTATTTAAAACGGGCTGGGCTTGACTATTGGCCCTATGTTGACGTGCATTACTATAACAATTGGCAAGAGTTTCTCGACCGCCGACCGCCCGGCCGCATTCTGGCTTTTTCTGCCCGTGCGACCCACTCTTACACCCGGGTCAGGTACGAGCCTGACGACCTATTTCTCTTTGGCAGCGAAACCAAAGGACTCCCTTTGGAGCTACGCACTGCTTTTGCCGACGTGCTCTACACTATCCCCATGGAAGGCAAACACGTGCGCAGCTTAAACTTAGCCAATGCTGCGGCGATTGTTCTGTATGAGGCGCTAAGACAGTTAGGCAAAACTTGAAGGGAGCAGGGGCAATTCAAGAATTGCCCCTGCAGCTTTGCTTATTACTAGTTCTGAGTTATTTTGTGATACAAGTCCTGAGTGACACTCTGGACCGATTGTGCATAAGGGGAGTCCTGGCTGGTAATCCGATTGAGCACTTTCATTAGCGGATAAGCCGACTCTACATCGCGAGCGCCAACGCCAACCGGGGTAAACTCCGACCCCTGGGCCTGCCAGATACGGGCATTAATCTTCTCTATGCGGACACGGGTCTCACGAAAACTAGGCTCAGCATAGACATCATGCAGCTCGGCTATGCCTTTAGGGGTTAACGCTACCCTCAGACCCACCTGCAAGCCGCGGCTGCGTACCGTGGCTATAGCTTCCGAGAGCGGTTTGGGAATTAGCATCATATAGTGTGAACCCCGCTCGTCTCCCTGGGTCATGTAAAATCCGCTCTTCATATACTCAAAAATGGGATCGATCAGTTCCTCAACTCCAAGCAGAACAGGATCATCTTTACCCACGTACTCTCCACCCGTGATAATCGCCAGCTTCTCCGTAGAGGCTGCCAGCAAAATGTCTTGCACTGCCCCTCTGACTGCCTCTGGCTGAGAAACACTCTGGGGTAACGACCACAGGCGTTTTACATTGAAAAGATTTGTTGCTCCCAGCAGGGTCTGGATATCGTCCCGATGGGCCCGGGCATCTAGGAATATACGTGCGTGGTTATGAACATCGAAAATCTCATAAGCAATGCTTTGGCCATAGCGAGAGCGAAACTGCTCCTGGCCCAGGGCACTCTCAACCGCACGAAAAACGGGAATATTGAAAGCTGCTGGTCCTGCTTTATCAGCAGCAAATATCCCCACCTTGGAAGTGTCTCTTAGCGGTAGCTCGGCAAATCCCGGCCCCTGACCGGTAACGTTACCAGCAAAAGGCTTTCTTACTTCCACTGAAGAGCGGCCACCCTTCCAGATTGCCTGAGCCTCTCGGATCTTTCCCATATAAGAATGTTCCGGCTCGGGCAGGTATTTATCCAGCAATTCTATAAAGCGATCGCTCGGTTCAGACAAGTCATCCACCCGCTTCCCTTGAGTGGCCGGACCAATTTTGAGATCTTGTGCCAGCCCGTAAGGCTTATACCCAATCAACTCTGTGACCCACACAATACGCCAGAAAGCCTGGAAGGCGAGGACATGGATGTCATTGGCATCGATGCCCCGGTTATGGGACATGAGGAGATGCATGTCATCACCAACGGCAAACACTTGAAAGTCGCGAATAGCTCCACTCTCCTGGGCTTCACGCAGGCTAGCCCGGGCCACAAAATCAAAGAGAGTAGGCGGCGAAGTATGTCCCACCTTGCCGCCAGCATCAGCCTTAATATCTGAAAGGGTCTCACCCCCGGTGCGGGCGTTAGCCTTGTCAACCAGCTTGTCCGTTTCTCCTTTTTCGGCCGAGGGAATGTTCTCAAATAGGCTGGTTAATTGATCAGCCCGACTCCGCGCACGCTGCTCTGCTTCTTCAGCAGTCACATAGGGTTGAAACTCCCCATGCTGCACCATGAACTGAATATATTCGCGGGCTTCCTGTTGCAGCCACTCCGTCTGCACACGATCCTGAGCAAAGATATCAATAACATCATGCTCCGGCGGAATACGGCCATTGCCATACGACTGATAGGTATAAGCAATCAGTCTAGCGGTGCCCTGCTCCTGGGTCTGGGTCTGGGCCTGCGCCATAGTCACAGGCATCACACCCACATGATAGCCCCCACCTAGCCCGCCAATGGTATAGTGAAAGTCACCCCCTAGATTGAAATGACCCTCACCCACAGCCGGAAGTCCGCCTTGTAAACGGACAACTACTACTGGGTCTTCGACTGCAACACCGGACACAGCCGACTCCACGGAGACCACAGCCACTGGCTCATGGCGAGTTGGTTGGAAATTCTTACCATCAGAGACAAAGCGTCCCTGGGTTGCATAAACGGCGCTTACCACCCATTCGGCAGGATTAGCAATGAGCGAGAGTAGTTCTCCCCAGTCACCCACCTGATCACGGCCAAACTCAAGCGGGGCCTTGAGAAAGGGATACAGCAAAAAGAGTTTTTCTTCTTCAGGGCGGTCGCCAAAGGCATAAACCCGCCGCTGGGTTTTCCCTGCCGCCAGGTCAAAGGCGTTTTCCACAACGGCCAGATAGCGCGCGCCATCTAGTCTTTGATGTGAGCCTTTGTCAGGGTGGAAAAAGAAATTAAAGAGCATGCGGTTGAACCCACCAACAGCCCCGTTCATTAGCTTGGCAATAACAATGGGCTCAGCCCCACGTTCAGTGAAGGGGAACTCTACTGGACGCAGACTCAATGCCCCAAGGCGCTCGCGCGGCGAGAGTTGGAAAAAGTCCTTGCCATCTAGCGGTCTATACAAACCATCCTCTTTCGCTCGGCTAAGGGCTGCTGTAGCTGCCTCGCAGGCAAGCTTGTGAACTTTGGGATTATTTACTCCCTGCCCCAAGGTGTTTATCTGTAGATGAAGATCGTTACCAAAAGGGTAGGCACGGCAGTCCAGGATTTCACCACTTTCCTGAGCTTTGCTGAGCACGTTACCCGCTGCCTTGACAATCCCTACGGGCAGCCTAGAAAGCCCGCCAAGCCAACGAAGAATATTGGTACTGATGACAGTAATGGTTGCACGCTTAGCTACCCTCTCATTATCCTGGGACAGAAATTCGTCTCGTGTCATAATGTTCCTCCTTCCTACAACGTTCTTATTTACCCATATTCACCTGTTCTCTCAACACCCCCACCAAAGTCTCAGCCAACTTTATTATTTACTGCCTCCTTCTCTACCGTCATCGTGCAGTAGGCATCCTGGATATTTCCCTCCAGTTCCTCAAGAGATTCACCTTGGCTGAATACACCTGGAACTTCTTTTAGCCGGCCTACGTACCAACTATCATCTATCCAGTATTCAAGTGTAAAATACTTTGCCATTTTCCCTTGACCTCCGTCTGTCTTATCAATATCATACCCACTACTTTGCTTAACACTCTCACCAAAGTCTCAGCTAAATTGATTACCTTTTCAGCTTTCTCTCTAGTGATCTCTACATGGAAGTCATAGCGGGCTAGCTCTAGATATTCCTCAGCCAGCCGAAGAGAGTTCTCTGCCGCCTTTTTCGCCAGCTTGTTCGCTGCCATACCATAGACCTCCTCTCCCTCTTGCAGGGCTCTAGTAAGGAAATAGGACTCTGTATAGAAAAGCTGATCTGCACATCGAATAAGAGGTTCTCAACAAAATACCTGAGAGCTTCTCTTTTCTTAATTTCTGCTGCTGGTTCCATGTTAGAATTCAGGCTGGACAGAAGTAATCAGATGTGAGCTCTTCTTACTTGGCCTCTATTTCCAGGTTCTTAAGCTCTAGCAGCACATGTTCTTTATGCGTGGCTCCCCAGTAGACCCGCTGACAGCCCGGACAGTAGACAAATTCTGCCTGTGTCTCCCATACGTACGGAGGGACCTTGTCCTTCACCTTCTCCTTGGCAATCCCCTCAAGCAGACGGTTACACTCCACACAGCGGGTAAGAAGCCCTGCATAGGGGTCAAGCTTGAGTGTCTCAACTATCTGCTTGAGCTGTTCACGAAACCGATCGCTATGAATGAAGAGGAAAGGAGGAGCATTTTTATAGCGGGGTATGCGCGTGTCCCGGGTAAGGATAATCCGTCCCTGTTGCCTGCTTTCTCGCATGAGGCCAACTGGCGAGAGATGACGCACATAGGCTGTGTCACAACCAATAATCCTCAGCCATTTCGCAAGCTTACCCAGCATACGGCCGGCCAAGAATTTCATTTCCATGGCTGGCCTTAATAGTGGGGTTTCCCCTGCTTGGGTCATATATCCACTCTGACGATTTGTGTTATCACCCTGTCTCAAAGTAAAATAAGCCTCAAACGAAGGCAAGGGCTAAAAGATGAAGCTTCCCAACTTACCGCGTGCTCGACTCTGCAGAGAAAAAATCGTTAACCACCTGTCACCAACGCATCGGGATGGTAGGCGCAAACACGATTTCTTTGTACATTCATGACAACGATCAAAGAATTGGATCAGAGAGTCAAGGTGAAGCATGAAACGTTTTTTCAGTCTCAGCATAGTGATTTTCTGGCTGGTTATGTTGGGCCTCCTGGTTCGTAAACACTTGCTCCCAGAAAATCCTCCCCCTCTTGCTCCTCCCCCTTCCCTGACCTCTGTTCAGGAAAGCAAGGAAGAATGGAAGGGCGTTTACTACCATGACCAAAAGGTGGGGTACATTTATCAGCACCTCTTTCCGGTTGCTACTGGCTATCAGTGGGAGGAGGAGTGGCGCCTGCGGCTGCAATTTCTTGGCACCGTGCAGGCCATACACACAAGGATCAAAGCCCATACTGATGAAGCTTACGCGCTCACCGAGTTTTCTTTTCGCCTGTCTGCTTCCGGTTGCTACTGGCAAGGCAAGCGACAACACACTGATCAGTGGGAGGAGGAGTTAGCGGTAGCCGAGGAGTTAAGATCGTATTGGCATTATCCTAGGAGGAAAACTTGTTGCTCTGGTCACCCTGACGAATTACTTTTTAGGTGTCTCCTCTTTTATCATGATCCTATCCGCGGTCACTCTATTCTTTCTTATCTTGGGTGTTGTAAGTTTGGGTATAGCACGGGGAATAGCTTACCCAAAGTTTGACTTTGACAATGTGGCCCAGATTCCCACCGGCTTTGGCGGGGTGGTCTATATGATTTTGTGCATTAGCTTTATTGGCGTAGTGATTATTCTGGAAGCCTGGCCAGTCTATATGTTCTTCCTTAGCCGTCTACACCAGATTTCTCTTTCTTTGGGCCAATGGATTCCTATCTTTTTCTCCTTTGCCCTGGCTTTTGTGGTATGTGGTGCTGTTTTCTGGTTTGCCGCCCGCTGGAGTTTAGGGAAGCTGGAGGAAATGGAAATATAATGGAAATATAAGGAGGCAATATGGAAGAGAGAGTTACTTTCCAGGCCAGCAACCTTAACCTAGAGGGCCTTTTATCAACACCCGATGGAGGTGGTGAAAAGGGAGTAGTGCTTTGCCATCCGCATCCACTATATGGCGGGAACATGTATAACAATGTTGTTTCTGCTCTGGCAGAAGCGCTGCAAAAGCAGAACATGGTTACCCTGCGCTTTAACTTCCGTGGCAGCGGTCAAAGCGAGGGAGAGCACGGCGGGGGTGAGGTAGAAGGCGAGGATGTCCAGGCAGCGGTAAGTTACCTGCTTAGTCGCCAAGCTGTGTCTACCCTGGTAGTTGCGGGATATTCCTTTGGCGCCTCGGTGGGATTACGGGCTGGAGCGGCGGATACCAGAGTAACCACTCTGGTTGGGGTAGCCTTTCCTGTGGGGATGCTGGATTCGTCTTTTCTTCCCTCCTGTGCCAAAGCCAAGCTACTTGTTGCTGGAGACCAAGATTCTTTCTGCCCGCTTCCCGCTCTTAAAGACCTCCTGGCTCAGTGTCCTGAGCCCAAGGATATGGCCGTTGTTCCCGGCGCTGACCACTTCTTCTGGGGCAGAGAAGCTGAGGTAGCTAGGGCAGTGGTGGATTTTTTGGCAAGAGAGTAGAGGGGGCTAGTAGGAAGAGAAGGTTCTTATACGGTTTCTTCATGATGGCTGTACACTGCTCGGCTTCTGAAGTTGTAGCTTGGATGTAGCGAAGCGTAATCCAGGAATGTTTCCTGGAGTTCTGTTCTCTCGGATTCCGCGCTACTTCATGCGGGCTACAGAAAGCTGGCTGAAAGCTCACTAGCCGTTACTAGATAGGCTTCAATCGGAAAGCGTATTAGAGCAACGTCATTGCTTCATTGAAGGGAAACAGAGGGTTTCAACTTCAGCGAAGAATCCTTCGAAGGAAATTGGATCACAGGGATAGTGAGCCTCAGGATTGTCGAGAGAGTGCGCATGCTATCTCATCTTGATTGTCCTTCCCATAGACCCGATGGCCTTCTACTATTATAAGGGCAAAGGCAGTCTTTCCCGTCGCCACATTGTAAAAAACCTCAATGAAGGAGTTATCTATAAGGTGAACACGTAGGCTAAAAATATCGAGATCCAGAGTGCGCACTGAGTAAGCGACTACAATAGGAGATTGGGCACAGATGGCAGCGATACGGTCAATGAGGTCGTGCGGAGTCAGGTCAGCCAACCGTGGACATCCCCCAGACGGCGTTTTCGGGTGACCAGCGCCTCCCATTGCAGGAAATCTTGCTCAGTCTCCCAGCGGTAGTCCTCATCCCGATCTTCAGCCTCCCAGCGTTGGCGGTATTCGTCAAAGCTCATTTCATATTTTGTTGCAAAGGCACGCAATCCCGCCTCGATTTGCTCCAGCCTATAAGCCAGAGCATCACGGAGGACCAGTACAGAGCAATGTCTGGGCGGGATTCTCCGGTCAGATCCCGCAGTACCCGCGCCGTATCTTTGGGAAGCACCAATGTAGACATGAGCCCTTCTCTACCCTATAAACTTTCTACGCTTATCATGCCACCGGTAGACCAATAGATCAACAATGACCCATGAGGAGTTTGGTATTACACCGCCCTTTTGGTATTGTAAAGGAGCTGTAGGAGACGGCGTGTGAGGTTCAAGTGAGATTCTATACCCTTGGATACGGTGGCAGGCATCCACAAGAGTTTGTTAGCCTGCTCAAACAAACAGACATTAAAACGATAGTCGATGTTCGTCTGCGACCCGACCGCTCAAGTATGGGGATCTATAGTAAAGCTAAATCTGCTGATAAAGGCATACAACGGTTATTGGCCGATGCTGACATTGGCTATGTTTCGCTGGTGGAATTAGGAAACATCTTTTTCGGCTACGAGGACTGGCAGGAGCGCTATTGGCAACTTTTACATAAGGCCGGAGACCTATTGATTGAGCGCCTGCAAGAGATACTAACTCCTTTTTGCTTGATGTGTGCAGAAAAGCAGGTCATCAAGTGCCATCGTCGACTGATTGCCGACTACCTTGTCTATAAGGGCTATGAGGTAGAACACATAGAGTGAGTGCAAGGAGGATAAACATG
This sequence comes from uncultured Binatia bacterium (SeqCode), assembly GCA_965220955.1. Lineage (GTDB taxonomy): Bacteria > Desulfobacterota > Binatia > Bin18 > CBDCRK01 > CBDCRK01. Next base: position 120,942 of record CBDCRK010000035.1, on the reverse strand, counting down.
AGGGAAGCCGTCGTTGTATCAACCGCACGCACGGTTCTTAGGGGGGAAAGGGGCGGCAACGCCCCCGACCTACCCGACACCATGTGCGTTGGCGGCGGGATGGGGGTCACGGGACTGTTCGAGGTTGCCCAAGGAACTGAATTCCTCAGCGAAGAAAATCAAAAACTCTCTTGAGGATACCGGGTAACTTACCCGAGAACAATTTTTCTCGGTAATAGACATCTGCTGTACGTCGCACGACCTCTGTCAACGTTGGATACGAGTGGATCGTCTGGGAGATTGACTGGATCTTAATTCCTGCCTTCATAGCCAGGACTAACTCCTGTATGAGATCCCCGGCGTGTGGACCAATAAGATGTGCTCCTAAAATCTGACCCTTGGGGGTGCACACCACCTTAGCAAATCCTTTTGCCTCTCCATCGGTAATGGCCCGATCCAGGTCGCCAAAAGGATAACGATAGACTCGTACATCTCCGTGCTTTTCCCGAGCCTCGGCCTCTGTCAGCCCCACCCGTGCTACCTCTGGGTCAGTAAAGGTTGTCCAAGGCACCACCCGATAGTCCGCTTGGCGACGAAACGGAAACAACGCATTGCCAACCACCAGCCTTCCCTGATACTCGGCCACATGGGTAAACAGATATTTGCCAGTGATATCCCCAACTGCCCAAATGTTTTTGGCAGTTGTGCGTAGCGCGTTGTCAACAATAACCCCTTGTCTATTGCTCTCAACTTCTGCCTTCTCAAGATCAAGCCCTTCCACATTAGGTCGCCGTCCGGTAGCAATAAAAATCTCTTCTACATCAAAATGACAAGGTTGTTTGAAGTGATCATGAGTCGAGATCACGCACTCCCCATGAATACGCTTGCCAGTACCGGTCTTTTCCACCCGGAAAGCCCGCGTGCAACTGTGGACTTCCACCCCTTCAGCCGTAAGAAATTCTTCCATAAGCTGGCCAATTTCTGGATCTTCCCGCGGCAGCAGCTGGCCTGCTACTTCCAGAACAATCACTTGCACACCAAAGCGGGCAAATACCTGGGCAAACTCTAAGCCAATGGGTCCTCCTCCTAAAACGACCACCGACCGAGGAAGCCGGGTTAGCTGGAAAGCGGTTACATGATCCAGAAATCCGGCCTCCTCCAAGCCCTCAATGGGCGGAACCGCCGTGCGCGAGCCCGCGGCAACCACCGCCTTGCGGGTGGTGATCTTTTTGGCATCCAGCTGGATTTCGTGGGGTGAGAGAAAACACGCCTCTCCCTGGTGAACGTTGACTCCTAAGCTCTCGAATCTCTCAGGACTGTCATGCTTGCCAACCTGGGCTATTACCCGGCGCATTCGCTCCATAACCTCGGTAAAGTCAAAGGACGGTTCAGCCGGGTGCAGCCCCAACTCATGTGCCCGTCGCATGCGGGCAAGCAATTTTGCCGACTCGATCAGTGCCTTGCTGGGAACACAACCGGTATAGAGACACTCACCTCCTAGTTTATCTTTTTCGATAAGAGCTACTTTGGCTCCCAAACTGGCTGCCCCTGCCGAGGTCACAAGACCCCCCGTCCCCGCACCTATGACCGCGAGGTCGTAGTCATATCTGGCCATCCATTCCTCCCTCTTGTCTCGGTTTGTCCTTCTTCATCAGCTTCCCTGGTTCAGAGCCATCTCCCCTTCTTGCAGTCTCCGCCGCGCATAGCGAATCAGGATTGCCAGCAGAACCCCCACTCCACCCATGGCTCCAATCAACCCCCAGGGTACCTCCCCTTGGGCAATCCCCTGGGTCAATGCGTCTGCTCCAACTACATAAAGGACGGTACCCGGCAGCATGCAAAGCCACGACCAGCACACATAGGTCCAAAAAGGCACCCGGGTGAGACCAAAACCGTAGTTGAGCAGATTGAAAGGGAGAATGGGCACCAGCCGGGTTAGGGCTACAATAATTGCCCCATGCTCTTCGGTGAGTTGGTCAAGCCGACGAAACCTTTCGTTGTTGGCCAGCCAGCGGGCAATAGCATCCCGAGCAAAATAGCGTGAAATCAAGAAAGCCAGGCTGGCCCCTAGGGTGGCGGCATTGATCACTACAATAACTCCCAGCACTGAGCCAAAGAGCGCTCCGGCAACTACCGTAAAAGCCGACCCAGGAAGGGCGGCAACCACTGCCACTGCGTAAATCGGCACAAAGACCACCGGTCCCCAGGCTCCCAGCCCACTGATCCAGTCGCGCAGGTCCCCAAGCCGTTCGCCCACACCAAACATCCTGGCCAACACGATTACCATCACCAGAAAGATCAGAAGGGCTACAGGACGCCACCAGCCACCACCCCTGCTTTTCTCACCTCGGCCTGTGTTATGCGGCTCCTTCTCCAGTAAACTTTGCTCTCCTTCTACTGCCATGATATTCCTCCATCTTAGCCCGTAATGGGTACTTGATCAGACACAGCCTCTCATTCACCCTGCCGTTCATTGAGGGACCAGTCATAGTGCAGATACTCAATATCGTACTCACCCGCAGCAAGGTAACGATACTGTTCTTTTCCTAGATACCGGCTGACGAAACTCAGCACGGCTCCTTCGGTCTTGCTATACGCAGTAAACTTCCCGTTGGTGCTATAGGTTTTGACAAAATCTTGCCCGAACCATTTGAAAATGGGAGAAAGGTAAACCTCTCCCCCATCCTGGTCAATACGGAACTTGAGAGAATTTTGCAGAAATCGGTGAGTTTGGTCATCGAGCTGTACGTCGAGCTTATCACCCCTATAGGGTTCATCCCGTAGCGGCGGACAGCCCATAGCCGCGCACACCAATGCCATGTGGATGCGTGGCTCGTTGAACTCACTACGCAAGACTTCGTGCTCAATCTCATCCAGCGTCATTTCGCGTCCTATCACCCCAAAGCGCAGCTTGTTCCATACGCCGGGGATTTGCCGAATGCTGTTTTCAGGGAAACGTAGAGAGACAAGAAAAGAAGGCTGAATGGGGTAGTGCATAACAATCGCTCTAAGCGTCAGAGCGTTGTAAGCATTGATCCAAAAGGCAATCTTTTCTCTGCTGGTCCATTTATCATAGACCCTAGGATCAAGTCTTTCCAGAGCGGCGGTAAAGGCATCCAGGCTTTTCCCCTCTGCCTTTAAGCCTTTATAGTTGACCAGGCCTTGGTCATTCACATATGTTCCGAGTATAGTAGTATAATCGTTATAACCAAAGGCTTGATCCATATCTGCCGCAACGGCTACTCCTAAAGATAGCATCCAGACCATAAGGACTGCTGCAAGCACAACGATCTTCCACCCATACTGTTCCCGGTTTTCCATAGGACTTTTCCTACTATATCAATGCCTCTTGAGAAAAAACTCCAGAATACGAGGTAGGGTTCCCTAACCGCCGAGCCTCCAGCAGAAATCATTTTATAAGTTTGTTGTTCGTGCAGAAGCTGCCTAAGCCCGGAGGTTCATGTAAAAGCCAACCCAGGCACGGTCTCTTTGATCGTTGAGGCGGCAGTCATAAGGAATAAAACGCACCCCTTAAGCCGCTCCTGCCCTAAGGGGGTGACAATCTCCGCCTTGCTCATGAAAGCGAGGCATAGTACCAATTAGTTGCCATAATGGCTGCCGTCTTAGCCAGGCTACCCCTTCGTCCCCAGGGTTCTATCCAGGTTGAAAGCCGCACTGATCAATGCCAGATGTGTAAACGCCTGCGGGAAGTTCCCCAACGCTTCGCCGCTAGGCCCGGTTTCTTCGGCATATAGTCCCAGGTGGTTGGCATAACCCAACATCTGCTCAAACATCAGCCGTGCCTCGTTGAGCCGTACCCGATCCATGCGTCCCGCCCGGGTTAGCGCCTCCACTAACCAGAATGTGCAGATGTTAAAGGTCCCCTCTTCGCCTCTCAAACCATCAGCCGTCATTTCCGCATTGTACCGGTATACCAAGCTATTCGAGACTAATCCGCCCTCCTCTGGCACCCGGTTGGTTGCGTCCAAGGTCTTGAGCATTCGCGGGTCCGTGGGCGAGAGGAAAAAACATAATGGCATAAACAGGTTGGCCGCATCTAATACCTCACTACCAAAATGTTGGACGAAGGCTTGCCGGTGGGCATTCCAACCCTGTGTCATAATCACTTCGTAGATCTGGTCCCGAACTTTTAGCCACCGCTCCCGGTCCACCGGAAACGAGCGCTTATCGGCCAGACGCAGACCACGGTCCAGAGCAACCCAACACATGAGCTTCGAATACACGAAATGTTGCTGCCCACCTCTTACTTCCCAGACCCCTTCGTCTGTGCGCTGCCAGTTATCGCACACCCAGTTGATAAGTCGCCGCAGATAGGCCCATAGATCATACGAGATCGGCGTGCCATACTTGTTGTAGAGATATACCGAGTCCATTAACTCGCCGTAAATATCCAACTGTAACTGGTTATAGGCACCGTTTCCGATCCGGACCGGCTGAGAACCTCGGTAACCTTCAAGGTGCTCCAAGGTCTCCTCTGTCAGGACATGGCGTCCGTCAATTCCATACATAATCTGTAAGGACCCGTCCGGTCCCAGCTCATGACAGCGAGCCTCAATCCAATTCATGAATTGGGCGGCTTCGTCAGTGAATCCTATGCGGATCAATCCGTACAATGTGAACGCCGCATCCCGGATCCAGGTGTAGCGGTAATCCCAGTTGCGCTCACCGCCGACGTCTTCAGGCAAGCTACAGGTGGGAGCCGCTACGATCGCTCCTGTTGGCTCGTACGTAAGCAGCTTGAGCGTCAGCGCTGACCGGTGAACCATCTCGCGCCACCGACCCGTGTAAGTACACTTAGAGAGCCAGCGACGCCAGTACTCAATGGTTCGTCTGAAGAGCTGAACACCTTCGGGATCAGAAAGCGGCAGGCCACAACTGTCTTCAGCCCTAGCTTCCCGAAGCACAAAAACCGCGGTCTGTCCTTCCTGTAACGTGAACTCCGCGCAGGCTCTATTACCTTGCTGCCGCAACGGAATGCGGGTGGCAAGCCCCAAAGAGAGCCCTGCAGAGTGAAAGGCAGCGCCTTCGGGTGTGATGGTCATATGGTGTGGATCCCGAGCGTAATTAAAAGCGGGACAGCATTCCATACGGAAAGCCAGCGTACCGCGGACCACGTTCACACGTCGGATCAAACAATGGTAGCCAGACTCCTCGGCAGAAAGCCCGACAGGCATAAAGTCAGTGATCTCTCCTACACCTTCCGGGGAAAGGAAGCGCGTGACTAGGACATTGGTATCTGGCCAGTAGAATTGTTTATGTGTGACTTCCTCCTTGGTAGGAGCAATGCGGAAATATCCCCCCTTCTGGTCATCGAGGATTGCTGCAAAGACGCTGGGCGAGTCAAAACTCGGAAAGCAGAGCCAGTCGATGGACCCGTTGAGCCCGACCAGCGCTGTGGTGTACATGTTGCCAATGATTCCGTAGTTTTCGATCGGTTGATATGCCATTGTGGACCTCGATGATGCGATTGATTACCGCCTCGCCAGCTGGATAGAGAGGAATTTTTGGGAAACAGAGGGACCTCCGTGTGTATGCCAAAGAGAAAGCGAACCTATACTTATCCTACATAGGACCGCTCCCTTCCTTTTTCATCCCTTCTTCCATGTCTCCCTTTCCTTCCATTTTGCCCTCCTCCTTCAGCGATCCTTCTTCCTTCATCCCACTTTTATGCTCTCCCATCATACCACTCCCTTCTTTCATGCTACCCTCCTCCATCATGCCACTTCCTTCTCTTTCCATCCCTTCATGATGGTCGGCATAAGCCGGTAAGGAAAACACAAGACCTATACTCAAGAGCCCTGCTGCCATTAGAGTGAATGAACGTCCAATCTTCATTGTCCTTTCTCCTTCCCTGTCTAGCATTCTGAGTTATGGTAAACGATCGTGCCCTTGCCGTCGAGAACTCTCAGCGTGGGGGGAAAAATAAGGAACTTTTTCCTTCCTCCGGCGTTTATATACCACAGGAGGTATTATGCTGACGCGGTCCTTTCAATCCGGCAATAAAAAAGCCAAACCAGGGCGTAAAATGCTTTCTACGCTCCTCTATGATCTGAGAGCCGCCATGGATACCTTACCCCCGGCGGTAGTATTACCAGAACAGTTTTATCCCTCTCCCAACCCTCAGCACGGCGAACAAGGTGAAGTCGCGTTGAGGCAGGCAGTGCTGGCAGATGCGTTGCTGTGTTTCCAGAAGTATGCTTTCAGCCAGCGCCGGACCGGACAACGGCTCTACCGGGAGGCTAAAGAGTGGATTTTTTCTGACGAGCAGCGCTGGCCGTTCTCTTTTGTTAATGTTTGTGCCGCGCTAAACTTAGACCCTGACTATGTCCGTTTGCTCTTGGAACGCTGGCAGCAGAGAGTTAAGGCAGGGACTATACCGCCCTTTTCACGGCCCTCAGTGCGTATAGCTGCATAGCGGAGTGACTACCAGAAGGGTCTTGAAATATTTACTCTCCCCCATTTCCGAGCCTCAGGGGCTGCAGTAAGAACCTTCACTGACCAGCTATATACCTTCGTTGTCAGTCCAAGCAGCCCCAAGATACGCGGGTGAACAGGCATCAATCCTTTCAGGGAAAATCAAGGTCGGCTGACCTACCCTTGCCCAGGGGTTGCCGCGCGGTCCAACCAGGCAAGGGTAGCATCAAGAATGGGAAGAAGGCTCTTGTAGAGCCGCATGGAATCCGGTAGGGCCCGCAGTGCAGCAGCCAAAGCTGCCGCCCGCTCTGGGTGAGCGGCCAATTGTTCTAGTGGCCGAATATAAACACGAATGGTGAAAAGAATGTTCTGGGTATGTGGTAGGCGTCGGAGCGTCTGGCGTTCCATGCGCAGCCACAATTTTTCTCCAGCATTTTGGGCAGTTATGCTCGGATTGTGCCCATCTTGACCATGACCGCTGGGTTGGAACAGGGCAGGGTCGTCAACCAAGCCCCAATTGAGCCGCCAAACGGGTCTATCAATCTTAAGCCGGGCAAAGAATCGGTCCATGGTCGAGGCTAGTTGCTCCTCGTATCCAGGAATTGGGGCATGAATGGTATTCAGGGGTTTCCCCATTTTCTCGGCCAAGCGCCAGCGGGCGGGAAAGCAGACTGATGCCCCCACCAGGCGATAGATGTCTATAGCCCTATTCCGTGCCATCAGGCAGAGGTCTTCCTGGACAAGCCGCCCGGCTAGATCCAGTGGGTGTAGCACAGACCGAGAGAGATTCCAGCTTTGGGCTGTGACCAGGTTGTGCAGCTGGCCGCCAATACGCTGGTATAGCGTTGGGAACTGGGCGGGCAGATATGCAATCAGCAATTGAAGCACCTCAGCCGACCCCTCCATGGCCTCAGGGAGCGCAGCAAAGACCTCAGGGTGATGCTTACTTAGTAAACGTTCCTTTTCGCCCAGCTCGGCGGCCATGCACTCATCGGGTTCGATCCAGTCCTGGAGATCAAGAGGAAAGAGGCCCATAGCAAGCCGGAACCACCCGTCTTTAAAGGGGACGTAATCAGAAGCGGGAGGAAAGAGCGGTGTTGAGAGCTGTTCCTTCACAGGTTACCTCTTTGGTCTCTGAGGAAACTACTGTTCAGGTTCTATGCAGTTGAACGATTGGCAACACCAAGGGACCGTTCCTTTTCTAAGAGCTTCAAACATAAAGAACGCATTATCTCCAGCTCATAGTAAAACTCACGCTGTGCCTCCTCCAGTAGTTGTGGCATAATTCGTCAAATCAATCGGGGCCGACTCCTTTGATTTGTATTCACGACACTCTAGGATAGCCTTTTTCTTCGAGGTCAATCTTGTCCTCTTGCAATCCCTTCCTAATATCCTTCGTGACAGCCAACGAATTAACGGAGCGAAAAAGCCAAGCAGCGGAGGAAGTGGGATTTCAAACGCCATCTCAACCTCTGTTTCGTTTGCCGAGGATGAACGGAAGTGATGGTAAAGAGTACTCCCTTTGCCTGCTCCGGAGAGGATATTGCTGGATGACAATGTCGCGTGGCTGCACTATCCGGATGGATTCGGAACCCGTGACGAGATGTTTCGAGGCCACCATGCTTTGATAACCTTGTTCCGTTTTAATCGAATTTGTTTCCAGAGATGATGGTTGGTGAACCCCCTAACCTAGCCCTAACCTGGGTTATCTACTTTGGCAGTATATCCTGATATCAGCCCGTAGCATGCCCACTCTCCATATCGTCTCGAATTCCTATTACCGTCCGGCAGTTTTCTTCCCCGCCTCCAAGGTGCGGTCAATGCGGGTTGGGCCTGAAATAATAATGCGGAAGCCCTGCTCAATCCGTTTCTCCACATCGCCGGGACCGGCAAAGGCTGCACAGGGAACGTTGAATTCCTTGCAGGTTTTGAGAATCTGCTGGATTCCTTCTTCGACCTTGGGATCGGCCATATTGCCACGGGTACCCAGCTCAATGGAAAGATCTCCAGGTCCAGCCCAAATAGCGCTAATCCCCTTCACCTCCCGCAAGATATTAGGTAGGTTACGCACTCCCTGCACCCCTTCAATAATAGGCATAAGAAACATTTCCCCCTGGGGGTCAAGGGGCCATAGATCCGCCATATCGTAGTACTCCTGCGGGCTTAAACCCCAGTACCGAGGAGCCAGCCGTAACCACCAACCGCGTTCACCCACAGGCTCAAAATCGTCTACCCCTGATGCTTGCGGGTAGCGGCTGGCAATAACTGCCGCCTGGGCCTGCTCGACGGTATCCATGTGAGGAAGAATCAAACCATACACGCCAGTATCCAGGGCTTGCTTAATAATCCATTGATTACGCTCACGGGCGTTCGGTGGAATGCGGACAAAGGGGATGACATCAGGCTGGATATTGCCCTTTGCGGCAATGCGTTTGCGGTTAAGCAGAAACTGCAGCGAGAGACGAAGGTTAGGCAGGCTAAATCCTTCATGCTCCATTTCAAAGATAATAAAGTCATAGCCCATATCAGCAAAAGCCATGGCCTCGTCGATGTTTCCCGTCCAAACCATGCCCCCGCCAAAAACCACTTTATCCTGTTCCAACAATTCAATAACTTTGTTTAATCGTGTTGTCTGCACCATGGTTTTCTCCTTCCTTACAATTTGTTCTCAGTCCGCTACTACTGGTTCTTTCTTCACTTCCTTCAAGGATTCTGGTTCCAAAGTCGGCAGGGTAATAAGAATATAACAAGCAACGGTGAAAAGCACACCTATCAGGCCTCCGCTATAGAAGACGTCGCCAAGACTGTAGCGGTCAGCAATAAAACCAAGCAGCACGGGGCCTACCATCATTGCCAGGCTATGAACCGTAAGCAGCAGGCTCATAACTGTGCCCATACCTTGACCACGGGCATTCTCCATGGCTATGGCCGTATGAGCAGGAAAAGCCACGCCCGCAGCAAAGCCAACAAGCAGATTAAGGAGAAGCAGGTGGGTAAAACTGCTAGAAAAGGGGAAAGCTCCAAGAGCCAAAGCACCGACAATCCCCCCAATACCAACCAGGTGAGCCTTATTCATCCGGTCCGCCAACCGGCCAAAGGGAGTCTGCAGTAAAGTGGTCACCAGGACATTGAGAGAAATAAGAAGCCCGATCTGAAAGGTCTTAAGAGGCAGAAGATGGGCAGCCAGAAGAGGAACAAAAACCCAGATGGTAGCGTTGGAAAAAGCATATCCGATGCGAAAAAGTGCCATGCCAACAATCGGGCGAGAAGAGAACATCTCCCGCAAAGGAGGGGCAACGGTGCTGGCAGCAGCCTTGTGACCCCGTGACTCTGGTAGAAAGAACAAAAGCAGCAACAGGGAAAGCAAGCTTAGAACCCCCATGGTAATAAAGCTTGCCTGCATGTTGAAGAGGTCCTTAATCATACCGCCCAGCAGGGGTCCGCCAGCCACCCCACCCAGAAAAGCTGTGTTCATTTTGCCGGAGTAGGTCCCCTCTTCTCCTGCTGGCGTAAGATCTCCAACATAGGCCATGGCCACAGGTTGTACCATGGCTGTGGCAATGCCCTGAAAGGACATGATGAGGATGAGCGTAAGAATGCTGTTGGCAAACATAAACGCCACAGAAGAAAGTGTATAAAAAAGAAGGCCAAGAACAAGGAATTCTTTTCTTCCCCGCCGGTCCGAAATCTTGCCAATCAGGGGAAGCAAAAAGGTCCGGGCGGCCGAGTGAGCGCCAAAGAGCAATCCGGCTCCCAGCCCGGCTGAGCCAAACTGCTGCGCATAGAGAGGGAGAAAAGGGATAACAATGCCATTCCCCAGCATGGTGGCGAAAAGGGCTAGAAAAAGGACAAAGAGAGGTCGTTTGTTCATAATAAGCTTTAGTCGTCAGCAATTAGTCCTGTAGGGGCAATCCTTGTGATTGCCCAGTAGGAAGGACTGAAAACAGCAGGGCGAATACAAGATTCGCCCCTACCGTCTGTGTCAGGTCGCATTAGCCTGACAATCATTCTAATAAATCACTTTTTCCTCTTGCAGACGCGAGATCTCTTCCGATGAGAGACCTAACATACCACTAAACACATATTCATTATCCTGTCCCAGGCAGGGAGACGGTGTGTAGCGAGGTTTATCAATGGCGCTGTACTTGCCGGGAATACCTGCCACCGGGTGGTCACCTGTTACCGGATGGCCGGGCGAAACAAGATAATCCCTATGCTGGAACTGGGGATCGTCAATAAGACTGTCAGTGTCGTATACTGGAGTAGCGGCCACACCAACATTTTGTAACAGGTGCATAATCTCAGTTTGGCTCTTTTCTCGAGTCCATGCAGTAAGGAGGGCATCCAACTCCTGTTCATGGGCCTTACGGCTCTTTTGATCCTTAAATCGCTTATCCTCCAGCCACTCAGGGTGTCCTACAGCCTGGCAAAGGTTTCGCCACTCCTCCTCACTTTCCACAGCAATGGTCACCCATTTGTCCTCTCCTTGGCAGCAGTATACATTATGCGGCACCATGATAGCGTCTTGGTTTCCCCTCCGACCCTGATCCCGTTGGTTCATAAAATAATCCATGATGGCCTCGGGGAGCATGGAGGTTACAACCTCAGCCATTGCTAGGTCAATGTGCTGTCCCTTACCTGTACGGCGGCGGTGGTATAAAGCGGTAAGGGTTGCATACGCTATAACCACGCCAACCATATAGTCTGGCCAGGACCCACCCAAGCCACTAGGTGGGCCGTCGGGATATCCAGTAAGATGACAGATACCGGCAGAAGCCTGGGTAATAGGTCCCCAGCCCACAAAGCGGCTGTCCGGACCGTACTGCCCGACAGGCGAGCCGGAGAGCATGACAATGTCGGGCTTGATTTTACATAAGTCCTCGTATCCCAGCCCCAATCGTTTCATTGTGCCAGCGGTAAAATTCTCCACCACAATATCGCTGCGCCGTACAATCTCTTTGGCCAGGGTCACTCCCTGCGGATGACCAAGGTTTAATGTGATACCCTTCTTACTGTAGTTCAGGCCGTTAAAGATCGGAGAACCGTCAGGACCTTTGAGTTCCCGGGGGTTTTGCCCAAGAAAACGAATTATATCCAGGCGCTGCTGCGACTCGATACGGACAACCTCTGCCCCCATCGTACCCAGCCACACAGTGCCTTGGGGCGCAGCCAGAATCCAACCAAAATCAGCCACACGGATGCCTTCTAACGGAAGCTTTGCCATAAGCCCCTACCCTCCTTTAAATCACACCTTTCCTATGTAACTGCTCTAGCCTTTCTGCATTGAGACCTAGGCTTCCACCATAGATCTGCTCATTATGCTCCCCTAGCCGGGGGGCAGGAGAGCGAACCTGCCAGGGAGTAGCCGAGAACTTAAAAGGAGCCCCGGGATAAGTGAGTGGACCGGTCTCCGGGTGATCAATGGTAACAAAGAAGCCACGCTCGCGGTACTGATCTGAGGCGGTCACCTCTTCTATATTGCGCACAGGAAAAACTGGAATATGCAATTCTTGGCCTCTTCGGGCAATTTCATTAAGGTCTTGTTCACTTAACCATGCCGCCACGCTGGCTTCCAAAGCGTCAATATTCATGAAGCGCTGCATCATGGTGGTAAAAAGCTCGCTCTGTGCCCATTCCGGCTGGCCCATCAACTCTTTGAGGCTTTCCCAGTGCTGATCAGTAAGAGCCAGAAGAGCAATATGGCCTCCCTTACAGGGAAACACATAGGCGAGCCCCCACTTCGTCCGTCTTAGGAAACGACGGCGATTGGGACCCTCCGGGGGCTCGTGAGAGTAAAGGGCAAAGTTAGGACGGACCATGTGGGCTACAGCCTCAACCTCAGAAATATCCACATGCTGGCCTTCACCTGTAAGTTCCCGGTGAAACACCGCACACATGGTGGCTGTGGCCGCAGTCCAGCCGGCCAGGAAGTCAGCCTGCTCGCCACCGGCTTTCACAGGAGATTCGTTTTCGGGATCAGTAACATAATTGAAGGGGGTCTCATAACCTACCACTCCCATATGGAAACAGTTCAAATTATAAGCTTTGTAGTCCTTGTACGGGCCGGTCTGGCCAAAGGGCGTAATGGAAGTCACAATAAGACGAGGATAGAGCTGGTGCAAGCTTTCAAAGCCCAAGCCCAGGCCCTCCAGGAAACCAGGAGACTTAGTCTCAACCAAGATATCGGCTTCTTTCAGCAAATCACGCAAGATCTCTACTCCCTCCGGCTTGCTAAGGTCCAGCGTAATCCCTTGTTTGTTAGTGTTGAGGTAGAGAAAAGTAGCGCTGTGCTCAGGGTGTGGCTCATCACCGGGGAAAGGACCGCGACTGCGAGCCACATCCCCGATTCCAGGCCTTTCTATCTTGATTACCTCCGCCCCCATGTCAGCCATAACCTTGGCACAGAAGGGACCAGCCACACGCTCGCTCAACTCAACAATTTTTACTCCAGACAGGGCACCTTCAACCATAAGCCTCTCCCTTATGAAAAGAGTGCTGAGGACTGAGTTATAACTCCCTTGGCTGTCCGTCCCACCTTGCTCAGTCCTCGTTACTCATTACTGATTATTGTACTTCAGCGGATCCACAGTCATTTTTGCAGGGTTGCTTCCACGCCGGACAACCTTAGCAATATCCATAGCCAGTTTTGACGGGTTATACGATTCTGCCATGAATCCCTCCTTTCCGCCCCTATAGCCTTCTCTCAAAAACGGGCCTTATTCTACGCCTGGTTCTTGCTTAAGGTCAAGGAAAAAACATCGGCCAGGACCCTCATGATGGAACGATCTGAAGGCTCGCCGAAAGCTCGCCAAAGGCTTGACACGACCTGAAGCTCATGAGTATGGAAGACTGCTATAAGGAGGGACCTTTATGTTTCCACGGCCGGACATTGAGGAAGTTATTGAATATGGGAAGGCTTTAGAGCTAAAACTGACTTCTGCAGAGGCTCGCGTTATGCAGTCCCGCATGGTTGACCAGGTTGCCAACCTGGAAGCCTTTAACGAACTAAGGATTGAAGAGCAACGCCTGCCCCTGAATTACACCAACCGTAACCCTGGCTATCGCCCGACGGAGCAAGAAGACCCGCTGAACGCTTTTATCAGAAAGTGTCATGTGGAGGGGGCAGACCAGGGCCCGCTAAAGGGTAAACGTATTGGCCTTAAGGATCATATCAGTGTTGCCGGTATTCCTCTAACCCTTGGCTGCCATTTTATGGATGGTTACATACCAGACTTTGACGCCACTATTGTAACCCGGCTTCTGGAAGCAGGAGCAACCATTACTGGCAAGATGAATATGGAGGACTTTTCTGCTGGCGGGCCGGGGCTAAGCGGCGTGGGAGATTTTGGTCGGCCCCTTAACCCTCACAATCCTGCCCATGTAACCGGTGGCTCCTCCTCGGGGTCCGGCGCAGCCGTTGCTGCTGATTATGTAGATATTGCCTTTGGCGGCGATCAGGGAGGGTCCATTCGCATACCTGCGGCTTGGTCTGGAACCGTTGGGCTCATGCCTACACACGGTCTCGTACCCCACACGGGTGTTTTCGGTCTTGAACCCACGATTGACTATGTAGGGCCGCTTACCCGGACCGTAGAGGATATGGCAACGGTACTGGAGTGTGTGGCTGGCTCCGATGGCTACGACCCGCGGCAGATCAGTCTCCCTGTGCAACTACCCAAGTACACCGAAGCCCTCACCCTCGGAGTCAAGGGATTAAGGATCGGCATTTTATCTGAAGGTTTTGATTTTGCGGGAAGTGAGCTGGACGTCAAAGAGGCGGTGTTAGAAGCCGTGGCTACACTGGAGCGCTCCGGCGCCCGCCTGGAAAAGGTATCGGTACCCCTTCATGATAAGGCTCTGCTTGCCTTACTCCCCTTGTATTTCGAGGGGGGAAAGCGTCTATTCGATACCAACCTCGGTGGTGCTTTTGCCAAGACCTACTATCCCACCTCGTTCATCACCACCTTTGGCCGCTTCAAGCAAAGCCATGGGCACGAGCTTCCACTTAATGTAAAGATGAACCTAATTGCCGGAGCTTATCTTGAACGCCTCTACGATGGCAGGCTCTATGCCAAGGCACACAACGTACGGCCCACCTTTGTCAAACAGTATAACGAGGCTTTGGCTCGAGTTGACATTCTGGCCATGCCCACGGCGGCCATAAAGGCTCCAGCTTATCAGAAGCCTAAGAACCCGGAAGAAGCCATTGAGCGTACCATATTCGGCGGGCAATTAGGCATGGATCTGGGATTTGTTGCCCACAATACCTGTCCCTTTAACCTTACTGGCCATCCCGCCATCAGTATCCCCTGCGGTAAGTCAAAGGGCCTGCCTATTGGCCTAATGTTGGTAGCCCCGCATTTCCGGGAAGACCAGCTACTACGTGCGGCCTATGCTTACCAACAATCGGTAGACTGGGCGAGTTTCTTCCCGAGGGTAGCTTCAGCTACAAAAGCAGCATAGAGAATTTCGTCTTTGATAAGCAAGGACATATGGCTGGGAGCCTTAAGTGATTTTTAACGGAACCCTCACCCCAAAGGGCAGAGGGTGAGAAAGGAGAAAATTATGAAAGCTGCTGTACTCTACCAACCGCAAGAACCCCTGGTGATTGAAGACCTCCGACTCGACTCTCCAAAAGCAGGAGAAGTCAAGGTGCGCATTGCTGCTAATGGCGCATGTCACAGCGACCTACACGTTATGACTGGCGACATGCGCATGCCACTGCCAATGGTACTAGGTCATGAAGGAGCCGGTGTTGTCGAAGAAGTTGGCCCTGGCGTGGCTACTCTGAAAGAGGGTGACCATGTTGTTCTGTCATTTTCGCCTGTATGCGGCACTTGTTATTTCTGTACCCAGGGGAAACCACACTTATGTGAGACCAGGCCCAAAGCTATGGGGACCTTGCTAGATGGGACAACCCGGCTGCACAAAAATGGGCAGGACGTATTTCACTTTGCTTTTACTGCGTCTTTCGCAGAAGAAGCCGTGGTGCATGAAAGCTGCGCTATTAAAATCCGTGAGGATATTCCGCTGGACCGCGCTTGTTTTGTGGGCTGTGGAGTGATGACTGGTATGGGTGCGGCTATTAACACCGCCAAGGTACGGCCAGGCAGTTCGGCGGCGGTCATTGGCTGCGGTGGAGTGGGGCTCAATGTTATCCAGGGGGCGGCGCTGGCTGGCGCGCGTCAAATCATTGCCATTGATCTCCTGGATAACAAGCTTGAGTTTGCCAAAACCTTTGGTGCCACTCATTGCCTTAACTCATCACAGGATGACCCGTGGAAGGCGGTCCTAGACTTGACCGGCGGACGCGGAGTTGATTATGCCTTTGAGGTTATCAGTTCGAGTAAGACCATCGAACTTGCCTTCAAAATGACGGCGCGGGGTGGCGTATGCACTATTGTAGGAGTCTCGCCAGAGAGTGCCCGCATATCTCTCAACCCCAATGTGTTTACCCTGATGGAAAAAACCCTACAGGGCTCTTATTATGGCTCCACCCGTCCCAGGGTTGACATGCCGCGGCTGCTCGACATGTATATGGACGGCAAAGTCAAAATTGATGAGTTAGTATCGAAAACCTTCCCGCTGGAGCAAGTCAACGAAGCTTACGACCTACTCAAACAGGGCAGCGTTGCCCGGAGCGTAGTGAAGTTCTTCTAAAAAGGGTTCTAAGGGGCAATTCATGAATTGCCCCTACTTTTATGTGACTAGCTGACGGCGAACTACCGCTGCTCCATCACTACGTATGGCATATCATGCTGGCCAGTATAGATCTGGCGCGGCCGGAAGAGGCGATTGTTTTCCACCTGCTCAAGCCAGTGGGCTAGCCAACCTGCCACCCGGGCTATAGCAAAAATCGGCGTGAACTGATCGATGGGAATGCCAAGCATATCATAGACCACACCGGAGTAGAAATCGACGTTTGAGGCAATACCCTTTTGACCCACATTCTCGTTGATCACCCCCTCCACTTCCTGGGCAACCTTGTACAGAGGGTGTTCACCTCTCACCTCAAACAAGTGTCCAGCCAGGCGCTGCAAAACAA
Organism: uncultured Binatia bacterium (SeqCode); assembly: GCA_965220955.1. Lineage (GTDB taxonomy): Bacteria > Desulfobacterota > Binatia > Bin18 > CBDCRK01 > CBDCRK01. The sequence continues at coordinate 104,483 of CBDCRK010000035.1, read as the reverse complement.
TAGCCCGTGGATCTTTAACCTTGTATACCCGATGACCCACCCCCATAATCCTGACCTTTGCCTTTAGCTTAGCTTCAATATAGGGCCGGACATTTTCTAGGGTATTGATCTCACGGAACATGCTGAGCGCCTGTTCATTAGCCCCACCGTGCAGCGGCCCGGAGAGCGCACCAATGGCGGAGGAGATGATAGTGTAAGGGTCTGCCAGGGTTGAACCAACAACCAAGCCGCTGAAAGTCGAAGCATTCATAGTATGCTCAGCATGGAGAATCAGACAGGCATCCATAATATGCACATCGAGCGGGTCCGGGTCTTTTTCAGTGAGCATCCACAGGAAGTTGGCTGCATGAGAGAGGTCGTCACGTGGCTTCACCGGCTCGTCACCATGACGCATACGTTCAAAAGCAGCAACAATGGTTGGTAGTTTGGCCACAAGGCGTACTACCGACCAGTAGTTCTGTTCTGTGTTAGTAACATCCCTAGCCGGATAAAACATACCCAGTGCTGCCACCGCAGCCTGCAGCGCATCCATGGGGTGGCCGGTTTCGGGCAGACATTTCACCAGGTCAGCAATACGGTATTTGATACGGCGGTGAGAGCGTAGGTCCTGATTGAATTTGTCCAATTCCTCACGCGTAGGTAGCTTGCCCCATAAGAGTAAATATGCCACTTCTTCGTAGGTGCTTTTCTCCGCCAGTTCTTCAATAGGAATACCACGGTATTCAAGAATGCCCTGTTGTCCATCAATGAAGCCGACCTGCGACTCCATGATTGGCACGCCTTCAAGTCCAGGAACAAAGTTATCCATAACTCACCCTTTTCTACTACTTAGGACCGACTAGTGTTATCGAGTTCTTACAGGTTAGTTTACTTACCCTTGCATCTGCTTGTTAAAAGTCTCCAGGTCAAAATAATCCCGCCAGGAGGCAATCTTACCATTGAGGACCTCGAACACCCCGGCTACCGGCAGCTCAAGCTTCTTTGGCCCCATGACAAACCGGTCAACCCGCTCGTTCATGACTACATTACCAGCAGAGGTGGTATGTTTGATCTCAAAGTCAACACTGTCAGACTCCTTTAGGAAAGGCTCAAGGAACGCCCGGATCGCCGTCTTGCCTACACATGGCTCCATGGGAATGTTATGATAGAAACAGTCGTCAGCAAGGTAGCCTAAGACCTCGTCTAGGTTCTTTCGCGCCCATGACTGACAGAAATCGGTTACCAGTTTTTCGTTCTCCGCGCTCATCGAAAGTCCTCCTTTTATGTTAAAAGTCAATATACGGTGGAGACATAGCCCCCTCCACCACTCTTTCCTAGCGGAAATACCCTATTGTTGGCAAGAGATGGTGAAAGCGACTATGTGGCTACACTCTAAGCTTATCCGGCAGGTATGATCATCGTATATATTATCAGGCACTTGTTGAAACCTTATAGGCCTTCTCCTAAGAGCAAGGGTGTATCAGTCCGAATGCTTAGTCGCTACCTCTTCCGGGCTGCTCTTGGTTACGCCTAAGTATCTCACGAAGGGCTACGTGTGGATTGTCCATAATAGGCGGGCCATGATTAAAACAAAGGGTCGAGAAGCGGAAATCGAGTAGGCGCCGCACACTCTGGCGCGTTGCTGCCGGGTCATCATGATACTCTGCCGGGACAAACTGTAAAGCTTGTCCTTGACCATGCGTCAGCAGGTCCGGGCAAAAGAGTACCCCTAGGTCCCGGGCAAGCCAGAAGGCATAATGAACGTTCTCCGGACCTGGTGTGTGGATGGTCTGTAAACCCCCAGGCAACCGATCTCTCCCATGGTAATAGACATCCGGCTCTTCTTCCATAGGACGTATCCCCTGGGGAGCGTACACCTTTACACCAAACTCTTTGCGGTAGCGCCAAGCGGACCGCTGGTGACAGGCAGCGGTCAGACAGATTGCCTCCACAATTCCCAGACGTCTTAAGGCAGCATCGTCTAGGCGCAGGGGATCAATAAGGACCACCCGATCTCCCTCTACAATCGCGTGGGCATCGCTCTCGTAGTCAATGCGGTCGTCGTGGATAGCCCAGTGCCACACCCCAGGCACAACCTCCTCTGCACTCAGAGCTATCTCCTTTGGCTCCGACATCATAGCCTCCTTTTTTAGGGTAAGCCTGGTCAGCTACTCTTCTGGGGATAGATACTCTTCAATGGCGCTTTCCAGACTCTCTATAAACAGCCAGCTCCTAAGGTCATCTCTGCCCGTTGGGTTCTTGCGCTGGAAATACATGATCCTCTGGGAGCCACTAACCATATCGATCCGTGGTCCCACCGGACAACCCGATATACACGCGGTTACACCCCAACGCAGCTGTCGAGCTGCTTCTCAGTGACCCGCTGTCTCATAGCCTCTATCAGGGCAGGACCGTTATAGAGACCCGCAGCAGTATTGGCCACCCGTAGTTTTATCTGTGCTTGCTTCTTCGTACACTTGCTCTTGGTACAGATATAAATGTCAAGCCTGTTCATGACAACAGAGCCTCACTTCTCAATAATGATCCGCCAGAGGTTTTCACCTTCCTCAATGCCTACAATTACATACCCTTCGGCCTCTGCCGCCCGAGGAATATCCTGCCTGCCTTTACGGTCATCAAGGACAAGTTCTAAGATATCACCACGCCCTAGATCTTCCAGACGCACCTTGGCCTTAGCCCAGTTAAGCGGGCACTTAACCCCCCGCAAATCCATCTCTTCGCGTTTTCCTCCAGTCATCGCTATAATACTCTTTTGATGAAGTTTTTATATCATAACTGCCTCTGGGGGAAGAGCGTGAGTGTAGGGACGGCCGCTTGATCCCGTAGCTCCACTCTGGTTTACTGAAAGTACCGAAGTGCCTGTATAATGGAATTTTTTTGAGGATTTTAGGACTCACGTTCCTCATTGTATGGATCTGGAGTCTATGGATGCTGGTTGTGCAGTGGCGTAAACCTCCTACCCCTGCTCATATGCTGAGTCTTTCGGTGGGGATTATATTTTTCCTCCTCTGGTGTTTGGTTGGAGTAGTGCTGTTGGCAGGAAAAGTTTAGGGATATGGTGAATATACAGCACAAGTGGGCCCCATGGCTTGCCCTGAAGATGGTGCGGGGCATTGGGAATGTAAGCTATCGACAGTTGCTCGCTCGTTTTAGCTCTCCCCAATCGGTTTTTGCCGTTTCCTTTACTAACCTTACCAACGCTGGATTGAGGCCCGATGTTGCCCGGGCGATCACTACTTTTCAGCAATGGAACGAGGTAGAGCAGGAACTAGAGAAAATCGCCCGTCATCAGGTACGGGTACTCACCTGGGCTGAGGAGGAATACCCAGGCAACCTGCGTCAGATCCACGACCCCCCACCGTTTTTCTATGTCAGGGGGGAATTCCTTCCCCAGGACTGCCTGGCCATTGCCCTGGTGGGCTCACGGGCAGCAAGTGCCTATGGCCGGGACGTAACGCGCGAGCTGGCCATGGGTCTGGCCGAGCAGGGGATTACCATAGTGAGTGGTCTGGCCCGGGGAATCGATGCTCAAGCCCACGCTGCAACGCTGGCAGTAAAAGGGCGGACCATTGCGGTGCTGGGTTCAGGCCTTGACATCATCTATCCTAGTGAGCACAAATCTTTAGCTGAGGCGATTGCTGGCGGTGGAGCAGTAGTCTCTGAGTTTGGCATGGGTAGCAAACCCGCGGCGGTCAACTTCCCCTATCGTAACCGGGTGATTAGCGGACTAGCACTGGGCACAGTAGTGGTGGAGGCAACGGAAAAGAGCGGCTCGCTTATTACCATACAATATGCCCTAGATCAGGGGCGCGAGGTATTTGCTGTGCCGGGAAACGTGAGTGCCGGCCGTAGCCGAGGGACCAACCGTCTCATTAAACAAGGAGCAAAGCTTGTCGAAAATGTAGAGGATATTTTGGACGAGATTGCCCCAGCACTCCGGCGAGAAGAAAAGCAAGCTGCACAGTTTCTCCAAACCCCACTAGTAGGGGATGCAAAGAGCATCTTTTGCCTGCTGACCGATGAGCAGATGCATGTGGACACACTCATCACCAAGAGCGGCCTCTCTCCAGCGCGAGTACTTGAAGTATTGTTGGGGTTGGAGCTTAAGGGACTTGTCACCCAACTGCCTGGCAAACACTTTGCCCCAACCACCAAACTACAGGCAAAAGCTTAGATCGGGGTGAGCGGAGAAAGGAAGGGATCAATACTGCATGGCGAAGAATTTGGTCATTGTTGAATCTCCGGCCAAGGCTCGCACCTTAAGCAAGTATTTGGGACGAGACTACCAAGTGAAAGCCTCGGTCGGTCACGTTGTGGACCTACCTAAAAATAAACTAGGCGTTGAGGTCGATAATGATTTCCGAGCAGAGTATCAGGTGATTCACGGCAAAGGGAAAATCATTGAAGAATTGCGTAAGGCGGCTAATAATAAGGAGCGCATTTACCTTGCCCCAGACCCGGACCGCGAAGGGGAAGCGATTGCTTGGCACATTGCCGATAAGCTGGACAAGAAGAAAAAGAAGGTCTATCGCATTTTGCTCAATGAGATCACCAAAAAGGGTGTGCAGGAGGCATTGCAGAATCCGACCCAATTAGACCGTAACAAGTTTGAGGCGCAGCAAGCCCGTCGTATCCTGGATCGTTTGGTTGGCTATCAGATCAGCCCGCTGTTGTGGAAAAAGGTGCGCCGTGGTCTCTCCGCCGGTCGTGTTCAGTCAGTAACGGTGCGCATCATTTGCAAGCGGGAACAGGAAATTCAAGCTTTTGTACCAGAAGAGTACTGGTCGATCATTGCCACCTTGGAAGGAGACACCCCACCACCGTTTGGTGCCCGGCTATGGAAGGTCAGCGAGAAACGGGTCGATAACAAAAAGTTTCGCATTGCTAACGAAAAGGAGGCAAAACGAATCCTGGCTGGTTTAGCCGGGGCAGAGTGGACCGTGGTTAAGACCGACAAGAAGGACCGGCGACGCAATCCAGCCCCGCCATTTATCACTTCCCGGCTGCAGCAGGAGGCGGCACGCAAGCTCGGATTTTCCCCTAGCCGCACCATGATTATTGCCCAGAAGCTCTACGAAGGGATAGAGATTGGAGATGAGGGAGCTGTAGGTCTTATCACCTATATGCGCACCGACTCTACTCGCATTTCCGCCGAGGCGCTCACAGAGGCTCGCCATCACATTACCGCGACTTTTGGCCAGGACTACCTGCCCGCGCAGCCGCACACCTACAAGTCTCCTAAAGCAGCTCAGGAAGCGCACGAAGCAATCCGTCCTACCTCTCTTGCTCATACCCCTGAGCAGGTAGCTCCCTATATTGGCCGAGCAGAGCTAGCCCTTTACACCCTGATCTGGAACCGTTTTATTGCTAGCCAAATGGCCTCTGCCCTCTTTGAACAAACAACCGTGGACATTAAGGCTCGAGACTGCCTTTTCCGCGCTACCGGGCAGGTGCTGCAGTTCGATGGCTTTTTGCGTCTCTATAGCGAAGGAAAGGACGATAAGCAGGAGGACGAAGAGGAACGGCATCTCACAGACGGCCAACCCTTGGACTCGGCTCAGGACAGGCTTACCCCGCAGCTTCCCCCGCTGTCAAAGGGAGACCGTTTACACCTTCTACAACTCACACCCAACCAACACTTCACCCAGCCTTCCCCCCGCTTTACCCAGGCCACGCTCATCAAGGAACTGGAAGAAAAAGGCATCGGTCGGCCGTCAACCTATGCCTCAATTATGTCTACCATCCTCAACAAAGAGTATGTGGAGGAAGATGAACAGAGGCGGCTCAAGCCCACCGGGCTTGGTCTTCTTGTTACCGATCTTCTGGTCGAAGCGTTCCCCGACATCCTCAACGCTGAATTTACGGCTAACATGGAGGGGACCCTTGACCGTATTGAAGAGAATCAAGAGAGCTGGCTGAAAGTGATGAAGCAGTTCTACGGCTCATTTGTGGCTGACTTACAGCGAGCCGAAACGGAGATGCGCGAGGTCAAACGTGATGGAGAGCCCACGGATCTCACTTGCAGCGAGTGCGCGGGGAAAGTGGTCATACGCTGGGGGAGAAATGGAGAATTCCTGGCCTGTACTAACTACCCCAGCTGTACCTTTACCAGCAATTTCATCCGCGACGATCAGGGTCAGATCCAGATGGTGGAACGGCCAGCGGCGGTCCTTACCGAGGAGCCTTGCGAGCAATGCGGCCGACCCATGCAGGTTCGGGTGGGACGATATGGCAAATTTCTTGGTTGTTCGGGCTACCCAGAGTGTACCAACATTAAAGCTTTGCGCCAGCTTACAACCCTGGGCATCAGCTGTCCGCAGTGCCACGAGGGTGAGATTTTGCAAAGACACTCCCGCCGGGGCAAAGTATTCTACGGCTGCAGCCGCTACCCGTCCTGCCGCTTTGCCAGTTGGGATCGACCCGTAGATGCGCCCTGCCCACGGTGTAGTTCCCCGTTTCTGGTGGAGAAGACCACCAAGCGAGCAGGCACAGTGCGTCGCTGCTTCGACAAAGAGTGTGGATATCAGGAAGAAGTGGAAGCAGCAGCAGCCATGGGGTAGAACAATTGAGCGGGCAGCAAACATGCAGGTAACAATTATTGGTGGCGGACTCGCAGGAGTGGAGGCGGCCTGGCAGCTGGGCCAGCGGGGAATTGCCGTAACCCTGTATGAAATGCGCCCCCAGCGGATGACCGAGGCCCACCACTCTGGTAAGCTAGCAGAGCTGGTCTGTTCCAATTCATTACGCAGTGCTTCGATGGAAACAGCAGTGGGACTTCTTAAGGGGGAGATGCGCCGCCTTGGCTCTCTGATTATACAGGTGGCGGACCGGGTGAAGGTTCCTGCGGGCGCGGCGCTTGCTGTAGACCGTGAGCTATTCTCGCAATGGATCACCGAGGCAGTCAAGACTTGCCCAGGGATCACTGTAGTACATAAGGAAATAGAGCAGATTCCCCAGGGCATAGTGATTGTAGCCAGTGGCCCTCTCACCTCTCCTACCCTCTCCGACAACCTGCAAAAGCTCCTGGGTGATAAGTATCTCTATTTCTACGATGCCATTGCACCGGTTATTGCTGGTGAGTCAATTAACATGGAGGTAGCGTTTAAAGCCTCACGCTATAACCACGGTGGTAATGATTACATCAACTGCCCGCTAACCCGTGAGGAATACTATCGTCTGGTTGAAGAGGTGCTCCGGGCAGAAAAAGTCCCAACCCGAGAATTCGAGCGATGCATGTACTTTGAGGGTTGTCTACCCGTAGAAGAGATGGCTCGCCGGGGAAAAGACACGCTGGCGTTTGGCCCCATGAAACCAGTGGGGCTTTCTGACCCACGCACTGGCGAGCAGCCGTACGCAGTAGTTCAGCTTAGACAAGACGATGGTGAGGGCATCCTATGGGGGATGGTAGGCTTTCAGACCAAGATGACATACCCCGGGCAGCGGCGTGTCTTCCGCATGATCCCGGGATTAGAGAAGGCAGAGTTCGTCCGTCTAGGGAGTCTTCACCGTAACACTTTCATCAACTCTCCCTCGCTTCTCTTACCCACCTTGCAGTTTATCGGACGAAAAGATCTCTTCTTTGCCGGTCAGCTCATCGGGGTTGAAGGGTATATCGAATCTGCCGCCGCGGGTTTGCTAGCCGGATTAAATGCCTGGCGGCTACTTTCGGGGAAGCCCTTAATGATACCCCCAGCCACTACTGCTCTGGGCTCGCTCCTGGTTTATATCACCCACAAAGAACGCAAAGCTTTTCAGCCCATGAACGCCAATTATGGTCTCTTTCCCCCACTTGCCTATCGGCTACATGGAAGAGAGAAGAAGCAGGCGCTGGCCGAACGGGCACTCCATGATCTCTCCGTTTGGCAAGAGTCTCATGATCTCAATTCGGAAAGCCGGCAGCTCTCTCTTACTGCTCTTTAACTGGTGAGCCATCAAACCACTGGAACCGAGGTACGCTCAAAAAAGGGCGAGCAATTGCCATTGCTATTAAGTGGAGATGCCTCCTTCCAGGATAGGCTAGGGCCACCCTCCTCTACAGCGGTGAACAGATCGACATGCTGGACCAACTGGCGGGAGCCAAGAAAGTGGGCAATGGTACGGCGTCGAGCATTGCGACCGAGATTTTGGGCCAGGGCGCGATCGGTCAATAGTCGCCGAAGTGCGCTGCCGAAGGCCTCGAGGTCCGTGGGATCCGTAACCAGCAGACCATGCTTGCCGTTAACAATTTGGTCCTGGATGCCACCCACAGCGCTGGCCACAATAGGGCGTCCTTTCCACATCGCCTCGGTAACGGTCAGGCCGAATCCCTCATGCAGGCTTTTCTGAACAATAACTGCAGCATGACGCTGGATGGCATTGACCATGGCCGCATTCTCCTCAATATCATCCATTGGTAGACAGACGATATGTACACGGCTACGCTTGGCATAAGGGAGATTGCGCCAAGCGGCAATGCACTCGGCAAGCACCTCACCTCCTTCAGGGTCGTCGGTTACCCCCTGCACATTTGGGCCGACCAACATCAAGTGGGCATTTCCGAGACCATCGATGCAGTCAACGAATCCATGCATGACCCCTATCATATCCTTCAGACGGTCCCAACGCGACACCTGAACAACAATAGGAACATTTGGCCCCGGCAGGCGGTCAGCATACACAATGTCAGCACGGCGGTGGACCCGCCCCAGAGAGCCATCCTGACGCGTGAAGTCCGTCCTGAGATCGGCCAAAGGACCGGTTCTGAGCTGGCCCGAACGGACCAGAGTCTTGTTACCGGAGCTTATGTCGAGTAGACCAATGCTTGCCATAATGGCCTGCACAGTGGATGGCTTCATAGACTGGTTTTTCACCGAAAAGGCGTCGATTGAAGGTGGGATAATATGCACACGGTCCGAGTCGAGCCAAGAAGGCACATAGGCGGCACGGGAAAAAATAAAGGCGTGCGCCGCCTCTAGATAGGGGCGCAGAAACTTTTGAGCATGCTCCACCGCCTCATTAGTAGTATCTTGCCCAACGTGGCAGCGCCATATGACCCTGGCCCCAGACTGGCGCATGGCCAAGATCAGCCCGGCAGTCTGCGGATCGTGGAGAATGACAACATCACGGGGTCTCACCAGCGCACACAAATCCTCGGCATTGCGGCGTAAAATGTTAAAGTAGTGCTCATGCTCGTGCTCGGCAAGTGGACCGCCGTCCCCATAGCCGCCGTGCAAGCCATTGTGGATGCGCTTAGTAATGGTGAAAAACTCCAGATCACCCTGGATCACTGCCCACCGAGCATTAATGCCAGCGCCGCGTTCATAGGCAAGGTAAGTTTGCAATATTTCCGCCACGCCACCGCCGGTGGCGGTCGAGCTAATGTTCCAGACGCTACGGCCTGACAGTAGCACCTGGGCCTGTTTTATAGCGGCATGCATCCGTTCAGTCCATCGTTTGCCAATCAGAGGAGCAAAGCACTCGACAGGCAGCGTAGGAATCTGAACTTCTTGGACAATAGAAGTTGCCATTCTTCCCCTCACTAGAGATTGTTCCCCCACCTTCTCCTCCTCTCTTGGTTATCGACAGAAGAGTAGGGAGCTTAGGGCCTCTTAATAAACTTGCTCCCAGTTTTATTTGTGCAAATTCTCTGTCAGCCGACACAGAGAAAATGCCCTTAGTTCTCTGATGGTCAGGTTTACAAAGCAGGCAAAAGTATTAGCAGTAGCGTTAGGCTGCCAACAGCAGGTGTTAGGTTGTCGACAAGTATTCAAAAAAGGCTAGAAAATCAACCTCAACCATACCAAGAGCACCGCCCACCTCCGCCCCCGCCTCCTGTACAGCTTTACTGGTCATGATTTTTAATCCAAAGTCAGCGCCGTTTCAATGTCATACAATCACATAATTAGCAAGTCCATATCATATTGAAATTGAGATAATGCATAAATCAGGCAAGAAATAAGATTCTCGCTTCGTTCACAGAGGGTTTAGAAGTACCCTCTAGTACAAAATTGCCGGGCTGGATTGCTGGGCTGTATGCCACCTGCTTACTTGAGCACAATCTTCTGGGGAGCAATCTGCACCCCGACCTCTGGGTCAAGGGTAACAAGAGCCACGGTGCCGCCGTTGTCATTTCCCAAGTGGAGGGGAGCAGGGGTACCTGCATAGTTTGCGGCCACCTTCCCCTGGGTAAGATCATTAAAGAGATGAATATGTCCAAGCGCAATATAGTCCCAGCCCGAATTGGCAATTTCCTCAGGAAAGATAGGTGAAGAACGATGAAGATTTTCATCCTCGTCCGTAAAGTAGCCATGCCCCATGGCAACATGCCAGAAATCTCTCTGTCGGGCCGGAATGCCTGCCAGAGGACGAAAGTGCCGATCATGGTCGATTACCGGCCGCCCCCAGATGACAGTGTCAAGGTGAGGAAGCTCAAACAGGCGTCCATCTTCCTCGGTAAGAACGTGGACGTGTCTCCCGGCTGTAGTAAAGTCGAATTTTTTGTAAATAGAGCGACTGTCGTAGCAGTCGTGGTTACCGGGAATAAGCACTACCGGGCAAGGAACCCGAGCAATCTCTTTGAGCGCAAATTCTACCCCTTCCTCAGACGCCCGGTTTGAATCAAATAGGTCACCGGCAATAAGAAAGAGATCTGCATTCTCTGCAAATACTTTGTCCACAACCTTCTGGAAAGCTGTCTGAATACGTTGGCGATAGATCTTACCTTCTTCGCTTTTGCCAAAGGTATCACTTTCCAAATGCACATCCGAGGTATGCAAAATTTTCACTTTCCGAAGTGACATGCCTTCTCCTTATAAGTAACCATCACTCATACCAGCAAAAGCCACCGTCCTGGGGCTAGAGCGAGGCTCATCCACACGAAAAGTCAAACTCGTAAACCGTTCCGTCGGGAAACTCAAGAAGACAGAGATTGCCAAACCGTGACCAGTGGCTTTCTGACGAAGGAAGTTTTTCGTCCTCCCCGCTAATCATACCCAGCAGCTTTTCCTCTAGCTGGTCCTGCATCTCTGTCTCTATCTCAACTCTCTATCTTCTTTTGCGGCAGGACTACCGTGGCCTTCCCCGGAGTTAGCTGTTCGCCGCTTTGGTTTTCCACCCAAATGTCACAATCCACATACCCCTGCCCATCCTCCAGACACTTACGTGTCACCCTGCCTTTACAGGCAAGGGTCTCATTCACATAAGCAACGCCCCGGTTAGCATACGATACCTTCTTGAGCGTCCCTTTCTCACCAATCCAGCGGGTGAGCATTTGGGTTAAGAAGGCACCGCGCAGCGGACCGTGGACAATCACATCCCTATACCCCTCGGTGAGAGTATGGTCTTTATCAAAATGGATGCGCTGAGGGTTCCATGTTATTGCACTATAGCGGTACGCCGCCCGTAGGAAAAGCAATGTGTTCGAGGGAGTCTCCGCCAGCGTAGGGACTGGAGAGCCCACCTCAACATCCTCAAAGAAAACCTGAGGACTAACAACATGGCTATTGGGCATTGTCCTCTCCTAGCGTAGAATAGCGGTACGCCGCCCGCTGGTTTGTATAAGGTCGTCGCGTACCCAGGGGGTACGCCCGCACAACAAAAACCAGAGGACCACTCTTTCCCTCTTTCTGATAGATATCAACAATCCTGGTTCTGGCGGTAAGCCTATCCCCGGAGCGGATAGGAACAAAGAACTCTACCTCCGTACCGCCGTCCACAAGCGGTACGCCGCCCGGCCGTTCCAAAGGCACCGGGGGAATAGGAAACCGGCCCTCACGGGGCAGGCCGTCTTTGCGTAAGTCGGTTTCAGGCACCGGATCAGTAAGTGGGGCCATGTAAAAGAGCGGGGGAGCAATGATGCCGCCGTGCCGGTTCTGCCTAGCATATCCCTCGTCCAGGTAAAGGGGATTCAAGTCATCCGTAGCTACGCGGTACGCCGCCCGGTCGGTAATCAACGATTTTTGTGTCATTTCTCTTACCCCAGATAAAGTGGTACGCCGCCCGGAAGACCTATTAGGTCGACCTTTCATATCAGGTCGATCAGGCTGGGGCAATAAGGATGTGCCATTGACTCTCAAGAAAATCGGTTGATAGGCATAAGGAGATAGCAGGATAATCGCCTAACGACCTCTTTGATGACGACTTGATATAAACAGCAGGCACAAGTGCTTTTACAAAGCGGTGGGCTTGCTGTATCTTACTTGGCAAGATATGGCGCTGGCTACAACCCAACTAGACCGAGGTTACATTGATTGAGTTTGCCCATACCTTTTTGCTAGTTTTTGGTCAGATTGCGGTGGGCGGGATCTTTGCCCTTTCTATTCCGCCGTTTCATCAAATCGAGCGAGGGTTCTTCAAATCAACAGCCGGAATCTACCTAGGGTGTGGTCTGGCCATCTTCCTTGGCAAGGGGTATCTGGTTTTCTTTGTCAGGCCAGAAACCCTGTGGGGTTGGAAAGGGGTGGAAGCGGTTTCCTGGCTTGCTTTCACTGTCTTTTGTGGCCTTTATGTGTACACCCTCTGGGGCGACCCATATGTGCTACGGGCGCGAGCTTACTTGCTAAGCCTGACCTCCGGAGCCATAGCTCTCAGCATCAGCGCAAGTAATTACCGCCTCACCCCTTTTGTTTCCATAGAAACCTTCCTTTATCCTCTAAGCTTTGCTACTTCTGCTCTACTTCTTGGAGGAGTCGCCACAGGAATGCTGCTGGGACATTGGTACCTAATTGACCTGGGGCTCTCGATCGAACCGTTCAAACGCATCTTCAAGTTCTACTTTGGCGCTCTAGTAGCACACCTTGCCGTGCTCTTCTCTAGTGCCCTTCTTCTTCTAGTAGCTGGAGGGGAACCGACCCTGTCAGGTTTAAGCCGATTGTGGGGCACGCATCAAGGCTTGCTCTGGCTGCGCCTGATAATCGGCCCTTTGGCCTCCCTACCGCTCGCCTACATGATTTGGCGCACGCTGCAAATCCCCCAAACTATGGCAGCCACGGGACTGTTTTATATTGCAATCCTGGCAGCAATCGTAGGAGAGTTCCTGGGAAGGTTCATCTTGTTTAGAACGTCGCTTCCTCTTTAGCAGGGGTGAAGCAGGCCTCGTCGCTAAAGCTTACGTCGCTAAAGCTTAGCTGTTTTGCTCCTAGCGGTGCGCCGCCCGCTCGTAGATTTTTATCACTGTTGCCCGTAAGCCTTTCGACGTCCAGCCAACGTCAAAGCCCACCCGCATCCCCTCATGTAGATAACGAATATCGTTCCGCGGAGCCCCAATGAGGGAAACAAAGGCAAAGGTAAACGGCACCTCTCTACCACTGTCACTCCTGATCACACCAGTGTTGCTGCTTGAGAAAATCTTAGTAATAACACCGTGGTAGAAACTATCCGCGGGCTCTTTTTTCTCTCTTGCCGGCTCGGTTGTCTTCTCCTCAGGCTCTTTATCCTCGGGGTCTCTACCCATTTGTACTTCCCAATTTTTTGGCACATAGAGGCAGTGCTAGGAGGCTGCCTGGATTGCTGGGGTGTCGACACCCGGTGTATAGACACCCCTATATCTGCCCTAGACCCCTAGTATTCAGTCCAGTTGATTTTGGTAGGAGAAACAGCTTGCAGTCTCAACCACTTAACAGAATTGCTATCCATCATCTTTACATTGACAGGGACTAGGCAAAGAGCATCTCGTGCATAGCGCTCCCTGCAGGCACCATAGGAAAAACTCCCTCATCCTGGGGAATCACTACGTCGACGAGCACGGGGCCAGGTTGGGAGAAGGCTTCTTTGAGTATAGACGCAAGCTGCCCGGATTTCTCAATACGATAGCCCTGAGCGCCGTAGGCCTCGGCAAGCTTAACGAAGTTGGGCATCGCCTCCATGTAAGAGTGGGAGTAGCGGCCCTCATAGAACTTTTCCTGCCACTGCCGCACCATGCCAAGATAGTAGTTATTCATAATGATGACTTTGACCGGTACTCTATACTGCACAGCTGTGGCCAGTTCCTGGATGTTCATTTGGATAGAGCCATCACCACTGATCACCACCACCTGCCTGTTGGGTGAGGCAAAATGGGCACCGATGCCCGCAGGCAGACCATATCCCATAGTACCAAGCCCACCGGAGGTAAGGAACGAGCGGGGCCTATTAAACGGTACCATCTGTGCAGTCCACATCTGGTGTTGCCCTACGTCGGTGGCCACAATTGCCTCACCCCTGGTAAGATTATAGACCTCTTCGAATAACTCAAGAGGCTTAACCTCACCGTTAGCGCCATTTCTTTTATAGGGCAGGGGCTTCTCAGCCTTCCACTTCATGATCTGCTTGTGCCACTCAGCCCACGCCTTCTGACGCGCAGCCAGGCTTTCCTGGTACGCCGCCCGCTGGTTTTTCACCTTTTTGAGCATTGCTTGCACTACTTCCTTAATGTCGCCAACGATCGGCACATGGACTTTGATGTTCTTGCTGATCGATGAGGGATCGATGTCGATATGGATGATCGTTTTGACATGGGGTGCGAAGTCGCTCACACGACCGGTCACTCGATCATCAAAGCGTGCGCCCACTGCGATCAGCACATCGCAATGGTGCACAGCCATGTTGGTCCAGTAACCGCCATGCATGCCAAGCATGCCCAGACATAACGGATCGGTACCAGGATACGCGCCCAGAGCCATCACCGTGGTGGTGATAGGAATCTTGAGACCGCGTACTAACTCAGTCAAGGGCTCGGCAGCATCAGACCATTGAACCCCACCACCGACATAGAAAAGGGGGCGTTCGGCTGCCTGAATCGCCTCTAGAGCTTTATCGATCTGTCGACTAGCGCCTTTCAGTGTAGGCTTATATCCGCGAATCTCTACTTTGTCGGGATACTTAAACACTGTCTCAGCATTCTGGACATCTTTGGGTAAGTCAATGAGCACGGGCCCGGGTCGACCGGTGCTGGCAATATAAAAGGCCTCTTTCACCACGCGAGCAATGTCCTTGACGTCACGCACCAGGTAGTTGTGCTTCGTACAGGGGCGGGTAATGCCGACCACGTCTGCCTCTTGAAAAGCGTCGTTACCAATCATACTGGTCGAAACCTGACCAGAGACAACCACAATTGGGGTAGAATCCATATGAGCATCGGCAATGCCCGTCACGGTATTGGTCGCTCCCGGCCCCGAGGTCACCACTACCACCCCGGGCCGGCCTGAGACCCGAGCATACCCCTCGGCCATGTGAGCTGCACCCTGCTCGTGGCGGACCAAGACATGGCAGAGAGGGGAGTTAAAAAGCGCATCGTACGTAGGTAAGATCGCCCCTCCGGGATAGCCAAAGACAGTGTCGACCTTCTCTGCCAGAAGACTCTCTAAGACGATCTGTGCCCCTGTAAGTTTCTTCATACTGCTTCTCTCCTATCTATAAGCATCATACCAAGTCGAGGTCAGAGAGGTAATTTACTCTTAGGATCTTGTTGTCCTGAGCCCTTCGCTACCTCAGGATAAATTCCGTGAAAGGTCTCGTATGCGTGCGAGGGCTGTTCTGCAGGCAATCGAGGGATTCTTCGTCCACGGCTCAGAATGACATCTTTTATTCGTATTCTTGACGCTTTACGGCCTAGGTCAGGAAGAAACCAGAATACCGGCCATCAATGGCAAGCGCAAGAGGATAACCTCTCTCCAGATCGACCCCCTGCGTGAGCAGCTGGTCCTGTCCTGCTGGGCTTCCTACCTTCCCCTATTCTGGAAAGTCGCCCCTTGTCCTAGCGACGCTCCTCCCACCCGACCTCCAAAGAAGACGGCCAAGGCAGAAGAGCCTGTGGTGGCTGGAGCCAATTCCGTAACATTATGAAACGATTACTCGTCTTCTCTCCCGCTTCACGACACTCCCAAACTACCGGAGGGTGCGGACACTTCTCTGAGCCGGACTTCCATCGGTAAGCGATATATGGATGCGGCATACGCTCAGCCTATGTAGTTAATCGCCGGATAGTCCCTGTTCTGAAGGAAATCGCCTCGGAGGTTCCACCAGCGGCGGGCTACGGTCACATACAGGCTACTATAATCTACATGATGACGCAGGTCGCCGTCCATCAGATCGCCGAGAGAGGGGTGAGCCCCGTAAAATCCGCCTTTGACCCTGCCACCCAGTAGGAAGTGCGGGGCCGAGGTACCGTGGTCGATGCCAGCACTGCCGTTTTCGGCGACACGGCGCCCGAATCCCGAATAGGTCATGACCAGTACCCGGTCCCATAACCCGGCTTCACGTATGGACTTCCGGAATGCTGCCAAAGCCTCAGCAAGCTCCCGGAGCAGGCGGTCGTGTTGACCGCTCTGGTTGCTGCGGGTGTCGCAACTGTCATGTGGCACCTTGACCACGGCCACAGGTATCTGGCCGACTAGAAGCCTTGCCGTTATCTCCAGCTGCCGTCCGAGGTGGGACTTGGGAAAGGAGGTGTAAAGTGTCGGTGCTTGGCGTAGTCTTTCCCGCAACAGCCTAGCGGCCTGAAGTGTGTCGCTCTGCACGCTCAGCAGATAGGAGAGAGCCTTGTTTCTGCTGGTCTGCGATATCTCTTTCATGCGGCTCGCCTGTTTAAGAAACTGTTCCGGGCTGTGCATGATTATGTTGCGCATATTGTGGCCACTCAGGAGGCCAGCATCGCCATGGTCGAAGATGATCCCGTCTGCAGCGAAGTTTGCCGGCGGATGACCAATAGAAAACAGGCATGCAATCCATCCCTGCTGCAGGACTTCCTTACTGTTCGAGGCGGTCTCCCAAATCTCGATGGAGCGGAAATGCGAGCGGTTCGGCCGCGGACAGCCAACCCCCAACACAAGGGCGAGATCTTGGTTTTTCCAGGGTTGCATCAAGGGTTCCAGTGCGGGATTGAAGCCAAGCCGTTCTGAGAGGCGCAGGACACTGTCGTGGGAGACCGCCAGTCGTGGCCGCAGCTGATAATATCGGCGATCAGTGTAGAACATAATGGTATTCAGCCCATCGTTGCCGCCATTCAGTTCCACCAGGATCAGAATGCGCTCCCAGGTTACGCGCCAGCAGGGTGGTGGAGGTGATCCAGTCGGTTCCGCCCGGCCAGCCCTTGACGTTGGGTGGGTCAAACAGATCCTGGCCGAGATACCGTTCGTAACGGGCGAGAGTGCGGAAGTCCCTTATCGGGATATCGAACATGCGGATGGTCCCAACCATCAGCTCCACTGGGGATTTGATCTGGTTACCCCAGTTATCCACGACACGAAAATACAATGAGGTGAACAGAGCCTTGAGCAGCAGTTTCATTTCATAACCGCTATCGCGGAACACAGTCGCAAGACGCTCTGCTTCCTGGTTGTCTGGGGTATCGGAGATAAATTCCTGCCACAGCTTCTCCGCAATATGTACGGCCACAGGCGGCTGTTCCAGTACGATGTTAAGGATATCCTCACCATGGAATCTACCACTGCGCCCCATGAAAGTCTTGATCCTGCCATCGTGCTGGCGGACATTAAACCGGAATTTGCCACTACGCCGGTCAACCATCCAGCCGGTAAAGACGCGCGCCGCCTCCTTGATGTCGCGTTCGCTGTAGTAGCCTTCACCAAGAGTGAATAACTCCAGCAACTCGCGAGCAAAGTTCTCATTAGGTTTACCCTTGCGGTTGGTCTGGTTGTCGAGGTACAAGATCATGGCCGGGTCCTTGGAGACCTCATGCAATAACTCACAGAAGTTACCCAAGGCATGCTGGCGGAACAAGGCATTTTGTTGGTAAATGAAGGCTGGCCACTTGATCTTGCGCAGGCCAGAGGTAAAGTGGTTGTATTAGAATAGGGTCATGCGCTCGGTTAACGGAGAGTCGGTCTCGGCCATTTCCGCGTACCACTAGGCATTGAGATCGAGGGCTTCTTTGCGGCATTCCTTGTGGAATGCCTTACGTTCGGCCTCGCTCATGGCCCTCATCTTCTTGAAATCGGGGGGCGGGTTGTTGACCCAGACCGGAGGAGCGCTCAGGGGCCGATAGTTCGTGCCATCCAGCAAGCTTTGAACGGCAAGCTCATACTTCAGGAGAGTGAGACGATCTATCTCAGTTGGGGTTCCCCTGAAACCGATCCGACTTAGGAGGTGACGGGCCTCATTGAAGTCCATGCTCATGGCGAGACCCGGCATGAATAGGACAGCAATCAGAATAACCATCCGATACATGACAAATCCTCCTGATATGATAAACCCTCCTAGCAGCAGTATCCGTGTTGGTAATTCTAGTTTACGACAATAACTTTGCCGACTGCAAACCCTGATCTCACGCAAGGTCGTCCCTTCTGATTTCGGCTTCTGTCCTAGAGGTTCGAATTGCCTACTCTCTCAAATGCGGCAAAGTCGAGAAAGTTGCTTGACAATCGAACTGCCCCCGGCGTAGTCACTTTCCATACACCACGAAAACAATTTCCATTGGCAGAAGACCTCCTTCTGTTATCTTACCCCTGACAATGGATAAAAAACGAAATTGCACCTCTGGTATGCATTTCTGGCCATGTGGGAGATACTGGTCCTGAATAACCTGTGGGGCCAGGCCATCCAGGTGGAACAGATCCCCTATAGTCAGTTTCAGGCTTATCTCAAAGAGGGACGAATCGAGGAGATCAACATTACCCAAAACTATATCCGGGGGAAGCTAAAAGACCCCCAGGAGGGACAACCCGAACAGTTTATAACTGTACGGGTGGAGCCCAAGCTAGCGGACAAGCTGATCACCCGTTAGGTTAAGTTTACTGGGGAGATCGAGAGCACATTTCTACTGGACGTCCTGTCTTGGGTCATTCCGATCGCGTTATCTTTTGACATCCGGCTCTTTCTTCTGCGTCGCATGGGGCAGGGCCAGGACAGATTTATGACTGTAGGCCGTAGCAAGACCAAGGTCTATATGGAGAAGGAGGTCAAGGTCACCTTTAGAGACGTAACCGTTGTAGACGAGGCCAAGAATGAGCTACAGGAGGTGATCGAGTTCCTGAAGACGCCCGAGAAATTTAGCCGACTGGGTGGCAAGATCCCTAAAGGGGCTCTTCTGGTCGGCCCGCCAGTAACCGGAAAGACGTTGCTCGCAAAGGCGGTAGCCGGCGAGGCAGGTGTTCCGTTCTTTTCGATTAGTGGGTCAGAGTTTGTTGAGCTGTTTGTTGGGGTTGGTACGGCGCGTGTGCGAGACCTCGTCACCCGGGCCAAGGAGAAGGCACCTTGCATTATCTTCATCGATGAGCTGGACGCTCTGGGCAAGGCCTGCGGTATGAGTCCAATGAGGCACGAAGAACGGAAGCAAACCCTGAACCAGCTTTTAGTCGAAATGGATGAGTTTGCTTCGCGGGTGGGGGTTATCCTTATGGCTGCTACTAACCGGCCCGAAATACTAGACCCGACCCTGCTACGTGCTGGTCGCTTCGATCAGCATGTTCTAGTAGACCGGCCGGACAAGGTGGACGGTTAGCGATTCTGAAGGTCCATGCACGTGAGGTGCCACTGGCTTCCGACACCGACCTAGGAGTCATTGCAGCAATGACCGTAGGGCTCGTTGGCGCCGACCTGGCCAACATTATTAATGAGGCGGCACTGCTAGCGGTGCCGCACGGTAAAGACACGGTCGGCCTTTCCGAGCTGCAGGCGACCGTGGAGTGCGTCATTGCTGGCCTGGAGAAGAAGAATCGGATCTTCAACCGGATGGAGAAAGAACGGGTTGCACATCACGAAGTGGGACACGCGTTGATTACGCTGTCGATCCCGGGTTCGGATGTGGTGCAGCAAATCTCTATTATTCCACGCAGGGTTGCCGCGCTTGCTACACTCTCCAGCTTCCCACCGAGGACCGCTTCCTGATGACCAAATCGGAGCTGGAAAACAAGGTTGCGGTGCTTTTAGGAGGACGGGTCGCCGAAGAGACTGTTTACCATGAGGTCTCAACCGGTGCACAGCACGATCTGCTGAAGGCGACCGACATCGCCAAGAACATGGTGAAGGCATACGGCATGAGCGATAAGCTGGGGCAGATGAGCTTTGATAGGGCTTGCCAGCCGTTATTCCTCCAGACTGGCTAGCCACCGACACCAGGTGACTACAGCGAAGAGGCATCGTGCGAGATAGACTGTGAGGTTCGCCGGATCATTGACGAGCAGCACGCGCGGGTCACGGCCATCCTGAGTACACAACAAGATGTCTTGCATGAAGCTGCCACGGAGCTGCTGGACAAAGAAACCGTTACGGGCGAGGAGCTGGAGGCAAGCGTAGCGAAATCGAGACCTCAACCCCTGCCCGACCAACAACATCCAGCCATGTCATAATCCAATCCAGGGTCAGGCTTGAAGCGGGAGAAAGCTCCACCTAGTAAGGTTACGCGCTAGCCAATTGGGCAGCTGTTGTGCGGATTAAGTCCCAGGCGGCCTCAACGTGGGCAGGGGTTGTTTTCAGATTGCCAATGGCCAAACGCAGTACCAAGCGACCCCGTAGCTTTGTATGCGAGAGAAAGACCGGGCCGACGGCGTTGACCTCGGCAAGCAGGCGCTCGTTGAAGTGATCCTGCTCTTCAGGAGCTCCATCAGGCACGGCACGAAAGCAAACGGTACTGAAAGGCACCGGAGCACAGATCTCAAAGCCGGGGGCAGCCTCAACCCAGGATACAAACCGGCTGGCCAAAGCACAGTGGGCCCGGATGCGCTCCTGCAGGCCGGCTACGCCAAAGGCACGGATGACCATCCAGAGCTTTAATGCTCGAAAGCGACGGCCAAGCTGAACCCCATAGTCCATGAGATTGGTGACGCCCATCTCGTTAGTACGCAAATATTCTGGCACAAGCGAGAAGGCAGCACGCAACGCCTCCGGGTCGCGCACCAGCATCACCGAGCAGTCCACCGGCGTAAACAGCCACTTGTGAGGGTTTAAGACAATCGAGTCGGCCTCCTCCAAACCGTCCATCAGCACACGATACTCTGGGCAGATGGCTGCACTACCGGCGTAGGCAGCATCAATGTGAAACCAGAGCCCCTCGCGCTGGCAGATAGCTCCCACTGCACGTAGCGGATCAACGCTTGTGGTTGAGGTTGTTCCCGCTGTGGCTACTATAGCAACCGGCAGGCGCCCTGCAGAGCGGTCAGCAGCAATGGCTGCCTCCAGCACCTCTGGATCCATGCGGAAGGCATTATCGGTGGCCACGCGGCGTACGTTTGCCAAACCGAAGCCAAGCGTAATGGCTGCCTTATCAATCGACGAGTGGGCCTGCTCGCTAGTGTAAACTACCAGCGGCGGCAGGTCAGAGCGTCCCGCCATACCAAGGTGCCGAATATCAAGGCCAGGTAAGCGGTGACGCGCCGCGGCTAGAGCCAGGAGGGTACTGATCGAGGCTGTGTCGTTGATATGGCCGCGGAACTCCGGTGGTAGACCAACCATCTGACGCAGCCAGTCGCAGACTAGTTCCTCCAACTCGGTTGGCGCTGGGCCCGTACGCCACAACATAGCGTTGACATTCAAACTGGCGGCAAGAGCCTCACCAATGATACCAGGACCGGAGCCGGTAATCGAGAAATAGGCAAGGAAGCCAGGGTGGTTCCAGTGCGTTACGTTAGGTTCAATAAGTTTTTTATAGTCATCCAAGATCCGCTCCAGGGGTTCGGGCTGCTCGGGTGGCAAAGAGGGTAACGCCCGACGCACGTCCCCCGGCGAAATTTTGGGCACAACTGGGTAGCCATCCACATTCTTGAGATAATCAGCAATCAGGTCGGCGGCACGGTGCATAGCCGCACGGAAGTCGGCAATAGGGACATCGCCGGGCAGAGTGGAGGGAGACGAAGAATCTGAAGAGACGTCGCCATGCTGGCTGGACAGGGGTATTTTAGGCCCTTTTGTATCCAGGTCACCCATTGGCGGGTTGAGTTTCTGAGGGTGAGCCAGAAGGCTCATCCCCCGAAAGCGTTGCTCCCCTGAAGCCGATCTTGCTGTACGAAAGCCCCTGAAAGGCAGGAGTCTTGGCTGCAATTTCGCTGAACACGTCGGAGCTGGAGGCATAGGACCCCTGCCCACCAAGCTTGACGCTCAGAGCAGTCAGAGCTTCCCAGCCGGTCTTCACCCCTCCCAGCGGGGAAAACGCCTGGCGGATCCGCTGCACCCGTCCGGTAAAGTTGGTAAACGTTCCGTCGGTCTCAGCAAAGGTGGCAATAGGCAAGATTACTTCAGCGTAGAGGGCAGTTTCGTTATGATCCGTATCCAACATCACCAGCAAATCAAGATTTTCTAGAGCCTGCTCGACCTCCTCTTTTCCTAGCCACCCCACAAGATCTGCCGCAAAAAGTAGTAAGGCTTTGATTTTACCCTCTTTGGCTTGGTTTAGGATGCTCCCTACGTTGTCCCTGCCATTTAGGACACCCAGAGACTGAAGACCACTGGTGTTGGGATTTTTGTCTGCCTTGATAAGAAAATCGTCGTGATAGCTGTTTGCCGGAGACCAGGAAAGAGAAGCTACCCGGTTAGAGCCTAACGTCTCGGCCAGGAGGCGAGTAAAGAGGTAAACCTCCTCGTTGGTAGCCCGGGCGCTGACGATCCCACCAACGGCAGAAGGACCATGTTGGGTCTTAAGCTTGCTGAGCTTCTCGGCCACATCCGTTAGAGCCTCTTCCCAAGGAACAGCAGTAAAACCATCCTCTCCGCGCACAAGGGGTTTTAAAAGGCGACTTTCTCTTAGCAGTTCCTTATATGCTAGTCGGCCATAGTCGCACATCCAGTACTGGTTGACCTCGGGATTATAACGAGGCTGAAAGCGATAAATAGTACCCCGGCGATGGTAGATGCTAATGTTACAACCTGTAGCACAAGCAGAGCATACCGATTCGGTTTTCTGTAGATACCAGACCCGGGCTTTAAAGCGAAAGTCCTTGCTAGTCAGCGCCCCCACCGGACAAACATCGACCACATTGCCGGAGTATGGGTTATCAAGGCGTTTATTGGGAAAGAGGTCGATGTGACAGCGGTCACCGCGGGCAAAGATGCCAAGCTCGCTCGTTTTAGTCACCTCATCAAGAAAGCGGGTACAGCGGGCGCATAGAATACAGCGCTCCTGGTCTAAGACAACCAGCGGCCCTAAGTCTACTACCTTATGCTTCTCTACTTTCTCCTGTACCGCAATGCGACTGGAGTAGCGGCCGTAGGCCATATAGTAGTCCTGCAGCTTGCACTCGCCTGCCTGGTCGCAGATAGGGCAGTCAATGGGGTGATTGAGAAGAAGGAACTCCAGGACCGCCTGCTGTGCCACCTGGACCTTATCGCTGGCAGTGTGTACGACCATACCCTCGGCCGCCCGCGTGTTACAGGCAATCTGTAGCTTGGGCTGCTTCTCAATCTCCACCAAACACATACGGCAGTTGCCGGAGATGCTTAAGCCTGGATGGTAGCAGTAATGGGGGACCTCAATGTCCAGACGCTCAGCTGCCTGAATAAGGTTAAGTCCATCCTCGACCGCTACCTCTTTGCCATCTATCTCCAGTGTTGGCATAGTTCTCCTTTACCCTCTCCCGGCTTTCTCCGTCTCCTACGGCTTGACACGGTCTCAAGCCGCCTGGGTGTCTGGCTTGTTGTGATCAGGCTCCCGGAAGGGACACCGACCAAGGCGCACGTGTTCTTCAAACTCGTCGCGAAATTTTGTGATATAGCTTTTTGTTGGCATGGCTGCCGCATCAGCCAGTACGCACACCGTGTTGCCAGTCATATTATCAGATATAGTATTCAGGAGGTCGATGTCTTCGGGCTTGCCGTTGCCTTCTTCCAGGCGGACAAGGAGCTTGTGCAACCACCCTGTTCCCTCACGACAGGGGGAACACTGACCACAAGACTCATGATGATAAAAGCGATCAATGATCTCCAGGGCCTTAACCATACAGGTATCTTCGTCCATGACAATAATACCGGCAGTGCCAAAGAAAGCATCGATTTTGCGCAGGGAGTCAAAGTCCATATAGACATCAATTTCGTCCGCAGTCAAAATGGGAAAAGACGACCCGCCGGGCATCACGGCCTTAAGCTTCTTCCCGCCTCTGATACCGCCGGCATAATCATAGATGACTTCTCTGAGAGGCATGCCCATGGGTAGCTCGTAGAGGCCCGGCTGCTCCACATGGCCACTCACACAGTAGATCTTTGGACCCGGCCCGGTTTCCGGACCAATGCCCTTAAACCACTCCGGTCCCCGGTCAATAATGGACGACACACAGGAAAGGGTCTCGACATTCTGCACAATAGTCGGACTACCAAAAAGGCCGTAGACGGCTGGAAAAGGCGGCTTAATACGGGGATAAGCCCTCTTACCTTCCAGAGATTCTATAAGGCCGGTCTCTTCCCCACAAATATAGGCGCCTGCCCCTCGATGGACGTATACGTTTAGGTCAAAGCCGATACCAAGAATGTTCTTCCCCAGGAACCCGCGGCTATAGGCCCCAGCCAAGGCCTCCGCAAGACGCTTGGCACCAAAAGCGAACTCCCCACGGATATAGATGTAGGCGGTGTGAGCTTTGATTGCATAGCTAGAGATGACAATACCTTCGATCAATGTATGGGTGTTCCATTCGATAATAGTCCGGTCTTTAAACGTGCCTGGCTCGCTTTCGTCAGCATTGCAGCAGAGGTAGACGGGCTTGGGCGAATCTTTAGGTAAAAACCCCCACTTCATCCCGGCTACAAACCCGGCTCCGCCCCTGCCCCGTAGATTCGCAGTCTTGACCTGCTCAACAATCTCCTCGGGCTGGAACTGGGTAAGCGCTTTACGCGTGGCCTGATACCCTCCGTGCGCTTCATAAACATCAATCTTGTGGATATTAGGAATATCGAGGTGCCGCAGCAGCACTCTCTCCATAGTCATTTTTTACCTTTCTCAGTATTATACGGGGCTATAGCGAGTTTACAGCAAGCCTATAGAAAAATAGCGCCTTTCTCCACCCTCTGTCAACGATCCCTTTTGCTTTCAGGACAGCTGCTCATAGGGCTTGCTCTAGGATCTGCCCAAAGAGCCTGCCCATTTACATTTTCTCTCTCTCCAGCTAAACAACCCCACCCATGGTCGATCTTTTGAACCTTTGGCTCCACCTTTTGGGTCTGGCTGTGTACTTTGGCGGTGGGATTGCCATGGTAGCAATCTTTTTCCCTATGGCTTTACGTATCTCAGCCTCCCAGGAGCAGCACCGATTTCTGGCTCAAGGACTGAGAATTTATAATCCACTGAGTATGGGCGCGCTCGGAGTGTTAATTATGACCGGCGCCTTTAATTTGACATCTTACAAAGCCATCTTAGGCCCACAATTCTTCCTCCAACTAGGACTGGTCTTGGGGCTAAAGCTCCTACTAGTTTTCCTATTGATCAATATAAGTGCGTTTGTCTCAGTCGGGTTAGGTCATCGGCTGGTCAGAATGCACCTGGGTGAAGAGACTATGGAACCTGAGCAGCTTACCCGGACGCTCAAGCGGATGAGAACCCTCACCATAGTTGCCCTGGCGCTTACCGGGATCATTGTCCTTCTTTCTCTTAACATGACCTATTTAATGCGAACTTTACCTTCTTAGTCTCTGTCCGCAAGTGTCGGGTAATACTGTTTGCCAGGGCAGAAAATTCCTCTAAGTCCAAGGTTTCGCCACGGCGTAAGGGATCGATTCCCGTCTCTAAAAAAGGATCCCGCGCCAAATCACTCAGCAATCCCTTGAGCGCATTGCGCAATGTCTTGCGCCGCTGGCCAAAGGCCGCTTTAACCACGCGGCGAAAAACTTCTTCGTCCTCAAGTGGCACCCGTTGGTCTTTCTGCAGCGCTAGGAAAATTACCCGAGATTCAACCCGCGGCGGAGGGGAAAAGCTACCGGGAGCAACGGCAAATCCGCTTTCGACCCGGGCGTAGAGCTGCACAAAAACAGAAAGAGCACCGTACGCTTTGCTCCCTGGCACCGCAGACAAGCGCTCGGCCACCTCCTTTTGTAACATAACAATAGCGTCAGGAAAGTGTTGCCTCTCTTCGATCAGGCGGAAGAGAATAGGTGTAGCCATGTTGTAAGGCAGGTTGGCAACAACTTTGATCCTCTCCTCTGGAAAAGACGTGGAAAGATTCAGCGTCAGGAAATCCCCAGCTATAATCACAACATGCTCTCGACCAGCGAACTCCTTGCTTAGCCCGCGGGCAAGCTCAGGGTCTATTTCTACCAGGTAGAGCTTAGCAGCACAGTGAGCTAGCGCCCGCGTGAGCGCTCCTCGCCCAGGGCCGATTTCCAGCACAATCTCATCGGGCTTGACCTCTGCCGCGGCTACA
The DNA here is from genome assembly GCA_965220955.1 of uncultured Binatia bacterium (SeqCode). Lineage (GTDB taxonomy): Bacteria > Desulfobacterota > Binatia > Bin18 > CBDCRK01 > CBDCRK01. Next base: position 78,237 of record CBDCRK010000035.1, on the reverse strand, counting down.
ATGCGCCGCACCACACGGCGGTCAACAAGGAAGTGCTGCCCCCATTTTTTGCGGGGTCGAAGCCTCGCAGACATCAGAAACTAAGGGCCGATCAAGTTTGATTCATGCGCACAGAGCACGCTATTACCGTGTCTACTCTAAAATAGCGCGTAACCGGAGGTGCTTATCCGTTCGTCCTAAGCGTAACGTCAGCAAAGTCGAATGACAAAGCCCAAGAACATACACACCTCAACCCACAGTTTTAGGATGGACATAGTACTAGTATGCCGCTAATTTGTTTAATCCATGCACTGATTGAGGCTGGGAGGATGCATTGAGGATGCATTACGGGTACGGCTTACTATAGACGAAGCGCAGCTGAGGCGTTTAAGCTAAAAGGCGAGCGTTCTCCTTGGGCAAGTCGCCAGGATCCAGCAAAAGCAATCATGGCTGCATTGTCGGTACAGAACTTAAAGGGAGGGAAAAAAACCTTCATTCCTGCCTTGTTCCCCTCTTCTGTTGCCCGCCCGCGTAGACGAGAGTTGGCTGACACCCCACCAGTAACCACAATCCTCTCCATCTTCAGCTCCTGGGCTGCCCTTAAAGTAGGTTCCATAAGCATATCGACCACGGCTTCCTGGAAGCTAGCAGCAACATCCTCTTTTGTCTGCTCCCAGCTAGGATTAGCCTGCAGGAATAGCCGCATGGCAGTCTTCACACCGCTATAGCTAAAGTCGTACCTGCCCGTTTTGAGGCGGGCACGAGGAAAATGGATAGCCTGCGGATCACCACCCTGAGCAAGCTTATCAACCACCCGCCCCCCAGGATAACCAAGCCCCATCATCTTGGCGGCCTTGTCAAATGCCTCACCTGCAGCATCATCCCGTGTGCCTCCCAAAAACTGATAATCTCCTAGCTCCCTCACCAGATATAGGCAGGTGTGTCCTCCCGAGACCAGCAGAGCAAGAAAAGGGAAGGATACTTCTGCTTCCAGCAAAACCGCCAGGAGGTGTCCCTCTAGATGGTTAACACCAATAAATGGTAGGTCGCGGGCCATAGCAATACTCTTGGCCGTAGAAAGACCCACAAGAAGCGAGCCAATAAGCCCTGGCCCACAAGTAGCCACCACCCCCTGGATTTGCTCAAGGCTAACTTGGGCCCGAGCTAGTGCCTGATCGATAACTGGCAGGATATTAACCATATGGTGGCGGGAAGCTAGCTCAGGAACCACCCCCCCGTAGGGACCGTGAATCTCATCCTGCGAGGAGACTACACTGGCAAGAATCTTTCCATTACACAAAACTGCTGCGGCAGTATCATCACAGGAGGTTTCAATACCGAGAACATACCGGGGGTCAGTGACCTGGAGATTCATCTCTCTCTTCCTCATTCTCATACAACCGAGTAAGACCACTCAGCGCGCTCAGGTTTTGTGGGGTGAACTTGAGAGCGCTCTCATAAGCCAGACGCGCTTTAGCCTGATCCCCAACCTCTTCATAAATCGCTCCCCTCAGAGCACAGACTTCTCCCTGCCATTCTGGGCTAGAACCAAAGAGGAGCTCGGCTTTCTTGAGAAAGGCAAGTGCTTGCTGGTATTGCCTTTGTAAAAAAGAGACCTCAGCAAGGAAATAATATCCACGCGGTTGTGAGGGGGACATAGTCACTGACTGTTCGAAGCGTTCCACCGCCTCCTCGTAATCTCCTTCTGCCATAAGCCTCTTGCCCTCATCAATAACGGACATAGCCACTACATCCTCTGGAAATATTTCCTTGAGCTTGATTTCTATTGGTCCAGACCAAACTGTGGAATCGGTACCCTCTTGCTCCGGAATCTTCTCTTCAGTTAGTTGCTTGCTGCGCAAGTCCCACTCACTGCGTTCGCTGACTGCAGTGCCTCGCCGAGATGCCTCGCTTAGTTGCCGCACGGGAGGAGAAGCAGAAGATCGTCTCCACTCCTGGGAAGGGAGAGAAGTGGCTTCTGCTCTGGCCACCCTTAGCAGAAACCACCCCCCGGAGACCACTGCAGCTAGGAAGAGAGCCCAAAGCCGAAACGCCCGTATGGTTAAAAAAACTTTGACAACCAAAACCTTTCTCCAGCAAAAGGAAGGGAGGCAGACCAAGATAACCTGGGAAGAGCAAAGGAAGGGCGAGAATTAACTTTCATAGCTCCCAGCGTGTGGTACGGGCAAGACAAGGTTGGCTCTTCACCAGCAAAAAATGCCTCTGCAATTACTGTAGGGCAATAAGGAGTGGCACGTAAGCTGGTCAGGCTGTCAATGGAAACTAGGGATATCCCTGGCGGAGGAGAAAAGCCGCGAGCAGGCCTTTTTGCCGTAGCCCGCTTCATGAACTCTGTCCATATAGGCAGCGCAGCCTGAGCCCCGGAAAGACGTAATGACTCTCGACGATCATCAAACCCCACCCACACAACCGTGAGAAGATTCGGCGTGTAACCCGTAAACCAAGCATCTCCATAGTCATTGGTTGTGCCGGTCTTGCCAGCGGCCGGATAGGTAAAGCCGCGTGCCCGAGCGCTTCGGCCCGAACCCCGGTCGAGCACTCCCTCAAGGAGATGGGTAATCATATAAGCCGTCTGCGGCGAAAGCCCTTGCTCAACTTTGACCGGACGGCGCTCGGTGGTTTCACCCTCACGGCTGATCACCTCCCGAATGGCCACAGGAGCAGCTTTGACCCCCTGGTTGGCCAAGACCGCAAATGCCTGCGCAATTTCCAAGGGAGCTACCTCCGCCGTACCCAGCACCAGTGAGGGATAAGGATGGAGAGGGCTAGTGATACCAAGACGTCTAGCTATGTGCCGAACAGGCTCGACTCCAATTTCCCGTGCTACTCTGGCGGTGGCCGCGTTGAGCGACCTCTCTAGAGCTTGGCGTAGAGTAACGGTTCCCAGATAGCGGTCTTTATAATTCGCCGGTGTCCAGCTCTGCGTGTCGTTTTCGTAATACCAGGTAAAGGGCTCGTCCTCAACCAGGGTTGTCGGCAGGAAACGACCTTCCTGCCGCCGCCTCTCTTGCTCAAAAGCAGCAAGGTAAACAAAGGGTTTAAAGACCGACCCGGGCTGACGGCGGGCCTGAGTTACCCGGTTGAACTGTGAGGTTTGATAATCTCTCCCCCCTACCATGGCCTTAATCTCCCCAGTCTGGGGCTGAATAACAACTAAGCATGCCTGTAACTGCTTGTCTCGCTCTTCTCGTTGCAACCAAGAATGCTCTTCTTCGAGTTTCTTCAGTCCCTCAACCAAAACCTTCTCAGCAATCCGCTGCAGGCGCATATCCAAAGAGGTAAAAATGCTTAATCCCTCGGTAGTAAGAGCTCCAGGAAGATAGTTATCCTTAAGCTCCTTTTCGACAAAATCTATAAAGTAAGGAGCACCATTGACATCTAGCGGCAACGCCCGCGGCTTGACTTTCTCTCTTATTGCAGTTTGATACTCTTCTTCACTGAGATCACCCAACTCTAGCATAAGCCCCAGCACATGGTTGCGCCGGCGGACAGCAAGATCAGGATTACGGTAGGGTGAATAACGATTGGGAGCCTTAATGAGCCCGGCAAGCAACGCCATCTCCCCAGGGCTTAAGTCACGGGGCTGCTTACCAAAGTAGAAACGGGTTGCTTCCCAAACCCCAAAGATTCCCTTGGCTCCTTTTTGACCGAGATAGATCTCGTTAAAATAATTTTCTAGGATCTCCAGCTTTGAGTAGTGATTTTCAGTAATGACCGCCATAGTGGCCTCTATCAGCTTGCGCTCCACCGTTCGTTCACTGGTAAGGAAAAAATTCTTCATGAGCTGCTGGGTCAGGGTGCTCCCTCCCTGCACTACCCGTCCTGCCCATAGGTTTGCCAGCCCAGCCCGGGTGATTCCCCAGAAGTCAACACCGTGATGCTCAAAAAACCTCTGATCCTCCGCGGCCAAAACCGTTCTGACTAGTAACGCGGGAATCTCGTGGAGCTCGATCACCTGTCGTTCCTCCCACACCCGTCCGTACAGCCTGGTAATGACCTCCGGCTCCAACTCAACGGAAAGTAATTCCGCCCCACTTTCGCCATCTTCAAGACGCTGGATTCGGTTATCCTGCAGAAACAGACGAATCAGCCTTCCCTTCTCCTTATGAGTCGGAGAGATAAAATTGTGCAGGTAAATTTCTAACACTCCTGAATCCAGTTGATACCCATATTCCCCCCGTACTCGGACCGGTCCGGTAACTTCGTGATAGTCTAACCGGGCAAGCCGATCCATAAGCCCCACTCCTTCGATGTTTATCCCTGGATAGAGGAGCACGGGACTGGCATAGACTTTGGACGGAACCTTCCAATGGTGATCCGAAAATTGGCTCAGCGCTACCTTCTCCAGTTCTCGGAAAAAGCGCCAACCGACCATACCCGCAAGTAAAAGGGCTGGGAAGAAGAAAAGGAAGAGAAAGACTAGCCAGAAGCTCTGTCGCATACTTTTTTTGCTTTATTACTCCTTAATGAGCAAAAAATAGGGCTTGCTGGTTACTTCTTTTTGCTTAATTCAACGTACTTCATACGCAGGTCAAAGAGCATATTGTCCACAAGTTGCTCTTCATTCTTGTCCAGGTTCCCCACGGTTTTCTCCTTGAGCACACCTAGGACGTCAATCATCTGCTGGGCCGCAGTAAGATCTTGATGCGACTGGTTATCCTGGGGACTAGGAATCTCTCCGAGGTACATAAGCGCCTGGGTACTTAAACCAAGAATAAAACTAGAAAAGGTGATCTCTGGAAGCGGACCAGACGACTGATCGTAGCTAGACTCATTTACTGTTGCTGTTTCTCCACTGAGGGGAGAAAGATCCTCTCGTCTCTCTTCACTGTCCTGCTTACGTGCTTCCCCGGTTTCAGGAGAGAAGCGGCGGCGATCCTCAACCTTGAAACCACGACCTTCTTCTTTCTCTTCAGCCATGCTTTAGTCTCCGTTTCCTTATAAATCATCTCCTACGGAGCATAAGAATCTCTCTGTGCTACTATGATTTCCTAGGAAATAGATATTTAGCCTTTGTAACCAGCCATGGCTCGCAGGCGGGCGATTCGCTCCTCAAGGGGCGGATGGGTACTGAACAACCGTACAAGCAAGCGTCCAGACAAAGGGTTTACAATAAAGAAGTGGGCGGTCTGAGGCGATGCATCAATAGGAGTACGCTCAGAGGCAACCCCAAGTTTTGCCAGAGCCGAGGCCAAGCCCAGCGGATCGCCGGAGAAGCGGGCTCCAGTGGTATCAGCAGCAAACTCACGGGTACGCGAAATGGCCATCTGGATGATTATAGCCGCCATAGGTGCTACTATCATCATAACAATCAACCCTAGAATGCCACTACCATCGTCATCATCCCGCTGCAGCCCGCCAAAAATAGCAGCCCACTGCGCCATACGGGCAATTACCATGATTACTCCCGCCAGGGTAGCAGCGATCGAACTAATGAGAATGTCACGATTTTTAACGTGAGCCAACTCATGCGCCAGCACTCCGGTGAGTTTCTGCTCGTTCATCAATTGCAGGATGCCTTCAGTCACGGCTACAGCCGCATGTTCAGGGTTACGACCAGTAGCAAAGGCATTAGCCGCTCCAGAGGGAATAATATAGAGTCTAGGCATTGGCAGCCCTGCCTGCAGGGTCAGGTTGTGAACAATACGATACAGCATGGGCGCTTCGGCCTCACTGATCTGGCGGGCACCATACATAGCCAGGACAATGTTGTCTGAGAACCAGTAGCTGCCAAAGTTCATGAGTACTGCGAAAAGAAAAGCAATCTGTAGTCCCTGCGTTCCCCCTATAGACTCACCGATCCATAAGATAAGGCCAGTTAGAGTGCCGAGTAGCAGCACGGTTTTAAGCGAATTAGACATTCCTTTACCCTCCACAGTAAACTGTTTTACAGCCAATTAGAAGGGAACACTTTACTACAAAACCTTGTAAAAAAAGGTAGTATCATCCCCTCCTCTTGTCAAGGTAAGAAATTCCAGCAAGCGTCTGGATTACTCTCTGGGTAGGAATCTCTAAGAGCGAAATGCCGCTGGCGTCTGGAAAAGATCGTCGGAATTGCTCGTTGCGTTCTACTACCAAACTTCCACCAAGAGGTCGCCACTGCTGAGGATTAGTAGGACCAAAGATGATAACACCCTGTGCCCCCATTACCCCGGCAAGGTGGCTTACCCCAGAATCATTACCAACATATGCAGTGGCTTTGTACAAGAGAGCCGCCAGATGGGGCAACGAAAGACCCTTGACAATATATCCTTTCTCCCCCCATTTAATTCCTCTTTCTTCTTCAGCAGGACCCAAGATCACAAGTACCTTTCCTATCCTTTCCTTTACCCACCAGCGTGAGACCTCCTCAAACCCTGTTAGGTCCCACTGCTTGTCGAGCGACCCACTTCCAGGATGGAGCACGAGTACAGGAGCAGCACTAAGACCCTGATCCTGCCAGTAGCGTTCCGCCCATTGCAATTCTCCGGCTCTCGGGTTCAGCTGAGGAAATGGGCACTGAGACTCGCTTAAACAGCCTAGATAGTAAATGCTTGCATGCTCTTCGCCTCCACCTCGATAGAAAGGGAACACTGTCACTAGCCTTCCAACCAAGCGTTTAAGCTTAACAACAAAATCAGCATTACCATAAGCTGTCCATGAATACACGGCATTGAAGCGAGAAAAGAATCTGCCCGTCTCTTTGTTCACTCCGTTGGCACGGGAAAAAAGCTGAGTGATCTCGTATCGATCGATGGAGTGAATCGCTGTAACGAATGACCAGCCTACACTGAGCTCCACTACTTCTCTCTTACCCATCAACTCAACTGTCTCTCGCGGATGCCTCCTACCGATTGCCTGGAGGGCTGGAAGAAAACAGAGGAAATCTCCTAAACTTCCTGGAAAGATAACCAGTATTTGCCCCGCGCTGGCAGCAGCGATGCTATCGTTGACTTTGCCTATTTCTGCATGTACCATGCTTTTCTCGTCCCAGATGAACTATAGAGAGATTTTTTATTCATGCCTGTTCCGTGTCAAGTTGCTCACTCTCCCCTTGACCTCATCGGTTCTACCCCGGTAGTGAGACTGAACCGTCTACCAAGTCCTTACAATGCTGAGGTATGGGCCAAGCTGGAGTCAATGAACCCTGGGGGGAGTGTCAAGGATCGTATTTGTCTTAGCATGATTGAGGCGGCAGAGAAGGGGGGACGCTTACACCCCGGGGATACTATTGTTGAACCGACCAGTGGAAATACCGGAATTGGTCTGGCTTTGGTCGCCGCCGTAAAAGGGTATAATCTTATCCTCACTATGCCGGATACAATGAGCGAAGAGCGCCGTAGCCTGCTTATTGCTTATGGGGCCATATTAATTCTTACTCCAGACACTAAAGGAATGCATGGCGCTATTCGCAAGGCAGAAGAGATCTTGTCAGAGAATCCCGACTATTTTATGCCCCAGCAGTTCAGCAACCCAGCCAATCCCGAAATTCACCGGAAGACCACTGCAATCGAAATTCTTGAGCAATTTCCCCGACTCGACGCCTTTGTTGCCGGTGTTGGCACTGGAGGTACAGTCACTGGTGTGGGCGAGGTACTTAAAGAAAAAAGGCCTGGGGTTAAGATTTATGCGGTCGAGCCCGCCCTTGCCCCTGTACTTTCTGGGGGAGAACCTGGATATCACAAGATCCAGGGCATTGGTGCGGGATTTATTCCTGATGTACTAAATACCGAGGCCTATGAGGAGATCATTGCGGTGACGGATGACGAGGCTTCACTTTGCGCTAGGAGACTTGCTCGTGAAGAAGGAATCCTTGTTGGTATTTCCTCTGGCGCTGCTTGTGCTGCTGCCCTCAGAGTAGCACAGAAACTCGGAAAAGGGAAAATTGTTGTGGCAATCTTTGCCGATACAGGAGAGCGTTATCTTACCACAGACCTTTTCCAGGCCGAAGGAATATAAGCTCCAGATCTTTTTTGAGGGATTACATGCTCGATAGTAAACTGGCCACCTTGCACTCCATTCTGCGTGAAATGGACTCAGTAATTGTTGCTTTTTCCGGGGGAGTAGACTCGACCTTTTTAGTAAAGGTAGCCCATGATGTCCTCAAAGATCAAGCGATTGCCCTCATGACAGTCTCTCCCACTACTCCCGAGGAAGACATGAATATGGCAAAAGAGCTTGCCAACAGTATTGGCATGCGGTTCATCTGTATTGGTCATAATGAGCTAAACATTCCTGGTTACGCAGAAAACCCAATA
>CBDCRK010000035.1:0-65000 GCA_965220955.1 uncultured Binatia bacterium (SeqCode) | reverse complement strand
CGACCATTGTAGCACGTGTGTAGCCCTGGGTATAAAGGCCATGATGACTTGACGTCGTCCCCACCTTCCTCCGGATTAACACCGGCAGTCTCCGTAAAGTGCCACGGCTTTACCCGGGGGCAATTACAGACAGGGGTTGCGCTCGTTGCGGGACTTAACCCAACACCTCACGGCACGAGCTGACGACAGCCATGCAGCACCTGTGTCCGGGTTCCCCGTAAGGGGCACACTTCTGTTTCCAAAAGATTCCCGGCATGTCAAGCCCAGGTAAGGTTCTTCGTGTTGCATCGAATTGAACCACATGCTCCACCGCTTGTGCGGGCCCCCGTCAATTCCTTTGAGTTTTAACCTTGCGGCCGTACTCCCCAGGCGGGGCACTTAATGCGTTAGCGACGGCACCGAGGGAGTGGTTACCCCCGACACCTAGTGCCCATCGTTTACGGCGTGGACTACCAGGGTATCTAATCCTGTTTGCTACCCACGCTTTCGTGCCTCAGCGTCAGTGACCGTCCAGAGGGGCGCCTTCGCCACTGGTGTTCCTCCCGATATCTACGCATATCACCGCTACACCGGAAATTCCACCCTCCTCTCCGGTACTCTAGTCCCACAGTATCTGACGCCCTTCCAGGGCTGAGCCCTGGGCTTTCACGCCAGACTTATGGAACCGCCTACACACCCTTTACGCCCAGTAATTCCGAACAACGCTTGCACCCTCCGTCTTACCGCGGCTGCTGGCACGGAGTTGGCCGGTGCTTCCTTTGGCGGTACCGTCAACTCTAAAGCTTATTTGGCCTTAGAGACTTCTTCCCGCCTGACAGGGCTTTACGACCCGAAGGCCTTCATCACCCACACGGCGTCGCTGGGTCAGGGTTTCCCCCATTGCCCAATATTCCCCACTGCTGCCTCCCGTAGGAGTCGGGGCCGTATCTCAGTCCCCGTGTGGCTGGCTATCCTCTCAGACCAGCTACCCGTCGCTGCCTTGGTGAGCTATTACCTCACCAACAAGCTGATAGGCCGCGGGCCCCTCCCTAAGTGATAGCCTCCTTTAAGAAGGCCACCTTTGACCTCAGAAGTTACCTTCCGTGGTCTTATCCGGTATTAGTCCGCCTTTCGGCGGGTTGCCCCAGTCTTAGGGACAGGTCACCCACGTGTTACGCACCCATTCGCCGCTTTACTAAGGAACCGAAGCTCCCTTTCTCGCGCGACTTGCATGTGTGAAGCACGCCGCCAGCGTTCGTTCTGAGCCAGGATCAAACTCTCCGCTTAAAAATGGAGATAATTTCTGAGGGAAGTTATCTCCTATCTTTCTTGCGAGGATCCGCGTTCGTCTTTCTATATCGCTGCTATTTTCCTCCATGGTAGAACCATGAAGGAAAAATCACTATTTAGCTTTCAAAGACCCTAAACATAGTAATCAGGATAATAGGGAAACTCTTTGGGCTTGTCAAGAGGAGCATCCCTTCTCCCTTCGTAGAAAGATATCAGCCTGAAAAGCTTCTTCGCTTAGGACTAGTTTCCTTCTGACTACCATGAGTTTCCATGAAGATCAACTGTCTCCTGACAACAATGGCCTAGTCGCCTTTCAAATTAATTAGGACTTACGTAAGAAGCATCTTGAGAGTAGGGTTCTTAAGCTGCTCAATGAGGTAGTCATCGAGTAAGCCAGTTTGAGTTGATAGAGCGTGCGCCCACCACAGTAGCACAAGCTGCTCGCACATGTTATCCCAGAGCAAGCGGGGAGGGAGTTTTTCACTGCGCAGATAGCGCTTCATATGTAAAACTCAAGACTTGCTCTGACAGTCAGTGAATCCATTCCTCGTTGTCAGGTTGGTCCTGAGTGTCCGATCCTTGCTACGCTGCCAACTGTTTCTCCTTGGCCAAAAGCACTCTGTCCAAGAAGGTCTGTATCGGTGTCTTGCCATAACACCACCCTCCCTGATGGGGCCCTACCTCGTTGTACTCCCTCATCCATGAGTCCAGATCGACCTGTAGCTCCTCCAAAGTATAGTAAATCTTCTTGCGAAAGGTAATGCGGTAGAACTCGTTGAGCACCGTTTTGTGAAAACGTTCAACAATGCCCTTGGTCTGGGGACGCTTGGTTTTAGTACGGGTATGGTCGATGTTCTCCACTGCCAGGTATAACTCGTATTCATGCCGCTCTGGAGCCCCACAATACTGCGTGCCCCGATCCGTCAATACCCGACCCAGTGCCACCAAGGTGGGCTTCAAAGAAGGCTAACACCCGATCATTGAGTAAGTCTGCAGCCCTAAGCGCACTCTTTTGGTCGTAGAGCTTGGCAAAGCCCACCTTGGTGTAAGTATCAATGAAGGTCTGCTGCTAGATGCTCCCCACGCCTTTTAGGGTGCCCACATAGAAAGTAGCCCGCAACCGCTTGTTGAGATTCTCCAGATCGTGCCTCTGTCACACACAACCTACCCCCCTGGTGAGATCCCCAGCCCCTGCTTGGCTATCTCGTTGGCTACGCAGAATATCGGGCTTGTCCCCAGGCTGCTTGCTCCTGCGCTAGCTCCACCACCGCGGCCTCAGTCTCGGGTGCTACCCGATTCTTCACAATCGGCTTACGCCAGCTTATCTCCTGCAGGGCGGCTTCCCCTCCAGTTTCATACAACTCTTTGAACCGCTAGAAGCTATCGCGACTATACCCCCTCACCTTACACGCTCGCGACACATTGCCTAGTTGCTTGCCAACTCCAGTAAGCCCACTCTCGTCTTGATGATCTTCTTCTCAGTCCTCATTCCCTCGCTCCTCTCTGCCCTCACGGGCGCTTGGACAACGAGGTCTGTATCACAGTGTCAGGTTATATCGTAGCTTTTACACTTTTTTTTATGGCCTCATGGCTGAACTTCTCACAATGCTCAGCGAAGTTTGTCAAAGTATAGTTGATCTGGCTGACCAACAAATATTGACACTAATCGAGACGACTCACTTTTTCTTTCATAGAACTCACTCTAGCGCTTTTTCAGCGACCAAGCACTCTCGTGCTCACTTTTGCGTAAGTCCTAGGAATGATGAATAAGAAGATACTTCTTCTCCGAGCCAGTGCTTCTTTAGCATAGGTATCCCTTTGGGAGAGCTACTACACCAGAAAATGTCTATTGATCAAAACTTTTTGGAAAAGCCACTAGCATGGATTTCCACACTCCCCTAAAGACCTAATACGGTCTCTAATTGAGAACTGGCCATTCAAGAGAGATAGTGGAAGCATTATGCGCAAGCAGCTTCCGAGCATCTCCGAAAGTCCCACGGACCTCTCCCGGCGGCTTAAAGCCGAGAAAGAGGGCAAAAAGCGCCAACGCCTGCAGGCCCCATATCTGTTGGCCAGCGGCCAAGCCCGCTCGCGCCTAGCTCTGGCCACGCTGCTGGCCGTGCATCGACACACTATCAAAGCGTGGCTGGACCTTTATGAAGGAGGCGGAGTGAGAGCGCTGTTGAGGATCAAGAAAGCACCGGGCAAAGTGGCCTCCTGCTCGCCCCTGGTGCTCACCGCGCTGCAGCAGCGGCTAGAGCAGCCCCAGGGCTTTGCCAGCTACCGTGAGATTGAGCACTATCTGGCTCACGAGCATCAGGTCCACTTGGCCTACAGCTCCGTGCATGCTTTGGTGCGGTATAAATTGCAAGCTAAGCCCAAGTCCCCGCGCCGTTCCCATCCCAAAAAAAGCCTGACGAGGTAGCCCACTTTCAACACACCTTAGCCCAGCACCTCCAAGAGCAGGGGCAAAGCGCCCGGCACCAGGGCTACCAGTGCTTACGGCTGTGGGCCCAAGACGAAAGCCGCTGTGGCCTCCTGCCCATCATCCGGCATCGCATCACAGCCCGTGGCCTTCAGCCCCTACTGCCCTCGACCTATTGCTTTGAGAGTCTGTATCTATATGGCGCAGTCGAACCCCTCACCGGCCACAGCTTCTTCCTCGAATTACCTGCCCTCAATACCCAGGGCTTTGAACTCTTCCTCGACCACTTCGCCGTGGCCGATCCCCACAGCTTCCACCTCCTCCTCCTCGACAATGGCCCCTTTCATAAAGCGCGCCAGCTGCGCCTGCCCCCCAATGTCGGGCTGCTCTTCTTTCCTCCCTATGCCCCCGAACTCAATCCCATCGAACGTTTGTGGCGCGACCTCAAAGACTGGCTCTCTCAGTATCATCCCACTACCTTGGATGAACTCTCTGAACTCCTGAGCACCCGCCTCAATCACTACACCACCCCTGCCATCCACTCCCTGACCGGCTTTGCCTATCTGATCTCAGCTGCCCAATATCTCAATGGACAATTATCATGAAGAAACCGTATAATTTGTCCATGAGCACCACAGCCGGCTCTTATGTTACGCCCAATGCCAATCTCCTCCGTAGTGATCAATCGGGCGCGCTGATGCAGTTTGTTGAGTTCTGGCACACCACCATGGGCAAAGATCCCCAGTGGCTCTACTTCGATTCCAAACTCGCGCCCTATACCGAACTGGCACGCGTCAACGAGCGCGGCATTAAGTTTGTCACCATTCGCCGGCGCAGGTCGGCCCTCTTGCGCCACTTCCAGGCCCTGCCGGCCAACGCCTGGCACGGCGTTGTGCTGGACATTCCTAAACGGCGCCATACCCGCATCCGCTACGTGGACGAAACCATCAAGCTGCATCGTGACTACACCGAGCCCCTGCGGCAAGTGGCGGTGAAAGGGCTAGGCCGAGAGCAACCCATACTGTTCTTGTCTAATGCCTTCAAGGCTCCTGCGGCGAAGCTCATTACCCGTTATGCGCGGCGCAATCACGTTGAGGATAGCCTGGGCACCTGCATCAACTTCTTTCACCTCGACTGCCTCGCCAGCGAGGTGCGCCTCAATATCGATTTGGACGCGGTGCTGACCGTGCTGGCCCATGGCTGCTATCGCTGGGTGGCCTCGCGGCTGCGGGGGTTCGACAAAACCAAACCCAAACAGCTCTACCGTAACTTTGTGGAGACGGCGGGGAGTGTGGAAGTGCATGCCGACCACATTCGAGTGCGCTTCGAGAAACGTTCCCACAATCCGATCCTGCGTGAGGTGGCGCTGGACACAGACTGTCCTCCTATTCCTTGGTTCGGTAATCTGTCCCTCGTGCTTGAGTACTCATGATGGGGTTGCTAGCAGCTCCAATTGTCAGGGACTTTTGGCCCGCAGAAATCGGCGATTAAAAAAAGAAGAAGGCTTCGCACGGCTCCCGCGCCGCGCGGACGATGAACGCTCCGAAACGGCGCGGCCGACCGCGCCCCCGGGTTCTCGACGATACCGTCCGCCTCACCGGGTATAGTGGCCCCATTCGCCAGCTGAGGGTGGCCGACCTGGGCCATGAAGAGCCGACCCTCTTGCTGACCAATCAGCTGCACCACTCCCCCGCGACCCTCATTAAGCGCTATGCGCACCGAATGCTGATTGAAAACGGGATTGCCGACGGCATCGACTTCTTCCACATCGATACCTTGTCCTCACCTGTGGCTCTGAAGATCATCTGAAGATCACCTGTGACTTACAACTGACGCTGATGGCCAGCAGCCTCTATCACCTCCTGGGTACCAGATCGGCAGGGGCTAGGCCGAGGCCAAAGCGCGCCATATCTTTCGCGATGTTATCGACGCCATGGGGCTTGATCACCCTCACCCCAGATGAAATCATCGTCCAGTATCAAAAGCGGGCCCATAACCCTTGCTGATTGCGGCAGGGGTTACCAAAACCGCCGTGCGGGTGCCCTGGCTGGGAGGCATGCGGCTGCGGCTTGTCTTCGGCTAAACGCTCGTGGTGTTAAGTCCTTTCCCTAATATGGGAATCCAGGCTAGCTAACGATGTCCAACCGCTGGAAGAGATCACCATTGAGGGTAAGCTAATCAAGATGTTTCAGAACTTCGGGATGGCAGGCAAGGACTTCTAGTTGCACAGTATCATTGCTGCTCCACCCGGCAGATCTCCCGGGTGAGGGCGAGACTCTCCATATCCCCCTGGGGCAATGGCATAAATTAACGATTTGTATTAGTGGGGTCGTCTTCTTTGGGTGATGCATAGCGCAGGGCAATTGTTGGCCAATCTTTAGTCGGGTCAAAGAGGTCCACGGCTTTTGACGCTTCTCGTTGTGGGGCTTAGTCCGAGGGATAGTCGAGGGGGTAATTATTGATCTGGCCTATAACCTGCTCAAACTGATTCGAGCGCAGGCGTGCCTATTGGCAAAATAGAGAGGGGGGAAGAACTCGTGCATGAGGAGGCCAGACATAAAATTCCGGATCTGCCTTAGGCAGGGACTGTTGCCGTGTTGTTCCTTGTTCCTTCCTGGGCCGGTTGAGGCTGTCTCATTTCCTTGAGAGCCTCCTAACAAAACCTCTTGCCTCAAAACATTTCTCTGCTACTCTTAGGCAGGATTTGAGATCGTCTATGGGAACTCGCCTACAGAGGGGGATGCATGTCGCAGTACGTCGAAGGCCCTGAGGCCACCCAGATCATCGAGAAAAAATCGGAACTGATCGATCTCTTCTATCAGGCAGGGAAACCCCAGGAAGCCTGGCGGATTGGCACCGAGTACGAGATGGTTGGGGTTTCGTCTCGCAGTGGCCGGGCTATACGATATTCCAGTAGAAGGGGAATTGAGACTATCCTCCGGCGCTTGGCCGAGATCTTAGAATGGGAGCCACAAGAAGAGGAAGGCCACATTATTGCTCTGCAAGGTCCTCAAGCGAACATCGCCTTGGAACCAGGAGGACAACTAGAACTCTCCGGCGAGCAGTGTGAGACTATTCACTGTGCCCACAAAGAACTCACCACGCATATCAAAAACCTAATTACTGCAAGCGAAGATCTGGACCTTGCCTTCCTGAATCTGGGCATGCAGCCGTTAAGCGACCTTGACGACATCGAATGGACTCCCAAAACCCGCTATCGTATCATGGCCCCGTATATGGAACAGGTAGGCACCATGGGCCACCGTATGATGAAGCAAACAGCCTCCATCCAGGTCAATTTCGATTATGCTAATGAGGCTGATGCTATGCTGAAATTCCGTGTGGGCATGGGTCTTATCCCCATTTTTAGCGCTATGTTCGCCAACTCACCCATAACCGATAACACCTTAAACGGCTTTATGACGCTGCGAGGGCATGTATGGACAGACACGGACAGATCCCGCTGTGGAATGCTTCCTTTTGCTTTTGCTGAAGGGGTAGGGTTCGAAAACTATGTCGAGTATGCGCTTAATGTGCCCATGTATTTCATTGTGCGCCAGGGCCGCTGGATCAACATGACCGGAATTCCCTTCCGCCAGTTCTTGGAAGAAGGGTATAATAACGAGCAAGCCACGCTGGAAGACTGGATCATCCACCTCACCACTCTTTTTCCTGAGGTGCGCCTTAAACGATATCTGGAGATTCGCTGCTTTGACAATCAGCCACAGGAACTTATGTTGGCTGTACCCGCTCTGGTCAAAGGAATCTTTTATGAGGAGGATTGTCTCCGGGCTGCTTGGGATCTAGTAAAGAGATGGAACTGGGAAGAGAGGGTTACTCTTTACCGTGGCGCTCACCGTCAGGCCCTAGGAGCCCGTGTTCGGGGGATTTCCCTTCTTGATTTGGCCAAGGAACTTCTCATTATTGCCTGGGAAGGTCTAGAGCGACAAGGTCAACTTAATGATAAAGGGGAGAATGAGACCCTTTATCTTGACCGGCTACGTGACGAACTTTGGCGCGGACAGTGTCCGGCCTACACCCTGGTTGAAAAGTGGATCGGCCAGTGGGACCGGGAGATCAAAAAACTTATGGACCACTGTGCCTACCGGCTTCCAGAAGAAGAGTGAAAGGAGAAACCACCATGGAAATGGATAAAGAGACGCTGCTATGGATGTTTGAACGCATGTCGTTGATCCGTGTATTCGAGACCCGGGTACGGGCGGAGTTTAGCAAGGGTAAGATTCCGGGTTTTGTCCATCTCTACGCTGGCGAAGAAGCAATAGCCGTGGGCATCTGTGCTAACCTGACCGACAAAGACTACATGACAAGCACCCACCGGGGCCATGGCCACTGCATTGCTAAGGGGGTAGAGGTACGTGGCATGATGGCAGAGCTGTTTGGTAAGGCCACAGGAGTATGTAAAGGCAAGGGCGGGTCCATGCATATTGCTGACATGGACAAAGGCATGCTTGGTGCCAACGGTATTGTTGGCGGCGGTCCGCCGCTGGCTTGCGGTTCTGCGCTGACGGCAAAAACAAAAGGAACTGACCAGGTCACAATCTGCTTCTTTGGCGATGGCGCCTCGGAACAGGGGACGTTACACGAAAGCCTCAACCTTGCCGCCATCTGGGATTTGCCGGTGGTCTTTGTGGCTGAGAACAACGGCTATGCCGAGTCTACCCCGGCTCACTACCACTGCAGCGTAGATAACATTGCCGACCGGGCCTCCGCCTACAATATGCCCGGTGTGACGGTTGACGGTATGGACATCTTTGCCGTCTATGAGGCCACGCGCGAGGCAGTGACCAGAGCCCGAGCGGGTAAGGGCCCGACTCTCCTAGAGTGTAAAACCTACCGCTTCTACGGTCACTATGAAGGCGATCAGCAAACCTATAAGATCCCAGAGGAAAACGAGAAGTACCAAAAAGAGCGTGACCCTATCGAGCTGTTCAAGCAAAATGCCCTGTCACGCAATTTAGTCAGCACAGATGAGCTGAACGCTATCAGCGAAAAAACCGCCCAACAGGTTGAGGAAGCGGTGAGGTTTGCCGAGGAGAGCCCCTTCCCGAACGTACAAGAAACGCTGACGGATGTGTATGTAAATTACCAATCGTAACCGCAAAGAGAAAAAGGGAGACCGAGAGGGGACAGAGGAAATGGCATCTTAGCTGTTTATCCTTGTTCCTGTCTCCATCTCCTCTTTAACAGGAGGGGTTATGGCAGAACGACAGCTCAGATTCGGCCAAGCGTTGAACGAGGCCATGCAACAGGAGATGCGCCGAGATACCACGGTTGTCCTCATGGGCGAGGACGTAGCCGGAGGAGCCGGGGTTGATCATCTACAAGGAGATGACGCCTGGGGCGGGGTGCTAGGTGTTACCAAGGGGCTGGTACAAGAGTTCGGCCGTTCACGGGTGCTGGATACACCGATCAGCGAGTCAGGGTTCATTGGTGCGGCGGTGGGTGCAGCAACCACAGGCCTGAGGCCAATAGTAGAAATGATGTTTGTGGGCTTCATGGGGGTCTGTTTTGATCAGCTCCTGAACCAGGGAGCCAAACTACGCTACATGTTTGGTGGCAAGGCCAAGGTCCCCCTGGTGGTCCGTACCATTTACGGTGGCGGATTTCGTGCCGCGGCTCAGCACTCGCAGGTGCTTTATTCGCTCTTCACCCATATCCCCGGTCTTAAGACCGTGGTGCCGGCAACCCCTTATGACGCTAAGGGGCTGCTGATCTCGTCCATTCGCGACGATGACCTAGTGATCTTTTTTGAAGACATTACCCTGGGGGCAATGAGAGGTCCGGTGCCGGAGGAGCCCTATACGATTCCGCTGGGCAAAGCCGAGATCAAACGACCCGGGAACGATGTGACCATTGTGGCCATTGGAAAGATGATCCACCAGGCGCTTGGCGCCGCCGAGGAGTTGCAAAAACAAGGCAAAAGCACCGAAGTGATCGACCCGCGTACCCTTTCGCCCTTCGATGAGGAGACAGTCCTCGAATCGGTAAAGAAAACCGGCCGATTGGTGATCGTAGATGAATCTCACCCTCGCTGTAACATGGCCACAGACATTGCCGCGTTAGTGGCAGATAAAGGCTTCGATTTTCTCAATGCTCCCATTAAAGCCGTTACTGCCCCACATACTCCCGTACCCTTCAGCCCGGCGCTTGAGGATCACTACTTGCCGAATCTCCAGAAGATCGTGGCCGCAACGGCAGAGTTGTTTTAAAAACAATAGGTAGGGTTGTCTTATTATGAGTTCCGTTGGTATTATTGCTAACCCGCGGGCAGGTAAGGACATCCGCCGCTTGGTAGCCCATGGCTCTATCCTTGACACGCAGGAGAAGGTTTATATTGTGCGCCGAGCACTTTTGGGTTTGGAGGGCGCGGGGGTCAAAGAAGTGATTTTTATGCCTGATCCCTCAGGTATTGGTATCAAAGCCTTAAGTGGTATCAATGGGCAGCTTAAGCTTCAGACCCGTTCTTTGGAAATGTTTATCCGAGATGATGCCTCAGATACCACTCGAGCGGGAAAACTTATGCACAAGCAGGGAGTGTGTTGCTTAATTGTGATCGGTGGAGACGGCACAAACCGGGCAGTGGCTAAGGACTGTGGCCCGCTGCCTTTGGTATCGATCTCCACCGGCACAAACAATGCCTTCCCACGCTTCCTTGAATCTACCTTAGCTGGTTTTGCCGCTGGCCTATACGCTACCCGAGGTCTCTCCTGGGAAACTTTTACCTTCCCCTCTAAACGGCTCAACCTCTACCGCAACGGTACACTTGAAGACATTGCCCTTGTTGATGTAGCCGTGTGCGATTACCAATTTGTTGGGGCTAGAGCTCTATGGGAGGTGCCTCGACTCAAAGAGGTCTTCCTCACACAGGGCACACCTATGAATATGGGACTTGCCTCTATTGGCGGTATGGTGCATCCTATCTCTCCACGTCAGGCGGGGGGATTACATCTCACCCTTGGCGAAGATGGTACACTGGTGACTGCTGCGATTGCTCCCGGACTGATTTCGCCTGTAGGCATTCGCAGCCACCAACTGATGAGCACAGAGACAAGGTTCGCGGTTTCTTTTAAGCCTTCTATTCTTGCTCTTGATGGCGAGCGAGAGTTGATGGTGAACGCCCAAGATACCTGGGAGATTGCCCTCACCTGGGATGGGCCTCGGATATTAGACATTGAGAAGGTGTTGGACACTGCCCGTTCCATCTCCTCCTAAGGATCAACCCATTGGCAACAGAGACGAACCCCTCTCTCCTGCATGTGATTAGCCACGGCCCCCACTGTTTAGATGGTGTGGCCGCGGCAGTAGCGGTAGCGCGTTATCATGACGGAATAAAGATCGTTCCCCACTTTGCTACCAATGTTCAGATCAACGAGGTGATTCGTTCGATATCCCTTGATGCCCTTACCCCCAAGACAGAGATTTGGATCACTGACATCTCTTGGACAGAGAAAAAGACCGATGTCTATCTGCAACAGCTGGCCACACAAGGAGTGAAGATTTATTGGTTTGACCATCATCGCACTGCAATCAAACGCTACCAATCCGGAGAGATAGACGTTCCCTTTACCGACCTAGTTGTCAACGAAAAATGTGCTGCTTCCTGCCTGGTTTACGAATATTTGCGGGAGAGGCTGAAGGCTGAAAAGCGCCATAATCCCTCGTTTGCTGCTCTTGAGCGGCTGATTCAAATGGCGGACGACAATGACCGCTGGATTCATGAGGTTGCCGGTTCTCGCGAGCTAGCGCTTACCGTCAGAGCTATGGCCGCTAACCAGGAAAGCCTCGAGGCCTACCAGGCTCTACTACATATTGACGAACAGATCACCTATACTCCCGAGATGCAGGAGGCGTACGAGCGAGCCACAAAAGAGATCCAGGCTAGCCTTGATTTGGCTGAGAAGAGTCGGGTTACTCTGCCAATAATGGGAACCGATTTTACGGTAGTCGCCGCTCTATGCGATGGGTATTCCAGCGAAGTAGCCGATCTATGGGGGAAAACCTCCGAGCAAACAGTTTTTGCTTTGTATGACACTAAGAGCCTGGCGGTAAGCCTGCGCCGTTCACCGGACTGCACCGCCGACCTCTCTCGGCTTGCCCAGATCTTTGGCGGCGGCGGACACCCTGCAGCCTCAGGCTGTTATATTCCGGACCTTCACCACATACTGGCTAAGGAGCTGGGACACCTCATGACACAGGCAGTTATCTCTCTCTATCACCCGGATATTGAAAAAAGCCGTGAGTAAGCCTAGCTTAGACGATGGAGCAGGCCGAGCCCCCAAGCTATAGCGGACGCCAGGCCATTGGCCTCTTTGTTGGGATTGGGGCCTTTGTTCTTTTCCTCCTACTCCCTCCTCCGCAAGGAATGCAACTAGCCGCATGGCGGACTGCGGCGATTACCACGCTTATGGCAGTCTGGTGGGTAAGCGAGGCTACGCACCTCTCGGTCACCTCACTCTTGCCGCTAGTCCTGTTTCCTACCCTTGACATACTGAGCGCCCAGGAAGTCTCCAGCACCTACGCCGATCAGATAGTCTTCCTCTTCCTTGGCGGCTTTTTCATTGCCCTGGCTATGGAAAAGTAGGGGCTCCACCGCCGGGTGGCCCTACAAATTCTTTCTCGTATTGGACGTTCCCCAAGACTGCTCATCTTGGGTTTTCTGAGTGTCACTGCTCTTCTTTCCATGTGGGTGTCAAATACGGCGTCGACCGGTATCATGTTCCCTATTGCTCTTGCCATCCTCGACCACGCCAGCTCTCAGGGATACGACACAAAAAAAGGCTTCGGCACTGCCCTGATGCTTGGCCTGGCCTACTGCGCCTCCATTGGTGGAGTAGGCATACCCATCGGTACCCCACTAATGCGGTCTTTCTGGGAGCTTTGGGTAAACTCTTTCCGGATACACCCAGCATTGGATTTTCTCACTGGATGGTGTTTGGCATACCCACAGCCGTGATCATGGCTCTCTGCGCCTGGTTTTATCTGGTTTTATATCTTCTTTCGGGTTCCCACCTCCGGCTGGCAGGAGGACCGCACTTTTCTCTGCCAGCAACTCCAGGAACTGGGGCCCCTGCGCACGCAAGAACAGCGAGTGTTCATCCTGGCGCTTAGCATTGCACTGTTATGGATCTTCCGCGGAGACCTCAACCTCGGAGCTGTAACCCTCCCGGGCTGGGCCAACCTCTTCCCTCGCCCTGAGAAGATACGAGATTCTACCGTGGCCATATTGGGGGCTATCCTTACTTTTCCTTATTCCGGCCGGACAGCAAAAAGGTACTTTTCTCCTCGCCTGGAAAATTGCTGAGCGTATTCCTTGGGGAATACTCCTTCTTCTAGGTGGAAGCCTGGCCCTCGCTGAGGGGGCAGGAAAATCTGGCCTAGCGGAATGGGTAGAGTCGAGGTTGACACTCCTGAGTCACGTCTCGCCGCTTTTGGCAATCTTCTCTGTGTGCCTGCTCTTGGCCTGGCTCACTGAGTTTACTTAGTAACACTGCCACCACCACGCTTATGATGCCGGTCCTAGCCGCCGCCGCTAAAGGAATGGAGATGGATCCATTGCTTCTTATGGTACCTGCTACGTTTGCCGCCTCGTTTGCTTTTATACTCCCTCGGCCACGGGTCCCAACGCGATTGTCTTTGCCAGCGGACAGGTCACTATTCCGCAGATGTTCTGGGCGGGAATTGGTCTTGACCTTATTGGCGTAGGAGTGTTGACTCTGCTCCTCTACCTTATCGGGGTGCCTGTTTTTGGCATCTCGCTCAATTCTCTACCCATGTGGACACAATAATTGTCCACAGTTACCAGAAAGTTTTTGCCGGTAGTAAAGAAGGGAGTCCCGCCAGGGGGCTTTGACAAACTTGTCCTGGACCAAAATTGAAGGGCTTAGCACAAACGGTTGCCGAATGAAGTAAGGAGTGCTGTTGGAGAATGGACAAGTCATGGTATAATATACCCGGCTGAGATTCTGCCAACTCGTTATAAAGACTGACCATGGAACAGGCTCACGATCAAGACAGACGGCGGTTAAGGCTAGCGCTGGGATTGACGGGGAGTTATTGCGCAGTCGAACTGGTGGGAGGATGGTTCATTAACAGTTTGGCGCTTATGTCTGACGCTGGACATATGCTCTCGGACGTAGGGGCTATGGGACTGGGCCTCTTTGCCGCCTATATTGCCGCACTGCCAGCTACATCGCAAAAGACCTTTGGTTACTATCGAGCAGAGATCCTTGCTGCCTTTGTCAACGGACTGGCACTATGGCTAATAGCCGGGGTGATCTTCCACGAGGCTTATCATCGTTTCTTCAGCCCGCCCGAGGTTAAAGGCCAGGGTCTGCTCCTCATTGCGTCTGTGGGTCTTGGCGTTAACCTTATCACTGCCTGGATCCTCAGCCCTTCCCGCGGCCGCAGCCTCAACTTCCGAGGTGTATTCTTGCATGTAGTAAGTGATGCTCTGGGGTCTATTGGCGCAATCACCGCAGGCATGGTGATTCTGTTTACCGATTGGCACTGGGCCGACTCGGTGGCCAGTCTGGGAATTGGTCTGCTTATTCTTCTCAGCTCCTTTGGCCTGGTACGCGACTCGATAGACATTCTCATGCAAGCTACGCCACGGCACATCAGCCTGGAGGAGGTACAAAAAGTTATGGAAGAGGTCGAAGGAGTGCAGCAGATCCATGACCTTCACATCTGGACCCTCACTTCGGGTATCTTCACGTTGAGTGCACACGCAGTGGTGGACGGAGAGTGGGACCCCCATGGGTTGTTAGACACATTAGACGGGCGCATTCAGGATGCCTTTGGGATCAAGCATATTACTATTCAGCTCGAGCCACAGGACCGCCAGCAGAACGAGCTGACCACGTTTTAGGGAGCGAGCGCTTTGAAGGTTGTAATTTGTACAGATTGTTTTCCCCATTGTGCTGAAACACTGCAGCAATACCTGCCCGCAGACGAGATTCTCTCTTGTCCAGGTCCAGAGGTACAGCAGGGCACCAAAGACGCTGATGTAATCATTCCTGCTATGTATCGCGTAGATGCCGGTATCATCACCCATACCTCTGCTCGCCTGATCCACCAGTTTGGTGTGGGTCTGGAGGGAGTGGACATCCCTACAGCCAGTCAAAGAGGGATTTACGTGGCTAATGTGCCGGGTATCGGCACGGGCAACGCTTTTTCTGTGGCTGAGCATGCTATCTTTCTCATGCTCGCACTTGCCCGGTGGCTGCCTCAGGCACAAAAAAATGTACAGCGTCGCCTTTTCGGTTCTCCACTGGGCACCTCTCTACAGGGTAAAACAGCAGGGGTAGTGGGAGTAGGAAGCATTGGCAAAGAATTGATTAAACGGCTTAAGGGATTCAAGATGAGGATCCTGGGGATTAAACATCACCCTGCAGAAGAGATCAGAAGAGAGCTAGGCATAGAGTTTCTGGGGGGGCAGGAGAATCTGCCCTTTCTCTTGCAAGAATCGGATTTTATTATCCTCGCCCTCCCCATCACTACCGAGACAAGAGGCATCATCAGTAGCAAAGAGCTAGCCAGAATGCGCCGTAACGCTTTTCTAATCAACGTTGGCCGGGGACCGTTAATTGATTATGAGGCGCTGGTTAATGTTCTGGCACAGGAACAAATTGCCGGGGCTGGTCTTGACGTTTTTTGGGATGAACCAACTGATCCTAACGATATCCTTTTTCGCCATAACGTTATTGCCACCCCGCATATTGCCGGGGTAACTGACACGTCATACCATGATATCACCCAGGTACTGGCAGAAAATGTCAATCGGGTGCGAACCGGACTATCACCACTTCACTGCCTGAACCTTCAGGAAGTAGAAAGGGTTAGCAGATAGGATAAGCTACAGGTATAATCATAGAAGCAACCAGAAGGGAGGTAAGGCCAAGTTGACAGAGTCAGGTTGACAAGAACATCTCTTTGTATCTGCTCCTGCCAAGAGATAATATAGAATGAAATAAGGTTTTACTGTAGGGTCAAAACCATAGGAGCCATTAACAAAGAGGATTAAAGAGCCTTTAAGCTTTGCCGAAATAAGGCAGTATGAGCAGGTTATCACTATTGGACATTGTTACACACCCTACAGATGCTTGGGGAAGTCAACCTTGTTATTCCAGCCTGGCAGATGGGCCTCTTTGTGAGTCTTGTAAGTATCTCTATGCTCTTGGGTCGCACTCAGTTCGGCTTTATTGTGACCTATCTCTTTGTCCTATACTGGGGGTTTGTCCTTTACTGGTCCGATTTTGTTGCCGCTGCCGAGGGCGATCCTATGGCTCTAGCCTTCTATATTCTCTGCGGCTTAGCCATTGCCTTTCTGGCCATAATCGCGTTTCTTTTATCATCCTTCTAAAGAGGAGACTGAGGAATGAAAAAGTCGACTCTAATAATGGCCATCATCATGCTCTTAGCATATCCCTTGGTTAGCTCTGCTTCCTTGTTCAGTTGAAAAACGGACGCGCATTTATAATCTCCCGATATTGGGAGGAAGGAGATCAGATCGAACTCTATATACATGGTGGCGTTGTGGGTATGCAAAAGGCATTTATCAAAAGCATTGGGGCACCAGGATGCTGACCTTTTTCGCCCATGACCCCCAAAGCCGCCTGCTGTGCTACGCCAACGCTAATCTCACCCGCGCCGATCAGGCGGGAGAGCTAATGCGGTTTGTGGAGTTCTGGCATACCCTTGCTGGCCAGGACCCCCACTGGCTCTACTTCGACTCCAAGTTAGCTCCCTATGCCCCATTGTCTCGTGTCAACCAGCGGGGCATTTACTTTATGACCATTCGGCGTCGGGGGGTCGCCCTATTACGTCGCTTGCAAGCTCTGCCTTTTAACGCCTGGCAGCGTACGGTGCTTACCATCCCCAAACGTCGCCACTGCCAAGTCCGCTACCTAGACGAAACCATTAAGCTGCGCGGCTACAAAGGTTCCCTGCGTCAATTGGCCATCACGGGCCTGGGTCGAGCCCAGCCCACACTACTAATCTCCAACAACTTTGAGGTCAGTGCCCGTGAGCTCATCACTCGCTATACCCAACGCAACAGTGTGGAAGACAGCTTGGGCATCTCGGTCAATTTCTTTCACCTCGATTGCTTGGCCAGTGAGGTACGCCTCAATGTGGATGCAGATGTAGCCCTGACAGTCCTAGCCAACAGCTGTTATCTCTGGTTAGCCTCCCAGTTGCATGGCTTTGACCAAGCCCAACCCAAACAACTCTATCGCAAGTTCGTCCAAACCGCTGGCTCACTCGAAGTCCAGGCCGACCGCCTCGTGGTGCGTTTCGACAAGCGAGCTCACAACCCCATCCTGCGCGAAGCCGCTTTGGACAAAGCGTGCCCGCCTATCCCGTGGCTGGACAACCTACCGGTGGCCTTCGAGTACCCGTGACTCCCCACGCGGTAGATAGACAATTGTGAGTGGATTTCCGTCCACAAAAATCGGCGTTGAATAGAAAATAACAGAAAATAACAAGGGAATGCGCAATTCCGCCAGCACCGTTTTGGCCGTTGTTCTGCTGCTGCGCAATGCGTCAGCGGCGTGGGCAGCGGACATTTCCATCTCTTTGTCGATAGTCGCTCGTGACGACCAGGTAAGGGTTTCAGTATCGAATACCGAACGAGACCCTACCACCAATCTCTCCCTCAACGTAGAGCTTGACGGGTACCTCAGGGGAGGCCTGTGCCTCCCTTTTCTTCCCTTATTTGCCGTCTTTTTTAATAAAGACGAAGAGTAACGCTGGGATGGAGGTTGGCAGAGGGAGGACAGAAGAGCAGATGGTAGCAGCCCTCCCTCTGATCGACGAAATCTTTCCCGGCACTACGGCGGCCTTCATCTCGAATAGTGCGGTACGTATGCACTGGCCGTCGTCACCCTTGTTCCAATTGAGGCCCTTGTCGGTGAGAGCAATGAAGAGGCCGACTAATCCTATAGCAAGGAAGATAAGGAATACGACAGTTAACGAGATCGCCTGTACCGCTTCTGGCCTAGCCAACGGCGTAATAACCAGTACGGTGAAGGAAACCTTGGCCATGTCCCAGAAGAACTTTGCCAGGTTATCTTTTTGTTTTTCTGTCCGCAGGATCTGTATGACATTTCTGCTTGCCCGCTACACTACTGGAGTGCTGCCCGGAGACTTAAGATGCTTTTGAACTCAGTGAGCTGTGGAGTGAAATGAGAGTAAGAAGGACACCCCGTCATACCAGATTTTACTTATGTCCTTGCGTAGTCGTAAAATCCCTTACCCGCCTTTTTGCCGAGATAACCCGCGGCTATATAGTTGCGTAGCAGCGGGCAGGGGCGATATTTGTCGTCGCCTAGGCCGTGGTGCAGGCGTTCCAGAACGGCCAGACAAGTGTCCAAGCCAATTAAGTCGGCCAGTGCTAGGGGACCCATCGGCTGGTTGGTGCCTAGCTTCATCCCTTGATCAATATCTGCGACTGAACCTACCCCCTCATAGAGGGCATAGATGGCCTCATTGATCATTGGCAGGAGAATGCGGTTGACAATAAATCCGGCGTAGTCCTTGGCCTGAATGGTCGTTTTGCCCATCTTCTTGGCCAGCTCGTCTACCACATGCAGGGTTTCTTCTGAGGTGGCCAACCCTTGTACAATCTCGACAAGCTGCATGACCACGGGTGGGTTCATGAAGTGCATGCCGATCACTTTGTCCGGCCGCTTAGTGACGGCACCAAGCTGGGTGAGGGAGATCGAGGAGGTGTTGCTTGCCAGGGTAACCTCCGGTTGGGTGATCTGATCGAGGCGTTGAAAGATCTCTTTTTTAATCTCGTGGTCTTCAGACGCGGCCTCGATAATAAGGTCGGAGCGCGAGAGCTCAGCGAAATCAGCCGTGCCATGGAAGCGGGCCAGGATCTCCCGCTGCTCCTCCGGCTTCAGTCTGCCCCGCTCAGCCAGTCGGGTAAGCCCACGAGTGACGTTGTCTAAAGCGCGGTTGATAATCTCCTCAGAGATATCGTACAAGACAACGTTAAATCCTGTCTGCGCGGCAACCTGACCAATACCGCTACCCATCTGTCCTGAGCCAACAATACCAATGGTGTGAATGTCCATCACGACCTCGTGAAAACACCTTTTTGCTAGCCCGGCCTTATGCTTCTTTTCCCTCTTCGACCTTTTGCCAGGTTCCCTGCCCTCCAGTCTGGGAGCCAATCCAGAGCTCCCCACCCTCGTACAGCTCTTTTTTCCAGATAGGCACTGTTTCCTTGAGTTGGTTGATGATGAAGTGACAAGCGTCGAATGCCTGATGGCGATGGCCCGATGAGACGGTAATGGCTACGCTCGCTTCACCAATGTCCACCCGACCAAGGCGGTGGACAATAGCCACTTTCTTTACCTGCCAGCGGCTGAGGGCTTCCGTAGCAATCTTTTCCATCTCTTTTTCTGCCATCCCCGGATAGCACTCATACTCCAAACGAATCACCTGCCGGCCCTCATTGGTGTTACGAGTGGTGCCAATGAATGTAACCATTGCGCCAGCACCCGGGTCACTGGCAAAATCAAGCAAATCCTGAAGCACAATCGGCTCCAAGGTGGTCTTGCAGAAGATTGGGTTTATGGTCATCTGTCACCTCTTCCACCGCTCACGGGTGGGATCAGAGCTAGCTCGTCATTATCTTTGAGGGGATAGTCTCTGCTCACGTATTCTTGATTGACAGCAAAGGCAAGTGATTTCTCCAGCAATGCTAGCTCGGGATGGTTACGCTTGAGTGCTTCCCAGATAGTGCCCACGGTTTCATGATCTGATCCCTGCCAGAGGGTCTCGGCTATACCCAGGCGCTCACGCACAGAGGCAAAGAAGCGCAGCTTAATGACCATGCTTTTCTCCCTTGAGCAAAAAGATCATATGTCCGAGCTCTGGTAGCACGATTTTGGTCATGCCTAACTCTACTGCTCCTGTTGAGCCGGGAAGAGAAATCACTACCTTGCCCTTAGCCACGCCGGCAACAGCTCGGCTGAGCATAGCCGCTGTTCCAATGTCCTGATAGCTCAAGGCTCGGAACAGCTCCCCAAAGCCTTCAATTTCTTTGTCGAGCAAGTAGCGTATTGTCTCGAAGGTCGTATCACGTGGGGCGATACCCGTCCCTCCGTTAGTGATCACGGCATCAGTCTCACGATCGGTTAGTAAATGGCGAAGCGCGGCTCCGATGTCACTGGGTTCGTCTTTAAGGATCTGGTAAGAAGTGATCAGATGCCCTTGGTCGGCAAGCAGTTCTTTGATGCGCCTGCCGCTGGAGTCGGTCTCTTCTGTGCGTGTGTCGCTTATGGTGATTACCGCGCAGCCCACGCTCTTGCGAGCTTTTTTATGGTGCTCTTTTACTGCCATGGTTTTTATATAGCAGGGAAAGGTAGAAGTGAAAAGTAAGAAGGGCCTTTACCCTAAAATTTGCAAGGATTACTGTGGTCCAGTGAAGATGGTGGTGTAACTCTTATCTTAGGATGCGGGTCTGGAAATCCTCTTGCTCGATCTTGGTCCCACAGGTAGAAGCACACTGGGTACAGAGGTACTCATACTTTTCCCCTTCGGGCACAATCAGGAGCAGTTTTTTGCGTACCGGCATAGCCTGTCGACACTTGGGACAGTAAAGCAAGGAGGCTTCGAGCTGCTGAAAACTGGCTTGCGGCATGGTCTTCGTCTCTCCTGGGGGTTTAAGAGCAAAATGTACCACTAGGGAGCATGGGTTGCAACAGTAACGGGGATGGAGAAGACCATTGCCTGCCCTGCAGAGAGGCGATATATAGCCTGAGAGTCATGAGAAAAGTATATATTGAAACCTATGGCTGCCAGATGAACATTGCTGACACCGAGCTGCTCGTGGGCCTGTTACGGCCCCATGGATACACGCAAACCCAGACCCCAGCAGAAGCCGATGTTATCCTGCTTAATACCTGTGCTATCCGTGAGCATGCGGAGGAGCGGGTGCTCGGACGGCTAGGAGACCTGGTTCGCTATAAAGCAGGGAAACCAGGCACTCTTTTGGGACTTGCCGGTTGCATGGCCCAACATCACCGTGAACGGTTGCTGGATAAAGCTCCGTTTCTTGATTTCATTGTTGGCCCGGATGCCTACCGCCGCTTGCCCGGCTTGCTTGCTGGAGAGAAAACAGACCCGTTGGTAGATGTCCGTTTGGGCCGAGAGGAGACTTATGCGGACATCATCCCGGCCCACGGCCGGGGAGTTAGAGCCTGGGTGACGGTAATGCGAGGATGCGACAAGTTTTGCACTTTTTGCATTGTACCCTATGTGCGGGGACGGGAGCGTAGCATACCAGCGTCGGCCCTTCTCCGGCAAGCCGGGGTTTTAGCAGAGGAAGGGTATAAAGAGGTGGTTTATCTTGGGCAGACGGTTAACGCCTACCGTGATGGGGACTGTGATTTTGCTGAACTCCTACGTCAAACCAGCCTTATTGATGGCATTGAGCGCATCCGATTTACTTCTCCTCATCCCGCCGATATGTCCGAGCAGCTTATTGGGGTCATGGCCAACTGCAAGAAGATCTCCCCCTATCTTCATCTACCTCTGCAGTCAGCCTCTAACCGAGTCCTTGGACGTATGGATCGGGGGTATATGGTAGAGGAGTATGCCGACCTAGTGGGCCGCCTGCGCCGAGCGATTCCTAGTCTTGCTCTATCCACAGATATTATTGTTGGCTTTCCTGGGGAGGAAGAAGAGGATTTTCTTGCCACTTATAAGTTCATGGCTGAGGTCCGCTATGACCACGCCTTTATGTTTCAATATTCTCCTCGTGAGGGTACCAAAGCATACAAATGGGGGGAGACAGTCTCAGAGAAGGAAAAGGGCAGACGACTCCAAGAGATCATTAAACTTCAGGAAGTCATCTCAGCCGAGAGGAACGGGGGGCTCGTTGGTCAAACGGTTGAGACCCTGGTAGAAGGTCCAGCCAAGCGGCAGAAAGGCTGGTTGGCCGGAAAAACCCCACAATTTAAGACCACAGTTTTTCCTGGAAAGGGGATTAAGCCAGGAGATCTAGTATGGGTAAGAATCGCCTCGGCTACCGCCCATACACTGATTGGAGAATAAGCGTTCAGCTTTTATGAAGTATGGATGGGATCTGCTGAGTATCTACACTTCCTACTTGGTCCAAGGCTGACAGCTGATTGCTGAGCGCTTTTTATAAGGACGCCAGCATCTCATCAATAATTTCCTGGAATGTAGAAAACGACTGGGCGCCGGAGAGAAAACGACCATTGATGAAAAACGCAGGAGTCCCGCTTACCCCGGCTTCTTGTCCCTGGGAAACGTCCTTGCGAACCTGCGCCGCATATGTGCTACTGTCTAGGCAGATGTTAAACTGGGCCGTGTCTAGTTGCAGGTCGGCAGCATACCTTTTTAAGTTTTTTATCTCTAGTGCTCTTGTGTTGGCAAAGAGTACATCATGATACTCCCAGTACTTATCCTGCTCGCCAGCGCAGTGGGCAGCTTCGGCTGCCTTCGGGGCGTTCTTATGCATAGCTAGAGGAAAATCCTTGTACACGATCCTGACTTTGTCTTTGTATGTTTCCCTGATTTTGGCGAGTTCAGACTGAACTCGAGCACAGTAGGGTCATTGAAAGTCAGAGAATTCAACAATGGTTACCGGGGCATTAGCCGGCCCCCGCGCGGGCGCGCTGTCTGTAGCTACGTGTATAATAGGAGGTTGAAGGAAAACCTGAACCTGGGCGGCCTTGCGTAATTCCTGATAAAAGGCAGCACTGCGCTCCCGCTGCTTGGCGTTGGTGAGCTGTTGGACTAGTCGGGGCTTAAGTTCTTCTAGAGGCTTTTTGAGGCGCTTCTGATTAGCTTTATAGTATTGTTCCACCTCGGCGTCGCTTACCTGGGCAACCTTTGCCGGGACCTCTTGCTCAAGAAGCTGCCCTCTGGTTAGGTTGCGTTTCCGGGCTTCCTCTTCCAGAAGCAGCTCAGCTACTACAGTGTCAAGGGCCCTCTTCTTGATTGTGTAGATCTGGTTATTGATCCTAAGCAGCTGCCCGCGAATCCTCTCTTGGATGTCCTCCTCGGTGATTTCTGTGTCCCCGGCTTTGGCTAACACTTGTTTGCCGGAGGTAGTCTTACCCGCGGGCGGCTCCGGGCTGGCGCACTGGAGAAGGAAGAAAGGGGCAAGGGCAAGGAGCAGGACCATTAGCCAGCCATGGCTTTGGTTGGCTAATGGTTTGTCTGGCATAGATTTCCTCCGCAAAAGAACCCGCCTAATCAGCAGCGGGTGTGGCGGCATTCGATCTATGGGCGGGCTCAGCCATCTCTCGGTACAGGCGGGCGAAAACTTCGGGTCCTTCTCTGACTAGGGCCGAACCAATCTGAATCGCCTTGGCTCCATCCTGCAGGGCGGCATAGGCATCCTTGCCGCTAACAACACCGCCAACACCAATAATGTCTAGCTTGCCGTTTGACGCCTGGCATAACTCTGTCACTTGGGGCGGAGCTGCGCCTCCGCTTGGCGTTGGGTTATTGTGACCTACTATAACTTCCACTCCGACCTCGCTCAAGATTGCTGTCATCTCTGGGTAGGAGAGCGGAATAGTGGGGGGAAGTTTGACCGCCAGGGGCGTAAGTACTTCTTTGCGAATCGCATACAGCAAGGTCCAGAGATGTTTGGCTGAAGCAAAGGGAGCAAGCTTCTCCCGTACATGGGGATCACTCAGATTCAGTTCAATAAGGCTCGCCCCTGCTTGAGCCAGAGCCCTAGCAACAATGATATACCCGTCAACGCCCATTCCGGCCACGCTGGTTATAATCGGTTTACCGTATTGTGCCAGCTCCGGTAGGAGTTGCACATAATAGTTATGCCCGGGATTCTCCAGTCCACAACGGGCCCCTGGGTCCAGAAAAAAATCAGAGGTAATCGATTTGGTGACAACGGCCCCACTCCCAGACTCTGCTAGGGCGAGCAACTCCTCTTTGGCTGTTGAAAGTGCTCCTGAGGCATTCATAATACAGAAAGGAAAGTGGATACCAGCAATAGTGGCGGAAAGGTCTGTCATTATAGCTTCCCTAGCCTAAATGGATAGCCATAGCGTGCGCCCTGCGTACGGAAAGAGGACTATCCTCATAATGAATTGCACATTAAGGGGGTAGGGAAGGAATGTCAAGGCACACGATGCAGGGTGCCGCCCTCACTTTAGCGAGACGATATCGTCCTCAATGAAGATCAGGCTATAGCGCGCGCCCTGCGCACGGAAAGAGAGCAGCTTGAGGTAACTCGTGCGCACTACGCCTACTGCCGGTCAATAATAGCAATGGTCTCTTGGAGCTGGGGGCTCTTTCCTGCTTCTTTGCTCAGTTTGCCGGCAGCGACTTGGTCATCGTGAGAGAAGGAGATCCAGAGGTTTTTCTGTTGGGCCTCTGCCAGCAGCCGCTTTTTCGACGCCATGGTTTTTAATGGGTCGGTGTCATAGGCCGCATTCCAGGCCGGGCGCAGGTGCGAAGTGGTTGGGACAATGTCGGCAAGATGGATGAGACCCGTTCCTCCGGACTCTACAATGACGCACTGGTGAAAGGCGGTGTGCCCGCCGGAGATAGTGGTGCGTACGTGCGGGGTGACCTCAGAATCGCCATTGAGTAATTGGGTTTCTTTAAGGGCTTCAAGGCACTCGGGCGCGTGGCGATAAGCAGCGGCCAGCCGCTCATCAGGGGGGTTTGTTGCCAACTCCCACTCGGCTTTTTGTATGCAGTGTTTGGCCTGGTAAAAAACAGACTGGATCGTTCCGTTCTCTTGTTTGTCGATGACTCCGCCTACATGGTCGAAGTGCAGGTGCGAAAGAATAACGTGAGTAACGTCTTCTGGTTTTAGTCCTAGGGTGCGAAGCTTGCCGACGAGTCCTTCTTCTCTTTCCGGAGTAAAGATCTCAGTTTCCCTGGTGTTTAGGCGGTTACCAATGCCGGTATCAACAAGGATAACCTTTTTATCGGTGAGAATGAGAGGACATGTGAGGGTCATTTTGATGCGATTGCGTGCATTGGCTGGTTTTTCTTTCTGCCATAACTCTTTGGGCACAATGCCAAACTGTGCCCCGCCGTCATCCCACCAAAAGCCGTCGTTAAGGAAGTGGATAGTTATATCTCCGGCCTGCAGCATAGTTTCCCTTCCTATTCCGTGGTTGTGATGACCTCTTGCAGGATTGTCACTGCTTCTTGGTGAACTAGCCCATTAGAAGCCAGCGTTTGCTCGCCAAAAAGGTCAAAGGGATCATCGGAGAAGTCACTCATCCTGCCTCCAGCTTCCTCCACTATCAGCCCACCCGCGGCTGTATCCCAGGGATAGAGCCGCCATTCCCAGAAGCCATCGGCACGGCCTGCGGCCACATAGCAAAGGTCCAGGGAGGCACAGCCGCTTCTGCGTACCCCTTGGGTACGCAGCATAAAAGCCTGATAGAAGCGCAGATAGAACTCACTACGCTGGCGCCGGTCATAGGGAAAGCCGGTCAGCAGTAGGGAGCGACCCAGGCTGGAAACAGAAGATACATGGATGGGCGTGCCGTTTAGGGTTGCCCCTTTGTCCCTCTGGGCGCAAAACGTTTCATCTCGCAGGGGGTCATAGACCACCCCCACAATCATAGAGGTCCCCTGAGCCAGGGCTATAGATACGGAAAAATGTGGGTAAGTGTGAGCAAAGTTGGTGGTGCCATCGATGGGATCAATATACCAACAATAAGGATCCTTACCCTGCGTGGCCGGAGACTCTTCGGAAACAATGCTGTGGTCCGGAAAGGTAGAGCGCAGGAAGTGGGTGATCATGGCGTCGGCTTCCTTGTCTACATTAGTCACAAGATCAGTTAGATCTGATTTGGTTTCAATCTGCTTGGTCTGCATCCAGTTGGCCTGCAGCAGCTCTCCGGCTTTATGGACGGCTATCAACGCCGCATTAACAAATTCTTCCATAGCAGCAAACCTTCTTGCCACAGGAAGGGGTGTGGTGCAATGGTATAGGGCTATGGAGGAAATACAAGTGCTGGCTCCGGCCAAAGTTAATCTTTTTCTCAAGATCACTGGCAGAAGGGCTGATGGTTACCATCTACTTGACTCCCTAATGGTTCCGGTCAGCTTGTGGGATGAGCTGGAGATCAGGGTCCGAAGTCTAGAGTCTAGGGGCCAAGGTTCAGAACCTAAAATCGAGGTGCTCAGCAATGACCCAACCGTTCCCGGGGGAGAGACGAACTTAGCATATAAGGCAGCCGCCCTACTTTTGCGGGAAACCAAAACAAGGGCGGAGGTTACCATTGATTTGCATAAGATAATCCCTGCGGGTAGTGGTCTGGGAGGGGGCAGCAGTAATGCTGCAGCAGTGCTCAAGGGGTTAAATAGCCTGCTGGCTTTAGGCTTAAGAGAGGAGGAGCTATCAGCTTTAGGGGCTCGTCTAGGAGCGGACGTGCCTTTTTTTGTCTCTTGCCAGCCAGCCCGAATAAGGGGCATTGGGGAGGTTGTAACACCCATAGAGGGACTATCGACGCTGTGGCTTGTACTTATTGTCCCAAATTTTGCCATCTCTACCCCCTGGGCTTATGCCCGGTTTGATGAGTTACCGCTTGTGGAATCTCTTCTTCCGGTTATCGAGCCATTTCTTACGGGTCACTGGCCACTCTATGGGCTGCTTGTCAACGACCTGGAAAGAGCTGTTCTTCCCCATTATCCTGTCATTACCCGTCTCAAAGAGGAGCTGTTTGATCTTGGAGCAAGGGGAGCCGCCATGTCCGGTAGTGGGTCAGCGGTGTTTGGGGTATTTCAGTCAGAAAAGGAAGCTCACAGGGCTGCCAGAGCTGTTATGGGACAGAGAAGCGTATTTGTGGTAAAGACTTTAGTAAGGAAAGAGCTGCCCGTAGACTTCGAGTGGTAAAGATGATACAGAAAGCTGACTAGTCCTGGTGCCGTAGACTTTCCTGTAAATCCCTGATATGCTTAGAGAATCTTTCTTTGAATGTCTGGGAAGCCTTCAGCCAGTGCGCGGAAGAGTTGTAACCTGTGGGCGAGAATATAATGAGAGGATGGATGAAAGGCGGCGTTAAATCACTGGGGAGTAGCCAAGCTGGAAAGGCAGCGGGCTTTGGACCCGCCACGCGCAGGTTCGAATCCTGCCTCCCCAGCTACGGTTTGTGCTTCTCGAGGAGGAGCTGATGAAGGACATGCTCAAGATCTTTACGGGTAGCTCGAACCGCCCTCTTACCCAGGAGATCTGCGCCTATCTGGGGATGCCGCTGGGAGCAGCGGATATACGCCGGTTTAGCGATGGGGAAATTGCGGTCGAGATCACCGAGAATGTCAGGGGAGGAGACGTGTTTGTTGTCCAGTCAATTTGCACCCCCTGGCAACGACAACCTAATGGAGCTCCTTCTCATGCTTGATGCGTTTTAAACGGGCTTCAGCCAGCCGCATCACCGCAGTGATACCGTATTATGGTTATGGCCGTCAGGATCGTAAAATTGCCCCTCGGGTACCCATCAGCGCTAAGCTGGTAGCTGATCTGGTTGCTACCGCCGGTGCCTCCCGCGTCCTTACTATGGACCTCCATGCCGGACAAATTCAGGGATTTTTCAACATTCCAGTGGATAATCTTTATGCTACCCCGGTTCTCCTTTCTTATCTCCGTTCGCGTATTAGCAAGGAGGAAGTTAGCATTGTTTCTCCTGACGCTGGCGGTGTGGAACGTGCCCGGGCGTTTGCCAAGCGGCTAGGGGCAAGCCTTGCTATTATTGACAAGCGGCGCTCGCGGGACGAGGAGGACAACACCAGCGACAAGGCCAACGTGGATGTGGCAGAGATGCGGGTCATTGGTGAAGTAGAGGGGCGGGTAGCAATCCTGGTGGATGACATTGTGGACACGGCTGGTACGATTGTGATGGCGGCAGCAGCAATCCATGCAGCTGGTGCTTTGGCAGTGATGGCTTGCTGTGCCCACCCGGTTCTTTCCGGTCCAGCCATTGAGCGGTTGCAAGCGTCGGTGCTGGAAGAGTTAGTGGTGACAGATACTGTACCATTACGGCCTGCGGTGCAGGAATACGACCGTATCCGGGTCTTGTCCGTAGCTCACTTGATTGGCGAGGCAATTCGTCGCATTCATAACGAGGAGTCCATCAGCTCCTTGTTTGTTTGACGTAGGGGGCACGGCGCGCCGTGCCCGTACAGGGGTAAAAAATGGAAACTATTCCGCTTAAGGTTGAACAACGTCAAGAAAAGCGAAAGGGCGCAGCGCGTCGACTACGCCGTGAGGGAAGAGTTCCCGGGGTGTTCTATAGCTCGGGCAATTCTGCTGTCTGTATTAGTCTAGATGCCAAGGGATTTATTACACACATAGCCGGGCTAGAGGGGACGCGCCTAATTCAGTTTGACTCTCCAGAGGCTATACTCAATAACAAAGTGACGCTGCTGAAAGAGGTACAGGCTCATCCGGTGACCGGGCAAATCCTGCACATTGACTTTTATGAAGTCGACCTTAACAAAAAAAATCCATGTAACCGTGCCCCTCCACTTTTCTGGCAGAGCCCAAGGGGTAACGGCCGGCGGCATCCTCCAGCCCTCTGCGCCGGGAGGTCGAGGTAGAATGCCTACCCACCGACATTCCTGGCTTTGTCGAGGTTGAGGTCTCTAGTCTGGGTATTCGCCACGCACTGCATGTGTCTGAACTAGCCCTGCCCCAAGGGGTACAGGCGATATATGATGCTGACTTTGCTCTGGTTACCGTGTTGGCCCCAACCGTAGCCGAGGTGAAGGCCGAAGAGGCCGCAGCCCCAGCGGCGGAAGGTGCGGCTCCCGCTGCGGCGCAGGAGAGAGCCGCAGCGGCGGGGTAAAGGGAACTTTTGGCCCTGCTATTTGTTAACCCTCTGACTTCCTGGACGCAGCCCTTGCCTTTAGCAACGCCTAGCCTAGTTAAGAGAGACCACAGAAAGCGAGTGAGAGTAGTAGTCGGCCTGGGCAACCCCGGCCCTGAGTACAAAAAGACCAGGCACAATTTGGGGTTTTGGGTGGTGGAGTGGCTGGCAAAGCGATGGGGGAGTCAAATGTCCCGCCAAATGCACCGGTCGTTTGTGGGAGAAGGATGTTGGGGAGCAGAGACCATCCTCCTTGTCCAGCCCGGGACGTTTATGAACCACAGTGGTGAAGCTGTGGCGTGGCTACGCGACTTCTACCACCTTCCTTCATCTGACTTCGTTGTAGTACATGATGATATGGATTTAGCCATTGGTCGCATCAGGGGCAGGGAAAACGGCGGAGCCGGCGGTCATCGAGGAATCGAGTCGATCATTGTCAGTTTAGGCACAAAAGATTTCTTCCGTGTCAAGATAGGAATTGGCAGACCCCCTGCTGGACAGGACCCGGTGGATTTCGTTCTCCAGCCCTTTACTCCTGCTGAGGAAGAGTCTATTTTCCCTGCGGTGGAATGGGCGGTGGAGGCAGTAGAAGTGCTGCTGGCAGAGGGACCGCAAAAGGCCATGAGCATGTTTAATATACGTTCTCCAGAGAGAGCTTAAGAGAAAGGGATACAGACTATGGATGGGATCGTTCAGGCCTCGCCTGTCTTCGGGTTCGTTGGCCTAGGAGTTGCCTCGGCGCTCTATTTTGTAGTACGCCGCTATCCTGATGGCAGTGAGAGGATGCAGGAGATTGCGGGATACATCTACGAGGGAGCAATGGCGTTCCTCAGGCGGGAGTATCGGATTCTTGCCCTCTTTGTTTTGGGGATTTTTGTCCTGCTTGCTTGGCAGGTGGCTTGGCAGACTGCAGTAGCATTTATCTCTGGTGCTGCTTGTTCAGTTTTGGCGGGCTTTGTGGGTATGCAGGCCGCAACCAAGGCTAACGTCCGTACCTCGCAGGCTGCTAGGGACGGGGGAGAAGGGGCCGCCCTGTTGGTGGCATTCAATGGCGGGGTAGTGATGGGACTGGCAGTGGCCAGTCTGGGGCTTATAGGGGTGGGGATATTTTTCCAGCTGTATGGTGACCCAACTACAGCCCAATACATTAACGGCTTTGCCATGGGGGCAAGCTCTATTGCTCTCTTTGCCCGCGTAGGTGGGGGAATTTACACTAAGGCCGCGGACGTGGGCAGTGATCTAGTAGGAAAGGTGGAAGCCGGTATTCCTGAGGATGACCCCCGTAATCCTGGGGTGATTGCCGACAATGTGGGGGACAATGTTGGTGACGTAGCAGGCATGGGGGCAGACATTTTTGAGTCATATGTTGGTTCGATGATTGCTTCCATTGCCATTGCGGCTACTCTTTATGGAGAAGCCTTTACCCGCCTTGCCGCAGATACGGCAATGAGCGAGGCGGTGTTGCGGCAGCGGCTTATGGCGTTTCCCCTGGACCTAGCTATAATAGGACTTCTAGCCTCTTTTTTTGGGATTGCTTCCATGCGCCTGCTGAAAAACGCTGGCCCCCAGTCTGCCTTACGCTATGCTCCAATCATTTCTGCCAGTATTTTTATTCTGGGGGCACTCTGGTTGGTACAAGCTCTAGGCATAAGCAGGTCTGTCTTCTGGGCAGTGCTTTTTGGTTGCGGCGTGGGTGTCGTCATTGGCTTTATTACCGAATACTATACCTCTGCTGCCCCAGTTATGCGTATTGCTCATGCCAGCCAGACCGGATCAGCAACAAACATTATTCATGGCCTGGCCATAGGGCTGGAAAGTTGCGCGCTACCGGTTATTGCTATCTGTGTGGTGATCTTTATTGCCAACTACACCGCCGGCCTTTACGGCATCGGCATTGCCGGTGTTAGCATGCTAGCAACCGTAGGTATCACCATGAGCGTGGATGCTTATGGGCCCATTGCTGACAATGCCGGCGGCATCTCCGAGATGGCAGAGCTGGGGCCGGAGGTGCGTAAGATTACCGATGGGCTTGACGCCTTAGGAAATACTACTGCGGCGATTGGCAAGGGGTTTGCCATAGGCTCGGCGGCGCTGACCGCTCTGGCTCTATTTTCTGCCTATACCCAGACGATAGACCAAAAGCTCCTTCAGGCCGGGCTCCAGCCGCTGCAAATCATTGTGACTAATCCCATGGTAGTGATCGGACTTTTCCTGGGTGGAGTTCTGCCTTTTTTCATTGCTGCACTTACCATGACTGCAGTGGGCAGGGCAGCAGGACAGATGGTCGATGAGATCCGGCGGCAGTTTCGTGAAATTCCTGGTCTTCTGGAGGGGCGCCCAGGAGCCCGTCCGGACGCTGCACGCTGTGTAGATATCTCAACCACAGCGGCCCTTAAAGAAATGATCCTCCCTGGCCTGACCGCAGTGTTTGCACCGGTGGTAATAGGCTTAGGACTCGGGCCGGATGCACTAGGGGGAATGCTGGCTGGCGCTACGGTAACAGGCGTAATCCTGGCATTGATGATGGCCAATGCTGGCGGTGCTTGGGATAACGCTAAAAAGGCCATCGAAAAGGGAGAAATCCCTGGGGAACAGAAGGGCACTGAGGCGCACAAGGCTGCAGTAGTAGGGGATACAGTTGGTGATCCTTTGAAGGACACTGCTGGTCCATCCATGAACATTCTCATTAAGCTTATGGCCATTGTGTCTCTCGTGATCGCTCCGATCTTGGTATAGTGGAGGGAAGGCGAGAGTAGCTATCTGCTAATTATACGGACTAGCGGCGTTTTATATTAGTTGCTTGCGTTGTTATGTGCCCTATGGTGTGATATCTAGAAAAGAAGGCTAGTGGAGGGAAGTATGCGTCAATACGAAACCCTATGCGTTCTACACCCGGAGCTGACGGAGACCCGCATCGAAGAGTTGATAACTTGGATGCAGGGGATTGTAGAAGGAATGAAAGGGCAGGTAAGGCAGGTGGACAAGTGGGGAGCACGGGATTTGAGCCATCGTATTCGTAAACAGCGCCGTGGCTATTACATCCGGCTGGAGCATGAGGCCGAGCCACAGGGGCTCTCTGAGTTAGAACGCAACCTCAAGCTCAGTGAGAATGTACTACGGTTTATGTCAGTCAAAATAGAGGCAGGCCAAAGGAGAGCTGGGGTCCAGGCAGTTCCTACCGTGGAAGAGAAAAGGGCTGAGTCAGAGGCAGAGCTACAGCCGAGCCCGGCCCCGCAGGAGTCTGAGGTGGGCCAGAGGGAAACTGAGGTCCAGGCGGTTCCTGCCGCGGTTCCTGCCATGGAAGAGAAAAGGGCTGAGTCAGAGGCAGAGCTACAGCCGAGCCCGGCCCCGCAGGAGTCTGAGGTATAAAAATATGGCTAAGTGGGGTATTAGTCAGCGAGGCCAAACCAAGTGGACCCAGTCCCGAGCCGGGACTAAACAGAGCGTTGGTTGGCTAGCAAAGATTGCAAAGTAGGCAACTGAGCCAGAGGAGATTGAGGACACAAGATATGGCATCCAGAGATAGAGGAAGGCGAAGCACCCGACGCGGCCAGACGACGGATGACAAGTTTCCTGTTCGTCGCCGCTTTCGGCGGAAAGTGTGCCGCTTCTGTGCAGATAAAGGGGTAAGTATTGATTACAAAGCACTGCAGGTGTTGTCGAATTTTATTACCGAGCGAGGAAAAATTATGCCTAGCCGCATTACCGGCACATGTGCAAGACATCAGCGCAAGTTGACGACTGCTATTAAACGGGCGCGCACGGCGTCCTTGCTTCCGTACATTGCAGTGCGAGTTTGAGACCGAAGACAGAGGGAATATGGAGATTATTCTACAAGAAGACGTTCCCAATCTGGGGTATATCGGTGATATTGTAAAAGTGCGGAATGGATATGCCCGTAACTATCTCCTGCCCCGTAGGCTTGCGCTTGAGGCCAGTCGCCGCAACCTTAAGATACTTGAGCATCACAAGCAGGTGATGGCAGCAAAAAAAGAAAAGGAGAAGCGCCAAGCCCAATCGTTTGTCGAACAGTTATCTGCGATCACCCTGGTTATTGCTGCCCGGGCAGGAGAGGAAGAACGACTCTTTGGGTCGGTTACTAACATTGACCTTGAGCGCGCCTTACAAGAGCAGGGAGTCAACATAAATCGTCGCCAGATCCTCTTAGAGGAACCCATCAAGCAACTAGGTGAGTATTCCGTCTCTGTCCACCTTGGTCCCGAGCTGCGTGGTACCGTTACCGTGCGGGTGGTGAGGGAGGAATAGAGACGAAGCTGACTTCGTCCTGCCATTGCCTTGACACTGCTAGGGAAAATTGGTACGGACATTTCAGACAAAGAATAGGCTTGAGGCAGGAAGAAGAAGCGATAGGAAAGCCGTTTCTTCCCGCCTCAAGCCTACTGGCTGGGAGTTTGATAATTTGAGATTCAGGCACGTAGCTCAGTGGGAGAGCGCTTCCTTGACGCGGAAGAGGTCGGCGGTTCAATCCCGCCCGTGCCTATGTGCTGGCAGATAAGTGGGTTGGCTAGCAGTTAGAGTGGCGGGTAAATCCGATTGTGGGCCTTCACTCCTATCTTCTGGCATCCTAAAACCCTGCTCGCCTAACAGCCTAAAAAGGCATCATTGTACGATGCCTTTTTTTATTCCACCCTAACCAGTTTGATTTGCTTGAACCGATGATCGAAACCGAGATCGAGCTAGAGTTACCGGACGGAAGCCGGGTGCATATGCCCAAGGGTGCGACGCCCCTCGAGGTCGCTCAGCGTATTGGCCCGCAATCGGCACAGGAGGCGCTTGCCGGAAAGCTGGAAGGCAAGTGGATTGACCTTCGGGGACCTCTTTATCAGGGAGGGCAGTTTCGCATTATCACAACACGAGATCCAGATGGGGGAGAGGTAATTCGGCACTCGGCAGAGCATGTAATGGCTGACGCAGTCAAGCGGCTTTGGCCTAGTGTCCAGATCGACGTTGGACGGACTGACCACTCTGAGAAGTTCCAATACGACTTTGATACCCCAACCCCTTTCCGCCCCGAGGACCTTGAACGTATCGAGGCGGAGATGCGTCAAATCATTCAGGCCGGAGAGCCCTTTCGGCGCGAGGTGGTAACTCGCGAGGAGGCACGACAACTTTTTAGGAAGATGGGGGAGCATCTCAAGGTATCCCGGATTGACGACATTCCTGAGGGAGAGGAGATTACTCTTTTCCGTCATGGGGACTTCGTCGATCTCTGCCGTGGTCCCCACGTCCAGAACACGCGTCAGATCATGGCCTTTAAGCTCACGGAGATTTCGGGGTCGTACTGGCGTTCCGATGAGCACAACAAGATGCTCCAGCGCATTTATGGCCTTGCCTTTGCCACCATGGAGGATCTTGAGCAGCATCTGTATTTGCTAGAGGAGGCCAAGCGACGCGACCATCGCCGTCTAGGCAAGGAGTTGAACCTCTTTAGCTTTGATCCTATTGCTCCGGGTAGCCCTTTTTTTCATCCCAAAGGGGCTTTTATATATAACCGGCTGATCGCTTATATGCGCAGCCTCTACCAACGCTATGGTTACGAAGAGGTGATCTCGCCGCAGATCTTTGATGTTGAGCTGTGGCATCGCTCCGGTCACTATGAGAACTATAAAGAGAACATGTTTTTTACCGAGATTGAGGGGCGGGAGTTTGGTGTGAAGCCGATGAATTGTCCTGGTCACACCTATTTCTACTCGGCCAAAAAGCGCTCTTACCGTGATCTGCCCTTGCGTTATGCAGACTTTGCTCGCCTCCATCGTTTTGAACGCTCGGGCGTCCTTTCGGGTTTGACTCGGGTACGCTCTTTCTCTCAGGATGATGCTCACATCTTCTGCTCTCCCGATCAGATCGAAGCTGAGGTGACAGCCGTGCTACGCCTGGTGCACGAGGTGTACCAAACCCTTGGCTTTCATGAGATGCAGGTGGATCTTTCTACCCGGCCGCCTAAGCGACTCGGTAATGACGCGACCTGGGATCAAGCTGAGACTGCCCTTGCTGCGGCGCTTACAACCAACAGTGTTGAGTATCGACTGAACCCTGGCGAAGGTGCCTTCTATGGCCCAAAGATTGACTTTATTATCCGTGACATCTTGCAGCGTGAGTGGCAGCTAGGAACAATCCAGCTCGATTACTCTATGCCAGAGCGCTTTGATCTCAGCTATGTAACGCCTCAGGGCAACGAGGCTCGGCCAGTAATGATCCACCGCGCCATTCTAGGCTCTCTTGAACGATTTATGGGTATTCTTATCGAGCACTGCGGTGGGGATTTTCCGTTGTGGCTGGCCCCGGTACAGGTGAGAATCCTTACGGTTGCAGATCGACAACAAGAGTATGCTTGTGAAGTGCATGAACAGATGCTGGCTGCGGGACTACGCCCGGAGCTAGATGTACGTAACGAGAAACTCGGCTACAAGATTCGTGAGGCAGAGGTGCAGAAGGTTCCGTATGTTGTGGTTATTGGCGATAAAGAGGTGAGCACCGCCACCGTGGCGCCGCGCTCGCGCCGGGGAGGAAAAATCGATCCGCTCTCGGTCACGGCGTTCATCGAGCAACTTACCCAAGAGAGCGCTCTAGGAGGTGAGTCATAGATAAAAAATCGGCAAGTGCCCGTATCAACCAGCAGATCCGGGCTCGAGAGGTCCGGGTCATCGACACCGATAACAATCAGCTCGGGGTTTTTCCGCTTGGTGAAGCCCTACGTATTGCTGAGGGGAAGGAGCTTGACCTAGTAGAGGTCTCCCCTACGGCGACACCGCCGGTATGCCGGGTCATGGACAATGGCAAGTTTCGCTACCTGGAGAAAAAAAAGGCGCACGAATCAAGGCGCAAGCAAACTGTGGTTACGGTCAAGGAAGTCAAGGTTGGCTCGCGCACCGATGTGCATGACGTAGATTTTAAAGTCAGCCATATCCGTCGTTTCCTCGAAAGGGGACAGAGGGTAAGAATGTCAGTCTTCTTTCGTGGTCGTGAGATTGTGCATCCGGAGCTAGGGAAAGAAATGCTGGAAAAGATATATGAGAAGGTGCAGGACCTTGCCCAGAGTGAAGGAGAACCCCGCCTTGAGGGACGCAAGATGTCAATGATGATCGTTCCGGGTAGTGCCGGAGGGGGGAAAAGAGGAGATGCCAAAGCTGAAAACCCATAGGGGAGCGGCAAAACGATTTAAGGTCACGGCTACAGGGAAGGTGCGCCGGCGTCAGGCGTTCTTGCGTCATATCCTTTCCACTAAAACCCGCAAGCGGAAACGACGGCTGCGACAACCTGCGCTTGTCTCTCCTGCGAACACGCGCAACATTAAGAAGCTCATTCCTTACTTATGAGCAAAGTAGGCTCTCAGTGGATAGTAGTCGGCTGTCAGACTCAACTCTGAAATGGGGTCAAGATAAGGATCAGGAGGAAACTTTGGTTTGGGCATGGAGATTTGGGGACAGTTACTGCGTTGCCATGATTCTCTTGTCCTTGTGTTAGAAG
Source organism: uncultured Binatia bacterium (SeqCode) (assembly GCA_965220955.1). Taxonomy (GTDB): domain Bacteria; phylum Desulfobacterota; class Binatia; order Bin18; family CBDCRK01; genus CBDCRK01. The sequence continues at coordinate 28,952 of CBDCRK010000035.1, read as the reverse complement.
CTAACTGCTGATCTCTGATTTAGGCAAAGAATCATATGGCGAGCTTTGCTTGCAACGTTTGCTAGGGAGGAACCATGCCACGGGTGAAGAGGGGTACCAAGGCGCGCCAGCGCAGAAAGAAGATCATGAAGCTGGCCAAAGGATATACTGGGGGTCGGCGCAGACAGTACCGACAGGCGCGGGAGACAGTAGAACGTGGGCTTGCATATTCGTACCGTGACCGCCGAGTAAAGAAGCGTAACTTTCGCCAGCTCTGGATCATACGCATCAATGCGGCTGCTCGCCTAAATGGCCTGAGTTATGGCCAGCTAATCCACGGGCTTACCCAGGCAAAGGTAGGGGTAGACCGTAAAGTCCTAGCTGACTTGGCGATGCAGGATCCTCAGGCCTTTAGTGCGGTTGTTGAGGTAGCGAAAAGTCACCTAGCGACTGCGGCATAACTTACTTGGTGCTTTTCTCCTGTAGATGAACTTATGCGTGTCCGAAAAGAGGTATTGCCTGGCCTTGAGGAATGCCAGGCAGAAGGCAAGATAGGAGCATTGCCGGTAGTAAGGGGGGATATCAGCGTTTGAGCTAGGCAAGGTTGTCCCAGGGGGAAGATGGCCAGAGGTAGAAAAAGCTGTATCTGGTCAGAGTTCTGTGGTCCCGGATTGGTTGCTAGGCTTCCTCGCCTAGAGGGTTGGGTAGACTTTAGCGACTTAAAACAACAAGTGTTCTTGAGAAGCTGTTTGATCATCCAGGGTGAGCAGACAGAGTAAAATGGGAACACCACCCTAAAGCGAGCTTTCTCCCATAGGTAAAGCGACTGATGTAGAGACGGTAGGAGAAGGGATCCGTATAGTTGGTGCCCTGCCTCCCAATGTGTACAAGGGATTAGCCCTGCTGGGGGATGCCGGGGTGTTTGAGCTTGACTTCCCCATCCTGCTCTACTATGTTCGCTTTGTTAACCGCTTTCAGCCGCTCCCTCAGTTTCCTGCGGTTGTGCGTGATGTGGCGGTCGTAGTAGATGAAGATATCCCCACCTAAAATCTTATCGATACGGTGAAAGCCTGCGGTGTGTTCCCTATTAGTGCGGTGTATATCTTTGATTGTTATTACGGAAGCTAGATTCCCGCATAAAATAAGGTTCTGCTTTTCCATCTCGTACCAGGCGGAAGATCGTACACTAACGGACGTAGAGGTCAACGAACTGCATGCGTATAGATTGGATCTCTTCCGTATAAGGGGGGTTAAGTCTCGAACCTAAGATAGAGTGCGATTCTTCTAGGGAGTGGATTGCATGACCAAAGCAGACATTGTGGAACGGATCTATGAGAAGGTCGGCTTTTCCAAGAAAGAGGCGACCGATGTGGTAGAGTCCATCTTTGAAATCATTAAGCTCCACCTTGAGCAGGGCGAGAAGGTGAAGATCTCGGGCTTTGGCAATTTTGTGGTTAATGTTAAGCGTTCCCGCAAGGGCCGCAATCCCCAGACCGGCCAGGAAATTGTTATTTCAGAACGCCGGGTGCTCACATTCAAACCCAGTCCTGTGCTCAAGAAAGTAATCAATACCCAGTAATCAGGCCAGTGCTGTGATCCAAGCAGAGCTTCCCGACAAGCTCTATTTCAAGATTGGCGAGGTAGCCAAGATCGTCGGTGTCAAACCTTATGTGCTACGCTACTGGGAAACCGAGTTCAGTGTGGTCAAGCCTGGTAAGACTCCCTCCCGTCATCGCCTCTACCGCCGCCGAGATGTAGAAATGCTCTTGGAAATCAAACATCTCCTCTATGGTGAAGGATACACCATCGCTGGTGCCAAAAAGCGACTTAAGGAAACCCATAAAGAGGAGCCCGATCAGCCTCTCCTGCCCCCTGTAACGGAAGAGTTGTATAGAAGGAAATTGATCACAATAAAGCAAGAGATCATTTCCCTCCGAGAGTTGCTCAACGGTACAGGAAAATAACGGCTTCCTTCTTTCTCAGTTTCTTCCCTGCTTGCAGGCCAAACCTATAGACTTAGATGGTTGCCAAATAAATATTATATTCAACTACAGCTGGGAGGACTATGCTACCACAACATCCCAACAATAAAGGAGATTTTAATGGGTTAGGGGAAGTATTGGATCTCAGCTCGTTGACCCGCCTTGGTTCGTTGTGGTAGCATACGGTAAAAGCTGTGAAATATTTAGTCACTGGTGGCGCTGGATTCATTGGTTCACATATTGTGCAGGCCCTACTTGCAGAGGGCCATTTTGTCCGGGTGTTGGATAATTTTGCCACGGGCAGAAGAGAAAACCTTGCCTTTGTTAAGCAGTTGCCCTCTGAAAGCTATAACCTTCTTGAGGGAGACCTCCGTGATATAGAGGTATGCCGCAGCGCCTGTCAAGACATGGATATCGTTCTTCACCAGGCAGCCTTACGTTCTGTGCCTCGCTCTGTAGACGATCCTTCGGCGACTAATACGGTCAATGTTCAGGGAACGTTAAATATACTCTTGGCGGCATGTGATTGCGAAGTGAAAAGGGTGGTGTCGGCTTCTTCTTCCTCTGTCTATGGAGAATCTCCTGAACTTCCCAAAAAAGAGGAGCAGTTCCCCATGCCTATTTCGCCCTATGCGGTCTCAAAGCTGGCGGGTGAGCATTACTGCCGGGTGTTCAGCCTTCTCTATGGCCTTGAAAACATAAGTTTGCGCTATTTTAATGTGTTTGGGCCCCGTCAGGACCCTGCCTCCCAGTATGCAGCAGTGGTGCCTAAGTTTGTTCAAGCGGCACTTAATGGAGAGCCGCTTGAGATTCACGGGGATGGGTTACAGTCGCGTGACTTTACCTACATTAGTAATGTGGTGCGGGCCAATCTGCTTGCTGCACAGGCTTCTCGTCTTGCGGGTGAAGTAGTTAATGTCGCCTGTGGCTATGCTTATTCAGTCCTGGACATCAAGGACACTATTGCCCGTCTTCTAGGGAAAGAACTCAAGGTATATTACGCTCCAACCCGTAAGGGGGACGTTCGCCGCACGCTTGCCGATCTCTCTGAAGCAAGACGGATTTTGGGGTATGAAGTTGAGGTGGGCTTTGAAGAGGGAATGAAACGGACACTGGAGGCAATGCTTGCTGCCCGCAGATAACTCTCCACTTGGTCCTGTCGGCGAAGACATGGCCGTCCATGCCAACGTAGTCATAGACCAACAGCAGAAGGAGAAAGATAGGGAGTCGAGAGTGGGTTCCAAGGTTTTTCTCTGCTTCTAGAAAAACATGAAACAGAAGGGAGAATGGATATGGGGTGGTTTAGTGGTAGAGGTGGTGTTCTTCTCTTTCTTTTTTTTACCCTTCAGGAACTGGCGCAGGCCGCTCCGCCTCTGCCTCCGCCTAAGCTGCCTTCGTCTAGTTATTTCCAATCTGCAATTCTTGTTGAGGCAGAGACAGGTAGGATCCTTTTTGCCACGGAAGCTCGCAAGCGCTGGTATGCTGCCTCCCTGACAAAGATGATGATTGGGCTTCTTGCGCTGGAAGAAATAAAGCGAGGTAGGTTCTCCTTTGATACTTCCATCACTGTTAGCCGTTTAGCAAGCCGGGTCGAGGGAAGACAGATTAACCTAAAGGCGGGAGGGAAGTTTACTCTTCTCGAGCTAATGCAGGCCATGCTGGTAACCTCTGCCAATGATGCAGCAGTAGCTGTGGCCGAGGGTACTAAGGGCTCGGTGGCGGCTTGCTTGCAGGCTATGAATAAGAGAGCACAGGAGTTGGGTATGGCTGAGACTGTGTACCGGACGGTCAATGGTCTTCCCTCTCCCAAAAAAAAGTCTAATGATTTTTCTTCTGCTGCAGATATGGTCACACTTGTCCGTGAGTTACTCAAATACCCAGAGGTACTTGCCTGGACCTCCCAGAAACAGGTATCCCTGCGTGATGGCCGCCTTAGGCTAGTGAACACCAACCGTCTTGTTGGTCGATTACTAAGTGTGGATGGTCTTAAAACTGGGTTTCATCGCCGGGCAGGCTTTAATCTTGCTGTTACTGCCCGGAGGGGAAACTTGCGACTGATATCAGTGGTCATGGGAGCAAAAAATAGTCGGACTCGCTTTAATGTAGGGAAGAGCCTAATAGAGTGGGGATTTTCCAATTTCACCAAGGTTCGTATGGTGAATGAGGGGGAGCCGCTCACGGTGGAGATTATGGTAGAGGGTGGATCCATCCCTGTTCTTCAACCAGTCGCGGCAGCGAATGCCTCTTTTTTAGTCCGAAAAGATGAGGTAAAAGACCTACAGGTGGGTTTTCAGTTCCCTTCAATTATTTCTGCTCCGATTTCTTATCGCCAGGTAATTGGAGAGATAATTGTGCAAGATAGTGGAAGGGTGCTAGCCATTATCCCTGCACTGAGTCCTTATGATGTGCCCCAGGCTCACAAGGCTTCCTCTAGGAAAGACCTCTAGACGAGACAACCTTACCGCCTCGGGGTAGGCTTCCTTCACTTGCAATTTTTGTAAGGGTGCTTATTCTTAGCATTTAACCATTAGCGTTCAGCTCCATGAAACACTTCGACTCCCGCGCTCGTGCTAAGCCCAAGGCTGATGACTGATTGCTGAGTGCTGAAAGTATCACTAGAAGACGGTGAAAGGAGAAAAGAAAGATGGCAGCAAAAACGGTACATTTACATAATAAGGCCAGAGAAGGAATCCTACACGGGGTTAACCTTGTTGCTGATTCTGCCAGAGTCACCCTGGGACCAAAAGGGCGTAATGTCCTTCTGGAAAAGAGCTTTGGCGCTCCGGTAGTGACCAAGGACGGAGTCTCGGTGGTCAAGGAAATTGAGCTTGAGGGGAAGTTTGAGAACATGGGAGCCAAGATGATCCGCGAGGTGGCCCAGAAGACCTCAGATGACACTGGAGATGGAACCACTACCGCCACAGTTCTTGCCCGCGCCATCCTACGGGAGGGACTGCGGCTGGAAGCGGCAGGCTTCGACTCTATGGAGCTAAAGCGTGGCATCGACCTGGCTGTGGAAAAAGCGATTGAGGCAGTCAAAGGACAGAGCCGGGCAGTAAAGGGTAAGGACCAAGTCACGCAGGTTGCCACTATTGCAGCCAACGGAGACCCTTCCATTGGCGAGATTCTGGCTGAGGCGATGGATAGGGTGGGTAGAGATGGGGTGATTACGGTTGAGGAGGCTAAGGGACTGGAAACAACCATGGAGGTGGTTGAGGGTATGCGCTTTGACCGTGGGTATCTTTCTCCCTATTTTGTCACTAATGCAGAAAAGATGACGGTGGAGATAGAGGATCCCTATCTTCTCTTTTACGAAAAGAAGATATCCAATATGCGGGATCTCCTTCCTCTTCTGGAACAAGTAGCGCAAAGCGGGCGCCCTGTTGTGTTCATTGCTGAGGATGTGGAAGGGGAGGCGCTGGCCACATTTGTGGTTAACAGGCTGCGTGGCACGCTTCAGGGTGCTGCGGTTAAGGCCCCAGGGTTCGGTGACCGGCGTAAGGCCATGCTGGAGGATATGGCTATTCTGGCCGGCGGACGGGTTATTTCGGAGGATCTGGGGATCAAGATCGAGAACGTTAGCCTTGACGATCTTGGCCGTTGTACGCGCGTAGTGATTGATAAGGACAACACAACCCTTGTAGGCGGAGAAGGGGAAAAGGACGCCATCCAGGGGCGTATTGCACAGATTCGCGCCCAGATTGATGAAACCACCTCTGACTATGACCGTGAGAAGCTCCAGGAGCGTCTCGCCAAGCTAGCGGGGGGGGTAGCCGTTGTACGTGCAGGGGCAGCCACCGAGGTGGAGATGAAGGAGAAAAAGGCTCGGGTTGACGATGCTATGCATGCAGCTCGGGCGGCGGCGGAAGAGGGGATTGTTGCTGGAGGGGGGATTGCCTTGTTGCGTGCCCAGCAGGCTCTGAATGATCTTAATGACGAGGGTGATAGGGGTCAGGGGATTGCTATTGTTAAGCGAGCAATGGAAGAGCCGCTACGCCAGATTGCACTCAACGCTGGGTGGGATCCCTCTGTTGTGACAAACAGGGTGAGGGAGGGAAAAGGAGACTTTGGCTTTAATGCCCAGGCAGAGAAGTTTGAGAATCTCACAGGGGTTGGGGTGATCGATCCGACTAAGGTTGTTCGCATAGCTTTACAGAACGCAGCAAGCGTGGCTGGTTTACTTATTACCACAGAGGCGGCAGTGGCAACAAAACCGGAGAAGAAAAAAGCCCCCGCAGTCTCGCCGGCTGGTGGTGAGTTTGATGAGGACTACTAGTAGGAGTCGCTCCCTGCGATTGCCCCTAAGTAAGACAGGTGCAGGGTACCTCTACTTTTCGCTTGCGGATCTATAGATTTTATGGCAGCATGGGCGCGGCTAGGGCCATAAGTCAAGAAGGAGGTGAAGAGCGATGCGGATCTTGGGAAAGATTATGACTATAGGGTTAGCGGTAGGGCTGCTGGCAACGGTGAACTTCGGGTGTGCAGTACAGCGACATGCAGATGCTGCTAGGACAGCGGCTCAGGGGGCCGGAGCCGCAACTCAGCGGGCTGAGGGAGCCGCAGGTCGGGCTGAGGCAGCAGCCGGAAGGGCCGAGGCAGCAGCCGGAAGGGCCGAGGCAGCAGCCGGAAGGGCCGAGGCAGCAGCCGGAAGGGCCGAGGCAGCAGCCGGAAGGGTTGAGGATGCAGCGGCAAGGGTAGAGGCGATGTTGGAGAAAACTATGAGAAAGTAAGTGATCCTAGTTGGCCAGTCAAAAGTATATTACGAACCAGACAAAGGGGTGGCTTATGGTTGCCCCTTTTTTACTAACATACCCTTGCTTCATTTATTGTAGCTAACCTGTATTTCTCGTTTTCGGCCCGGGCTCGCCTGGTCTTGCCTTGCTGACTAATACTTCTTTTAGCTCTTCCGGCTTAAGAGGCACAGGTCTGTCCCTTTCCTCATCAACAATACAGAAAAACCCAAACGGCTCTTTTCCCTCGTTAAGAAATTGGTGAGAAACCCAGGCGCCAACATAGACTACATCCAATGGGGACATCGAGTAAGAGGATGATCCGATCACCACTCGTCCATTTCCGCGTACCACAACTACCACATGTATGTGCTTGTGCTTCTCTAGGCTTGAATACCCTTCTGGACCAATCTCAAAATAGCGCAGGTGAAACTTAGTAGATTCGACCTGTTTCCCCACCAGTACCTGGCGAATAATCCCTGTCCACTCGCTTCCTTCTTCCTGTCCGGGTTTGTAAGCTTCTCTCTCAACTCCTTCCCACTTATACCCTTGCTGAAACTTAAGCAGCCGAAATTGTAGCGACGACATATCTTGATCCTAGGAAAAGACAACGACCGTCTTTAAGGACTCTTTAGCTTCTGCAGCGGTCTTATAAGCATCGGCTACTGCGGTAAAGGGAAAGCGGTGAGTAATAAACTGTTCTGCTTTAATTGCATTAGTGCTCACTAGGCGCAATGCTTCCCTGGTGTCATTGGGACCGCAGGAATAACTTGGCACCAGACGGACCTCATGGAAGTAAATGTGGTAAGGGGAAACGCCTAGAGTGGCTTCAGGCGGGCTCGCGGTGAACAGCACAACCGTTCCCCCTCTACTTGCGCACTGTACTCCTAACTCCATTGCCGTGATTGTTCCTGGCCCCACAATGACAATATCGGCCATCTCTCCCTGGGTCGTTTCGCGCAGTTCTTCCACCAGATTTTCCCGGGAAGGGTCGATCACTTTATCGGCTCCCAACTCTAGGGCTTTACTACAACGATAGGGGATGAAATCTGTCCCGATAATTAATTCTGCCCCATAATGGCGAGCCAGCGCTACATGTAATTGTCCCATGATTCCCAGGCCAATTACCAGGATTCTTTCTCCCCCCATAAGCCCCGCTCTTCTCAATGATTTCACTACACAAGCAGTCGGTTCAACCAAGGAACCATCTGCAAAAGAAATAGATTCTGGAAGGCGGAGGGTGTCCCCAGAAAGATTTTCCTCAGGAACAAGAAAATATTCTGCCATTCCTCCCGGGACAATGTGCGAGGACCGCCAAGTCAGGCACTGTACAAAGTGACCCCTCTGGCATGCCCGGCAAGAAAAACAGGGAGCATGGTGGTGGACAAAGACGCGGTCACCGGAGCGAAAGTCTGCGACCCCTTCGCCTACCTCAACGATCTCCCCAGCAGGCTCGTGGCCGAATACTAGGGGCGCCTTCTTCTTAATGTACCACCCCATGACGTCTCCTGAGCAAATACCACAAGCTCCGGTTTTGACAAGAATTTCCCCGGGACCTACCCGAGGGATGTCGTCATCCTCTAAGCGAATGTCCAAAAAATCGTACAGCCGTGCGACTTTCACTTCTTTAACCTCTGATTTTGATGAAGCTACTGAAGAATCCTTTTCGGCAGCAAGTTAGGGAATGATAGCGTACCTAATCCCTTGTCCCTCTTGGAGCAAAGCAAAAGCGTCTTTGATCTGGTGTAAAGGAAAGGTGCCGCTGATCAAAGCACAGCCTGGTATTCGCTCCTCCGAAAGCAGTTGATACGCCTTGTGCACAGCCTGTGGTTTGAAGTGGAAAGGGCTAAAGATCTTTACCTGGTCATAGTGCAGCCTGCAGGTGTCAAAGCTTACTTTTGTGCCAGAGGGACAGCCCCCAAAGAGTATGACTTGACCACCTGGTCGGGCCAGCCCTATGGCTTCTTCCCATACTTTGGGCTGGCCCGTGCATTCGATTACTATGTCAAACCCACGTCCTTGCGTGTCAGCAAAAATCTCGTCTCGAGCCTCACTGACATCCTGCAGGATGACCTTATGGGCCCTAAGACTGCAGGCAACCTGTGCTCTCTGAGGGTTACGTGCAATCATATGTATCCTTTCTATGCCTAGCACTTTTAGTGCTATCATATGCAAAAGCCCAAAGGCCCCAGCGCCAATAATAGCAACCGTGTCGTCTGGCCGGAGTCTTATGTGTTCTAAGCTGTGGATGACACAAGAGAGGGGCTCCAAAAGTGCAGCCTCTACAAAGGATAGCGATGGAGGCTTAGGGAAGAGGTTCTTCTGTACGATCCTAGCCGGAACCCTGATATACTCGGCATATGCTCCGAGGAGCATGGGAAAAAGTGTGGTGCAGAGGTTTTCTTCTTCCCGAAGACAATAATAGCACTCTCCACAAGGGGCAGTGGGAACAAGCATGACCTCATCCCCCTCCCGAACGTTTTTCACCCCTTGCCCTACCTTTATCACTGTGCCGGAAAACTCATGTCCAAAGAGTGTAGGCGTAGGCATCTTAGGGTGGCCACGCAGAAACGTCTTGAGATCAGTTCCACAGGTTAAAGCAGCACCGATCTCTAATATGACCTCTCCTTCTTTTGGGTGAGGGGTCTCAACCTCTTGGTACGTCATTTTTCCGGGTGCAGATAAAACAACAGCCCTCATTCACATACCTCCCCAGGTCCCTACCCTAAACTGCTGTCTTGACTCTGTCAAGCTGACCGAAAGGTCAGGGGAGATAAAAAAAGCAACTTTTCCTGCTCCTGAAGAGGAGAGGGCAGGGATGAAGATCAGGAATTGGGCACCGGAATGGAGAAAATGCCCTTTGCGCCTTAATCCTGCAGTTCAGAATGCCTTTTGACTTCATGGCCTGCTACCATAGCAATGGCCGGACATGGAAGTGATAATGGTCAGGAATCTGGCGCATGTGATGGTCGAAAATCCATTTAGGAAATTTCTTTGCGTACTTCTGCTCAGCGACTAAATTGAGAGCCTTTTCCATGTAGTCTACCTCTTGCGGAGTTACCTCTACTCGATGCTCTCTCAGAACCACTATGGGCACATCGCAGGAGTCACAGTCAAGGATAACAAAGGAAAAGGGCTGGTGGAACTCAGCATACCACTGAGTGTAATGGACAAGGTCACATAGGTCACAGGAACATTGGGGCACAGCATCCCTCCTCTGGTCAAGGCTGGTTGCACTCTGCAACCTAGGCCAGCATAATCAGAATAGCTACCTTATGGAGGAACAGAACGGATAGCAAGGGCTGGCAGAATAAACACTATGATGTTGTTTTGAGTTGTGGTGGTTTATGTATAAGAAGATTCTTACTGCTGCTGTGGCTGCTGTGTCTGATGGTGCCAGTGTCCTTGTTGGTGGATTTGGAGTACTACAGGGGTGGCCGCATGCATTAATCCAAGCCTTATGTAACCGGGGGGTCAAGGGTCTGACAATCATCTGCAATTCTGCAGGATTTGGTCCTTTCTCTCCGCAGGTTCTAGCTGAGAACGGCCAAGTTAAAAAACTGATTTCCTCTTTTGGTGGCTATGCCTACCGCACAACTTCTCTTTCCGAACAGATTTCACGGGGAGAAGTAGAGTTTGAGCTGGTACCCCAGGGCACTCTGGTAGAAAGGGTACGGGCCGGTGGGGCTGGTATCCCGGCTTTTTTCACTTCCACAGGTGTAGGTACGGTTATGGAAGAAGGGAAGGAAAAGCGCGTGTTTGGCGGGCAGGAGTTTTTGTTGGAGAGAGCCTTACGAGCTGACTTCGCTTTCATCCGTGCTCATAAAGCCGATATCGGAGGGAATCTTGTCTATCGACGTGCTGCCCGTAATTTTAACCCTGTTTTTGCCACAGCGGCAGATGTGGTAATCGCCGAAGTCGATGAGATTGTAAAACCTGGAGAGTTGGACCCAGAGACAGTGATGACACCGGGTATTTATGTGCACCGTTTAGTCAAGAGAGAAAACCCCCTGACAAAGGCAACGATTCTGGAGATGATGCGTACCCTTGGACGTAAGGTAGACCCTGCGGGGAGGATGGGGAGGGAAGGACTGACAGGGCTTTCTTCTGAATTAATGGCGTTGCGAGTAGCACGTCTGCTGTCTCCCGGACAGTTTGTCAACCTGGGGATTGGTCTCCCCGCTCTTGTCTCCAACTTCATTCAGGACCAGGATATTTTTCTGCAGGCAGAAGATGGGGTGTTGGGGTATGGGCCCCTTGCTGGAGAGGGAGAGGAAGATACAGACCTCTATAATGCCAGCAGTCAACTTGTGACGCTTCTGCCCGGGGCCAGCTTCTTTCATAGCGCAGACGCTTTTGCCATGATTAGGGGAGGACATCTGGATGCGGTTGTGCTGGGTGGATTTCAGGTATCAGAGAAAGGGGACTTAGCCAATTGGAAGACTCCACATATGGGGGCCGGAGCAGTGGGAGGAGCAATGGATCTTGCAGCGGGCACACGTACCCTCATTGTGCTCATGTATCACACCACAAAAGAGGGAGAGCCTAAGCTGGTGTGCCGGTGCACCTATCCTCTGACCGCCCCCCGTTGTGTCTCATGGGTGCTGACTAACCTGGCCTTAATCCAGGTCGATCGAGAGGGTTTTGTGCTGAAGGAGGTTGCCCCAGGGGTGACGGTGGAGGAGGTGCAGGCAGCCACTGCTGCGCCATTGCGAGTAGCAAGAGATGTCAAGGAGATGGATTTTTAGAAGATGGGTGCCATGGGATTGCGCCTGGACTATTTCTGGATGGGAAGTAAGGGGAGGGGGAGGTTGCCTATGAGAAAATCTTTTTCCTTGTTTGTCTTTCTCTTGTCTTTCTCTATTCCGATCTTCTGCCAGGCTAAGAGCCTTTATGTGAACGGTTATCGCGAGCTTATGCTGCGGACCGGACCCAGCCTGGAGCATAGGATCATTGATATTCTACAGACTGGTCATGAGGTCAACTTCATCCAGGAGGAAGAAGATTTTTATCTGGTTTCGCTTGAGGATGGTCAACAGGGATACGTTCTTAAGGCCTATATGACGGAACAGACCCCGGCAGAACACCGTCTCAAGGTATTAGAAGAAAAAGTCCAAGAGCAGGCTCAGGAGCTGGCCCAACTGCAGCAGGAGAACGCTCGTTTAGGGGCGGCTAAAGCACAGGCTGAGAACGAGGCTGGCACCCAGGCTCAACTTCTGCAACAGTTGCAGGAGGAACGCGCCGAGTTCCTGCAGGACCGGCGTCTACACTGGTTCTTGGCCGGAGCTGGGGTTCTTTTGATGGGATGGCTTTTAGGCTGGAGTCGCGTCAGACTCTGGCGTCAGGCCGGACGTTCACGGTTGAGCTTCTAGCTCCCCTCAGAATCCCGTTGAACGTGGGTTAAAAAATAGCTGGGATTTCCAGAGAAGTAACTTAAAGCGGCGATAGGAACATTTTGCGTAAGTCCTAACGGTAATAGGGGACACAGGAGGTCGCATGCTGCCAAACCCTGTTTAGACAGTCTAGTTGGAACGCTTCGATATCAACACGTGACCAGCTTTCTCGCGATTGCAGTGTATCAAACGCTCGATAAGCCTTTTGGAAGCGTGGGAGATACCGCAACAGTTTCATATCATCTCAGTCCTGGCCGCCCTCAGGAAGAACCTCTAGGGATTCCAGCAAGGCCTCCCGAATTATACCCTAATCTAAAGGAAATTTCCCAGGCTTGCGGCTTCTGCAAGCCTTTAGGTTCAGTTCTGGGGTTTACCACCCAATGGCGTATGATGGCATGCGCTTACCCTGCTCCCCACGTGTGTCAGCACCGCCAAAGAGTACCCCACGATCAAGGTCCACCCGGATTGCCAGCACATCTCCTTCAGTCCAATCATCTCTGACCTCAACCTTGTGCCCCTTTGTCTGCAACGTCTTACTCACCTCTTCCGGAATTCTTCCCTCTACCCGCAACACACCGGGAAAAGCCCCATGGGGATAAAAGCTGCTAGGGAAATGGGCAGAGGAGAAACGTGGAGCTTCGATGGCGTCCTGTATCTCTAGACCAAACTCGACTACGTTTAAGAAGAACTGCAACGTCCATTGATCCTGCTGGTCTCCGCCCGGGGTACCAAAGACCATATAGGGTGCGCCGTCTCGCAGGACCAGTGTGGGGGTCAGAGTGGTACGAGGCCGTTTCCCCGGCACCAGGGCGTTGGGATGTCGGGGGTCAAGATAGAAGGTCTGTACCCGCGTGCCCAACGGAAATCCTAGTCCCTCTACCACCGGTGAGGAAGGAATCCACGCCCCGCTCGGCGTAGCCGAGACCATATTACGCTCGCTGTCCACAACGGCGACATAGACCGTACCTCTGCCCCAGGATCTGGCGGCAAAGATATCCTGCCCTGATAGCAGCGCGGCATTGGTATGAGGGTCTCCTGGTCGCTGCTCCATCGAGGCTTTGTTCGTGTCGATCAGCGGCCGACGGATGTCAGCATACGCTTTGGACAGGAGTCTTGCGAGCGGAACCTCAACGAACTCTGGGTCACCGTAATACTGCTCACGATCAGCAAACGCGAGCTTGGTTGCCTCGGCAATGGTGTGGACATAGTCGGCGCTGTTGTGGTCCATGTGAGCGAGGTCAAACCCTTCAAGAAGGGCAAGCTGCTGTAGGAATACCGGGCCCTGGCTCCACGGTCCACATTTAAAAACCTCATAGCCGCGGTAGTTGAGTGAGACTGGCTCCTCGATTTTCGCATGAAAGGCAACAAGATCCTCTTTGGTCAGTAGACCGCCGTTGGCCTGACAGAACTGCACAATGGTGTCAGCAATCTCTCCGCGATAAAAAGCATCCCTTGCTGCCTGCAAGGCGTGAGACCGCCCGCGCGCAAGATTTTTTTTCTCCGTATCACTAAGAAAGCGAAAAGTGTGGGCGAGGTCCGGGTTTTTAATTACGTCTCCCACCTCAGGGATGTGTCCATTGGGAAGGTAAACTTTGCCTGAAGAAGGCCACTCTTGGCGAAATTTTTCGGCATTGCCAGCAATGGAAAAGTCGGCCAACAGGTACATTGGAGATGGTCCGCGCAACGCCCGGTGCAGGGGAAACCCGTCTTCGGCTAGCTCCAGTGCCGGCTCTACCACCTGGGCAAAATTCAGGGTACCAAAGCGTCCCAGCATGGCAATAAGGGCATCGCAAGCTGCTGGAGGGCCAGCGGCCAGAAGTTCGTTAAACGGGATGAGGTCGATTCCCTGGCTCTTGAACCAGTCAATCGTTGCCGCTTGAGGAGCCCTGGTGTTTCCATTGATAGAGAAAACCTTCTTTCCCTTGGTAGTGTAGACTAACGCTGAGATCTCTCCGCCAAATGTGTGCAGGTGGGGATTAAGTACTCCCTCGGCCAGCACCGCGGCCACCGCCGCGTCCGTAGCATTACCTCCAGCCTGCAGGATTCTCATGCCAGCCATGGCCGAGAGGTAGTGCTCACTAGTGACTATCCCCTTTTTCCCCATGATGGTTGGCCGCGTGCTCATACTTCCTCCTTTACCCTATTTTCTGCGTCAATTCGTTTTACGTGTTCTTGTACCACGTTGGGCGGGCAGAGGTAAATGAAGCCTCTCAGTGCCGTCCAGGCAATCACCAAGTCATCAATAGTGCCTAAGAAGGGATAAACAAGATTAGGGATGAGGTCCAGAGGAGAGATAAAGTAGACGGTTGCTACAACGATGATTGTTTTGGCTCGTAGGGGCGTATCGGGATCCCAGAAAAGACGCCAGTAGAGTTTGGCAAAATTCGGCAGATGGCGGAAGAATCTGAGAAGGTGAGAAGGGGAAAGCCCTAGCCGTATCAGGTCTGCTATCAATTTGATTTTAGTTTTGTTTCTCATCAGAAATTTTATTGGCAGGGGTGGGTATTATTGCTCCTCTGGACAGTTACCCAGTCTGCCACTTGCTCGAGCAGCCTGACCACGGCCCGGTTGGCAGCAATAACGCCTCCATAAGCGTCTTCGCTCGGGACATCTTCGAGTATCTCAAATCGTCGAGCGGCGATAACACTTTGCCCGCGCAGTTCTACAAGTTGCACTCGCAGTGTCAGACGTACACGGCTGGGTTGTGAGAGAAATTCTTGCTGCAAATGAAGAATTTCCGTGTCCAGCCGGTAGTCGCCATGCACTGCGGCTGGCATCTGTACTGTAACACGCCAGCAGCCTGTTTTCTCCATAGCTTGCACCAATAGCGGGGCTAGCATGCGTGGTGGGGTGTCAGCCCACTGGTTGTTGGCATAATAATTGACTGCATGGGGACGTAACAGGTAGGCTATGCGTGACGTGTCAAAGCCTGCTTGTGCTCGGGGTAGATTGACAAGCAATGTGTCTGTTCCGCCAGAAGCAACAGGAGGGGTCATGGGGGAGGTGTTCAAACCCAGCAGGTACGTGTGCAGCGGTGTATTTTTACTCGCTGGCAAGAGGCTACAGGCGGTTAGTATTACCGCCGGTAGGAAGGGGATAGCCGTCCACGCAATACGGCTCAGCCTGTTTCGCCGACTTCTCATTCGCCTGGCCCAGGAGATAAGGGTTGCTTGCCAAAGATCAATGAGTTTGGCTCTTGTTCTAATTGCCGGACAAGCCGCTGCAGGCTAACAGTTAATTGTCTTAGTTCACTAACCAATAGATTTGTCTCGGTTAAAGCTTGGCGGGTAAAGCGCTCAATGTTCTGTCGGTTGTCGCTTAACATAGCACCCACTTCCTTGCTAGTATGGGCAACGTTTTGGGCCATGCCCTGCATGACGTTGGCGCTACGACCTAAATGCTCCAAAATGGTTGGCATTTGCGTGCTGATTTGCGTGCTAACCTTAGCAATGTTCTCCAGGGTTTGCACCGCACTAGTAATCCCTCGATCCAGAAGATCGCTGCGTGTTGCCAAGGTATGTGTGAGATTAGCCATATCACCAAGAATTTGCTTGAGGGCAGCGCGATTTTCTATGTCCATCAGGACATGAACATCTTCGGTAAGACGATTCAGATTGGTCAGTAAACTCGAAATCGCTTCATCGAGGCGGACAAATAGAGACGGGCCGGTTTTAATCACCGGATAGGGTTCCCCTGGCTTGGTTTGTAATAAGGGTGACTCACGGCTACCACCGGTTAGGTTAACAAAAGCAAAGCCGGTCAGCCCCTGGACGGAAAGGATAGCTACGGTGTCTTCCTTGAGCGGCGTGCCACGGGCAATTTCCAAGGCTAGCCGCACCTCCTCAGGATTTTTCGGGTTGAGCACAATTTCCTTGACCTGGCCTACGTCCACCCCTCGATATTTCACCAATGCGTTGACGCTCAATCCGGATACAGACTCTCGCATATAGGCATAGTAGAGGTCATAGACCGTGTGGTAGTCACCCTGGCTCAGCCACAGCATAGCGCCGAGCAACGCCCCTCCGAGTAGGATGACAAACAGCCCAACGAGTGTATAGCTTACCTTCGGTTCCATGCTTGCTCCTGGGCCGCGCGACCACGCGGCCCGTAGAAATACTCACGGATCAAAGGGTTGTCCGAGCGGGAAAGCTCTTCCATAGTACCGGTGCTTAGGATCTTCCCCTCGCCCAGCACGGCAACCTGATCCGCTACCCGCCACAGTGAATCAAGATCATGGGTTACCATCACAATAGTCAAACCAAGCAAATCCTTCAGGCGCTGGATAAGCTCGTCCAGCCCATTGGCACTCTCTGGGTCCAGGCCAGCCGTAGGTTCGTCCAGAAACAATAATTCGGGATCCAGAGCGATGGCGCGTGCCAGGGCGGCACGCTTAAGCATACCGCCACTGAGTTCATTTGGGTACTTCGATGCGCTATCAGAAGGTAGTCCAGCCAACGCGATCTTGATAGTAGCGATTTCCCTAATCAGGACGTTGCCGAGCCGGGTATGCTCGCGCAGTGGGACGGCAACATTTTCGGCTACCGTTAGCGAGCTAAACAAAGCGCCGTGCTGGAACAATACCCCCCAGCGACGGCGTAGGGCGAATGCCTCAGCCTCATTTACCCCGGTAATGTCCTGCCCAAACACTCGGATGGATCCTGATACCGGTTTCTGCAGCAGGATGATCTCACGCAATAGAACCGACTTACCGCTACCACTGCCACCGACCAGGGCAAATATTTCCCCCCGGCGTACCGTTAGGCTGACATCATTATGTACCACTGTGCTACCAAAGTGAGTGTACAGGTGATTGATCTCGATCACGGGTGGGCCGGATGGGAATGTAGTAGTAAGCATATTTTATAGACCCAGCCAACTGAACAGGACGGAAAAAAGGGCGTCAGACACAATGACCAGAAAGATGCCTTGCACTACGCTAATTGTGGTGTGGAGGCCTACGCTATCGGCGCCACCGCTGACCTGAAAGCCCTGATAGCAGCCAACCAGGGCAATAATACCGGCGAATACTGGCGCTTTGCCCACCCCGATCAGGTAGTTGGTCAGAGAGACAGCATAGTCAAAGCGGTCTGCAAACTCGCTAAAGCTAACCCCCAACTGGCTATAGGCGATCACCATGCCACCAAGCACGCCCAAGGCATCAGCGAATACAGTCAGCAAGGGAAGGGCTATGACCAGGGCCAGCACCTTAGGCAATACTAGCAGCTCCATAGGCGCAATCCCCAGCGTACGCAGGGCATCTACTTCCTCGGTGATCTTCATAGTGCCGATCTGTGCGGTATAGGCCGAACCCGAGCGGCCAGCAACAACAACAGCGGTAACCAGCGGAGCAATTTCGCGTAGCATGGAGATCCCAACCAGGTCCACAATGAAGATGTTGGCCCCAAAGGGTCGCAGCTGTACAGCAGCTTGGTAGGCAATCACAATACCCATCAGAAAAGCGAGTAAACCGGTGATGGGCAAGGCATTGAAACCGCCTGCCTGCAGGTGGTAAAGCAGGGCGTGCCAGCGGATACGAGAAGGGTGAGTGGCCACACGCAGGAATATAACAAAGCTCTCGCCGATGAAAGAGAGAAACCCCAATCCCTGAAATAAACCATCCCAGACTAAACGGCCAATTTCCTCCAGCCAACCGGGCTTGCGGAACCTGACCGGTGGTAGTACAGCCTCCTCCGCCTCTACCTCGCTATCTATAGAGACCATTTTCATGAGTTGCACAAACTCAGGGTGCAGGTCCCGCAACACCACGCGCCGATCATTTTGCTCAAGTGTTTTCAGGGTGCGCTTCAGTAACCAGGCTCCCGCTGTGTCCATTACCCGGATGGCGCTTGTATCCCACACCAGTTCAGCCCTATCCGGCCAAGGAAACTCGGCCAGTCGTTGCTCTAGACTCGTTACCTGCTGCAGCGTCCAACCTCCTACACAGTGTAGGGTATTGTCGCTGCCAATGCGGATGTCGGCTGGCTGCTGATCACTGTGCAAGCGTTCACCTGTCTCAAACATATACTACCTGAATCGGCGGTAAATTTGCTTTCTATGTTGGCGACATTTTTTGCTATATCACCGGTTCTTTGCATATCAAAGCAGGGGGCTACGTTAGGTGACATAGATGAGTCTGACCCTGTCTGCTATAATACCGGGGGAAAAAGCAGTATGGAAAGGGTTGTGAATCTCTTTGTCTATGGCACGCTTATGAGTGAGGAGTATCTATACTCGCTCACTGGGCGGCGCTTTCGCCGTAGAGAAGCAGAGCTGCCGGGTATGAACGAATCATTCCCAACGCCGGTTATCCTTATATCGTCTCTGACCCTGGGGCGAGGGTAAAAGGCTATTTGCTCTATCTATAATGTTGACTCTATCTCCCTAGCAATGCTTGACCAGTACGAAGATGAGGTGGTCCTCTATCACCGTTGCCAGGTAGCAGTTGAGGCAGGTGGTAAGAAGGTATTCTGTGAAACGTACCTAGGGAATGTGGAAGGCCTCAAAACTTACTTCGGCGAGGCAGTGGAGGTAGACCGACGAGTGAAAGAATTCCTCGAGACCAAGGTCCGAGACTTTATTGAGGGAATGGGGGGGCCGAGCGCTACAGTACCTGCTGACCCTGCGGTGGCAGTCCGTGCGCGTATGGAGCTGTTAGGGGATGCACTCGAAGAGCTGGTTGAGACCCATTTCCGTTTTCCTCCACTCTTTCGTTATATGGCGGAAAATTGGTGGTGGAGAATCAAGGACGACCAAGCCATAGAGGCATTTATATTGCCAGCTGCCTGGAAGTGATCGAGCGAGAGCTGCGAGAGAAGAACAACCTCCTTAAAGCCAGTTAGAAACGTTCAGCCGTCAGCAATCAGCTAAGAGGGTCCTGATATCCCTTTGTTTTTACTGTAGGGTTGATGGCTAGTACCTGATTTAAGCAAATCGTCAGACAGCGGGCCCAACAGAAGTACAAGAAAGAAGAGGTCTGGGCTTGGAAGAAGTAAAAATCAACCAGGTCGAGCCCTCGACCCCTACCCCTATGCTGAAACAAGAGCTTTGCCCCAAAGCTGGTATGCTATCCAGCTTTTTTTAGCGCTAAAAAAAAGCTGAATGTTCCCCGGCGGGCAAGCAAGAGGAGGGTCTCTTTCCCCTCAGCCTCCTCGACCGCTTTAGTGAAATCGCGTACCGACTTCACAGTCTGCCGGTTTGCCTCTTCAATTATGTCTCCAGGTCGGAGGCCTCCCTCACCTGCCGGACTTTCCGGTGTCACATCAGTGATCACCACCCCTCTTTCGCTTTCAAGCTGAAAGCGACGGGATATCTCCGGGGTAATGTCCGCCACCGTAAGCCCCCAACTTTCGTCTCCTTCTTCTCCTGTTTCTGCCCGAGCTATCTGGGCTGGCAGCTCACCGAGCGGTACAGAAAAGCTCTTTTCTTTACCTTCGCGCAGAACTTTAACCTGTGCTGTTGTTCCTACCCCGGTATTTGCTACCATACCTGGAAGCTCATGCTGGTCCTTCACCTCTTTCCCATTGAACTCCACAATGACATCCCCGCGTTCAATACCGATCTTCTCTGCAGGTCCCCCTGTAGTGACCTCCGCCACCAGAGCTCCTCTGGGTTCCTCCAGGCCAAACGACTCAGCCAACTCCGGGGTCACCTGTTGGATGGCCACTCCCAGCCAGCCGCGTGTAACTTTCCCCGTGGCTCTAAGTTGATCAATAATATTCCTGGCCATGTCAATGGGAATGGCAAAGCCAATACCAATGTTCCCTCCAGTGCGGCTGAAAATGGCAGTATTGATGCCCACAACCTCACCCTTAAGGTTTAAGAGCGGACCGCCAGAATTCCCCGGGTTGATTGAGGCATCGGTCTGAATGTAGTCGTCATAGGGACCAGAACCGATCACCCTACCCTTGGCACTTACAATCCCGGCGGTAACTGTTTGTTCCAGACCAAAAGGGTTACCAATAGCTATCACCCAATCCCCCACATTTAGGTCGGAGGAGTTTCCCAGCGTGACAGCAGCCAGAGGCTTTTCCGGATCGATCTTGATGAGTGCAATATCGGTTCTGTCATCAGTACCAATCATCTCTGCCTCGTACTCGCCCTGGTCGCCGAGACGTACGGTAATGGTTTCCGCGCCCTCAATGACATGGTTGTTGGTGACAATATACCCTTCCTCGCTGATGATGAATCCAGAGCCAAGGCTACGTGCAGAAGGCGGCCGTTCACCAAAAAAGCGGCGGAAAAACTCCTCAAATGGATCTTCACCGCCGAAGGGACCAGGCATCGGACCAAGGCGAGGTCTGCGCCGAGCCTGCACTTTCTGGGTAGTAGAGATGTTGACAACCGCTGGTTTGGCGTTTTTCGCGGTCTCAACAAACGAGGGAAGCGCGTTGCTGGAGGATGGGGTAGAGGCGGTCTCCTGGGTCTTACTCGAACCAAAGATGTCGAACGCAAAGAGGGTAGGACTTACCCCCAGCAGTCTGCCAAAGGCCATGGCCACCAAGACTATGGCCACAAGCTGATAGCGGGAAATAAAGCTCTGCTGCATAATCTTTGTCCTCTCTAGGGTCTGTTTGCCAGGTAACCCACATGTTTTACGACTCTATGCTATATAGACGCAAGTCCCTACCATCTGTTCACCCGCTGGCCTGCCCCTTGACAAGATAAGTAGGCCTGCTCGGGTCAGGTATCTTGACTACCTCCAGGGTGAGTTCAAAGCGCTCTTGTTTTCTTTGGCAGAGGAAATTTTCACCAAAGTGATAGGGGGAGAAAAAGGGTTTTCGTGCCGATTTTTACTCCTCACTGTCCTCTGAGGTAGACTCTACCTCTTGTGCTTGGCAGAGGTCAAGAGAAAAGGCAGACCCTCTTTTCTCTTCGTTAGGCGATTTCTTCGGGAGAGATAATTCTTCACCTGCTTCTCTCGTATCGCCCGTAACCAAGCAGATGATCTGAGAGGGCGGCGATGAAACAAGGAATTCTCCCCATTTTTAGGGCAAGACAACTTGTGAGAATAGTCTTTCACAGAAAGAGAAAGGAGGAAACAATGTTATCCACAAAGGTTGTAGGTTTACTGTTTTCCTTACTGGTTCTCCTAGCGGGGTGTGACGGAAAACCGCAAATAAGCTTATACCTCGCAAATGCCTTGAGGAATGCAGCGAGTAATGGACAGACGGCTAGGGTGAAAGCTCTGCTGTACACCGGCGTCAATGTAAACGTACAAGATGAAGGTGGCTGGACACCTCTGATGTATGTGACCCTAGAAGGCCACACTGACATTGTACAAGCCTTGATAAACAAAGGGGCGGATGTGAATGTCAAAGGAAAGGGTGGACACCTCCCTATGACAGCCTTAAGGTTGTCGGCAGCAAAAGGCCACACTGACACTGTGAAAATTTTGTTGAATAAGATTTAGTAAAACCTCTCTTATCCTATACAACATGACTAACCCCTTTCATTTGTTGGTAATGCTGCATGTCACTTACACCCTAATGTGAAGCTAAAAAAATCAGGAAAATCCTGAAAGTTTTGTCAGGTTTTTCCTTCTCGGATGAGGCTTGCCGAGAAGGCGGTCTTGCTGGTAAGATTCTTTATGACCTCGACTATCCATCCCTTATGGGCCGGAGTGGTGGAATTGGCAGACACACAGGACTTAAAATCCTGTGGGGCTTTAGCCCCGTACGGGTTCAAGTCCCGTCTCCGGCATAAAGTCAGATTAAGACATCCGCAGAAGAATAAAGGACGTATTGATGTCCATTGCCGTGGCAGAGTGAGAAGATGAGGAGATGAAATGAGCGCTGAATTGATTGGCATC
Organism: uncultured Binatia bacterium (SeqCode); assembly: GCA_965220955.1. Classification (GTDB taxonomy): domain Bacteria; phylum Desulfobacterota; class Binatia; order Bin18; family CBDCRK01; genus CBDCRK01. The sequence goes on along the minus strand of CBDCRK010000035.1, from coordinate 7,060 downwards.
CTCAGTGTGGGCGTGACGCTGGCGGCACTCGATGAGCGGGGCTTGACAGTGGCGGGGTTGACGACCGACGGCTCGGCGTTATACCCGCAGCGGCTGCGGGAGGTGTTCGGCGCCGATGTCCTGCACCAAATCTGCCAATTTCACGTTGTCGCAGACTTGGTCAAAGCGGTCCTGAAGGCGGTGGCAGCGCAGCGCCAGCGGCTGGCCACCAGCAAGCCCCAGCTCAAGCGGGTCCAGGAGAAGATCGGCGATCTCTTCCGGCACCGCCATCTGTTTATTAAGCGGCGCTTGAGCGCGAGCGAACGCAAGACTTTGCTGCGCCTCACCCGGGCTCTGCCGCATTTACGCAAGCTGCGCGAGATCATGGAGGAGGGGTACAAGCTCTTTGACCGGCGGTGCCGCACCGAGACCGCGCTGGGTAAACTGGCCCAGCTGCGGGTCCGGGTCAAACGCTTCCAGTGGGTGGGCCAGACCTTGCAAAAGCTCTTCTCGCCCGCCCTGGAAAAAGCGCTGACGTTCCTGGACGACAAGTTGTTGCCGAGCACCTCCAACGCCGTGGAGCGCGGCAATCGGCGCCACCGCAAGATGCAGAAGAGCATCTACCGGCTACGGGGCCAGGCCCGCTTGGCAGCGCGTATTGCCCTGGACATGCTGCGCGAAGCGCGCGCCTGGGGCCGCCAGCAAACCACTGAATCCTTACACTACGCACGTGCTGGGTAGAAACCCCTGTAACTTTTGCTACAGTGTCGGCTTTTGCGCGGTATGAGTTCAAGCCCCGTCTCTGGTAGTAAAAGTCTTAATCTAGATGGAACAGTCGGATCCAGAGAGAGACCAAGGAAGCGGCGGAGCAGGGCAGTTCGGGGACTCAGACCGACTGGAAGGGCGGCTTTCATCCACCCCAGCATTTGACTACCACGCTTACCGTGCCGGTATTATTTTCGGGGCGCTCACCTTGGTTCTCCTTTTGGGTGTGATTAAGATTTGTGGTCCATTATCAAGCCCAGCGGCCGTGGTACACTCCTCTTTGGCTTCCTGATGATACGGTACTCGAGCGTGGAACGGGTATTGTTTGGCTACCGGTTCTTCGGCCTTGAAGCCTTGCTGGCGACCTTCTTTCACCTGGTGCTATATGCTGTAGGTACGTATGGCCTGATTGGTCTGCGCCGCTGGGCGTGGCTGGTATTTCTCTATGTGCTCTACGTTCCGCTCTCAGAGTGCATTTTTCTCTTCTTGTATGGGTTGGGTTACCTAACTAACCTTACCTTATCCAGCGGAGGTTATTCAGACTCATATGGGTTACTTGCTGATTAGCGCTGTGCTGGAGCTAACCGTCTAAGAAAGTGTCTAAAAATGGGGAGTCAGCCTAGTGAACGAGAGCTTTAGCGGTAAACGAGGCTGCTGGGGTAGACTCGTTGTATAGAAACACAAAGCTACATTCTCCAGCGGCGCGCCTACCCCAGCGACCTTGATGATAATCCATGGGCGCTGATCGAGGCACTCTTCCCGCAGCGCCTCAGTCGGAGCGGGCACCGACGCAAAGGGCCCGGGTGCGAGATCGTCCATGGGATCTTCTCCCTGCTGCGCAGTGGCTACGCCTGTTGCCCCATGACTTCCCGCCCTGGCGCACCGTGTACTCCTACTAAGTGTGAAGATCTCCGAGGGCGGCGAGCAGGGGGACGTGGATGTCCACAAACAGGTGTCCGGGCGCAAGCGCCCCATCGTCGTGGACACCTTGGGGTTGTTGCGGATAGGGCTCGTGCACACTGCCTCCATTGCTGACGGGGCCTATCCGGGGATTACCGCCTGGGTCAAGAAGGAGTTGGGCTGGCGCTTAGAGGTTGTGAGGCGGCCCGAGGGGACCAAGGGGTTCATGGTGTTGCCCCGCCGCTGGGTGGTGCAACGCACCTTCTGGGGGCTGGGTCGCTATCGGCGGCTGGCCCGGGATTGCGAACTTCAGGTGCTCTCCAGTCAAACTATGGTCTACGCTGCCAGTGTCCATTGCATGCTCCGCCTCCTGACCCGGGAAAACTGAATTTTCAGACACTCTCTTAGGGTCGCTGTGGTGGTATCGGGATTTGTTTGTGCAATGAAAAGCCAAGGGAGCTTTGTGGTACCCCATCACTGGCGGTTTTCTTCTCAATGAGGTAGCCTCTAAGAGCACTAGCCTTCAGGCAAGAACCTCATTCAACTTGCCGGTTTTTACCTCGTAAATGAACCCCCTAACGGAAATATGTTTGGGAATCCAAGGATGCGACTTGACTTTCTGGATCTGCTGGCGGACATTCTCTTCCAGGTTACTGAAAGTGTGGAAGTGAACCGGCGCTACGGTTGCCGTTCCCGTCTGCTCTTGCAGTTTGGCCCGAAGCTCCTCATCTTTAAAAGTTAGCATCCCGCATTCCGTGTGATTAATAATCATGAACTCTTGTGTATCTAGGAGGTGATGAGAAATAATAAGCGATCTCAGGGCATCTTCGGTGACAATACCCCCAGCATTACGAATAATGTGAGCATCGCCGGTTTTGAGGTTTAGCATTTGCTCTATCGTCAGCCTGGCGTCCATACAGGCAATGACTGCCAGTTTGTCAGCTGGTGGCATAGGAAGGTCCCCCAGGGCAAAATTCTGGACATAGCTCTCGTTGGCCTTGATGGCTTCGTCAATAACACTCATAATGGTCACTCCTACTTCTAAAACTGGGCTTGGGTGTTATAATTAGTTATTTCTGCTCTCTTTAGGCGGACAGTAGACCGAAGGCAGTATTACTGTCAAGCGAAAATTGTTGATCTCCTTGGCTCAGTCATGGAGTGCCTGTCTAGGGAAAGGTTACAGTACTCTGACATAGGAGGATGCTACACCCTGGCATAAGAGGGTACCGTAAAGATTAGGATTTGCACTCTTTCTAGCAGGCTGGACTAACAAAAGCTCTGTCTAGGCGGCTCTCATAGGAGGAAGAATAAGATGAAGTTTGGTGTTGTTATTCGCAACATGGGTCCGCAGTCGACTCGAGAGATACTCACTGCTTGTGCTAAGACAGTGGAAGAGGCGGGATTCGATGCCGCTTTTGTTGTTGACCACCTGGCTATTCCACCAGATCAAACTGAAGGCTCAGGTGGCCGCTACCTTGATCCACTTGCCACCATTGCTTATATGGCTGGGGTTACCCATCGTATCCGCCTGGGGATCTCGGTTCTGGTTCTGCCTTATCGTCCGGCGGTGCTCACTGCCAAGCAGGTGGCAACCATCCAGGAGCTATCTGGTGAAAGATTGATTCTAGGGACGGGAGTGGGATGGCTAAGATCAGAGTTTGAGGCTCTGGGAGTAAACCCTAAGCTACGCGGAGTACTCACCGATGAAACACTGAACGTATTGCATACTCTCTTTGCCCATGATGTCACTGGTTATGAGGGTAAACACGTACGTTTCGATCCCTTTGTTTTCGCCCCGCGACCTAAACGGCCGCCGATCTGGATTGGTGGTAGCGGACCCAAGGCTTTAGAACGGACACTGCGGTTTGGCGATGGGTACTATCCTATTGGTCTTAAGCCGGAGGATCTCTCCCAGGTTAGGGCCTATCTCCAAGAAGAGGCGGAAAAAAGAAAACGGGCAGTGCCGGAGCTTATTGTTGGTGGTATGATCCGTGAGGGCAGTCCGGCAAGCATGATCGACCGCATCTCTGCCTATCGCGAGGCAGGAGCCAGCTACTATGTTCTGGGTCTTGGTCGCTACTCTGATGTAGCTACATTTCGTGCTGGTGTAGACCGGTTTGCTACAGAGGTGAGGCCGCAGTTATAAGGCTAGTCCTGCGTGGCTACTCAGCAATAGGCAACCCCCCATGGGGCTGCCCCCTACCCCTGTTCCGGGAACAGGTTTTTGTAATCCCTCTCTTGGCGAAAGGCTTTTTCTTCAGGAGTCAACCCTTCCTTGCTTTCCCACCCCAGGTCGCAGATCATACACTTGACCGAGCCCCCACCTTTGGCCAGGAACTCGGACACGTCAACTAACACTGGCTCCACGCCTCTCTCCCGCACCTGGGACAGCAGAGTCTCACTTACGCCTGTTGGCATAAAGAGTAAGTATTATCCATCACACGCCAGAGGAAAGGAATTAGCAGCATAGAGAGCCGCATCTGCCGGGCTTAAGAGAATTAAACGATCCTTGAGTGCGGTTTTTATACCGAGTTACGTTTGAAAAAGCAACTCTCATATAGGGGAAGTGGGTCAGAGAACGCACCGGCTCAGCATCGGCGGCCAGCTCCTTGAGTGCTTTGCCCAAGGTTTTCTCCAACGGGGGGAGGGAACCGAAGGACCTAGGGGGCAGCCCCTTTTCGCCTACCTCTTCCCAGAGGTGCTCAGCCGGGTTGAGTTCGGGACTGCGGGCGGGCTAGGGCAGTAAGCCAATGTTCTCCGATACGACCAGAGCCTTGGCCCGCTGCCACCCCGCACCATGGAGCAGCAGCACGATGAAATAGTCGCGGAATGGCTGGGCAAGGTGGGCTAAAAACAAGCTCATCCTCTCAGTGTTAGCTGTGGGCAAGATTAACGCCCTCAATCGCCCCAACCGAGCCCTCACAGCGGCAAACCCATACACCAACTCGCGCACACCCTGCCGTGGCACACGGGGTCGCAACGGCTTGGGTGCCCAGCACCGGCGCGGATGATCTATACGCCCAAAGCCTCCCTCATCTTCGGCCAAGATCACCACCGGGCGGCCATCGTGCGGATCACGACCCTGGGGGACGGCCTGAACTTGGTCAGGGAAGTTTTTTTAAAGGCCCCTTGCTCCTCTGGGCTACTCTGAGGATGATAGGGATGCGGGGCCACTTTGCGCCACTGTTGGCGCTTGAGGACTCGATACAGAGGAGTCTTGGCTACCTTGTGGCCAACCGCTTTCCCCAAAGCCGGGCGGATCTGCAACCCCCTACTCACCTCTCCTTTGGCACTGTGCTTGATGAACTTATCGACCCCCGCCTGCTCGCGCTGCAGACTCAAGTAGGCCCGCTGGCGTTGTCCTTTGCCCGGCGTTTCGATGGCTGCGGCTCCTCCCCGATTATAAGCCGCCACCACATTATGGAGTGTCTGCCGCGCCAACCCCAACTCCTGGGCAATCTCAGCGGCGGCTTTCGCCTCAACCAGCTCACAGCCGATCACCCACCAACGCCCCATACCCCAGGCCTCGCTGAGCTGGTTGAGGCGGGCATCAATCTCTTCGACCCCCAAGTGCTCGACCGCCTTTGTCTCTCTGCCCCTCCTCTACCTCCTGCTGACTGTTTGCATCAGCCCTTTTCTATCTTTCTTACTCTATCAATTGCATCCTGGTATGAGTCGCTCGGCCGAAGGTATAGTAAGTGCATTAAAATAAGCCAGAAGGGATTGCCTATTCGCACCAAAGGAGCATAGCGCTGTGTCCCCGTGATAGTAGGCTTCGTTACTAAGCTCAAGGGAAAGAATCTCTTGATCTCCAACAATCTGCTGCAGCTCCTGCAGGGCCGCCATTTCTGAACGAAAGCCGTAAACCCTTTCATACGGTGGCAAGCCCCGACGCAAGCGGAAACGCTGAGCCTCAATCCGCCCATAGGTAAAAAGATATAAGTCTGCTGTGGGGAAAAAATCGGCCTCTCCCTCAAAGCGTAGGCCACTCTTTTTCAGCAAATGGACTACTCCCTCAGTTTCAGGCCTAACCTAGCCAATCGACGACTGCACTTCAGGTGGAAGCATGCAGGTATAGAGGGGAACAGGAGGGAAAAGGGCGTCGATAAACTCTTTGTCTTTTATGCTGAGCTTGTCCGCTTCGCGGAAACTCAGGCCGGTTACTCGCTTACCGTAGCACTCCCCGAAAGGGATTTCTCTGTCATCTGTTAGTTGAGGCATCATCTCGGCAATGATCGTGTCCTCAAAACGGTCGCGGTACATGGCCATATATAGGAAACGGACAAAGGAGAATTGCTTGCCTACTTTAGCAGGGTGGTTACGGTGCGCAGAATCTACAATCAGCCCGACCACTTCGGTAGGACCATCCATGGAATGGTGTAAGGTGAGATAGGTATGGCGGAGCAACCGCTTGAGGGTTTTGGAGTAACGCTCGTCGGTAGCCATCTCAAGATAGTAGTGGGGAAACTCGGGGGTCCCATGCTTGGCAAGGATGAGAGAGGTGCCAACAATGCGTTCAGTTGCCCGTTCTTCTAACAGAAAGAGGTATATTCGGTCTCGGGGATGAGTTACTGTGCCTCGAAAGGAGAAGGTAGAACGCCTGAGGAAACGGACCAGCTCTCGTTCCTCAGTCGGCAAGTTAATCGAGTCCAGGAAACAGGAGAGTCGCAGAATGGGCCTGAGGTCTTTGGGTCATGCCTCACGGATGAGAAAAGGAAGTAGAACAGCAGTAGGCCTCGATGATTGCGGCATGGAAATCTACGCTCCGTCTCAGCTGAGAGAGGGAGTTCATCTGCGCGGGCGCTATGATCATAGGTCAATGGCTATGAGCGTGCCCTAATGCCTGAGATCTTAGCTGCTGAGCGCCTATTTAAGAGGTTTGGTGGAAAAACCCTTGTCGCTATACAGGAGAAGTACCTTCTTGCCGTTGACCGCGGTTTCCAAAGTTACCTCTCGTCCCCAGAGTTTATGAAGGTGGGCCAGGGTTTTCTCCGCGTATGCGAGTTGTAAGTCACGGCTGTCATGGGCATGCTTAAGGTAAAGTGAACGGTTTTGCCCGTAGTCTGCGTCTTCGATCTTGATCATCGGGATCGAACCCATACCGACATTCTTGAGTAGCGTTTCCTTTACTTCTCGCCAGCTATCCTGGTCCGACACTTTAGTAATGACCACCTCTTCGCCTCGGGGCTCGTACTGAAACATGTCCATCTCCCGCATTAGTTCCTCGGTGAGAAAGCGACGCAGAAAAGAAACATCACGGTCGGCCTCGCGTACCTCAAAGAGCTTGTCGCGACCGCTTTTGTCCGGTTTCCCGTACTTCTCAATCTCCTCAGGGGTCGGATCATCATAGCGTCGGCGGATATCGTCCCAGATCTTTAACCCCAAATAATAGGGGTTAAGCCCGCGTGGGAAGGGA
>CBDCRK010000034.1:0-103064 GCA_965220955.1 uncultured Binatia bacterium (SeqCode) | reverse complement strand
AACGGTCTTTCCATCTACTGACCATGTCGGGAAACTAACCGTGTTCGTGCCGCATACCGAAACTGAGTACCGTCGTCTTGTGGCTCTACTGGATGGTCTGATTGACGAAGTAGGCGAAGATGAAGCCCATCCCTTAGCCTCCTTAATGGAGATCCTAGGTGTGCTGATTGAGCACTATGAGGCGGAACATGTACCTGAACTGACCAGCAAGGAAGGAACCTAAACATTATAAGGTCTGGCTTCTCGGCTAACCAACTTAAACGCACCACCCGCTGCCGCGGGGACCGCAATCTCTTGGCTGGAGGTATCATCCACATCCGGCAGGCGAGCCACAGGTTGTCTTCGTCATCAGTGCCGCCCCGTGCCTTTGGGATCATGTGGTCAATCTCCAGTGGTCCGAGAACATGCTGCTGTGGGCTCTGACAATATCCACAGCGGTTCCGAGCCTGGGTGCGTACACGTGCGGGGAAGGTAGGAGAATACCAACGAAGGGAGAAAGAGCCCCTTTTTCTCTTGACCTCTGTGGAGCACAAGGGGTAAAGTCTGCTTCAGAGAATAGAGAAGGGTAAGTAGAGGGGATAGAGCAGGATGGGCCTTAGACAGTCTTCAGCGTTATAGGGGTCAAGAAACAAGGTATTAGGGAGGGATCGTCTTATGCAAAGAAGGGAAGTCGTAGGAGTTCCATACGTTTGTCATAGTGCTTGCCACCGTAGCTTACGGTCTAGCAGCAGCCTTTGGGCCGAGCGGGGAAGACTGGCAACAAGCCTGCAGCTTGCTGCTCTGGTTCTTTTGTTTCTTTGTGCGGTGTGGCTACTTTCACCAAGGGTTGCTTCCGCCCAGCCAGCCAACTTCCCCGAGACCCTCAGCATAAGTACCACAGCTACTTTTGTGAACTCGGAGGTTCCCAGCTCAGCTAGCAATTCTTTCGAGGTCACCTTACTGGAGACCAATCCCACAGAAGAGGGGGGGCGTACCTATCGGGACTGCACGATCAGTGGAGAGCCAGCCGATGGCGCGGTTAGTGTGGGGAACTGCCAGTGGACTGAGTTTGAGGACAAAGGGTACAATCTACTGTTATTCACCTTCAACTGGCAAGATGAGGAAGATGTAGGGACCGATGCGGTATGGGGAGAGTTTTGTTTACTGAACGAGTTTGGGGCAGGCAACTGGGTGAGATTTTTCACTGCCGATGGGACCTCAGAGAGTGTTGTGGGAATCGGCCAGTGGACCGCTGACTTACCCAGGGGGAAAAACTGAGCCCCCTACAGACGTATTCAACGTGGCAGGGACATGGGTTGTTGGCTTGTCCTTGATAAGTGAAGATTGTCGTTTTATAGACCCGCCCTTGGATGTGCAGGGGACTTTTCAATTCACCCAACAAGACGACATGTTCTTTGGCGAGGAACAAGGTGCTATTAGTGAGCTTCTTTCTGACTATATCGAAGGCGCGTTGACCGTATCCGGCTTAGTAGAGCCAAACGGAGATTTCGAGCTTTTCTCTGAAAAAGGAAGCGCGGAACCCCTCCCTGGCTGTACAGCCACCGTATTCGCTGAGTGTAAGGGCAACTTTCGTAGAGAGAATCTAGAGTGTGGGCTTCCTATTGAACTCTCTGGATCTTGTCCTGCTTTACTAAATGATTGTGAGATAGAGTATCGTGGGACGATTACCAAAACAAATACTTCTTCAGGGGCATAGGTGTTTGGTGCAAGGGATCTCTTATGTTCTCCCTCTTCTTTTGCGCGTTTATCTTAGTGCTGACCGCTCAGGAGGAGAAAGCTGAGAAAGAGAGTCTTCGCGGCCTGGAAGAAATACGGGTTGATGTTCGTGCCCCAAAGGGAAATCCTCAAGCGGAAAGTCTGCTGGCTCACCAAATAGAGGTAGACGTTGGAGTTCTTCTCCTGCGGGCGGGAATCCGTATGGTACTGCTGGAAGGCTGGCAACACCAGCCCGGAGGTCCCTTTCTTTGGCCACAGCCGCCAAAAGTTCCAACTCTCTATGTGCAGGTCAAGCCCCAGAAGCCTGAAGGAGACCCGGTCTATTCAGTCAGTATTGAGGTGAAGCGGGAAGACCCTGAGACCAGGACCCTGGTGTTGTTATGGCACCTGGGTAGTAGGGAAACAGGTGGAGTGGAGAAAGAGGAAGGAGTACGGAAAAAGGTCATTGAGTATGTGGAGGCCTTTATCAAGGACTACCGGGCGGTAAACCCAAGGTGACCTCTCTGGTAGCGGAGAACTCCTGGACCTCTCAGGGCTGTACGATTAGGGGTATGCCGGTAATATCAGAAGCCTGTACATGTGTTGGTTTCGAGCTAGTTTCCTGGTGATTGACCAAGGAATTTCCGCTTCCTCTTTGGCAAACTCCTAGAAGAGGTCAGCTCATGCTAAGAAAGAACGTTGTGGCATTTCCTTACCTTTCCTCTATTCTCCTGCTCTGGGGGATAGGGCTATTTTCGCCAGCGGCTATTTTTGCTCAAACCTACACCGTGACTACAACGGCTACTTTTTTGGACTCCAAGGTCCCCAGCTCAACTAACGACTCTTTCAGTGTCACGCTTTTGCAGACCAATCCAGTAGTGGAGGGCTCGCTGACCTACCGGGCTTGTGCAATTAGTGGCGTGCCGGCTGAGGGTGCGGTCAGTGTAGGTAACTGTCGGTGGACCGAGTTTGTTGATGATGGGTTTGATCTTCTCTTATTTACATTTAACTGGCAAGATGCTGGGGATGTGGGTACCAATGCGGTATGGGGACAATTCTGCCTGCTGAATGATTTCGGAGCGGGCAACTGGGTGCGGTTTTTTACTGCTGATGGGAAATCAGAGGGTGTTGTGGGATCGGCCAGCGGTTCACTGACTTACACCCCCTCCGGACTCCCCCCTATCTACTCGAACAACCTCTATGTGGACGCATCAGTGACCACCAGTGGGGACGGGACGGAGGCAAGCTCCTTTAAGACTATTCTTGAGGCTATTCGGGCAGCTGAACCTAGTACCGGCATTCACATTGCCGCTGGAACTTACAACGAGCTTGTTCCTATAGCTATAAAGAACAACATTGGGCTTATTGGTGTGGATAAGGACGCGGTTGTCATTGCTAATTCCAACCTTGACGATGATTTTACCATCTTGTGCAATACGGTGGACGGGCTGGGGATTTCTCACCTCACCGTCACGGGTGAAAATGGTATTGGTATGGTGGCTTGCCCCAATGCTGAGTTTGTAAACATTGCTGTTAATGGGAGCAGCCAAAACGGGATCGTAGTAGCGAACCTGGATGCTTCCTCGCCGTCTACGGCCTCTAGCCTGACACTACATGATTCTACCATTACCGCTAACACCTATGGTGTGTCCGTTGACCATACTTCGTCGCTGTCAGCGTATAACACGGAGTTCAATAACAACACGGATCAGGGGGTGAAGGTGACGTCCTCGGGTGCTGTAATCATTGAGGCTTGCGATCTTTCCGGCAATAATCGGTTTGGTCTTGGCTGGCAGAACTTGGGCTCTGAGCCGGGTACGTTGTCGGTATCCAACTCAACGATTACAAATAACTCGCTTAATGGGTTGATCCTCTTGAATGCGGTTGACGGTACTATTGAGAACAGCATCTTCACAGGGAATGGCACCTCGGGCAGGTTTAATGGGCTGGAAGTTGAAAGGAGCTGGGTGGGAACGTTAACCGTTGCCAACAGCACGTTTAGAGAGAACACTTCATTCGGAATCTTTGTTGGCTCCGGCAATGTGATTTTGCAGAGTAATATTATTGAAGAGAATGGCCAGAATGGCGTGGGTATACACCAATCAACCGCGCGCGGGACCAGCCAGACCATCAATGTTGAGTTAAGGGGCAACACTATCCAAGATCACGTGGGAACCGACCATAATGATGGTGCTGGGCTGATACTGCACCAGGAAGACGGTCCGGCAATGAGTGTCACGCTGGACGGGGAGACGGCCGGTCCTAACACGCTCAACAATAACGCCCGGCATGCCAGCTGTTCGTCACAAATAAATCCGTTTAACTTAACCTGTGATGCCAACATCTATGGGAGTTCCCAAAGAGGGACAACCACTTGCAACCGCAATCTCTGCTCACCGACCGACTGCCCTGAGCTTTGCCTATAGGTGCTTCGGGATGGCGTGGAACCCGGTTCACCGCAGTTCACTCTCGACCATAAATGATTCGTTTGAGCCGGGATCGTTTCGTGACCGCAACGGTAGAGTTTTTTATAGTACGGATACTGTCTTCCGAGGCTTGAGCGAACAGGCTCTGAAAGAATGGCAGGTGCTTTCGTCTACCGCCTTCTTTCAGCAATTCATGGCCGAGGGAAAACTGGTTAATACTGAACGAGTCGATTCTGTTGGGCCCCTGGACTCAACTCTCGTGGGAGAGTGGGCAGCCGTCCTCAAGCACCAGACTATCCCCTTCATTTCCTACCCCTACGAATGGTCCTTCGGTATGCTAAAGGACGCTGCTCTGTTACAGCTTGAGTTACTGCTGGCGGCGTTAGATGAAAATCTGATTCTCAAGGACTCCTCGGCATTCAATTTCCAATGGCAGGGGGTGCAGCCTGTCTTTATCGACATCCCTTCATTCGAGAGGCTAGTCTCTGGAGAGCCTTGGGTTGGGTACCGGCAGTTCTGCCAGATGTTTCTATATCCCCTCTTCCTGCAGGCCTACAAGGACGTCCCCTTCCAGCCATGGTTGCGCGGAAGCCTTGATGGCATCGAACCAGAGCACTGCTGTAACCTTATGTCTACCCGCGATCTTCTACGCCCTGGCGTGTTCACGCATGTCTACTTGCAGACTAAGATGCAGTCCAACTATGCTCAGACCCGGAAAAATATCAAGGGAGATTTACGCGCTGCCGGGTTCCATAAGGACCTCATCAGAGCTAATGTCGGTCGTCTTGGTAGAATCATTCGGAGTCTGGCCTGGAAGCAGGCTCGGTCAGTATGGTCAGACTATGCTAGCAACAACAGCTATACTGAGGCCGACCAGGGCATGAAGGTGGACTTTGTCCGCAATGCAGTCCTAGCACGCCCCTGGAACCTGGTATGGGACTTAGGCTGTAATACCGGGACTTTTTCCCGTATCGCTGCGGAAAACGCCCGTTATGTTGTGGCTATGGATGCTGATCAAGTGACCGTAGAGCATCTTTACCAAGCGCTTAAGGCCGAAGACAATAAGGCCATCCTGCCACTGCTCATTGACATAGCCAACGCCTCGCCCAATCTTGGCTGGCGCGGGCTAGAGCGCAAGGCCCTGACAGAGCGAGGCAAACCAGACCTGACGATCTGCCTTGCTCTCATTCACCATATAGTGATTAGCGATAATATCCCGCTCAAGGAGTTTGTTGGTTGGCTTGCGAGTCTGGGCGCCGATTTGGTGATCGAGTTTGTCACCAAAGAAGATCCGATGGTGAAGACGCTGTTACGCAACAAGGCAGATAACTACACGGACTACGAAATTGGATATTTCGAGCAGTGCCTCTCTGAGGCCTTCGACATAGCTCGGCGTGAGAGGTTGGTGTCTAATACCCGCATCCTGTACTATGCTAAGTCCAAAGACTAAATGGACAGGAAGAGTCTGATAGCAGAGGTAAAGTGACCCAGGTAACCAACGGCAGCAGTATGAAACCCAAGGGCGATCTTTTCACCGACGCTCTGCATATTTTCGTCTTGTTTAGCTTTGCCCTCGCACAGCCCCTGTTTGACCTACTGTCCCGCAATGCCGAGTTCTTTGTTGCCCGGCGTTCGCAACCAATCGATGTCATTTTCCTCATCCTTATTCTGTGCGTCCTGCTACCCACGCTCGTTGTCCTGGTCAAAGTGGTGGCCGGGCTGCTTGGCCAACGGGTTCGCAGGGGAGTGCACGGGTTTATGGTGGCTGGCTTGGTGGCGGGTATTGTCCTGCCGGTGCTAAAGCAGATTGACGGGGTTTCTGGCACGGTCCTTATGGTGGGGGCAGTCCTCTTTGGCATGGCAACGGCTATTGGCTACGCGCGTTTCCATCCGATTCGCCTGTTCCTGACCGTCCTGTCGCCAGCGGTATTGATCTTTCCCGGCCTATTTCTGTTCAATTCTCCGGTTTTCAAGGTCGTATTTGCCGGTCAAGACCCCTCCGATGTCTACCCCAAGGTCAATGCTACCGCTCCTGTGGTCATGGTGATCTTTGATGAATTTTCCGTGACCTCGCTTATGGACGAGCATCGCCAGATCGACCCCATCCGCTATCCTAATTTCGCGGCCCTGGCACGTGACGCTACCTGGTTCCGTAATGCCACCACTGTGAGTTGCAGCACGCTTGCTGCCGTTCCTGCCATCCTGAGCGGCTTATATCCGGACCAGTCCCGTCTTGCGACGGCGGCTGATTACCCGCATAATCTATTCGCCTTGCTGGGCAGCTCCTATAGCTTGAAGGTATTCGGGATGATAACGCAATTGTGCCCGGACTCGTTATGCGAGAGGGTGCATGAGAATTTGGCAAAACGACTGAGGTTTCTTCTGTCAGATCTGTCCCTTGTGTACCTTCACATTCTCCTCCCCACGGATTTGAGTGCCAGATTGCCTTCGATTGCGCACCACTGGATGAACTTTGCGGCCGACGCGGCTGAGGTCAAAAACAACATAAAGGGCAAGTCTTGGGTAAAACGCTTTTGGGCATCCACCGGAGAGGACTTGCGGACGATGGATCGCTTTCAGCAGTTCGTGGAATTCGTCAATGTGATTGATTCTGCTGAGCAACCAACCCTGTATCTTCTCCATATTCTGCTTCCTCATTTACCGTATAGCTATCTCCCTTCCGGGAAGAGCTACCGTATAGATACAAATATACGTCCTACCGGGTTAGTTGGGGAGAAGTGGAGCAGTAATAGGTGGGCAGTTATACAAGGCTATCAGCGCTACCTCCTTCAGGTTGGTTTTGTCGATACTCTGCTCGGAAAACTTCTGGCCCGCCTCAAGGCGGTCGGCCTTTACGACCGTTCTCTGATCATAGTTACAGCCGACCATGGTGTCAGCTTCCACCCTAACGGCTTCCGCAGGCCCCTTACGAAAACCAATTTCCAGGACATCATGTCAGTGCCGCTCTTTATCAAGGTACCTAACCAGCATGAAGGAGTGATTAGCGACCGCAACGTGGAAACGACAGACATCCTGCCTACCGTTGCGGACATTTTAGGTATTCGCCTACTATGGCCTGTGGATGGACACTCAGCGTTTGGTCCACCCTTGCCAGAACGAAAAAAGAAAGTCGTTTGTTTCGAGAATACCACAGAACGAGTGTTTGATTCTGCTGCTCTCGTGGCCAAATATGTTACCTTAAAGCGAAAGCTTGCTTTATTCGGCTCAGGAGCAAAGCCCGGTGGACTATTCAAGATTGGTCCTTACAATGAGCTTGTAGGCCGGAGTATCAGCAGGCTCGTTGTGGCGGGGGAAGTAGGCATTGCGGTCGATCTCGATCAGGCAACTTTCTTTGCTGACGTGGACCCAGAGGCTGCATTTGTGCCTGCGCATATCACAGGGAGTGTGTTTATAAATGTAGAAACCGCAGATTCACTCAACTTAGCGGTCGCTGTTAACGGCACGATCCGTGCCGTGACACGAACATTTGATCATGCAGGGAGCGTGGCGAAGTTGTCGGTAATTGTACCTGAGACAGCCTTCCAAGCAGGCAGGAACGACGTCGAGGTTTTTGTCGTATACGCTGGAGCCGGCGGGCAACCAAGGCTGGTGCGAACCGAGCGGCAGTCGGCAGCCAGCTATTCTTTTGCTGTTCCAAAAGGTTAAGCCGACGAGGCTATTAGATCTTCAAAAGAACTCTACCAGTGATCCTGGATGCCTTATGGGGGTCCTTGGGTGCCGCAATTGTCAGCAACAATCATGTTAGAGTTTGTTGGCTAGATCGCTGATGCGAAAGACCATCGGTTCACAGGGGCCATGGTGGTTTTTCTGTGGAAATCCGGGCTAGTGAGTTTTAATCATATGTTTTGAAGGGATCGGATGAATTTGATCAGGGAAGGGCCGGATGGACGCGGCAAGGTGGCTCAGGTAACAAACGAAGGCGGGATGAAACAAAAGAGCGGTCTTCCCACAGATCTCCTGCACATCTTCGTCCTGTTTAGCTTTGCCCTCGCACAACCGCTCTTTGACCTACTGTCCCGGAATGCCGAATTCTTTGTTGCCCGGCGTTCAGAGCCGGTAGACATCATTCTCCTCATCCTTATTCTGTGCCTCCTGCTTCCTGCGCTCGTTGTCTTGGTCGAGATGGTGGCCGGGCTGCTTGGCCAACGGGTTCGCAGGGGAGTGCACGGGCTTATAGTGGCTGGCTTGGTGGCGGGTATTGTCCTGCCGGTGCTAAAGCAGATTGACGGGGTTTCTGGCACGGTCCTTATGGTGGGGGCAGTCCTCTTTGGCATGGCAACGGCTATTGGCTACGCGCGTTTCCATCCGATTCGCATGTTCCTGACCGTCCTGTCGCCAGCGGTATTCCTCTTTCCCAGTCTGTTCCTGCTTAATTCCTCGATTTCCAAGGTCGTGTTTACCGCTAAAGACTCCTCCGCCGTCTACACCAAGGTGAATGCTACCGCCCCGGTAGTGATGGTTGTGTTTGATGAATTTTCCCTGGTCTCTTTGATGGACAGAAACCGTCAGATTGATCCCTTTCGTTATCCTCATTTTGCCGCCCTGGCACAGGAGGCTACCTGGTTTCGCAATGCCACAACAGTTGCTGACTTTACCACCGCTGCGGTTCCCGCCATCTTGACTGGCAACTATCCAGACCGTTTTCGTCTGCCAACGGCTGCCGATCATCCTCACAATCTTTTTACCTTGTTGGGGGGAACATATGAACTAAAGGTGTTCGAATCCAGAACTCAGCTGTGCCCGGAGCAGCTGTGCGGTAGCAGCGCGGAGGATAAGAATCCAGTACGGCGGATGAACTCTCTGCTTAGGGATCTGTTTGTTGTTTACCTCCATCTTCTTCTTCCTATGGATTGGAGTGCTGGGCTACCCAGCATTACCCAAGACTGGATGAACTTCGCAGCTGATGCAGCTGAGGTGAAGCAGGGGAGCAAAGACGAGGACTTGTTAGAACAATGGCTAGCGAAGTTAGTTCAGGTTCGTCCTCTGAGTCATCCGCAAGACCGTTTTCAGCAGTTTGAGCAGTTCTTGAACACTATTCATTTTTCTCAGAAACCAACTCTTTATTTTCTCCACATTCTTCTTCCTCACATACCTTATATCTATCTGCCTTCCGGCAATATTTATAGCACTAACTCAGGCCTGGAGGGATTAATTTCGGCGAAATGGAGTGATAATGAAAGGGCAGTAATTGAAGCCTACCAAAGATACCTTCTGCAGGTTGGTTTTATGGATACTCTGATCGGCAGGCTGATGACCCGTCTTAAGGCGGCTAGCCTTTACGAGCCCTCCTTGATTGTTGTTACCGCCGACCACGGGGTTAGCTTCCAGCCTAACGATGGACGTCGGACAGTTACAAAAACAAACTCCTATGACATTATGGCGGTCCCCCTTTTTATTAAGATGCCGTACCAACGTACTGGCATGATTAGCGACCGAAATATGGAAACGATTGATATTCTGCCCACTATGACGCACATTCTGGGTATCCATCTCCCCGCGCCGATAGATGGTCACTCGGCGCTCAGTCTTTCTTTGCCAGAGCGGGTTGAGAAGGTCATTTTTAGTGGCCAGACATCACAGAGGCGGCTTGTCTTTGCTGCTTCCTCGCCGGTCGGCTCTACTGCCCTAGAACGGCAGCTGGCGCTGTTTGGCTCAGGGACAAAACTTGGTAAGGTGCTAAAAAACGGCTCTTACCGGGAGCTATTAGGACAACATGTTAATGAGATCGGCATGGCCGGAGAAGTAAGCCTGAGGGTCGAGCTTGATCAGGCCACCTTCTTTGCTGATGTGGACTTGGAGGCTTCGTTTATTCCGGCTCATATTAGCGGACGTGTGTTCCTGGATATAAATCCCGCAGTTCCGCTCAATTTGGCGATTGGCGTCAACGGCACAATCCGTGCGGTGACACGAACCTTTGAGGGGAATGGTGACGTTGCGAAGTTTTCAGCCCTTGTGCCTGAGACGGCCTTCCGAGCAGGTAAAAATAACGTTGAGATCTTTATAGTGTCTAACCAGGCTGATAAACAAACCAAGCTGGTACGGGCTAAGCCTCGTTCGGCAGGGAACTATTCTCTGGTTGTGGCGGCAGGTCGTGAGGCTATTAGGTCCTCAGAAGGACTGTCTATCCCGGTGGTCTCAGGAACTTTGCTGGGCTTCTTGGGTGGTGCGGTGGTTAAAGACGGATTCGTACAGTTTCACGGTTGGGCTGCTGATGTGAAGAACTCTCAGCTGGTAGAGGCTATTTGGGTTTTTGTGGATGGGGAATTTTTTTACTCGGGAAAAACTAATGTAGCTCGGCCCGATGTAGTTAAGGCCTATAAAAATACGGCTTTACATGGAGCAGGCTTCGATTACACCTTCCCTGTGGGGTCGTTTAAGGATATGACTGATGCCGAGATTCGTTTATTTGCGGTGTCGAAAAATGGTGTGGCCTCTGAGCTCAACTATCCCCAGGGGTACCAATGGGGTAAAAAGTCGCGGGGCATGCTGTCTTGGCTGTCTGCTTACCTGTTCTGATGAATCGGATTTCTGCCTGAGTCTCCTTACAACCCCAATGGCAGCCAGGGTGGGAAAGGAGGAGAAAATTGAACCCTATTCC
The DNA here is from genome assembly GCA_965220955.1 of uncultured Binatia bacterium (SeqCode). Taxonomy (GTDB): domain Bacteria; phylum Desulfobacterota; class Binatia; order Bin18; family CBDCRK01; genus CBDCRK01. Next base: position 92,324 of record CBDCRK010000034.1, on the reverse strand, counting down.
AGAACACATGCTGCAAAAAAGACGAGAACTTAGTGAGAAGTATCTGGTTGGGCAGGGTATAGAAAAAAGTAGAAAGGTTAACGGCGATTAACTACAGTATTCATTTTCATGTGTGGGATATTGCCGCGTTTCAGGATTTTCTGCTCAAAGCCCACGAATATCTCAATCAAGCTTTTGAAATTGTTCGCTTTGAACAGAACGATACAGAAATAATAGCGATTTTGAAAAAAAGCAGTAATGGAGTGTTTGGAAAAATCAAATTAAAATTATATCTGATCTTGAGAGCAGCACAAATCTGGCGTGGTGCAAAGACAGCGCTGGAAAGTCTCTGTAAAATTCAGGCAAAAACCTCCCGAGAAACCGGTTCTGAGGTAGCCTTCTCCAGCCAAAAAGGGGTCGCGTCTTGATATTTGATATTAGCCCAACCTCAGCTTCGACGGCGCACCTGGCCTTGTCACACCAAACGCCTCCAACGACACCTCAGTGAAGCCTGACACTTGCTACTCAACTCAGGCTACTTCCACCGTGATCCGGGAGTTTACCAGCCGCGAGGTCAAATGGGTATTGGGTCGAATCTCTACCCTTGACTCTGTCTCCTACTCAGGATACCCAACAAGGCACGACCAGAACGTTGTGTGGTATGCTTGAGGTCAGATTCTCAAACCTTGATAATTCTCAGAGAAGTAGGGTGGATTCCTGTCCCACCCCTTCCTATGGAAGATAGGCACGCCCAGAAGAAAATATAATAGTGGATCCAGGGAGATTTCGGCATGTCTGCAATTGCTTTTGACACCTTGGCGTATGCCAAGAAACTCAAACAAGCAGGTGTTCCCGAGGAGCAAGCGGAAGTCCAGGCCGAAGCAATAGCCGAGCTTGTGGAGGAACGGCTTGCCACCAAGCGGGATCTGAAGGAATTGGAGGAGAGGATCAGCAATCGGCTTAGTGAACTTGAATACAAACTCACGTTCCGTCTAGGCTCCATGTTAGTTGTGGCTGTCAGTATTATCGTAGCTCTGGTGAAGCTGCTGTAAGGGAAAAGCGGGGTCAGATTCGAATATGAAGCCTGAGTGGCTCCTACGCCCCCTGGTTTTCGACAGGATTGGCGTCAACGGCACAATCCATGCAGTGACACGAACCTTTGAGGAGGGTAGAAGCGTTGCGAAGTTTTCAGCCCTTGTGCCTGAGACCGCCTTCCAGCCAGGTAAGAATTTGGGTGGTGCGGTGGTTAAAGACGGATTCGTACAGTTTCACGGTTGGGCTGCTGATGTGAAGAACTCTCAGCTGGTAGAGGCTATTTGGGTTTTTGTAGATGGGAAATTTTTTTACTCAGGAGAAACTCATGTAGCTCGGCCAGATGTAGTTAAGGCCTATAAAAATACGGCTTTACATGGAGCAGGATTCGATTACACCTTAGTTGGAGGCCTGTTAGGATGCGAAGAAAATACTCTACAGCTATTTTAGCCGTAACGATGTTATGTGTTTTACCGGCTCATGCCTATGCCTACCTTGATCCCGGTGCCGGCAGTATGCTCTTGCAGATCATACTGGGTGGTGTGGGGGGTATTGTGGTGTTGGCCAAGCTTTATTGGCACAAGATCAAGCTTTTCTTTGTTCGTCACCCAAAGACGTCTGATCAATCGGAGCCCTCGGACCCGGACGGTGCGGCGGGTGATGCCAGGGAAGCTGGAAGTTAATTTGATCGCTCTTGGATCTCTCTATTATCATTGTTAACTGGAACGGCGGTTCTTACCTCCTGGGCTGCCTGGAGAGTCTTTATGCCCGTGGTTTGGTGGGGGAGACAGAGGTCCTGGTTGTAGATAACGGCTCAGAAGATGGTAGCCCTGAGCTAGTACAGAGCTGCTTTCCACAGGTAACGCTTGTCCCCACTGGTGCCAACCTGGGTTTTTCCCGCGCCGCCAACCTGGGGTGGAGACACGCGCGGGGAGAATATGTGCTTTTTCTTAACCCGGATTCGCTTGTTTTAGAGGGAACGGTTGAGCAGGCTCTGAGTTATCTTGGTCGCCAGCCTGAGGTTGGAGTCATAGGAGTTAAACTTCTTAATCCCGATGGCTCTCTACAGGTGTCATGCTGGAATTTCCTTTCTCTTACCACCCTGATGCTTGACAACCTGCTGCGCCTGCCGCTAGTACCACGATCTCTGGCGGGGAGATACCTTTACCGGTTTTGGGATCATGGAGAGACCCGAGAGGTGGACTGGATCTTTGGCGCCTTTTTGCTTTTCCGTTGCCATGTGCTGGAAGAGGTGGGAGGATTTGACGAGGACTACTTTATGTACAGTGAGGATATGGACCTCTGCTATCGGGTCCAACAGCAGGGATACCGTGTTGTCTATTATCCCGTAGCGGCCATTATCCATTATGGGAATCACAGTGGGGAGAAGAAGTGGGCGGAAGGGAGGGAGGCTGAGGTTGTCCGGGCAGAACTGACTTTTCTCCGCAAACACTGCGGATACCTCTCTTGGCTTCTCTTCCGGATGCTGGCCGGGGGGACGTTTCTGGTCAAAATGATCTTTTTTTACCTACGTGGTCATAAGCATAACCGAGGAAGATGGCGGATGGAGGCGGCCCGCTACTGGCGGATGGTCAGGGTGTGTATAGGAACAGAATCTGCCTGAAGCGAGGACTGGGCATGAGGAATCTTCTGGCCGTTGGCATTCCTTGCCGGGCGAATGAGCCTAGCCTTCATGTTACATTAAAAAGCCTTCTCTCTGCTTGTCGCCACCCTGGTCTTCCTCCTGACCTCCCTATTGAATTTGTTGTCTGTATTAATGGCCTGAAGAAGGGAGAAGGATGTGGCCCTCTTCAGACGATCCGGCAAATATGTGGCCATCACCGGATTCCCCTGCGGGAATACAATGTCGGAGCCAATGGGCCACAGCCGGATAAAGGCCCCCTTTCCTTTACCGTACTCCGTAGTGAGCGTGTGGGGAAGCCTGTGGCCTGGAATGCTATCCGCCACTGGGTTAGCGGTGAAATGATCCTCTTTTGTGATGCGGATGTGTGGGTGCGGGAGGAAGCAATAGGCTACCTTTACTCTACCTTGCAGGCTAACCCTCATCTCCATCTAGTGACGGGCAGGCAGATTCCCTTTCTCACCAGGGAAGACGGTTGGCTATGTCGGGCGGCTGCTTTGCCCTATCGCTTTTATTTGCATAACGTCTCTGGCGCGCTTTATATGATACGGCGAAATGCTCTTGTGGGAGACATGCCCGAAGGTCTCCTTTTTGACGATGCCTGGCTAACCTTAGCCCTGGGAAAGAACTGGATTACGCAAGATCCTCGGGCACAAGTTTTTTTCCTTCCCCCGGCAACCCTACGTGACTGCCTGGCGGAGCGGGTGCGTACCGAGGCAGGAAAACTCCAGATCAAACGCTTCTACCCCGAGCTTTTGGCTCGGGGGCCGGCAGTAGAATACCCCTGGCGGGAGTTTGTGCGCGGCATAGGTCTGAAAGAGATCCCTTTGGTTCTCCTTCTCCTTAGCATCCGCACTCTAGCGCGGGTATGTGCGAAATGGGCTCTGCGGGCGGAGAAAGAACAAAACTTATGGCAGGTGGTGGTATCAAGCAAGCAATGGGAGAAGAAAACCTCAAAGCCTCAATCGTGGTCTTGACCTGGAACTCTGTAGGTCTGTTGAGAACATGCCTATTCTCCCTTTCCCGGAGCCTTATTTTCTACCCCTATGAGATCATTGTGGTGGATAACGGATCGCGAGACCTAACGCCAGCCAGCCTGCGGGAGGAATTTCCTTTGATGCGGCTAATAACCAACCGGAGAAACCGCGGGGTAGCGCCTGCCCGTAATCAGGGTATCAGAGTGGCGCGAGGGGAATATATTATTTTGCTTGATAGCGACACGGTGGTTGAGCCCGGAGCCTTTGATCGTCTTGTTGCCTATCTGGATAAACACCCTGAGGTGGGTCTGTGTGGACCTAAACTGGTCGACCCTGGAGGCCAGCTCCAGCTCTCCTGCCGCCTCTTTCCTACACTGGGGGACAAATTGACAAGACGATTTTTCCCCGCGTGGACCCAACGGGTTTCCCCTGAGGTGGAGATGGCGGACTGGGATCACAACTCTGGGCGTGAGGTCGATTATGTGATCGGCGCTTGTCAGGTAATCCGCCGGGAGGCCCTGGTAGAGGTGGGGCTTCTTGACGAGTGGATTTTTTATGGTCCTGAGGATATTGATCTGTGCCTGCGGATGCACAAGGCTGGGTGGCGGGTAGTGTATAATCCAGAGGCTGTTGTTGTCCATTATGAACAACGAGTGGCTCGTTCCCTTTTCTCTTCTTTAGGATGGCGGCATTTATGGGGAGTCGTCTATTATTTTTGCAAGCATGGCTACCTCTTCTCTCGCCGCAAAATTTATGCGCGTCTGCCCCAAAAGGTTCAGTCATGGGCTCATTGAATTTTTGTATCATTTTATGATTAAACCAATGAACCAATGGAACAATGAACCCATGAGCCCATGGAATTAGAGGGGAGGATATGAGGCGACATACTTTCAGCTATCAGGCCTCTCTTCTCTTCCTGGTTTTGGCCGATTTACTGTGTGTCCTGGGGGCTTATGCTGGGGCTTTTTCTCTAAGGATTTACTGGCCTCTTCCCTTCACCGCTTATCTGCTACCTTCTACCCGCCTGAGTGAAGTGAACCATCCCCTTGTCTTTCTTCTTACCACTCAGGTTGTTCTGCTCTATTTCTTTGGGTTTTATGATCTGCAAACACTCAAGCGTCGCAGCCGCTTGGTCACTAATATAGCTACAGCCCTTGGGGTTCAGTTACTCGCTACCACTGCCTGGTACTTCTTTCGTGGCGACCTGTTTTTTCCTCGCTCAGTACTGGTGCTCTTTTGGCTCTTCAATACCGCGGGTGTGGTGGGTTTGCGTCTGTGGATGGTCCGTTGTCTGGAGCGGGTGCAACCGTCGCGGGTTCTTTTGGTAGGTACGGTAGAGGATGTCAGGGTGTTTCTTGCCGGCCTGCCTGATCTACTCCATCTTCCTGAGCTTAGAATTGCTGGTCTGGTGAGTTTGAACGGTCATGTTGATGCTCAGGAAGAAATGCTGGTACCCTGGTTGGGAAGCGCGGATGATCTGCCTAGAATTGTTCAGGAAATTCAAGTGGATGATGTGATTTTGCTTTCTCCGACAACCTGGAAGGACTCCTTTGTGGATCGCCTGCTTCACCTGTCTGTCAGCCGGCTAGAAGACCAAGAACGGGACAGGGATAGAGATGGAGACAGGGATTGGAGACAGGGATTGGAGACAGGGAGAGAAGAAGGGGAGGGGTCTCTATCTCTGTCTGATCTCTCTGTTTCTTCCTCTGATGGTTCTGTCTCCGCAAGAGCCTGTCCTGAGCCCAGTCGAAGGGTCTATCCCGAGTCCAAATCCAGGAAGGCAGCTCGTCCACGGATGCTTGTTGTCCCCTCGGTGTATGACATTCTGGTAGGGCGGGTCTCTTCTCTGCGACTGCATGATGTACCTCTGTTGGAGTTGCTCAAGGATCCTGGGGAGGATATGGCCTTCTTCATTAAAAAGGTGCTGGATGTGGGTATTGCTGGGCTACTGCTGGTCATTGGCCTGCCTGTCCTGCTGCTAGCAGCAACGGCAGTAAAACTCACATCGTCCGGGCCCGTCTTGTATCAGCAGCGGCGGGTAGGAAAGGGAGGGAGGGAGTTTGTCATATATAAGCTGCGCACAATGGTGGACGATGCTGAGGAAAAAACCGGACCGGTGCTGGCCAGTTGTGGAGATGAGCGGATTACTTGGGTGGGACGGTTTCTCCGGGCTAGCCGCATTGATGAGATTCCGCAACTCTTCAATGTGCTCAATGGTACCATGAGCCTTGTGGGTCCGCGCCCCGAGCGACCGGAGTTTGCCAAGGAGTTTATATGTCAAGTTCCCGGCTATGCCGAACGACTGCAAATTAAACCGGGGCTGACGGGCCTGGCACAGGTGAACGGAGAATACCACACCACACCCGAGTACAAGCTGAAGTATGATCTTGCTTACATCTACAACTACTCTCTCTGGTTAGACCTGAGAATCCTGGCTGAGACGGTCAAAGTCATGCTCACTCAGGCGGGGAGTGTAGTCACGGAGCTAGAGAGTGCGCCGCCTCTGTAGGGGCGATCCTAGTGATCGCCCAGTGAGGGAGTGCAGATCTGTAGGGGCGATCCTAGTGATCGCCCGGTGAGGGAGTGCAGACAGGAGGGGGCCTACCAGATTCGCCCCTACCCTGGAGGCATGGAGTTCGATGGCTGAAAGCTCATTAAGAAGGGCGTTGCTGGCGCTCTTTGCTGTTTCTCTGTGTCTGTCGATTGCCATACAGCAGACCGCGCTTGGCCTGCTGCTGGCTTTTTTTGTCTACTCATGTTGGCAGAAGCGGGGTTTACCTTGTACTCCCTTCAACGGCCCGCTCTTGCTATTCTTGGGTGCCCTCCTTCTCTCTACGCTCTTCAGCCCTGACATCCTTAATTCTCTTTCTGGGTATCGCAAGCTGTGGCTGTTGGGAGCTTTTGGGGTAACCTATCACTTAGTGGAGAAACCGCAGGAGGTCGAGCGGCTAGTATCCCTGGTTGTGCTGGTGGGCGCGCTGGTGGCCGCCTACGGGATTGTGCAGCACTTTACCGGCCTCGATCTGGCTAGGCAGCTTGTGGGTAAGGAGTCTAACCTCGACCCTTTTTGGTTTGGCCGGCAGGAAGGATTTCGCACCAAAGGGCTTCATCCTTCAGGTATCACCTATGCCCATAATCTTCTCTTTCCGCTGACGTTTGTTAGTGCTCTATGTTCAGCACCAGGTCTACAGTGGAAGAAGCGGCTGGCGCTGCTGGGTGGGTGGGGACTGATGGTGTTTGCTATGCTGTTTTCCCTAACCCGAGGGGTGTGGATCGCTTATCTAGCGGTACTTCTCCTGCTGGGGGTAATCAGGGGAAGGAAGACGCTTCTGGGAGTAGCCATAGGTAGCATTGTGCTAGGTCTCTTCCTTGTTGGTGCAGGGTCGGGGGTGCGTGAGCGGGCGGTTTCTATCCTTGACCTTAGAGAGAACCTCGGTCGCAGCCGTATCTGGCAGGCTAACCTAGACATGATCAGAGAGCGCCCTCTGTTGGGCTGGGGTTACGGCAACTATAAAAAATTTCGTGATTCTTACTATGAGCGCTACCCCCAGGCTGACACCACTGCCCACGCCCATAATAATTTTTTGCAGATCGCAGTAGCGGGAGGGCTGCTGGGATTGGGGGCTTTTGTCTATCTTTTCTGGGTAATCCTGAGAAAAGGGTGGCAGATATACCGTTTCTTGCCGGCAACGGCAGAGCCCCTGCGAAGCATTGTGCTTGGTGCTGTGCTGGCTGTGGTTGGCTTTCTCCTTGGCGGCCTAACCCAATACAACTTTGGCGACGCCGAAGTTGCCATTATGCTGTGGGCTACCGTTGGGGTGATTGCGCATGCCTGCGCACGCGCGGGAGAGTGGGCAAGAGAGTAAAGAATGAAGAGTATGCAACTCTCAACTTTCCACTCTTCACTTTGAACTCTTAACTCCCCTTGCGGCAGGGGGGTAGGGACCGGTATGGTAAATAGAGTCCATGCAGCGTCTTTGGGGTTACATCTATCGATACCGCTATCGGTATCTAGGGGGTATTCTGTGTTTAGTCATCACGGCTACCCTGGCCATGTCTATCCCCTACCTTCTCAAGCGGGCGGTAGAGGGGATTGAGCAAGGGGTTCCCTCTACCGCCCTTTCCTTATTATCTCTTGCCATTATTGGCGTTGCTCTGGTGCAAGGGGTGACGCGGCTTTTGTCCCGCTTTCTTATCTTTAACCTTGGTCGTGACATTGAGTATGAGCTGCGCAACGATCTCTTTACCCACCTGCAAACCCTCTCTCTGAGCTATTATCAGAATCGCTTCACTGGGGACCTGATGTCGCGGCTGGTCAACGATGTAACCGCGGTGCGCTTACTTCTGGGCCTGGGAGTCTTAAACATTCTCAATACGCCTCTCTATTTCCTGTATGGTCTCTCTGTGATGATTGCTATAGACCCCTGGCTGACCCTGGCGGCGCTTGCTCCTTACCCGTTTATTTTTCTCCTGGTGAGAAAGATGAGTCCCCAGTTAATGGAGAGAACTATGCGCGTACAGGAGGGGCTGGCCGACCTCTCTAGCCGGGTACAGGAAGGCATGAACGGCATTCATGTGATTAAGGCCTATGTACGTGAGGAATGGCAGGCCAGAGAATTTGCCCAGCTAAATGATCGCTTTAAGGTCGAAAACCTGGCCTTAGCGCGTGCCCGTGGCTTTCTTATGCCGGTGATGAAGGCGGTGTCGAGTTTGGGCATCCTGGTGGTGCTGTGGTACGGGGGCAGCCTGGTTATTGCTGGTCGTTTAAGCCTGGGGGACTTAGTTGCCTTTATTGGCTATCTACATCTGCTGGCCTGGCCAACCATGGCTCTGGGCTGGTTGATCTCCCTCTTTCAACGAGGCCGCGCCGCACTCGAGCGCCTGGAGGAAATTTTTCAGGCAAGTCCAGAGATCACCGACGGGCTAGGTAATGGTGAGATACAAGAGATGGGCAGCGCGGTTGGGTTTGATCATGTGGAATTTGCCTATCAGACTAAGGATAACGGCCGGCAGGTCCTGGACGATATAAAGCTCTCCATTCCTGCTGGTGCCACCGTAGCCATTGTGGGACGTATGGGGGTGGGAAAAAGTACTCTGGTCCAACTGTTGCCCCGGATCTATGACCCCAGTGAAGGTACCATTACTATTGATGGACAAGATGTTCGCACCCTTTCCCTGCAGGCTTTGCGACAGCGGATCGGCTTTGTGCCCCAAGATCCGTTTTTGTTTTCTACCACAATCAAGGAGAACATTGCTTTTGCCCTACCAGTGATGGATGAGGAGCGAGTGTACTGGGCTGCCCAGGTAGCGGGCGTCGACAAGGACATTGCTGATTTTCCTCAGGGCTATGATACCATTGTGGGTGAGCGCGGAATCACCCTTTCCGGCGGGCAAAAGCAGCGTCTCACCCTGGCTCGTGCCCTTATTTCTGATCCCCCAATCCTGGTTCTGGACGATGCCATATCCAGCGTGGACGCGCAGACCGAACAGGAAATTCTCCAGCGCTTGCGCGAGACCACGCGGGGAAAGACAGTCATAGTGATCTCTCACCGCCTTGCCGCTGTACGAGGTGCGGATGTGATTGTGGTGCTCGACGAAGGGCGGATTGCAGAGATGGGCAATCACCAGACCTTAATTGCGCGCAATGGTCTTTATGCCGAAATTTTCCAGCAACAACAGGTGGAAGAGGAGTTGGCGGAGTTGTGAAAGACGCCTACGCAGAAGAAGCCCTTGGCAAAGTTTTTGATCTGCATTTGCTTAAGCGGCTGTGGCGCTATGTGCAACCCTATCGGCTACAGTTTGTGTTGGCGCTTGTCTGTCTGCCGCTAACCTCCGGTTTCTTGTTGGCTCAGCCCTATCTCCTCAAGCTGGCGATAGACGGTTACATTATCCGTGGTGATAATGCCGGCCTAATGCTGACAGGGCTTCTCTTTGCTGGAGCTGTGGTTGGGGAGTTCCTTTTTTTCTATGCGCAGTACTATCTGACTATAATGGTTGCGCAGAAAAGCCTGGCCGACCTGCGCCTGGAGTTGTTCACTCATCTGCAGGCATTGCCCACAAGCTTCTTTGAGCGCAATCCTGTAGGCCGGCTAGTCACCCGTCTAACCACCGATGTTGACGCTATTAACGAAGCTTTTAGTGCTGGCCCGCTGACTATTTTTATGGATCTTCTTACCCTGGTAGGAATCATTGTTATCATGTTCACCATTGAACCGCGCCTAGCCCTGGTGACTCTTTCGCTTCTCCCGGTTCTGCTTCTGGTGATCAATTTCTTTCGCTTACGCTCCCGTACGGTGTACCGAATTATTCGCGAGCGCATCGCCCGTATTAATGCCTTCCTCCAGGAAACCATCTCCGGCATGCTGGTAGTCCAGCTCTTTGCTCAAGAGAACAAAATCCTGGCTGAGTTTGCTCGACGCAATGCTGCTCATCGTGATGCCAACAATCTCTCCAATATCTACGAGTCTTCGCTTTTGTCCATTGTTGAGGCGGTGAGTTCTATTTCTATTGCCCTCATGCTCTGGTACGGCGGAGGGCAGATGCTTCAGGGGGCTGTGGCCTTGGGTACACTGGTGGCCTTTATCGAGTATCTACAGAAGTTCTTTGTCCCTATCCGCGAGTTCAGCACTAAATATACCACCATGCAGTCAGCCATGACCGCCCTTGAGCGCGTATTCCAACTACTTGACACGCCAGCAACCATTACCTCACCGTCGTTTTCCCAGACCCCCAAGCGCATACGAGGTCGTATTACCTTTGACCAGGTGTGGTTTGCCTACAAGGGAGAGGATTGGGTGCTGCGTGACGTCTCGTTTACCATTACCCCGGGAGAGAAAATTGCCTTGGTTGGCGCTACGGGTGCGGGCAAAACAACAATTGTCAAGCTAGTCAACCGTTTTTATGATATCCAGCATGGCCGCATTCTGGTTGATGGTGTGGATGTTCGGGAGTGGGAGTTGGCAAAGCTCCGGCAGCAGATTGGCGTGGTTTTGCAGGAGGTGTTCCTTTTTGTTGGTGATGTGACGACTAATATCTCACTCGGTGAGGAGGCCATTTCCCTAGCAGCGGTCCAGAAGGCGGCCCGCCGTGTCAACGCCCATGAGTTCATTTCTCGCTTGCCCTCAGGCTACCAGGAAAAGATCCGCGAGCGAGGCAGCAATCTCTCCGCTGGGCAGCGCCAGCTTCTCTCTTTTGCCCGGGCTCTGGCCTACAATCCAGCTATTTTAGTACTTGATGAGGCAACGTCCAATGTGGATCCTGAGACCGAATTGTTTATTCAGGACGCGCTTATCACTCTTATGCGTTTCCGTACAACGCTGGTTATTGCCCATCGTTTTTCCACTATCCAGTATGTTGACCGCATCCTGGTTATGCACAAAGGCCAGTTGCGGGAGGTCGGCTCCCACCAAGAACTGCTGGCCCAACGGGGAATTTACTGGCGGCTCTATCAGCTCCAGTACAGTGATCAGCTGTCAACCGCCAACCGTCAACTATTAACCTTACCCTCGGTCGCGGAGGATAAAGGATCTCAGAGACTTGGCAGTGTAGAGCGAGAATCGTCCTTTGGTCCTAGTGGACCAGAAGCTGAAAGCTGATGGCGGAACGCTTGCTGAGGCTCTGCGCCCTGTGTCTTGCCTTTGGCCTTGGGGGTTGCTCTCCTATTTATGTTCTCCGGGCAGGCTATGAAGAGGCAAAGATCCTGTGGCACCGCCGGCCAATCAGCAAAGTTTTAGCCCGGTCGGATCTTGACCCACTCACCAGGGAAAAACTCGAATTGGTGCTGGCCGTTCGCCAATATGCCCAGAAGGAGTTGCAATTCAGGGTTGGCAACAGCTATACCACCTTTTCGGATCTGGCAAAGTCACCTACCCTGTATGTTGTCTCCGCTGCTTACCGCGATCAGCTTGAGCCCTATACCTGGTGGTTTCCCATTGTTGGCAGGGTGGCTTATAAAGGTTTTTTTAATGAAGCCTCGGCTCGTAGCGAGGCGGCCAGATTAGAGGCAAAGGGATATGATACGTATATTCGTACCGCCGCAGCTTTTAGCACCCTGGGGTGGTTTCCCGATCCTCTCCTTCCCCACCTTTTGCGTTACGATATGGGGACTCTCTCCAGTGTGATTTTCCACGAACTTTTCCATAATACTTTTTATCTCTCTGGTCATACGGCCTTTAACGAATCCCTGGCTAACTTTGCCGGTAGCCGGGCAGCGATTGCTTTTTTTGTCGGTCGGGAGGGGTTAGCAGGGAAGAGGCATTGTCAGGCCGTGGCTGCGTGGGAGGATGAGCTAACGGTTTCCCGGTTTCTTGCTGAGGCAGCTGGCCGTTTGCAGGAACTCTACCGTGCTTCGCTATTGCCCAATGAAATCCTGCAAAAGAGAGAGGAAATCTTTTCTCGTCTACAGGAAGAGTTTCGTCGCCTACCTCTGCGTGGACAACGGGATACAGAATTTACTCAAAAAAAACTCAATAATGCTGTCATTTTGCACTACCTTCTCTATCTGAGCGAGCTAGGGCTGTTTGAGCAGATGTATTGCCAGGATGAGGAAGATCTACACCTCACACTTAAGCGCATTATGACGGTTGCCAAGAACGGAGAGGACCCCTTTGCCGCGGTGCGGCTGGCAGTGGAGAACGGCAAGCAAGTGGTCAAGGTAGCCCCTGGGACGAGGGGGAGTGCCTGTCTGCAAGCTAGTGCTCTCGCCGGTGGTTTGTGAACGACCGGGCTTCCTCGTAAGCCTGGTCATACCAGGCCTGGTCATGCCAGGCATTGGTGGCTCTCATCAGCTGCCGATCCTCGGATCGCATATCTTCTTCATTGCTCTGTAGCTAGCTTTATTGCTTTAAGGCTCAAAGACGAGAGAGGGTAGCGAGGCAGTGAGGCCAGCGAAACCCAACGCCAGCCTGGAGCAGTCAGAGGAGGTTTGGTAGCATTCGTATCATGGGTCCAGACAAAAACCGGGGCTCGAATGTTGCGGTGGGTGATGCTGTGACGGATCTCGCCGATCAATGACGGAGCGCTTACTTTCTCTCCTAGTCCGTTAAGATGGCGGGTAAGGGCGGTCTTGAGGGGTTCCCTTTTTTTTCTCTCCCCGCCCGGAACTTCCCAAAGCCCTGCCAGAAGACCGCCTGGGGGTCGGCGACGAAGCAGAATTTCTCTTTTATGTCGAATGACCACCAGGGGCCATTCGACTTTTTTAGCTCTGCGTTTTGCTGGCGATAGAGCTTTCCCCGACTTTTGGCGGGAGAAATCTCCAGATCTCCTGGCCATGCAGAACTGGGCCAAAGGACAGCGGGAACAGACTGGATCTTGGGGAAGACAGATTCTTGATCCCAGCTCCATTAGAGCCTGATTGAAGTGACCGGGGCGGGAAAGTGAAACTAGCTGTGTGCTGATCTTGCCCAAGCTCTTTTCTTCCTTGACATTGAAGAGGCGGGTAAGGACCCGTCGGGCATTTCCATCCAGTGCCGGGTAGGGCTGGTTGAAGGCAATGCTCATAAGGGCTCCCGCAGTGTAGGGGCCAATCCCCGGCAGAGCGCGGAGCGCGTTAAACTCCTGCGGTATCTTTCCCCCGTGCTCATCGATGATTTTTTGCGCCGCCCTTTTTAGGTTGATGGCGCGGCGGTAGTAGCCCAGGCCGGACCATAAGGCTAAGATATTTTCTTTCGCGGCACGGTTAAGAGCCTGCAGCGTGGGCACAGCCCTGAGGAAACGCCGGTAATAGGGCAGGACGGTCTTAACCTGGGTTTGCTGGAGCATAGTCTCGGCAACCCAGATGGCATAAGGGTCCTGCGTTCGACGCCAGGGTAGGTCCCGCCGATGCTGGTCGTACCAGCGGAGCAGCTTTTGGCGGATCTTATTGAGCTCCGTAGCGGACATAAATCAGGTTTAGAACATCTTTAAGAAATCGGCCAGAGCCTATGACAAAACCCCTGTCCACCTTATTCAGGGTGAGAAGTTACTTGCGGCCTGTCTTAGAGGTTTTGCCACGAGTCCTGTGCTCTTGCTTTTGCTGGGGCTTGGAGGGAGAATAACCTCTAGCCTATGGATGCCCTGGCTATCTTTGCCAAAGCGCCGATGGTTGGTCAGGTGAAAACCCGTCTTTGTCCCCCTCTGACCCCTAAGCAGGCTGCAGAGCTATACTGCTGCTTTCTCTTGGATATCCTTGAGAACGTGAGTGTTTTACCAGACATTAGTATTTTCCTTGCCTTTACCCCGGCAGGCGCCGAGGCCATTTTCCACCCTTTTCTCTCTCGGCAGGTTGAGCTGGTTCCTCAGCGGGGGGACTCCTTAGGGGAGCGGATGGCAAACACCCTGGGGGACCTCTTGGCAGAGGGATTTAAGCGGGTGGCTATCACGGGCAGCGACCTGCCTACGTTGCCGGTGTCCCATCTGCGGGAGGCTTTTCGCCTGCTCTACAAGGAAAACACCGATGTTGTCCTGGGTCCGTCTGAAGACGGCGGGTATTATCTTATCGGTGCCCGTACCCTTTACCCGCCGCTGTTTGAAGGGATTACCTGGAGCACCCCTACGGTGCTTTCCCAGACCTGTAAGCGGGCAGAATCCCTGGGCCTGCGTGTTGCTTTTGTGCCTCCTTGGTATGATGTGGACACCAGGGACGACCTGCAGCGTCTGATTGCTGATCTTGGCAACCCTACCTGTTACTCTCCACGGACACGGTGTTTCTTGCAACATGTGGATGTTTCCTCTTGATCAACCCCTGTTGATGGGAGTACAAGAGAGGGAAGGAGCCTTCTTGGTAGGATCGGGTAGAGTCCCTGCCTATCCCCTGCGATGGAGAGAGTACCAGCTATGGAAGTGGATATGAAAGGCGATCGATACAGGAGAAGAAAATGCTAAGAACCATTACTCTTTGCAGTGGGAGAGGCGGGGTAGGCAAAACCCTTCTTTCTACCTCTTTGGCTCGGATCATAAGACGGGAAGAGAACTGTAACATCTTACTTGTTGATTTGGACATTTCTACTAGAGGCTTGACATTGCTAGCCTTCCAAAACAAATATGAGCTTGATCAGGTTCCTATCTCGCTCACAGCTTACCTATTGGGCGATTCCACCGCAGAGGAAGAATTGCTCCAGGAATTGCGTCAGGCCCTCACGGTAAACGGGAAAGAGGAGACGCCGGTTTCCCTTTACCAGTGGCTGGAGAAAATCTTTATCTGTCCTTCTTCTACTGAGAGCGAACGGCCGGATTGGACACAGTTTGCACGGGTAGAATTTGATCACGCTATAGAGAAGCTGGGGAGATTACAGGCTTTTGCCCGGGAGTCACTAAACGTCGATTACCTCATTTTTGACACGCAGGCTGGTCTGGGTAGCCTGAGCCTGGCTGCGGCTACCCAGAGTGACATGAACTTGATCGTGTTAGAAGAAGACGAGATCAGTTGGCGTACGTCACTCAACATTTTGTTGGAGATTACGGATTTAAACAAGCGCTTGAAGAGAAAGTCGAAGAACTATTTTCTACCTAATAAGGTCAGCGTTGGGTTCTTGGAAGCATCAAGGAAGCTCAAGGCCTTATCCTTTCTTCCTCCTATCCTTGAGGACCGCCGGATGCAGAGGCTTTTTGCCTATGACACTTTTGCCGTGCTTGAGAGGGAGTTCGAAAACACCGACTTTTTCCATCACGTCCGCTCACGGGTGTGGAAAGAGGTTGCGCACATCTTTGGTATGACAAGGACCCGTTCCAAGGTCAGTTCTCCCCTAATGGTCTGGTGGCATAAACTTGCGGGAGGGGTGGACCTGCCCGAACGGCGTCCAGTCAGGAAAGTAACCTCTACGCATACCCACCAGGGCGGTGTGTGATAAGGTTGTTGCTTCTTGAACCCATATAGGGGAAAGGGGGCTCTATAATAAAGCGCGGGAAATCCTTTTTTCAAAACGGTGAGCCTGATAGAGGAGAGACAGATGGTTGTCAGCCCGGGGATGACCCTTAGAGGGGATATTCAGGGTGAGGATAGTATTCGTATATGGGGATGGATGGAGGGCAAGATTTCTCTGTAAGGAGGCGCAGGCATTTTGGAATCAAGAACAGTCCGGATAAAGGTTGGTGGTCAGTTTATGTTTGGCAGTGGGCAGTTGACTGCAACCTCTGAATTCTAAACCGTAAGCGTGATACCGTAAGTAAGGAGGGGACTCATGGAAAACTCTACTATCTTTTCGGCCGATTCACACACAATGGAGCCAGCCAACCTGTGGGTGGAGCGCTTGGATAGAGGATTACAAGATCGAGCGCCACGGGTGATCAACGGTTATGAGAACAGACAAGGAAGCTACTTTGTGGCGGAAGGGTTAACGCCTTTTCCTGTGGGAGGTGCTTTTGCTGCGGGCAAAGATCCTAAAGATCTGGGCAAGAATCAGACAGCAGGCTACGAGGAAGCCAGGCCCAGTGGCTGGGATCCGGCAGAGAGAGTCAAGGATCAGGAAATTGACGGCGTTAAGGGAGAGGTCCTCTATACCACCCTGGGAATGTTCCTTTTCCATCTGCAAGACCCCATGCTGCAATGGGCCTGCTTTCGTGCCTATAACGACTGGGTAGCTGAGTTTAGCAGTTATAACCCCAAGCGGCTCATAGGTTTAGGTCTAATTGCCATGCAAGACTTAGGTGAAGCGGTGCACGAGCTTGAGCGCATTGCTAAAAAGGGACTGAGAGGTGTCATGATCAATGCTGCTCCGCCAGGGGAAAAGCCCTATAGTGACTCCTATTTTGATTCCTTCTGGGCTGCAGCCCAGGATTTGGGCTTGCCAGTTAGCCTGCACATTCTTACGGGCAAGAAAAGCGTTCAGCTTAACCATGGACGAGTAGCCTCGTATATGACTCTCATTCATGAGATCCAGGTGACCTTGACTGACCTCATCTATGGAGGGGTGGGGGAGCGGTTCCCTGGGCTGAAGCTGATTTCGGCAGAAAACGACATTGGCTGGATTGCCCATTATTTAGACCGTTTGGATTATTGCTATAAGGCCCTGCGCTTTGTTGATCCTACTCCCATTAAGATGCCGCCGAGCGAATACTTTAAGCGCCAGGTATATGCTACCTTTCAGGATGACCGGGCGGGAGTGCTTACCCATGAACTGGCTGGAGCCAACAGTCTTATGTGGGCCTCAGACTTCCCCCATCGCGCTTCTACCTGGCCAAACTCGCGGGATGTGATTGCCAGGAACTTTGCCGGGGTTCCTGAGGAGGTCAAACGGAAAATCGTTGGTACCAACGTGATGCAGGTCTATAATATTAACTGAAGCCTTACTGTGCGGCTGAAGGTCACCACAACACCTCAGAGGCGTCTTTTTTTACAGAGGGCCCGGTACGTTTGTTAGGATCTTTGAGATAGTTTAGCCACGAACTGCCGGGCCTTTTCGCTAATTTTCTGCCACTCTCCAGCACGGATCACCTCTTTATCAACAATGGCCTCGGTAATCCCTACCGCCATTACTCCAGCCTCAAGGTAAGCCTCACAATTTTCTAGATTCACTCCGCTTGTGGGTAGGAGCTCGATGAAGGGTAGGGGGCCCTTAAGCGTACGGATATACTCAGGTCCGCCTACGGCTTTAGCTGGAAATATCTTGACCACGTCCACACCTAGATTCCAAGCTCGGAGCACCTCGGTTGGAGTAAGTGCTCCGGCGGCTACAAAGATATCTTCTTCCTCACACACCTGGATAATGTCTGCATCGGTGTGTGGGGAGATAATGTAGCGAGCTCCGTAAGCAATTGCCTCGCGAGCCATTTCCCTGTCCAGTACTGACCCGGCGCCAATGCAGACATTGGGCAGGGCCGAGAGGTTTTGGATAACGCCCAGGGCACCGGGAACGCTAAGAGTAATCTCAACCAAACGCAGGCCGCCTTCGATGCAGGCATGTGCCGTCTTTTCCGCCTCTTCGGCCGTAGAGGTACGAATGATGCCAATGACCCTTTCTTGGCGAACGAGAGTAGCTACGTCTTTTCTTTGTTTCATAATTCCACCCTGGACCCTTATCTTTGGGTGTTTGTCTTGTGCTCTTGACGGGTTGTGCGAGGAAGTCCTCTGCCTGTTGCTTATTGGCTATGAGCCCCTTTACACCTTTAGGGCAAGGGTGTCTACTCTGTAAGCGTTCAGCAAGAACAAGCGAATACAGGATACACCCTACCTCCACAAGACGAGGGTGTACACATTGCTGACGACGGCTACCTGCCACCTTGCTTTACTGTACTATTCATAATAAAGTAGTCTACTTGAGGAGGACGCGCCAGTGAAGATCCTGCTTGAGGATGTCAAAACACTGCCAACGCATAAGACTTTTCAAGAGGAGGTAGAGGGGCTAAACTGCCTATACGCCAGGGGAGAGGAGACAGAGTACCAATTCTTTTCTCCTCTGCTGGTTAGTATTTCTTATTATCGCTCAGCAGAGGATATCTTCTTTTCAGGCAAGGTGGAAGGTGACCTTTTGGGTATCTGTGCCCGCTGTTTGGAGGAGTATTCTCTACATATGACTAGAGAGTTTTCCTCTGTTCTTTCTCCCCAGCGTCACTTGGGTCGGGAGGTGGCGCTTACTCGTGATGATCTGGCGTTGAGCTTTTATGCGGGGAAGGAGATTGACCTTTCTCCCCTTATACATGAGCAGGTTGTTCTCGCCCTATCCCCTTACCCCTTGTGCAGTGAGGAGTGCAAGGGGCTATGCCCTAGATGTGGGATTAATCTTAACCTGGACCAATGCGAATGCCAGGAAGAGTGGCATGACCCGCGACTGGCGATTTTTGCCGCCCTGCAGGTTAACAAGTAATCCTTTCCCTGCCCAGCATACATACAAGAGGAAGATGACTATGCCGGTTCCTAAACGGAAGACCTCTCGTACCAAACGTAACAAACGCCGTGCGCATGACGCTCTAGTTGCTCCCCAGTGGATCGCCTGTTCTCACTGTGGGGAACCGACTCTGCCGCATCGAATCTGCCCTCACTGCGGATATTACCGGGGCAAGCAGTTTATCGAGGCGAAAGAAGGGTAGCTCCAGGGCTGGCGGCTAGATGAGATTGGTCTATAACTCTATGGTCCGCTTATTACGCTTGCTAGCCTGCAGGCGATAAGCCACACGCAAGAATATGCATGTCGCGGTTGATGCCATGGGAGGGGACCATGCGCCGCAGGTGGTAGTAGAAGGAGCGGTGCAAGCAGCGCAGGAATATGGCATTCCTGTCCTTCTTGTCGGCGATCAGGAGGTGATCCAGCAGGAAATAGCCCGGGTTGGCGGATCCCACCTCTCGCTGGTGTCAATCAAGCATGCTCCGCAGACAGTGGCGATGGATGAATCCCCGGTGGCCGCATTGCGGCAGAAACAAGACTCTTCTATCCGTGTGGCTTTTCAGCAGGTAGAGGAAGGTGAGGCCGGAGCCGTGGTCAGTGCAGGTAATTCCGGGGCGGTTGTAGCTACCAGTCTGACCGTGCTTGGCCGCTTGCCCGGGGTTGATCGTGCGGCCATTATCACGCCGATTCCTACCGTTCGGGGGGAAACCTGCCTCCTTGACGCTGGGGCAAATACAGAGTGTAAGCCGCTCCACCTAGTCCAGTTTGCCGTTATGGGTGAGGTTTATGCCCGGCTGGTACGGGGGACTGCCTCTCCCCAGGTAGGGCTTTTAAGCAACGGGCAAGAGAAATCCAAAGGAATTGAGGTAACTCGCATGGCGCATGAGGTGCTCGAGAAGCTTCCCTTGCATTATGTTGGTTATGTTGAAGGGCGCGACTTGAACACCGGTACGGTAGATGTGGTGGTAACGGATGGTTTTACCGGCAACGTAGCTCTTAAAACTATGGAGGGATTCGCGGGTTTCTTCCTGGAATGTCTTGGCACCCTTTTTGCCAGTAGCCTGCGGGGAAAGCTCGCTTATCTTCTCATGCGCAAGTCTTTGGCCGGGATGCGTACCCGATTTGATTATGCTGAGTACGGCGGAGCCCTACTGCTCGGTATCAACGGTATCACTATTATTGCGCATGGGGCTTCTACTCCTAAAGCGATTAAGAATGCTATTCGAGTCGCAAATGAAGCTTTGCGTCATGAGGTAAACCAGCGGATTGTTGAGGAAATCAAGGGCATATCGGAGATGGCGGGATTGTCGATAGATCTTAAACGGGGACGAGGGTTATGGCGCCAGCTCAAGGAACGATTTAAGGGACCCCATGAGGATCATGAGGCTCCGGCTGGGGAGGAGAAGAAGGAATGAAGGGGGAAAAGAAAACCGTTGCTTTTCTCTTTCCCGGACAGGGATCGCAGATCGTGGGTATGGGGAAGGAGCTGAGCGAGACTTTTACTGCTGCGCATGAGGTGTACGCCGAAGCCGATGCCGTGTTAGGGTTCTCTCTTTCCCAGCTGTGCTTTTATGGTCCTGAGGAGGACCTTCGGCTGACCATGAATACTCAACCGGCTATCCTTGCTACCAGTGTGGCAGCTCTGCGCGTGCTAGAACAGGAGATGGTACTCCGACCCTTATACGTAGCTGGTCACAGTCTGGGCGAGTACACTGCCCTGGTGGCAGCAGGAGCACTCACGCTTCGTGATGCCCTGGTGGTCGTGCGCGAGCGAGGCAGGCTGATGCAGGAAGCGGTCGGCGTGGGAGAAGGGGCGATGGCAGCTATCTTTGGTCTCTCGCAAGCAGAGGTCGAGGATACCTGTACAACTGTAGCCCAGGGAGAAACCGTTACCCCAGCCAATCTCAATGGGGGGGGACAAATCGTTATTGCTGGTCATCGGGAAGCAGTACATCGGGCGGTTGCTCTGGCTAAGGAGCGAGGGGCGAAAAGGGTAGTAGAGTTGACGGTAAGTGCTCCCTTTCATTGTCCGCTTATGAACCCAGTGGCTACAGGGTTGGCAAAGATACTGGAGAGTGTTGAGGTGCGTGATCTGCGAATGGGTATAGTCACTAACCTTGAGGCTAAGGCGAACCAGGAGGCAGCACGGATTAAGGAGCTACTTATTAAGCAGGTAACAAATCCGGTACGTTGGGAGGAGTCAATAAGAGAGCTAGAAAGTCTCGGCTGTAGCCATATGGTTGAGGTTGGTCCTGGTCGAGTCCTGGCCGGGCTGGTCAAGCGAATTAGCCCCAGGCTTTCTTGTTTCTCGGTCGGTGACCCGCAGGCATTAAAGGAAGTTCAAGCAGCCTTTGGGTTGCAGGAGAGGAATCATTGACCGGCATGGCAAAATTGGTATTTTGGGTCTATCGGCCAAGATAGGAGGAGGTTCATATGGCAGCAGAAACAATCGAGGCACGAGTGAAAGAAATCATTTGTGAGCAACTGGGACTCAGTGAGGAAGAGGTACGGCCAGATGCTTCTTTTATTGAGGATCTGGGGGCTGATTCACTGGACATTGTTGAATTGGTGATGGCCCTTGAAGAAGAGTATGACATGGAGGTCTCGGATGAGGATGCGGAAAAGATCCGCACGGTCCAGGACTTGGTCGGCTATATTGAACGTCACAAGTAAAAAGGTGAGAATTTAGCGATCGGGCAATAAAGCTATCAGCCGTCAGCGACCGGCTATTGCTCTTTAGGATGAGGAAGAAAGTGATTTTAAATGCATCCTTACCTCACCTTTTCTGCTGATAGCGGACGGCTGATCGTTATAACCGACCGCTAATGGCCGAACGTCCATAATAGGAAGAAACCATGAGTAGCCACCTTGCAGGGGTAGACCCGGAAATCCACACTGCTATCCATCAAGAAACGGCTAGGCAGGAGCACAATCTGGAACTGATCGCTTCTGAAAACATAGTGAGTGAGGCGGTACTGGAGGCTCAGGGGTCAGTGCTTACCAACAAATATGCCGAGGGATACCCAGGTAAACGCTACTATGGGGGATGCGAGCACATAGACATTGTGGAGCAGCTTGCCATTGAACGGGCCAAGACCCTCTTTGGGGCAGAGTATGTCAATGTTCAGCCCCATTCGGGCTCACAGGCGAACATGGCGGTTTATTTCTCTCAGCTTGAACCGGGGGATACAATTTTAAGCATGGACCTCTCCCATGGCGGTCACTTAACCCATGGTAGTCCGGTGAACTTCTCTGGCCGTTTCTTCCGTGTCATCCCTTACGGAGTGCGCCGAGAAGATGAGCGGCTCGACTATGAGGGAATGGCAGCCTTAGCTCGCCAACATCAACCCAAGATGATCGTAGTGGGCTATAGCGCCTATCCTCGGGAGATTGACTTTCTTCCCTTCCGTCAGGTGGCGGATGAGATTGGTGCGGTGGTGATGGCAGATATCGCCCACTTTGCCGGTTTGGTGGTTGCGGGTATCCACTCCTCGCCCGTGCCGCATGCGGAGTTTGTGACGACTACTACGCACAAAACCCTGCGCGGCCCTAGGGGTGGCCTGATCATGGGTAAGGAAGCCTACGCCAAGCGCCTCTCTTCCTCAGTTTTTCCCGGCAGTCAGGGGGGGCCACTCATGCATATCATTGCTGCCAAAGCGGTGGCCTTCAGAGAGGCGATGACCCCAGAGTTTGCCGCTTACCAGCGCCAGATTGTCAAGAATGCTAAGGTACTTGCCTCCAAACTCACCCACAAAGGTTTACGATTGGTCTCGGGTGGAACTGATAACCACCTTATGCTGGTAGATTTACGGGAAACGGAACTGACAGGGAAAATGTCACAGGAAACCCTCGAAATGGCTGGGATCACAGTCAACAGAAACGCTATTCCTTTTGATCCCCGTCCCCCCTTTGTGACCAGTGGTATTCGCCTCGGTACCCCGGCCGTAACCACTCGAGGGATGAGGGAGAAAGAGATGGAGGTCATTGCTGACCTAATATACCGCGCCCTGCAGAAAGTAGGAGACAACAGAGCCCTTACTACTATTGGGGATGAAGTGAGGGACTTATGCAAACAGTTTCCGGTTTATAACCATAGGTTGAGCCATCTATAGCGATCAGCCGTCAGCCATCAGCAGCAGAGATAAAGATGGATACATTAAAGTTGGTGGCTGATAGCTTATTGAGCCTATGAAGTGCCCATTTTGTCATGAGTTAGAGAATAAAGTGATTGACTCTCGCCTGGGGCGTGATGGCAACGTTATCCGGCGGAGGCGGGGGTGCCTGCGTTGTGAGCGCCGCTTTACCACGTATGAGCGGGTGGAGGAGATCCTGCCTTTGGTGGTAAAAAAGGACGGGCGACGCGAGGTGTTTAACCGTATGAAAATCATTATCGGTTTAAGAAAGGCCTGTGAGAAGCGGCCGGTAAGCACGGGGGTCATTGAGGAGGTGGCGGATCGAGTCGAGCGGTATCTCCAGGAGAAAGGAGAAAAAGAGATCCCCAGTTCGGTCATTGGTGAAGAGGTAATGCGACAACTCCACGACCTCGACAAGGTAGCCTATGTACGCTTTGCTTCGGTCTATCGCTCTTTTCCAGACCTGGATGCGTTTATGCGAGAGCTCAAAGAGCTAGGTACGGGGCGCCGTACAAACCGACGCCAGGAGCCTACTAGCGCCCGGGCGAGGATGCATCCCCCAGCGTGAGTAAAAGAGAGGAACAGGACTATATTTTTATGCGGCTCGCCTTAGAACTTGCTGCTAAGGGGGTGGGTCGTACCAGTCCCAACCCGGCCGTTGGTGCAGTTATTGTCAAAGCCGGAAAGGTAATTAGTTGCGGGTTTCATCGTCGTGCTGGTGCGCCCCATGCTGAAGTTGAAGCGTTGCGAGCAGCGGGGGAAGTGGCACGTGGAGCCATACTGTACGTGAACCTCGAACCCTGTTCGCACTACGGTAAGACCCCACCGTGTACCGAGGCAGTGATCGCCGCCCGTCTTCGGCGGGTGGTAGTAGGTATGGTGGACCCAAACCCACTAGTGCAGGGAAAGGGCATAAAACGTCTCCGGCAGGCAGGGATAGAAGTAAAGCTAGGAGTGTTGAAGGAGGCCTGTGAGCGGCTCAACGAAGATTTTTGTACGTTCGTGGGCAAAGGCCGCCCGTTTGTGATCTTAAAGCTGGCCGCATCACTCGATGGTAAAATCGCTGCTGCCAGCGGGGATGCCCGATGGATCAGTGGGGAAGCGTCGCGTCGTTTTGTACATCGGCTGCGCAATCAGGTGGACGCGGTGCTTGTAGGGGCGGAGACAGTGCGGAGGGATAACCCCAGGCTGACTTGTCGGATAAGGGGGGGCAGGGACCCTTTGCGCATAATCCTCGATGGCAGACTGAGAATTACGCCTCAGGCGCAGGTGATTGCCCAGCCCTTAACCGTGCCTACATTGGTAGTGACCGCAGTCAAGAAGCCGAATCGAAAAATTCGCCTCCTTGAACAATGTGGGGCTGAGGTGCTCTCTTTACCTGGGCCGGAGGAAAAAGTGACCTTTTCTCGACTCCTGCGCGAATTGGCAAAGCGGGGAATAAAGAGTGTGATGATCGAGGGAGGAGCCGAGATCGCTGCTGCTGCTCTACGAGCGGGAGCAGTAGATAAGGTGCTTTTTTTCTACGCCCCCAAGCTCTTGGGAGGGGAGGGGAAAGAAATGGTTGGATGGTTAAAAATCCCCAGAGTTGCTCGTGCCATCAAAGTCCATACAATAGAGATGGAACGGTTAGGAGAAGATGTGGTCATCAGCGGATACATTCTTTAAGCAAGGAGACTATAACCATGCCATTACCTAACTCTCCGGTTGAGGAAGTCCTGGCCGACCTTCGCCAGGGGAAAATGATTGTTCTCATTGACAATGACGAAGGCAAAGGAGAAGCCAGCCTCTGTATTGCTGCAGAGCACATTAGTCCTGAGACCGTCAACTTTATGGCTACTCATGCCAGGGGGCTTGTTTGTTTGGTCCTCACTGAGGAGAAAATGCGAAGGCTCGGCATTCCTATGCTCGGCAATGAGGGTTGGGCTCTGGCCCAACGGGCGTTTGGTGCTTCGATTGAGGCACGTCATGGTGTCACCACTGGTATCTCTGCTCATGACCGGGCGACAACAGTCAGTGTGGTGATGGAGGACGGAGCTGGACCGGATGATATTGTTATGCCGGGGCATGTTTTTCCTCTACAGGCTCACCGCGGGGGAGTGCTGGGCCGCATTGGGGTCACCGAGGGAGTGGCGGATCTTGCTCGCCTAGGGGGAATGAAACCGGCTGGAGTAGTCTGTACAATTTTGCGGGATGATGGTGATCTCGCCCAGCAAGAGGATGTGGCAGAGTTTGCCCGGCTTCATGATTTCAAAATTGTGAGTTTACCAAGCCTAATAGCGTACCGGCTGCGTACCGAATCTCTTGTCTATCGGGTGGCTGAGGCAGATATGATCATCCCCTTGGGCGGCGAGTTTCATGCTATTGTCTATCGTACCGATGTGGACAACCATGAACACCTTGCGCTAATCAAGGGCAAAATTAGTCCCCGAGACACGCTGACTGTACGGGTACACTCACAATGTCTTACCGGCGATGTGTTTGGCTCGGAGCGATGCGACTGTGGGGATCAGCTCAAGCGAGCAGTGGAGATCATGGCCCGGGAAAAGAAAGGGGTCATTATCTACATGCACCAGGAAGGAAGGGGAATAGGCCTGGCTAACAAGATTCGCGCTTACGCCCTGCAAGACCGAGGACTCGACACAGTTGAAGCCAACCTCCAGCTCGGGTTTAAAGAAGACCTGCGTGACTATGGTATTGGTGCCCAGATCCTACGGGACCTACGGGTCAAGAAGGTCCGTCTCCTTACCAACAACCCACAAAAAATCACTGGTCTAGAAGGGTACGGGATCAAGGTGGTGGAAAGGCAGCCGTTAGAGATTCCTCCTCACCGAGGTAACATTCATTACCTCCGAGTCAAGAAAGAGAAGCTCGGGCATCTCTTTACAGAGTTAGAGACTATCCTCTGAGCGGAGGAAGTATGGTGCGGGTGATCACGGGCAAGCTAGATGCAAGCGGGATGAAGTTTGGCCTAATCGTTTCCCGCTTTAACAGCATAGTTACCGAACGGCTTAAGGATGGGGCGCTTGATGCTCTGTGTCGTCATGGTGCGCAGGAGGAGGATATCGATGTTGTGCTGGTGCCGGGGGCGTTTGATATTCCGCTCTTTGCCAAAAAGCTAGCTGTGACTGGTAAGTATGATGCCCTCATCTGTTTGGGAGCAGTAATCAAGGGTGAGACTCCGCACGATGAATACATTGCCTCAGCTATGACTCAGGGGATTAGAGAAATCATGCTCACTTCTGGGCTTCCGGTCTCTTTCGGCGTACTCACTACGGAAACGGTGGAGCAGGCGATTGACCGAGCCGGTGCCAAGCAGGGAAACAAAGGCTTTGAGGCTGCTGTTGCAGCTATCGAAATGGTCAATGTGGCCCGGGCATTAGGATAACCGTTAGGATAACTAGGATAACGTGGGAACAAGACGTAGAGGCAGGGAGCTGGCTCTGCAAATTCTCTACCAGATCGATATAACCGGACAGGAGCTGAATGGGGCTCTAGCAATCTTCTGGGAGAACTTTGAGAGCCAACCCGGAGCCATCCAGCCCGGAGCCAAAGATTTTGCTGTTGAGCTGGTCGAAGGGGTATGGCGTGAGCGGGAAAGAATCGACAAGCTCATTGCCAACAGTGCGGAGCACTGGCGACTGGGACGGATCGCTAGGGTTGATATAAATGTTCTGCGGGTGGCAACTTACGAGGTGCTTTGCTGTCCTGACATCCCTGCTAGCGTGGTCATCAACGAAGCAGTAGAAATCGCCAGGCGCTATGGCACTGAAGACTCGCCACCGTTTGTTAACGGTATCCTTGATCATATTGCCACAGTGCTCGATAAGAAGGAGAAAGATGGAGCCCAGATATAATGCTCATGCAATAGAGACGAAGTGGCAGGCAGAATGGGAGCACAAGCAAGCTTTTGCTGTCCGAGAGAAGGAAGGTGGGCCGAAATACTACCTCTTAGAGATGTTTCCCTATCCCTCAGGCAAGATCCATATAGGTCATGTGCGCAACTACTCTATCGGTGATGTTGTTGCTCGTTACAAACGGATGCGAGGGTTTAACGTGCTTCACCCCATGGGTTGGGACGCCTTTGGCATGCCTGCAGAGAACGCTGCCATCCAAAACAACGTTCATCCGGCCCGCTGGACTGAAGAGAATATTGCCCATATGCGTCGGCAACTAAAGCGCATGGGATTCAGCTATGACTGGGAGCGGGAGCTAGCCACATGTGACCCTTCTTATTACAAGTGGGAGCAACTCTTTTTCTTGCAGATGCTTGAGCGCGGGCTGGCTTATAAGCGCATGTCTCTGGTGAACTGGTGTGGAAGCTGCGCAACCGTGCTGGCTAACGAACAGGTAGAGGAGGGACGCTGTTGGCGCTGCCACAACTTTGTAGAGGAAAAAGAGCTGGAACAGTGGTTTTTACGCATTACCACCTATGTGGAGGAGTTGCTCGCTGGCTGTGACAAGCTGAGCGGGGGATGGCCGGAGAAGGTCCTTGCCATGCAGCGCAACTGGATTGGCAAGAGTATTGGTGCTGAGATTCATTTCCCACTTGAAGCTCGCACGGAGGACATAACGGTCTTCACCACGCGTCAGGACACAGTCTTCGGGGCCACATTTATGAGTCTGGCAGTCGAACATCCGCTTGTCTTGGCGCTCTCTCGCGGAACCTCCCAAGAAGCGGAGGTGCGCGCCTTTGTTGCTCATGTCAAAGCCCAGAGCCGCACAGAGCGAGCAGAGGGCAAAGAAGGCGTCTTTATCGGTGCTTACTGCCAAAATCCTTTTACTGGTTGGTGGATGCCGATCTATGCGGCCAACTTTGTGCTTATGGAATACGGCACTGGAGCAGTGATGGCAGTGCCCGCACACGACCAGCGTGACTTTGAGTTTGCCCGGCAATACTCCTTGCCGGTTGTTGTGGTTATCCAGCCTCAGGGGGACGAGCTTGTTGCCGAAACCATGGCCCAGGCATACGAGGGGTCGGGTCGCATGGTGGCCTCGGGCGAGTTTACCGATCTCTGGAGCGAAGAGGGCAAGGAGAAAGTCGCGGACTATCTTGAGGCAAAGGGTTTGGGCAAACGCAGAATCGAGTATCGGTTACGTGACTGGGGCATCTCCCGCCAGCGCTATTGGGGTGCGCCTATTCCGGTAGTGTATTGCGACCGCTGTCAAATGGTGCCGGTACTTAAAAAAGACCTTCCCGTAGTCTTGCCCAGGGATGTTGAGTTAACGGGTGAAGGAGGATCGCCTCTGGCCAGGCACCGGGCGTTTGTCGAGACTATCTGTCCTAACTGTGGTGGCAGAGCGCAGCGAGAGACGGATACCATGGACACCTTTGTTGAGTCTTCTTGGTACTTTGCCCGTTATGCGTGCCCACACGAGGACAGGGCACCTCTAGACGGAGCGGCGGCCCGCTACTGGATGCCTGTGGATCAGTACATCGGAGGTGTTGAGCACGCCGTCCTCCACCTTCTCTATGCCCGCTTTTTTACTAAGGTGTTGCGTGACCTAGGCTGGGTGGAAGTGGATGAACCATTTCTCAACCTGCTCACCCAGGGAATGGTATGCAAAGAAACTCTGCATTGTCCTGAGCATGAGTGGCTCTACCCAGATGAGGTGGAGAGTAGGCACTGCGGGCAGTGCGGCAAAGAGGTAGAAGTGGGGCGTATGGAGAAAATGTCTAAATCCAAGCGTAATGTGGTCGAACCCGACTATCTCATTGAGAAATACGGGGCAGACACGGTCCGCTTGTTTTGTCTTTTTGCTGCGCCACCAGAAAAAGACCTGGAATGGAATGATCAAGCGGTAGAGGGAATTTCTCGCTTTTTGGGTCGATTATGGCGCCTGGTCTATTCACAGAAGCCGCTCCTTTCCTCAGGAGCACTGCCTGATTCTACCTCCGATCTTAGCCCCTTGGGACAAACGTTACGCCGCCTCATTCATAGAACTATCAAACGGGTTAGTGATGACGTAGAGGAGCGCTTTCGCTTCAACACGGCTATTGCCGCGGTGATGGAGTTAATCAATGGAGTACAGGACTGCCTTGGGGCCGTCCGCCAGGAAGGGGCTGAGGCTGATCGTAGGATTGTAAAGGAAGCGCTTGAGACGGCAGTGGTCTTGCTTTTTCCCTTTGTCCCTCACATCGCCAGTGAGCTGTGGCAAGAGATAGACCACTCTGATGCTCTCGATGATCACCCCTGGCCGACGTATGATCCTCAGGCCCTTGTTACTGAGGAAGTAACGGTCGTTGTGCAGATAAACGGTAAAGTGAGGGGGAAGATCACCGTTTCTACCGAAGCTGCAGAAGAAGCGGTGCTGGCTCAGGCACTTGCCCACAAGCGTATCAAAGAACACCTGGCGGGAAAGACGATTAGGAAAACCGTGGTTGTCCCTGGGAGGCTTGTGAGTATTGCCGTGTAATGGCATTAAGCCAACCAATGGTAGGGGCGAATCTCGTATTCGTCCCCAGACGAACCGGATTGATGGCCGGAATGGTCCGGTTTGGGCGATCACCAGGATCGTCCCTGCAAGACGGGTAAGGATTGATAAACTGATCAAGTTATTGTTGCGTGGATACTTACTTGCTTGGGTGATCACCAGGATCGCCTCTACCGGTGTTCTTGCTTTCTTGCTCGCCGGAGGCTGTGGTTATCACTTTGCTGGCAACCGCCCTTTACCTAGAGGATTACGTACTATGAGCTTTGGGGCCTTCACCAATGAGACCCTCCAGGTGGGGATGGAGAAGAACCTCCAGTGGGCCATGGAGAGAGAGTTCCATCGGCAGGGAGGTTTCCAGGTGACAAAGGCAGGAGAGGGAGTACTGAGCGTGACTATCCGGCAATTTGATATCCGGCCGGTTGCCTTTACCCGTAGAGACCAAGTATTTTCGTACGAAATTACTATGGTTCTGAATCTGATATTTACCGATCGGGCCACCGGAGAGGTGCTTTGGCGGGCCACCGGAATGAGGCAGATCGAGGAGTACAGTGCCAGCCCGCAGGTGATGGTCACAACTTCTCCTGATTTTCAGCAGGGAACGCTCAACCCCGAGGATTTAAGTGAGCTAACCCAGATCCAGTTTTCCGAAGCGCAGGAGCGGATTGCGGTGGACCGTTTATTTGAGGCAGCGGCGCGAGAGGTCCACCTCCGCCTGACCGAAGACTTCTAGGATATAAGCTTTCAGCGGTCAGCAATCAGCTGTTAGCCTTGGACCTGATAAGGGACGTGGGAAGAGGGCAAAAGGCACAAATTAAAAACGTTCATTCAGAAGCTGAAAGCTGACTACTGATGGCTGAAAGCTCAAAAAAGCGAGTTCGTCCTGAAGAAGCCCTAGCCCGCCTCACCAGGTCTTCAGTTTCTGCCCTTTACCTGTTTTACGGAGACGAGGAATACCTTATTGAGAAGGCTGTGGCCACCGTGCTTAGGCGGGCAATGCCTGTCCCAAGCCAAGCCCGCTCTGAGCGGGGCCAAAAGGTCGAAGGGACAAGCCTGGGGGCGCGTACCTTCTACGCTGGGCAGGACAGCGTGGAGGCGATTATTGCGGCTTGGGAGACTCGGTCTCTTTTTACCGATGAGCAAGTGGTGGTGCTAAAGGCAGCCGAACGGCTTAGTGCTGGAGAGCGGGACGTGCTCCTACAGGCGCTGACACAACGGCCAGGGAATACTCCCGTGGTTTTCTGCGGTCGCCGTCTTGACCAGCGCCAGAAGCTTTTCTCTTACATTACCAAAGAAGGGACGGCAGTAGAGTTCCGTTCACTCTTTGCCTCCCAGCTTCCCGCCTGGATACGACAGGAGGTAAAGGAACGAGGGTATGGTTTTACTGCAGAGGCAGTAGGGGTGCTGGTGGACCTGGTAGGCGCTGACCTCAGTAGCCTTGGCCATGAGATCGACAAACTCTGCCTATTTGTTGAGCCCAAAAAACGTGTAGAAATGGCAGATGTAACCGCTGTGGTGGGTAGCGTGCGAACCCACTCAGTGTTTGAGTTGGCGGACGCTGTGGGCCGGCGGGATGGCCGGGAAGCGCTCCTGATCCTCCGCAAGGTTTTGGCTGAGGGGGGGAGTGCTATTGGGCTTCTTGGGCTTTTTGTCAGCCATCTGCGCCGGGTATGGCGGGGGAAGGAGATGCTCACACAGGGTAAGAGAGAGGAAGAAATAGGAACAGCCCTCCGCCTATGGGGAGGACGGCTTAAGACAGTGATCCAACAGGCTAGGCTTTTCTCGCCTCTTGCTCTGGCCTCTGTTTTTGCCCGAGCTGCGGATATGGACCTAGCGCTTAAGTCAAGCCGGGGAGACCCCAGAGTTTTGCTAGAAGACTTTATTCTAGACTTGTGCACCCTCACTGCTGGCCGGGGCAGCCTTTAGCTCGTGGACGCGCTTGGACAAACGGGAGACGCGGCGAGCCACGGTGTTTCGATGGAGCACTCCTTTACCCGCTGCTTTGTACAGTACACGCGTAGCGGCCTGTAGCTGGACTGCAGCCGCAGTCTCGTCTTTTTTCGCTAAGGACTCCTGGACCCTCTTGATGAACGTTTTTACTCGTGATTTGGCCGCCTGGTTGCGCAGGTGTCGCTTCACGCTCTGGCGCTGCCTTTTTCTAACAGAGAGATGCTTTTTCCGTGCTGGTGCTGCCACGCGTTTTCCTCCTTCTGTGAACTTCCCTTCCTAACACAGGTAGAGGAGTCAATCAACTGTGGAACCTGGCAATACCTCTTGTCAAAGCACGCCTCTCCTGAGCCCTGTCGGAAGATCAGGGCGGCCAATAAGGGATGAGAAGTACGCTATCGCCCGAGCAGCCAGCTTGGTGGGGTTTCTTACCCTTATAAGCCGCATTGCCGGTTTGGCACGCGATCTTGTGGTAGGGTATCTCTTTGGCACTGGTAGTGCGGCAGATGCCTTTTTTGTTGCCTTTCGCATTCCTAACCTGCTGCGACGGTTGGTTGGGGAGGGAGCAGTGGCGGTTGTCTTTGTTCCAGTGGTGACTGACTATCTCACTCACCGCTCTCACGCGGAGGCTATGGCTATGGTGCGGGCGTTGGCCACCTTTGTGGCTGTGGTTCTGGCTCTCTTGACCGTTTTCGGTGTATTGTTTGCGGGTCCGCTTGTTGCCCTGTTTGCTCCGGGGTTTTCTGGCGCCAAGGTTGGTCTTGCCGTTGCCCTTCTCCGCATCACGTTTCTCTATCTGTTTTTTATTGGCTTGGTAGCCATGGCTATGGGAGTTTTGCATTCTCTCCGCCACTTTGCCGCCCCAGCCTTCTCTCCGGTGCTCCTCAACCTGTCAATGATTGCCTGCGCCCTGCTGCTCTATCACCACTTGCAAGAGCCGGTCTTTAGTCTTGCTTATGGAGTGGTGATAGGTGGAATATGTCAGTTCCTCATTCAGCTTCCGGTGCTGAGGAGATTGGGCGTCCCTCTGCGTCCGCTTTGGGATGTCTCTCACCCGGCAATCCGCCGGGTGCTTTTCCTTCTTCTCCCCACTCTTTTTGGCGCTGCCGTGTACCAGATTAATATTGTGGTATCCACTATCTTTGCCTCACTTTTACCCGAGGGTAGTGTGTCTTACCTCTGGTATGCAGACCGAGTGTTTGAGTTTCCCTTGGGGATTTTTGCTGTGGCCTTAGGCACTGCCGCTTTGCCTAGCTTTGCTACCCAAGTCAAAAACAATGACTACCAGGGGTTACAGGAGAGCCTCAGAGTTTCCTTGCGGCTGGTCAACCTAATAGTCTTACCTGCGGCTGTAGGGCTGTTTATGTTAGCAACGCCTATTACGGCAGTGCTGTTCCACCGGGGGATGTTTGGCGCAGAAGATGTCTTGCAGACAGCTTGGGTGTTGCGCTGCTTTGCTGTGGGACTATGGTCGGTAGCCACTGTGCGCCTCCTTTCCTCATGTTTTTTCGCGCTGGAAGATACCCGTACTCCGGTGGTTACCGCTGCCGCCGCATTCGTTGCTAACTTCTTTTTTAGCCTTATGCTTATGGGTCCAGTAATGGCAGAAGGTGAGGGACTCATAGAGAAAACGATTGCTACCCTCAGCACACACCTGACTCTGGTGGACCTCCGTCACGGCGGCCTTGCCCTGGCCACCTCGCTTTCAGCTACAGTTAATCTACTCCTTTTAGGAGTGCTCCTGCGACAACGATTCGGGGGGTTTGCTTGGGGAAAGGTAGCGGTCTCTTTTGCTAAGAGCCTCCTGGCTTCCCTCCTTATCGTCTGGCCGGTTCGGATGGTGGCGGGTCAAATCGACTGGCTTGGCCCTACAGTAAATCTGCTCACTCAGAGTGCAGTTCTATGCGGCGCTGTGGCAACAGGAGTTGTGGTTTTCGGTGTAGCCATCTGTCTCCTCGACAGGGCCGAAGTAAAGGAATTATACCCGCGCCTTTTTCGCCTCCTGCCAAAGCGCTTCCAAATCTTCAAGTGAAACGTCGTAAACGTCTTGCCCTTTTGCCGCAACCTGCTCCTCAATATAGCGAAACCGATTACTAAACCGTGTCGTTGCCTTGCGTAAAGCCATCTCCGCATCGAGTCCTAAGTGGCGGGCCAAACTGGTAAGCGCAAAAAGGAGGTCTCCTATCTCCTCCTCCTGGTTGGCCAGATCTTTACAGCTCAGGGCCTGCTCCAATTCATCCACCTCTTCTTGCACTTTCTTCAGTACCTCTTTTGGGGCAGACCAATCAAATCCAACCTGTGCGGCTTTCTCTCCTAGGCGCTGAGCCTGGATGAGAGCCGGGGCGATTTTCGGTACACCAGCAAGAATCGAGCGATCCTCCTTTCCCTTTTTCTCCTTGGCCTTAATCCTGGACCAATTCTGTACAACATCGCTGGCGTCTCTCACCTTGAGGTTGCCAAACACATGTGGATGACGGCGAACCAGTTTGTCTATCAGCCCCTGCACCACGTCGTTTATGGTAAACTCTTTAGCCTCAGCTGCAATCTGGGCATGGAAAACAATCTGCAGAAGAAGGTCTCCCATTTCTTCCTTAAGTGCCTGGGGATTGTTGGCCTCCAGGGCTGCAAGCACTTCGTAAGCTTCTTCGATCAGATAAGGTTTCAGAGTCTCCGGAGTCTGTTCTTTATCCCACGGGCATCCCTGAGGCCCTCGTAGCCTCGCCATAATTTCCACTAGACGGGAAAAGACGTTGCTTGTTTCTTGACTCATGGTTTTTAAAGTTGCCTTGTTGTCAGACTTATCTCTCCCTTACAAGATTCTAAATAAGAAGAAAACCACTATCGCCTTTCCGCCTGTAATCCTCACCTTTACCCAGCTTCTCCCTGAGCGGCTAGACGACCCTGGGTTTCGCACTACCTTCCTCCAGCTGGCAAATCTCATTAACCGCTTCTTAGACTTTTACCTTATAAATATAAATCGCAACTTGGTATGAGTCATCTGTGGCAGAAACAGGGTAAGAAAGAGGAAGCTCGACAGATGCTGGCAGAGATTTATGGCTGGTTCACTGAAGGGTTTGACACAGCAGACTTGAAAAAGGCTAAGGTGCTACTTGAAGAATTGGCGTGAAAGGGGTGAGGATGGTCCCGCTAAGGAATACCGAATACTCCCTTGGCTCAACTTTGGCCGTTTGCATCCCCACTATTCTGATGTGGCAAGAGTTGCTCAGTGTGCAGAGTTGTGTTCTTCTGTGTTGACACGCATCCCCTCACGCAAGTTTTCAGGCCCAGATACCACTAGGGCCTCGCCCCCATCCAGGCCGCTCATGATCTCCACCTTGTTGCCAAAGTCTTCGCCTATCTGCACCAGGGTGCGCCATACTTGGCCATCCCGCACAGTCCAGACAAAGGCATTTCCCCCATTCCGACGTAGGGCAGCTCTGGAAACCAGTACCTGCGGAGCAGAGTCATCCTTGGGAGACTCGGCTAGAAAATTGATTCGTACTGACATATCCGGCCGCAGGTACTCGTCTGTCTTGGCCAGCTTGAGCTCAACCTTGACCGTGCCCTTCTGGCGATCAACCTGGGGATAGATCTTCACCACCTGGGCAGGATACTTACGGTCTGAATAGGCGTCAGGTACCACCTCGGCCTTCTGGCCCATCCTCACCCAGCGAAAGTCGACGAGCATAACTACCCCAATCAAGCCGTCGAACGAACTGAGAACATTAGCAGTGATAGAGAGTTCGGTCTCGGTAACGGTCTCGGCCTCAGAGTTACGAAATAAAGTATCGATCGTGGCTATCACCGTCTTGAGGTGCTCGGGTTGATCTACCCGCACCCACAATGTGCCGATTAGACCATAGCCGCCGTATGGTTGCATCGCCTCTTCGAGATACTGGTATGGGAAAAACAAGATAGAGGAAAAAGCATTTTGCTCCTCAACCGGGATCTGACCAACTATCCTGAACGTCAGGCTAAGGCCCGCTAAGCCGTTGCGCAGGGAGACTTCGTCCCCGACCTTCCAACCAAACTTCTTCATTAGTACGTGGACCGACCAGGGCAGCATTGCGCGCGTGCTTGAACGCCTTTAAAACTGCTGGGTCCCAGCCGTAGTCCGACCATACCTCACCCAGGGTTTCTGCTTCGACGGCGTAGTTGGGAAACTGATCTTTGGGGTCAGCATACACCCCGCCAAACCACGTCAGGTGGCTTACGCTAGCCACGTGTGGCAGGGTATGCACACGTTGTACATATGCCAGCGGTAACAATCCATAGGAGAGCCCAGCCTTGTGGTGGACCACAAGACGCAAACTACCGGCCGAGCGGGCTAGGGTCGTCTCACGCACCGAGGGTAAGGTCATCACCGCGCATACTAGAAAGATCGAGAAGGCAATTGCCAGGGTCGTCAGGATTGTCCGCAAACGGTTACGACCCAGATTGCGCCGGATAAGGGTCCAGCTGCTCATCTGTCTGCTCCCATTTCAGCCAAGGAGAGATCCTCCACCAAGACCCCTTTATCCAGGTGAAAAATCTGATCCACATAGCGCTCAGCCCGTGGGTCATGCGTGACCATGACAATGGTCTTGTGGAACTCGTTCTTGAGCTGTTGCAAAAGGCCAAGGATGTCATCAGTGTTCTTAGCGTCGAGGTCTCCGGTGGGCTCGTCAGCCACGATTAGCTCGGGATCGACCGCAATGGCCCGTGCGATTGCCACACGTTGTTGTTCCCCACCCGACAACTCGCCAGGTAAGTGGTTCTTGCGGTCTGCCAGGCTTACAATACTAAGCGCGGTCTGAACATGGCTGTGGCGTTCGGCCTTAGATAGGCGGGTGAGAAGCAGTGGCACCTCAACGTTCTCTGCCGCGCTCAGCACCGGGATCAAGTTGTAGAACTGAAAGACAAAGCCCACATGGGTGGCCCGCCAAGTGGCAAGCTGGTCCTCGCCGAAACTGTTAAGTACCAGGTCGCCCACTTTCACTGTACCCGAGGAAGACTTATCAAGGCCGGCAATCAGGTTAAGCAGGGTAGACTTACCCGATCCCGACGGTCCCATCAGCGCAACAAAAGTACCGCTAGCAATCTTCAGATTAACGCGCTCCAGGGCATGGATTTCTTCAGCCCCGCGGGAGTACACGCGTGAGACTTGGCTGAGTTCAATCATGGGTCTATGTATTTTCTATATTCTATATCTACCAAGCAAGCCTGGGAAGAAACATTGTCTATCTCACCCAAACCACTCACAGGCAGAAGAAGACAGCCTGGTCTACCCCAGGCATCCTTTGCTTCTACTGACGGCCGACCGCTCTAAGCTTAGCAAAGATATGGGTGAGATGGTTCTTCACCGTCTTCTTGCTGATGTAGAGGCGGATACCAATCTCTCTGGTACCTCATCCCTTGGGCAACCAGGAGAGCGTGGTGATTACTGGCTTTTAGCGCTCTCCTGGAATTGCTGTAAGTAAGGTAGAGGGTGTTAGCGCTTTCAGACTGATCGCTATAGTAATCAACTTCCGGTTTTGTCTCTAGGGAAATACGTGGGGCCTCGGCAATCCGGCGGATAAGCGCATCACGATCCGTGCCCGGCTCTAAGGAAAAGAGGCCCTGAAGTTCGATAACCGGATCGTAGATCTATTCCCAGACCTGGTAGATCTCTGCCATAGTCGCGGGTAAGATCATAACAGTGGACAAGATTATTATTCGCGGAGCTCGAGAGCATAACCTTAAGAATATTTCCCTAGCAATTCCCCGGGGCCAACTCGTTGTTATCACCGGAGTATCGGGTTCAGGTAAGTCGTCGCTAGCGTTCGATACGATCTATGCCGAGGGGCAAAGGCGTTACGTAGAGTCCCTCTCAGCCTATGCCCGGCAGTTTCTCTCGCAACGGGCAAGGCCCGACGTGGACACGATTGAGGGACTCTCTCCAGCCATTGCCATTGAACAGAAAAGCATAAGCAAGAATCCTCGCTCTACGGTCGGGACAGTGACCGAGATTGCTGACTATCTGCGTCTTCTTTTTGCTCGTGTTGGCCTCCCTTTTTGCCCGCAGTGTGGTCGCGAGATCTCTGCTCAGAGTGTACCCCAGATGGTCGATCAGATATTGGCTCTGCCACAGGAGACTCGGGTGCATGTCCTGGCTCCGCTCACCCAAAGGCAGTCCGGCAACTACCATAGCGAGTTGCAGGAACTGCGCAAAGCCGGGTTTATACGGGTGGTAATCGACGATACCCTCCATAATCTTGAAGAGGACGAAATGCCGGTAGACCCTCATACCCTGGATCTGCTTGTGGACAGGCTGGTTATCAAACCTGAGGTGGAGAGAAGGCTTGCCGACTCGCTCGAAACCGCACTGCGATATGGCAACGACATAGTCAAGGTTAGGACCCTCGCTGGCGAAGAATTTCTTTTTACCCAGAGGCTTGTCTGTCCCTTCTGCGGTATCTCCCATCCAGAACTGACCCCTCGTCTTTTCTCTTTTAACAGCCCAGAGGGTGCCTGCCCAGCATGCCGAGGCCTGGGGGTTGCCGATGCGGAGAAGGCAAAAGGCAAAAGCGGTTCCCCTGCTGCGGCGTACCGACCGGGACAAGAGGCAAAGGTGGTTTCCCCGCTGCGGCGTACCGACCGGGACAAAAGGCAAGATCTTGCTTTTGACTTCCGGCATCTGGCTTCTAAAGAACAGAAGGAGAGAATCTGTTCTACCTGTGAGGGGAGTAGACTTAGAGCTGAAAGCCGGCTTGTACGTATTCTGGGGAAGGATATTACTCAGGTATCGGCCATGTCGCTTAAAGAAGCACACAGATTTTTTTCTTCTCTCTTGCTTGGTCCCCGGCAGACAGAAATTGCTAAACCGGTGCTGAGAGAGATCGTCGAGCGGCTGGGTTTTCTCCTTGACGTGGGCCTTGACTATTTAACCCTTGACCGTCCCTCAGCCACCCTCTCCAATGGAGAGGGGCAGCGCATCCGGCTGGCTACCCAAATCGGCTCAGGCCTGTCCGGTGTGCTCTACCTTCTTGACGAGCCCTCTGTTGGTCTCCATCAAAAGGATACGGTCCAGCTCCTGGCAGCTCTTAAGCGCTTGCAAACGTTAGGAAACAGTGTTCTTGTTGTCGAGCATGATAGGGAAATCATTCTTGCTGCTGACTTTATTATTGACATGGGTCCAGGTGCAGGAGGGCAAGGTGGAGAGGTGATTGCCGAAGGAAGTCCACAGGAGATCATAGCTCATCCTCGCTCTCTTACCGGTCGCTATTTGCAGGAAAAATTAGCCCTGCCTCTTCCTTCGCGCTGCCGCCTGGAAGATAGAGGCAGCCTCATGATCACAGGAGCGCGCCGACACAACTTGCGTGATATCTCCGTTTCTATTCCTCTTGGTAAGATGACGTGCGTGACTGGAGTATCGGGGTCGGGCAAAAGCTCCCTTATTATAGACACCCTTTATCACCATCTGGGTTTTCTTCTCCATGGTGAGAAGGCAAAGGAGAGAGATGTGGATGAGGTGAGTGGTTGGCAATCTATTGAACGAGTTGTACAGGTAGGCCAAGCACCGATTGGCCACACCCCTCGTTCAAACCCTGCCACCTATACGGGTCTCTTTACTCCTCTCCGCGAGCTTTTGGCCCAACTTCCCGAGGCTCGAGTGCGGGGTTACACGCCAGAGCGGTTCTCGTTTAATGTTAAAGGGGGTCGGTGTGAGGCGTGTGGTGGAGACGGGGTCACTGAGGTGACCATGCACTTCCTTCCAGACGTGTATGTTACCTGCGAAGTGTGTCAGGGCCGCAGGTACAACCGTGAGACTTTGGAAGTGAGGTATAAGGGAAAAAACATTGCTGATATCCTTGACCTTACAGTGATCCAGGCGCTGGAGTTTCTTGGCACTATTCCTGCCCTTCGTTTGCGCCTCGAGACCCTGCGGGATGTAGGACTCGATTATCTATGTCTGGGACAACCAGCTCCTACTCTCTCTGGTGGAGAAGCACAGCGAGTCAGACTTGCCAGGGAACTGTCTCGACGTTCGGGAGGACGAACGCTCTATATTCTGGACGAGCCTACCACTGGCCTTCATTTTGCCGATGTAGCAAGACTCTTGGAGGTCTTGCAGCAGTTGGTTGATTCTGGCAATACCGTCATTGTCATCGAGCATAATCTTGATGTGATAAGAGTTGCGGATTTCATTATTGATCTAGGACCTGGGGCTGGAGAAAAAGGGGGAAACGTAGTGATTGCGGGAACCCCCGAAGAGATTGCTTGCTGCGCATCTTCATACACCGGAAAGTTCCTGCGCCAATCATTTGCGTAGCGCCACAGTAGGGACGACCCTGATGGTTGTCCTAGAGGCGGGCAGGTATGGAGGCCTGCCCCTAGGGCAAATAATCTTGACAGAGAAGGAGAGAAAATCTATTGTGGACTGAAAAGGTCCACTTTTTTACCCCACAAGGAAGAAGAGCATGAAGCTACCAATCTACATGGATAATCATGCTACTACCCCGATGGATCCAAGGGTGCTAGAGGCAATGCTGCCATACTTTACTGAGAAGTTTGGCAATGCGGCGAGTCGCACCCACTCCTTTGGCTGGGAAACAGAGGAGGCCATGGATAAAGCTCGGGGGCAGGTTGCTAAGCTCATTGGTGCCAAAGCCAAGGAGCTTATATTCACCAGCGGGGCCACAGAGTCTGATAACCTGGCAATCAAGGGTGTTATTGAGTTCTATAAAGACAAGGGGGATCACATCATCACCTGCGTCACCGAACATAAAGCAGTGCTTGACTCCTGCAAAGCTCTGGAGCGAGCAGGAAAAGCTCGGACGACTTACCTGCCTGTGGACAGGTATGGCATGGTTGATCCTGCAGATGTCCGCAAAGCAATCACCGACAAAACCGTTCTCATTACTATTATGTATGCTAACAATGAGATTGGTACCATCCATCCTATTGCTGAGATTGGTCAGATTGCCAAGGAGAGGGGTATCTTCTTTCACTGTGATGCCACCCAGGGGGTAGGAAGGGTCCCGGTGGATGTGGAGGCAATGAAGGTTGATCTACTCTCCATGACCGCTCACAAGATTTACGGCCCCAAGGGGTGTGGGGCACTCTATGTGCGCTTGAAGAATCCAAGGGTACGACTTGCTCCTATAA
Organism: uncultured Binatia bacterium (SeqCode); assembly: GCA_965220955.1. Lineage (GTDB taxonomy): Bacteria > Desulfobacterota > Binatia > Bin18 > CBDCRK01 > CBDCRK01. Next base: position 52,264 of record CBDCRK010000034.1, on the reverse strand, counting down.
TTGACGGTGGCGGGCATGAGCGTGGAATGCGTTCAGGGACTTTGAACGTGGCGGGAGCTGTTGGCTTTGGCAAGGCGTCTGAGCTCTGCGAGCAGGAGATGGAAACGGAGGCAGCCAGACAGCTAAACCTGCGGGAGATGCTCTATCAGGGCATGGCCTCCCAGCTCGATGAGGTGTATCTAAACGGTCATCCTACCCAGCGGCTGTCCGGCAACCTCAACCTTAGCTTCGCTTATATAGAGGGAGAGTCTTTACTGATGGGGCTCAATAGGGATATTGCTCTGTCCTCTGGTTCAGCCTGTACTTCTGCAAGCCTAGAGCCCTCATATGTGCTAAAAGCTCTGGGAGTGAGAGACGAATTAGCCAACGCTTCTATCCGCTTCGGTTTAGGTAGGTTCAACACCGAGGAAGAAGTGGACTATGTAGCTGATCGGGTAGTGCAGATTGTTAATCGTCTGCGGGAGCTCTCTCCCTTTCATAAGATAGCCAAAGGGGTCGTTGATCTGAAGTCTGTCCAGTGGACTCGGAACTAAGTTTTCCTAAGCGTTCAGCTGATGGCTGAATGCTAATAAAGGAGCAATAGTGGCAGCACAAACAATTGGGATTACAGACACGGCGGCCAAGAAGATCGAGAGCCTTCTGGCGCAGCAAGAGAAGCAGGGCTTAGGGCTGCGTATCAAGGTTGTAGGTGGTGGCTGCTCAGGCCTATCGTACAAGATGGATTTTGACACTCCCCGTGAGAATGACCGCATCTTTGAACACGGTACTGTCAAGGTACTGGTTGACCGTAAAAGCTTTCTCTATCTGCGCGGTACTGAATTGGACTACACCGAGGGTCTCATGGCGTCAGGATTCGACCTGCGCAACCCTAACGTCAAAAGGACGTGTGGATGTGGCTCTTCTTTCTCCGTGTGATGCCTTGCCAGCAAATCTATTCTCTGACTCTTAATTGCTAACCTCCGGTTTTAGATTTAAGGTTACGTGTGCGACGCGCTCTTGTTCGAGGATGTCTATGGATCTGGCTGCAGGGCAGTGAGCTTTTTGCCCGTCTGTTTGGGCGGGTGCAGCGCTACAACGTGCTCTGGCTAGAAGTTGAGGGTGAGGTTAAGGAAGAGGGTGAAGGGTTTCCCTTTTCCGATCTCTTCCATCGAAGCAGGGATGATCTTTTTAGCCTCACTGCGCTTTTACGCTGGGCACGGGAGGATGAACGGCTGGAGGCTGTGGTCCTCTCTCTCAGGGATCTGCGGATAGGCTGGGCCCGGCTCCAGAGTCTGCGCCGAGCCTTAATGACGCTCACGGAGACAGGTAAAAAAGTATGGGTGTATGTGGCTGAAGGAAGTATGCCTGAGTATTACCTGGCCTCGGCCGCTGATAAGATCCTTCTTGCTCCGGCAGGACACCTGGCAATTACCGGGCTCGCCTCGGAGGTAACCTTCCTTAAGGGCGCACTAGATAAACTCGGTGTCGAGGCTCATGTTAGCCAGGTGGGAAGGTATAAAGCTGCTGGTGAACCCTTTACCCGTGAGGGCATGTCGGCAGCGCACCGTGAGATGATAGAAACGTTGCTTGATGACTTGTACGCGCAGGTGCGTGAGGGCATTGGTAGCAGTCGAAATAAAAGCAAGGCGCAAGTGTGTGGACTTATTGATCAAGGGTTGTTTCTTGCTCGTGAAGCACGCGATGCCGGGTTGGTCGACAACCTCTGCTATGAGGACGAAATTGCGGTCCTCCTTGAAGCCGAGCTTGGTTCTTGCCAGACAATAGATGCCAACAAGTATCGTCGCCAGCGGGGTCGTCAGGTACGCAGGCATGCCCTCAGAGAGGGATTAAGCATTATTGGTTTGCTCTCGGTCAATGGCACATTGAAGCAGGGCGAGACGCTATCGGGTCCTGAGAGTGGGGTAGCCGTGGGAGCCAAATCTTTTGCCCAAGACCTGAAGCGGTTGCGTGAAGACCCAGAGGTTAAGGCGGTAGTGGTACGAACTACCAGTCCGGGTGGCTCAGGGGTAGCCTCAGATCTTATGTGGCGAGAGTTAATGCGTACTCGGCAACAAAAGCCAGTGATCATCTCTATGGGAGACGTGGCAGCGTCGGGGGGGTACTATCTGGCAATGGCCGGAGACTCGATCCTTGCTGAGGAGGGAACAATCACCGGGTCTATTGGTGTCATTGCTGGCAAAGTGGTGCTGCAGGGGCTCTATGGACATCTCGGGGTGACTAAAGAAATCATTGCTCGTGGCCAACGGGCAGCCCTATTTTCTGACTATTTACCCTGGGCACCGGCTGAGCGTGAGCGGATCGAGTTTGAAGCCCAGGCCTTTTATCAAGACTTCGTTAACAAGGTGGCTGACTGTCGCCGTTTGAGTACGGAAGCAGTCGAAGAAAGCGCTCAGGGGCGCGTGTGGACCGGTAGGCAGGCATGGACGCGAGGATTAATAGACCAGATCGGCGGATTAGAAGAAGCTATCACTGAGGCCAAAAGGCGGGTGGGTATTCCTCTGAATCGGCCGACAACCGTAGTACGCTATCCAAGACCGCGCCGGCTCTGGCAGATACCGCGAGCGCTTCCGTTTCCTTTAGCCTTTTGGCCAGCCGAACGGCCAGCGTTTCCACATGCCTTTTCGCAAGCCTTTCCCTTTGTTCCCAGTAATTGGCAGGGCTGGTGGGAACCGATGGGATGGGCAAGCGAACGAGTATGGACCCTGCTGCCTTTTCATCTCCGATTTCTGTGAGCATGGTCTTCCCTTGTCATCCTACTATAAAACATGATATATGCTGCCGATAAACATGATATGGACTAAGCAGTATCTGTAGCAAAAACAATACTTTGAGAAGAAATAAGGAGGAGACCTGTGGCGATCAATCTTGAGCAGACGACTCCCATGAATAAGTCTGTGGAGGAACGCGAAAACGTTGTGATCCGTTTCGCTGGGGACTCCGGCGATGGGATGCAATTAACGGGTACGCAATTTACCTCTGAGTCGGTGCTTGCGGGCAACGACGTGGGCACCTTTCCAGACTTTCCGGCTGAGATCCGCGCTCCTGTGGGAACGCTCTATGGGGTAAGTGCTTTTCAGCTTAACTTCAGTAGCAAGCCCGTCTTTACTCCTGGAGATGATCTGGACGCGCTTGTTGCAATGAACCCGGCCTCCTTGAAAACTAATCTGGGTGACTTAAAGACCGGAGGTATTCTCATTGCTGATCGGGAGAGTTTTAACGATCAGAACTTAAAAAAGGCAGGCTACGCATCGAGCCCTCTGGAAGACGGCTCACTGGATAAATACCAGATCTTCCCCGTAGATATCACCAAGCTAACCACCCTGGCCTTAAAGGACCTGAACCTACCCAACCGGGCGGTGACGCGCTGTCGTAACTTCTTTGCCTTGGGGCTAGTCTCCTGGCTCTTTCATCGGCCTATCGAGCCCACGCTTACCTACATTCAGAATCGTTTTAAGCGCTCACCAGAGGTAGTAGAAGCCAATACCCGTGCACTCAAGGCTGGGCACAATGTGGGGGAGAGTACTGAGCTATTTGCTACCTCTTATGAAGTTAAGCCTGCCAAGATTGCCCCAGGTACCTACCGCAACATTATCGGTAACTCAGCCACCGTGCTCGGCCTTGTAGCGGCGGCCAGGAAGACCGGGCTCTCCCTGTTCCTTGGCAGTTATCCTATTACCCCTGCCAGCGACGCGCTGCACGAGTTGGCCGAGTATAAAAACTTTAATGTGTATACATTCCAGGCAGAGGACGAAATTGCCGGAGTAGGGGCGGCTCTGGGTGCGGCTTTTGGTGGATCGATTGCTATTACTACTACGAGCGGTCCGGGTATAAACCTGAAGGCCGAGACTATTGCCCTGGCGGCGGTAGTGGAGCTGCCTCTGGTGATTATTGACATTCAGCGTGCCGGGCCAAGCACTGGTATGCCTACCAAGCCCGAACAGGCTGACCTTTTACAGGTGCTTTATGGTCGTCATGGTGATACTCCAGTGGCCGTGATGGCTGCTTCGACGCCAACCGACTGTTTTTATGCGGCATATGAGGCTGTCCGTATTGCGATCAAGTACATGACTCCGGTGGTTCTCCTCACCGATGCATATCTAGCCAATGGTGCCGAGCCCTGGCTGATTCCCAAGACTGAGGATCTGCCTGAGATTCCGGTGGATTTTCGCACTGACCCGCAAGGCTTCTTTCCCTACCTGCGCGATGAAGCTACTCTTGCCCGCCCATGGGTACGGCCGGGAACTCCGGGCCTAGAGCACCGCATTGGCGGTCTAGAGAAGGACTATGTTACGGGGAACATAAGCTACGCACCCACCAACCACGAGCAAATGGTGCGGGTACGGTACCGCAAGTTGGCGAGAATCACCCAGGAGATTCCTCCTACAAGCATTCATGGACCTGAGGAAGGAAAGCTGCTGGTGATTGGCTGGGGAAGCACGTACGGATCGATTGCTGCGGCTGTGCAAGAGGTGGAGGCCCAGGGGAAGCCGATCTCCCATGTTCACCTGCGCTACCTGAATCCCCTGCCGCCTGACCTCGGGGATATCCTTTCCCGTTTTGACCAAGTGCTGGTGCCGGAGATGAATATGGGGCAGCTCCGGCATCTCTTGCGCGCTGAATATCTGGTGGACGCGCAGGGGCTGAACAAGATTCAGGGCCGTCCGTTTAAGGTTTCAGAGATCACAGCCAAGATTTCACGGATGTTGGAGGAATAGGTTATGAGCACAGCAAGTGCAGCAAAACTAACGCGAAAGGATTTTACCTCTGACCAGGATGTACGCTGGTGCCCCGGATGTGGGGACTATGCCATCCTTGCCCAGGTTCAGAGAATATTTCCGGAGTTAGGGGTGGCAAAGGAGAACGTGGTCTTTATCTCGGGAATTGGCTGTTCCAGCCGTTTTCCCTATTACATGAATACCTACGGATTTCATTCGATTCATGGCCGCGCTCCGGCTATTGCCACAGGGCTCAAGGTGAGCCGCCCGGAGCTGTCGGTATGGGTAGTAACCGGTGACGGGGATGGGTTAAGCATTGGCGGAAACCATCTTATGCATGCGCTACGGCGCAATGTGGACTTAAAGATCTTGCTTTTTAATAACCGCATCTATGGTCTGACCAAAGGTCAGTACTCCCCTACTTCTGAGTTAGGTAAGGTAACCAAGTCTACGCCTTTTGGATCTGCTGACCATCCCATTAACCCTGTTTCGATAGCGCTTGGAGCTGACGCAACGTTTATCGCCCGCAGCATCGATATTGAGGCCAAGCATCAGCAGGAGATCATCAAACGGGCCCATGGGCACAAAGGTGGGGTATTTCTTGAGATCTTGCAGAACTGTAATGTTTACAACGACGGCGCCTTTGCCGAATTAACCGAGAAGGAAACCAAGGTTGACACTCAGCTTGTGGTTGAGCATGGTAAGCCCATGATCTTTGGAAAGAACAAGGACCGTGGGATTCGTCTCAACGGGCTTACCCCTGAGGTAGTAACTCTAGGTAATGGTGTCAGCGAGTCAGATCTGCTTGTTCACGACGAGAAAGATCCGGTGCTTGCCTTTATCCTGAGCCGCATGGCACCGCCAGCCTTTCCTACGCCTATTGGTATACTGCGGGCGATTGAACGTCCTGCGTTTGATGAAATCGTGAATCGCCAGATGCATGACGCAGTTGCTAAAAGTGGAGAGGGTGATCTTGATGCCCTCTTGCGCCGGGCTGAGACCTGGACGGTAAAGTAGGGGTAGGCCCCCTGTGCCTGCCTTGCTCCGGGGCAACCACGAGGGGTTGTCCCTACAATGGTATTACTTATGCCGCTGAAGCTGCGCATTGCCTGTCCCCACTGTGGAGCGATCCTTAGGCGCAAGCCTGCGGGCCGTTGCCCACAGTGTGGTGGGCCGGTAACTGCTCATGTGGCAGAAGCACGGGAGAGGGAGGATCGCATCGAGAAGATTGTTGCCGTGGCCGGCACCCTCCTGGTTCTGCTCGTTTTCCTCCTAACTAGTGGTCTTGGGTTACTTGAGGGAGTGATGGGATATGCGGTGGCTGGGGTAATAGTTTGGATTTTTGCCCGGCAGACATTTCGACCAAATCAGAAAGGGAGTGAAAGATCCGGGGACCCTGGATCTTCTTGATACTCGCGGTACAGAGAAAATGGAAGCACGAGACCTCTATCGGATGAACGTAATTAAGCTGCGGGAAGAGGCGATGATGATCCCTGGTGTCCAGGAAACCGCTGCCATGAAAAAGGCGGGGTTGATTAAGCTCCTGGCCAAAAACCATGGTATTATCCTGGCTACACGGGGAAGTGGTCCAGAGCAAATGGCAGCCTTGAAGAAACGGATTCGTACGCTAAAGGCGAATCAGAAAGAAGCTATGACTAGGAAGGACCTGAAGGCAGTTTCCCAGATTCGCCGAGGGATCCGGACGCTCAAGCGGCACACTCGCGATCTTGCTAGAGCCATAAAGCAAGGAGCCTCTGTTGCTGCCTCTTCTTCCAGTGAACCTCCCGCCTCTGCGTAGGACCCGTTTCAAAACCTTTGGCATAAGATATATTACCCAGTAACCCTCTATACCAATCCCCTGTGTTCGATCTAGAGTATGAATATCCTCGTTCGCCAGTCACTCATTACCGCGGTTGAGTGTGATCTCCTCCTTGTTCCCGTCCTACAGGAACAGGAGAAGAGCGAGGATATCAATCTGCTTGACACCGCACTGAACGGTGCCCTCCAGGAACAGATTATCCGGCCAGGATTCAAAGGGAAAGAGAAAGAGACTCTGCTCTGCCAAACCCACGGGCGTCTGGCCACTCAGGTTTTGCTCCTTATCGGTCTTGGGAAAGAGGGAGAACTGGAAGAAGATACCTGGCGGCGTGTTGCCGGCAAGGGAAGGAAAGAAGCCGGTGCTATTACGGCCGCTCTATTCCTCGAGGAGTTTGCCGGTAATATTCCTTGGGCCCATCTTGATATTGCTGGCCCAGCTTTTGTCGAGAAAGACTTCCCCTACATTCCCAAGGGTGGGACCGGGTTTGGCGTGCGCACTCTGGTGCGGTATCTGCTAAGCCTGTAGACCATTGCTTAGCATCTTCACCTTAACTCTCCTTCTTGATCTAAAAAATCCATAGACAGCCCAGACTCAGGCTTAGCAAGGCAGCGGAGCCTTTAAAGAGAGGGAGAGGGAGAAGGTGGTGGCGGGTCAGTCTCTGGGCAAGACTGCCGAGAGAAAATCCGTATAGAGCCATGGCTAGGATCATGGCAAGGCTAAAAGCAAAAAGATAGCCTAGAGCAAGCGCTGGAGAAGAGATGGCCATCATGGGGATCAGCGCCACAGCAGAGGCAGTACCCGCTCCACCGTGCAGGATGCCAACAAGAAAGGCCGAGTGTTCATGAAGGTGATTTTTGGGGTGTAGGTGAGAGTGAAAGTGACTGTGCTCTGTCAAGCCGTGACGGTGAAGGTGGAGGTGTACTCTCTCCTTCCAGATGTCTCGTAGAAGCCATAGGCCCAAAAGGATCAGTGTTACTCCTACCCCCAGCTCGATATAGTATCCAAAAGAGGCGGGCAGCGACCGTCCCAGCCATACACTTCCCCCACCAATAACCATAAGAGTCAGCGCATGTCCCAGTCCCCAGCGTAGGGCAAAGCGAAAGGCTCGGTAAGGCTTTGGATCCTTGCCAATGAAGGCAGAGACGGCAACCACATGGTCAGGATCAAAGGCGTGGATAAGGCCCAGAGTAAAGGCAGTAGTCAGGAGGACAAGGGCTTGCATGTGGCCCCGGTATCTATCCTATCTTCTCTTTTCCGGCAAGTGTGCAGAGCTACTGAGGTCAAGACTTGGATAGCAATGAGTTTGACATGATCGGGAGTCCTTTCGGGGTATCTATTTACCGGCAATTTCTTCCCGTACAATCTTTGTTCCAGCCACCATATTCTTGAGCTTTAAGAAAGAAAGCCAGCGAGGGAGCTGGAAAAATCCACAATCAGGGCTCACATAAAGCTTCTCTGGAGAGACATATTTTAAGGTTTCCCGAATCCTTTCAGCAATATCCTCAGGGGTTTCCACGTAAAAGGACTTAATATCAACAAGACCGGCCCCGAGTTCTCGCTCTCCACCCCACTCCTTCCACAGCTCAATTTCTTTCATTTCCCGGTTAGCAAACTCAAAGACAAACTGCTCGGCCTTGGCCTCCAGAAGATCAGGAAACATGTACCCGTAAGTGCGCTTTCCTCGTGGTCGGCTTCCCAGGTTACCAAAGCAAATATGGAGAGCTTTTTTGGCTTTCACTCCTTCCACTGCCCGGTTATAAATCGCTATCCAGTCCTTCATTGTTCCCGGAATAATAGCATAAGAAGGTTCGTCCACTTGAATAAAGTCGGCCCCGGCTTCCTCCAGTGCCTTGAGTTCCCGGTTAACAATGGTTGCGACTTCATCAACCATTTCCAGCCTATCTTTGTACACTTGCCCTGGGCGCATATGAATGCTGATAGTGAGCGGGCCGGGGCAAGTGACCTTGATTGGCTTGGCAGTGCGCTCTTTTAAATAGGTAAATTCTCCCACAATTCCCAGCCCTTCCGGTGCGGCTACCCTTTCTACCACGGTGTAGCGGGGCGGGCTGTCATATCCATATACACCCACTTTTCTTGGTGGTTCATCGGGCTTAAGGCCAGTGAAGTATTTGTAAAAGCCCTGTACAAAATACCAGCGCCGCATCTCTCCATCAGCAATAATGTCTACTCCCGCCCGCTCCTGATCCCAGATGGCCATGTTGACAGCATCGTCAAGAGTTTCTTGGATGTCGGTTGTGCCGTAGGCCCCCTTTTTCATCTCCTCTAGGGCTGTCCACAGCCAGCTTGGGATAGCATAACTTCCCACTACGGTGGTTGGCAGCAAATGCTGTGTGGTCATGTCTCCTCCTCAGCTACGATTATATTCTACATCTTAAGCGTTTTTTCTTTGCAGAGAGGGCTAGGGTAGGGGTGTGGGGTTCGTGCCCCTACTATTTCCGGAAAGGTCCGTCGCGCAGCTCCAAGAATGCCTTTAGTCCCTGTTCTTGAAGCACACGCATCATATCCCGCTTCTCCTGAATCTGTGAGGCATCGAGCACAAGCGCGTCATGGGTGCGGTGCATTTCCATAGCATTCTTAAAGCCCATCATTTCGTAAGCAGACTTGATGCTTCGTTTGGTCATCTGCACAGCATAAGAAGGTACACGGGCAATACGACTGGCAATACGACTGGCTTCATCCTGGAGCTGGTCCTGAGAAACAATCTTGCTCACCAAGCCTAGCTTGAGGGCTTCCTCAGCGCCAATGGTGTCTCCGGTGTAGTAGAGATAGTGCATAGCCTTGCTATTGTTTGCCAGATAGGGAAGGAGAAGAAACGGAGAGAGAGCAAAATGACGGATTTCTGGTTCACCCAACGTGGCGTTTTCTGCAGCAATGGTGATGTCGCAGATAAGCGCCAAATTGGAGCCGGCGGCAATGGCATGGCCATTGACTGCGGCAATAACCGGTTGGCGTAAGTTCCAGATACGTATAAGAGTGTCAAAGTTCCGCTTGATGTGTTGGTACCACTCTGCTTCGTCCTGGGGAGCATCAACCGCCAATTCTCTAGGGTTGAGATCAAAACCGGTGGAGAATGCCTGTCTGCCTGCACCCGTAAGGATGAGAACGTGTATCTCGGGATCATCGTTCACTGTGTCCAGAGCGGTGCGTAGCTCTGCCAGCAGAGGCTGACTTAAAGCGTTGTGTTTTTCCGGACGGTTAAGTGTGATCTTGGCAATGGCGTCAGTCTTCTCGTACAAAAGAAATTCGTAGGCCATGGGGTCCCCCTTTTAGACGAAAATCTCTGCTACCCGACAGGTAAACCCGGGCAGCACCTCTTCTCCGTTTAGCTCAGCTTCTCCTCGCAGAATCTTGGCCTCATGGGCTGAGCGGTAGACCATGACAGCTTGGATGCGAGGAAGAACGACCCACACCAGACAGGTTCCTGCCGCAAGATACTCCTCAACCTTTTCCAGGACTGTATCAAATCGGTCATAAGGAGAAACTACCTCCACGGCCAAGTCAGGAGCCCCAGGCCAAAAGCCTTCTGGTCCTCCTTCAGAAGGAATGCGCTTTTGAGCAACAAAGGCTACATCAGGAGCGCGTATGGTGTCGGGGTTTTGCTGCAGTTTAAAGCCTGTCTCCGCTGCGCAGACCACTCCCAAACTGTGATTCATAACATAGTCGCGTAACAGACTTCCTAAGGTCATAGCCACCTTGCCATGAAGGAAACCACTTGGAGGCATGTGGATAAGTTCTCCTGTCACTAGTTCACGCTTGCGACCATCGTCAGGCAGTTGCCAGAGTTCGTTGGCTGTCATGGGCGCTTTTGGTGTAGCTGTGGTCATGGCGGTTATGACTCCTGTTAGGTGCGGGCAATCAGGTCAAGAATTTGATCATGGAGAAGACCGTTACTTGCTACTGCTCCTCTGAGCAGGGTTTCTTTGTGGTTAAAGGTGATGGGCTGGCCATCCAGGTTTGTGACCTTGCCTCCTGCCTCCTCGACAAGCAGGGAACCTGCGCAGATATCCCACTCATTTTTGGGAACAAGGGTAAACGTTGCGTCTGCCTGCCCAGCTGCTACCAGGGCAAATTTATAGGCTACACTGCCTGTGGGGATAATGTGGAAGGGGGATTTGAATGACTCCCACTCCCCCCTTTGATGCTCTGAGCGGCTGGCAAGGATAGTGGCACCCCTTGGACTGCTGGTCGGGGAGACACAGACCTTTTTGCCATCTTGGAGCACCCCTTGCCCTCGCACCCCAAGAAAGAACTGATCACGGATGGGATTATAAGCCACGCCAATAAGGGGTCTACCATCTTCCACCAACGCCACAGAGACCGAGAATTCAGGAATTTTTTGCACGAACTCTTTAGTCCCATCCATGGGGTCAATCACCCACACCCGACGACAAGAAAGACGCTCGGATGAGTCAACGGTTTCCTCGGAGAGCCAGCCATAGTTGGGAAAAGCTCCTTGCAAGATCTCGTGGATCTTGTGATTGGCCTGAAGATCGGCTGAGGTGACCGGGCTATCGTGTTTTTTTTCGGCCACAGTATATGTTCCCTCATAAAAAGAGCGGATGATCTCGCCCGCGGCTCTAGCCGCGGCTTTAGCCGCCTGCACTGCACATCCTTTTTCTTTTTCCATAGGTTAGCTCTTCGTTTTCTCAGCCAGCTTGCGATATTCGACTGCAATGCCTTCTAGCATTTCCGCCCGTTGGTCATAGAGCCTTTTGGGTTTACGCGGTGGATGAGTCGCCAATATATAGGCGGTGATCAGAGGCAAAGCCACAGTGGAGTCAAGATAACAAACCACTGTATCTAGCAGGGCCTCGGGGTCAACCTTTCCCCAGGTCACCCCTTCATCCGGGGTCGCGCCGGAAAGGCCACCCGTATCCGGTCGGGCATCGGTGATCTGAATATAATAGTCGTGTCCTTTCTCGGAAAAGCCAAAGATTTCTTGGAGCTGGGGTTCAGTCTGGAGAAGAAAGTTTTTAGGTGAGCCGCCGCCCAGAATAAATACTCCGCTTTTTCCGCCCGATCGTTTGGCGGCCAGGACAATTCCTGCGGTTTCGTTTACATCGAGCGAGACATCAAAGGCTAGCTTATTTCCCTGCAAAGCTTTAGCCGCTACGTTCATACCAATCGAGCTATCACCCGGTGAAGAGGTATATATGGGCACCCCATAGTCCATAGCAGCAGAGAGCAGGGAACGCCGCTTTTGACCCAGGGTTTTCTCTCGTTCGCGCACATATTTGCCTACAAGATAATGGAATTCGGCTGAGCCCATTTCCCTCTGGAACTCAGGAGCAGTCATCACCTGGTAGAAAAACTGGTCAGTTTGGAGCAAAACTTCATAGTCAAAGAAAATGTCATAGATGCGTACAACTCCCTCCTCCCGCAACTCCACGTCATTTACCTGCGGATGCCCCTGGTGCATGGAAAGGCCAATGCCGAAATGGGTGTCATGGTAGAGGTTTGCGCCAGTAGAGACTATCCAATCGACAAAACCGTTTTCAATAAGCGGAATCAGGCAGGAGATACCCACTCCGGCCGGAGTGAGCGCGCCGGAGACGCTCATACCAATAGTAACGTCGTCAGCCAGCATCTTTTGGGTAAAGAGCTGGCAAGCCTCTCGTAACCGCCCGCTATTATACGAGAGGAAAGTTTGCTCAATCAGCTCAACAACGCTAATTGAGGAATCTACTGGTTTGGGGTCGATCTTGGGACCATAGGGGCGGCGGTTCCTTTGCGCCACGCTGTTCTCCTTTCCTTGACTTTGATAGAGTCCTCAAGCCTAACATGTTCAGGGAGCAACGGCCAGAGTATGAAGGTCAGGGGTAAAGAGGGAAGGATGTTAGTCTTGGTAAGAACGAAGCTGGGCAGCCAGGTCTCCTGCGGGAGGGTTACGGAGGAGAGTCCTCAGGGTTTGACCTTTGCCGGTAGGACTCAGAGCAATTGCCATGAGACGAATGAAGTCGGCCTCTTTTTCTGCCCAGGGACGGGTGGCATAAAGTAAATTAAAGAGCTGCATGCGTAGGTGGTAAGCATCCACTTCCTTGCCGCCAATGGTTTGCGATGGATGGTACACTCCTGTCTCAGCAATAAAGGCGGCAGCCTCCTCCGGCACCTGGGCTTCTATTTGCCCACCAGCGGCAAAAGTTGTGCGGAGTTCGCTAGCCGAAACGTCTCTCACCTCGGTGGGTAGGAGAAGAAAACGGATATAGGATTGATAGGGGTGATTATCGGGCTGGGCCAGCAGTGTGCTAAGTGCCGTCTCTTCCATCTCTCCTCGGTTGGCGGCAATGAGAGAAGATAAATCGAACAGCACCCGAAGAGCAGCATCCCGGTCTTGGTAATAGCGCGGGTCAAGAATCTGGAATACTTTGTCCATACCAACAACAAAGCTTAGTCTTGTGTTCTGACCTAGAAGGGAACGGAATGCCTGCGCCTGCTCGAAGTAGAGCCCGCGGTTGACCAGGGCGACTCCGAGACCCTCCCTTCTCTGGGTGAAAAGGGCGAGGAGAAAGAGACGGTCTTCCAGGCTCATGCCGCTGACTTGCTCTTTATCCACAGTGACCTTGGCCAGGGTAAAAAAGACCTGATCCAGATGAAACTGCTCCCGGGCAAGCTGAGCCAAAACAACGTGAGCCTCAGTGGGCGGGTTAAATGAGCCGCAGAGGATGCCAACTCGAGACAGCTGGACATTCTCCAGAGGGGGATGGAGAGACACAATAGTAGGCGGAGCTGTGGTCTCCAGGCTGTCCAGGACTGAACGGATGGCAAAGAGTCTGGGGAGATCGTAGAAAACAGTCTGGGCAATACTCATAAAAATTAGCCTTCCGCCGGAAAGTGAGCAAGCAACACCGGCCGCTAGAGGGCCAGGCACTTAGCCGGCCGCCCGCAGCCGTACCCGCTTATCGCCGAAAGCCGCCACAATCTCCAATTCTCCACCCAAGGCTTCCACGAACCGCCGCAGTGTCGACACGCGGAAGTCTTGGCGCCTCTCCAAGCGCGATACTTCCGACTGGCTCATCTCGACAACGGCTGCCACATCTTCTTGTGTTTTGCCGACCACTTCCCGAATGGCCCGCAGGTCCATCTCCAGCAGTTCCCGCTCCACCCCGCGGTCGATTTGTTCGAGCTGGACCGGTGTGAGCTTCTTCTCCCGCAGCTCCTTCCAGCGGTGGTAGGTCTTCTTCATCGTTCTCTCTCCATTTCTCTCAGGTATTCTTCCCACAGTGCTTCCGCACGTGGCACATATGTCCGATAGAAGCGGTCATCACTCATGCCGGTTTTATCGGTGCCCAGAAGCAGAACCGCTTGCCGCTTAGGATCGAAGGCATATAGGGCAGCAAGGCCGCCCTTCCGATTGAATCCGCAGCTCACGCAGGGCATAGTGGCTGCCCTTAATGTTGCTACTGTACGAAAACCCCAGCGTGACCCCACGTACAGCCAGCAAGTCGACCACACGGGTAACAGCTAGTGTGTCAGTGTCGCTGAGTCCATCATACCAGGCAGCGAACTCATCAGTCGCGAGCACTTCTACCACAAGGATAACATACAAAATAACTCATATACCGTCTAGCTCATAATTCGTGCCGGTTGTATAACAAAATTCTGGTACGTCATCTCATTGACACAGCCTGGGTCGTCGATCATCTTAACCAGGCAGAGCGGGTGGTGGAAAAACTCAAGGAGTTGAGCCAGAAGGGGCTGAAACTACTTCCTAGAAAGGAGAGGAGTTGTGAGAAAAATAGTATGGCTATGTGGCTTTCTTGCCCTAGTCTTAGTGATCAGCACCGCAGGGCTAGGATGGACGGAGGTAAAACCAGGGGACACTATTACCAAGGAAAACATGACCCAAGCCCAAGACCTGCTGACTCCCTCTACACTCTGGATGGTTGAGTGGGGTATGCCTATGGAGATCATTGAGACTAAGTAAGGTTCACTGGCCTAAAGCCTATAGAGAGGCTACCGAGAAATACTCTGCCCAGGTCAAGCTCTCTGCTGATGGCAGAGAGATGTTCAAGTATGTAGCCGGGTGTCCCTTCCCCAACATCGATGCCAACGATCCCTTGGCTGGGCACAAGCTCATGTGGAATTATGAGCAGAAGCCTTATGACAATGCTGGGACCGAGATTATTATGGATTTGGTGAACAGCAAGGGAGAGGTTGAGCGGAGTACTGCCAACCGCTGGCGGAGGATGATGTGGACAGGTCGAGTCAACTTGGAGCCCAAGCCGTCTGTTCCTTATACCCCTGCCATCCGCTACACCGATCTGTATGGGCCCAGTTTGGGTACGGCTGAGAGAGAAAGAGGAGGGCTGGGTCTGTTCATCCGCTACTTGTCCCCAGATAGGGTAGATGACTTCTATCTTATTTCCAATCCTGGAATTAGTCCCATCTATCGCAGAAACAAGGTCAATCGGAGTAATGCCCTTTGGGGTAGTGAGATGGATACCGACTCGATGTGGGGGTTCTATGGCAAGCTCAGTCTGTGGACCTTCCGCGTTCTGGCTGAGAAGGACATCCTGGCAGTGGTGCATAGTGGTAAGTATGGTGACCCCTCAGCCTGGTGTGCTCCCCGCGATGGTCAACATGGCATTTTGGCTGCTCTACCCTGTGTGTCCTGGGAGAAGCGTAAAGTCTGGGTGGTAGAAGGTACTCCCACGGGCTACCGTGGCCACTATGCCTACTCCAAGCGTATCCTCTACATGGATGAGAACTTCTTTGGCTTGGTGCTAACCGAGATGTACGATAAGCGTGGGGAGCTGTGGAAGTACTTTCTACCCTGCCTTTTTTACACCCAGAAGCCTTACGAGGGGTACCCTGCACAGCCTCTTAAGGCGGGAAAGTATGAGTATGAGGATGAATGGCCATTCATACCGAATGGGGTGATGGTGGATATGCAGAAGGTACGAGCTACCACCCTAGAGGCACCCTCAGTGTCGGCGAAGCCCAGGCAGTGGCGGCATGAGTGGTACTTCAACGAAGCCGTATCCAGCAACACTCCCAGGACTTATCGCGTGAGCAGTAATTCCCGCTAATGCCCCCGGGCGTGTCTTTGAGCACTAGACGAACGGTATTTCGGTAGGTCACTTTGTCGAGCTGAAATATAGCCACCTATTATGAAAGACGTCTCCCTCACGGAGTGTTGGCTTAGATCCCCCAAGCCCAATCCACAGGCTAGCCTGCGTCTGTTCTGCTTTCCCTATGTGGGGGGTGGAGCTTTAATCTTCCGTACTTGGCCGAATAGCCTTCCGGCCACTGCCGAGGTCTGTCCCGTCGAACTCCCCGGCCGGGGCACTCGGCTAAAGGAAACCCCTTTCACTCGGCTCCTACCCTTGGTCCAGGCCCTTGCCCAAGCCCTGCTTCCTCACTTGGACAAGCCGTTCGCTTTCTTCGGCCACAGTATGGGTGCGCTGATCAGCTTTGAGCTGACCCGTCAGCTTCGCAGACTCTATGGTCTAGTTCCGCTTCACCTATTTGTCTCTGCTCACCGTGCCCCTCAGCTTCCTGATCCTGATCCCCCCATCCACACCCTGCCAGAAGCTGAGTTTATGGAGGAACTGCGTTGCCTCAACGGTACCCCCAAGGAAGTACTGGAGCAGCCTGAACTGATGGAGTTGATGTTGCCCATTCTACGAGCCGACTTTGCACTCTGCGAAACCTATATTTATGCCAAGCGAGTCTCCGCTTGAGTGTTCCCTCTCTGTGTTTGGGGGATTGCAAGATCAAGAGGCCAGCCAGGATGATCTGGAAGCCTGGTGTGACCAGACAAGTGCTTCCTTCTCGCTGCAGATGTTTCCTGGTGACCACTTTCTTCTTGAACACAGCCCAGTCACTTCTTCTTCACAACACTTTCCCAGGAACTGCACCAGCTGGTGAGGAAGATCACTTGATGGAAACCTGGGCGTACGGCGTCTCAGAGTAGTAACGCAAGTGGATCGAAGGAGTGCTGCAATCTCCTTACGGTCACAGGAGTTGTGAGGATCTGTGCTGCCCTTGGACCAGAGTGAAGTCCACCTGTGGTACGTCTTCCCCGATATTCTTACTGATCCCAGGCTGTTAGAGGCCTATCATGACCTGATGTGGCCCAGTGAGCGTGCTCAGCAACAGCGGTTTCGTTTCCAGAAGGGGCAGCATGAGTACCTGGTCGCCCATGCCTTAGTTCGCACCGTCCTATCCTGTTACGTAGGAGTAGATTCCCGATTGTCTTACCATTTTATGGATTTTTCGGTCGGAGAGAAGTCTCTAACTATCAAGCTAAAGGCAGGTAAAGGTCCGTTTAGCCCCTCATTGACCATCTGTTTCTCCTCGTGATAGCCTTTGCCCATGCAGGCAAAAACTTTTATCGGGCTTTGGCCTTTCTTTGCACTTTTCTTGCTCTCAGCCTGCGCCTCTCGCCCTGTCCAACCCTCACTCCCGCCGATAGAGCCCATGCGGTCACCAGCCGTGTTCAAAATACCAGGAGAGCCGGTTGTTTTCTCCCCACAAGAGCGAGCCCTGGGTCATTTCTTAAAGGCAGAGGTTGCCATCAGCCAGGGAGACAAAGATACTGCCCTGGCAGAATATGAACAAGCGGTTGTCAATGATCCCGATACCCCGCTTTTGCGTTTGAAGCTTGCCCAGCTCTATATCTATAAGGGAAGACTTATGGAGGCGCTGGAGCACTGCCAGCAAACAGTAGAAAAAGACCCCAAGAACGTCGAGGCGCGGCTTTTGCTTGCTGGCCTTCTCTCCTCGATGGGAAAGGATGAGGAAGCGATCAAGGCGTACGAAGAGGTTCTATCTCTCGATGCCCAAACCCAGGACCCCTACCTCTATCTGGGCATGCTTTACGCAAAGATGGGTGAGTTTGACAAAGCCCTTGCCACCCTGACCAAGCTTGTACAGATGCGGTCCCGCTCGGTGCTCGGCTATTATTACCTGGGGCAGGTGAGTACCGCGGCCAATCGACTTGAACAGGCGGAGAGCTATTATCTTGAGGCCTTAAAGCTTAATCCTCGTTCTGAGCCCGTTCTTCTCGATCTTGCTCTGGTGTACGAGATACAAAAGGAGTTGGAGAAGGCGGTGGAGCTGTACCAGAAAGTCCTCTCTATTAATCCCCAGAGTACGGAGGTGCGTAAACGCCTGGGAGAGTTATACATTGGGCAGAAAAAACTCGATGAAGCCCTTTTGCAGCTCCGCGAGTTGGAACAAGTTGAGGCCGACCCGCAGGAGACAAGGGTCAAAATTGCCCTTATCTACATAGAAAAAGGGGACTTTACCCAGGCGGTGACGGAGCTGAACCTGGTACTGGCAGTACAGCCGAACAACGACCAGGCCCACTATTTCCTGGGGGCGGCCTATGCTGGGGCTGAGGATGATGACAGAGCTATTGTCGAGCTTTCACATGTTCAGCCGGAGTCAGAATATTTTACTGATTCCCGTACCCACTTAAGCTATATCTACCAGAGGCAGGGTAAGTTTGCTCAGGCGATCACTGAGCTGGAAAAAGCCCTGGTGTTAAAGAACGATGACCTCGACCTTATGGGATTTCTTGCCTCCTTACATCGGGAGAAGGGCGATCGAGGAAAGGCCATAGAAATCCTCAAGCAGATGATCTCCGTGGCCCCGGAAAACGACCAATACCACTTTACTCTGGGGGCCATATATGACGAGACCAAGGACAAAGAGAGTTGCATTGTACACATGCAGAAAGCTATTGATCTCAACTCCGACAATGCTGCGGCCCTTAACTATCTAGGTTACACCTGGGCTGAGCAAGGGATACGCCTGGACGAAGCGGAGAGTCTTATCCGCCGGGCACTAGAGCTTGAGCCTAACGATGGGTTCTACATCGACAGTCTGGGCTGGGTTTACTATCAACGCGGGGATTATGCCCAGGCAGTAGAACATCTAGAGAAGGCAGTAGAGTTTGCTGGCGATGATCCCATTGTTGTTGAGCACCTGGGTGACGCGTACGGGAAAGCCGGCAGGTCAAAAGATGCCCTCCAGATCTATCGTGCTGCACTCAATAATGCCAAAGAGCGCGATCAAATCCAGAGACTGCAGAACAAGATACGAGCCTTCGAGGAGGGACATCAAGCAAGTAGCACAGAGCTTTAGGTGGCAGAGGGAGGGTTTGTTTGCAGGTGAAGCCGGTAGGCTGACACTTAGCATAGCTTCTGCCATTCTCCTGGCTTTCCTTAGTGGCTGTTCCCCTACCCAGCCCCCTCAGGTTCCCTTCCCTCTCCCTCCTTCTCCCCCTTCTCCTTCGGCGGAACATCTCCTTGCTTCTCTTGAAAACCGACGGCTTACACTAGTTGCACTACGAGGTGTAGCCAAGGTTGAGTACCAAGATGCCCAGGAGCGGGGAAGTGCCAGGCAAGCGGTAGTGGTAGCCTGGCCTGACCGCTTTCGCCTGGAGATTTTCTCCCCTATGGGCATAGCCTCCCTAACTACTTGTGATGGGAAGACTCTTGCCGCCTATTTCCCCCGGGAGAACACTATCTATCGCGGAGCGGCTACACCCCTTAACCTTGCCCGTTTTATCCGCGTTATTCTTTCGGTGAAAGAGGCAGTGAACCTTCTTCTAGGGTTTCCGCAAGTGCACGCCTCTATAGCTGAGACCAAGGTAAGCTTCGATGGGAACCGCGATCGCTACAAGCTGGAACGGTCCCTACCTAACGCCGGGAAGCAGGTGCTTTGGTTTGATCGCCATACCTTACTCCTGGCCAGGAGCGAAGAAATCGCTCCTGATGGTTCCCTCCTTTTTGCTGTGAGCTTTGCCGATTACCGAGAGATAAACAGTCTGCGATTTCCTTTTGAGATTGCTTTTTTCAATGAGCAGGAAAAATGGCGGGTGGCACTCTACTACAAGCGGGTGGAGTTAAACCCTGATCTTGCCAACAGCCTTTTCTCCCTTCCTTCTAGGCCAGGAGTAAAAGAAGTGGCAATGGATGCTCTACCAGGAGATTATTAGAAGCTTAAAGAGCCGGCCACTCTCCGACCCTCAGGTAACGAATAGCCGCAAGCGCAGCCGTGGCCCCGTCACCGGCCGCGGAGATGAGCTGGCGGGCAGAGTGCTGGCGAATGTCACCAGCAGCTAATATCCCCGGAACTTTTGTCCGCATGCCTATATCTGTGATAATGTGCCCGCCACCATCTAGAGCTAAAAGATTCCCTAAGAACTGGGTATTGGGCGTGAGCCCCACATAGATAAACACGCCAGCAACGCTGACCAAGGATTTATTGCCGGTCTTCAGGTCTTCTACCTGAATGCGGTTAACTATGTCCTCTCCCTTTATAGCTTGTACAACAGTGTTTCCGTGAAACTCTACTTTATCATTCGCCACAGCTCGTTCCTGCAGGAGTTTTCCTGCCCCCAACTCCTCCCGGCGATGAAAGATCAGGACCTTGGACGCGTACTGAGTCAGGTGGACTCCCTCATCCAGGGCTGCGTCGCCTCCACCAACCACTGCCACGGGCTGCTCCATGAAGAATGCCCCATCACACGAAGCGCAGTGGGAGACCCCTTTGCCAATAAATTCCTCTTCTCCAGGAATGCCGAGTCTGGCAAAACTAGAACCGGCGGCAATAATTAGAGCACGAGCAGAGAACTCTCCCTCCGTGGTCTGCAATACTTTGTTGTCACCCTCAAGGCGCATTTCCTCAACCTCGGCCAGCTTCATCTCAAGCCCCATTTGGGTTGCCTGCTGCTGGAGGTAGGGCCCTAAGGTATAGCCGGCGATCCCGTCAGGAAAGCCGGGAAAGTTCTCTATGCGCTCGCAATTGAGTACCTGCCCGCCGGCAGAGAATCGCTCCAGGAGCAAGCTTTTGCACCTGTCCCGGGCAGCATAAAGTCCGGCGGTGAAACCTGCTGCCCCTCCACCAATGATAATAATGTCGTATGTTTGGTTCATATGGTTTGCTCCCCCTCACCCTAGCCCTCTCCCAAGGGGAGAGGGAACTAAAAAGCGCCATGAGGCAAAACTCTACCACACTATCTACGCAGGGAGAATTGCGCCCTGGGCATAAATTTGGAATACTTTTGTATTCTTTTATTAACTCCACTTTCTTGTTCATCTACACGCTGATATGGTAATGAGGCCAACAAAGGAGGAAGAAATGCCAGCAAAGAGCCTTTACGATAATGAGGCTTTAGAGATCCGGGAGCGGCTCGCTGCCCAGTAGGACTAAGGTGTCCCAGTAGGACTAATGAGGGAGAGCTGAGCTCCCCTCTTTTAATAGCATAAGGAGCAGGCCAGCGAGGGGGAGCAAGAAGCTGCCCCTTTTTTATTGGAGCAGCAGAAGGATGACACAATCTCCGGTTCTGGAGGTAAAAGACCTCCAAACCTTTTTCTTTACCCCTATTGGTGTCCTAAGAGCTGTGGACGGCGTGAGTCTGACACTTGAGAAGGGAAAAACCCTGGGGGTGGTGGGAGAGTCGGGTTGTGGCAAGAGCGTTACGGCTCTCTCAATCATGCGACTTATTTCCCTGCCCGGTCGTATTGTTGCTGGAGAAGTCTGGTACGAAGGAAGAGATCTTCTTCGCCTGCGCGAAAGAGAGATGCGTCAGATCAGGGGCAAAGAGATCGCTATGGTTTTCCAAGAACCCATGACCTCCCTTAATCCCGTCCTGAGCCTGGGTGCCCAGATCGCTGAAGCCATCAGACTTCACCAGGGAGGAACCCGGCAGGAGGTGCGAGACCGGATTATTACCATCCTACGGCTGGTCGGAATTCCTGAGCCGGAAAGGCGCCGGCATAGCTACCCACATGAACTGAGCGGTGGTATGCGCCAGCGAGCGATGATTGCTATGGCCCTGTCTTGCTCACCGGTTGTACTCATTGCCGATGAACCCACCACTGCCCTAGATGTCACTATCCAGGCTCAGATTCTCGATCTGTTGGCAAGTCTTAGAGAGCAGCTCAGCATGGCGGTCATGCTGATCACGCATGACCTGGGTCTGGTTGCCCAGCAGGCCAGTGAGGTGGTGGTGATGTATGCAGGTAGGGTAGTGGAGAGAGCCCCGGTGACAGCTGTTTTTGATCAACCTCTCCATCCTTATACCGTTGCCCTTCTCCACTCGGTTCCCCGACAGGGACACACACAGCGCCGGCTCGAGACTATTTCCGGGAGCGTTCCCGACCTATCTTGTCTCCCTACCGGTTGCACTTTTCGTGATCGCTGCTCTTGGGCCACTGGCGAATGCGCGCTTGTCGAGCCTCCGCTGGAAGAAAAGCACCCGCATCACTGGGTTGCTTGTATCCGTGTATAAAGACCGTGCACAAAGATAATGTCCCTCCTCCGAGTTCATAACCTTAAGAAATATTTTTCCCTCAGATCCGGTCTTTTTTCTCCCACCAAGGAATACCTCCGTGCGGTGGATGGTGTATCTCTGGAGATTTCTTCTGGTGAGACCTTGGGGTTAGTTGGAGAGTCAGGCTGTGGCAAGTCTACTCTGGGGCGGTGCATCCTGCGGCTGATGGAGCCGACCGCCGGAGAGGTTTACTTCAACGGTACCAACATTATGGCGCTTGCTGCCGAGCCCTTACGCCATCTACGCCGGGAGATGCAGATGGTCTTTCAAGACCCTTTTGCCTCTCTTAACCCACGGATCAAGGTAGGCAGTATTGTTGGAGAGGGATTGAAGATTCATCGCCTGGCAAAAGCCCGGGAGCAAAAGGGCATGGTAATAGAACTCCTGCGGCGGGTGGGCTTGTCGGAGAATGCGTACGGCCGCTACCCGCATGAGTTTAGCGGTGGACAACGCCAGCGCATTGGCATTGCCCGGGCTCTGGCGGTAGGACCGTGCTTTATTGTAGCCGACGAGCCAGTCTCCGCACTCGACGTTTCCATTCAGGCCCAGATCATAAATCTGCTGCAAGACCTGCAGGAAGAGTTAGGTCTTGCTTATCTGTTTATTTCCCATGATCTCCGGGTTGTGCAGCATGTCAGCCACCAGGTGGCCATCATGTATCTGGGAAAGATTGTTGAGCTTGCCCCCAGTAAAGATCTCTACGCTCATCCTTGTCATCCCTATACCCGTGCCCTTCTCTCTGCCATTCCTGTCCCTGATCCCCGGCGCTCACAGGAACGGATAGCCCTGGCAGGCGATGTCCCTAGTCCCATCAATCCTCCATCAGGGTGCGCCTTTCACCCTCGCTGCCCGTTCGCCGAAGAAAGGTGTCGGAGAGAGGAGCCTCCTCTTAGAGCTGGGAGCAGGGAGCATGCAGTGGCCTGTCATATCTTTCCAGCCCCCTATTGACTATAATTCGTTGATAAAGCAACTCGATAAGAAGAAACGGTTGTGGCCCACCACCCCAACAAACCTATTCGCGAAGCGGTCGAATACGCTATAGGCCGGGGCTGGACGGTGCGCAGGTCTGGGGCCCGAGCCCACACTTGGGGCCTGTTATACTGTCCACAACGCAACCGCACGGGCTGCAGGCGCGCAGTCTATTCAACGCCGAAGAACCCCGAGGACCATGCAAAGGACATCCGCCGCGCCATTGACCGGTGCCCACACTAGCCCTAGGCTGAATTCGGAGGTTTGGCAGAATGAATAAGTATGAGTTTACGTTAATTCTCTCAGGATCACTGGAACTGACCGAGGAAATTGCTGATGTCTTATTTGATGCTGGCTGTCAGGATGGAACCCCTGGCATGTGCGATGGTATTTTTTCCATAGATTTTCACCGCGAGGCTAACTCGTTGGAAGAAGCTATCCGATTGGCAATCGTGAATGTCAAATCTGCGGGATACAACGTGGAGCGGGTCGAAATTGAAGCCGAAGCAATGGCACAGCCTGCATAGATGACAATGGAGGTTGTCGCCATTCCATGCCCCATCTATGCGAAACCTGTTAGTCAAGGAGGCTTTATAACTTTTGTGACAACACATCTAACCATAAGGAGGGCGACTTATGGCAGGGACTATTGTAAATCCTAAGGATCTGGCTCCTCCCCGGGGGTTTAGCCATGGAATGATTGCCAGCGGCCGGACTCTCTATGTTGCGGGGCAGACGGGAACCGACGAACAGGGCAAATCCGTTGGCCCGGATCTTGTTCAGCAGTTTGATCGAGCCTTGGCCAGTGTGGTGCGGGTGGTACAAGAGGTAGGTGGAAAGGCTGGAGACATTGTGAAAATGAACCTTTATGTTGTCGATAAAAAGGAATATCGGGAGAAAGGTAAAGAGATTGGTGCAGCCTACCGCACGCACATGGGCCGTCACTATCCGGCCATGACCCTGGCTGAAGTAAAGGGGCTCTTTGAAGACGAGGCCAAGGTAGAGATCGAGGCTATTGCGATGCTACCCTAGGAGCAGCCAAAGCGTGCTGTATCCTGTTAGCAGACGGGTTTCTTAGAGTGCTTTTCATTTGGTTGGGCCACATATCCCCCTTCACCCACAGTCAGTCCCTCTGCTCCTGTTTCCCTCTCCCCCGCTGGGGGTTAGGGTGAGGGGGGACCTGCCCCACACTATGAACACACACAACTGCAAATTGCTCTAAAGGGGTAAAAAGATGCGGTTCGGAATCTATTCGGAGATGCAGTGTCCGCCCTGGAAGCCGCATGAACAGCTATACTGGGAGGTCCAGCGACAGATCGAGCATGCGGATGAAGTGGGCTATGACGTCTATTCCACCATTGATCATCACTTCTCGCCAGAGTTTGGCATCTCGGCCAACCCTCTGGCCCTTTTCTGTGCAGCGGCTCAGCAAGCCCGTCGGATTCGCTTTCGTACGGCTCTGCACGTCTTACCGTCGAAAAATCCTATGGAGCTGGCAGGTCAAATAGCCACGGCGGACATTATCACTGGTGGGCGGCTGGAGTGTGGGGTAGGCCGGGGGCATGCCTGGTTATATCATGGTTTTGGTATTCCTATCGAGGAGTCACAGGCTCGCTTTGATGAGGTGTTCGATATACTGATCCGGGCCTGGACCGAAGAGAAGTTTTCTTACCAGGGCCGGTTCTGGAAGATTCATAATGCCCGGGTAGTGCCGCGCCCGTTGCAGAAACCCCATCCTCCTATCCTTACCGGAGGAACAAGGATACCACATACGAATTTGCCGGCAGACATGGGTATGGCATTTTTGTGCCTCCTCTGCTGCCTTTGGCTGAGCTGGAGCGGCAGTTTGGCATATATCAGGATGCTTGCGGCAAGCATGGGCATAAACCGAACATTATCTATTTACGCCCTATCTATCTAGGTAATGATCCGGCCCAGATCCGGCAGGAATGTGAGCCTTATCTGCTTAATTTCATTGCCTATAACTGCAAGGCTGTGGAACTTATTTGTCATTCCCCAGAGGAGTTGGAGAGGGCAGGGTATGGTTTCTATGCTAGTGGAGCGCTTGAATCCCTCCTTAAGCTTTCTTATGACGATCTGGTTGAGCAGGATATTGCTTTTGTTGGTAGCCCAACGCAGGTTATTGATAAAATTACCTGGCTTGAGGAAAAAGCCGGAATTGCTGAGTTTGACATCCTGGCCAACTATGGCGGTCTCCAACACTGGCAGGCGCTCAAGCAGCAGGAGCTGTTTGCCCGCCAGGTGATTCCTGCTTTTGCTGCTAGTAGGGCCACGGCAGAAGAAGCTTGGTCTGGTGAGTTTCATAAGGGCCAGGCAGAATAGGGTCACTGTTACAATCAGGAGGAGCCATTATGTCTGCACAAGACAATGTAAAACTGTGGGAACAACATATTGTGGGCGAGTTCGTAGAAAAAGACGTGAACCTATCTCTATCGACCATGGTTGAAGACGCCTCGGTCATGCATATGCCCACCCGTTCAGGTGGCAGGGGCAAAGCCGAGCTCAGGCCGTATTATCGTGATATGTTCATTCCCTCGATCCCGCCGGAGTGGGAGCATACGGTCACCAACCGCATTGTTACCAACGACTACATTGTCGAAGAAGCCAGAGTACAACTTGTCCATAGCAAACAAATGGACTGGTTCTTGCCGGGCGTACCGCCCACTGGTAAAACGATCGAGGTTGAGCTGGTCATTATGATTCAGTTCCGTGATGGCAAGATGGCTGCCGAGCGCATTTACTGGGACCAGGCTGCGGTGCTGCGGCAGATTGGCAAACTAGAGTGAAGCAAAACTGTGAGGTGTTCCCTTAGCGCCACTGGTGATTTCGGCCCTAAGAGTTCGCAGCTCTTGAGCTGCTATCACCAAATATATTCGGAGCATCCACATGAGCTTCTACCCTTAGAAACTGCCCTTCCTAGGAAACTGCAATACACTTCCAGGGATCCCTATCGCACCGTATTGACCATGATCCTCTCAGTGAGGATGGCTGATATTCGGCTGACGCGCGGATTAGGAAGACTGTTCTCCCGCTATCCTGATTTCCACAGTTTCAAAAGATTGTCCAAGCAGCAGATCAAAAGAATATTAAGAGATGCTGGTATTGTGCTTAACAATCCAGATCGCAATGGCAATGGCGCCCGGCTCTGGGGTTTTATAAGGCTTTATTTTGGACCATGGCAAGAGAAAATAACCCAACAAAATATCCAAATGCTTCATTCCCTCAGGATTCGAGGTTATGGTGATAAAGTTATAAGGCTTCTGCAAGGGTACTGTTTTGGTAACAACGTTCTTCCTTTGGACACCCCGGCTTTTAACTGCCTGCGCGAGTACGGTTTATACCGAGACAGTAATATTTATAACGCCAGGGTCGATATAGAGAAAAAGCTGGGTGAATTAAGGGGAGTATCGTTAGTTGACTTTCATGAGCTGCTGCGTTTTCGCGGTCAGGCTGGTAAGACAGATAGCAAAATACTTACAGATAAACAAAGAAAGATTATCATAGGGTGGAATGCCTGGAGGCTTCTTTCCTCAGTCCACCGAGAAAAACTCACTCGTCAATGGATTCGCCGCAATCTGGTTAAAAGCGCGGAGCTATCAACAGAGCTATTGGACTACGTCCGCTCCATCTTGCCTGTTTAACTCGCTTGTCCTCATTCACTTATTCAGGCCTGATCCTCTCTATCCGGCCTGCTAAGGGCGTAGCCGCATCCATCTCTGTCTTACATCTGACCTTTCAGTTGACAGAACATCCCTTGTTGGATACCATCCGGCATAAGGCACCAGTCTGGGGCAGCTCTATTGTGATCGTTAACGTTTTAATCTGTCAACTGTAGCCTGTTGAGCGGTTGTTGAAAGGAATTGTGTGAGTCTTGATGCGCTTATCTGCAAAAGCAAATTCCTATCATTCGTACTGCTGGCAACGCTTGGTGTAGCCTGCACGAACAATCCCTACTCGGGCGCAGACGCCGAGAAGAGGGTCTTCTATACCCCCTTCCGAGAAGCCCCAAGGACCCTCGACCCCGCCGTGGCCTACACCACAAGCGCACACGCCGTCACGGGCAACGTGTATGACACGCTGCTCGAGTACCACTACCTCAAGCGGCCCTACACCCTGATTCCCGGTCTCGCAATGGGCGTCCCCGAAGCGCAGCCACTCCCGGACGGCGGTGTGGCGTATCGCTTCGAGCTGCGCTCCGGCGCCCTCTATCAGGACGATGTCTGCTTCGCAGCCGCGGGGGAGGGCAAGACGCGGCCGGTGGTCGCTGGCGACGTTGCCTACGAGCTTGCGCGCATTGCCGACCCAGAGGTTAACAGTCCCGTGACCGAGCCCTTCTCGAACCTCGTAGGGTTCCGGAACTTCTCGAGCAGGCTGGAGGAGCAACGCTCCGACGCCTCATTTGCCGAGTGGCCGGCCCACAAACAGTACGCGGAGGTGGGTCCTATTGAAGGCGTGCGCGTACTCGGCGAGAATGAGCTCGAGATCGTCCTTGAGGCTCCCTATCCGCAGATCCTCTATTGGTTCGCCATGCCCTTCACGGCCCCGGTGCCCTGGGAGTGCGTCGAGTACTACAACGGCCAAGAGGGCCGTGATCATTTTGCGGACCATCCGGTGGGGGCGGGGCCCTACCAGCTCGTCCTCTACGACAAGCAAGCGCGCATTGTCCTCGAGATGAATCCCAACTGGTACGGGGTTCGCCATCCCGAATGGAAGGCTCCGGGGGCCCTCTATCCCTTCGAAGGAGAGCCCGAGGACGTGACGGCGGGCCGACTAGATCCCGAGCTGGTGGGACGACCGCTTCCCCGGATCGAGCGCCTCGAGTTCCGGCGTGAGAAGGAGTCGATTCCCGCCTTCAACAAGTTCCTTCAGGGCTACTACGACGTCTCCGGCATCATCCGCGAGAGCTTCGACAAGGTGATCCGCGAAGACCGCCTCTCTCCGGAGATGGCCGAGCTCGGTATCAAGCTTGAGAAATCCGTGACGCCGGGGGTCTATTACATTGGCTTCAACATGGACGACGGAGTGGTGGGTGGATCCACAGGGGAGCGCGGACGAAAGCTCCGCCAAGCGATGAGTCTCGCCGTGGACACGGAGGAATACACCCGGCTCTTCTTCAACGGTCGCGGCGTGCCCGCCCAGTCCCCGCTTCCTCCCGGAATTTTCGGCTACGAGGCAGACTACCGGAACCCATACCGCGAGGTGAATCTCGACCGCGCTCGCAAGCTTATCGAGGAGGCCGGCTATCCGGGTGGCGTCGACCCGGAGACGGGCAAACCCCTCAAGCTCACCTTCGACTCCTACGACACCTCAGCCCAGGGGCTGATCCGTTATCAGTTTTTCGTGAACGCCTGGCACAAGCTCGGTCTTGATGTGGAGATCGCTGCTACTAACTACAACCAGTTTCAGGAGAAGGTCCGCAACGGCGCCTACCAGATCTTCCAGTGGGGCTGGATCGCCGACTATCCGGACCCGGAGAACTTTTTCTTCCTGCTCTGGTCGGAGATGGCGCGCTCGAAGAACGAAGGGCCCAATACGGCCAACTTCTCGAATCTCCGTTTCGACAAGCTCTTCCTGGCCATGAAGTCTCGGGAGAACGATATCGAGCGCCAGGAGATCATCCGGGAGATGACGCAGATCCTGGAGTCTGAGTGCCCCTGGATCGAGCTCTTTCATCCCGAGGACTACGTCCTCTACCACGGCTGGCTCAAGGGCGTGAAGCCCGCGGGCATGTCCTATCCCACCGCCAAGTACCGCAACATCGATCCCCAGGGGCGGAGCGTCCAGCGCGCCGCCTGGAACGAGCCGGTGCTCTGGCCCGCCTATGCGCTTCTTGGCCTGACCGTGGCCATTGTGATTCCGGGAATCGTCACCTTCTTCCGGGAGCGTCAGTGATGCTGGCGTATGTGATCCGTCGACTTGTCTACGGCGTGGTGGTTGTGCTGGGGGTGCTCTTCTTCCTCTTCATTCTCTTCTTCGCGGTGACCAATCCCGACGACGTCGCCCGACGAGCCCTGGGCGAGAAGGCCCTGCCTGAGGTGATCGAGCAGTGGAAGGCGAATCACGGCTACAACAAACCCCTGTGGCCTTGGCAGGATCCCGACAAGAATCTCCTTGTCGATCATTTCCGGCGCATGCTCACCTTCGACTTCGGGCGCAGCGACGCCGACGATGTCCTGATCTCGGAGCGTATCCGCCAAGGCCTGGGTCCGAGCCTCACGCTCACCGTGCCGCTGTTTGTGCTGGGCCTTGTAATCGGCATCGTGCTCTCGCTCTTTGTGGCCTTCTTCCGCGAGACCTACATCGACCGCATGGGCGTCTTCCTATGCGTCCTCGCCATGAGCGTCTCGATCCTGCTCTACATCATCGGGGGGCAGTACATGATCGGGAAGCTGCTGCGTTGGTTCCCCATCTCGGGCTTCGATTTCGGTATGGATCTCTTGCCCCGCTTCCTGGCCCTACCCATCCTGGTGGGCCTGGCCTCTGGCTTTGGGGGTGATGTGCGCTTCTACCGGACGGTCTTCCTCGAGGAGACCCACCGCGACTATGTGCGCACGGCCCGCGCCAAGGGCTGCGGCGAGGGACGCATTATGCTGCGCCACGTGCTGCAGAACGCCATGATTCAGATCCTTACGCGGGTAGTCCTGGCGATCCCCTTTCTCTTCTCGGGCGCACTGCTGCTCGAGTCCTTCTTTGGCATTCCGGGACTGGGCTCGATCACGGTGGATGCCATCAACGGCAACGACTTCTCGACCCTGCGCACTATGGTCTTCATCTTCTCGCTGCTCTTCATCCTGGGCCAGATCCTGACTGACATTAGCTACTCCATCGCAGATCCTCGCGTACGGCTCAGGTGAACGAGATGGAGTGGTGGGTAGTGTCGAACGTGGTGGCCGCATTGCTCTTCCTGGGTGGGATCGGTGTTGGCGTCTTCATCAGGCGTAACCGTATGTGGAACGAGGCGGCCCGCGAGCTTTGGCGCCGGCGCCCCGTGGCGCTTGTGGTGATCGCGATCTACGTGGGGATTGCGCTGCTCGATTCCATCTCCTGGGTTGGCGGTGTCGAGGCTGGAGAGGACGTTGTCGCGGCTCACAAGGCCAAGAGCCTGATCGATCGTCTCTTCATCGATTTCCAGGAGAAGAGCTATTCGGCACCCTTTGCAAGCGTCGAGTTCTACGATGGGACGGAGCTTCGCTATGCTAGCGCCCACCCATTCGGCACTGACATCCTTGGGCGGGATGTTCTCTACCTCACACTCAAGGGGGCGCGCGTTGCCCTCTTGATCGGCGGGCTGACAAGCTTTATCGCGATCCCCCTTGCTCTCTTCTTCGGTGTCTGTGGGGGCTATTTCGGCGGTCGCATAGACGACTTCGTCTTCTTTCTGATGTCCACGCTTGCCTCGATGCCCGGACTCCTGCTTCTGATCGCGCTCATCATGGCGATGGGACGAGGAACCCTCTCGGTGTGCGTGGCGCTGGCCATCACGGGCTGGGTGGGCTTCTGTCGCATCACGCGGGGCGAGACCCTGAAGCTTCGCGAGCTGGAATACGTCCAGGCGGCGCGGGCACTCGGGGTCTCGGAGCTGCGGATCATCTTCCGCCACGTCCTTCCAAACCTGGCGCACCTGATTGTCATTACCTTTGTGCTCATGTTCTCGGGGCTTGTGCTCTCCGAGGCGGTCCTCTCCTGGCTTGGCATTGGGGTAGACGGGAGCTGGGGCCAGATGATCGACCAGGCTCGCAACGAGCTCTCCCGGGATCCCATCATATGGTGGAACATCAGCGCCGCGGGGGCTACGCTTTTCGGGCTGCTGCTGGCGGTGAACTTCGTGGGCGACGCCATCCGTGACATCCTCGACCCGCGCACCCTGCGCGAGAACCTATGACAGCCGTGCTCGAAGTCCAGGAGCTCACCACCAGCTTTCCCGTGGAGAGCGGGCGCATCCCCGTGGTGGACCGGGTCGACCTACGCCTGGATCGGGGCGAGGTGCTGGCCCTGGTGGGCGAATCGGGCTGCGGGAAGTCGGTGACAGCACTTTCGATCCTGCGCTTGGTGCCCAAGCCTGGGCGCATCGATTCAGGCCGCGTGCGCCTCGAGGGACGCGAGATCCAGTCTCTTCCGGTGCCGGAGATGCGACAGATCCGCGGTGGGCTGATCTCGATGATCTTCCAGGAACCCATGACCAGCCTGAACCCGGTCTCCACGGTGGGTTCCCAGGTGGCGGAGGCGATCTTGCTGCACGAGACAATCCCGAGGTCTGGGGCTCGGCGGCGCACCATCGAGCTCTTCGAGCGGGTCGGCATTCCGGACGCCGCCGTTCGCTTCGACGCCTATCCCCACGAACTCTCGGGAGGGCTCAAGCAGCGGGTGATGATCGCCATGGCGCTCTCCTCCCAGCCCAAGGTCCTGATCGCCGACGAGCCTACCACTGCCCTTGATGTGACAATTCAGGCACAGATCTTGGAGCTCCTGCGTGAGTTATGTGACCATCTGGGGACAGCCATCCTGCTCATCACCCATGATCTCGGCGTGGTGAACGAGCTCTCCGACCGCGTCTCGGTCATGTACGCGGGGCGTATAGTGGAGGAGGGCGTCCGAGAAGGCGTGCTCGGGGCTGCCCGGCACCCCTACACCGGAGGGCTACTTCGCTCAATACCCGCCCTTGCGCGCCGGGGCGAGAAGCTGGCCGAGATTGCGGGGACAGTTCCCTCGCCTGGCGAGTGGCCCCCCGGATGCCGCTTTTCAACACGCTGTCCGCGGGTGATGCCGATGTGCCGCGAGACTGAGCCGGGTGTCACACAGGTCTCCGAGACGCAGACGGTGCGTTGCTACGCCGTCGAGCAGGAGATCTTGGCATGACAGCCGAGACCGACACCGCGCTGCTCCGGGTCGAGGGGCTGCGAACCTGGTTCCCAATCCGCGCTGGGGTCTTCCGCAGTATTGTTGGCTGGGTAAAGGCGGTGGATAACGTCGATCTCTGGGTGAAGCCGGGAGAGACCCTGGCCCTGGTGGGTGAGTCGGGTTGCGGCAAGACCACCGTCGGCCGTTCGATCCTGCGCCTGGTGGAGCCGCGCGAGGGTCGGGTGCTCTACAAGGGGACGGATCTGCTGGCGCTGTCCCAGAGCGAGCTACAACCTTATCGGCGCCAGATCCAGGTGGTGTTTCAAGATCCGATGGCGTCCCTCGACCCGCGCATGCGCGTGCGTGACGCGGTGGCCGAGGGTATGAAGGCCTTTGGGATCGGCAAGGGCGAGTCGGAGCACACCGACCGCGTAGCCGAGCTCATGCGCCGGGTTCAGCTTGATCCCGCCCAGATGTGGCGCTATCCACACGAGTTCTCGGGAGGCCAGCGCCAGCGTATCTGCATCGCACGTGCTCTTGCTCTTGATCCCCGGCTTATCATCTGCGACGAGGCTACCTCGGCCCTCGACGTCTCCATCCAGGCGCAGATCCTGAACCTCCTCGGCGACCTCCAGGCCGAGCGGGGCCTCGCCTACCTATTCATCACCCACGATCTCGGCGTGGTGCGCTATCTCTCGCACCGCGTTGCTGTCATGTACCTGGGTCAGCTCATGGAAGAGGGGAGCACAGAGCGTGTCTTCCAGGGTCCGACCCATCCCTACACGAAGGCGCTCCTGGCTGCGATTCCCTCTGTCGACCCCCGCCGACGTAACGTCGTCGTCCGGGCGACCGGCGACGTGCCCTCGCCCGCGAATCCACCGAGCGGCTGCCGCTTCCACACGCGCTGTGGCGAGGTCTTCGCGCGCTGCCCGCGCGAGGCCCCGGAGCTCTATCCCCTGGCCGACGGTGCGAGCCGCTGCTTTCTTGCAGGTCCCACTGCGAACTGACCCCCTGCCGCCGGCTCTGCATCCCAGTAGCCGAAATGGAAACAATGTGGGCAACTTCCAAGCAGGCACTGCTGTCGGTCAGCCCTTTTCTAGTGCCAGAGATGCTTATCTGGCAACAGATGACCCAGACCCTCGGACCTTCTTGTGACACCTGGGGGTCTTGTTATAAACCTATAAGATAGTCGTTTTTCTCCAGATGCAGACAATAGGAGAATACGTATGGGTAAGCTCGCTAATCAAGTGGCTGTTATCACTGGGGCTAGCCGTGGCATAGGCACGACTATTGCCGAACTCTTTGCCGCTGAAGGCGCGCGCGTGGTCTGCGCCGCACGTACCCTCAACGAGGGGGATCATCGCCTCTTGGAGGGCTCTTTGGCTACTACCGTTGCTAAGATCCAGGTAACCGGTGCCCAGGCTTTAGCAGTAGCCTGTGATGTGTCCGATGAGGACTCGTGTGCTCATTTACTGGCGGAAGCCAAGCGAGTTTTTGGGCAGGTCGATATCTTGGTGAACAATGCCGCCTTGAGCTACTTTATGCCTATTATGCAATTAGCTCCTAATCGTTGGCGACGCGTCTTTGCCGTGAATGTGCACGGACCCTATATGCTCAGCCAAATGGTCCTGCCAGCTATGATGGAGCGTCGCCAGGGACGGATTATTAACATCTCATCTGGAGTTGCTATTGGACCCGGTCGTAGTCCCTACGAGGACACTGGTCATGGCGGCACGCTTTACGGTGCCACTAAAGCCGCTCTAGAGCGTTTTACTCAAGGGTTGGCACAAGAGGTACATGAGTACAATGTTGCTGTAACTTGCTACTCTCCCTCAGAGGTTGTTGCCACCCCGGGAACGGTTTATCATAAGCTCCATCCCGGGTTTCACGACCCCTCCGGCGAGCGGATCGAAATCATGGCGCAGGCAGCGTTACTTCTGGCGACTGCTCCGGCCAAAGAAGTCAATGGTCGAGTGACCTATAGCCAGCAGATCCTCAAAGAATATGGTTGGATTAATGAGGCTCATGGCCGCGGCGTCGATACCCCGGGAAGTGGCTACAGTCAGATATAGAGGTATGGTAAAACAATGAAATCTAACCCTAAGGTTATTCACTACTTCGATTACAAAAGCCCCTACGCCTATCTTGCCCAGGAGGAAACCTATAAGCTCCAGGTTGACTTCAGCATTGAGGTCGAATGGTTGCCTTATACTCTGGATATTCCCAGTTACCTTGGAGCTGCTGAGCTCGACGAATCGGGACGCGATATTATCCAAACCCGAAACGCGCATCAGTGGCGTCGGGTCAGGTACAGTTATATGGACTGCCGCCGCGAGGCTAGCCAAAGAGGACTAGTCATCAGAGGTCCTCGTAAGATCTTTAACAGCTCGATTGCCCACATTGGCTTCCTCTATGCCAAGCGGCAAGGTGCATTTCGTTCGTTTCATGATTCTGTGTACGAGCGGTTCTGGAGACGAGAGCTAGATCTCGAAAATCCGCAGGCAATTGCGCGGCTGCTCGAGGAGGCTGGGATCAATTCGTCTGAGTTCGCCGAGTACTTAAACGGTGAAGGCCGCGAAGAGCATGATCGCATTCAGCACGAGGCTGAAGCCAGAGGCGTATTCGGAGTGCCGAGCTATCTTGTGGACCATGATCTCTTCTGGGGCGCAGAGCGGATTGTTCGTGTGCGCGAGCTTATCGGCCGCAAGCCGCGGTGATATAGTTACCAGCGAATAGGGCTCTATCCCTGGACTCTCAGACAGCTTGGGCAAAAGATAAAATCATAGGAAGAAACTTATGGACCCGAGCAAGATTCTGCTCAATGAAAAGGATATTCCTAGCCAGTGGTATAACTTGGCTGCTGACCTCCCCAATCCTTTGCCCCCAGTTCTCCATCCCGGGACCCTTAATCCAGTCGGGCCTGAGGATTTTGCTGCTATATTTCCAATGACCATTATCGAGCAGGAGGTAAGTCAGGCACGCTGGATTGACATTCCTGAAGAAGTGCGCAACCTCTACCGTCTGTGGCGCCCAACTCCCTTGCATCGTGCCCACCGGCTGGAGGAAGCGTTAGGCACCCCAGCCAGGATCTATTACAAGTATGAGGGGGTGAGTCCTGTAGGTAGCCATAAGCCCAATACCGCGGTGGCACAGGCCTACTATAGTAACAAAGAAGGAGTAAAACGTCTGACTACTGAGACCGGGGCAGGGCAGTGGGGGAGCGCGCTAGCGTTAGCTTGCAGCTACTTTGGTCTTGAATGCAAGGTCTACATGGTGAGGGTGAGCTATGAGCAAAAGCCTCACCGCCGCACCCTTATGGAAATGTGGGGCACTAAAGTTGTGCCCAGCCCCTCTACCGATACCGCGGCAGGCAGAAAAATCTTGCAGGATAGCCCCGATACCCTGGGGAGCCTCGGCATTGCCATCAGCGAGGCAGTAGAGGATGCGGCTTCGCGGGAAGATTCTAAGTATGCGCTTGGTAGCGTGCTTAATCACGTATTGCTCCATCAAACGGTCATTGGTCTTGAAGCCCAAGAACAGATGGCCATGGCCGGAGACTATCCTGACGTGGTTATTGCCTGTAACGGTGGGGGCAGCAACTTTGCCGGTATTGCTTTTCCGTATCTACGGGACAAAATTCACGGGCGTGACTTGCGCATTGTCTCGGTTGAACCCACGGCCTGCCCCACACTCACCCGGGGGGTTTTCTCTTATGACTTTGGTGATGCCACCCAGCTGACTCCACTCCTGCCAATGTTTACTCTCGGACATGATTTTATCCCAGCAGGGATTCATGCTGGGGGTTTACGCTATCATGGCAACGCCCCTCTGGTCAGTCTAGCCTATAGGGATAGGCTCATTGAAGCGGTTGCTTTTGGCCAAATTGAGTGTTTCGCTGCAGCGGTACAGTTTGCCCGTAGCGAGGGTATTCTCCCGGCACCAGAAAGTTCCCATGCTATCCGAGGGGTCATCCTTGAGGCTCAGAGGGCAAAAGAGGAGGCAAAGGAGAGGGTGATTCTTTTCAACCTCAGCGGCCATGGTCACTTTGACCTCTCCGCATATGACGCCTATTTGGCAGGCAAACTTCAGGACTATGAGTTGCCGGAAAGCGGAATCGAGTCTGCCCTTCAGGCAGTAAGGAATTTCCCCAGGGCAGTTTAGCGGTTCGTTTATCCTCTCCTGCCAGGGGCGGGGAGCTGCTTTGGACCTTTTGGGCCGGTACGGACTCAGCTTTGGGTTGAGGAGGATCCACCGGCAGTAGCGGCTCGTTCTTTTTTTACTGTTACGGTCCGCTTTGCTTTAATGCGGGCAGATTTGCCGGAGAGTTTACGAAGGTAATAGAGCTTAGCCCGGCGGACTCTACCTCGGCTTACAACCTCGATCTTACCAATTCGTGGAGAGTGAATGGGAAAGGTGCGTTCTACGCCAATCTCATATGAGACCTTGCGGACAGTGAAGGTAGCGCGATTTCTGCCATTGGCTCTTCTAATGACTACTCCTTCAAACATTTGCGTGCGCTCTTTGTCCCCTTCGATTATTCTAACATGAACGCGGACTGTATCTCCTGCCCTGAAGTCGGGCAGGTCCTTTTTCATTTGACTGGCTTCGATGACATCAATAATGCTGCTCATGACCGTACTCCTTCCTTATAAGCGTTCAGCTGTCAGCACTGGGGAAGTGAAGAATTAGGAATTTTGGGCTCTTCAACTCATCACTCTTCACTCATAACTTATCACTAAGTCTGAGGCTGAACGCTGAACGCTGAATGTCTACACCTATCTTTCTCCTCGCAGGCGGTCAAGCAGGATAGCGGCAGCAGAGCGGACCGAGAGGTGGTTATACTCATCCACCCCACGAATTGGCTCCAGAATCATATCTGCCTGGGAGAGGACCTCCTCGGTCAACCCCCAACCGGTACCCAGGAGGAAAAGGAAAGGGCGAGGCTCTTTTTCCACCATCCTCCGTATCTGTGTAAATGTGGTCCGCTGCTCACCTGGTCGGGCAGAAGTCACTACCATTACCGGCTGTTTTCCCTCCTCTTTTTCTAGCTCTTCAATAGTATGCTCAAGATCGGTAGTGAGAGTAACTAGAGCCAGGGCTTCTTTGCGAGTCTCGTTATAGGTGCTGCCGTAACCGTATTGCCAGTGATCAATGATCTTTTCTGCCAGAGCGCGCAAAACCCTGACCGGTGTGGCAACAAAGAAGCGCTTGACCCCATAAGTGCGGGCGGAGCGAGCAATATCGTGAATGTCCATATTAGTAATTGAGGTAGTGACAACCCGGTGGTCCTTGTCGTACACCGGATAGTGAAGCAGAACCAGATATAGGTTGCCCATTCGACTTGCTCCTTCATATCGAGTTGAATTCAAGAGACGCAAAAATAATTGACCCTCCCGGACAATTAACAAAGAGACAACTAACAAAGAAAAGACTGTCCACAAAGCATTTTTTGTAGAGTAGTCTAATTCTAGAGAGTCCTCTACATCAGGACTCTCTATCTTCCTGAAGAAGCGCTTGGTCTTCCTTGGTCAGCTGGAGGCGAGCAAGCAGATCAGGACGACGCACTTTGGTACGTAGTAGGGCTTGCCTTTGCCGCCAACGAGCCACCTCCTGATGGTGGCCGGAAAGGAGGACCTCGGGAACACGCAAGCCGCGAAACTCCTCCGGTCGGGTATACTGTGGGTATTCGAGCAGGCCGCTGGTAAAGGATTCTTCTTGGACCGATTCTCTTTTGCCCACAAACCCTGGAACCAAGCGAGCCACCACATCTATTACCACAAGGGCAGCGACTTCACCTCCGCTTAGGATATAGTCACCTATGGAAATTTCTTCATCGATGAACGTTTGCACCCTCTCGTCTACACCCTCATAGCGACCGCAAATAAGAATCAAGTCTTCTTTTTTGGCTAGTTCGCCTACTTTCGCCTGCGTGAGTGGAATGCCCTGGGGTGAGAGGAGCACTCGCCAAGGATGAGAGAGAGAAAGGCTGATGGCTTCCAAAGCGGCAACAATAGGCTCGGGTTTCATCACCATGCCTGGACCACCACCATAGGGGGAGTCATCAGTGCTACGGTGTTTGCCGGTAGCATAATCCCGCAGATTATGTACCGAGACCCGAAGGGTCCCTCTCTCTTGTGCTTTCTTTAGCAAGCTAGCGGATAGAGGAGAGACAAGTATTTCCGGAAAGATAGTAAGGATATGAAAATGCATGGCTCGCAGACCATTAGCCGAGCAGGCCTTCCTGAGGTTCAATGATAGCCTTTTTACTAGAAATCTCCAGGCTGCGGATAACTTCGTCAATGACAGGGATCAGGTGCTCTCTTTGCCCCTGGCGAACTACCCATACGTCATGGCTACCGGTGAAAAAGATCTCTTTAATGGTGCCGAGCACAGTGCCACTTGTGGTTATAACCTCCATGCCAATAATCTGGTAGTGATAAAACTCTCCCTCCGCTAATGGGGGAAGGTCCTGCTCCTTTACTGCCAGGGTGAGGCCAACAAGCGTTCGGGCCTCCTCTATGGAGTCAATTCCTTTTAATTTCAGCAAGATAAAGGGCTTATGTGGCTGCGCTTTTTTGATCTGGTAGGCAACCGGCGCCATACCTTTGGGCTGGAGAAAGACGGTGACAGCGTTTTGTAGGGAAGGACAGGGAAAATGATGGGGAAGCAAACGAACATGTCCTCCCACTCCATAAGTGTTGACTAGGCGGCCTAAAGAGATAAGGCGCTCTTTCCCGTGAACCGTAGACGGTTCACCGTGGACCCAGGAGTAGGATTGGCTCAGTTCAGGTTTTGGTGCACGGTTCATTATGCATGGCAAATGCTAAAGAAGTATGGCGGTTCATCAACCACCTTCTTTATTCTCCTCAATGATTTCCAGCACAACTTTACGGTTGGAGCGAGAGGCAGCAGCGTTCAGGATTGTTCTGATCGATTTCGCTGTGCGTCCCTGCTTGCCAATAATCCGGCCAAGATCTTCCTTGGCGACCCGCAGTTCCAGGATCGACGCGGTTTCTCCCT
The DNA here is from genome assembly GCA_965220955.1 of uncultured Binatia bacterium (SeqCode). Taxonomy (GTDB): domain Bacteria; phylum Desulfobacterota; class Binatia; order Bin18; family CBDCRK01; genus CBDCRK01. The sequence continues at coordinate 13,572 of CBDCRK010000034.1, read as the reverse complement.
GCGTCTCTCTGACCTCCACTGCCTCGGGGTTGCTTACCAGGTACTTGGCCAGGTATGAGACGAGATCTTTCATAAGACTTTCCCCTCCGCCAGTTCAGGTTTGGATCCTAGCCCAGCCCTCTTGATGAGCTGGGCGACAGTTTCAGTCGGCTGGGCTCCTCTCTGGAGCCATTTCTCAACCTTCTCTTTTTTGATCTCTACCACGGTAGGGTTTTTCGTTGGATCATAAAATCCCACCTTGTCGATAAACCGGCCATCCCGAGGCGATCGGGAGTCGGCCACGATTATACGGTAAAAAGGTTTTTTCTTTCCCCCGTGTCGGGCCAGTCGAATCTTTACCATCCGTGTTCACCTATTTCCCCCAAAGGGGGCAAAACTGCGTCCCATCCGCTTGCCCCCTCCCATTTGCGAGATTTTTTTCATCATTTTCTTTGCTTCTTGGTACTGCTTCAAGAAACGGTTCACTTCAGGTACCGAAGTGCCGCTGCCTAGGGCAATACGCCGACGTCGGCTACCATTTAAAATCTCAGGTTTGTACCGCTCTTCCCGGGTCATGGAGCTAATAATGGCCTCAACACGCTTAAACTCTTTCTCGGCAGCGTCCATGTCGGCGTCCTGCATAAGCTTTTTTCCACCGGGGAGAAGTGAGACCAGATCCGTAATAGACCCCATTTTCTTAAGCATACGCATCTGTTCCTGAAAATCCTCAAGAGTGAACTGGTTTTTACGTAGCTTTTTCTCTAGGACCTGCGCCTGCTTCTGGTCATAAACCTTCTCCGCCTTCTCGACCAAAGAGAGGACGTCCCCCATGCCAAGAATGCGCGAGGCAATCCGCTCCGGGTGAAAGGGCTCAAGAGCGTCTAGCTTTTCGCCTACCCCAACAAAGATAATGGGCTTTCCAGTAACCGTGCGAATCGACAGCGCTGCTCCACCTCGGGCATCCCCTTCAGCCTTAGTCAGGATGATGCCATCGAGGCCAAGACGGCTATGAAACCCCGAGGCAACGTTCACTGCTTCCTGACCGGTCATAGCATCAGCCACAAGGAGAATCTGGTGGGGATGGGTGGCTGCCTTCACCCGCATCAGCTCCTCCATGAGATCGTCCTCAATCTGGAAACGGCCGGCAGTATCGATAATCACCACATCCCGTATCTGTCGCTTTGCCTCTGCCACTGCCTCCTGGGCGATCACCACTGGGTCGTTGGCAGAGCCGTCCGTCGGCACCGGATAGACCGGGCAGTCCACCTCTTGTCCTACGGTTTGAAGCTGAGAAATCGCTGCTGGCCGAAAGGTGTCCGCGGGCACTAGGTAAGGAGAGCGCCGCTTCTCGACCTTTAAATAGCGAGCAAGCTTGGCGGTAGTAGTGGTCTTACCGGAGCCGTTTAGCCCCACAAGCATGATTACTATGGGTGGGGAAGCGGCAAGGCTGAGTTCAACCTCTTTTTCCCCTAACAGCTGGATTAGCTCAGAGTGGATGATCTTAATAAGCTGCTGTTCCGGAGTGAGGCTGGCCAATACCTCCTGTCCCATGGCTTTGTCTTTAACTCGGTCAATAAACTCCTTGACCACACGAAAGTTGACGTCTGCCTCAAGCAGTGCTAGGCGCACCTCACGGAGTGCGTCTTCCATGTTCTTTTCGCTTAGCCTGCCGTAGCCACGTAGCCGGCGAAAGACTGTCTCAAGCTTGTCGTTTAACGATTCAAACATTAGTTTCTCTCGGGCATCCCTCACATATAGAAAGGGCAAAGGAAAGTCAATAAATCCACGTCTCTTCCCTTCCTTGCACAAACAGGGGGAGATAAGCTATTGTAGCAAATCAGCTTATGGAAAAGAGAAATCAGTTTCTTGTTGGTGCTCTGTTGATTGTTGGTGCTGTGGCATACTTAATATATACTGGCGTTAAAGAAACATCAGTATATTATCTTACCATCGAAGAATTCTTGCCACAACGGGAGGCCTTGGCTAACGAAGGGGTACGGGTGGCTGGGCGAGTACAGGCAGGTACCCTGGCCTGGAATCCTAAAGATCTGAATCTCCGTTTCTCCTTAGGGCATTTTGAGGACGGTGAGGTGAGTCTGCCCGTGCACTACCGCGGCCTCCTGCCGGATATGTTTGCCGAGGGCAGGGATGTGATTGTGGAAGGGCAGTATTCCTCAGAAGGCATCTTTGCTGCCGACACCATTATGACCAGCTGTCCCTCGAAGTACGAGCCCGAGGTCAAAGAAATGAAGACCGATCGGGAGGATCGTTCCTAGATCCTGAAGGATCGTTCACAGGAGCAGTCCAGCCTTAATCAGGGTAATCCTTCTGAGTGAGAGTTCGCTTTATGGTGTCGCGCTCTTCTGCCGTTCCTGCTACCCATCGTTTCACGCGGGACGAATACTATCGCATGGCTGAGGCCGGGCTCTTTTGCGACGAACGGGTAGAGCTGTTGGATGGCGAAATTATTACGATGAGCCCGCAAAACACTTTTCATGCTTCGACCGTTTATCGCTTGATACACCTGCTAGAAAGACTCATCGGCACCATCACTTGCGTCCGAGGACAACTGCCCATCGTACTGAATGACCGCAGCGAGCCGGAACCAGACGTAGCCGTTTGTACTCCCGATCCGTATGACTACAGTCGAGCCCATCCCAGGGCAGACCAAGTGCTGCTGGTCATAGAAGTGGCTGACGCTAGCCTGACCTATGATCGCACCCGTAAGGCTGGGGCTTACGCTGCAAGCGGAATTCCGGAATATTGGATCGTGAACCTCATAGCCAGACAGGTAGAAGTGTGCACTGATCCCGACCCTGCCGCGCAGAGTTACCGGCAGCAGCGCTACGCTCTTGCCAGCGATATACTTTCTCTGCCAGGAGGAGGCGTGGTCACGGTGGCCGATAGCCTGCCCTGAAAGAAAAGGGAAGGGTCAGAAAGTTAACAGAGGCGCTGGAGAAGAAGTGAAGGGAAGCAAATGACCGAAGTTGGTTCTCTTGCTCTATATCTTGCCCTGATGCTGGCCGTTTATGCCATTGGGGCGGGCCTTTATGGCGGCCAGAGGGAAAAACCCGAGTGGGTAAAAAGCGCTGAGCATGCTGCCTATGCAGTATTTGGCTGTGTGGTGGTCGCTTCTATTGCCCTTCTCCATGCGTTGATTTCCCGCGACTTTAACGTTGAGTATGTGGCCGGGTACACAAGCTCTACCCTGCCGTTGCGCTATATTGTCACCGCCTTCTGGGGCGGACAGAAGGGCTCGCTCCTTTTCTGGACGCTGATTCTTACCTTCTTTTCTGCCCTTGTTCACCTGCAGAACCAGAACAAGAACCGGGAGCTTATGCCCTATGTGACGGTTACGCTCATGGTTGTGGCCCTGTTTTTTCTCTCTCTCCTTAATTTTATCACCCCGCCGTTTGAGCGTCTGACCTTCACTCCGAGGGAGGGTTCTGACCTTAACCCTCTTCTGCAGAACTACTGGATGCAGATCCATCCGCCGTCACTCTACCTGGGGTATGTGAGTATCTCGGTGCCCTTTGCCTTTGCCATTGCTGCGCTGGTTACTGGCAGACTGGGTGACGTCTGGATCCGTACCACCAGGAGATGGGCTTTGACTTCTTGGTTTTTCTTGAGCCTGGGGAACCTCTTCGGTGCCAGGTGGGCATACGAGGTCTTAGGCTGGGGAGGGTACTGGGCCTGGGACCCAGTGGAGAACGCGGCCATTATGCCTTGGCTTACCTGCACTGCCTACCTGCACTCGGTGATGATCCAGGAGAAGAAGAACATGCTCAAGGTGTGGAATATGGTCCTGGTCCTCCTTACCTTCTTCCTGACCATCTTTGGCACCTTTATCACCCGTAGCGGGGTGATTTCCTCGGTCCACTCCTTTACCCAATCCGGGCTAGGCCCATTCTTCATGGCGTTTTTGTTGGGAGTTATTGCCATATCTCTAATGCTTCTCCTGTACCGCCTTCCCGAACTTAAGAGTGACAATGAACTAGATTCCCTCTTATCCCGCGAGGCCAGCTTTCTCTTAAACAACCTTGTCTTTGTTGGCATTGCCTTTGCAACATTCTGGGGGACGATTTTCCCTATTCTTTCGGAGTGGGTGCGGGGAGTGAAAATTACTGTGGGGCCTCCGTTTTTCAACCAAGTGAATGCCCCTCTTGGCGTCCTGCTCCTCTTTCTCTCCGGTGTGGGGCCGGTGATTGCCTGGCGTCGGGCGAGTGTAAAGAATTTGCAAAAGAATTTTGCCCTTCCCCTGGCCATTGGTTTTCTTGGAGGGGTGTTCTTCTTCCTCTTGGGCTTCCGCCATTACTATGCGGTGATAACTTTTTCCCTGGCCCTATTTGTTCTGACAGCAATTTTCTCTGAGTTCTATCGGGGTACCCGTGCCCGGCAGACAATGCTGCACGAAGGGCCGGCCCGGGCGCTTGCCCACTTGGTAAACAAAAATCCCAGGCGCTACGGTGGCTATGTGATCCATATTGGTGTGGTGCTGATTTTTATTGGGGTAGCGGCGTCCTCGCTCTTTAGGGTGGAAAAACAGATCACGCTGGAGCAGGGGGACTCCTTTGAGGTGGGTCGCTATACCCTTAAGTATGACCAGATTAAAATCAGCGAGGATGATCACATTGCTTCCCAGGCGGCGGCTATTGAGGTGTTTGCCAGAGGTAAGCAGATTGATACCCTGCGTCCTGAAAAGCGCTTTTACAAAAAGCAGGAGCAGCCAACCACGGAGCCAGCAATCCGCCAGACCTTGAGAGAGGATCTCTATGTGATCCTGGGCAGCTATGACCAATCTTCGGGCTTGGCTACGCTGCAGGTATTCATTAACCCCATGGTTTCGTGGTTATGGCTAGGAGGCTTTGTGCTGGTCATGGGCACGGTGATTGCCATGTACCCAAATCCAGCGGAGAGACGAGAGCTGGCCTTAGCCCGTGCTCCGCAGAATATACCGGACGAGGTCATTGCGAATTGATTTGGGCGTGCTGCCGTCTGATACCTAAATGAGAAACTGGTTTTTTCTTTATCTCTGTCTCTTTTGCCTCTGGGCAACAGCTTATGCTGCTCCGGTTGTCACCACCCAAGAAGTCGAGGAGGCGCTTACCTGCCAGTGTAGCTGTGGGTTGACGGTTCATTCCTGCAACCATCTCGAGTGCGGCTTTGGTATTCCCGCCAAGCAGGAGATTGCCCATTTGATGAGTGAGGGCAAGAGCATAGCGGAGATCCTTTCTCAGTTTACGGCTAAGTATGGAGAAAAGATCCTTTCGGCACCAACAACCTCGGGCTTTAATCTATTGGCCTGGATCACGCCCTTCTTCACCGTGCTGGTAGGTGGCCTATTGGTTGTTTTGGTTGCGATCCGCTGGAACCGAAAAGCGACTTCCGTTTCTGCCGAGATTCCTACCGCAGAAGCACTAGAGCACTATCGAGCCCGGCTCCAAAAGGAGCTGGAGACATTTGATCGGTAAAATGTCATTCCTCCTCTACCTCGCTGGCCTGGTTCTTATTGCCACCGTTGCTTCCTTTGTGTCTTGGCCTCTATTCTTCTGGAAGCAATGGCCGGCCTCTGTATCCGAGAACGACTCCCCTACGGAGAGATGGAGACGGCAGAAAGAAGAAGCCTATGTTGCTATTAAGGAGGCTGAGTTTGACTGGCAGATGGGTAAGCTCTCTGAGGAGGACTATCACTTGCTGCGGACCAGATATGAGGCTCGTGCGCTTGAGGCCATGGCGCAATTAGACCAAGTCAGCAGGCAGAGTTCAGCGGCCGAACCCGAGCCATCGGCCCCAGCCCCGATCCCCAATTCCTGACTCCTGCGCTGCTGTCTTACCGGAGCTTGACGTTAATTGCTCGAGGGCCTTTCTCCCCGGGCCGCATAAGAAATTCTACCTCATCCCCTTCACGTAGGTCTTCAAAATAGATCTTGGGGACGAGGTTTGAACGGCCAAAGAAGACATCCTCATTGCCTTCATCGGGGGTAATAAATCCAAAACCGCGGTCCTTGAGAATCCTTTTTATTGTTCCGGTCATAGATGCCTCCCTTTCTTCATGACTAGTGGAAATGCCCTATGCTTGTCAAGAAAAGGGAGACCTGATTAAAGAAGGACTGGAAAGTTAGGGGTCAGACAAGGATAAGAGATGGGTCGAGAAAAATTAACGCGCAGAGGGCTTCTCAAGGGCGGCAGTGGTATGATGCTGTTCAGTGCTTTGACCTTTCCTTTGGGCCTTCGACTTGGCTCAGAACAGGCTGGGCTCGGTCCGGGCCTGGGATTTGCCGACGAGAACCCAACGCTAACAGAGAAGGAAAAGAAAAAAAGCCTGCGCTTTGCCACGGTAGTGAAACAAAGGGCCATGATCCGAGCCTATACCAACGATCCAGTACCGGAGGAAAAAGTCCAGCGACTCTTGACCTATGCGGTGAGGGCACCAAGCGCAGGGAACCTGCAACCCTGGGAATTTATTGTTGTGCGTGACCCAGCCGTAAAAAAGCGACTCACCGCGGCCGCTTTTGGTCAGACCCCGGTAGCTGAGGCATCTGTCATTATTGCTACCTGCGCTAATGTTCAACGTGCGGGCAGTCGTTACGGGCAGCGCGGAATGTTCTTTAGCTTGGTAGATGCTTCTTTTGCTTCTCTTCTCATTCTTCTTGGCGCGGTCGACGAGGGACTAGGGGCCTGCTTTGTAGGAGCATACCATCCTGAAGAAGTAGCTAAGATTCTGGCCCTTCCTGACCATGTTCGGCCGGTTGGGCTCATTACTCTTGGCTATCCGGCAGAGCAGCCGCGTAAGCCTTCTAATCCCAGGCTCCGCCTGGAGGATCTTGTTCACTTTGATAAATGGTAGGTGGCCGTGTGGGTCATTGAGGCCCAGGACCTAGTCAAACGTTTTGCCTGGACGCCGGTGCTAAACGGTATCACTTGTCAGGTTGCGGCAGGTGAGACCGTAGCCGTCTTTGGCCCCAACGGGGTAGGAAAGACAACCCTCATCAAAGTTCTAGCCACAGTGCTTAAGCCTTCGGCGGGCAGGCTGCGTCTGTTTGACGGGCAGTTTACAGGCAAGGAGCTGCGTCGGCATATCGGGTTTCTGTCGCACGAAAGCTTTCTCTATCCAGACTTGACACCGCTGGAGAACCTGCTCTTTTACGGAAAAATTTATTCTCTCTCTGATCTGTCCGTGCGTATTGATGCCCTGCTCGAACGGGTTGGCTTAGTAGACTGGAAGAATGTCCCGGTTCGGACTTTTTCGCGTGGTATGGAGCAGCGCCTTGCCCTGGCCCGAACACTTCTGCATGACCCCGATCTTGTGCTCCTTGATGAGCCCTATACTGGCCTGGACCCGCAGGCAGTAGCAGTCCTACAGACCCTCCTTGTCCAGATCAAAGCCAAGGGTAAAACGGTTGTGCTTGTCAGTCATGACCTCCCCCTAGCTCTAGAGGTCTGCAGTCGGGCGTTAATTCTGCACAAGGGGAGAATAGTATGGGAGTCGGGCGAACGGTTACCTGCGGTGCGGGAGTTTTTGCAGATCTACCGCCAAGAGGTAGACCCGGGCGAGGGAAAAAAGCTAGCTGCTAGCGGTTAGGGATCGTGCTTGGCAAAAACGTATGTGGGCTTTGCTGTGGAAGGATTTGCGGATTGAGCTACGCACCAAAGAGGGGATATCTTCTCTCCTGGTTCTGGGGTTGCTTATTATTCTGGTCTTTGCTTTTGCTTTAGGGCCAGAGCAGGTGCAGGGAGAAGAGATGGGGGCAGCCCTTCTATGGGTGGCCCTCCTCTTTGCTGGTATGCTGGGGATACAGAGGGCATTTCTTATTGAGCAAGAACGAGGGTGCTTTTCCGCTCTGCTTCTCTGCCCGGTAGACCGAAGTACCATTTTTCTTGCCAAGATGATGGGCAATCTTCTTTTCTTGGCTCTTGTCCAGGTGGCGCTGATTCCGCTGGCCGTCTTATTTCTCGGGCTACCTGCGACACGGGTATGCCTCTTTCTGCCACCGGTACTCTTTCTTGGCTTGCTGGGATTTTCTGCCTTGGGCACCCTTTTTAGCGCTATTGCTATCAAAACCCGGGCACGAGAAATCATGCTTCCACTTCTACTTTTTCCCCTTTTAGTACCCCTTATCCTGGCTGCGGTGAAGGTGAGCAGCGCAGTCCTTGCTGGTACTGGCTGGGGGGGAGTCTGGCTGCGCATACTTGTTGCCTTTGATGTGGTCTTTGTTGTGGCCGGATGGTTATTATTTGAAGAGGTTTTACAGGAATAAACCTGCAAGCCTCAGGTAAAAGTAAGCAGGATGTTGTAGTGAAAAAACTTGAACCCTTTGCTGACGGAGTGCTGCCGTGGCTGACATGTATTGCTATGGTGGCTGCCCTAGCCATGGTTTTCCTCTATGTGCCCACAGAGAAGGTTCAGGGAGTAGTACAGCGGGTTTTCTATTTTCATCTTCCCTGCGCCGTGATGGCATTTCTTGCCTTTTTCACTGTGGCTGGGGCTAGCGCGGTGTTTTTGTGGCAGGGAGAGCGCCTCTCCGACCGTCTGGCCCAGTCTGCTGCTGAGGTGGGCATGGTGTTTTGTTCATTGGTGCTCATTACCGGTCCTATCTGGGCGCGACCCATCTGGGGGGTATGGTGGACATGGGACCCACAGCTAACAATGGTGGTAATTCTGTGGACGATCTACGCTGCCTATATGTTGTTACGTATCTTTGGCGGAGACAACGAGAGCATTGCCCGCTATGCGGCGGTGCTGGGGATTATCGGCGTGCTGGACATTCCCATTATCTATGTGTCCATGCGCTTCTGGCGAGGTATTCATCCCAGGGTGGAAAGCATGGATCCAACCATGGCGTTGACCTTACTTGTCTGTATGCTTGCGTTCTTTCTGCTCTTCCTCTGGCTTTTGTGGTTACGTTTCCTCTCACTTGTTCTACAGGACGAAGTAACAACGCTACGCCAGCGTCTGCTGACCGCCTAACGGAGGAGACCCTAACGTGGCTACACTCTCTTTTCTTTTTGCAGCCTATACTGCGGTATGGCTGGTGCTCTTTGCTTACCTGTACTTTCTCTCTCGCCGCCACCGTAGTCTGGAAAGAGAGGTAGAGGATCTGCGCCGCATGCTGGAGAGAAAAAGCGAATGACAGGACACTGCCTGAGAGCGATTTCCTGGCTTGGGAGTAGGTATGGGTGCATCCGTGTGAAATTGTGGTACATGAAGCCCAAACTGTTGAGCAATTCGCATGCCCGGCCAATTGGTTACCCAGTCCTTCGATCCATAGCAGAAAAGATCAGAGTTCAACCCTGCCACAAACCCGAATGGAGCACTCACTTCACCAAGCCCTGAAAACGTTTGCTGGTACGGTGACAACCAAAATGGCCCAGGTGACCACGGGTTCACCGGAAGACCAGATACGCGCCCCGTTCGAGACCTTCATGGCCGCTGCCGCCCGGACTTTGGGCTGGAACGTTGTCTGCACGGGTGAAACACCCCTGCCCGACCGTCTCGGACGCCCGGATTACGCCGTTCACCTCAACCAACTGCTGGCCGGATACGTCGAGCTCAAGGCTCCTGGCGTAGGCGCCACCCCCGGCCGGTTCAAGAGGCCACAACCGCGACCAGTTCAGGCGTTTCTCAGCCATCCCGAACATTCTCTATACCGACGGCAATGAATGGGCGCTCTACCGAGGCGGCAAACCTGTGGGCCGGGTCGTTCGTCTGTCGGGCGACGTTGCTGCTGACGGCAGCACGGCCGCTACACTCCAAGACGCATACGGTGTCGGGCGTCTTTTGCGCGATTTCCTCTCGTGGGAGCCCATCATCCCCACCGACCGCAACGGCAAGCTCGATCTCAAAGGCTTCGCCGAACTACTGGCACCTCTGTGCCGCCTGTTACGCGACGACGTAACGGACGCGCTCAAAAACCAGGCCTCGCCTCTTGTTCAGCTTGCGGACGACTGGCGACAATCGCTTTTCCCTGACGCCTCGAACGAACAGTTCGCCGATGTCTACGCTCAGACCGTCACCTTTGCTCTACTGCTTGCGCGAAGTGAAAGTGACGACCCACTCACACTCAACAGCGCTCAAGACATCCTTGTTGCGCAACACGGATTGCTATCGCGCGCCTTACGAGTCCTGACCGACCCTGACGCCCGTACCGAAATCACTGCGTCGCTCGACCTGCTCCTGCGTGTGATTGCTGTCGTGCCGCCCACAGACCTTAGCGGTTCGCAAGACCCCTGGCTTTATTTCTACGAATATTTCCTTGCCATCTACGACCCAGAGCTGCGCAAAAATGCCGGAGTTTATTATACCCCTGTCGAAGTGGTCCACGCCCAGACACGGCTAATAGACGATCTCCTCGTCAACCGGCTGCATAAGCCGCTCGGATTTGCCGACCCCGGCGTCGTCACGCTCGACCCTGCCGTGGGAACGGGCACATATCTCCTCGGCGTTATCGAACACGCGTTCGCCCGTATCGAGGTTGAACAGGGTGAGGGCGCCGTTGCAGGACAGGCGACAGAATTGGCGAAGAATCTCTACGGATTCGAGCTGATGGTTGGTGCTTACGCCGTAAGCGAGCTCCGTGTTAGCCGCGCGTTAAGCGACCGTGGTGCGATACTACCCGACGGGGGCACGCACGTTTACCTGACCAATACCCTCGAAAGCCCTAACACCGAGCTACCGAGGCTGTCGTTCGCCCTCAAGCTCATCGGTGAGCAGCACGCCAAAGCACAGAGAGTCAAAAGTGAGGTGCCCGTCATCGTGTGTTTGGGTAACCCACCCTACGATCGCCACCCCGCTGTAGATTGGAAAACCGAAGATAATCTCTCGCCATATGGCGGATGGGTTCGATTCGGTGATCCCTTAGCCGACAACATCGTTAAAGATAAGAGGGGAAAAAGTAGAGAACTCAAAACCGCTAAGGCCAGACTTAAAAGAAGACAACAACTTGCCATCCTACGGAACTTTGTCGATCCGGTGAAGGAAGCCGGCCACGGCGGCCACCTTAAGAACCTCTACAACCTGTATGTCTACTTCTGGCGCTGGGCATTATGGAAGGTCTTCGAGCAGGAGCCTGCAAGCGGTCCCGGCGTAGTCAGCTTCATCACCGCGTCGAGCTATCTCGATGGCAACGCCTTTGTCGGTATGCGCGAGCATATGCGCCGGCAGTGCGATGAAATCTGGATACTCGACCTCGGCGGCGAGGGACTTGGCCCACGCAAGAGCGATAACGTCTTTGCCATCCAGACGCCCGTGGCTATCGCCGTGACCGTGCGTACAGAGGAGGCAAAGCAGGATACACCCGCCGTGGTGCATTATTTCCGAATCGAAGGAACGCACGAGGAAAAACTTGCTACCCTCGACACCATCACCCGTTTTTCGGCAGTCGCATGGCAGGACTGCCCGGCTGACTGGCAGGCTCCGTTTCTTCCGGCTGGCCGGGGTGCATATTTCGTCTGGCCGCTGCTGACCGACCTGATGCCGTGGCAACAGTCCGGCGTCAAAGCCGGGCGCACTTGGGTGATTTCACCCGAACAGGAGACCCTCCGTGAACGTTGGCGTATCCTGCTTCAGGCTGACATGGAAGAGCGCGGGAGGCTATTCAAGGACTCTCCGACTGGACGTAAGGCAATAGATTCCGCAACGCAGCTACCGCCGTCCAACGTCAAACTGCCCTCCCTTATTGGCCTTGTGAAAGGAAGTCCCACGCCTGCCATCGTTCGTTTCGCTTATCGGTCATTTGACAGGCAATACACCTTTAATGACGCCCGCTTATTGGATAGACCAGGACCGCCATTGTGGCGATCTCACGGCGAACAGCAGGTGTATATGACGAGCTTGCTGACGACTTCGCCTCTCGGGAACGGGCCAGCGCTCACGGCATGCGCAGTCATCCCCGACTTGGATCATTTTCGAGGCTCCTATGGCGCAAAAGCCACAATTCCCCTCTACCGCACGGCCGACGCATCACAAGCAAACATCCTGCCCGGCCTGCTCGAAGTCCTTGGCACGGCATACCAGCGCACCGTTACCCCTGAAGATTTTCTGGCCTATGTCTACGGTGCGCTGGCCCAACCGGCCTTCACGGCTCGCTTTGCCGAGGAACTGGAGACGCGGGAGGTGCGCGTGCCCATCACCAAGGACGCTGCACTGTTCGAACAGGTTTGTGCTATCGGTGCCCGGCTGCTCTGGCTGCACACCTATGGGGAGCGCTTCGTGCCAGAGGGTGAGCAGCACGGCAGAGTGCCATCCGGCGCAGCGCGATGCACCAATGCCATTCCCGGCGACATCGCCAACTATCCCGAGACGTTTTCCTACACCGACACGACCCGCACGCTCCGCGTTGGCGAAGGCGTCTTCGCTCCCGTTGAACCCGAAGTCTACGAGTTCGAGGTTTCGGGCCTCAAGGTCGTGCAGTCGTGGCTCAAGTACCGCATGAAGAACAGGGCTGGGCGTAAGTCATCGCCCCTGGACGACATCCGTCCGGCGCGCTGGACCAGCGCGTTCACCACCGAATTGCTGGAACTGCTGTGGGTGCTGGAGGTAACCGTGGCAGCCTACCCTGAACAGGAGAGCCTGCTCAAGGCTATTGTCGAGGGCGCCTGCTTCCAAGCCGACGACCTGCCGACCGTCCCGGACGATAGGCGCAAGCCGCCGCGAGCGCCAGCCTTTGAGGATGACCTGTTCGACTTGAATGACTGAGGAAGAGGAAAATGAGTTCCCCGGATAGGTTAGCTTGCCAAAATTCACCCTGGCTGCTAAAGTCCCACCTCTAGCAACACTATCTCACCGCTATTTGACACCCGCCATCTGATCACTATTTCTGTGGGGCCGTAGCTCAGTTGGGAGAGCGCTAGAATCGCACTCTAGAGGTCAGGGGTTCGAACCCCCCTCGGCTCCACTTTTTGTCTTTAAATTCAATATCTTGCAGTTCGTAAAACATCGTACTCCTGGGTAGTACTTAGGGGGATACTGGGGGGAGTATAATTCTGATTGACTGATGACCGAGATGGTCTTTGATGTAGGCTAGAGGCGCTCCCTGCTGGATGAGGAGAGAGGCGAAGGTATGGCGAAGAACGTGGGGGGGGTGACTGGCCGCATTTACAAAAACCGCTAAAAGTGGATTATATTGCTGCAAAAGTCGACTCCTTAACTGGAGATTTCGTGAGCCTGGATGGGCGGAACGAGGTCATTGACAATAATGGATATGTGATCAATGCGCAGGACGCCGGCGTTCTGTCTGAATTTTTTTGCTTACTATGAAGAAAGAATTTGGAGCAAAATTCGCGTCTATGGCGGATGGTCATTTTACGGCAAAATACCGAGCAAGTTGCTACTGCAAGGCAGTACAATACGAAGTGAGAGCGGATCCCGTAGATGCAAAAATATGTCATTGCTTGGGATGCCAAAAGCTGCACGGCGCTCCTATGCAGTGGGCAGCAATATTTCACAAACACGACGTCAGAATAACACAAGGCCTTGAGCATCTACACTTTTACAACAGGGATCTCAACAAGCCTGAGAGGATTCTTCCTTGCAAAGTCAGCTGTGCCCTGTGTGGCACCCTCATTGCAGATGAAGGGCGCAATATGTGGCTTGCA
>CBDCRK010000033.1:0-42517 GCA_965220955.1 uncultured Binatia bacterium (SeqCode) | reverse complement strand
CGGAGCCTGGTTGTGCTGGGGTGCCTGTTGCTAGCCGCTTTGGCCGAGGGGGTCAGCCTTTCTAGCTTGCTTCCGCTTCTCAGCCTGGCCACTAGGACCGGCATAGGCGCTGGGGCTGACCCTCAGGGCGCTGGTGAGCCAGGAGATTCAGGGCTTGAGCAGGTGGTTGGCAACGTCTTAGGCCGCTTTAGTCTCCAACCCAGTATTGGTCTGCTGCTGCTGATCATTGTTGGCGGCATGGTTCTCAAAGCCGGCCTGGTATTACTCGCACAGAAACAGGTTGGCTATACGGTTGCTCATGTGGCAACGGATCTTCGGCTAGCGCTCATCAGGGCTTTGCTGGCGGCTCGCTGGGAGTACTATGTCCGCCAGCCGGTGGGTGGCCTAGCCAATGCTTTTGCTACCGAAGCTTCCCGAGCCTCGCAGGCTTACCTCTACGGAGCAATGATTATTGCGCTGATGATCCAAGCCGTGCTCTATACCTTCGTTGCGGTTGTAGTGTCCTGGCAAGCCACACTGGGGGCAGCGGCGGTGGGCATATTGATTGTGTACGCGCTGAACCGCTTGGTCCGCATGACGCGCCGTGCGGGTGCGCGGCAGACCACTCTCTTAAAGGCTCTGCTGGGACGACTCACTGATGTCCTCTATGCTGTCAAGCCGCTTAAAGCTATGGCGCGCGAAACCTTAATCGGCCCCCTGCTGGAAAGAGAAACCCAGCGCCTGAACAAGGCCCTCCAGCGTGAGGTGTTGAGCAAGGAGACGCTACGGGCTTTGCAGGAGCCCATGTTGGTAGCGTCACTTGCGGGTGGCCTTTATGTAACGTTGACCTACTGGGGCGCTGCCACTGAATACAGTCATCTTGTTGGCTCTGCTTTTTGCGCGCGCGCTGAGCAGCCTGAACAAGTTGCAGAGACAGTACCAACGAATGGTCTCCCGTGAGAGTGCCTTTTGGTCTTTGCGTGAAACCATTGACCGATCCGAAGCGGAGCGTGAGGTTGTGCCAGGCCTGGAAAGGCCCATCCTTAGGAGTGAGATTGCTCTCAAAGAAGTGAACTTTTCTTACGGAGATCTCCCGGTCTTGAATGAGGTCTCACTCAGCATACCGGCTGGACAGATTACCGCCATTGTCGGGCCTTCCGGTGCTGGCAAAACCTCCATTGTGGATTTGGTTGTTGGCCTGGTGCGGCCGCAGGCCGGTGACATCTGGATCGACACTGTTCCGTTGAGCAAGGTGGACCTGAAGTGCTGGCGTAGGGTGGTGGGGTATGTGCCGCAAGAGACGTTCCTGCTTCACGAGAACGTCTTTGTGAACGTCACTCTGGCAGACTCAGAGCTAACGCCAGCGGACGTAGAGTCCACTCTTCATGCTGCCGGAGCCTGGGATTTTGTGGCCGCTCTACCGCAGGGGATTTACACCCCAGTGGGGGAGCGTGGGACGCGAATTTCCGGGGGGCAGCGCCAGCGTATTGCCATTGCCAGAGCGCTGATACATAAACCCCAGCTTCTGATTCTTGACGAAGCGACGGCTTCTCTCGACCCAGAGAGCGAGGCTGCTATATGTGCGACTGTGCGCAAGTTACGAGGCGAGATGACTATTCTTGCCATCTCACATCAACCCGCTTTGCTGGAGGTGGCAGACAAAGTCTACCGCCTCAAAGATGGCACCATGAAACAGGCTAATCTATATGCCAACGGCCAGCTACACATACAAGAAAGCGCCTGACCCGGACTTGTTCCGGGTCTTTTGCTGGACAACTCGGCCTTATCCATATATGCTCCATTTAATTTTGCACAGGAGGTGCTCAGATGGCAGCACGTAAACCCGAGGATTGTGACTACCTCTTAACCGAGGCAATAAACGCGGGGGACATAGAGGCAGCCGTAGCCCTTTATGAGCCTAACGCTAGCTTTGTTGCTCAACCTGGCCAGGTGGTTACCGGCCGGGCGGCTATTCGTGAGGTCATGCAGGGCTTTGTGGCGTTAAAGCCAAAGCTAACTATCGAGGCAAACGCCGTCCAGAGCGGCGACGTAGCCCTGCTGCGCTCGAAGTGGAGCCTTACCGGCACCGGACCCGACGGTAAGCCCGTGGAGATGTCGGGCAATGGCACAGAGGTGGTGCGACGTCAGGCCGATGGCAGCTGGCTCTTTATCATTGATAATCCTGCTGGGGCTGACTAATCAAGCCAGCTTCTTGAGAAACAGGCCCTGCCGCCTGAAAAGTCTTGTTCCCCCCTTTCGTAAAGGGGGGATAGGGGGGGATTTGCAGCCGACCGCCCAGGAAAATCCCCCCGTGCTGCGCGCTCCCCCTACGTGGGCCGCCCCTTTGTCAAAGGGGGAATAAGAATGCCTAGATGATCTTTCAGACAGTCTCTAACACTGGAGGAAAAACCTTACTCGGTACGGCAAACTACGGCTGGGGTTAACTCGCGCACGCTGGGTTGACCACAGAGCGCCAGGCTTGTGGCCATTTCCTCTCGCAGTAGCTCTAAGGTCCGATTTACTCCAGTCGCACCCTCAACCGCCAAGCCCCATAGAGCTGTCCGGCCCACTGCTACGACTTTTGCTCCCAGCGCCAATGCCTTAATAATATCCGTGCCCCGGGCGAATCCTCCATCAATCATAATTTCCGCCCGTCCATCGACCGCCTCTACAATCTCGGGCAAGGCATCAATGGTGGCCTGGGTCTGGTCTAGCTGGCGCCCGCCATGGTTGGAGACCCATATAATCTGTACTCCGGCCTCGACCGCCAGCCGGGCATCTTCCGCGGTGAGAATGCCCTTGATCCCCAGGGGTAGGGAGAGAAGCCCACGCAGCCAAGCAATGTCATCCCAGGTCAACCCGGCGTTATAGCTCATGTCTGTAGGCGAGGGAGCCGGTGCGGTGCTTCTGGCCGCGCGCGGATCAAATCGCTGCCGCAGGTCGCGCTCGCGCCGCCCGTAGACCTGCACATCCACGGTGAGGCAAACTGCATGGTAACGATGGGTGGCCTCGACCCGCGCAAGTCGATCTTGGACCCATGAACGAGGGCCGAAATGGTATAACTGAAACAATAAAGGGCCGCTGGCCGCTTGAGCTATATCTTCCACTGTCCAACCGGCAGCACCGCTGACCACCGCTAGGGTACCGCTCGGACCAGCACCCCGTACCATTTCACAATCCCCCTGGGGATGAAACAATACTAGCCCACCCATAGGTGAAATGGCTACGGGCGTGGGTAACTCCAGACCAAGAAACGTGGTACTGAGATCAATCTGGCTCACATCCACCAACACCCGCTGGCGGATAGCCAGCCGCCTGAGGGCTCGGCGATTGCGGCGCAGGGTGGTTTCCGTTTCCGCTCCGCCAGCGGCAAACCCCCAAGGTCCAGGCGGCACTAGCTTTTTGGCGGCGCGGCGAATTTCGGGTAAGGTCATAAAGCGCTCTGGCATGAAAACCTCCTCTCTTTTCTACCCCCAATCCTACCGGCGAAATTCGCCAGTAGCAAGCGGAGCAAGCTGTTCGAATCGATCATGCTCATAGCCGTGAAATCAGTCCAGCAGGCCCTTTACCACCTTTACTGAGCCAGATACAAGCCATATGGGAAAAGCAGACCCAGAGAACAGTCAACCATAGACGCCACCTGTTTTCCCAGGAAGCGCTGATGAAGCCGCCCCCGTTTTTGTTTACCACGATCCCACCAGTCTCGCCGAGGCTCTGGATCTGCTGCAGCACTATGATGGCGAAGCAAAGGTTCTGGCTGGTGGGCCGGTTCCACCTCCCACTCCGCCTTCACCCACCTTGCCTGAGGAAGCATTATTAAGCGCTGTAAAGACATGCTCTTTTTTGACATGAAACCCATTAATATCATTTAAAAAACCGTCGTATGTTTCGGCCACCACAGGTAGGGCCCACATGATCCCCGCTGATATTGGTTTAGAAACTAGCCATTCAACGACTGCGTCACGTACCACACCCACACTGTGGGTGTTGGTGATCATAACCGGACCCCCCAAAGACCCGGACTCTTCCACCCATGTGGTACCGGTCATTTCGCCATTGCCGTTTAGGGAATACCAGCCCGCAAACACGGGATCATAGCGCTTGCCGCGTGGTAGAATGGCGGTCACGCCGGTTCTCACCGGACCTCGACCGGCTTGCAAAGGACCTTCACCAATAATAAGTGTTGTATGTCCAACTTCTACACCTGCCACATCGGTTATAGCGTTAAACCGACCTGGTGTTCCTTCCAAGGGAACGCCCAGGTCTCGCGCCCGAGGGTTCTCTGGTCCCATCTCTTCCCTAAAAATGTCCCCTGATATCAACCACCCTGTAAAGTTTGAGTAAGGTCAGTGCCTTTCAAACGGGAGCATTCTCTGGCAGTCGCCAATACACTCCATGGTCCCGCTACATAAGCTTATTACCGATAAGCTCGCGCCGCAGCGTAGCACAGTCTGGATGGTGCCGCTTGATCATCTGATTGATCTCGCGTTCGGGGTCACGAACCTCCAGCTCAAACTTGTTCACTAGCCACCTGAGAATCACCAAGCGCTTCTTAAGGGTGCCCGGAATCTTTGTCAGATGCTCAGCACCTTCTGTTCCCAGGCATTCCCTCCCTTGATACTCTGGGCTGGCAAGACAATCTGCTCGGGGCTGAATAGCTCCTTATTGAGCGGTGTTTTTACAATACTCCAAAAGATGCAGGACCCGCACGGCACATGAGAGTTGTACGGTCGCCTCCGGAGAGTAATCCCTTCTCTGAAGCCACCTCCCTGCCTGTTGACAATGGAGGCTTTATAAAAGTTCCGTTGATCGTATGGCATCTGGCACATCCCCAGGGCGGTCTACCAGGAAGTGAGGCGAAGCAGACATAAGCTCGACTCGGCTCCCAAAGCCCCATGTGACACCCATAGATAGAATGCCATTTGCCTGCGCCCCCACAATATCGTATTTCCTGTCACCAACCATAAGGGTCTCTGACGAATCGAGCCTCTCCTGGGATAGCAGGTGGTGAAGGAGTTCCCCTTTTTCCGTCTTCCCGCCGTCCAGGTCACTTCCATATACCACGGCAAAATAGCGTTGGATGTTGAAGTGCTCTATGATTCTTGCAGCATAAACCGTTGGCTTGGAAGTGGCAATGTACAACCTGAAGCCTTGCGCTACCAGCGTTGCCAGCATCTCGATCACGCCCGGATAAAGCTTGTTCTCGTATAATCCCGTGGTACCGTACCGTGCTCGATACAGGCTTAGGGCTTCCTTGATCTTTGCTTCTTCGTCCGTCTTCAGAAGCTCTCCAAGTGCTTTTTGGAAAGGCGGGCCAATGTACGCACGAATCGCTTCATCATCTGGGACCGGCATACCTAGCTCTTCCAGGGCATAGGTCAGGCTGTGCGCTATGCCCTTGCTGGGGTCGCTCAAGGTGCCGTCAAGATCGAAAAGAATATTGCGCATATACCTTTGCACGCCTTACGTGGGTCCGTAGTTGATGGCGGCAGCGCGCTGGTATGCCTCACGTAACGTTAGGCGTTGCTGGTACTCTGTGAATACATCGGCCAGGGGCAGCTTGTAGAGGTCTGCCCATGTGAGGCAGGTGGTGAGCAACACGTCGGCGCCCGTGAAGGTTTCGCCCAGAAGGTAGGGACTATCATTACGCAATGTCTGGGCCACCACTTCAACTTGGCGGGCAAAGCCCTCCTCGGCAGCTCGGATTGCGTTGGGCGCCTCACCATAGAGGGAGGCCAGGGCGCGGTGGCGCCGAATGATGTAAAGCGTATGTGCGTCAAGCTCCGTCATGATAAAGAAGCACCACTGATTGTAGAAGGCACGCTGGCGCGAGAACGGGGGCGGTACCAGTCCTGTTCCTGCACCATAGGTGTCCGCCAGATAGGTGACGATTGCGGCGCTCTCGGCCAGGGTGAGGTCCCCGTCTTGCAGCACCGGAATCTTGCCCCGGGGATTTAGCGCGCGAAACTCCGGCGTCTCCGTCTCCCCGGTACGCGAGCCAATTAAACGCATCTCATAGTCAAGCCCAAGTTCGTGCAAGACCCAGTGGGGGCCGCATGGTGCGTGTTGTTCCAGCTCCCCAAAGAATTAGTTGACGGTTCTTTTGTTGTCTCGTGGTCAAGGCTTTGCTCCTGGTTGGCAGTTCAAGGGCCTGTGCCTTGAGAACCTTTCTGCTGCTTTACTGAACTCATGGGGTGAAAATCCTCTATAGAAGGTCTACTCTCATGAAGGATGATGACATAACTCCTCTGGATCACGCGGGTGTTCGGCCGGATTGACGAAGAACAGAACATGGACATGGATGTATCGGAAGAACGGATTTTGGCAAGGCGCGGTCGAACATTGCTGTTCAGCTAAACCGCAACGAGACTTCGCCAATAGCGGAAAAAACGGCGCGGTATGTGCCCGGCCGAGTGACCGCGTGACGACAAAACGATCCCGTAATCACTGGCTGCTCCGGCTCCAAGCCTAACCCGTATTGGTGTAGGAGCCGGCAAAGGCGCGACAGCGAAAGGTAGGGATCATCCATCGTTGCTCCCGGTGTCTTGGTCTCGATCACCTGTCCATCGCCAGAGAATTCGACAGTGGTATCAACCAGGCCGTCTCGTACCGGCGCCTCTGGTCCCAAGACCACTCCCCATTGGGAAAGACCATCAGTCAACGCTAACGCATGACCGCTGTTGGGTCGTACGCGAATCTCATTGATCTCGAATGCCGGTGCCACTGCGCGTACAGCAGCCTTGGCACTTGCAGCATCCACTGAATCCCCACGCAGCGGCGAACCCATGATGAGACACAGTTCCGGCTCCATATGGCAGTTCCTGATATTCGCCACCGGAACCGTTGCCCCGGAAGGGAAAATCCGGCTCTGCAATAGGTAACCGAACGGCCGGAAGTCTTGACCCATTCGCCCTCGGGCCTTGCCCGATGTCAGCCCAACCTTCCAGCCGCCAAGACTCTCTCCCTCGGCCACAAAGCGGTCAAGAACCCGGAGTTGCACATCTAGTGCTTCTTCCAATCCGAATTGGACGTTGTCAAGTCCGGACGGTTGTGAGCCATTACGACGCGCCACATATAAGGCGTCGATTACTGCAGCCTGCCCTTCCATTATGCTAATCTCCTTTCTCCAACCAGCTCGTGCGCGAGCTGATAGAACCACTAAGGGAGGCGGACGAAACATCCGGAGAACGGAAGGAGCAACCCTTCCTCTCTCTCCCCCTTTCTTCTGTTCTACGTGCTGGTTAGGTCTTGCTGGAGCGGTGGTGGGCTGACCCTGTACCCACCCAGCCCGTCTGTGACACATCGAACATGATTCCGTCTGGGCCGCTGTACCTGACCTCCGCGTTGCCGTGCTGAGCACTCCCCATGCCTAGACCCAGGGCCTGGTTGATGTCATCTCGGGGGGCATAGCCGGCCGACTCTAACTTCTGCGCGATCTCCTCCAGGTTCTCGACCTCGAACCCAATGTGGTGGATGCCACTCCACTCCTTGCCTCGCTCCGCGCCTGCTACCTGGTCGTTCTTGAAATGGAGAATCGCCAGGTTTATCGTTCCATCCGTGAGGAAAGAGCCCGACACAATGGGGCTGTTCAACTTGGTAATCTCGGTCATGCCAAACACTTCGACATAAAACCTGGCCGTCTCCTCTTCGTTCTGGGTCGCGATGGCAATATGCCTGAGTTTCGCCATTTTGCTCCTCCTTTCGCAAACTGTGGTCATGGTACCCCTAGGCACCCTTCACAAACGCTGTGAGCATCCCGTGTGGAAAAAAGGGGATAAGTCCACTCCTAGCTGTCTAAAAGGCGATTTGCAATCTCTTGTGCCTGCCGGGCTAGCCTCTCTTCTGTTGCCACTCGGCTTTTCATTTGTCAACACGGCCGTACCTATCGAAGGATAGTTCTCTTTTCTCGGAGTATACCCGATAGAAAAAGCCACACCTTTGTAGTAAATTCTTTCTCAGCTTGGCGCCTGCACTGGCAACCCCCCAGTAGCACCAGGTCGATCGCCAGTACAAACCGTGCAGCAGGCCGAGCAGGCATAAGAACATCTTTAAGGAGTAAATCATAATGGCAGAATCAAAACAGGTCCCAGTTGCGGCTGTGCTAGGAGTTGGCCCCGGCTTGGGTGCGGCGTTGGCACGCCGATTCGCTCAGGGATACGCCATTGCCATCAACGCGCGCAGTGCCGAGTATCTGAGCTCGCTTGCCGGAGAAATCAGGGCTGCAGGCGGTCAGGTATGCGAGGTACCTGCCGATCTCGGAGACCGCGCGCAGGTCGAGGCGGTGTTCAAGTCAATTCGCGAGCAGCTCGGCCCGCCCGAGGTGTTGCTCTACAACGCCGGCAGCGGCACCTGGGGTACTATCACCGAGATCACGCCCGAGCAGTACGAGAGCAATTGGCGGGTCAACGCTTACGGGGCATTTCTAAGTGCCAAGGAAGTTGCCCCCGATATGATTGTGCGCGGGCGCGGCGTCATGCTGTTTACCGGCGCAACGGCGGGCGTCAAGGCGGGATCTAAGTCGGTCGCGTTTGGCCCGGCCAAATTCGCCATGCGCGGGCTTGCGCAATCGCTGGCGCGCGACCTTGGTCCCAAGGGCATCCATGTGGCATGGATCAATGTTGATGGGGTTATCGACATCCCAGGAAGGCGCGAACGCTATCCCCAGTTGAAGGAGGAAGACCTGCTTAAGCCCGAGGCAATCGCCGAGACCTACTGGCATCTGGCCCATCAGGATCGCAGCTCCTGGACAATGGAACTCGAGGTTCGTCCGTTCAAGGAGAAATTCTGAATCAGCCCTGAAAGACTTGCCCCCGGCGGCGGTGGACACGGCGAAACCGCCGCACCTACCCTACAAGCACAACTGGGTCGCCAACCCGCACTTTCCCCGGAGTGCCGACTGCAGCAAAGACGCCTACCTGATTGTGATGGTGATGCGCGGCCGTACGGAGAATCCTCATATCACGCGCAAGATCAGCCTGACGATGGGTTGTCATGACACAGCGCAGCGCCGGCCTCATCTGCACGATCCTAACGCTTCCCCCCACTTCGAGTGTCCCCTCAAGCCAGCCATCCTCGATAAAACCCTCTACCCCTGGTTCGGTCTCGACAACAATATTCGGGCGAAAGCGGCGCGGATCGAGCTGAGCCTCTTCGCCCGTGAGCTTGCGCATGTGGGCAAGAGTGCCACTTGCCAACACATGAATACTGGCCGAGTCAAAGAACGTTCCAGGTGGTAGGGGGAAAGAATCGGGTATAGTTGTTGCCGTGAGTTCCGGCATTGCCTTCTCAAGCGGAACATCGCCAAAGACCGTGGCAGGATCAATCTCCGCCCGGTTTTGCTGGTCCCCCTGCGCACGTTCTAGAACCACCTCGCGTCCAAGAACTGAGGAAAGAACCGAAGAGGCATCGGGGGCTTGTCCCCGAATGCTCCGGCCCTCCGGCAGTGTGATGGTGAGCGGTGCCAACTCTCCGGCCTTGGGTAGTGCGTCATAGCAAGCGTAGAACTCGAGCATCTTGGCCCACTTCTTGGCAGTTATGACGCGGCCGCTAGCCTCGCGAAGTGCATAGGCGCGATCTCCGATGACGCCATTGTCTCCGATATCGACTTCACTGAGCCGCTCGCCCAGCATCGATTTCACCGGATAACGAAATAACTCTTTCACCATTCCGACCTGGTGTCTCTCCATGATTTGCTCCCTCTCCGTTTTGTTTGACAGCCGGCCTACACTGTCTCTTTCGTTCTTTTAGCAGCCTAACAGCCTCAACTCATCCACGCCGCCAGACTGACCTGCACAATATTCTCATGTAGCCTTTACGGTATGTTAGCGGTGGAGTGCCTGCTTCAGCACGTTGTCGCGATCAGCGATGTCGTGCAGGTTGAGTCCTCCTCCCGTCAAGCTTAGAAAGCTCTCGAGTGGAGCCACCAGTTCCGGGTCTAGCCGACTAGTCATTTTCATATCGTTCCTCCTATCGAAGATATACAGCAATTATCTGTGGGCGGCTACCGCCTTTTTTTTCTCATCAGCTGATTCACTACGTCACCAATCTCTTTGCCTTTCTTCTGGGCAATCCGCTCCAGTTTGCCTCTCTTGATCTTGTCCAGCTGCACGGTAATGCCGCAGACTATGAAGATTCCTTCGACAGAGGGCCTTGGTGAAAGCGCATTCGCCACCGACCATCGATAAGCTTTCAAATTTCTGATGTTGGAACTGTAGAGTTTCTCAACGTCTTCTGGCAACAGGTATGACTGGGGGTGACCTGGGGCGCACTCACCCTCTCACTAATCTCGACTATCCGGACATTGGGTGTGACGCGGGTGAGCGTCCCACGCTTGATCTCAACCACCAGCACACTGCCATTGTTCATTGTGATAGGGCCTTCCGGGAATTGGAGGCCTGAGCGTAGCGAAGCGAAGTCGAAGGCCAGAACACCGCACGGAACCCCGCTCTTCGACTTTGCCGCTTCCGCGACTACACTCAGAGCGAACGGTGAGAGACAACGCCGAGAGTCTGGAAGCGTACGAATGTCCTGTGGTCCGATTTAGCCCAAAGCCAGAGTAGACACAAGGCAGCGTTTGGGAGCGTGATAGGCCAGAGGATTCCCGCGCAATGCACGACCACGAACCTTTATGCATCAAGGGTTTTTTTCCATCTCGTTCAGTAGTAGAGTCGAGCTGGTTGTCAACGGTCGGACACAAAGGGGGGCACTATGGCACGACCGGTTCGCTACAATATGATTGGGTTGCTGTTCTGCAGCTCGGTTGTCAACTACATCGATCGGGTCAATATCTCTGTAGCCGCCCCGATCATCATGGTAACGACCGGCTGGGATAAGGACCGCTTTGGTCTGGTCTTTTCGGCCTTCCTCATCGGCTATGCGCTGCTGCAGATTCCTGGTGGGATAATCGCCGATCGCTGGAGTGCCCGCAAGGTCCTGGCAGTGGCTTTCTGCGGCTTCTCGGTGTTTACGGCTCTCACGCCCCTGGGCCAGTACGCGTTTTTGCTCTTTATTGCCATGCGTTTTCTGGTCGGTGCCTTTGAGTCGATGACATTTCCCTCGCTGACCTCGCTCAACTCGCGCTGGATTCCGCGTGCCGAGTTCGGCCGGGCGCAGACCGTCAGTATCTCGGGCGTTACGGTGGGGCAGATGATCGCCTACCCGCTGACGACCTGGATCGTTGTCCAGTATACCTGGCAGGCGGCCTTCTATGTCCACGCCATCCTGGGAGTGGTATGGGTAGCGGCATGGCTCTGGTATGCCACCGATACGCCCGCTGAGCACCCCCGTATCACGCAGGAAGAGCGTCACTATATCGAGTCCAACCTCTCCCCCAAGCCCGCTGTCCCCTTGCCCCTGCGCTCCCTCTTCAGCAGTCTGTCTCTCCTCGGCGTCTGCCTGAGTTATATGTGCTTTGCCTATATTGCCTGGATGTTCTTCTTTTGGTTTCCCACCTATCTGATTGAGGCGCGGGGGATGTCCATGGGCTTGATGAGCGTGATGGGCGTCATTCTGCACGGGGCTGGGTTTGTTGGCATCCTCAGCGGCGGGGCCCTATCGGACTGGCTCTTAGGCATGGGCTGGAGTGCGCAGTTTGCACGGGTTCGCCTAGCCGGCATTGCTGTGGCTCTTTCGCTTCCGTTCTTGCTGAGCGCTGCCCTCGTGCCTTCGAACACGGCCTGCGTGGTGTTGTTGTGCCTGTTCTACCTGCTGTTGGCCGGGGCTGGGGCCGGGTATGTGACGGTGGCGATCGAGTTTAATCCCCATTTTGCCGGAGCAATCTTTGGCATGATTAACTGCCTCGGCAGTTTTGCCGGTATTTTTGGCCCGATGTCGGCTGGCTTCATGCTCGCCCACTCCGGCAACTGGCTGCTGCCGTTCTTCGTGGCAACAGCGGTTGGTGCAGTATGCGCAACGCTCTTGCTCGTTGTCCCTATTCGGCCGATCACCTTCGCAGGCTTTGCCCCGGCTGAGGCGTCCGCAGCTGGGGTGGTGTACTAAAGCGGCGGATTTCCTCCGTCGCATCGAGCTTATGCATCAAATGTGTTATTGGTTAACAAAAATTGGGTGGATAGACGGCGCTCCTAGTGTCGATGGGATGGTTAAAATTCAGTGGCCTAACACCGCCACCTCGGTATATTCGACCTGACTGGAGGGCTGATTCTCCAAGGAAATCAATAGGGTCAGAATCAATTGATTACGGTGCCCCCAGGAGTTTGATTGTGTTTGTCATGGATCACCCCAACCCGTAGCACCGAGCGGCGTTTTCACCCATGACCTTACGCTGGACACTTTCGGGTAACTCTGCGCAGCTCTCTTGCAACTCCTCTACTGCGCCAGGGAAGGTACAGTCAAAGTGGGGATAGTCTGAAGCCCACATGAGAACATCTTCGTTGCCCAGGGCAACCGTGGTTTTTAAGGCCACGTCGTCGGGCTCGCAGGAGAGAAAACACTGCCGGTGAAAATACTCGCTGGGTTTGAGCTTGAGCCCTGGCAGCATGCGACCAATCTTGTCATAAAACTCATCCAAACGGGCTAGCCAATACGAGAGCCAACCACCACCGGACTCCAGAAAGGCCAACCGCAAGCGGGGGTATTTCTCCAGCACTCCGCCGCAGATCAGGTCCATGCAGGCCATCTGTTGCTCGAAGGGATGGGCGATGACCATACGTCGAAAGAAGTCGGGATAGCGGTCAAAGCCTACTGTGGGCATATCCCCCAGCACCGCGCTGTGCACCGCAACCGGGCAGTCCAACTCCTGCGCTTCGACCCAAAACGGATCATACGCTGGGTCGCTGAGGCGGCGGTTGTTATAGGGATTGGGGCGGATGGAGATTGCCTTCACCCCCAATTGCTTGACTACCCGGCGTAATTCCACCATTGCCTTATTCACGTCCTGGAGAGGGACGGGGGCAATGTTATACAGCCGGTGCGGATAGGGTTGGCAGAAATCCGCCATCCAGTTGTTATAAGCTCGGCAGGCCGCAGCCGCCAGTTGGGGATCTTTGATGCCACCAAAGAACAGACCGATCGAAGGGTAGAGAATCGATACCTCAATTCCCTCTGTGTCCATATCCTTGATGCGGGCATGGGGGTCAAAGCTCCCTGGTCGAAGGTCATCCCATGATAGGGTGCGCGCCTGCTCGGCCTGGCTCAGGCCGCCGGGAATACACATGGCCGCTGGTGCAATAAGGCCTCGGGCGAAAATCTCGCCTTCAACCTTTACCCGATCGCTACCATCGGTGTCTGTTACTACCTGAGGTATGCGATCACGAAAGGCCGGCTCGGCGTACTCTTGCCACAGTGCCCGTGGTTCAACAATATGCCCATCAGCATCAATAATAGTTGCCATAATATCCCTCCTTACAAAGCAGGCCGAGGCTGGTTCTGGAAGCTACACTGCAGGCAGCGCTTTACACAGCCTTCAGAACTTGATTTAGACTAGAATGGCTGAGAATACAACAGAAACCTTACTTCGAAGGAGAAGCAGGTTGACACCCGATGGAGTCGGGAGTAACACAATCATTTGTTGAAGAACGTCAAGATTGCCATACGGAGGTGAGTATGAGCCAGCAGCCTATGCAGCCAGAAAAGACCGCTCTTTTGGTTATTGATGTGCAAAATGAGTACTTTGACGGTAAGTGGCCGATTCCCGATGGAGAAACCGCCCTTGGGCATGTAGAAGAGGCTATCGAGGGCTGTCGCACTCATGGGGCTCGGGTGGTCTATGTGCAGCACGCTGTCCCGCGCCCGGAAATGGGCATCTTTGTACCCGGCAGCCATGGTTTTGACCTCCATCCTCGGTTGCGACCGCGGGAAGAGGACCTACGCTTGGTTAAAAACTACCCAGGCTGCTTTACCAAGACCCAGCTGGAAGAGTGGCTGCGCCGCGAGGGCATCAACACCCTTATTATCTCCGGCTACATGACCCATATGTGCTGTGACACTACGGCGCGAGAAGGGTTTCACCGAGATTTTCGTGTGCTGTTTTTGAGTGATGCAACTGCTACGCGGGATGGAGAGCATTCGGTGCTGGGTAAAATCGACCACCAAGAACTCCATCGTACCACTCTCATTGTCCAGGGTTCTACTTTTGCCCAGGTGCTCCCTACTCAGGAGTTGCTCACCTCCCTTGCCTAAATCAGCCTATCATGAAGCGGGGATTCACCACCCCGGATGAAAATTTTGACAAGAAGGCTAAGCTAAAGGCTCTGACAGTCAGTGATATGTGGCTGGTTGACTGGCGCTATGCCACCGCTCCAGCCGTTCGCAGTTCGGCCAGTTGCTCCGGAGAAATGCCGACCTCCGTGAGCACGGCGTCAGTATGCTCGCCTAGCAGGGGAGCAGGCTGACGAAGCTCCGCCGGCGTCTGTTCGAACCGGGCCGCGGGTCGAGCCTGTCGCATCCGGCCTGCATAGGGGTGATCTGATTCAACAATAAGCTCATTGGCTGCTACCTGGGCGTTGATAATAACCTCTTCGCGACTCAGGATAGGAGCACAGGGCACCTGCTCTGCATCTAGACGTTCTAGCCACTCGGCTGAGCTTCTGGCCTTGAGAACCTCTGCGGTCAGTTCCAGACGGGCGTCGAGATGCTTTACCCGTCCCGCCGGGGTGTGAAAGCGTGGATCGTCTAGCCACTCGGGGTGTTCTAACGCGCGTGTTAGCCCTGCCCATTCTGCGTCTGAAACCGCCCCCACTGTGATATACCCGTTGGCCGTTTCAAAGACTAGATCTCGTGCATCGTTCGGGCGGGCAACAACGTTGTCGGAGCTAATGAAGGTATGGCGGGCCATGCCCTCGGGCCAGAGAAAAGCAATAACCGCGTCGAGCATGGCTAGGCGAACATGCTGGCCTTCCCCAGTTCGCTCCCGTGCCAACAGAGCCGCCGTCATTGCCTGCGCTGCGGTTAGAGCTGTGACCTTATCCGGTACAATCAGTCGTATCATTCGCGGCCGTCCAGTGGCGGCATCCCCTTGGATGGAGGCCAGCCCGGAAAGCGCCTGGATCACGGGATCATAGACACGCTTGTGGACGTAGGGACCCGACTCGCCAAAACCGCTGATGGAAACATAGATAAGGTCTGGCTTGATGCGTCGTAGCCTTGCCTCTCCGATCCCCAGCCTATCGGCGGCACCGGGACGGAAATTTTGCACAAAGAGATCGGCGCCAGCAACAAGGTGTTCGAGAACCTCAACCCCTCGGCGGTCTTTGAGGTTAAGCACAACCGAGCGTTTGTTGCGATTGATGGTGGCAAAGAGCGGCCCCAGGCCGCGTGGCCCGCCGAGGGCACGTGTCAGGTCACCCATCCCAGGTGGCTCTACCTTGATAACGTCCGCCCCTTGGTCGGCCAGCACCATGGTGGCCATAGGGCCTGAGAGCATCTGTGTGACATCGATAATGCGGTAACCAGCAAGCGGTCCAGGCATACGGGCTCTCCTTTCCGAGCTATTGGCAGTAAAATAGTGTCTATAGCATATTATAAGGGCAGTGATGATATGCTAGGTTAGCCCAATTGTGACAGGTGCTCGTGTGATCACAAGATTTTGGCCCCGAATAGACAAATATCGTGCATCTGGTGTACGGATGCAACCAGAATGTGTGGTTCTTGGCGTGTTGAATGGGATGACTCCTAGCTCTAAGCCGCCGGTGCGTATCTTTGTTGGTACTGAACCGGCTCAATATCGTGCTGAGCGGGTTTTTCTCTGGTCCATTGAACAGGTCCGGGACCCGTCCCGAGTCTATGAGATCTATCTCATGAAAGAACTGGCTGGCTTTGACCGGCGCGGGTGGCTCACCGGCTTTACCAGCTATCGGTTTGCCGTTCCTCATTTTGCCGCGGACCCTGGGCAGGCAATCGGCCCTGGGCGGGCAATCTATAACGATGTGGATCAGGTCTATCTAGCCGATCCTGGAGAATTGTTCGATATCGACATGGATGGCCACGGGTTCTTGGCAATTAATGATCAAGATACCTCAGTGATGCTGATCGATTGCGGTCATATGGCCTCGATATGGACCCTTGAGGCAGCTCAGCGCCAGAGGAAAAAATCCCTGGAGGCCAAGGCACAGACCGAGTGGGGTCGGCTAGATCCTGAATGGAATGCCCGCGATGAGGAATATGTGCCAGGCCTCTCCAAACTCTTGCACTACACAACTATACACGCGCAGCCATGGCAGCCGTTTCCGCGGCGCTATGCCTACCAGCATAACTCGGTGGGCCATGTTTGGCTGGATCTGGAACGTTCTGCTAACGCCGCTGGGTATCAGGTGTTTAACTCTGCCCGCCCCAGTGCCCAGTATACGGCGTTACTTGTACGACTGAGTGAGACCTGCCGTTATCCTAACAAGAACCAACCGCAAGCGCCTGACGGATCGGTGCTGAGTCCAGAGACTGAAGACCTACAGGACTTGGCAACAAAAACCGAAGCCCAAACAATTCTGAACTACAGGCTGGGGAAGGAAAATTCTCAGCAGCCCTTTGGACCGTTCGACGGGGTTGTATGCACCGAGGTATTAGAGTACTTGCCGGACGAGGACGTACCGTGGGTTATTGAAGATCTGTTCGGTTATGCCTGCCGGTTTGTGTACGCTACGGTTAGCCCTTATTCACGGGCAAAAGTCCTCCCTGACGGCACCCAGCTATGGAACCGGGTCCGTGATCCATCCTGGTGGCAGGCGCATTTCCAGGCCGCCAGCACGCGTCATCCACAAGTCTGCTGGAAACTGGTGTTGCATACTCGGACAGCCATAGGGCGAAAAGTCACTGCCTCGTGTGAGGGAGGCCGCCGCTATGGCACTCCCCCAACGGTGTGGGTGCTGACCGACCACAAACCCGGCCACACTACCCAGTCCGTTGGCCTGGCAGAGGCTCTTGGTTGGCCGTACGAAGTCAAAGAACTGCATTTTAAGGGCCTCAACCGCTTGAGCAACCACCTGCTTAGTGCCAGCCTGATTAGTCTGAACAAGCGTTGCTCAGCCCCGCTTATGCCGCCATGGCCCGATCTTGTCATTGCTACCGGGCGGCGTGCCGCACCCGTGGCCCGCTGGATTGGTAAACAGAGTCAAGGTCATACTCGGCTGGTGCATCTGGGCCGGAAGGGAGGTGAAATCGCCGACCACTTCGACCTGGTTGTTACTTGTGTTCACTTTCGCTTGCCCCCTCATCCTCGTCGGATCAAGACTATCGCTCCTCTGAACCCAGTGATCACCGAACGACTGGTGCAGGCTGCCGAGCGCTGGCAGGGATTATTTGCTAATGCTCCTCATCCGCGTATTGCCCTGCTGGTTGGCGGGACATCGGCGTTGCATTACCTAGATGCAGAAACGGCACAGCGTATGGGTGAAGAAGTGCGAGCCTTTGCTCAGGCTGCAGGAGGCTTTGTGTTTGCTACTACAAGCCCTCGGACGGGACTGGAGGCTACCAAGGCATTAAGTGTTGGCCTCGGCGAATCCCATGATATATACCGGTGGCAGCCAGGGCAGCAGGATAACCCGTATCTGGCCTACCTGGCCTTGGCGGATGTGCTGGTGGTTACCGGAGAAAGCGAGTCCATGCTGGCAGAAGCCGCTGCTACCGGCAAGCCGGTATATATTTACCTTCTGCCCGAGCGACCGCCTGGCCTGAAAGTGTGGCTCAAAGAATGGCTGGTTGCCCGCGCTCAGACACGTCGGTTGAATAAACGCGGGACGGCGCGACCTCAGGGATGCCTGGAATATCTCTGTGCCCGGCTCATCGAACGCGGCCTTATCCGGCCCGGGCGCGATCTGAACGTGCTACACCAAACGCTGGTCCGCCGGGGTCTTGCCCGCTTCTTTGGGGAGCCCTGGAAAATCGGACAACATCTTCCACTGCGTGAAATCGACGAAGTGGTCCGTAGGGTACGGGTACTTTTGGGCTCTAGCGAAGCTGGGTTCCGGTAAAGAATAATGACCCCACTCATACTCCTTCGTCACGGTAAAAGTGTTTGGAATCGCGAAAACCGGTTTACCGGCTGGACCGATGTGGCTTTGAGTACACGAGGAGTGGTTCAGGCCAAGGGCGTAGGCCAACTTCTCAAGGCCCAGGAATATACCTTTGATCTGTGCTTCACCTCGTATCTCAACCGCGCTATTGAAACCCTTTGCCTTGTGCTTGATACCATGGGTCTGAAGCAGATTCCCATAAGGAGAAGCTGGCGCCTCAATGAGCGCCATTACGGAGCGCTACAGGGTCTAAGCTGGTGGCAAGCCGTAAGGAAATACGGTCTCAAACAAGTGCTTATCTGGCAGCGACACTTCGATGTACGGCCGCCTGCGCTCGATACCAGTGACGCACGCTTTCCCGGGCACGACCCACGCTATGCCACCCTTGCTCGGGCGGAGCTGCCACTCACGGAAAGCTTGCAAGACACGCTTGCGCGCGTTCTGCCCTATTGGCACAACGTTATTGTGCCTGAGATCCGACAGGGGAAACGTATTCTCATTGTTGCACATGGGAACAGTCTGCGCGGGCTGCGCAAATATCTTGACAATGTTGCCGACGCGGACATCCCCAAAGTGGTAATCCCCACTGGAGAACCCCTGGTTTACGAACTGGACAAGGATGCCCAGCCTCTGCAACACGCCTATCTCAGGCCGCGTCCAAAATGGAAGCAATGGGTACAGTCACAATTTGGCCAGTGGATTCAGCAGGCTTCTGAGAAGGATTATCTATGACCTATCTGGATTTTGCCCGACTCAAGGCCATTGATCCTGTTTCTTTCCGGTCTCGCCAGCCCTATCCCTGGGCTAACCCTGAAGGACTCTTGACCGAGGCGGGGTATCGACACCTGCTCGGCACACTGCCCAACGTGTCCCTATTTACCCCCCTCTTTGGAGTGAAACGAGCGCATGGCCAGCAGAGCCATGATCGTTTCACCCTCGAATACCGCGATGATCTCAACGTGGCACAGCCTTGGAAGGAGTTTATTAGGGAACTTCAAGGAGAGAACTATCAAGCCTTTTTGTGCCGATTCATTGGTGTTCGTTCACTCGAACTATGCTTTCACTGGCACTACACGCCCAGCGGCTGTTCTGTCTCGCCACACTGTGATAGCAAGCGCAAACTTGGCTCTCACATCTTCTATTTTAATACTCCCCAGGACTGGGACCCTGCCTGGGGCGGGGAGACGCTGATTCTTGACGACGGTGGGCGCTTCCAGCGCAAGTCGGCACCCGGTTTTGCTGACTTTGAACACACCATCTCCTCGCAGGCACTGGGAAACCATAGTCTGCTGTTCGCGCGGAAAAAGTATTCCTGGCATGGCGTACGCGAGATCCGCTGCCCACAAGACCGCATGCGCAAGGTCTTCATTGTTGTGATTAACCGCTTCACGCCTATCGACCGCTTGCAGCGCCTGTTCGGCAGCCCGCCCAAGGACTATTAGAGATGGCGGAAGCGCTCAAAAAGAACGGGATCAATGACTTTCCACTTCTTCTCGAAGAAGCTCCTCTTCATCCACTTGGCAAGAAAGCAGAGCTCGACAAAGGGAAAGTAGAACTGGAAGTCGGGAACACCCTCACGGGCCATATGCGCAAAGAAGACTTGCTGAAAGGGCTCCAACCAACGAACACATGCTTTTGCCACACCCATTCCCATGAGCTGGTCGTCCGCCAAACCTTCCACATCCACGGCGCACACCCGATCAGGGTCCTGGGTAAGCACGAAGTTCTTGAGTACCGGATCGGTGTAGTCGAAACCTACCCAGATCCTCTTGGGGGCCAAGCGCTCCGCGGTTGTGTTGAGCCCTTGGCAGGCACTGTCAGCAAGTACCCCTACCTGATTGAGAAAGCGTAGGTCCTGATGCAACTGGCGCGCAAAGGGAAACTCGGCGGTGTTTACCTGTCTTGGTCGCCGAGCGTACACGGCAGCATAGAAGTCCGCTATCTTTTCAACCAGACGTACGTCTACCGTTCGGATAGGGCTGCCGTTGACAAACTCGACCCAGATCTCATTCTCGTAGCGGGTGACCAGCGGGGGAAGGTACGCGCTTGTTCCAAAGCGTTTGAGGTTTCGCTCGATTTCGGCGGCAAGGTAGGAATCGCGCAGAATGAGCCGCTTGAAGCGTTGCCCATTCACGGTCACAAAGTAGAGGTGGTGAGACCTCTGCAGGCGGCTCCCGAACAGGCGCGACAGGAAGTAGCGAACTCGCTTGAGCGGGTAGGGGGACTTTTGTTGTACGGAGCCTTGATAGGACATTATTGGCAGAATTTATGCTTGAGTCTGCTTTTATGATAAGCAATACCGGAGCACAAAGTCCATGACCGCTGGTGATCCACCTAAAGTCACTGTCTTTATCCCGGTGTATAACCGTGAACGCTACATTGGCGCTGCCATCGACAGTGTTTTAGTCCAAAGTTTTTCTAACTACGAAGTGCTTCTCATCGATGATGGCTCTACTGATCGTAGCCTAGACATTCTGCGGTCCTATACCGACCCGCGCATGCGCATAGTCTGCAACGAACAGAATTTGGGCATACCAAAAACACGCAACAAAGGGCTCCAGCTGGCGCGTGGCGAGTATATGGCAATGCTGGATAGCGACGATCTTGCTCTGCCGAAACGCTTGGAGAAGCAGGTGGCCTTTCTGGATGGCCATCCGGACTATGCCCAGGTAGGCAGCTGGGATCAGGCAATCGACGAGCAGAGCCGTCCCTTAAGAAAAATCAAGCGGCAGCCAGTATCCCCCGAAGACGTCCACGTTCAGCTCTTGTTCCGGTGCTGCCTAAGCAACCGTTCGATTATGGCCAGGACCGCTATCTTGCAAGAGTATGGGTACCGCAATGACTACCCGCGGTGCCAGGATTATGAACTCCATGTGCGTCTTGCCAACAAGTACAAGCTGGGCAACCTGCCACAAATACTGGTCTTTGGTCGTGTCCACCCTGATCAGATCACCAGTCAAACCACGGAGCTGGGGGATAGCAAAAAGCAGGAAATCATTAGTACTCAGCTTGATGAGCTAGGCATTGCCTTCAGCCAGGCCGACCTGGTCTCCCACTTGACCCTTTCTCGTATGCGGAAATTGCGGTTCACGCCTGACCGCGAGTATCTAGAATGGGCCGAGGCCTGGTTACTGAAGTTGCAAGAGGCCAATCTACAAACGCGGCGCTATGAGGAGCGGGCGTTTTTACGAGCGATCAGTGAGAAGTGGGTGCAGGCCTGTTGGGCAGCATGGGCTGGTATGGGCTGGACCGCCTGGAAATATTTTTTGCGATCTCCTTTGCGCCACGGCGTTGGGTCGCGATTGCAACAGGAGCTGCTTGCCAGCCTTATGCAACAACCACCAAGTCGGCGCTATGAGGGGCGGGTGGGTTGACGCTCGATCTAGAGCCA
Organism: uncultured Binatia bacterium (SeqCode); assembly: GCA_965220955.1. Taxonomy (GTDB): domain Bacteria; phylum Desulfobacterota; class Binatia; order Bin18; family CBDCRK01; genus CBDCRK01. The sequence goes on along the minus strand of CBDCRK010000033.1, from coordinate 21,187 downwards.
CATAGATTTTGTTTTTGTTGTCTCTGACCCGAGCGCAGTATAGGGGAAAGGAGGTCCGTTGTCATGCGTCTTTGGATTGACGCGACGGATCCGAGGAGCCAGCTCCCAATATTTGGCATGATGCTCCTCGAACGCCAGCTCCACGCGATTGTTGAAGCCCGTATCGAGCCAACCGAGGTTTGTGTACAGCTTCTCTCTGGAACATCCTCTCTTCCATCACTTCCGGAGAGTCTCACAGAGAACCTCCCCTTACGCTGGTTACGGGACCCACGGCCATTAGCGGAACAACTTGCCCAGGCAGTTGAGAACACCCAGAGAGAGCCGCTTCTTGCCCTTGAGGCTGACGCGGTTGTCGATTCACGCCTGTTGCGGTACATGGGGGAACAGACAGGCTCCTTTGTGGCGCAAGGGGGTGAGGGACCCGAGCGCACAGCGGTAATACGCTTCGAAGGCAACATGCCTGCCGCCGAACAGGCAGACAGGCGTCTGCTCGCGCTGGCTGAAACCGGCCTCAAGCAAGGTAGCTTTAAAGAACTGCCTCTGGATGAGGTCCCTGCCTATATCAAGAAGCTCCGTCGTCAGTTACCTCCTTATCTCTTTCGTATCCCCGATGAAGCAAGCCGGGACCGAGCCGAACGGTTCCTCTTTTGGTCGAACTACAAAGGTTCAACTGACTTCTTCACTAAGTATGTTTACCCTCCTCTTGTCTGGAGAGCAGTCCGGCCGCTGGCGCGCTGGCGTGTCCATCCCAACGTGGTGACGCTTTTTAGCGTCTTTCTCACCTTTGCCGCAGTCCCCCTCTTTGCTCAGGGCCGTTGGGTGACTGGGTTTTTGCTGGCCTACACCATGAGCGTGCTCGACTCCATCGACGGCAAACTGGCTCGTCTCACTTTCCGCTCCTCCTGGGTTGGCAACTTGCTCGATCATGGCCTCGACATTATTCACCCGCCGATCTGGTACTTGGCCTGGGCCTGGGCCCTCAGCAGCGGCCATATGGCCTCGCCGGTCTTCCAGGCGGCTGTATGGATGCTTGCCTTCTACTCCCTCGACCGGGTTGTTGCCGCGCTTTTCAACTGGCGCACCGGGCGGTCGATCCACGGCTATACGCCGCTTGATGTGCGAATGCGCACATTCATTTCACGCCGGAACATCAACCTACCGCTCTTTATGGTGGGGTTGATCGCAGGTATCCCAGAGACGACCTTTTTCCTTATTGTCCTTTGGCAGGTGGGGACTCTTGGCTTCCACACTGAGCGCCTTGTGCGCTTTTGGAACGACAAGGTAACGCTCCGAGCCGTGGGATGACAGTACCCACTGACAAAGTAGGGTTAGATCAGCCTTGCCTGTATATGCTCGGCTAGACGAAGCGCCAGGGCAATAATCGTCAACGTAGGATTAGCCCAGCCTGAGGTGGGAAACACCGAACTGCCGGCAACGTAGAGGTTGTCGATTCCGTGGACCCGCCCATCTGCGTTGACCACGCCCTGCTTGGGGTCGTCGGACATACGGGTAGTACCCATATGGTGGTATCCGCCAATGGCATGATTGCTTACGGTTGGATCTACTGGCCACTCTGCTGTCTCATTTGACAGCCATTCCTCAGCGCGTACCCGTCCTAACTGTAACCGCTGGAATTCCTGATCCAGAGTCTCGACCAATATTGTCACACTCCGCTTATCAAGGGCAGTCATACGCCAGTCTAGGTCAGCTTGCGGTACCCCCAGCGCATCGCGTCGATGCGATAGCAGAACCCGACTGGCAGGGTTGGGAGCCTGTTCACCACGGATAATTAGATATAGCCCGCTGCTTCCAGATGCGAGCTTCACTCGGCGCACTACCGAGTCCAAAATCCGGTGTCGCATGGTGTTGGTTTGTTTGTAAATTCGCCACAGCCTCCGCCCCTGGGTTGTTGGAGGGGTCCGTGATTTGACCGCATGATAAAGGGTCTTATGCATCGAGAGTCCCGCTTCAGGCCGGCGTTGATATTTGAGCGCGGCTGAGGTATTCAGGATGCCCACACTCTTTTGCAGGTCTTCGCCGGCCCGTAGGATGGGGGCAAACGGTATGCCAATGTGGGCAGGGCGCTTACGAAAGAGGTCCCAAAGCTTATAGGGATGAGGAGCAAAAACTTGGGCGGCTCGTCCATGGGGATGCTCCATGAAGAATCGTCCAACCAGATCATATTGGTTGCCAAGTCCCCCTGCTTGAACGCTGTTGGAGACCAGCAAGAGGCGGGGATTCTCAATGCCACCAGCGGCCAGGACATACATCTTGGCCCGCACGCAGCCGGTCTTGCCCTCAATGCTGGCAATGTTGACATGTTTCACTGTGGTGCCGGTAGGATCGATTTGAATGTTGGTTGCATTGGCATGCAGCAGGATGCTCACGTTAGGGGCATCCTTTAGGTCTTGACAGTTGTTGAAGCCAAAGCGCCAATAGGCATGGTCGAACTGCCAAAAGTCCGTGCGTATCTTGCCCGGATCAAAGGCTGGTGGCACAATTCCCAGTAGCTTCCAGCCGCGCTCGTCGTACACGTTTGGTCCCAGCTCCAGTGCCATCTGTGCCCGGGCATAATAGGGGTCTAGTTCTGACTTCGAGAAAGGCCAGCCGCTGTGGGGCACCCAATCGCGCCTGTCGAAATCGATCGGGTTAAGAGGCACGCATCGGCCGCCCCACACCGCGGTCGTGCCGCCGAAGAAGCGCAACCGGGCTTCTTCAAGTTCGTAGTAGGGCATTCCCAGGTTCTCTCCCTGGTAAAGCAACTGGGTGTTATCTTCAAAATCGGTCCCGCCACTCTCTAACAGACAAACATTGACTGCCTTGCCAAGGAATTCTCGAGTAATCATGATTCCTGCGGCGCCGGCGCCAATAATACACACATCGGTATCGATTGTGGCACTATTAGGATAAGCAAGCAGATCGTGGAGCATTGTTGGGCTGCTCTTACTGAAATTTGCCCTACTTTGATGGACAGGTTAGTGACCTAACCCTATCAGCACTGCTAGGTCGCGGGCAGAACTCGACTCCTGTGGCGGCCTGCGCGAAAGGCGTGATCTAAACTGGCTAGGGAATATTGTGCTCTATGCCCGTTCAAGTAGCGCCTGGCTTGCGAGCAAAACACGAGCGTGCCCTGGCGAAATCTTCTGGCGTGTCAATCTCTGTCCACCATAGCCCCTCGATGGATACGGTTTTTACTAACAATGAGCTAGCCATGGCGTTGATGACCTCTAGATACCATTTGTGCAGGGCCGCGGGATCCTGTACTGCCTCACCAAGCGCAGCCCGGAAGGCTTCTACTCCCTGGCCTCGGAACACCATGAGGCCAATTGACTCGCCATCGATCTCATGGACCGCCAGCGTCTTCCCCACCGCCTTGAGTCGCCTGCCGCCGTCTAACGTTACCTTCATGTCGTCGTCGTCGTACTCTACCTTTTGGTCGATTGCCAGGGTCACGGGAGCCTTGTGGGATGCTAGCACACGACGCAGGACTTCCATTTCAAAAAGGGTATCACCGTTCAGCAATACGAAGTCCTCTGTCATTTCGGGGACCGCAAGCCAGCACGTGACCAGATTGTTGGTGGTCTCAAAGAAGGGGTTATAGCGGGTGCGAATTTCGATATTCCCAAGAGAGTGGGTAGCAAGGAAGCGTTCAACCTTGTCGGCGCCAAAGCCGACCATTACGGTCGCGCATTGGATCCCGCAGCGTGCAAGCGTACGCAGCTGGAGCTCAAGCACCGGGCGATCAGCGTCCACAGGAAGGAGACATTTGGGCCTCTCTGCGGTCAAAGGCAGCAGGCGCCGTCCCGGCCCTGCGCTAAGGACGATCGCTTTCACCGGTGGCGAGAGTATACGGCCTAGGCGCTCAGTTTCTTCCACAGCCACTACCCATAGTGCTACAAGGGAGACCCGATGGTCTTGTATACCCGTTACCGCGCCCGGTATAAGGGAAAACGGTAAGAAAATCAAGGAGGCTCGGGCCGTTGGCTAAATCGAATCTTTAGGTCGGACCCCGACATTATACAATGCAAATTCATACAATGTTCTTTCCCAGCGTGCGTCTTGGGGGAACGCTAGGATGGTATATTGCCCGAGAACTTGTTGTTCCCACAACTATTGCCCTAGCAGGGCTAACGGCGCTAATCCTTACCAAGGACCTGCTCGGCTTCTCGGATTTGGTCATCAATCGTGGTCTTGGGGGTGCGGTGGTGGCTCGGATCGCCTTCTACGAGGTTGTGCCGCTTGCCGCCCGCACACTTCCTTTTGCCGTTCTGGTGGGCGCTCTTGCGGGACTCGGCCGTCTCCGAACGGACCGTGAGATTCTGGCGATGGAAGCTGCCGGTGTTCCGAGTCAGTGGCTCACAGGTCCGATACTAGCATTTGCCGCGGTGATGACGGCTGCTGGCCTTGTGCTTACCCTTTATGCCTCTCCATGGGCGACTCGGTCGCTCGATGCCTCCCTGCACCGGGTGTTCCTGGCAACCCCGAGTGTCATACTCCACCCGGGCGCTGTGCAGGAGTTTGGTAGCTTGAAGATGGTGGCACGAGAAGTCTCTGCCCGTGGGGATCAGCTTCGTGGCGTGCTTCTGTGGATTTCCGACTTTGGGCAGACGATTTTCGCCGAGCGCGGTGTACTAGAGCCTCTGGGCGACGGGTCGACGCGGCTTAGGCTTCACCAAGCAAAGACCCTCCTTTCTCCCCGTGGCGGAGGTGGCGAGATACGCTTCGGATCATTCCAGACGATTTTGCCGGCAACCCCTGTGTCCGCGCAACGGACGAACGAGGAGCAGCTTGCGGGAGTTTCGCTCGGGCGTCTGGCGGCTCTCACACAAGTGGAAACAGACAACGAGGGTCTGGCCCGGCGGGCGCGTGCAGAACTTCACCGTAGATTTTCTTATCCCGGCGCCTGTCTTGTTTTCGGTCTGCTTGCAGTGTCGCTGGCTATTATGGGTCGCCGCTTTTCCCGTACCGGGGGAGGCGTTATCGGACTCTTTGTCACAGTAGCCTACTATGGGCTTGTACAGCTCGGAGATGGTCTTGTACAGGCGGGCGCGGTCAGTGTTGGGGTCGGGGTGTGGCTGCCGAACCTGGCGGTGGGACTACTGGCGGTAGTGCTTCTGTGGCAACAGGGATGGCAGCTACTGCAGAACCGGGGTCCTGGCCGCCGAAACGCCGGCCGCCGAAACGCCGGCCGCCGAAACGCCGGCCGCCGTAATGCTGGCTACTGGGAGCATTCCCCATTGACGTTGAGCTGGGATAAGCTGCGCTTTCCGTCTGTTCCCCGTTACCTTCTACAACGCTATGTTGCTCGCTACTATGTGCAGACGTTGGTCTTGTCTTTTGCCCTGCTTTTTGTCAGCTATTTACTTGTCGATGTACTCGAGCGGCTCGACTGGTTTGCCCGCTACCATGCCAGCGCGTTCGAGGTTCTACGATTTTACGGAGCGCGCATACCACTGCTTGCCTCGCGCATGGTTCCCATGGCCCTTCTCCTTGCCACTGCGCTCACAGTAAGCCTCCTCTCCGTGCAGGGAGAGGTAACCGGAATGCGTGCCTGTGGGGTTTCAGCAGTCCACGCTCTGACACCTATGTTGTTTATTGCCGGGGTTATTGCACCAGGATACTTTCTTCTCAACGAGGTTGTGGTACCTCGGACCAATGCTCTGGCGGACTGGCTTAAGAAAACGGAGATCAAGGATCGCGGGCCAGGGGCTGGCTTGCAGATGGCAATCTGGTATCGGGCCGGCACCCACGTTTACCAAGCTGCTCAGCTCGATTCCAAGCTTGGAGAAGCGCAGCAGATCTCGATCCATGAGCTCGGTCCAGATGGGCTCCCTGTGAGCCGTACCGATGCACAAGCCGCACGGTATGTGGGGAATGGTGTCTGGAAGCTGGTTGATCCCGTGCGCGTCGAGATCTCGCATCAGGGGATGCACAAAGTGCCGGCTGATCCTCTCGTACAGCTGGGGGAAGGGCCAAGTACAACTTTTGATACCATGCATCTAGGAGTGCGGCAGCTCGCCCGCGAGATCAACAACGCTGAGGCTGGTGGTTACGACACTACGGCCTACCGTGTCGACCTCCAGGTCAAGCTCGCTGCGCCTCTTGCCTGCCTGCTGCTTCCAGCTGTGGTACTCTTCTTTGCTGTGAGTGGGCCCCCATTCCCCCGCCCTGCCCTGGTGCTCCTGGTGAGCAGCGTACTTGGCGTAGGCTATGTGCTTCTGACCGATGTGGGAGCGTCGCTCGGTTATGGAGGTTTTCTTCCTTCAGCCCTCGCTGGATGGGGACCTTCTGCAAGCCTTGCCCTCCTTGCCAGCATGCTGGCCCTGCGCAGCCGGGGGTAGCTAACCGTGCTTGTTTCAGCCAAGGTGACGAAAATAAGGCGTGACTCCCACTCTTTGCTTTTTCGTATCAGAAAGCTATCAATCTGTGTGTTAAGGAATGAAGGGAGGAAGCTGTTGAGCCAGTCCTGCAACCCTTTGCTGCTCATATGGGCCCGCAAAACCTCTACTTGCTCCGCTTGTGACGAAGCCCTGAGCTAGATATATCTGGCGTATCGCTCACTTACCTTCCCATTACATCTGACATCCAGCCACACAAGCTGCTCTCCCGGAAGGCGAGGTAAGGTGATCTTCCCCCAGAAGTGATTATTTAGGAAACGGTGATACTATCCTTTGCTGTTCTCTGGACCCGTTACTTCCCGTATAGCGGGATTATTGCGGTAAGCACGGTATCAAGACCCCTTTCAGGGGTCTTCCTCATATCGCCTGCTCTGTAAGTGGAGCTGATTTTACCTCCCTAGATGCTTAAATGGCAGCGTGAGAGGTTCAATTCGAGGTCTTTTTGCGGGGGAGAGGGAAAGAATATAGAAAACCAAGTCCCAGAGTCTCTCATCCGAGACTAACCCCCGGTAGGAAGGCATAGGCGAGCCGTCCATTCCAGTGGCTAGGCGTTGAAAAACATCTTCAGGCGTGTGCCCATCACGAAAGCTCCACTTATCAGTAAGATCCCGTGTAGACGCAGGGTCTCCCTCAGCCGTTTTTAAGTATGGACTTGCGCTTCCCTTGCCCTTACCATCTTTTCCGTGACAGCTTATACAGCCCATGTCAGCAAAAAGTTCTTTGCCCATAGCTAAGCCCTCTTGGGTCACCGTGGGAACTGAGGGAATAGTTACAACTTCTGTAGGCGGCTCCTTAGTGAAGCGTTTGCTAAACTCCTTGAGATAGGTATTGATCTCCTGAATCTCTTCCTGGTGCAGAAACTGGCTCCAAGCCGGCATAGTTGTGCCAGGCAGGCCACGATAGACAACCCGGTAAAGGTCCTGGTCTGTTGGGAGTTGCCCTGTAGGGGTAGAACGATAACGGAACAAGCCCCCGGTGAAATCGCGAGGACGGGGGAAAAGGGCGTTAGCGAACGGTCCTTTGCCATCTCCCTTGGTGCCATGACATACGCTACATTCCTGCTCATAAAGGGTACGACCTGGGGACGAAGACAACCGGGAGTTAGATTCCGAGTCAGTCTCAGCGGTAGACCCCGATGCTGCGGCTAATGGCTTGTCTGATAGGGCTGTAGACAGGGTGACTTTTCTTGGTTCTTGTCCTGCAGCGGTTCCCTTGTCTTGACGGTCATAAGCCTGGAAGAACTCATAGGCCCGACAGTCGGTGAGGACCTGCCCGAGCAGATAGGCATACCGTTCATAAGGGGTCTCAACCATCCTCCCCTGGCCAGAGGTCACAGTCACGGTCTGTTGCTCGGAATTAACCGCCCTAATCCGTGACAGGATCATGAGCCCAGGGATGCGGGTAGTAAGAAATCGGAGGAACTCCTGCCAGGGAGAGGCCCTTAGCGGGTCGATAAGAACAAGGCGGTCCTTCAAATTAATGCCATAGGTGCCACCGTACGGAGAGAAAAACTCGGCAAAGTCGGTGTCCTGCCAACCTAGCTCTCCCACCAGATAGGCTATGGCATAACCAAAGCTCATGGTGGTATGTCGCTCCCAACGCGAACCTGAGGCCCAGTGCACGTTCACGCCAGGGGAAATGTCGTCACTGTCTCTTGTGTTCATGCCTTCGATGCGGTGCTCGCTGATCTTGTGGCTCCACACCCAGGAAAGAAACTCCGGCCAGCGTTCATCCTTTGGCGTGAGGGTAAAGATTTTACTGCTTAAGTCCCGACTGGGATTGTAGCTCGTGCGTACTCCTTGACAGTGCTCCCGCCAGGTTACCTCACTCCAGGCAGCCGGGCTTAGAGGGGAGGCCAAAAGAAGGCCCGGAATAAGAATCAGAAGAGCCCAGCCTAAGAAAAACCTTCCTATCGCAATCTTACTGTTCACCAAGACCCTTGTTTGCTTCTATAAACTCGGTGACACGGATCAAGGTTCCCGCTGACTGCTGGATAAAGCAGGTGTTCGATTCAACACAGCTAGAATCTTATAGGAAGCGGTGAGCTAATTGAAGGTCAGGTGTTCGTGGAGTTTCCGGCCTACTTTGGCAATTACAGACCACAGCAATTCTCTCGATCGAAGTCTACCTCAGGCCGGTGTTGCACTCTTGCGATCTTGACACATCTAAGCCTGAGGATTGCTTCGTGCGGGTCGGCTCATGCCGCCTCCTCACATCGACATACTATATAGTGGCACTTATCACAGAGTGGCAAAGGACGAAGGCCAGGATGGGAGATACTTTGTCTGCTGTCCACAAAAGGTTTCGGCATCTCTAGGCCTAATTCCATCAACGGTCTCTTGGCGCATTTTATGCAGCCCTCAGTTCTGGTGTCATTGTCGATACACCAACGAAGAAGAACTGTAGATCCACAGCCAATAGTACGGGCAGAGTCCATACCGAAAAAATGAAACCCCGTCCCATGACGATTGTTGACATAATCCAATGTAGTCCCTCTTAGATGCCGAGCGCTGTCAGGGTCAAGGAAAGCCTTAATCCCATCCTGCACAACCACCTGATCATCCCTTCGGGCAGCCTCGTCAAGGTTAAGACTGTACTGGAACCCTTTGCAGCCCCCGCCAGCCACCGTCATACGAATACCACCCTCTTTCACTCCCTGCTGTTTTATTGCCTGCTTAATCATCTCTACCGCTTTGTCGCTAAAGGCTAGCCACGGTTCCTCTGACTGGCCTTGGTCTCTGTCCCGTAGATCCTGAGCCATTTTCCCTCCTGTGAGTGAAGCCCTTTTTGCACTATGCTGCCTAACCCCGACTTCTTCTTGACATTGGAGCAAAAAATAGCGATCAGCTTGTGCTCCATGCCTTGTTACCCACCCGAAGCCATTATCTCGCCACCCCCCTGGCTGTCAACTGCCGCGGGATGTCGGTCTCTTTTCAGGCTTGGGTCTTGTCTAGAATCTTTTTTCATTCCTGCGAAGCTTGTCCCGGCGCAGGAATTATAGCTCCAGTCTCTTCCTGGATTCCCGCGGGGCGGCCCCCGCTTGCGCGGGAATGACAAGAGTGTACTAATCCTCTTGGGTCTGGTTTAGTTCTTGGGGTAGAGGAAGGTGGGGTTGCCAAGATTTATCCCGTGAGGATGTTAGGCCGCTTTATGACACAGCTGGCAGGCGTTTCATCTGGTGACCCAGACATGCCTCACCCGGTAAAGTCGAAGGTCTACCTCTCAATATCCCAGGCAGGTTTGTTCGACGATTGGGGCTAAGAGTTGTAGGCAAGAAAACTGTTTGGGGTCTCCGGAGATCGTCCTCTCCCTATCAACCCGTCAACTTGCTGTTCAACTCCCCACTATCGCTCAGCGCTTTCAGCTCTGTAAATCCGCCGATAGGCTCTTCGCCAATAAAGATCTGCGGAACAGTGCGGCGACCTGAGCGCTGAATGACCTCCTGGCGTAAAGCCTGATCCCTGGTCACGTCAATCTCTTCAAAGGAAATACCTTGGTCTTTCAGCAAAGACTTTGCTGAGACACAGAAAGGTCAATAGTCAGTTGTATACATAACCACTGGTTTCATCGTTCGTCACCCTCCTGACTGGAATCCTTATGTTGTACGCTACCTATTCTTGTACGCGATGTAGGATCATGACTCAAGGGGTTAAGGTAGGTAGGTTGTCCCCATCAGATAGCGATCGCATTCCCTGGCGGCGCCACGGCCCTCGTTAATGGCCCAGACCACCAGGCTTTGGCCGCGTCGCATATCGCCTGCGGCAAACACCCCCTCAACATTAGTCGTGAATCTACCGTACTCTGCCTGGGCATTTGAGCGTGCATCCCGTTCAACGGCAAGCTCCTCAAGGATGGTATCTTCCGGGCCGAGGAACCCCATGGCTAAGAGGACCAGATCAGTCGGCCAGATCTTTTCGGTTCCTGCGATTCTCTGAGGAAAAAGGGCGCCCTTGTCATTCTTAACCCACTCAACCTCAACGGTATGAAGTTCCCTGACCTGGCCGTTCTCATCGCCAACGAACTTTTCCGGTGTGGTCAAATACCGGCGTGGGTCAGGGCCGAAACGGGCTTTGGCCTCCTCCTGGCCATAGTCGAGCCGGTAAATCCTGGGCCACTCTGGCCAGGGATTGTCGGGTTGGCGCTCATCTGGGGGTCGAGGTAAGATTTCAAACTGGGTCAGGCTCTTGCACTGGTGACGCATCGAGGTGCCGACACAGTCGGTGCCGGTATCTCCGCCGCCAACAACAATGACATGCTTATTGGCAGCGGAGATGTAATTCCCGTCCTTAAGGCCGGAGTCCAACAAGCTCTTGGTGTTGGCATGGAGGAACTCCATGGCAAAGTGCACACCCCTGAAATTTCGGCCTTCAATGGGCAGATCGCGGGGGTTAGTAGCGCCGCAACACAGGACAATCGCGTCGAACTCCTGGCGGAGTTTGGCTGCCGGAAGGTGAATGCCTATAGCGGTATTGATAACAAAAGTAATGCCTTCTTTGACCATTAGATCAATGCGCCTCTGGACAATGCCTTTGTCAAGTTTCATGTTGGGAATGCCATACATGAGTAGGCCGCCAATACGGTCTGCGCGCTCATACACGGTTACCCAGTGGCCGGCACGATTCAACTGGGCAGCGCAGGAGAGGCCTGCTGGACCCGAGCCCACAACCGCAACCTTCTTTCCTGTGCGCTTTTCCGGCGGCTCCGGTTTAACCCAGCTTTGGACAAAGCCGTTGTCAACAATTGAGCACTCAATGTTCTTGATGGTCACCGGCGGATCGGTGATACCCAGCACACACGACCCTTCACAGGGAGCTGGACAGACCCGACCGGTAAACTCGGGGAAGTTATTGGTCTTGTGCAAACGTTCTAGGGCCTCTTTCCATAAGCCGCGGTAGACTAAGTCGTTCCATTCTGGAATCAGGTTGTTAATCGGACAACCTGAGGCCATGCCGCTCATGAGGGTTCCGGTGTGGCAAAAGGGGATGCCACAATCCATACAGCGACCCCCCTGATTCTGTAGTTTGCTCTCCGGAAAATGCTCGTGAAATTCCTGCCAGTCGTTCACCCGTTCCAGAGGGGAGCGATCTGTAGGTAGCTCGCGTTGAAATTCCATGAATCCAGTCGGTTTGCCCATAGCTTCTACTATTCCTTCGATACCAAAGAATCATTCAAAGGGTACTTGTCCTAGGAGTTAGTTAGTTCCCGCTGACCCGGGCCTGGTCATTTTTGTTGGCTTCAAAGGCAACCATGATCGCTTCATCGCCAACCAGACCCTCCTTCTCCGCTTGCTGAATGGCGTCGAGCATGCGTCGATAGTCCTTGGGCATAACCTTGAAAAATTTGGGCACGCTCTCTTCCCATAGGGCAAGGATATGCCACGCACGCTCGCTGTGCGTGTAGGCGGCATGAGATCGGATCATCTCTTCGACCTCTTCGATTTCCTCTGCTTCGAGACCTTCGAGCGCCACTGTCTCCAGATTACAGTGGTTGCGAAAATCACCGGTCTCGTCGAATATGTAGGCAATGCCGCCTGACATGCCCGCACCAAAGTTCCGGCCTATTGGACCCAGGACCGCAACCCGGCCACCAGTCATGTACTCACAACCGTGGTCGCCCACGGCTTCGACTACCGCCCGTACCCCACTGTTACGGACACAGAACCGCTCGCCAGCCATGCCTTTAATGTAAGCCTCGCCGTTGGTTGCACCGTAAAAAGCCACATTACCAATAATAATGTTCTTCTCCGACGCAAAGGTTGATCCCCCAGGGGGGTAGGCAATGATTTTCCCGCCGGACAGACCCTTGCCAAAATAATCGTTAGCATCTCCTTCCAGTTCGAGGGTTATGCCTGGTGGCACAAAAGCGCCGAAACTTTGACCGGCAGAGCCTTGGAAGTGCAAGTGGATGGTGTCTTCGGGTAAGCCATCCGGACCAAAACGCCGGGTAAGCTCACTCCCCAGAATCGTACCCACCACGCGGTTGATATTGTGGATGGGTAGGGTGGCTTTAACTTTTTCTTGACGCTTCAGCGCAGGTTCGGCCAAGTCAAGAAGCACCTGGTTATCGAGCGCATTCGCCAAGCCATGGTCTTGGGGAATCTGGCAGTAGCGGCCAATCTCCGGCCCAGCCTGCGGCTGGTAGAGAATATGGGAATAGTCTAGCCCTTTGGTTTTCCAGTGCTCGACCGCATTTTGGACCTCAAGCCTATCGGTGCGCCCGACCATTTCATTGATCGTGCGAAAGCCAAGTTGTGCCATGAGCTCGCGCACCTCTTGGGCAATGAAACGCATAAAGTTAGCCGCATGCGACGGATCGCCCGTGAACTTCTTACGTAGCTCTGGGTTCTGTGTAGCCACACCCACCGGACAGGTATCGAGATGACAGACCCGCATCATAATGCAGCCAAGAGAGACCAGCGCGGTGGTAGCAAACCCATATTCTTCCGCTCCCAGCAGTGTGGCAATGGCCACATCACGGCCGGTTTTCAGCTGCCCATCCGTCTCGACGGCAATACGGCTGCGCAAATTATTGAGCACCAGCGTCTGGTGCGTTTCCGCCAGGCCGAGCTCCCATGGCAACCCGGCATGCTTAATGCTGGTTTGCGGCGAGGCCCCAGTGCCACCATCGTGACCGCTGATCAACACCACATCTGCGTGTCCTTTGGCCACGCCGGCTGCCACGGTGCCTACCCCTACTTCGGAGACCAGTTTGACGCTGATACGGGCATGGTGATTGGCGTTCTTGAGATCGTGGATCAGCTGTGCCAGGTCCTCGATTGAGTAGATGTCGTGATGCGGCGGCGGCGAGATGAGACCAACCCCTGGCGTTGAGAAGCGTACTTTGGCAATCCAGGGGTAGACCTTACGGCCAGGCAATTCCCCTCCCTCACCGGGCTTGGCACCCTGAACCATCTTGATCTGCAGCTCCTTGGCCTGGGTCAGATAATAACTGGTAACCCCGAAGCGTCCCGAGGCCACTTGCTTGATGGCGCTGTTGCGTGAGTCTCCATTAGGGTCCAGGGTATAGCGCGCTGGGTCCTCGCCGCCCTCGCCGGTGTTGCTCTTACCCCCAATACGGTTCATGGCAATGGCCAGAGCTTCGTGCGCCTCCTTGCTAATCGAACCGTAGGACATGGCGCCGGTCTTGAACCGTTTGGTGATAGCTTCCACGGGCTCTACTTCCTCAAGTGGAATGGGCTCAGGAGCATACTTCAGTTGCAAAAGGCCACGTAGCGTTGCCAGCCGTTCTGACTGGTCATCAATCAGCTTAGTGTATTCTTTGAACACCTTGTAGTTGTTGTTGCGGCAGGCCTTCTGCAACAAATGAATCGTTCTGGGATTAAAGAGGTGAAGTTCGCCGTCTTTGCGGTATTGGTACTGGCCATGGACTTCAAGGGTGTGGCCGTTGAGCGAAAGCGCCGGAAATGCCTTAGCATGCTGCGTCTGTGCTTCCAGGGCAAGCTCTGCCAGTCCCAGGCCTTCTACTCTGGACGGCGTCCAGGTGAAATACTTATTGATCAATTCCTGGCCAAGCCCAACCGCTTCAAAGATTTGGGCGCCACAGTAAGACTGAAATGTGGAGATGCCCATCTTTGACATGACCTTCACCACGCCTTTGATAACGGCCTTGATGTATCCTTTCACCGCTTCCGGGTAGGTTATGCCCTTCAACATACCTTCGCCTATCATGTCGTTCAGGCACTCGTAGGCCATATACGGATTAATGGCCTGGACTCCATAACCCAGCAACAGACAAAAGTGGTGCACTTCACGGGGCTCTCCAGATTCGAGTACCAGGCCTACCTTAGTCCGAGACCCTGCGCGGATAAGGTGATGGTGGAGGCCTGAGGCTGCTAACAAAGCCGATATAGGGGCATGGTCACGGTCGAATTCTTTGTCCGACAAAATCAGAATTGTGGCCTCAGCCTCAATTGCCCGGTCGGCAGCCTCGAACAGGTTATCCAGAGCTCGCTCCAGGCCGGCTTTGCCCTTAGAGACCCCGAAAAGTATGGGTAGCGTCACCGTCTTGAATCCGGGCTGGTCGATGCGGCGGAGTTTCTCTATTTCGGAGTTCTTGAGAATCGGGGATTTAAGTCTGATCTGGTGGCAGCTTTTCGGCTCCGGCCGGAGAAGGTTGCGCTCCGAACCAAGGGTTATAGTTGTGGCGGTGATCAACTCTTCGCGGATAGGATCGATAGGTGGATTAGTCACCTGGGCAAAAAGCTGTTTGAAGTAGTTGTAAAGCAACTGAGGTTTGTCAGACAGTACAGCCAGCGGTGTGTCGGTACCCATCGAGCCCACTGGCTGGATGCCGTTTATGGCCATGGGGCCAATGTTAACGCGCAGGTCTTCAAAGCTGTAACCAAAGGCTTGCTGACGCTGCAGCGTGGTTTCGTGGTCATGCTTTGGCTGCTCGTCGGGGATATCGGGCAAATCGTCAAAGTTTAGTTGGTTCTTGTCCAGCCACTGGCGATAGGGATAGGCAGTGGCAACCTGTTGCTTAATCTCTTCATCGCTGATGATGCGCCCTTCTTCGGTATCAACTAGAAACATGCGGCCGGGTTGCAGCCGACGTTTCTCCAGCACCCGCTCCGGTGGCACCTCGAGCACACCAACTTCCGAGGCCATGATCACCAAATCATCCTTGGTGACATAGTAGCGGGAAGGGCGCAGTCCATTACGGTCGAGCACGGCTCCGACTCTGACTCCATCCGTGAAGGCAATCGATGCCGGGCCGTCCCAGGGCTCCATGAGACAGCTGTGGTATTCATAAAACGCCTTCTTCTTATCATCCATATTCTCATGATTTTCCCATGGCTCCGGGATCATCATCATCATGGCATGGGGTAGGGTACGACCACTCAGGGCTAAGAATTCCAAGCAATTATCAAACTTGGTCGAGTCGCTGCCATCTTCCTGAATGATAGGGAACAGCTTCGGCAAGTCATCACCGAACAGATCGGAAGCCAGCATGGCTTGGCGCGCATGCATCCAGTTCTCGTTGCCCCGCAGAGTGTTGATTTCGCCATTGTGAATCAGATAGCGATAGGGGTGCGAACGCTCCCAGCTGGGGAAGGTGTTAGTGCTAAAGCGGGAGTGAATCACCGCAATGGCTGTCTCAACCAGCGGATCAGAAAGGTCAGGGTAAAACGTGACAACCTGCTGCGGTGTCAGCATGCCTTTATAGATGAGTGTCTTGTAGGAGAGACTGGAGATGTAGAAATACTTGCCGTCCCTATAACGTATAGCATTTTCGGCCCGCCGCCGGATGATATAAAGTTTACGCTCGAAGGCCATATCATTGTGGATTGTGGCATTGCGACCAATGAAAATCTGGCGAATGAAAGGCTCGCAAGACTTGGCTGTCTCTCCCAGGTGAAGGTTGTCGGTAGGGACACTGCGCCACCCCAGTACGTGCTGCTCTTCACTGGCAACAATCTCTTCGAGTATTCGCTCGCAATGATGGCGCTGGTCTCTATCGGGCGGTAGAAAGATCATTCCTACCCCATACTGCCCTGGTTTAGGCAACTGAAATCCTAACCCTTCACAAGCGTGCTGGAGAAAATTATGAGGGACTTGCAGCAGGATGCCGGCCCCATCACCTGTGCCCTCCTCGCAGCCCCGGGCGCCACGGTGGTCCAGGTTCTGCAGAACCGTGAGTGCCTGCTCAACGAGCTGGTGTGATTTCTTGCCCTTGATGTTAACAACAAAGCCGATGCCACACGCATCGTGCTCGAATTTGGGATCGTAAAGACCCTGTTTGGGGGGAATACCAACTTGCTTCATACTCGTGCCCTTCTTGCCCTATAACATTTCTTTCTTACAGATCTTACAGATTGTTTGTGTCTACTACTATATTAATTACCTTATTGACTACCTTCCGCGCTTCGGCTTAGGCGGCGCAGCAGGTTCGCTGTTGCCCTTGTATCCTTTGTACCCATTGTCTCCATTGTCGGCTGATGCCGCCTTGGGCTGCAAAGCTAACCACAAGCCCTCGGTATATGTTGACAAAACCACCGAGGTTTCGGTACGGGCCACTCCTTCGATGGAACGTATCTTCCTGATCAATTCCTCCAAAGTGGAGGTATTGTTTGTTTTCACCTTGAGCAGAATAGTGTGCTCTCCAGTCACATGATGGCATTCCTGCACGTCCTCAAGCTGACCAATCTGCTTTTCAAACTCACCCATCCGCTTAGGGTGATTGATCGACACCCCAATAAAGGCTGTGATGTCCTTACCTAACTTGCGTGCATTGAGGATGGCCGTATAACCACGGATCACTTCGTTCTCTTCAAGTTTCTTGATGCGCTCGATTACCGAGGGAGCGGAAAGCCCGACCCGCTCGCCAATCTTGACCAGCGGCAGCTTATAGCCTTCTTGCAACAGGGAGAGGATCTGGAGATCAAGACTATCCAGCTCCACGTCATTTTCAACTAATTTCATGAGGTAAAAATCCTCAAGGCCCTAAGAAATAACCAATTGTACAGACATTTGTCAAGAGAAAATTCAGAAATTTCTCATGACCCGAAAGTAAGGCCAGGGATACAAGCCCATAACCATGGTTCTTGCTGCTGCGCTACTCTGCCTACGAGGAGTTGTAGCCTGGATGCAGCGAAGCGCAATCCAGGCCTGTTGGCGTTGAGTCCTCTTCTCCCAGATTTCACGCTGCTCCATCCGGGCTACAGAAAGCTCGCCAGCTGTTTGGATAGGCGTTAATCGGAAAGCGTATAATCGAGCGGCAGCAAATTGTATGGACAGCAACAGTTGAGTGTGTCATAGCTGCCAGAAGGGAGGGAGGTTTTATGGAACTGCAAGATCTACTCTATGTAAAACAGGAGCAGATTGCCTGGGTGACCTTGAACCGTCCCCAGGTTCTCAATGCGATAACCCCAGAGATGGTGCGTAGTCTCAGGTTTGCCTTTGAGGATGCACGGGATGACAACAATGTCAGGGTTGTCATTATGACCGGGGCAGGACGGGCTTTTTGTGCTGGGGCAGATATTCGCGTTATGGATAACGCGAGTTTGGAGGGTTTTCGCAATTTCATGGGCGCAATGGCCGAGGTGTGGTCTTTTATCCGAACTTTTCCTAAGCCTACGATTGCCGCTATCAATGGTGTGGTTGTTGGAGGAGGCTTTGAATTAACCTTGGTCTGTGATTCCCGTATTGCGGCCAGGTCAGCCAGAATAGGATCAGCCGAGGTTAATATCAACCAGCCCATGACCAATGGCTCAACGTATCTATTATCGCATTTGATCGGAGAGGGAAGGGCAAAAGAACTGGGTATGACAGGAGACCTGATTGATGCCGACCAAGCGGAAAGGATCGGGCTGGTTAACTCTGCTGTGGAATCCAATGTACTGGAGAGCAAGGCAGAGGAGCTGGCAAAGAAACTCGTCAGTCGAGGCCCGATGGCTGTATCTTTGGTCAAAAAATGTTTTGCTCGCAGTCGGGATGTGGATATCGACACGGCTATTATGGCTGAAAATGAGGCGGCCACTGACTGCTTTGTCTCTGTGGATCAGAAGGAAGGTTTGCAGGCGTTTTTAGAGAAAAGAACGCCCAGATGGTCTGGGAAATAAGCGCTTGATCTTACTTCCAGTCTTGTGCCCAAGTTAAACTTGAGTGCAAGCTCAGTGAAAGGAGGAAAGTATGAAAATCCGAGGAACATCCCATATTGCCATTGGGGTGCAGAATATGGAACGCTCCTTACATTTCTATCGTGACCTGTTGGGCTTGCGGGTGACGTTAGACGACCCTGAAGAGAACCCAGGGGGGATGCTGACAAAAGTTACCGGCGCTCAGCGACCCAGCAGGCACGGAGTCTATTTACGCTGGGAGGATGGTCCGCATGCCACATTTATTGTCTTGTCTCAGAATCGTCCGACTTCAGGCGAGGCCATTAACCTGAACCAGGTTGGCATTCACCATTTCGCTTTCTGGGTCGAGGACCTGGAAGAAACTTATGAGAGAGTGAAGGCAGATGGGGTACCCATTGTTCTCCCACCTACAGCCGTTGGTACCGTTGCCTATGGGGAAGAGCCGTGCGGTAAGGTTATGACCACTCTGTTCAAGGACCCGGACGGAATTGTTATACAGCTTGACCAACGACTCTAAGAATGACTTCACTGAATAATGGTTCCATGACCGTAGTTTGCAATGCAATAAGGAGGTTATGAAACATGGCACTGGGAAGAAACAAGCTTGAATACGAAGTGCTCGAAGGTTGGGAACAACTACCCGAGGGCTGGTCTTTTGTTGAGGTTGCCGGCGTGGCCACCGACTCCAAGGATCGAGTCTATGCCTTTAACCGTGGTGCTCACCCCATGATTGTTTTTGATCATGATGGAAAATTCCTCAATGCCTGGGGCGAGGGAGTGATCACCAATGCCCATGGTATTTTTATTGGACCCGATGACCGTATCTATTGCGCTGACAACTTTGATCATACGGTGCGTATTTTCACCCCGGACGGCACGTTACTACAAACACTGGGTAAGAAAGGGGAGCCTTCGGACACTGGCTTCAAGGCCTGGAGCTCTCCGGTCCAGCGTGCGGCCGGGCCATTTAACATGGTGACCAATGTGGCGCTCTCTGCAGAGGGAGACCTGTATGTGTCGGACGGTTATGGTAATGCTCGGGTGCACAAATTTTCCGCTGCCGGTGAATGGCTGCTCTCTTGGGGTGAGCCTGGCAGCGGTCCTGGACAATTCAACCTACCTCACGCCATTGCCGTGGACCGCCGGGGTAGGGTCTATGTGGCCGATCGGGAGAACTCACGCATTCAGATCTTCACGGGTGAGGGAGAGTATATTAGCGAGTGGACCCATGTGAACCGGCCGGACGACTTGTATATCGACTCGGACGAGAACCTCTTTGTGGCTGAGCTAAGTTTCGCGGACTGCTATTATGCCTGGGGGGATGGGTGCAGCAATTCCGCCTCATGCTCCCCCTGCCCAGGTGAGCGTTTTGACCCTGGATGGCGAGGTGCAGACCCGTTTTGGTGGAGAAGACGCTTGTGCGCCGGGGAATTTCTTTGCCCCCCACGGCATCTGGGCCGACTCTCGGGGGTGACTTATATGTGAGCGAGGTTACCTATAGCGCTGGGGGTAGAGAGGGTCTGGTACCTTTGGACTGTCACTCATTGCAGAAGTTCGTGAGGATTAAGGATTAATCTTGCCGATGATCAAAATGTGGATATGGACAAAAAGGGTCCCCGAAAGGAACACCGCAAAGGGCACCGGCACTATGCACCGTGCCCATTCGCTGCTCGTCTCTTTACAGACGTGACGCTTAAAACTCATCACAAAACTTCTCGGACAGACTGCAGATAGTCCTCACCCTCCTCGTTCTGACGGGGGGAACTGCGACGGGCTCAGTCGAGCGAGGGTAGGGGTGAGGGTTTTAATAATGGGCTCTACATTTTCACTTCCTTGACGACAATACCGTGGGCTTTGGCTTTGTGTACATGCGTGCCCTTGACCTCGACGTTATGTGCTATGTGATCCTTAAGCGGCAGGTTAGGGTCAACGCCCGGTTTCTCCCCAGCCGGAAAATATAGGGTGTCGTTTTCCTCGTCGTAGATCCCCAGATCTTGACCGGCTTTTTGCACACGCCGCGGCGCACTGCTTGTGGGCTTCACCCCGCGCACCCCTGAAGAGGAAGCAGGCCGTGTCTACCACCTCTCCCTTGATGGTTACCTCTTCACCCATCTCTTGTGCGAAAGCAGGGGGTGACCAGTAAGAGGGCTAATATTACGGCCGCGCAGGTGCTTAGCACCGCTATGAACTTTGACATAACTATTCCTCCTTTCCGCTTTATTTCTAATCATAATCTTTAAGAACGGAAAAATCCCCCACCGGGACAGTAGCACAGGACAAACCTCTTTAAAACTCCGATATGACAAATATGTCTTGATGATACATTTATTAGATATATATCTTCCAGATATATAATGAAAGAGAACAAAAGCAAGTACGCCATTCTGGGCATATTAAGTATGTGTCCCATGTCGGGCTACGACATAAAAAAGACAATCGAAAAGAGCATTAGCAATTTTTGGAACGAGAGCTTATGGGCAGATCTATCCCATTCTCAAACATCTGCTCGTTAAACGGCTAGCAACCAGATCTGTCGAGAAACAAGCGGGTAGGCCCGACCGCTACGTCTATGCGCTGACAGACAGAGGTCGCGAGGAATTGCAACGTTGGTTAACTGAACCTGCTGAGCATCAGGTAGGACGGATTGAGGTTTTGTTAAAGCTGTTTTTTGGGCAGCAGGTTGCGGTCGCTGATAACACTCGCCATGTGCAACAGTTCCGGGAACTCCAACATCAGCTGCAACAAAAGTACGAAGGCATTGAGAAATGGTTGAAAGCTGCGCACGCCGACAACCCCGATCTTTCCTACTGGCTGATTACGGTCAGCTACGGGGCGACACGTCAGCCAAGCCCTTGTTCATTGGTGTGACGAGACACTGGCTACACTAAACGGCATGGCAGAAAAAACCCCGAAGAAACGTAAACAAAGGCAAATGTGAACATGAAAAAACGTAAGGGTAAAAAGGAGGTAAAGAACATGAAGGGTAAGGCTGTGCCAAAGCTTGGGGCGGTAGAAAAGCAGCAGAGCCGCATTGCTTCAGGAATCACGCGTCGCCACCTTCTCAGGCTGGCAGGGGGAGCCCGGGATCGCCCTCACGCTCACAGGTTATACCGCAAAAGGCTTCTCCCTCGAAAGCACCGAATGGCCGGACTTAGCTCAAGACGACCCCTTTTGGGGTCTGGCGACCTCA
>CBDCRK010000032.1:0-475138 GCA_965220955.1 uncultured Binatia bacterium (SeqCode) | reverse complement strand
AGGATGGGGGTGAGAAGTCTCACTTCGCGGATGGAAAAGACGGGGAGCGTTTTTCTTGTACCGCCTTCATGCCTTCTTGTATATCCGCGCCAAAGAATCCCAACATCTCCAGGGCGAGCGAGTAATCAAAGGAGGTCTGGGCCGCTGCCCGCAGCCACTGGTTGAGGGACTGCTTGGTCCAACGGATGGCCTGGGCAGACCCCTGGGCCAGCCTGTGGGCCAGTTCCCAGGCTTTGGGCATCAGTTGATCATTGGGAACCACCATACTCACCAGCCCAATACGCTCGGCCTCTTTCGCATCCAGGATATCAGCCGTCAGCAGGTAGAGCTTGGCCTTGGCCATGCCAACCAGCAGCGGCCAGATAACCGCGGCATGGTCTCCAGCAGCCACTCCAAGACGCACATGCCCATCAGTAAAACGAGCGTTCTCAGCAGCAATGCTGATATCAGCCAGAAGGGCTACGGCCAAGCCGGCACCAACAGCATAACCGTTAATTGCCGAAATGACCGGTTTATCCAGGTTAATCATGTTGTGGACAATGTCTTTGGCTTCCTGCATGATTTGCGCCACAACCTCAGCGTTGCCAGTGGCCTTCTCGATGACCTCAAAATCTCCGCCAACAGAAAAAGCCCGGCCAGCGCCGGTAATCAGAGCCACACGAACCTCGTTGTCAGCACCCAAGTCTAGCCAGATGCGGCTTAGTTCATAGTGCAGACGGAAGTTGGTAGCATTGAGGGCCTCGGGTCGGTTGATGGTCAGGAGGGCAATACCGTCTTTTTTCTCTATCAAAAGATGCTGGTACTCTTTGTAGTCCATTATTCACCTCTCTAATGAATCAGCAGTACATTATGCCAGCAAGGTAGAGTAAAGCCCGCAGTATTGCAACGGCGCAAAAGAAACAGAATCTCTTGACGTTCTCTACTATCTCGGAGTAATGGTTAAAGAGAAAAAGGAGGGAATATTATGACACGTCCTATTAACGTAGCGGCCGCACAGTTGGGTCCAAGCTCACCGAGCAAAGCGGAAACCGTCGAGCGGATGGTGGCGCTTATGGAGAAAGCGGGAAAGCAGGGAGTAGACTTCCTCTCTTTCCCCGAACTCTCTCTTACTCCCTATTTTGCCACCAAGGTGCGCGAGTCCTGGGATGAGTTTTTTGACAACACGCTGCCCTCCCCGGTTACCCTTCCTCTATTTAAGGCAGCGCGCCGGACTCACATGCACTTTGTCCTCCCCTATGCAGAGCGGGAGAACAACGGCTACTACAACACTGCCGCGCTTATTGATCCAGAGGGAATCATTCTGGGGAAATATCGTAAGACGCACATTCCAGGAACAGTCGAGCCCCGTTGGGAAGGACTCAACATTCTGGAGAAACGGTATTTTTCTTTTGGCAATCTTGGCTTCCCTGTCTTTTCCACACCTAAGGCCCGAGTAGGAACCATCATTTGCTACGACCGTCGCTTTTCAGAAGGTTACCGCTCTCTGGCCCTGGAAGGAGCAGAGATCATCTGCGTGCCATATAACACTCCCACATTTGGGAAACCCCCAGAGGTTGGGCAGGAGACCTCTGAGGTCCTTCTGCGTGCCGCGGCCATTGAAAATATGGTTTTTATTATTGCCGTGGGTAAAGCCGGCGTTGAGGATGGGGCCGAATATATTGGGGGTAGTCAAATTATCTCTCCTGCCGGAAAGGTGCTGGCAAAGGCCCAGACCGCTGGTGATGAACTGGTTGTTGCTGCTATCGATTTGGCTGACATTACGGAACTCAAGGAGAAATGGGATCTTCTAGCTGATCGTCGACCTCAAGAATATCAGAGGCTGGTTCGGTGATAGGCCAGACGAAAAAGCAGAGAACCCTGGGGACAGGGCTGTTTTTTCTCACCGTGGTCTCTCTCTCCTCCTCTC
The DNA here is from genome assembly GCA_965220955.1 of uncultured Binatia bacterium (SeqCode). GTDB lineage: Bacteria > Desulfobacterota > Binatia > Bin18 > CBDCRK01 > CBDCRK01. The sequence continues at coordinate 473,232 of CBDCRK010000032.1, read as the reverse complement.
CTGGGAGTTGCCCAAGCCCAAGAATCATCACTAACTTTCGAGGATGCCAATGTCCATGCCGTTATCAAAAAGGTGAGTGAGTTAAGCGGATATACTATGCTCAAGCAAGAGGAAGTCATCCAGACCGTACCCACAGAACAGGCAGTTTACCTGGCCGAAGAAACCATAAAGGAAAAGGAGCATGTTTAAAATCACTAAGGAAATAAACTTTTGCTATGGTCACCGGCTGCTCAACTATGCTGGCAAATGCCGCCATCTGCACGGTCACAACGGACGGGTAGAGATTGATCTGAGGGGAAAAGAGTTGGATGCTCATGGCATGCTCTGGGATTTCGGCGATATCAAAGCCCTTATTCAGTCGTGGCTGGAGGAGGAGCTTGACCACCACATGATCCTGCACCGCCATGATCCCTTAGTCTCTGTTTTGCAGAGCAGCGGGGAGCCGCTTTTTCTTCTTAATGAAAACCCGACCGCAGAAAACCTGGCTAAGCTTATTTATGAACGAGCCCAGGCTTTTAACCTGCCTATAGCCGAGGTACGGTTTTGGGAAACCCCCGCTTCTATGGCGGCCTACCACGGATAAGAACGGAGGGGGTGGGATTCGAACCCACGAGAGCCTTTAGGACCCTACCGATTTTCAAGACCGGCGCCTTCAACCGCTCGGCCACCCCTCCATGTAAGCGAAGTTACACGACTTTTTTGACTTCCGAAAGGGGGGTATAAACGGAGGTGTCGTAAAAATGTGCGGGACTTTTTGCAGGGCCAGTACGCCGAAGCGGGCCAATCCACCGAAAAACGGTGGGGCGGCCAACCACCCCACTTATGGTCGAAACTGCAATGCCCTTGCCACAAGCCGCGAAGGCTGAGACACCACCTTATAAGCAGTTTCCACCCACTCACAAATATACCGTCGAGTATCTCTGGGATCGATCATCTCTTCGATCTGGAATTTGTTTAACGGGCCTATCGGCCCCCTTGCGCTCTCGATACGGGCATTGAGTTCTGCGCGTAATGCGGTCGGATCTTCTGCTTCTGCCAATTGACGTTTATAGGCAGCTTCGATACCCCCTTCCGGTGGAATCCCGCCGACATCCGCAGCAGGCCAAGCGACGCGTACCGAAGGTTCTGACCGCGGCGTGGCATAATTGTTACCCGCAACACCAAAACTGCGGCGCATAAGGACGGTGAAGATGGGGACACGTATCTGGGCAAATGCAATCATCCATTCAGCACCTTTGCGAATTGTACTTGTGATTTCGTGTTCTAAGCCTACCGCGAAACCTGGATTATCGACGAGGTTTAAGATCGGTATATGGAAAAGATCGCATAAATCCAGATGCCGCGTCAGCTTGTCGCAGCCGTCTGCAGTGAGCGCGCCACCATTGGCATGTTGGCTATCAGAAGCAATGACACCCAGGGGGTGGCCATTGAATCTCACGAATCCTGTGACCTGGTCTGTCCCCCACAAGGGACCGATCTCAAAAAAAGACTCCTTGTCTGCCATCAACCTGATGGCCTTGCGAATATCAAATGTCGTGGTGCGTTTTCTGGCTATGAGTGTGGCGAGCTCCTCTTCACGCCGATCGGCAGGATCGCTCGCGGTGGCCGCAAGCACAGGCGGTACTTCATAAACGCTAGAGGGCAGATAGGAGAGAAATACCCTGGTCATTGCCATCGCTTCTTCTTCGGATTCTGCCAGGTTGTCTACCGAGCCATTGGTGCAGTGGATGTGCCAGCCGCCGAGTTCCTCCTTGGTAATTTCGTAACCCATAGCATGGGAGACAACGGGCGGTCCGGCGACGAAGAGTTGCGCGATATCGCGAACCATAATCGAGAAGTGCCCCAGTACGGCCTTGGCCGCGCCAATGCCAACAACACTGCCGAGTAGCAGATTGACCACCGGTATGCTCGATAACTGTTCCGTATACATAGAGCTGCCCAGGTGTCCGGGTAGATATGACCCGCCGCCACCGGCTACCCTTGGCCTTCCAGCTTTGATTGCCCCCGAGCTTTCTTTGGCGCTACTCTCACCCTCTTTTTTCTGTGCCGGAACCATAGCAGCAACACTACCACCACCGGACGAACCATCCAGCAGCCTCACCGAGGGTATACGCATTTCCGTTGCAAGGCGATCCAGATAACCACTTTTGGCAGCAATCGCCCCATCCGCATGGCCGCCCCGGGAAGTGAAGTCATCCGCACAAACAATGATGCTTCGACGCTCTATTTTTCCCCATCCACCAACACTGTTTGCGGGAGTAAAACCCACTATTGCGCCATCTTCATCGTATGACGCGAAACCCGCAACACTGCCGACTTCACGAAATGAGCCCTCGTCCAGCAATAACTTAATGCGTTCCCGGCAAGTCAGCTTGCCACGAGATCTTTGTCGCACCACACCTGGATCGTCGGAGCCGGGTTCCAACCTCCGTCTGGCAAAGTTTTGTAATACCTTGACTTCTTCCAGCAGTGATCCCCAGGGCGGTTCGCTGTTTTTGTTTGTCGACTGTTGGGCGCTGCTTTGCAAAGGCCCACTGTGTGAAGGAGATACTACTGCCACAACTTGTCCTGCGGCAACGGTATCCCCGGCCTGCAGTGGCTGCATAGCCGTTACAATGCCCGCGCAGCTTGCCGTAACCATGGTTTCCATCTTCATTGCGCTCACGACCAGCACCGTATCACCAGGCGACACGGTGTCACCCTCGCTGACGCGTATCTCCACAACAGAACTATCCATAGGACATTTTACGGCCTCCTGGCCGTCTGCCACCTCTAACGAGGGCAGGCGTGTTGTGGAAGGCTGTACTGATGCTGGAGCCACCGCGCCCATTTTGGCGGCCTGTTGCTCCAACAATGCGAGTGGACTGCCTTCAGCAACCGAGAAGGACGCGCTATTCATCTCCGGGGCCTCTGCTAACAATGACGTTCTCGCATCACCGGCCCGCACAGCCGGATGCGATAATATGGCACGCAGTTGGTGTACGTTGGTTTGCAGACCACCAATATGGAACTCATCAAGCGCATGCAGCGTCCGTTCAATCGCTGGTACGTAAGAACCGGACCTGCAAATGAGTTTCGCCAGCAAAGGATCGAACTGCGGCGGTGGGGTGTAGCCCAGATACCCACACGCATCCACCCGAATTCCCACTCCTGAGGGCTCCTTATACGCTGTAATACTCCCAGTACTTATGGCAACAACACGTGCCTGCACGGCAAAACCTCGCGGCGCGCCCACCGCTTGCTGGTCACCAAGACCCATTGAGGCGAGAGTCGTACCCGCTGCGATATGGAACTGCGCCTCGACAAGATCAATACCAGTGACCTGCTCAGTGACCGTATGCTCAACCTGAATCCGTGGATTGCATTCAATAAAAAAATACTCGCCAGTCTCAGGCGAGACCAGAAACTCTACTGTACCTGCATTCACATAAGAGGCAGCCTGAACAAGCGTGACAGCATCTTTGAGAATCTTCTCCCGCAGATCGGTATCCAAACCCGGAGCGGGGGCCACCTCAACGACCTTCTGATGTCGCAATTGCACCGAGCAGTCCCGTTCGTGAAGATGGACCACGTTGCCAAATGAGTCAGCGAGAATTTGTACTTCGATATGTCTCGGCCGAGCGACCAGCCTTTCGATAAAAACGGATCCAGCACCGAATGCGGCCTGTGCCTCGCTGCTGCAGCGCTCAAATGCCTCGGCCAGCTGCTCAGCCCTTTCGACGACTCGCATGCCGCGGCCCCCACCCCCCGCCGAGGCCTTGAGCATCACGGGGTAACCAAGATTGTTTGCCACATTCTCTGCTTCCAGCGCTGAACTCATAGGCTCAGCGCTACCGGGGACAACGGGAATATCCAATGACTCGGCAAGAGCGCGGGCTCTGACTTTATCTCCGAATAATGAAAGCGCCTCTGGCGGCGGACCAATGAACGTGATCCCCTCGGCGGCACACAACTCGGCAAATGGGGCATTCTCGGACAAGAAACCATAACCCGGGTGAAGACAGTCACAGCCGCTTGCTTTGGCGGTCTGAATGAGCGATTCCGCGTTCAAATACGCACCAACAGAGTCTTCTGTTTTAGCGATCTCATGGCTTTCCGTCATAAATCGCGTATGCAGCGAAAGCGCGTCGATAGCAGGATACACACCTACTGATTCCACGCCCAATGCGGTTGCAGATTTGGCAATGCGAATGGCGATCTCGCCACGGTTACTGATAAATACGCGTTTATGCAATGTCACTTATTCCTCTCTACAATACTTTGGACAATTTTTGAGCGAAAGAGGTTAACAAGCAAGGCCATCCTCTGGTTAAATGGGAGTGTTGCATTCCACTTCTCCCAGGAGATGGCCTATGACAATTGTCCCCGCCATTCTGAAGCAGATGCCAGCGGTGAGTCAACCACAACGCAAGTTTCTCGCAAGGTACCCGTGAGGCGCGGGGCTTGGCTAAGAGGACGCATGGTGAGACCAAACGAAGCGGATCGCAACCTACGAGAAACGGCACTCCTGCCACGTCATATCTTGTCTACCCCAACTGGGTCCACGGGGCAGCGGACGAATCTGAAGGGAATATCGTGTCCGAGCAGTTCGACCGAACTTGACTACTGCAGGGTTGCCGAGTATGGGTGACAATGAGGTTGGGAGACACATGAACTGAGTTTTGTGGGTAAGGATGAGATTTTGAATCAAAACAAAGGAGGGGACAGATATGCCAGCATATAAACCCGAAGAGTGTGATCTGCTTTTGCTCAAAGCGGTGGAAAAGGGAGACCTCGACGCGGCGGTAGCCCTATACGAACCGAATGCCAATTTTGTTGTGTCTACAGACCAGGCTGTCACCGGCCACGCTGCGATCCGCGAGGTTATGCAGGGCTTTATTACAGCCAAGGCAACGTTTAACATCGATGCGGTCACGGTGGTCCAAAGTACTGACGGGTCTGTTGCGGTCACGCGGGTGAAAGGGAGCAGTACCAGTCCAGGCCCCGATGGGAATCCTGTCACGACGCCTATCCATAGTGTGGAGGTCGTCCGTAAGCAACCCGACGGGACATGGCTCTTCATAATCGACGACCCCAGTGGGGAAGGTCTGAAGTAAAGCATCAACCCCTAGTCCACGGGGGGAGTCGATCGGCTCCCCTCATCTCCTCTCGGGGTTCGGCAAAGAACAGTGCAAAATTTCAGGTGAGAGGCGTTTGCCCGCAAGAATTGGGAAATCGGTCAGGCCCCAGGCGGGCATGCCGCCCGCCCGGCTTCCCTACTTCTTGGTGAAGACGAAATACTCGTCCATCTTGTCCCGGGCCTCGCTCATATGGCCTACATAGCGATGGAAGCCGCCGTTGTAGTTGCCGTCCTGGCGGCGCTGAAACTCGCCCTCGAAGTTATAATAGCCCGGGGTGCAGTCCCGGTTACGGGTGGTCTTGCCACGGTACTTAATGACCTCCTGCACCCACCACTCTTCGGCCTCAGGGGTCGGGTCTATAGACTGATAGCCGTGGCGGCGCACGTAGTCGATGCAGGCCGCGATGTGGGCGCCCTCGGTGTTGAGGATATCCGTCAGGTTGAACTGGAAGGAAGACTGGTAGCCGCCCATAATGAACAGGTTGGGGTAGTTCTGGGAGTGGATGCCAAACAGCGTACGAATGCCCGTGCTGTATTTGTCAATCAGGTCGAAGCCGTTTACTCCTCTGATCTGGTTATAGATCCCGGTCTTCTGGACCTCAAAGCCGGTGGCGTAAATGAGCAGGTCGAGCTCGTACTGTTTGCCCTCAAACACCGGCCCCTGGGCGGTGATCTCGGTGATGCCCTTGCTGTGGGTGTCGACCAGATGGACGTTGGGCCGGTTGAAGGTCGGCAGATACTCGTTGTGGAAGCAGGGCCGTTTGCACATAAACATATACCACGGCTTGAGCGCCCCGGCCGTGGCCTGGTCCTTGACAATCTCGTCGATGCGTTTGTGGATGCGCATCACGTAGTCGATGTTGGCGTTCTCCTGGCGACGGATCCTCTCCTCGCGGGGCAGAGCGGCGCGCTGGGCTTGCTGCTCCTCGGTCAGCTGGGGGTCCATCACCTTGTGCATGTGTGCGCGTCGCTCTGCCTGCCAGCCCGCCTTAAGCTTACGCGCCCAGTCGGGATCGGTGGGATGGTCGTCCTGGATGTCAATCGAGGACGGAGTGCGTTGGAAGACATACAGCTCCTTGGCCGCCGCCCCCAGGCCCGGAACGGCCTGCACCGCAGTTGCCCCGGTGCCAATGATGCCCACGACCTTGCCTTTCAGACCCGACAGGTCGTCCTTGGTGTAATCGTAGTCCCAGCGCGAGGTATGAAAGGAGGGGCCCTGGAAGGACTCCATGCCCTTGATCCTGGTCAGCTTGGGCTTAGACAGGGTGCCGTTGGCACAGATCACAAACCGCGCCTTCATGTGGTCGCCCCGGTCGGTCGTAATATGCCACATCTCTTCTTCTTCGTCCCACACCGTGGAGATGACGGTGGTTTGGAACACCGCCAGCTTGTACAAATCGTACTTCTTGGCAATGGCCTGACAGTGGGCGAAGATTTCTGGGCCCTTGGCAAAGCGGCTCTTCGGCACGTAGCCCATCTCGTCGAGCAGGGGCAGGTAATCATACGAGGGCACGTCACACGCTATCCCCGGGTAGCGGTTCCAGTACCAGGTACCGCCCACGTCGGCGCCGCGCTCGACAATGCGGATACTCTCGGACGCCGTACTCCCGCAGCCGTGCCGAGGTGAGCAGGGCCGAGAAGCCGCCGCCGATGAACAGACATTCGACCGTATCGTTGATCGGCTCACGGGGCGTAATCTCGCCACCGTAGGGATCGTCCTCGTACTTGGCCAAGCTGCCGGTCAGGTCCGAGGTGTACTGGTCGGTGCCTTCGGGCCGGTAGTCGAGCCTGAGATCACGCTGCTCGGCGAATTGCTGCTTGATGGCATCGTAGTACTCTTGTGGTTTGGCGGGCGGCGAGAGCCAGCTCAAGGGGTCGATCAGGGGTTTATCAAGGATGTCAGTCGAATCATTCATGTTCATCTCCTGTGTCCACACGGTCATTGCGTTACGGTGATCTTAGCCACCTTTCCCCTTATCATCTTGGGCAGAATGGAAAAAGAGGCTGGTCGGCATAGGCGGTGCTTGCGCAGATCACGGATTGTCGGATATGGTGGAGGAAGTAGATAGATTGCTAGATATACGAGGCCAAATAAAAACACCGAGAGACTACTCTATGATAAATTATATCACTGAATTCCGCATATTCACAAGGAAAGATGATGGCACCCTTGATTGGAATAGGGAGACCTATGATGTGGAAAGTTTTGGTGGAGTCATTCCAGAAACAGGAGACGTTATAGTATCCCCTTGGGTACCACAAGGACAGGCCCCCCGCTCAGACGTGAGAAATCGTATCCTGTACGAGGTGGTACGAAGGTACATAAATCCAGACCACCCCGACATGAGTAAGATGGAAGAAAACCAAGACGTTTACATATTCATTTGCCTCGAAGTAAAAGAACGGATGCCAACTGATGAGGAATTGGCAGTAATCGCCAACTAGCTATTCGAAGACCCTGAACAATCAGCCACGTAGGTAAGGAGAAGACACATGTCAACTGCTGCTCAAGATCAGACGACGAGCTACCGCTTTGATGATCGCAATATTCGGTGGCGGGTCTTAGGGGACTTCGAATACTTCACGGTCACCATTCTGTCGGTCGATGAGGAAAGGAATATCGCCGATTTTATTGTGAAATTCGAACCTAAAGAGAAGATCTTTCTACACCGCCACCTGGCTCTGAGCAACACCTTTGTCATTGACGGCGAGCATATTATCTATGAGCCTAGTAGCAAGCAGCTTCGAGAGGTTCGTCCGGTCGGCCGATACACCTCCAGCCAGCCCGGGGACGCGCATCATGAAGGCGGCGGTGCTGAGGGGTGTATTCTGCACTACAGCGTGCGGGGGGAAACGGACGCGCTATTTGACGTCGTGGACGATAGTGGGACCGTCCTGGCCACGCTCCGCACGGCCGACTTCAAAGCCGCTCTTGACGAACAGCATCAATCTGCGTGACGCACACAGCAAAAACGGACAGCGGCTGGCCGAGGCGGTGGCCGGTGTTGAGGGTCACGTGTGTGAGCAGGTCTGCTGCTGGCATAGCAGGGTCTCCTGGGTGATGCTAGGGTGTTCGGCAAACATAGCAGGAGGGAAGGCATGTGTGGAAGTTTATTGCGGCCTGGTGGATTCTTACCGAGGTGGCGACGGGTGGGGGCGCAACGCCAAAGGAAAGCTCTGAGGCCGTGCGCCAACAGGATACGCCCCGGCGTGTCGAGCAGCTTGCCCAAGCCGACACACCGGCCAGCCGTGCAGACGTGCGCCATGCCTGCCTAGAGATGGACCGCGAATTTGCCGAGGCGGATACCCTCGTTGAGCAAGCCAGGGCGGCTATTGCGCAACTGGACGATCCAGAGGCGTCCGTGCCTTGGGCCGTCCGTAATTGTGTGGACGCTGTGGGCTATTTCAATGTCCTGCGTCACGATGCCTGTGGCAATGAGTCCCTGGATCGGTTTATCTGGGCTGATCTTGCACGGCGGATGCTGCACGCTAAGCAGGCATGTCAGGCTCTAGCGGCGGGCGGGGGCTAGGAGGGCCAGGCGTATGCGAAAGCTGCTGAGTGTGGCGTGATTGCTGCGGTAGTGTGGGCGAGCGGTGGGAAGGCTCAACAAACCCTGGAAATGCGCAGGGCAGAACTAGGACGACTGAACGAGAAGCACATAGACGAGATTGAGAGAAGATTGAACCAGGGGGATCAAGAAATGACGAAGCTGTCTGATTTCCTGGTGCAGATCGGTGATCCGTGGCTGGCGAAGAGAGTCGAGCTACAATACGTGCGCCTGCTGTCTGTGTGGGGGGACGCTTCCACCTACCAGCTACGCCGAGGTCGCGCAGGAAGTGAGAGTGATGAAGATTTAAACAGGATTTAAACGGCTGTCCAGCCTCCCGGATGATGTCGCAAAATAGCTGCGTACAAGTGGCGATTTTGGAGATTTTGCCATTTTGTCGCATTTTCTAAAATCTCTATTATCCAATAAGAGAGAATCTCTTTTCTCCCTCTTTTTCAGTCCCTTACCCACTCATTCCCGTCCATTCCCTCTCAATCCCGTTTGTCTCATATTAGTTGCGTACCCTCGACTCACAAGCTTATTGGAAGGATGGCTGCTCATGCCCCACCTCTACCTGGAGCACCACAGGCACAGCCACCCGTAAAGGGAACAGAGACGGGCATAAAGACCATCCTCCCTTCTGGTCTCGGGCTTATCACTTCCTGCTGAGTAGAAAAAGCGTTAGAGGGCTGTCCCGATTTCGGCCGTGTTCCACTTAACGAGGATTTCCCAGGACAGTAGTGAAAGCCGGTCTGCGGGGCGGCTTGGGCAAGCAGCACACCGAGAGGGCTTCGCTCTTTCTGTTCAAGTGTGAAAGCAGTAAGGGTGTGATCTTCGGATGCTGAGAAGATTCAGCATCCGAAGAGTAACTTATAGGTTGGCTCTCTGATCGGTACTGCCAACTTTACCGCTCACCAAGGCCGAAACGGAGAATAGAGAAGAATTTATTGAAGCACAAACCCCTCATAGCCATTGGCCGCCGCCTCTGCACACTTTTTCCGATATTCCGGGGCGGTGTTCGCATAGAGGAGGAAAACGCGTTTCTTGCCGGGAATATTCGCCCCCACAAACCAGGAGTCGGCCTCGGTCAAGAGCGTACCGGCGACCAGCTCGCTGGCGTGCTCCACCCATTCCTCTTCTGCCTGCGGGGTGACCGCAATGCGTGTGAAGTCCTGCTCGCGCACATAATGGATGCAGTCGGAAATCCATTCCACAATCGTCTCGGCGCATACGGTGTAGTTGCAGAACGCAGAGCTAGTGGCAATAAAGAAGTTCGGGAAGCCAGCGGTCTGGATACCTAAGTACGTGCGCGGCCCCTCGGCCCATTTGTCCTTGAGCGTCTGCCCGCCTTCGCCGCGAATATCCATACTGGTCAACGCCCCGGTCACAGCATCAAACCCCGTGGCATAGATGATGACATCGAATTCGTACTCGGTGTCACTCGTCTTGATGCCTTTAGGGGTGATGCACTCGATCGGGGTCTCGTGGAGGTCAACCAGCAAGACATTGTCTCGATTGTAAGCCTCGTAATACTCGGTCTCCAGGGGGATGCGCTTGGAACCGAACGGATGATCCTTGGGTGCCAGCTTTTCCGCCACCACGGGATCCTTAACACGCTCGCGGATCTTGTTGCGGACAAACTCAGCGAAGTCCTCGTTGGCCTCCCTGTTAGTCATAATGTCGTGGAAGTTGCCCAGCCATTTTTTGAACCCAGGTAGCGCCCACAACTCCTCATACAGCGCTAGCCGCTCTTCCCGCGGGACCTCCATGGCCGAGCGCGGGTCGAAGTCGTATCTAAAGCCGGCAGGGGTTTCGCGACATATTTTATGAATTTCTGGGTAGCTGGCCTTGAACTGGCTCTGGGTCTCCGGGTCAACCAGCGAATTCCGCAACGGCCCGCAGTAATTCGGTGTGCGCTGGAAGACGGTCAGGTGGTCGACTTCCTTAGCGACTATCGGGATGAGCTGGACAGCCGTGGCGCCAGTGCCGATGACGCCCACCCGCTTGCCGCTGAAGTCCACGCGTTCCTTCGGCCATCTGCCAGTGTGATACGAGTCGCCCTTGAAGCTCTCCATCCCCGCAAACGGGGGTATATAAGGGGCGGACAAGATTCCGGCCGCCGTGACTAAAAATTGCGCCCGTGCGCGCTGGCCACTCTCCAGCTGGATCTCCCAGCGATTTTCCCGCTCGTCATAGACCGCCGAAGCGACCCGAGAATTGAACTGGATGTCCCGGCGCAGGTCAAACTTGTCCGCCACATAATTGAGGTAGCGCTCGTTCTCCGGCTGGCCGGAAAAATGCTCCTTCCAGTCCCATTCTTGCAAGAGTTCCTCCGACCACGAATAACCATAGGTTTCACTCTCGGAATCGAAGCGGCAGCCTGGGTAGCGGTTCCAATACCAGGTGCCACCCACTCCACTCCCATCCTCATAGGTCTGCACCGAGAGCCCGAGCTGCCGTAAGCGGTACAACTGATACAGCCCGGTAAGCCCGGCTCCGATAATAATCGCGTCAAACTGCTCGACCGATCCTGTACCGGTTGTCAGTGTCTGTTGTTCAGCATTTGCCATATCGTTCCTCCTTATTAAATCTCTCACTCGTCGGGTTTTTTAATGAACTGTGTCAGGCGCTCAAGCCGCTTCAGCGTGCATGGGCTGCGGAGCGATCGCCTGAAGCGCTGGCATGACTTCCCGAGCGAACAGCTGCATGCTCCTCATGGTAGCTCCTACCCGCATACAGCTGTCCTTTCTGGCTCTCGGCTGAGGAATCTATTTATTGCAGCACAAACCCCTCATAGCCATTGGCCGCCACTTCAGCACATTTTTTCCGATATTCCGGGGCGGTGTTCGCATAGAGGAGGAAAACGCGTTTCTTGCCGGGAATATTCGCCCCCACAAACCAGGAGTCAGCCTCGGTCAAGAGCGAGCCCTCGAGTAACTCGTTGGCGTGCTCCACCCATTCCTCTTCTGCCTGCGGGGTGACCGCAATGCGCGTGAAGTCCTTCTCGCGTACATAATGGATACAATCGGAAATCCATTCCACAATCGTCTCGGCGCATACGGTGTAGTTGCAGAATGCAGAGTTAGTGGCAATGAAGAGGTTCGGGAAGCCAGCGGTCTGGATACCTAAGTACGTGCGCGGCCCCTCGGCCCATTTGTCCTTGAGCGTCTGCCCACCTTCGCCGCGAATGTCCATACTGGTCAACGCCCCGGTCACAGCGTCAAACCCCGTGGCATAGATGATGACATCGAATTCGTACTCGGTGTCACTCGTCTTGATGCCTTTAGGGGTGATGCACTCGATCGGAGTCTCGTGGAGGTCGACCAGCAAGACATTGTCTCGATTGTAAGCCTCGTAATACTCGGTCTCCAGGGGGATGCGCTTGGAACCGAACGGATGATCCTTGGGTGCCAGCTTCTCCGCCACCACGGGATCCTTAACACGCTCGCGGATCTTGTTGCGGACAAACTCAGCGAAGTCCTCGTTGGCCTCCCGGTTGGTCATAATGTCGTGGAAGTTGCCCAGCCATTTTTTGAACCCGGGTAGCGCCCACAACTCCTCATACAGCGCGAGCCGCTCTTCCCGCGGAACCTCCAGGGTCGAGCGCGGGTCGAAGTCGTATATAAAGCCGGCAGGAGTTTCGCGACATTTTTTATGAATTTCTGGGTAGCTGGCCTTGAACTGGCGCTGGGTCTCCGAGTTAACCAGTGAATTCCGCAACGGCGCGCAGTAGTTCGGTGTGCGCTGAAAGACCGTGAGATGACCGACTTCCTTAGCGATTATCGGGATGAGCTGGACAGCCGTGGCACCAGTACCAATGACCGCCACACGTTTGCCGGTGAGGTCCACGTGTTCCTTCGGCCATCTGGAGGTGTGATACGAGTCGCCCTTGAAGCTCTCAATCCCCGCAAACGGGGGCATATAACGGGCGGACAAGATTCCGGCCGCCGTGACTAAAAATTGTGCCCGTGCCCTCTGGCCACTCTCCAGCTGGATCTCCCAGCGATTTTCTCGCTCGTCGTAGACCGCCGAAGCGACCCGAGAATTGAACTGGATGTCCCGGCGCAAGTCAAACTTGTCTGCCACATAATTGAGGTAGCGCTCGTTCTCCGGCTGGCCGGAATAATGTTCCTTCCAGTCCCATTCTTGCAAGAGTTCCTCCGACCACGAATAACCATAGGTTTCACTCTCGGAATCGAAGCGGCAGCCTGGGTAGCGATTCCAATACCAGGTGCCACCCACTCCACTCCCATCCTCATAGGTCTGCACCGAGAGCCCGAGCTGCCGTAAGCGGTACAACTGATACAATCCGGAGATTCCGGCTCCGATAACAACCGCGTCAAACTGCTCGACCGATCCTGTACCGGCTGCTGGTGTCTGCTGTAGAGAATTTGCCATATCGTTCCTCCTTCTTTAGGTCTCTGAATTGTTTCGGTTATTCGGTTATAATGAGAGGAACTGCTCCCTCTCATATAACGACCTCATCATGGACTAAAAATGGATACACTATTACAAAAATGAGCGGAAGAGCCCGCCGTACAGTGTACAATACTCGGTATCGATCTGGCAAAGCAAGTATTTCAACTCCTGGGGTGGATGAGCGCAGACAAGGGCGGATGCCCCTGAACGTCCACCACGATATGCCGTTTGAGCCCTAAAATCCGGTATTTGCCGGAGTAGCCGACGTGGGACGAGGCCCCTTTTTTGACTTGATGACGACACTGGCATTATGATACGCATTGGTAAAATTCAGATACTCGCTTTACCCATAGGACCGTTTGCAGATGGCTAATGCCAGCAACCGAGGAAAGGAGCATTCTTGTTTTTTTCTACGTTCTATGGTCTGTATGTGAAAAATGACAACTAGTTCAAAAGCAATCTATCGATGACCGGGGATGAGGGTTTATGGCGGCGCATGAGTGGAAGCATGACAACGGTCATTGGACAACAGTCAAGACGGAGATACGTGAGGCCATTGGGCAGCTCCTGGTGCAAGAAGAAGTGGTGCGTTTTCCTGGTGCGCAAGGCAGGATTCCCAATTTTGCTGGGGCAGAGAAAGCAGCTCAGCTTTTGCGTGAGCTAAACGTGTGGCATAAAGCCCAGGTTATTAAGGTCAATCCTGATGCTCCACAGCTTCCCATACGGCGTGCTGCACTAGCTGAGGGCAAAGTCCTTTATCTGGCGGTGCCTAAGCTACGAACCGAAAACTGTTTTATCGAGCTTGATCCCCACAAGCTTGGCAGCCGGGTTCTTTTGGCGGCAAGTATCAAGGGAGCAGTGAAGTACGGCCGCCCAGTTTCTCTTGGAGAGATGCGACCCGTAGACATGGTGGTGTGTGGTTCGATAGCGGTAGGAAAAGACGGAGCACGGGTGGGAAAAGGCGGCGGATATTCTGATCTTGAATACGGACTCCTTCGTGAAGAGAATAGGGTACGGGAGCTGACTCCTATTGTTACCACCCTCCATCGCCTTCAGATTATTCTCCACAAAATACCTATGTTTCCTCACGATATCCCGGTAGATTTCCTTATTACGCCTACTGAGGTGATTGCTACCCGTTCGGTATATCCTCGCCCCCGAGGAATCTATTGGGACCTACTACGTGCGGCTAACATCAACACCATCCCCATCCTGCGCAAGCGCATGCGTCAGAGCGGCTCGAGTGCACCTCGCCAGATCTAAGATTTTCGTGCAGTTGCGATTGTCCTGCTCCATAGCTTTCTATGGTTCCTGCCGCCTAGAGACCTCATCTACCGACAGCGCCCCCTCGGCAAAAGCTTTCTTGACTACTGCTTTTATCATCTTACCGAAGCCACCATACACCACAGTCACCCCCTCTTGTGCTAACCTTTACCCTCCCTCCTCTGCCTAACGGAGGACCTCTAGGTGTAGATCACCATGGCTAACCAGAGCAATCTGTACCGTTTCTGGCATCTTTCCTTCCTTTACCTGTTTATGCTTTATTTGTTTATCTTCTACGGCTGCAGGCAGACAATGGAAAGATGGTTCATCTTTCATCCGGAAAAAACACTTGTACAAACACCTGCTGATCTAGGGCTTGAGTATGAGGAAGTCGCCTTTTCAGCCACCGATGGGGTCCGACTTCATGGTTGGTTCATTCCCAGGAAAGGACCTCTGACCGTTCTGTGGTGCCATGGCAATGCGGGAAATATTAGCCACCGTCTGGACAACATCCGGCTCCTTCACAATCTTGTTGATGTTCATATCTTTATTTTCGACTACCGCGCATATGGCCGTAGCACAGGTCAGGTCTCCGAAGAAGGAACCTATCGGGACGCTGAAGGAGCCCTTGCCTATCTCCGTTCTCGCTCTGATCTAGACTCTGCAGGTATTGTTTATTTTGGCCGCTCCTTAGGCAGCGCGGTGGCAGTGAACCTGGCGGTAAAAGAACCTCCTGCCGGTCTTATTCTTGAATCTCCATTTCTCTCGGTTCGAGAAATGGCCAGAATCGTCTTCCCCTTCCTCCCTCTCGGTCCATTTCTTCGTACTCGCTACGACTCTCTTGCTAAGATTACTCAGATCAACTGTCCCCTACTCGTTATCCATGGAGACCAGGACGAGATTGTCCCTTACTCTCAGGGACAACGGCTCTATGCTGCGGCATTAGAACCAAAGGAATTCTATACCATCCGTAGAGCCGGGCATAACAATACTTATAGTGTAGGTGGAGAAGAATATTTTGCTATTCTCAAGCGTTTCTTAAATAAACTGATCTAAGCTATTGTTTCAAAATAATATTGCCAATTTCAGGAAGGCTTTTGATCATAAAATTTGGCAGCGGCTTGCCAGTAGGATATTCTTTTCCGTCACGGTTTATCCACACAACATCAAGGCAGGCTGCTTTGGCTCCTTCCACATCGTCTACCAGGGAGTCACCAATAAAAAGGGCCTCTTGGGGTTCTATACCCAACTGCTCTAAGGCCGCAGTAAAAATTGATTGATGAGGTTTGCGCCAACCAAATTCATCTGAAATAAGGACTGCATCAAAATACGTTTCAATACCCCATTTTTTTAAAATTGCGCGAGCGGTAGGGGCATGATCAAAATTGGAGACAAGGGCCACGGCATACTCCCCATGCACAGCAGCAAGCAGGCTTCGGTGATCTTCTGGTACCTGCGTGGCCGCAGCCAAAAGCTCCATATGGGCAAGGGACAGCTCCTGCGCTCTGGCTAAGCTCTCTGGTGAATCCGCCTCCCCTAACCTCCTAAGCACCTGGCGGAAACGCTCAAGCGAAGGAATTTCACGCAGCTCCCGAGTACGTACTTCACCTAATTCTTGACTTACTTCCGTAAGGGTCTTAAAAAATAAGGAAAAAGGTATATGAGGAAAAATCTGTTCGACAGTCAAGCGTACTTTACCCATAGTAGAACGTAAAGTTTTCCCCTCCCACTCAAAAGTCGGCAACTTCTGTGGATCAAAAAGCGCAACAGTATTAAAGAGATCAAAGAGAATAGCGCGGTAGTGTTTCATAATAGTCAGTTGTAAGGCTGCCCCTAGAGCCCCCCTAGAGCCGTAATGTGACCACTGCCATAATAACAACCCCGGCCCCAGCAAGTAGTACCACAAGGTTAAGCACCATGGCGCTAGCGTGGAGGCGACGAAACTTAGCTGCAACAGCAGGGAGAGGATCGGCAGAAGCGCTATGCATCTCTGACCGCAGCACCTGAGTACGGGGAAGAATCACCCGCCAGGCACAGAGGTTTGCTCCAAGCATGATGAGCAAGAAGATCATGGCCAGCAGCCATTTCCCTTTATCTCCCTGCGCCTGTAGACGCAGAAGAAATCCGACCGACAAGGCAACAACTCCAGCGACCGTCCCCAAAGCATAATAGTAAGGAAAAATGGCTCCTACCACCCGTCCTGCCTCTGGGGTAGGAAGGGTTCGGAAGGCCACAGGGGCGGCAACAAAGGAAAAAAAGATCACTTCACCAAGCCAAACAATGAGCGCGGCAAAGTAGAGGAACTTTAAAACGACTTCCACAGCCTTCCCCTCATGGGAGTGGTTCTATTCATAAAGGGTCAAGCCCAGTCATTTTTATCCGGTCTTGACCCCTTGTGCAATGCTAGGGCATGTATTATTTTCTCAAATGGCCCCATCCAGAATTAGAGATTGGAGGGTATTAGCTTATGACAGACATTTGGGCATGTGCTGCGGAAGAGGAAGAGGTGCAGAAACAGCAAACCTTTGGTACGGAAGACTTAAGCGATGTAACTTTGCCAGCTGAAGTCTCCATCCTACCTCTGCGGGGGGTGGTCATTTTTCCTGCGGCTATGGTTCCTTTATTAATTTCTCGTGGTGCTTCTCTCAAACTGGTTGAAGAATGCCTCAAGGGAGATCGTATACTAGGCTTAGTTGCCCAGAAAAACCCCGATGAGGAAAACCCTAATCCACATGATCTTTTTGCTCACGGCAGCGCTGGACGCATTGTAAAAATGCTCAAATATCCGGACGGCAGTGTACGCATTCTAGTACAGGGGTTGAAACGGATCAGCATTCAAGAATATACCCAGCGCGAGCCCTACCTGCGGGCACGGATTCGTCATCTGGAAGAGGTTTATCTTCCTTCCAAGGACCTCAATGCTTTACAGGTGCATATAGCCAGCCAGTTTGCCAAGTTTGTCTCCATGGTCCCCTATCTTCCTGATGAACTCCAGGGGGTGGTGATGAACGTCAAGGATCCAGGCAAAATGACGGACCTGATCGCTGCGCACCTCAATATTTCTCTCGAAGAAAAGCAAGACTTACTTAACTCCTTTGAGGTTAACTCACGCCTTGAGAAGATCTCTGCTATTTTAAATCGAGAAATCGAACTGAGCGAGTTAGGAAACAAGATCCAGTCTCAGGTACAGACCGAGCTCAACAAGAATCAAAAGGATTTTTATCTCCGCCAGCAGATGAGGGCCATTCAGAAAGAGCTGGGTGAGGGGGATGCTCGTAGTGCCGAGGTTGAAGAGCTACGCAAAAAGATTGATGAGGCCAAGATGCCCCCTGAGGCGCAAAAAGCCGCGGAGAATGAGCTTGAACGGCTGCGCCTCATCCCACCTGAGTCAGCCGAGCACAGCGTGGTCCGCACATATCTAGAGTGCCTGGTTACCCTCCCCTGGGCAATCTCCACTGATGACAACCTCGATATCCCTCATGCCCGCCAGGTATTAGACGAGGACCACTACGATCTCGAAAAGATCAAGGAAAGGATTCTCGAGTACCTGGCGGTGCGCAAGCTCAAGGGGGACTCCAAGGGCCCTATTCTTTGCTTTGTTGGCCCCCCGGGGGTAGGCAAAACCTCACTCGGTCGCTCAATTGCACGAGCTATGGGGCGGAAGTTTATACGGCTTTCGTTGGGCGGTATCCGCGACGAGGCAGAGATCCGAGGCCATCGCCGCACTTACATTGGCTCCCTTCCCGGCCGCGTCATACAGAGTTTACGTACCGCTGGCTCGAACAACCCTCTCTTTATGCTAGATGAGATTGACAAGCTGGGTATGGACTTTCGCGGAGACCCGGCCTCGGCCCTACTTGAAGTACTTGATCCCGAGCAGAACTTCTCCTTTCAGGACCACTACCTCGATGTTCCTTTCGATCTTTCCAAAGTGATGTTTATCACAACCGCTAACTACCTTGAGCCTGTGCCGCCTGCCCTCAAAGACCGTATGGAAGTGATCGAGCTGGCTGGATACACCGAGCACGAGAAGCTAGAAATTGCTAAGCGCCACCTTACTCCCAAGCAGATCAATGAAAACGGTCTGACTGCCGACAATATTGCTTTTGCGGATGAGGCCATACTGAAGATTGTGCACTCGTACACCCGTGAAGCTGGAGTGCGCAACATGGAAAGGGAAATCGGTGGCGTGTGTCGTAAGGTAGCCCGAGCCATTACCGAGGGGCTTAACGAAAAAGTAATGGTCACCCCAGAAAAGGTCTATGAATACCTGAGGCATGAAAAGTTTTTCTCCGAGGTAGCCGAGCGTGCTCACGAACCAGGGGTGGCTATTGGGCTAGCTTGGACCCCTAATGGAGGAGATATCCTCTTCATTGAGTCCACCAAGATGGCGGGCAAGAAGGGGATCACTTTGACCGGTCACCTGGGCGATGTCATGAAAGAATCGGCCCAGGCTGCCCTTTCTTATGTTCGCTCCAAGGCCGACCGTCTGGGCATTGCTGCAGAGTTTTTTGAGAGCTGTGATATTCATATCCATGTACCTGCCGGCGGTATCCCCAAAGACGGACCCTCTGCAGGCGTCACTATGGCTTCCTCCCTAGCCTCCTTACTTACCGGCCGGCTTCTCCGTTCTCATGTAGCCATGACAGGTGAGATCACCTTACGGGGCAAAGTCATGCCTGTTGGTGGTGTGAAAGAAAAAGTTCTGGCTGCTAAACGAGCCGGCATTGAGACAGTTATTTTGCCCAAGCGCAATGAGAAAGACCTTGAGGACATTCCCGAAGAGATACGCCAGGATATGAAATTTATCTTTGTAGATACTATTGACGAGGTTCTCGATCAGGCGCTTGAACCTATTACCATCGCCGCCGAGCAACAGGCGGCCCAGCAACTACCCCAGGCAGGAGCCTACTCGTAACCCCTTTCTCCTAGGCCCCCCCAACCCCCTTCCCCTCCAGGGGAAGGGGAATAGTAGTAAAGTTTTGCCATGGCAATGAAAGTGAGAAAGGCTGTGACCCCAGCCGCAGGCCTTGACATAAGGCTTCTACCTGCCATCAAAGCGTCTGCACTGAGCTAGAGCTTTAGCGTTGTAGGAGGCAAAGACCGACGGCGGGATCTCTATAGAGTGTCTTGAGGCTCGGAATCTTCCTAGATCAGCGCGGCGGAAATCCTTCGCTTCCCTGTAGGGGCAACCCCCTGTGGTTGCCTTGGGGGCGGGCAGGCACGGGGGCCTGCCCCTACGGGGAATATCACGAAACCTGGGGATAACTTACGTCGCGCTGTACTAGGCTTACTGCTTGCTGGGCGTAGCCTTAATTTTTTACTCCCAAATTTGTTGCTCAAACTCGTTACCCAGTGATCCATTTAGACCATATGTCTCGTCTTCTTTTTCTTCCTTCTCGGATCTGAACTGATGGGGTCTATGGGTGTACCAAGGACGTTCCTTCCCATGCCCACTGGGCATGGGCTCGTACAAGCGAGTATAGTACTGCAGCAGAGTTTATCTTGAGTCTGCTCGGCCAAAGAATGCCCTTCCTACCCACATCTCCCACCCCGGTCGCTCCATGCCATCGGGGCCCACGAGGGTGCAAGGGGTAAAAGCAGGGAACTGGGGATCCCTCTGATTAGAACGGACTTGCTGTGGCCGATTTTTTGAAGATATGGAATAAACCTTTTCCGATCCTTGCCGCATAGCCCGTTGTCTCACACCCCGCTTAGATACAGAAGCAATTTTGCGCTTCTTGAGGCATTCTTTTCCTCACTGATATGCCCATTCTTGTCCTCCTTTCCTCCCCTGGTAGGGTCAATCATAGTCTGAGCTGAATTTACCGTAAATTCCCTGCCAAAGTCAGGCTACCTTATGAAGACTTTAGTCCAGGACAACCTTATGATGTAGCAATGTGTCTGCACATGCGCTACACTTTCTGATGTCTTTCCTGTTATCGTCAGATGTAATTCTCTCGTAGGAGAAAAGGAGGGTAATTATGAATGGACAGAATCGTGGAAATTCTTCTCCGGCAGATGAATTGCTGGAGGGGTTGGAGGGCCTAAAGAGGTGGGGACAGCGGTTCACTCAGGGATTTGGGATCTGGCTTATCCCGGCCATCCTGCTGGCCCTCTGGCTGGGCTCAGGCATTTTCGTGGTCGGACCTGGGGAGCGCGGCGTGGTGCTGCTCTTCGGCCAGGTGGCGAGAGAAACTGGGCCGGGGTTAAGCTACCGCCTGCCCTGGCCTATCCAGAGTCATGCGGTGGTAGACATTGCCCAGGTGCGCAGAGCCGAGGTGGGGTTTCGTACAATGGGCACTATCCCAACGCGCACCATCTCCAGGCGCGAGACCAGAGGAAGCACGCGTACAGTACCTCAGGAGGCCCTAATGCTCACCGGTGATGAAAACATGGTTGAGGTACAGCTCTTTGTCCAATACCGGATCCAGGATCCAGTGCAGTTTCTGTTTCATGCTCGCAACCCCGAGGAAATCCTGCACACCTCAACAGAAGTAGCCTTACGCAGTGCGGTAGGGCAAAACACCATCGACTACACCATGACCGACGGCCGGTTCGAAGTCCAAGAGCAGGCAAAAAGCCACCTCCAGAGTTTACTTGATGCCTATCAGACCGGCTTGCTGGTCACCGAGGCTCGGCTTTTGGTTGTTGACCCTCCCGAGGAAGTGCGCGACGCCTTTCATGACGTGGTGCGAGCCCTGGAGGACAGAGATCGGCTGGTGAAGGAGTCCGAGGGCTACCGAGAAGACGTTGTGCCCAAAGCCCGGGGAGAGGCTGCCCAAATGGTGCAGCAGGCCGAAGCCTACAAAGCCCAGCGGGTCATCCGTGCCCAGGGTGATGCGGAAAAATTTCTCAAAATATTGACCGAGTACCAAAAGGCCAAGGAGGTCACCAGGGACCGCCTCTACCTGGAAAGCGTGGAGCGCATCATGCCCACCATGGAAAAGTTCATTCTTAACGCCGGCGAGAGCGGGGGAGTAGTTCCGATCTTGCCCCTCAAGGATTTGCTCTCCCCCCCAACCTCAGGAGAGGCGGGGGGTCGCCCCCAGGGAAACAACTCTACCACTAACGAAGACGGGAGGTAATTGCTATGGTCAGGCTTGTTATTGGCATTGGACTAGTTGCTCTCTTTGTTGCCTTCCAGGCTGCCTTTACCATAGGCGAGTGGGAGCAAGGAATGGTCATCCAGTTCGGCGAGCCCAAACGGATCTTAAAGGAGCCAGGGCTTCACTTTAAGTTTCCTGTTATCCAAAACCTCAGCCGCTTTGAGAAGCGGGTGCTTACAACCGACGCAAGAGCAGCTGAGTATATCACCCTGGATAAAAAGCGGGTGTTGGTAGACCATGTGTCGCGCTGGCGTATCCAGGAACCCTTAGACTTTTATCGTAGTGTGCGCGACCAACAACGGGCCATGGCGCGCTTGGACGACATTATTTCTGCCCGCCTGCGCCAGGAAATCGCCAGGCACAACTTCCTCGATTTTGTTCGTGAAAATCGCGAGGATATTATGCAGGTAGTAACCAAGGACACCCTAGAGACGGCCAAAACCTTTGGCATCGAGGTCCTTGACGTGCGCATCAAGCGACTAGACCTACCCCAAGAAGTCCAGGCAAGTGTGTTTGCCCGCATGCGGGCCGAGCGCGAGCGCATTGCCAAGCGCTACCGGGCTGAGGGTGATGAGCGGGCTAGAGAGATCCGTGCTGGGGCGGATAGGGAGCGGGAGGTTATCCTTGCCAAGGCCTATGAGACCAGCCAGAACCTCACCGGTGAGGGGGATGCCGAGGCCACCACCATCTATGCCCAGTCCTATGGCCGGGACCCGGAGTTCTATGCCTTTACCCGGCGGCTGCAGACATATGAGAAGACTCTTACCAGTCGCACGACTCTAATGCTGCAGCCAGACTCAGAGTTGCTCCGTTATCTGCAAAGCCCAACGGGGCAGTAGGACGCGCTTATCTATGGGCTGGATCATTCGCCTCTTGCTTCTTGCTTTTGCCGTCTTCCTGATTATTTCAGGCGTGCGACGCCTCCTTCTGCCCACTTCTCTTCCCCGCCGAGACAAAAGAAAGGAAAAAGGACAAGAAGAAGGGGCACTCATGATCCAGGACCCCCAGTGCGGCCGTTTTATATTTGAGAAAGAGGCCCTCAAGACTTCTTTCCAGGGACAGATTGTTTACTTTTGTAGTCAGGAATGCCGTGACCTCTACACTCGCCGTTAGGCCATTTCTCTTTACGTAAGGAATGAGGGCGTGGGAGTTCAGCAAAAAAGGAGACAGAGGGTAACAGTGTGGTTGAGCGTCTGGGGATTTATGGGATAAAGGGCTTTTTTCTTGTCTTACTACTGTCTTCGCTCTGCACAGCAGCAGAAGAGCCATCCTGGAATGTTACTACGGAAACCCTGCCTAATGGCCTGCAAGTGCTCATTCTTGTCGATCATCATACTCCGGTTGCTTCCCTTCAGGTTTGGTATCAAGTAGGCTCACGCAACGAGCGCCTAGGAATCACCGGGCTTGCCCATATGTTCGAGCACCTTATGTTTCGCGGTAGCAAAAAGTTTGGTCCGGGAGAGTTCTCTCGCCTGGTGCAAGAGAAGGGTGGAAGCCTTAATGCGTTTACCACCGATGACCACACTACCTATTTCGAGAATATTGCGGCCTCACACCTCGACCTAGTCATCGAGCTAGAAGCAGACCGCATGGCTAATCTTGTTCTCAACCAAGAGATCCTGGCTGCCGAAAAGCAAGTCGTTATGGAGGAAAGACGTCTGCGTACGACCGATAACCCAGGGTCTGAATTGTTCGAACAAGTGCGAGCAGCCGCCTTTACCGCCCATCCCTATGGCTGGCCAGTGGTTGGCTGGATGACGGACTTGGAAAACATCACTATGGAAGACCTCCTTGACTTTCGGCAGACTTACTATGCGCCTAACAATACCATCCTGGTTGTGGCCGGAGACGTAGAGCCCCAACCCTTGCTTGCCACGATTAAAGAGTCCTTTGGCTCCATTCCTTCTTCACCTTCGCCGCCACCGGTCCGGGCGGTGGAACCTCCCCAAAAAGGAGAACGGCGGATAGCCCTTAGGCGTCCCGCTTCTCTGCCCATAGTCGTGGCGGCCTACCATGTCCCCAACTATCAAAACGATGACAGCTTTGCCCTTACCTTGCTGGCGACCATTCTTGGAGATGGTCGAAGTTCGCGTTTACGTCGTGCCTTGATCGAAGAAAAGACACTGGCACTTGGCGTGGATGCTGGTTATGACCGACTCTCCCCAGACCCTGGCCTTTTCACCCTTTCTTTGCGTGGGGCAACAGAGAAAAGTTGGCAGGAGGCTGAAGCCGCTCTCTATGAGGAGGTGGAAAAACTTAAAGCTCAGCTGGTCTCGCAGCGCGAGCTTGAGCGAGCACAAAATCTAGTTGAATCTTCTTTCATCTTCGGTCAGGATTCCCTCTTTTATCGGGCTCTGCAACTGGGCCAATACGCCACCCTGGGTGATTGGCAGCTAATCAAGGAAGTCATTCGGGGCATTCGTGCGGTAACGCCCGAGGCCGTGCAGAAAGTTGCTCAAACATACCTCACGGAAGATAATCGCACCGTAGGAGTGCTTATTCCTGCGGCTAGTAACAGCGGAAGATAAGGGAGAAGTCTGTGCGACGGTTTATCACTTTAGCAATTTACCTTTCTCTGTTTCTGCCCACCGTAGTATCCGCTGAGGCGCTTGGTAAACGGTCGGTCCTGGATAATGGTCTTACCCTGCTTGTAGCTGAGCGGCCGGAAATTCCTATGGTGGTGATGACGGTATTTGTCAAAGCAGCTTCAGCTCAAGACCAAAAGGGAAAAGAAGGCCTGGCAAACCTTACCGCCCTTCTTCTGACCCGTGGTAGCAAAGAATATGATGCTCTGGTACTGGCAGAAGAGCTTGATTTTTTAGGGGCCTCACTCAGTGCTAATGCCGGTTATGACTCGACCACCCTTACCCTCACTACGCTGCGCAGAAATTTAACAGCCGCTACCGCCCTTCTAGCGGAAGTACTCGTCCATCCTATATTCCCCACTGAGGAGCTAGACAAAAAACGCACAGAGACCCTTGGGTACTTAAAAACCCGGGAGGAGGATCCGGGTTGGGTGGCGAGAAAAATGTTCTTGGAGACCCTCTACCCAGATCATCCTTACGGTCGGATTATTGAGGGACAAGAGAAGTCTCTTGCTGCCATCACCCGTGCTGATGTTATAGCTTTCCATCAAACTTACTATCGTCCCAACAATACTATTGTGGCCTGCGCCGGCAGTATTTCACAGCAAGAGGCATTAGCCCTGTTGGAGGAGCAGTTTAAAGACTGGCAACCAGGGGAAATTCCTGACCATCCTTGGTCTGACCCTACTCTACCCCAAAACTCTGCGGTGGTTACTGGCCATAAAGAGATAAGCCAGGCCAATGTGATTCTGGGCCATCAGGGCATTGCGCGTAGCAACCCTGATTACTATGCGGTACGGGTCATGAACTCTCTATTGGGGGGCGGTGGATTCGAGTCATTATTGATGCAGCGCATCAGGGAAGACCTGGGTCTTGTCTACCACGTGAGCAGCCGATTTTCTGCCCGTAGAAACCCTGGTCCTTTTACTATTGTACTGCAAACCCAAAACGCAACCGCCAAACAGGCCATGGAGGAATCCATACAGGTAGTACAGAGCTTTATTGACAAAGGGGTTACAGCACAGCACCTGGCTCGGGCTAAAGCGTACCTAATTAACAGCTTTCCTTTACGCCTGGCCTCTAATAGTAGCGTAGCCGGTTTTCTAGCCTTGCTGGAATTTTATGACCTGGGTTTGGACTATCCGGATCGCTATACGGATCTCATTGACCAGGTTACGCTAGAAAAGGTCAGGGAGGTAGCAAAATCTTACCTTCGTCCCGAGCGCCTCCTTAAGGTAGTCGTAGCCGACCTGTCTCAGGCAGGCTTTACTTCTCCATAAACTTTTTCATCTTGCCGACATGCCGATACAACTGTGTAGCCTAATTGCTGTATAAACCGCTGCCCTACAACCTCCCTGATCTGATCAAGCGAAACCTCCTCGCCTAAGAGATCGCGCATTGACGTCATGCGTACGTCATACAGGCCACAGGGAATAATGTGGTCAAAGAACCTGAGGTCGGTATTCACATTTAAGGCAAACCCATGAAAACTGATCCAGCGTCGTACACCCACACCAATAGAAGCAATTTTCTTTCCCTCTGCCCACACGCCAGTTAGACCGGGCAGCCTCTGGGCCTGAAGACCAAAAATAGCCAAGCTCTCAATGAGCACCGTTTCAAGCTGGCGTAGATAGAGGTGTACGTCTCGCCCCTGGTGATTGAGATCAAGAATAGGATATACCACAAGCTGACCAGGGCCGTGAAACGTAGCATCGCCACCGCGGCTTACTCTGTATACTAGAGGGGGTAGGGAGCGGGTTTGAAACCCGTCCCTACATTTTTGCAGCGGAAACAGAAGGTGTCTTTCGTCTCCACCTCTTCCTAAGGTGTACACTGGTGGGTGTTCGACAAAGAGGAGATAGTCGGCCTTTTCCCCCTCACACTTTGACCGGACCAGGTCTGCCTGTACCTCCAAGGCTTTGCCGTAATCCACGAACCCCAGATCCATTAATTGTAAGCGCTTATCCATCACCAGAATTGGCTCATTGAAACATTGAATCATTGGACCAATAAGAAAATGAACCAATGATTGAATTAGAAATTGATCGACCTGCCCTCAGCATTGAGGGCTGCTTCCATAATAGCCTCGGAGAGAGTGGGATGAGCATGTACGGTCTTGCTTAGTTCCACAGTGGTAGCTTCCAGCGTTTGCGCTAAGCTTATCTCGGCAATAAGATCAGTTGCTCCCTTACCGATAATATGGCAGCCTAGGATCTCACCATAGGTCTTGTCTACTACCACCTTGACAAACCCCTCTTCGTGTCCGACAGCAATGGCCTTGCCCGAGGCACGGAAAGGAAACTTGCCGGTTCTCACCTCATACCCTTGGGCGGCTGCCTGTTCTTCAGTAAGTCCGACGGTGGCCACCTCGGGTTGACAGTATATACAAGCAGGAATTTTGCTATGATCCACTCCATTCTCCCGCTGTCCCTGCATAATCTCCACCGCAGCAATACCCTCCTCCGAGGCCGCATGGGCAAGAAGCGGCGGACCGTTAACATCACCAACGGCATAGACCGTCTCGCAACCAGTGCGTAGGTGCTCGTCAACTTTAATAAACCCACGCTCAAGTTCTACCCCCAATTCCTCCAGCCCTAGCCCTTCGCTGAGCGGCTTTCTCCCTACCGCCACCAAAACCTTATTAGCCGTCCGCTCCTTCAAGCTTCCCTCCGCTTCCAGTATGACCTCAACCCGACCAGGAAATTTTGTGAGGTTATGAAATTTAGTGTCTGTAAGCACCTCAATCCCCTTTTTCCTAAACACCCGCTGTAGTTCTCGCGCAATCTCAGAGTCCATCCCCGGTAGGAGCTGTTTCTCCATCTCCACCAGGGTCACCCGGCTACCAAAAGTGCTGTAAATATAGGCAAACTCCACTCCTACCGCTCCCCCACCAATAATGAGCATAGCCTCAGGAATCTCTGTATCAACAAGAGCCTCCCGACTAGTGATGATCTGCTGACCGTCAATCTCTACTCCGGGAAGACTTCGCTCGGCCGAACCCGTGGCAATAATAACCCGTTCAGCAGTAAGCTTTTGCGCCTGCCCCTCTTCCGGCAGGACCGCCACAGCATTCTTGCCTTCCAACCGACCCCTGCCGGCAAACAAGGCTACCTTATTTTTCTTTAAGAGAAACTCTACCCCCTTGGCTAACCGATCGGCCGCCTCACGGCTACGTTTGATCACATGGGGGTAATCATGCGAAAGACCCTGTACCTTGATGCCATATTGCTCCCCCTCTTTAACAGACTCATACAGTTCAGCACAGCTAAGGATTGCCTTTGACGGGATACACCCCCAGTTGAGGCATACGCCACCGGGCCGGTCTTTTTCAACGACCGCAACTTTAAGCCCAAGCTGCGCCGCCCGGATAGCTGATACATACCCTCCAGGACCGCCTCCGATCACTACTAGATCATACTGTTCCATGCTACCTTCTCCTGTAATGGTTCAATTCCCTTTTCAACTAACTTAAAAATCTCCTCTCCACCGGTGAAGGAGGATTACGGAGGGGGGTTACACCATCAAGGTCACTGGATTCTCGAGAAGCGTTTTTAGCTCCGCAAGAAACTGCCCGGCAACGATACCATCGATAATACGGTGATCACAGGAGAGAGTAACCATCATGGTCTTAGCCGCAACAATGTGACTCTCCCGCACTACGGGTCGTTCCTTGATTGCCCCTATAGCTAGAATAGCTCCTTGCGGTGGATTAATCACTGCCGCAAAGTGTTCAACGGGTAACATACCCATGTTCGAGATAGTAAACGTTCCATCAGAGAGATCATCGGCCCTAGGCTTACCGCTACGAATCCGCTCGACTAGCGCATTAGCTCTTTCCGCA
This sequence comes from uncultured Binatia bacterium (SeqCode), assembly GCA_965220955.1. GTDB lineage: Bacteria > Desulfobacterota > Binatia > Bin18 > CBDCRK01 > CBDCRK01. The sequence goes on along the minus strand of CBDCRK010000032.1, from coordinate 445,348 downwards.
ATCTTCAAAAGGGAGAGGCCCCCACATTCCTTAAGTACGGGCACAATCAGCCCATCTTCCACAGCTACGGCAATACCAAGGTTAACTCTTCCTTTGACTTCCCTAGCTCCCTCGATAAACGAGGCGTTAAGGTAAGGATGACGCTCAAGCGCCACGGCTACTGCCTTGGCAATGAGATGTGTGTAGGTAACCTCTACCTCGACTCGGTCGCTCGCCTTAAGCGCATCTTTCAGCCGTACTGCTTCTGTCATGTCGATCTCGGCTGTAACATAGAAATGCGGGATCTCTCTTTTGCTTTCTGCCATGCGCTTGGCAATCGTTGCCCGCATGCGAGATAACTCCTCTTTTTTCCCGGCAATGGGTTTGGGAGCTGGAGGTACCTCCCGCAGCTCTCTTCGTGGCTGCGGAGCTACTTGGGGACAAGACTGCGCCATATAGGCTTCAAGATCGCTGCGCACAATACGGCCACCAGGACCACTCCCTTTTACCTGCGCCAGGTCAATGCTTTGTTCCTCAGCCATGCGCTTTACCAAGGGCGAAGCAAAGATCCGTTCCCGGGGAGTGACTTCCTTGGTTTTTTCTTCCCGCCTGGCCTGTGCTTGCGGGCCCAGCCCACCGCCCGAGGCCTCGCTCTCGTCTCGTACTTCCCTAACCCGCACCTCCGGTGGAGGATGAGTTTCTTGGTGGAGCTTCTCTACCTTTACCGTCTCCTTTTTCTCTCCTTTCTTCTTAGCCTGAGCAGGTATAATCTGCTCCCCCGTCTCAGCCAAAACTGCAATCACCGCACCAACCAGGGCAGACTCCCCCTCCTGCACCTGGACCTCAGATAACACCCCTTCATCAAAGGCTTCTAGCTCCATGTCTGCCTTATCCGTCTCCACCTCAGCAATCACTTCCCCAATCTTCACTATATCCCCCATCTGCTTCAGCCACCTAAGAATCTTGCCTTCTTCCATGGTATCGCTGAGCCGAGGCATAATGATTTCAATAGCCATACATGCTCCTCCTCTTTGGCTAGCCAGTATAGCCTTTTTTCTTAGCCGAGAAAAAGTGGTAGGGTAAAAAGGAGTTGAAAATTAAGAGTTAAGAATGAAGAGTTAGGAACTTTTAGCTTCTCAACTGATATAACTCTTCACTCTTTGATCAGCCTAAATGAACGACGGTGAATAGGACAGGGACCAAAGCGGCTCAATGCCTCACGATGTATTCGGGTACCATAGCCCATATGGCGGGCAAACCCATATTGCGGATACTGGGCATCAAGAGCATGCATCAGTTTGTCGCGGTGTACTTTGGCAACAATCGAAGCAGCAGCAATGGAATAAACGGTTTTATCTCCTTTGATAAAACGTGTCTGGGCAAAGGGAAGTTCAGGAATTATCCGCCCATCTACCAGCACATGCTCTGGCATCACCGGCAAACTCTCTATGGCCAGACGCATAGCCTTGAGGCCTGCCTGGTAAATATTGATCCGGTCAATCTCTTCCACCTCTACCATCCCAATACCAATTCCCAAGGCTGCCCTACGGATTTCCGCATCCAGTCCTTCCCTCCTTTTCGCGGGAAGCATCTTGGAGTCTCGTACCCCCTCGGGAAGGGCGGGGGTCGGGGTTTGCTGATAGCTGATAGCTGATAGCTGATAGCTTGTAGGTGGCAAGATAACGGCTGCGGCTACCACTGGCCCAGCAAGGGAGCCCATCCCTACCTCATCTACCCCGGCAACATAGAGGACACCTCTGTGCCACAGCTCTTGTTCATGGTCGAGCTGTGCTACGGGCAAGCTCCTCCCTATCTTCCTTAACTCTCCAGCCAGTACCGCTGCCATTCAGCCAGATGGGTCAAGGTATCAAAAGCAGGCATGCGATCAAGATAGACCTTACCCTGGAGATGATCACACTCGTGTTGGGCCACCCGGGCATGAAAATCTTTGGCAATAAAGTTGATCTTTTTCCCTTGTCGGTCAAAGGCTTCTACACTTATTTCTTTATAACGGGGTATTATCCCGCGTAGATCAGGGACGCTCAAGCATCCCTCCCAGCCATCAATCGTCTCTTCAGTCAGCAATGTTGTATGCGGGTTAATAAGCACAGCCAGGGGCACAAGCGGCATCTCAGGATAACGCGGATTCTTGGCCACTTCCAAAACGGCAAGCTGTTTGGAAACATGTACCTGTGGAGCAGCCAGCCCGACCCCGTCGTACTCATGCATGGTCTCAATCATGTCATCAATAAGCCGCTGCATCTCCGATGTAGCAATTTCTTCCACTGGAACCGGTGCCGCTACTTGACGCAGCACCGGATGACCTAAGCGACATACCTTCAAAATACCCATATCTTTCTCCCCTACTCTCTTTTAATCTGCACCTGCCGAGCTTCTTCCCTTTTCCTCCTGCGTGCGGCGAAAGGGTAACACCCGGTGACCCTGCCGGTGCTGTAAGATGAGGGCTACTAATCCTTCTCGATCAATCAAAACACAGGGCTGCCGACGTGCTGCCAACATAGCCCCTCTGGTAAAAGACGCAGTAGTAATAACCATGGCAGATGAATGACCCTGGCTTGCTGTATCTTTTATGATTTCAGTGATCATATCTTTTGTCACTTGTCTCTGCTTAAGCCAACAAGCAAGTTGCTCTTCGCCGCGCCTCAAAAGAAACTTCGGCTCCTCGGCCTCCCCTATAAATTGTACCCGGTATCCCTGACTCTGAAGGAGATCGGCTATATACCGGGTAAACTCCTCTTCCTCCATTCCTCTGATTTCGCAAAGAATCTCTTCTTGCCGTTGCCTCTTGCGTCGGTAGGCAGACAACCCCCACCAACCCATAACTACACCCACCAGAAGCAGGGCGAATGTTCCATATGGACGTAACAGCTGCACAGCAAAAACAAAAAGGAGGAACAGGGCAGCGCCCTTAAGTATAGTAGATCGTCCCCTGCCCTTGGGCCGCAACCGATGGAAATCAAAGGAAAATGAACGTTGCTTCGGCATCAGCCTCCGGTCAGTGAAAAGTTAAGAGTTAAGAGAAAAGATAGAGTTTAACAATTCCGAGCGAATATTCAAAGCTGCGTTCAACAATATCCGGTTTTGCACTTCTTAACTCTTCATTATTCATTCTTCACTATTAACTATTACTTTACCGCTCCTTTTTCCCGCAGCCGATTAATATTGTCCTGGGATAAACCCAGCCCACCCAAAACCTCGTCCGTATGCTCCCCCAACTGCGGAGCGAGGCGGCGGACCGAGCCCGGAGTTTCCGAGAGCTTCGGCCCGATGCCTACCTGTTTGATCTTACCGTGTTTGGGATCATCAACCTCGACCACCATCTGCCGGGCTTGGACCTGGGGATCATGCTCAAGTTCGTCAAGAGTCAGCATCTTGCCCACACACTGGTCGGTTTGATTAAGGTATTCAAACCATTCTTCCCTTGTGCGAGTTTTCATAGTTTCACGCAAGAAAGCAAAGATCTCCGGATGTTTTTCAGAGTCATACTCATGCGGAATAAAATCCTCTCGACCTACCGCACGACACAGGTTGGCATAGAACCAAGGTTCTAGAGAACCCAAAGTAATATATTTGTTGTCTTTGGTTTCATAAGCGTTAAAATGAGGCACCGCGCCATCCAGAAGCGAGTTCCCTCGCTGCGGGATCTCGCCTGAGGCAAAATAGGCAGAAAGGAACTGCACAATCAGATAAATAACCCCATCCATCATTGCGGTATCAACAAACTGCCCTTTACCAGTCTTCTCCCTGGCATAAAGCGCAGACATGACTCCCAAGGCCCCGTGCATACCGCCTCCGGCATAGTCGGCCAGAAAGTTTTGCGGGACCACCGGCCTACCCTCCCTGTCCCCAATGAGACTCAAAGCCCCGGCCTGGGCAATGTAATTTAAGTCATGCCCGGCAAGCGACGCATACGGTCCGGTCTGTCCATAGCCGGTTACCGCGCAGTAGATAAGACGAGGGTTCATTTCCTTCAACGTGTCATAGTCAATGCCCAAGCGTTTGGCTACACCCGGTCGCATCTCTTCCACAAGCACATCAGCTTTGCGAGCAAGTTTATAGAAGATCTCACGCGATTCAGGATCCTTGAGGTTTAAGCCAATGCTGCGTTTGTTACGGTGCAGCGCATTGTAGGCCGAAGTACCACCGGCTCCGGCCATCTGAACACCCGCGGCTCCGGCTTGCTGTGCCCGTCTTCCGGTAGGCGGACCCGGCTCCTGAACTTTGATAATATCTGCACCCAGGTCTCCTAGAATCATAGTGCAGAAGGGGCCCGGGGCAAGGCGGGTAAGGTCAAGAACGGTAATTCCCTCAAGCGGTCCTGGCATGATGCGCTCCTCCTTTGTTAGAAACTCTTAGCCCTCACGAGGCCGGTGGTATGATCAACCTCACAAAAAAGTGTTTCTTTCACCGGGGTTAATAATAGGAGGGGAGGTATTGAAGGTCAACCAAGGTCCGCCACTTGATCCCATCTACATATTGATATAACTCGCGCAGCGTTACTCAAAGTGCGTATGACACAGTCGGAGTTTGCTCTCTCTTGGAAAGTGCTCAAGAATGCAGTTGACCGATTCAGTAAACTAAACTATATCCATTGTCATGAGCAAGTCAGAAACAAGACAACCTTTATCGACTTCACCCCCTGGACACGAATTCGGGCAGCGTCTACGCACGGAACGCTTGGAGGGGCAATACTCCCTTGCGGACCTCGCCCGAATGTTGGAAGTGACAAAAGGGTATTTATCGCGGTTGGAAAGTGGCAAGGCCAAACCTTCTGTGGCTATAATCGAGCGAATTACTAAAGCCTTGAACATAGACTCCAGCCCCCTTTATGTGCTGGCCGGTTACTTGCCTACCGACGTGAGACAAATCCTATACCAATATCCAGTTGAGGCACCGGCTGTTTTGCGAGAGACCTTCGGCGAATATGGCGCCGGAGGAAAGCCGACGGAACAGCACACGAAGATATCGTCGTCCACCTTTATAACCCCTAGATCGACACAGGTTATACCTGATTCAGAGGCCCTTTATAAGGTTGTGCATGCTGACTGTCTTGACTGGATGGAACAACGTGAATCAAATAGCATCCATGCTATGGTTACTGATCCTCCCTACGGGCTTAAGGAGTACACATCTGAAGAGAAGAAGAAGCTACGTCGTGGGCGTGGTGGTATATGGCGTATCCCCCCAACCTTCGACGGATCTACCCGCAGCCCACTTCCTCGGTTTACAGTCCTTACGGATGAGGACAAAGCAGCCCTAAGGGACTTTTTCACGCGATGGGCTACGAAAGTATTGCGGGTACTCGTACCTGGGGGTCATGTATTTATTGCAACTAATCCTCTTGTTTCTCAGCTTGTCTATTTTGCATTGATCGATGCCGGATTTGAAAAGCGTGGTGAGATCGTCCGTTTAGTGCAAACTCTGCGAGGAGGCGACAGACCAAAGAACGCCCATAAGGAATTTGACACCGTAACGGTAATGCCCAGATCTTGCTGGGAGCCGTGGGGCCTCTTCAGAAAGCCATGTGAAGGCCGTGTGCAAGATAATCTGCACAAGTGGAAAACAGGGGGCTTACGCCGTATCTCGGAAGAGCAACCTTTTTGTGACGTTATTAAAAGTGCACCAACACGAGGTATTGAGCGAGAGATCGCGCCACATCCTTCTCTTAAGCCTCAAGCCTTTATGCGGAAGATCGTTCGTGCTGCTCTCCCATTGGGAAAGGGCATTGTGTTGGATCCATTTATGGGAGGAGGTTCTACTATTGCAGCCGCTTGTGCTGTGGGATACTGCAGTATTGGCATTGAATCAGATTCTGAGTTCTACCAGATGGCCGTTCAGGCAATCCCGCGGCTTGCAGCCCTTGTCCCCAACGCAGATAACACCGGTTGACATAGCGAGGATCCAGCCTCGTAGAACGATCCATATTTCAGTTTTCCGGGATATAGACGCATTGAAGAATTTTGCTAGTGAAATACTCGAATGACCTATTTTTGAGCCTTCCCCTGGTTAACCACGGCCTGCATGGCTTTTTTGAGTTCTTCCGGCTCTCCAAGATAGTCATGCCGGATGGGCTTTAGATCGCTATCCAGTTCATAAACAAGCGGTATCCCTGTGGGAATGGTTAAATTTATAATTTCATCATCAGGGATATAATCCAGATATTTAACCAGAGCCCTGAGAGAATTGTGATGCGCAACAAGGATGACTCTCTTTCCCGATTTGATAGTGGGGGCTAGGATCTGATGCCAGTAGGGCAGAAACCTTGCCACAGCATCTTTCAAACACTCGGTTAAAGGTATCTCGCCTTCCCTTAAATCCTTGTACCTTGGATCCTTACCCGAATATCTTTCATCCGTTTTATCCAGGGGTGAAGGCGGAATATCATAGCTCCTTCGCCATAGGCGTACTTGCTCTTCTCCATACTGGGCTGCCATCTCAGCCTTATTGAGCCCCTGCAAGGTGCCATAATGCCTTTCGTTCAACTTCCAGGAACGATGCACCGGTATCCACATCAAATCCATTTCGTCTAAAACAATCCATAAAGTTCTGATGGCTCTTTTTAGTACAGAGGTAAAGGCAACATCGAAAACAAATCCCTCCTCTTTTAAAAGCTGGCTTGCTTTGCGTGCTTCCTCAACTCCTTTCTCTGATAAATCAACATCAGTCCATCCCGTGAAGCGATTCTCTTTATTCCAGGTACTTTCTCCATGCCTTAGAAGAACAAGCTTTGTCATAACGAACCTCAGCCCTTATCCCTTAATGACTGCCACTGGCTTAAACTTGGCCACCTTCTTACTAATACCGGCCTGATCTACTACTTCAACTACATCGGCTACATCCTTGTAGGCATAGGGCATTTCCTCGGCGAATGTGCCCTTGCCCCGGTAGCGGGCTGTTACCCCACGTTTTGCCAGTTCCTTGTCCAGATCCAGGCCCCGGCTGGCCTTTTTTGCCTGAGATCGACTCATGACGCGACCCGCACCGTGACAGGTAGAGCCAAAGGTCTCAGTCATTGCTTTCTCGGTACCAATCAGGAGAAAGGAGTAACGCCCCATATCGCCGGGGATGAGTACCGGCTGGCCCAACCGCCGTAAAGTCTCAGGAATAGCCGGATGGCCTGGGCCAAACGCCCGGGTAGCACCCTTACGGTGCACCCATACTTTTCTTTTCCGGCCACCAACTTCATACTCTTCTGGCTTGGCAATGTTATGGCAGACATCGTAGATCAGCGCCATGCCCAAATCACGAGATGAGATACCTAGAACCTGCATGAACGCCTGTTCCGCTAATCCCATCATCACCTGACGGTTCACCCAGGCATAGTTGGCGGCACAGGCCATAGCCGCCAGGTACTGCTTGCCCTCAGTCGAAGAAACAGGAGCACAAGCCAGCTGGCGGTCCGGAAGCTGGATACGGTATTTTTCCATGGCCTTGCTCATAACTTTGAGATAATTCTCACAGGTTTGGTGCCCTAGTCCGCGAGAACCAGAATGGACAATGATCACTACCTGGCCCAGCTCAAGGCCTAAAGTAGCCGCAACCTCAGGAAGGTAAATCTCTTCTACCCGATCAACCTCCAAAAAGTGGTTGCCTGATCCTAATGTGCCCACCTGATTTAAACCACGCGCCAGCGCCTCTTCGCTTAGTGCTTCGGGGTCGGCACCGGCAAGCCGCCCTTTTTCTTCGGTATGCTCAATATCGCTGGGTTGGCCAAACCCACGTTCCACGGCCCAGGCCGCACCCTTGGTTACCAGCTTTTTTTCCTCGGTTTTGCTGAGCTTGGGGATAGCTCCTTGGGACCCTACCCCACAAGGAATGGTATTAAAGAGGCCATCAGCCAAAGGAGCAAGCTTATCTTTAATATCTTCATACTGCAGGTTGGTACGGGCCAGCCGGACCCCGCAATTTATGTCAAACCCGATTCCGCCGGGTGTAATCACTCCCTCCTCGGCGTCCATAGCGGCAACCCCACCAATGGGAAAGCCATATCCCCAGTGAATATCGGGCATGGCCAGGGAGTAACCAATAATGCCAGGCATATGGGCCACATTGGCTACCTGTTCTAGACAAGGATCGTTACGAATATCATTCATTAACTCTGTACTTGCATAGATCCGCCCGGGAACCCTCATGCCCCCGCTCTTCGGTATCTCCCAGAGATAATCTTCTATCTGATGTACTTCAATTTTTTCTTTGGCCATGTTTTATCCTTACACATCAAAAATGATCCGAGCCTGCCAGAGGCCATCTTTACAAGTCACACTGAGTTGATGGTACGTTACCGCTTTAATCTCGGTGTAAAAGTCATGCCGGTCAAAGTCCAGCTTTTCTCCTACCAAGCGGGCTTGAACCCGATCCGCAGTAATCTCGGTCACCTCTATGGTCTGGGCAATAAACCCATCAAGAAGGAAAACGTAAAGAAGCCGACTCAGCCAGTCGTGGAGCAGATCTTCCCATCCCTCGGCCTCGATCGAAACTTCTCTGTTTTCCTTGGCCCCCACTCCCTCCGGGCTTACCATAAGAGAGAAAAGCGCTAATCCAGCCCGACGAAACAGCTCCTGTACAGTGTCTCCTTCCACCTCAATCCCGAGGTCGGCCGTGTGATCAATCTCACGAAAAAGCGCTTCTTCCACAATGATCAGTAATAATAGGAAGGGGGAAACAAGAGGTCAACCGCAGCAATTGAGGGAGCACGGCGGACAGATAATGTGAGGAATTAAGGAGCCGCTTTCTTTTGCCAAAGGAGCTTTGTAAGATTAGAAACCCAAGGACGGCACCAAGATTTGTGTATGGTGAGCGGTTATCAAGCAGCGGTCAACAAGAAAAAAGGTGACCTCATGTCATTATTATCAAAGCGTCCAGAGCCACGGTTTGACTGGTTTATTCCCATCGATGGCGATGGCGCCCATATTGGCACCTACCGGGCCGAACGTTCGCCTACCTTTCCATACCTTCGGCAAATAGTTGAGACTGCTGAGGAATACGGTTTCTACTCATTGTTGATACCCACCAGATTTGCCAACGGTCTTTTTGAAGAGGGAGCGCCCTTGGCAGAGACCTGGACAATGGTCACAGCGCTGGCCACGGTCACTAGCAGAATTCGCTTTTTGGTTGCAGTGCGCCCAGGTTTTATCTCCCCAGGACTCTTTGCTCAGATGGCCGCCACTTTGGACCAGATCAGTGGTGGACGGCTAGATATCAACGTGGTCCCGGGCGGGATTCAGGGGGATTTTGAGCGACTGGGAGAAATGAGCAAGCATGCCCAGCGGTACTCGTTTGCGGAAGAGTTCATTGCCGCCTGCCGCAAGCTATGGGAAACCCCAGAGCCGGTGATCTTTGAGGGCGGGCATATTCGGTTAAATGGCGCTATCTGCTCTCCTGGCCCCGCCGGCAATAATCCCAAATTTTATCTCGGTGGAGCCTCTGAGCAGGCCCTTGCTCTGGCAGGACGCCAGGCAGATGTTTATCTGGCCTGGATTGAACCCCAGGAGAGGATGGCTCAACACTTGGAGCGGGCCAGGGCTCAGTTTGCAGCATCAGGCCGAACCCCTTGTTTTGGCCTGCGGACTCACTTGGTGGTGCGAGATACCGGGGCCGAGGCGTGGGAGGCGGCTGATGAGCTGTTATCGCAGGCTGAAGAGCTGGTCAAAAACCAGAGGCAGATTGTTTTTGCCCATACTCCCATGGTTGGACAGCAAGCCCAAGCCCAAGTAGTCCCAGACCATCGCTTAGGGCCCCACTTGTGGAATGGCATATCCACAGTAAGGGTGAACTGCGGCACTGCCATTGTGGGGACACCGGATCAGGTGGCCCAAGAGCTGCTGGGCTATTGGCGCTTAGGCATTGACGAGTTTATCCTGTCTGGGTTTCCTCATGTTGAAGAGTGTGGCCGAGTAGCCACAGACCTGCTTCCTAGGGTAAAATCATTAGTTGAGGATGAGAGAAAAAAAGGAGGAATCTTATGAAATTTGCGCTTGGTGGCGTTGGTAGTGGCTCAACCTATCGTCCGGATCTATTGGCACAAGTGGCCCAAAAAGCCGAGGCCCTGGGATACGAGTCTGTCTGGATTCCCGAGCACTTGGCTGTACCCGTTAACATGAGAGCCCGTTACCCCGGTTCTGCCGACGGGAAATTTCCTGGTGGCCCTGGAGTTGCGCTCCATGATCCTTTTGTTGCCCTGGCGTTTGTTGCCGCCCACACAAAGACAATTAAACTGGGGACCGGGGTGTTTGTCCTACCTCTGCGTAATACCCTGGCGGTGGCCAAAGCTGTGGCCAGCTTAGATGTGCTCTCTCAGGGCCGCCTGCTTTTTGGGGTTGGGATTGGCTGGTGTGAAGAAGAGTTTGAGGCAGTTGGCATGTCCTTTAAGGACCGGGCAACTCGTACGCGCGAGGCTATTGCGGCCATGAAAGCACTTTGGACCGACGAGACACCCCAGTTTGCCGGCCGCTTTCATAATTTTTCACCTGTAGGGTTCAACCCCAAGCCGATACAGAAACCTCATCCTCCTATTATTTTTGGAGGTGAGAGCCGAGCAGCCCTCAAACGGACCGCGGAGCTAGCAGATGGTTGGTGTGGCATTAGGTATACCCCGGACAGTGTTAAGCCTTATCTGACTCAATTAAAGGAGCTTGCAGATAAAGCAGGCCGTAACTTCTCCCAACTTGAAATTACTGCAGGGATGGAGCCTAGCCTCCCACTTACTTTGGATACGGTCAAGCGGTTTGCCGAGGCCGGGGTACACAGGCTCATGGTCTTCTCTCCAGGTTTTATGCCGCGGTCGCGTTTCGACAGCGAGCTTTACCCGCAAATGGAGCGGTTTGCCGAGGAGGTGATGACAAAGGTGTGAGCAAGCGAGGAGCTCATGATCCTGGTTGCTCAGACTCCCTCTCCCACGGTTTTGTGGGAGAGGGCTGGGGTGAGGGTTCAATATCCCTCAAGGTCGAGAAACTGGGGCGGAGAACAGGACTTCACTCTCTAGCTCCGTCATGCTTTGCATCAACTCCAGGGTAGTTCCATCAGGGTCGCGGAAATAGAGCGCTTTGACCTTCCCGTATCCCTCAAGGTCGAAGAGCTGAGGTGGAGAGTAGAAGTCCACTCCCTGGTCCCGCAGCCTTGTGTATGTCTCTTCAATGTCCTTGACCCAAAAGGCCACCTCGGTGATCCCGGGGTTGGCCAGCCCAGTGTAGGGAGTCCCTTCACTCGCCGGCTCGATAAAGTGTAACAGCTCAATGGGCGGTGCCTTAAGGTCCTCCACGCTGCCCAGGTACACGGCTCGCAGTTTGGCCCCTTCTACCTGAGTGACCGTACTTATGTTCTCTCCCTCTACGGTTATATCCCCGATTACCTTCAAGCCCAGAAGGTCACGGTAGAACCTGACGGATTTTTCCATGTCCCTCACGGTAATGCCAACATGGGCTACAGCTCCTAACATAGCATACCCTCCTTTTTTGATAAGTTTTCACTTTGTGGGGATTATGTCGTACAAGAGCAAAGATTGTCAACAGCTGAATGCCGAAAAGATTCTTCTCGCCCTCCTAAAAATTCATGCAACTACGAACCCAAGATAAATTTGCGCCCCCCACTTTTTGATGCTCTCCTATATGCCTGAGCGCTACCGGCTCTCAGCCGAGTTCATTGAGGTGCTCAAGAAGTTTTGGACCGAGGACTGGTTTGATTATACGGGTCGCTACTTTACCATTCACCAAGAAGGGTGCGAGTCCAAGCCTGTGCAACGTCCCCATCCTCCGCTGTACAACGCCGCCTGGCGGCCGTTTCTACGTCAGTACCACTTCTCCTTGTTGACTACGTTGAGCAACGGCTCATTTTTGGCGAAGCGCCGACAGTTCTCGAGCAGGATCTCCTCCCACTTCTGGCGATACGGCGCGCCGTAGATCGCCACATGGGGTGTGAGCAGAACGCTCGGCATCCCCCAGAGCGGGCTGTCGGGCGGCAGCGGCTCCGGGTCTACCACGTCGAGTCCCGCGCCAGCAAGCTGGAATGCCGTTTCCAATTAAACTCTGTCTCGCTCATGGGCGCATCGGGATTCGCCCGCCAGATTTCTTGCTCGTGATACTTGTCCAACACCCGCGCCATCTCGCGGACGTGACAGGCCACACTGCCGCAGCAACTCCCAATATAGTTCACGCCCATATCTTTTGCTTTGCGCGCAAAGTCTGCCATGTCGTAGCGAGTGAGTTGGGTCGGTTCGAGTCTATCGGGAAACCTAGACGTGCCGGTAAACCACGGGACTTCATCGGAGCAGCGGAACGCCACCGGCTGCGCAGCAAGGTAGCCCTCGGTAGCGCAGCGCATTTCTTTAATCAGGGGATACATCCGCTCTGGATCCCTCATGCAGTTGACGCCCACAATATCCGCACCCGTGTTCTGCAAACGCTTTGCGCACTCACCCGCTGTCACACCGTCATCGGTTTGGTTGCTACCACGAAACGCCAAGGTGATCAGTGCGGGCAGATTCGTCTTGGCCTTGATGCGTTCAAGACACAGCAACGCCTCACCCAAGTGCCAGAACGTCTCGCCGATAAAAAAATCTACCCCCGCCTGCGCTTCGATTTGCTCATCGAACATTCCTGCCACCAAGGCCTGGGCAGAGAAACTGTTGGGCTGCCATTTCCATGTCGCACTCAAGTCGCCCGCAACGAGGGCATTATCGCCCGCGACTTCCTTAGCAATACGCACCGCCGCTTGATTGATTGCAAACGTGTGCTCGGCTTGCCCCACCGTCGCCAACTTCTCGCGGCTGCCATAGAACGCCATGACTTGTAGCACCTCTGCGCCAGCATGCAAAAACTCGCGGTGCATCTGGCGGATGGCATCGGGGTGCGTGAGTGAGAGTTCAGGCGTGAAGGCGCCGGCGATGACATAGCCGCGTCTCTCCAACTCAACGATATAACCACCGTCACCCAACACGATTTCGTCCGCTAATCTCTCTAAGATGCCTTTGGCCATGTGGTTCCCCTCTTCTTTTTAAGTCGTAGGGTAAATGGTTATCTTTTGTAAAGACTGCGGCATTCAGTTCTTTAATCCCCAATCTCTTACCTACTTCCCTGGTAACTGCCCACGTATTGGGGAATAGGCTATTAGGAGCTCTCCCCTAGCCTGCCTATATCATTCCGCCTTATTGTCTCTTTCCTCGAACTCTGCCAGCCGGCCAGCCAGGATCTCTCTCACATAGGATACCAGGCGATGGGCTGCCTCTCCGTTTCGTGTTGCCGTTTGATACTCAGCCTCCGTGATCTCCACCCATGCTAGGCCACTCCTAGTGGGAATGCCTAGGACGTGGAGGCCCTGCGGAATCCGAGAGGGATCAAAGAAGATATAACGGTCCACAATAATAGCTCCTTGGTTTAGGATTCAGTAAGCTACTCCCTCGGCATAAGTTAGGTACAGGGTTCCTATCTAACGTGAGATGTTTGGACCCTACTTGTCTAGCTTCAATTTTCCCAAAAGGGCACAGGGGGCAGAATAGTATCCATACCCCTTACGGCATATCGCCGCCTGAGTGGGGGCTTGGCGGTGTTCCTTGTGGAATCGGAACATCGGAGCTAAACCGGTCAAGAACGTTCTTCGTTATGCGGGACACGTTATTGTTGTAATTGTTGTGGGAAAGGCTGCCACACCAGGCGATGGAACCCACCGAGAATACACCTCCACCGCCTGGTCCTTCGAAGTATACAAGGTCTGATCTAACCAAGGGGTTTTGACTCCCTCCCCGCTCCCTTGCCCGAAACCAGTCTTCACGGAAAGCAACCGACTCGGCTTCAAAGGTAAGCTGGTATTGGTCCGAAAAACCGCTAGCCCTTGCCAGAATCAGGGCGTGGGGAGGGGTACCCATGCTATAGCCCGCCCGGTCGATCTCAACGCCTCCGGCGCCGCCTTGCTTTAGACCAAAGTTTCCGATGACCTCGTCCTTTCCAATGCCTGCAAAGATAAAGGCGGCCCGGGGGTCGTAGCTGCCCTCCAATCGGTGATACGGCATGCTGTAATCGAATCCCTCACCGGTCGACGAGCCTACTCCTATCAGGCGTCCTGACGGCCTACCCCTGGGATTCCAATTCCCCCCTGGCTCGCCTGTGGTGCTGTGGTAAAGTTCTCCCGCTTCACTCCATGCCCATGCTACCGCCCGACGCATCTCAATACAATGCGTGCTGTCCGGAGGAAACGAGACTACGGAGAAAAAGCCGTTACCGCCCAGGTACATCAGCCTCCCGCCACCGGCTAGATACGTCTCCATCGCATCGAGCCCCTGTTGCGACCAGTATTCGGGATGGCTTCCCGTCACTACCACACGGTAGGGCCTAAAGACCTCCGTACCTTCTTGTTGGACGTCTTCGTCGGTGGCAACGTCGTAGTCGTATCCTTGCTCATCTAACCAGTCCACCAGATGCAAGTCCCCGTTAAACTGCCATGGCCCCCCTCTGCCCATCCTGGGATACCAAAAGTTGTATTTGGGACGCATGGTCAGGTTGGGACGTAGGCGGGAGGGGTAGAACACTGGGGAACCATCGGTATGAACGTCATAGGTGCTATTCAGGTGGTTTTCTGCTATGAACTTGTCTTGCGGGGTGGTGGGTACCCACGCCATCCGTCCGGAATACTCGCTTCGGGGGTAGGAATGGTTATTGGCGTAGGTGAGGTAGCTATTAGTGGGCACCAGAAACAGGATCTTGGCTAAAGAGGCACCCTGTGCCGGACGGACAAAGAACGGGACATAATCCTCAGAGTCCTCCCCTGTAAGACGGGCAGCGTAAACCCCGCTCTTTAGGTCCGTCGGTACCTGGAACTCAAAGCTGACATCCCAACGAGCATCATCTAGGTCATCGTCGTGGAAATGAATAGCCCCGTACTCCTGGGGAGCCAGGTTGTAATTGTGATAGTTGGCCGACCAGTTGTGGCCCTTTATCGCCCTGGTGGGCCTGTTAACGGTGTGGCCGTGCAGGCTGTTGTTAGAGCTATCGGTGACCCTGTCTGAGGAGAAGTCCCTACCGAAGTCCCAGGCCCCAATGAGGCTGTCCTCGAGCTCTGAGGGCGAAGTGCCGTCCCGGAGCGATTCAAGTTCTGGTAAGCTCAGGCCACGCCCGAAGACCGCCGGTCGGTCGATTCTGCCGTTGTACAGGCCAGCTATGCTCGGTCCGACGGATTCCTTTCCCTCGCTGTAGCCAGCCATGATCAGTGGCATGCTATTGTCAGCGATTTCCACCTGCCCGATGTCTTGTTCGACCACCGCAGCAGTCGCATCCATGGGCCACATGGTCTTGGGTTGTTGGTACAGTAAAACCCTTCCAGCGGAAGAGTCATAGGACGCAGCCACAAAGTACCAGGAGGGAGCGTGCAAGGCTGGCGCGCGCACCGGCACGCCGGTGGAAATGCGCTCCACTCGCCCATCGTTGCCTCCGATCCATAAGGATAGGCCATTGTCACCGTCCAGGAACAGCCCATAGCCCGTGCCGCTGGCATCTGACCACTTGGTGAGGAGGCCTTGCGAGCTCTTGGCAGGGATAGTAGAAGAGATCCAGGCCAACAAAGTGAAGCTCTCCTTCAGTCGCAAGAGCGGGTGGTCAGGTACAACAACGTAGGAACCTATCACCAGTTTCTGAAGCTGTCCTGGAAACGTCCCAACATGCTGGACTAGCTTCTCCTTGAACCCCGGCCCTTCGGGGTTGAGGTCACCATGAATCAACCGCACCACATCGGCGCTGTAGCTGGGGAGCGTGCAACTCACCATGAACCGAATCGTATCCCCTGCACGTACGCTGTAACGATCGGCGTAACCCACTATATCCATCGTATCCTCCTGTGTTCTAAGATTCTCACCAAATGTAGACTATCCGCACTATCCAATTCGTAAAGGTGTCTTCTACTGGACTTTGGCCATTATGACTTGGCAGAAGGAGAGGATATCCGCTACGATAGGGTGAGCCAAACCCAACCAACTCTATCCCAGGAGGTACCTCATATCCCACCTGCCACAGGAGATCGTGGTGCTATCCATGTAATGCTCTCTCACGATTCTAGGCTACTGTTGGCCACAAGCAGACACCAGTCAAGGGGAGGTCGAACACAGAGCTATGGTTACGAGAGGCTGTAGCTGCACCGTAATGTTAATTCCATTGCTCTGCATTAATAACACGCTCCAGAGCTTTTTCCTTGTATCCCGGGACTCTCTATGCTATGGCGATGGCAACAGACTGATATCAGCAAGACCGTTGTAAGGCAGAGGAGCATTTTAAGGAGGCTTAGCCATGACCAGTGACAAAATCATCTCCGGGGATACCCATATTGTTGAGCCACCCGACCTGTATGCCAACAGAATGACGGCAAAACTCAGGGATCGAGCGCCACGAATGAAGAGGCAGAAAACTCCTAGCGGTGTGGATTTTGACGCCTGGTTCATTGACGACCTCCAGGTCGCAACCCTCGGGGCAGTAACCCAGGCAGGACAGAGATTTAAAGATACCTCAAAGATAGATTTTGTGAGTACCTGGGAGGAAGTACGCAAGGGTGCCTATGAACCCAACGCCATGCTTAAGGAATTGGAGATTGACGGGATTTGGGGAGCAATCATCCAGCCCAGCCAGGGTCTCTTTTGGTATCATATTGACGACAGCGAACTTCTCTCAGCCCTTTGTCGGGCATACAACGACTGGATTGCCGGCTTTTGTCAACCTTATCCCGGCCGGCTCAAAGGCATTGGTATGCTCAACCTGGACAATGTTTCCGAGGCCTGCGCCGAGCTCAAGCGCTGTGCCAAGCTCGGTCTGGCAGGAGCCTTTATCCCCGTTACGCCTTTACCAGGTCAACCCTATCGTCACTCCATGTATGAGCCTTTCTGGGCAACCGCCCAGGACCTGGCCATGCCGCTGCTCCTGCATCTGGCTACCCAACGGGCAGGCGTTCCAGGCTGCGAGATCTCCATCAGCTTCAAAACCTTTACACCTGCTGGTCTCCGCCCAACCCAAGACTACTGGGTGCGCTATGCCCTGACCGATATAATCTTTGCGGGTGTCACGGAACGATATCCACGGCTGCAGGTGGGATCGGTGGAACACGAAATCTCCTGGGCCCCCCACTGGCTTAAACAGATGGATTACACCTATAAAGAGCGCCCGGTATACAGCGGATACCAGTCAAAGGAAGGTCTCCTGCCCAGCAACTACTGGCAGCGTAATATGTTTGCCGTTTTCCAGGAAGACGACCTGGGCGTCCAGCTCCGTCACAGAATTGGCATTGACAACCTGCTGTGGGGGAATGATTTTCCTCATTCGGAATCCACTTGGCCAAAGTCCAAAGAATTCCTGGAGCAGATCTTTGACGGCGTTCCTGAAGCGGACAGGCAAAAGATTACCTGCAACAACGCAGTCAGGATATTCCACTTTACCCTTGATTAGAGGAAAGTTCCGGTGAGAGGTAGGACTGCAGTGGAAACTTATTGTGTGGGAGATAAGTCTGTCCTAGAACTCCTTGTCCACTGAACTGAGCCCCGACGAATAAGCTCCGGCCAGATCTCTGAAGCCGCCTTATCGAAAATCGTCTCGGCATCAGCTTGTAAGATGTACCAGTCTCCTCTTGCTACCTCTTGGTCGAGCTGTCCAGGCGCCCATCCTGCATAACCAGCATAGACACGAAATTTTTCTCCCGCCTCTGCACCGCCCACCATCCTTTGGAGTACAGCCCGGCTTGAGCTGACATAGGTATCCGCAAACACCAGGTGAGCCTCTTGGGGTTGACTGCCGGATCGTATGAGCAGCAGCATTTGACCCCTGGCAACCGGTCCACCCATGTAGATAGTATCTGTCCGCTCCTGTACCCCTTCTATCTCCGGCAACACCGTGGAGAGCTTTACCTCAGTGGGTCGGTTGATAACCAAGCCCAGTGCCCCGCGCTGGTTGTAATCAACCAACAGGACGACGGTTTCCGAGAAGTTGGGATCGTTAAGGTCTCGACCAGCGATCAGAAACTTCCCCTGGGCCAGCTCCGTCTCGGACTGGAAGGGATTCGATAGCGAAAGAACAACCGGGAATCGTAAAGGCCACAACTCTGCATGTTGATCGGGAAATGCCGCCCGGATCAAGGGCGTACCGGGCAGTATGACAAGCAGCACCAAGGGAATTGTGATAACAAAAGATATGGCCTCTTTAACGTCACAACCCCTTCTCAAAGTAAGCACAACCTCTTTTTACCAAGGCATATTGTCCCGAGTCATATTTTCTGGAATTCTGGCTTTTACAGATTATAGACCTGGGCTGCGTTTCTCCCGATAATCTTTTGGCGGGCTGACTCTGGCATTGGCTCCACCAGTTCTCGGAGATCTTCCATATAGTCTCCGGTGTGATCAAAGTGTGGAAAGTCCGAAGCCCAGAAGAATTTATCCTCGCCAACAAAATCAACAACATGGCCAAAGGCTTTTTCGTCCGGGTCCCCGGAGATCCAACACTGGCGCTGAAAATAATAACTCGGTAGCTCCTTGAGCGGAACCGTATCTCCCAGCGGGCTCTTATAAACCGCATCCATACGGTTGAGGAGATAACCAGCCCAACCAGCCCCAGACTCCAGCATAACCACCTTTATTTTGGGAAAACGGTCAAAAAGACCGTACTGAAAGAGCGCGGTAAAAGCTTGCAGCGGTCCCTGAGCACCATGCACGTTGTGGTGCCAGAGTGCCCATTTCATTTCCCGGAAACGCTGGTGAACGCGCTTAGCCGGGGGTTCACCGCTGGGGTGGATGCCTACCGGGACGTCCAGCTCCTGGACCTTGGACCAAAAAGGGTCATAATAAGGGTGACCATGAGATTTGTTGGTAACGGTAAATGGCACAAAAAAGGCGCCTTTTGCTCCATTTCGCACTGCCCGTTCGAGCTCTTGAGCGGCTTCGTGTGGGTCTCCCATAGAGATGTGGGCAATCGGAACCAATCGGCCCTCTGAATCAGAACAAAAATCCTCAACCCAACGGTTGTATGCCTGAGCGTAAGCGGCCGTCAGCTCAATATCCCCAAGATCTTCGGTTTCCCATACCAGGCCAAGGCTAGGATAGATAATCGCCTTATCAAGGCCTTCTTGATCAAGGAGAGCCACACGCTCTTTAGGATCCATAGACCCAAACGGAGCCTGGTTGACATAAGTCTTACTCGGGTCTGGCTTTAGCTCTTCGCCGCTCTTACCCATAGCCCCGGAAAAGGCCAACTGCCCAGGCTTGATGTATTTGGCCGGAGCCCCTCCGATCTCAAGAACTTCCCATCCATCCTGGTTGGTACGAACGCGGATCGCCCGGTCACGATATTTGGGGTCGATATATTTTTCCCACAAATCAGGGGGCTCAAGGATGTGACCGTCTGCGTCAATAGCTCCAGAGTAAGGAAAACGCGCATTTTTTGTCATACAGATCTCTCCTTTCTGCTCTCGATGGCACCTAAACACCTACATGAATGGCACCCTCGGTGCAAGGGGCTAGTAGAGCGTGGGTGAAATGGCTAACTTATTGATATTAATCAAGGAATAAAGCATAGTAAGGGGTCCCCTAGGAACGTTATGTTCACCAAACAAGCAAGCCCATTGAGACTGTTATTCCTCATACAGCTACAAGAACAGGATCTACAGGCAGCTAACATGATCTTTGCCCACAAGGAAGCGGAACACCGGTTTCTGCTCGAAAAGCGTTTCCCTCGATGGCCAGACAGAATTGAATACTGCCATGTACATGATCTGGGTATGGCCTCTCCCACTGAGGCCTTGGCTACAATTGAGCAGGAAGTCATAAGGCTGATTTTCCGTTTGTCTTCAGATCAATAGAGCAGGAAAACTCAGGCTAGACTTACATATGGGTATGTCCACGTACCCCAACAAAAATAAAGGAGGCAAATCAATGCAACATTTTCACCCCACCGAACGTACAACGCCTGGACGGTACCCCAATCGAGCCTCCTACGATCGCGCTGTGATCGAGGCCATTCTTGATGAAGGGCTTTTTTGCCATGTTGGTTTCACGGTCGACGATCAGCCCTATGTAATTCCCACTATCCATGCACGGGTCGGCGACCGACTCTATCTCCATGGCTCAGCCGCAAGTCGTATGCTACGCTCTCTGTGTGAGGGTATTCCAGTCTGTGTTACGGTAACCCTCCTGGATGGTCTGGTGCTCGCCCGCTCCGCCTTCCATCACTCAATGAATTACCGCTCAGTGGTAGTCCTGGGCACAGCGGTCGAGGTAACAGACCGGGCCGAGCAGCTGGTTGCACTCAAGGCGATTGTAGAACATGTGGTACCCAACCGCTGGGAAGATGTCCGGTGGCCTAATGAGCAGGAACTGAAAGCCACAACAGTTTTACGCCTTCCGCTTGAGGAGGTTTCGGCCAAGGTTCGCACTGGCCCACCAATAGATGATAAAGCGGACTATCAGCTGGGGTGCTGGGCTGGCGAGCTTCCCCTACGGTTAACACCACAGGCGGTGGTTCCTGACCCTCGCCTTGATCCGAAGATTACTCCTCCAGCCTATATCCTTGACTACCGGCGACCGTATGCTGCCAAGCAAGAGTCGGTAAAGGATTAACTTTCGCTCCAATACGAACCTTGATGGGGAATATTGCTATGAAGAACTCTAAAGTACCCACTGACGGCCAAACCAAAGGCCTGGTTTCTGGATTTGCCGAGACCATTACCAAAATCGGCACTCATGGTCCTCGGCCCTTTGGTTTGGGTCTGTCCCATGGCTCCATGTTCACCCTTGTCTATCGCCCGCCAAACCCCGATGATCAGCAGCCCCATGATCAGGACGAACTGTACGTTGCCATGCAAGGCCATGGCACATTAGTTGTAGAAGACGAGCGCCATCCCTTTAACACCGGTGATATGCTGTTCGTTCCTGCCCGCGCAGTCCACCGGTTTGAGGATTTTACTGGGGACCTGCTGCTTTGGGCCGTTTTCTGGGGACCCAAAGGTGGCGAAAGTACCAGCGACTAACATAGACTGGCTTGTAATGTGAGCAGGAAGGTAAAGCAAAATGGAAGAATACCTTAAGTCCACCGAGATTATAGACTGGGAGCAGTCCAGGGTCTTCACTCTAGCACGAGACCTGGCTGCAGGCTCAACTCATCCCCTAGAGATTGCCAGGCGCTGTTTTGAGTGGGTTCGAGATACCATCCGGCATAGCTATGATTATAAACTTAACCCTGTGACCTGTAGGGCTTCTAAAGTATTGGAAGCAGGAACGGGTTATTGCTATGCTAAAAGCCACTTGCTCGCCGCGCTGTTACGGGCCAACTCTATCCCGGCTGCTCTATGTTATCAGCGACTAAGCCGGGACGACAATGGCGCGCCCTACTGCTTGCATGGTCTCAATGCCGTTTATCTTCCCGGAATAGGCTGGTATCGCCTTGATCCACGAGGCAATAAAGCGGGAGTTAATGCCCGGTTTACCCCGCCGGTAGAACAGCTGGCCTATGCTATTGGTTATGAAGGTGAAGCGGATTTACCTGAGATATGGCCAGACCCTTTGCCTATAGTCATCCATGCCTTGCATACTCACCGGACCTATGATGCCCTATGGGAAAACTTGCCGGACATCCCCATCATCTCAGGAAAAATCTAAGAATACTGCTTTTGCGTCTATGTCCAATTGTCGGTCCCCTGCTTTCTGTCATTCCCGCGCACGCGGGAATCCAGGGCTGGACCGGCGGGAGGCCGCTCCGAAGATAGATTCCTGCTTTCGCAGGAATGACAGCAGAGGGGGCCACTCTTGCCATATCTAGTTACAAACTTACGCTACCTGGTACCACTCTATCTGTGCTGTCCCCAGGCGTTCCAGTAGGTTAACTCTTGTGCAGGGACACGCTTGGCAGGCTTGAAATCGCTGCCCTTAAAGTAGGCAACGGGTAGTAGAGCTGCCTGCAGAATATTATCGGGAATTCCCAGGATATCGGCAGCTTCTTTCTCATATACAAGGTGCACCGTGGTCCAGGTAGACCCCAAGCCACGAGCGCGCAAAGCTAACATAATTGACCAGGTGGCAGGCAGAATAGAGCCATAGAGCGAGGCATTGTAGAAAGAACTAGGAGTGGGTGACTGAAAAAGCAGGGGATATTCTTTTACCCGGGTATTAATGCAGGGGATAATGTGTACCGGGGCTTCATGTAAATGTTCGTTGAGATAATCACTGGACTCGAGCATGCCTTGCCACTGTGCCAATCGCGGACCGCCTGGAGAATACTGGGGGGCCTGCTGGTCTTGCAGCTTACGATAATCTCTCATGGCCTTACGGTAGACCTCTGCTAGAGCCAGGCGTTTTTCCGGCTCGGTGACAACAATGAAATACCAGCCTTGGGAATTCACACCCGTTGGCGACTGCAGCGCAATCTCAATGCACCTCTGGATCACTTCGGCTTCTATGGGCCGGGTGAAGTCCAGGCGCTTTTTAACCGAACGGGTGGTAGTGAGTAAATGGTCCACAGTAGTTAAGTCCATATCGTGCTCCTCTTCAGGGTAAAGGATCGTCCGAGGTAAATCTTCTTAGCACATTATCGGTAATGTCCGAAACATTGTTGTTGTATTGGTTGTAAGAGAGAGATCCACACCAGGCAATCGAGCCCACTGAGAACACCGCTCCTCCGTTTGGGCATTCAAAGTAAACCATATCGGCTTTCACCAGAGAATTGACACTTCCTCCCTGTTTGGAGTCACTCATCAACACTTCTTCCAACACATATTGATAGGAATCCGAATAGCCTGACGCGGTTGCCAGTACTAGGGCATGTGCAGGTGTACCTAAGGCTGGGTCGGCACGATCTATTTCAAACCCAGCGGCACCCTGATTTAAGACCAGCGACTCAAAGTCACCAATAGGCTCATTCTGGTCAATACCGGCAAAAATGAAAGCTGCTCGGGGATCAGAGCTTGCGGCCTGACAATAGTAGGGTGAGTTCCGATCAAATCCTTGAGAGGTAAAGCCAACACCGACTAGCCTCTGGGGAGCTTTACCACGAAAACGCCATATCCCGCCGGGCTCCCCGGTAGTGCTATGGTAGTACTCACCGGGCGCGGCTTCCCAGGTTTCAGTACCCCCCCAGCGTCGGACCTCAACCACCTGCGGGCGTTCAGGGTCAAATGAAGTGATCCAATAAAAGCCATTGCCTCCGAGATACATAAGCCGACCGCCATTGTTCAGGTAAGTTTCCATGGCCTCTAGCATGGGTCCAGACCAGTACTCCGGGTGGGTGCCAGTGAGGATCACATTATAATGGGCCAGGAGGTCTGCTCCCTCAAAATGGAGGTCTTCATCGGTGACAACGTCACACGTGTGACCCCTAGCCTTCAGCCAGTCTATTAGATGTAGATCGGCAGCAAACTGATGTGGGCAGTTGAGGGTCCTCATGTAACACTTCGGTCGCAGGTTCAAGATTGGCCGTAGGCGTGACGAGTAGCAAACGCCACTGCCGTCACTATGGTGATCGTATAAGCTCAAGAGGCCATTATCGATAATATATTGATATTCTTCCTGATGCAGATTCATTCTCTGGTTTGGAGCCAGTGCAAGAGAAATCTCCCCAATGTGTTCATTGGCATAGGCCAGGTAGCTGTTGGTAGGTGCCAGGAAGGCAACCCGGGCGGAGGAGGTTCCTTTTGGGGGTCTGACAAAAAATGGAAGGTAGTCTTCACTCTCACCGGCCCTCAGACGCGCGGCATATACCCCACTTTTTAACTGTTCAGGAACGGTCAGCTCAAAATCGACCTCCCACCCCGCGTCATCAAGATCATCATCATGGAAGTGAATGGCCCCATATTCTTGGGGGGCACGAGCAAAGTTCATCTCCTTGCCGCTCCAGTTGTGACCCGTCATAGCCCGTGCCGGCATGTTGACTGTCTGACCGTGCAGGGCATGGGAGGACGTATCCGTAACTTTTCTTGAAGGGATGTCTAGAGAAAAATCCCAGGCAGCCATTACCGCCTCACCCAGGTCTTGGGGAGATGCGTCCTGCTTAAGCGCCTCAATCTCGTTTGCCTTCAGTGCCCGGCCAAAAAGTCGAGGACTATCGATCTTGCCATTAAAGTGTCCCCTGACAATCATTTTCCCTGAGTCTGCTTGCTCCCAATAACCGGCCATCAACAAGGCCGCCTCGCTTTCCCCCACGGCCCGGGTCTGAGTCGCTTGTTCAGCCACCACTCTCGAATCGTCTATAGGCCACGCCCTAACAGGTTCCTGGTAAAGGCTAACCTTCCTGCTCTGCCCGTCGTAGGTAGCGGCAACAAAGTACCACTCACCAGCCCGCAGAGCTTTTCCACTACGGATGCGTTCGACCTGGCCATCTCGGCTGCCAAGCCACAAAGCCAGTTCCCCACCTTGGTCAATAAAAAGACCATAACCTACACCCTCGGAGGCCGACCATTTGTTTAAGATTCCCTGGACCCTCTTTTGCGGTGTGGTGGGGTAGATCCAGGCTTGCAAAGTGAAGCTTTGAGATCGCAGCAAGGGGCTGTCCGACACGGTTACATAGGATCCACTATAGATAACTTGCTTGCGACCTGGATACTCGCCGTTGGCTGGTGTTTCTATTAGTTCCTCTTTAAACCCAGGTCCTCTGGGGTTGGTATCGCCATGGATAAGACGCACAATGTCTGCGCGATAGGTTGACAGCTCACAGCTGACCATAAAGCGGATTTTCTCTCCCGCTGCTATGCTTAAGCGATCACTATAGCCCACGATTTTCATACCTGGCCTCCATTCTGGCAGATCATCCAATGCCATGCTTTGGATACCTCAGCGGAATTTCCCATATCGAACTGCTTGTGCCCCCAAAAGGATCTAGCGGAGTATCAGCCGCGCAAGCCCGCGAGACAACCCACGCGTTCAAGAATAGGGTTGAGCACGCCCTTGTCGGCTACGGCGGCGTATTTCTCCCGCAGCGCCTGCAATGATTTCGCATGGTACTTCTGCGGTTTCTGAGTCCAGGTATGGCCGTCCAGCTCAACACTGAACTCCTCGTGGCCGCCGGCAATGGCCTCGGCGTTGGCCCGGGTCCAGGGCATGAAACGAGACCCAACTTGGCGCTCGAGGAGTGGCAGGAGCGTTGGCTCGAGGTGGAACCAGGGCTCGAAATCACCCTCTGCGCGCGGCCACAGCATCCGCTGCACCCACGCAAGCACATGCGGAGCGCGCCCCTCAACAAGTGCGCAGGTCGTGGGGTCGGTCCAGGCATTATATACTTGGCCCCACACACCAAAGTCGCCAAACGCAGGACGGGCACCGAAAAGGTAAGAGCGATCGACCAGGTGGGCTTCAAGCTGCCCCAGTGCCTCACAGAAGGACTCCTCGATCTGAGGTGCGGTCTGTTCGTTCGAGCCCACGAACCACACGCGATTCACCATCCGTTCCCGCACCTGAGTGACCATTCCAGCGTGCTGCTGTTCGTCCGCCATGGGCATCATTGTACGCGCAATGCGCCCAGCGGAGCTAAGTTGATCTACCTCGCGTGCCCAGCGATAATGGAACATCCACTTGTTGCCCCACTCGTCGCCGAACTCTTCGAGAAGTGCAGAAATGAAAGCAGTGACCGGATCTGATGGATGGATCGAGGGCTCAGGGTACAGAGCTTCAAGGTGATCGATAATGGGCGTGGAGTCTTGCATACCCTTATCTTCGGGGGTCACAACAAGCGGAATGATGGGGATCTTAGCATATTTCTCGTATTCAGCCTGGGCTGCAGCGTTACGAATAATCCACTTGTGAGAGATCCCCTTGTACCGGAAATATGAACGAACCTTCACTGAGTAAGGTGACATCTCTGCGCCATAGATACGATAGTAGTCCGTCATTTCTTTCATCCTTCCTATGTAGATAGTAGATCGAGCCGCTAGCGTAATGTAGCTATTTTTGGTCGGTGGTACAATCACAACACCCAGGGGGTGCTTCTGGGGCTAGGGTGTACAGAGGATAACATTATGTTGCAAAAAGGCCAGCAGGTCATTGGCTCAGGGAACCTTGAGGTGGTGTTCATAGGGTTTGAGTCACAATCACCATAAGGAGGCTATCCCATCATGGAGTTTGGAGTCGCTTACACTGCGGATAAAAACTTCTTTGTATTTTAGGTAGTGTTGCGGCTTGCGTGGAAAAGCTGCGTGAATTAGAAAGAGTGGGAGTAAACAGGTTTTGTGCCTATCTTTTTGGCCATGATAGGGAAGAACTGGACCGGCAATTACGAGCCTATGCCGAGAAAATCATGCCACACTTTAGGTAGGGCACTTTTGACTCAAATACGGGAAGAAGAAAAAGGAGGACTTTTATGAAAATCATTGATGGTGACAGCCACTTCATGGAGCCCTTGGATTTATTCGAGCGCTATACTGAGTCGGCCTACCGGGAGCGGGTCATGCGTGTGGAGACAGACCCTGCCAGCGGCATCCGCAGGATGCTTGTCGATGGGAAATTAATGCAGATTCTTGATGTTGAGGAGGTGCTGGGCATAGCGGTTGGCTATGGCCAAAAAGAGGCTGGCCGCGACATCGGCAGCTTCGACCGTTACCTAGCCTTTAGCTCTGAGTGGCAGGATATGGACAAGCGGGTGCATTTTCTTGACGAAGAGGGGATAGATTGCCAGGTAATCTATCCAACCCTGGGCCTGCTATGGGAAGGAGATGTTGAGGATCCTTACCTGGCCGATGCTCTTTGTCGGGCGTACAACACCTGGGCGTTTGAGCTTTGTGCTACTCACAAGGACCGGCTTTTCCCTGCAGCCCATATCTCGCTACGTGACCCGCAGATGGCGGTGCGTGAGATGGAGCGGGTGGCCAAGCTAGGGTGTCGGACAATGTTTGTAGCGGCAGCTCCCATTGATGGTAAGAGTCTTGGGCACTCAGACTTTGATCCGGTATGGGCTGCGGCCCAGGACCTCGACCTCAGCATTGGCCTTCACCTAGTTGTGCATCCCCACTACACCGGCAGTCAATGGTATCAGGACCGGGACCCTAGATTTATGTACATCTCCATGAATGTCATTCAGGATCCGCGTCAGGCATTGACCACTATAGTGTACGATGGGGTCTTTGAACGTTTTCCCCGGCTGCGGATGGCGACCATTGAGGCAAGGGTAGGTTGGGTAGGCGAGTGGCTGGAGCGGCTCGATTACCGCTACAAGTATATGGGGCACACTTCACAGATGAAGCGGTCGGCAAGCGAGTACTTCGCCCGCAACATCTGGATCAATGGGGATCCGGAAGAGAAGATGTTTCCGCTGATGGTGCAGTTTGCTGGGGATGACCGGTTTTTCACCGGCTCCGACTATCCGCACGCGGAGGGATTTGTACACTCAATGCAAAAGGCGCGGGAGTTGCTCTCGGCTCTACCGGCTACGTCCGTTGACAAGATCCTTAGTACCAATGCAAGAAATTTCTACGGCATATGAGATAGGGTCTGGATGATCCTGTAAGGATGAGCGCATTACTCAGATGGCCAAACCTGTCCAAGGCTGACTCGCATGTCAATGAAAGCATGTGGCTATGACCCCGTGGAGGCTATCAATGCTGCGTTTCCAGATTGTGAAGCCAAACGAGTTGTTGATACGCGCAAATAGGGTTGGTCGTTAAACTGTAGAGACTGCCCTCGAAACTTGGTTGCGTTCTGCCTTTTCGTGGGATATACTTCGGCTATACGTCAAGTTTTCATGAGAGGGACAGATATGGTGACCAAGGTGCAAAGATGGGGCAATAGCCAGGGCCTGCGGTTCCCCAAGGCGCTTCTAGAAGATGTCCAGTTGAAGATTGGTGATGCCGTTCAGGTGTCCGTGCAAGGCCGGAAAATTATCATCGAACCATTCGAAAAAGTTCGTGGTAGATACGACTTGAGGGAGTTGGTTTCAAGGATGCCCAAAGACTATCACGTTGAAGAAGTGGAGTGGGGAGGTCCGGTCGGGAAGGAAGAATGGTAAATGCCATCCTATATCCCGAAAAAGGGGGATTTTGTCATCTTAACCTTTGATCCGCAGTCTGGCCATGAACAAAAAGGGCGGCGTCCGGCCTTGGTCGTGAGCAACACATTGTTCAACAAGCACACCGGCCTAGCCATGGTATGCCCTATTACCCATACGGGTAGGAATATACCTTTTCACGTGAAAGTCCCCGATCAGTCGTCCCTCAGCGGCTACATTATGGTTGAGCAGATCAAGTCTATCGAGTATGCCAGCCGAAAAGTCAAGTTTGTGGAAAAGGCTCCGCAAGCTGTTCTCAATGAGGTCCTCGGTATTTTAGATGCGTGCTTATACCAAGACTCCTAACAACGGCATAGAGAGGGACGCTCACTCTGTTCGCGCTCCTCATGCCCGACGTCAGACGTCGGATCAGACGACCTTATTGTTTCTAGACAATGACTGAAGTAGCCTGACTATCGGTCAGGCAAGGAAACCCTCCTCAAGGACAAGGCAAGAAATCGACGTGCTCAAACTGGACTTAGAGGCAAGTGTAATCATCCGGAGATCCCTGGAGGATGTTTGGGCCTTTATGGAGGATCCTGGAAGAGCGCAAGAGTGGCAACCTTATCTTGTTGCCCGGGAACAAAACCCTCCCAACAAAGTCGCTGATCGAGTATAGGGCGGTAAACATTTGACCTCACGACCACTGTTTGTCATGCTGAAGGGTGGATTAAATCCTTTCCAATCCGATAGGGAAAGCCAAAGATGAACAGGAAATTACCCACGCTGGTTGATGTAACACGTGTTCCCACGGAAGGCGATCCTTTGCAGGGGATAGTGGCGGTTGACCCTGGGGCGACCAGTGGTGACGAGTCCTGCGACATACTTGTGGTCGGTGGCGGTACTGGGGGAGTTGCGGCCGCGTGGGCAGCAGCACGGCGCGGACATAATGTCTGCCTGCTAGAAGAGACCGATTGGCTGGGTGGACAGATGACCAGCCAGGGGGTTGCGGCCCTGGACGAGCATGAACACATCGAGGCGTTTGGCGGCACACAGTCCTATTACCAGCTTTGCGAAGACATCCGTGCTCATTATTGCAAGCTGATTGAACAGTCGAACATAAAAGAGCCTTTGAATCCCGGCAGTTGCTGGGTAAGTCGACTGGCATTTGAGCCCCTTGTTGCGGTCAACGCAATCAACCAATTGCTGGCACCGCAGGTCGAGGCCGGACGGTTAAAGGTTTTTCTGCGCACCAAGGCAACCGAGGCACAGATGGAAGGCGATCGCGTTGTTTGGATCAAGGCGCTTAACCTTGATAACGGCCGCGCCCTGCGCATGGCCTTTCACTACATTTTGGACGCTACGGAGCTGGGCGACCTGCTGCCGCTAACGGGCACAGAATATGTTGTTGGCGCAGAATCCGTGCAACAGACCTCCGAGCCGCATGCTCAGCCGTATGAGCCGAAGCCCCACTGTGTGCAAAGTTGCACCTATACATTCGCCCTCGAACAGAAGCCCGAGGGTGAGAATCATGGCATCTCTAAGCCAACGCATTATGATTACTACCACGACCGCCAACCCTATGGTCTGCGTATCCATGTGCACGGCGGCGAGATTTATGGTGAAACCACCGGCTGGCTGGAGTACCAGGTGTTCGAGGACATGCCGGGTACAAAAGGGCCGCTGTGGAAATACCGCCGGCTTGTCGAGGCAGCGCAGTTTCCCAGTCATTATGCACACGACCTTACCCTGTTCAACTGGCCAGGCAATGACTACCGCGACCTGCCCTTGGTAGATCAACCCCCGGAGACTTTGGCCCGAGCGCTGCAAGAGGCCAAGCGGGTTAGCTTGGGGTTCGCCTATTGGTTGCAGACCCATGCACCTAATCCACACGGCAGTCCGGGGTTTGCCCATCTTTTACTGCGGCCCAATGTCATGGGTAGCAACGATGGACTGAGTAAACATCCATACATTCGCGAATGCCGGCGGATCAAGGCTCTCAAGACCATCATTGAACAGGAGGTCGCCCTTGCTCACCAGCCCGGACCGCGTGCCGTCCATTTCCCCGACTCCATCGGCGTTGGCTGGTATCCGATCGACATCCATCAAGTAAGCCCAGATGAAGTGGGCACAAGTACAAGGACCAAGCCGTTTCAGATCTCCCTTGGCGCCTTGATCCCAGTACGGGTGGAAAACCTAATCGCTGCCAGCAAGAACATTGGCACAACCCACATTACCAATGGCTGCTATCGCTTACATCCTGTTGAGTGGAACATTGGCGAAGCAGCAGGACTGCTGGCCGCATTTGCTCTGGAACAGGGTAAGAAGCCCCAAGCCATCCGCGAAGATAAAACCCTATTACATTCATTGCAAAAAGAGGTGGTTGGTGAAGGCGTACCGCTTTGCTGGCTCATTGATGTACCGGTATGGAGCCCGGACTTTGCCGCGATTCAACGGTTGGTTATGGCCGGCGGTTATGGTGACAACACCGACAGCTTGGAGTTTAAGCCAGACCAACCTCTTACAACCGAAGATCGAGCGGAATGGCTGGCACGTACTGGGAGAGGCGGCACCGCCCTCTGGGGTGACAAAATGCCCAGTCGCGCAGCATTTGCCAGGGTAATGGTAGAGGCGGGGCAAGTTTGACTGTCCAACCCTCTCTTAAGTGCTCACCTCATTGCTGTGGCGGAAAAATAGCAGGTTAAAAACCGCACAACAAAGCGCTCCAGCAGACAGGCTATTAGCATATTGCTGAGCTTAGCCGTTCAACAGCAAAGGAACAAAGGATCTGCAAATGGACGAAGTTTTGCGCGCTCACGGCCGTATGGCCTATACCTCCGAGCGAATTTTCGATGGGGAACACCTTCTGGAAAACCATGCCGTATGGATCGATAACGGCAGGGTTGTTGACGTTGTGCCGCTTGCTGCTCTGCCGCAGGATGTGCCATTGTACCAACAGCCCGCTTGCACCATCATTCCCGGCTTGATCGACACCCATATCCACTTTATGCGCTGGCAAGGGCCTCTTTTTCTTGCTTATGGGGTTACCTCAGTCCGTGATACCGGCAATGAACTACAGTGGATACTAGAATGCAGGAAGGAATGGCCGGAACAGGCCTGGCCCCGTATTCTGTGTCTGGGCCCGCTAGTGGATGGGCCTTCACCAATCCATCCTGTAGTGGCACGGGTCTGTACGGATCTCGATTCGGCTCTAGCCGCCGTTCGTGAAACCCTGGCAGCGGGTGTTGATGGCATCAAACTGTATGTTGGGGTGGACCCGCAATGGATTCCGGCGATGTCGCGGGAAAGTCACGAAGGCGGGCGCAAGATATCCATGCATTGTCTGGCAAAGGGAGTTCTGGTTGCGGGCCGAGCAGGAGTAGATGAGTTTTATCATCTTGACGGAATTCTTGCCGATGTCTGGCCAGATCACCCTCCAGGGTGGCTCGAGGTCTGGGGCGACCCGGATTTTGCCGGTACATGGGATCAACAGCAGCAGGTGGCTGATAATGTCAGCCAGTTGGGGATAACGGCAACACCGACCCTGGCATACTGGGACAGTCAATGGAGAGTACGCACACCAGAGGGCGCTTCCTCGGAAGAGCGTCGACACATGCCGCCGGAGATTGTCGAATGGCAGTCCGAAGATGCGAGTGCTTTGGCCGCGGCAAAGTGGCAACACGCTCTGGAGGCAGCACAGAGATTTGTAGGACTGTTGCTGGAAAGAGAAGTGCCGGTGCTTGCTGGAAGTGACACGCCCTGTGGAGCCGTTCTTCCAGGCTTGAGTCTGTGGCGGGAACTGTCCCTGCTGGTGGAATCAGGCATGTCGCCCAAGCAGTCTCTGCGGGCAGCAACCTCCAATGCTGCAGATTTTTTGCAACGTCCTGAACTTGGTCGATTGCGCAAAGGGGGCTCTGCGGACATGGTGTTCGTGCGCGGAGACCTCACGGAACACATTCCCGAGCGGCCTGAAATTGTCCTGGTTATGCGCAGTGGCACTGTTTACCAGCCAAAAGAGCTATTGCAAGCAGTGGAAGTGGTTGCCCCAACAATAAAGAGTGATCCCTGGGCCAGGCAGTTTGAGCTTCACTGGGCAAAAAAACAGAAACCCATTGAATAACTTGGAGATTTTAGAAGCAATAGATGGCTATTAGATTATGGAAAA
This sequence comes from uncultured Binatia bacterium (SeqCode), assembly GCA_965220955.1. GTDB lineage: Bacteria > Desulfobacterota > Binatia > Bin18 > CBDCRK01 > CBDCRK01. Next base: position 413,278 of record CBDCRK010000032.1, on the reverse strand, counting down.
GGCATTAATGGGCATACCAAAGCCTTTTATAACTGTACAAGGAGATTTGTATGGCTGCCTACTAAGTTGTACTTGGTCGCATTCATGACCAGGACCGATTCGCCAACTGGCTAAAATAGGAGAAAGTAATGGGACGGATCATAGCATCAGTGAAAATTGATAACCCTTCTGATCCATCAAAAAGCCTCAGATGCGATGCCCTGGTTGACACGGGTGCAGCCTACATGGTTTTGCCAAGCGCTTGGAAGGATCGGCTTGGAGATTTAGGGCCTATCCAAACCGTTGAACTTGAGACAGCAACCCAAGAAACTGTTCAGGGTGAAATATGCGGTCCTGTGAGGATTCAGATAGAAGGGTTCCGTTCTATTTACAATGAAGTGTTATTCTTAGATATGAAACCAGAAGATGGTATCTATGAGCCGCTGCTAGGCTACATCATTCTCGAACAATCCCAGGCGGCCGTTGATATGCTAGGGCATCGACTGATTCATGTTAAGCGAATGGATTTGAAACGAGCTTTGCCCGTCTTATAGCAACTGCTTTAAGCATATTGCGGTACAAGAGCGGCAGAGTTGTCGAGGAGAGGAAGGACCTGATCCTTGTCCTTTGACGGCACCGGAAAGACTGCCCGTTCGACTCCTACAGTGCACAGGCATTAGAGTTTTCACCGGGAAGGGAGGGGTTGATAGCTCGGCTGACCGCCTATGAGAACTCTGAGGGGAGCGGATTTTATTGGGTTGTTGGGAAGCTGAGTAAGGTAGATAAAAGTGAGGCGTTGCCCATCAATCAGGGCTATGGTGCCTAACTCACCGTTCCATCTGACCGCCGCCCGCTTGCGGTTTAGAATGAACCTGAGAGGACACAGTTGGGTGGCGACGTTCAAACAAGATCAACGCATCAATATTTGGAAAAAGTAACGTTGTAAGGCAACTACGTATGAAGATATGGCAGGGATGTGGGATCTTGATATGGGTCTGCGGTCTGCTGCTGAATGTAGCCTGGCCTGTGGTAGCGCAGGAGAATGTCGACACGGTTTATTACAACGGGACCATCTACACGGTAGATGCAGTAAACCGTGTGGCCGAGGCTGTGGCCATCCGTGGTGACCAGTTCGTAAAGGTAGGGGCAAATGAGGCAGTACTGGCCTTAGCTGGGCCGGCCACTCGTAGAGTGGACCTCAAGGGACACACAGTTATCCCTGGCCTTATTGACTCCCACATCCACCCTATACGTTTAGCCTTGGATCTAGCAAAAGTGGATCTCTGGGATGCCCAATCTATTGCCAACGTGGTGAGCTTAATTGGCAAAAGGGCTAAAACAACGCCAAAAGGTGAATGGGTGCAGGCCTCAAGCCTATGGCATGAGAGCCAGCTCAAGGAAAACCGCTTTCCCACTCGTTGGGAGCTTGATGCTGCGGCACCCGAGCATCCTGTCTTCATTCCTCGCGGTGGTCACAATGTGGTGGTCAACAGCTATGCCTTGCGATTGGCAGGGATCACCAAGGATACGCCCGACCCACCAGGCGGGCACATTATTCGTGATAAGGAGACCGGGGAGCCTACTGGCTATCTGCTTGAGCGCCCGGCCTTTGCAGCAATCATGCGCATGCTGCCGCAGCCAAAGCCGCAAGAAACTACGGTTGCGCTCAAGGAGGCCATGGGGTTGCTGAACGCCGCGGGAGTGACCGGAGTGCGCGACGCTTTTGCTGTCCCATCAGATATTCAGGCTTATACCGACCTGCGTGACCGCGGGCTGCTGACTGTGCGTATTAGCTACCTTGTTGGGATCTCCCCCAAGACCCCCATACAAGCTGACCTTGCTGAACTCGAAAAGCTCAAGACAATGCTGCCGAAGGACGATACCTGGTTGCACTTTGATGGCTTAAAAATAATCGGCGACGGTGGCATAGAAGCGGCCATGCTGCGTGAGCCCTACAAGGGTAGGCCTAACTTTACCGGCATCCCAGTAACCTCAAAGGACAAGATGCAGCAAATCATTGAGTGGGCACAGGCCAATGGCTGGCAAGTGAACATCCACTGCGTAGGGGGACGCTGTATGGACATTGTGCTTGCTCTCTATGAGGCAGCCCATGCTAAGAAGTCAGTTATGGGTTTAGGCTGGAGCATTGAACATGGCTACATGCCAAGCAAGCAGAACTTTAGGCAGATCCACCGTCTGGGCCTCAAGGTAACCCTGCAACCCATTCACCTCTATACGCTAGGCGTGGGTTGGCTGGACTACTGGGGCCGGCCACGTACCGACTATACGGTCCCCACTCGGGCCTATCTGGATCATGGGATTGCTGTAGGCAGTGGCACTGACGCGCCAGTTTGTCCCTACAATCCTTTCTTAGCCATGTGGGTGGAGGTAACACGGAAAACACGTGCGGCCGGGGTTATGGGACCGACTCAGTCTATCAGTATTGCCCAGGCACTCCGCCTACACACCATCAACTCGGCTGCCATCACGGGTGAAGATCACATCAAGGGCTCCATTGAAGCAGGCAAGCTGGCCGACTTTGTTGTACTCTCCAATGACCTGCTGGGCATTCCTACGGAGAAGATCAAAGAAGTCGAGGTCCTACTGACTGTTGTAGGTGGCAAAGAAGTGTTCAAGCGGTAAAAGGCTACGGTACCTTATTACCCTTAAACAAACCCTTATCAGCCAGAAACTGTTTAGAGTGAAATATGTAGAGAAGGGAACGTTGCAGCTTTAGCGGCATTCTGGCTTGACCATCATACTGTGCCGCCTCCACTTTACCACCTTGCCCTTCATTGTCCCTTGGCAGTTGGAACGCTACGCCAGACGTGCAATACTGTTTGCTCATGGAGCAATTTGGGAGCAGATTTGTCCAGCCATCGTGGCCTAACCACCGGCATGGAATGGGACACGCATTGAGGAACGTTACAGGGGAATTCGGGTTATAGAAAGTTTTGTGCGAGAGGCACACGGCGTATGTGGTGCGGTCGAAGCAGCCATGCACGGTTCGGGCAATCTCTTCTTCGCCGCACTTGCGCCAGCTGACGCCGGAGAACGGAAACGATCTGGATGGACGTGATAGGCCACATTCTGGTGGCGGCTCGCGACGGCGGGCGTTAAACCTTTTCCCCTAAACGATGAGATAATTTCCAGTACTAACCCCATAGGGATGCAATACGATGACAAAATTGCTTGAAAAAGTTGTGACTGAAGTGAAAAAACTTCCAGATCCTGAGCAGGACGCTATAGCAGCACTTATCCTCGAAGAAATAAAAGATGAAGCGCTTTGGGATAAAGCATTTGAAAAATCTCAGGCTGCTTTAGCGAAGCTTGCCGCAGAGGCGATAGCCGAGGATAGAGCAGGAAAGACCAGAGAGCTTGATCCTGAAAAGCTGTGAAATCGCGAGCAACGGAGCAATTTCGGAAGGCCTTTGCCACCTTGCCTAAAGAAGTTCAGGACCAATAAAGCAGGTGAGGTCTACCTTTGTCATCCATTTTTGATTCATCGTGCTACTTGGCCACACCTTGGCGTTAGACCGCGCATAATAGCGCAGCCGGAAATAAGGCTTTTGAAGCCATTCTCTCTCCAGAGCAGAAAAGCATTGGGGGTCGTTGAGAAAGCTAGCCTACAAGCACTGAATGAAGATGATTAACATATTTGCTAAGAGATAGGGGCGCTGCTGCACCGGGTGATTTTTCCTGAGGCCAGTCCTCTATTCGTTAATATTGTTATTGGACCCCCAAGGTAGAGGCAAACCCAATGGCCAATGGTTCTAGGCATATTTCCGCACCAGAGCAGCATATTTGTCGAGAAGGGGAAAGACCTGTTCCTTACCCTTCGACGGCACCGCAAAGACCGCCCGTTCAACTCCTAGCTCCTGATATTGACCCAGGGTGGTCTCATCACCCGAAGCGGAGAAGACCGAGACCGGCACCTCACCCGGCTTGCGTCCCGCCTGCTCAGCCCGGGCATACAGGTCCCTTATGGCTGCCGGCAGGTCCTGGATGGTTGCCCCAACGGGAATCCAGCCATCACAGTACTGTACAACCCGATTGAGTCCCTTGGCGGCCAGTGTCCCCATAAGAATCGGGGGATGGGGTTTCTGCCGCGGTTTGGGATAACACCAGATGGGATCAAAGTTGACAAACTCCCCGTGATACTCTGCTTCATCCTCAGCCCAAATGACCTTCATTGCTTCAATACGCTCGCGCAGGACTTTCCAGCGCTGGGGAAACGGCGTACCATGATTCTCCATCTCCTCGGCATTCCAGCCGCCGCCGATCCCAAAGAGCAAGCGGCCCCCTGAGAGCTGATCCACAGACGCCACCTCTTTTGCCAGAGTAATCGGGTCCCGCTCAATGACCAGGCAAATCCCGCTTCCAATCTTAATGGTCTTGGTGACAGCCGCTGCGGCCATTAGCGTCACAAACAGATCATGCAGATGCCATAGATATCTGGGCAACTCACCACCACCCAGGGGAAGTGGAGTACGTCGACTGGCAGGGATATGGGTGTGTTCCGGGAACCAGAGTGACTCAAAGCCCCGCTCCTCACAGGCTTGGGCCAGCTCATCCGGGCGCATTGCATAGTCGGTCGCAAACATAGTAATTCCCAGTTTCATGGCAGTCCCCCTACTCTTCCTGTCCTTTTTTCTCCCTAATAATGCGATCAATCTGCTCCGCTTCGATCTCTATATCAGCCTGATCCATTTTCAGCTGCACAGCCTTGCCACTCAGTTTCTTGTAGAGATAGCCAGCCACCATCCCACTGGCAACTCCATTTTCAAATGTCAGCATGACTTCGATTACCTCAGGCATACCTGCACTACACGGAAACGCCCGCCCTCGGTCTGTGAGGATGGCGTCGTCCGTAATCTTCGCTGCCCCGTCGTCCGTGACTGCGCCTGTATCCATAAGCTCAGCATGCAGATCTCTATCATGAGTGTGGATTTCCAGGTGGATATTCATAGCTTTCTCCTCCTTTTATCACCAGAATTTCTTTCCGATATTCTTTTCTCCTGCCCTTTGCTCCCTCCTGAGTTGAGGCTCAACACCTCTCTGATAGCCTTTTCCCCGGTCTTTCTCAAGCTTTTCCTTGAGCACCCCCAAGCTTCTCTTAATCCCGCTCTTCATCCCGACGGTACACTGGCGTGAGAGTTTTCCCCACGGAGAGAGGAATTCATAGCCCAGCCGACCGCTTATGATGATGTGGGTCTATAGAGTGGGGGGTGTTAAGCAGCAAGATTGTACAATCTAACAGGAGTAATCCAGAGCTTGAAAGCTGGTCGATAAAGGTGTTAAAGTTCAGCACGTTTTGGGCAACAAGTAGCTCTTCGGCTAGCCCTTCGGCTAGCTCTTCTGCGGTTCTGGCTTAGACGGGAAGAAGTTGCAGTGTTTATGAGTTTTGTTAGGCAGTCGAAGTGCTGTTAGGAGTAAGAGAATGAGCGAAACGCCACTTTATCTCAAAACAATTACCCAGGTTGCTGAGCTAATAAAGTCGAAACAGTTATCGCCTGTGGAGGTTACTACAAAATCGCTGGAGCGTATAGACCAACTGGATAGTCGGTTGAAAAGCTATGCCACAGTCATGGCAGACCACGCAATGACTGCTGCCAGGAGGGCTGAGGAAGAAATAACCTTGGGCACATATCGAGGGCCACTCCATGGAATTCCTATAGCCGTCAAAGATCTATGCTTCACCAAGGGCATCCGCACAATGGGCGGCAGCAAAGTACTGGCTAATCATGTCCCTAACTTCGATTCCACTGTAGTAGCAAGGCTTGAATCGGCCGGGGCAGTGTTGCTGGGCAAGCTCAACCTTACTGAAGGAGCAATGGGCGGCTATCATCCCGAATTCGCAATTCCCCTCAACCCCTGGAACGCTGAACGATGGGCGGGCGCTTCATCTAGTGGTTCAGGCGTAGCAACAGCGGCAGGTCTGTGCTTTGGCTCTCTTGGCAGCGATACAGGAGGTTCGATTCGCTTCCCCTCTGCTGCCTGTGGCACAGTGGGTCTCAAACCCACATGGGGTAGAGTCAGCCGCTATGGTGTGTTGGCTCTTGCTGAATCGCTAGACCATGTTGGGCCTCTGACTCGAAGCACGGCCGATGCAGGGATTATACTTCAGGCAATCTCAGGTTTTGACCCCAATGAGCCTACTTCCCTGCCGGCTCCGATACCCAACATGCTCGAAGGGATAGACAAGGGTATCAAGGGCATTCGTATTGGGTTAGATGAGCAATACGCAACCAAGGACATTGACCCTGAACTCGCCGAGGCAGTGTTAGCTGGAGTAAAGGTTCTGGAAAATCTTGGCGCTGAAATCGTCAAGGTGCAACTGCCTGACATGGATCAGTATATAGCCGCGTGGCTTGTTTTGTGTTCGGCTGAGGCGGTGGCCGCCCACGAAGCGACCTACCCATCCCAAAGAGACAACTATGGCCCCTGGTTTCGAGGCTGGCTCGACATGGGGGCGAAAGTTACCGGAGCGGAGTATGTCAAAGCCAACAACTTGCGAGCCGCCTGCACGGGCTATCTCCGACGTGTATTTGAGCAGATAGATGTACTTGCCTGCCCTTCGACGGCCGGGCCGCCACACCCGGTCAAGCCAGAGGAACTATATGGCCCTATGCCAGAAAGCCGCGAACCTAAGCTCCAACGGTTCACGGTACCGTTCAACTTCAACGGCGCGCCAACTCTATCCGTGCCGTGTGGAATGAACAGTGAAGGGTTGCCTTTGAGCCTTCAGTTCGTAGGCAAGCACTTATCAGAATCATTGCTGTGTCAGGTCGGTCATGCTTACGAGCGCGCAACCGAGTGGCATAAGATACATCCAAATATTTGAGAATCTATGTTAGCCAGCTCGTTCCTCCTAGCAATCAATTTTCGCTTGACCTGGTTCAGGGGGGATGAAGAAGGCATTAGTTCTAACGATTGTAGGGAAATGTTATCCGGGATGGCCCTTGACGGTTGATCTGTTACTCTGACTCTCATTACTGGAACGGAACGGAGGTTGTATGATTCACTCACGAAAACTGCGACTGGGCGCGTTCATGCGACCTGTCAGCATTCATACCGCCGCATGGCGCTATCCCGGGGCTTTCCCGGATGCCAACTTCAATTTCGCCCACTACAAGCGTTTCGTCCAGACTCTAGAGCACGGACGGTTCGACGCCTTTTTCATGGCTGATCATCTGGCTGTGATGAACATGCCGATGAAGGCGCTGAAGCGCAGTGCAACGGTCACTTCCTTCGATCCGCTGACGCTGCTTCCGGCGCTTGCCACGGTGACCGAGCATCTGGGGCTGGTTGCCACTGCTTCCACCACCTATAACGAGCCCTATCATGTTGCGCGGAAATTCGCCTCGCTCGACCATATCAGTGGAGGGCGTGCCGGCTGGAACGTTGTCACCTCTGCCAACCCGAACGAGGCCTTGAACTTTGGGATCGAGGAACACCTGGAGCATGGGGAACGCTACCGTCGTGCGCGCGAGTTCTTCGATGTAGTCACGGGCCTGTGGGACAGCTGGGCAGACGACGCCTTTATCCGCGATGTTGAGACGGGCACCTATTTTGACCCCGATAAGCTGCATGTGCTGGACCATAAGGGGCCGTATCTCTCCGTTCGGGGACCGCTAAACGTTGCCCGCCCCATTCAGGGCTGGCCAGTCATTGTACAGGCCGGGGCGTCAGAGGCTGGACGCCAGCTTGCTGCTGAGACGGCAGAGGCCGTGTTTAGCAGCCAAAATAACCTCGGTGACGCGCAGCACTTCTACGCCGATGTGAAAGGCCGAATGCAGGCGTACGGACGGCCCGGTGAACACCTCAAGATCTTGCCGGGTGCCTTTGTTGTAGTAGGCGACACCTTGGCCGAAGCGCGCGCCAAGAAGGCGCGGCTGGATAGCCTGGTGCATCCGGATAGCGGCATTGCCACTCTGTCTGTCCTGCTCGGCCACAACGTGTCCGGCCTGGACCTGGATGGTCCGCTGCCGGATATCCCGGAAAGCAATGCCAGCAAGAGCGGGCGGCAGAAACTGGTGGACATGGCGAAGCAAGAGAACATGACCGTCCGACAACTCGCCCAGTATGTAGGCGGCAGCTTCAGCACCCTGGAGCTGATTGGCACCCCTACTATGATTGCCGATCAGATGGAGGAGTGGCTGGTTACGGGAGGCTGCGACGGGTTCAATGTTATGTTTCCTTATCTTCCGGGAGGGCTCGACGACTTCGTTGATCGAGTGGTGCCGGAACTGCAGCGGCGTGGGCTGTTTCGGCGCGAATACGAAGGGACTACGCTGCGCGAGAATCTTGGTCTGCCTCGCCCGGAGAACCGCTTCTTCTGAGTTCGACAAGCTGTTTATGCCGACAACCAGTTTATGCCGACAACCAGGAACAAACGTCAGCCCATGAAAAGCAGATTTAGCGGTCCAATAATCGTCGGTCTTACAGCTCTGGTTGTGTTGGCTTATGAACACGAGCCGAGTGAGCCTTCCCAGGCGGAGCGAGCCTTGGAGGAAGTCAAGCGACTATACGAACAGGCGAAGGACAAGGCGCCGGAGAATCCAGTTGAGTGGGCGAAAGAAGACATTGAACGGTATGGGGATTGGGAATAAAAAGAATAATACTCGCTGACGGAGAGCTCCGAACTTGGAAGAACAACGGAGCCGGGAACAGTTGGACTTTGCCGATATACGTGAACACGCCGGATGCCATCCCTGCCACGATGTGTCCACGCGGTCGATGCCATGACGCCGGGTGCCTTCATTGCCAAGTGGCGTGCCTCGGAACTCAAGGAGCGCTCAGCGGCGCAGGAGCATTTCATCGACCTGTGCCGGCTGTTGGATGAGCCGACGCCGGCCGAGGCCGACCCGACGGGCGATCGGTACTGTTTCGAGCGCGGCGCGCGCAAGGATACCGGCGGCGACGGCTGGGCCGACGTGTGGAAACGGCATCACTTCGCCTGGGAGTACAAGGGCAAGCACGCCGACCTCGACGCGGCCTTCAATCAGTTGCGGCAATACGCGCTCGCCCTGGAGAACCCGCCGCTGCTGATCGTCTCGGACATGGCGCGGTTCCGCATCCGCACCAACTGGACCAACAGTGTGAGCGCAACGCACGAGCTCGCCCTGGACGATCTCGCCGACGCGGCCACCCGCAACAAGCTCAAATGGGCGATGTCCGATCCCGAGCGGCTGCGGCCGGGCGAGAGCCGACAGGCGCTGACCGAGCGCGCCGCGGCGACTTTCGCATTGCTGGCGCAGTCGTTGCGAGAGCGTGGTCACGAACCGCAGGTGGTGGCCCATTTTGTCAACCGGCTCGTCTTCTGTATGTTTGCCGAGGACGTCGGCCTGCTGCGCGACAATATGTTTACACGCATGTTGGAACGGGCGCGCCTTCGGCCAGAGAGGTTTAGCAACATGGCTCGCACCCTATTTGGAGCCATGGCAACCGGCGGTGAGGTCGGTTTTGAGACGGTTGACTGGTTCAACGGCGGGCTGTTCGATGACGATGCCGTCCTGCCGCTGAACAAAGAAGAGATTGAAACCACACTCAGGGCATCGGCACTCGACTGGTCGGAGATCGACCCCTCCATCCTGGGCACGCTATTCGAGCGCGGTCTCGATCCGAGCAAGCGCTCGCAGCTTGGCGCGCATTACACCGACCGCGACAAGGTCATGCGGATCATCGAGCCGGTGGTGATTCGTCCCTGGCTGGCCGAGTGGGAGACGGCGAAAGCCCGAATCGCGGACAGCCTGGAAAGGAAAGCCGCTGCCCAGTCCACCGCCGCTCAGACCAGACGGCACCGGGAGGCCGAGCGGTTGCTGAGTGAGTTCCTCAAGCGGCTGCGTGCTTTCACGGTGCTCGATCCCGCCTGCGGTTCGGGCAATTTCCTGTATCTCGCCCTCCATGCACTCAAGGATCTGGAGCATCGGGTGCAGTTGGATGCCGAGGCGATGGGCCTTCAGCGCGCGTTCCCCGCAGTCGGCCCGGCCAACGTCCGGGGGATCGAGATCAACCCGTATGCCGCGGAGTTGGCCCGCGTCTCGGTGTGGGTCGGTGAAATCCAGTGGATGCGTCGCAACGGCTTTGCCGGGTCCCGCGATCCGATCCTCAAGCCGCTGGACACCATCGAGTGTCGGGACGCGGTGCTGTCGCCGGAGGGCGATGAACCGGCGTGGCCGGTAGCGGATGTGGTGGTGGGTAACCCTCCGTTTTGCGGCGGTAAATTTATGCGCGGGGTCCTTGGAAACGACTATACGGACAGTCTGCGCCGCGTCTACAAAGGCTCGCTCCCCGCGTTTGCAGACCTCGTTTGCTACTGGTTCCACAAGGCCGGGGCATCGATTGCACAAGGTCAGATTGTCCGTGCTGGTTTCGTCGCTACAAACTCGATACGGGGCGGCAAGAACCGAGCCGTGCTCGACCGCGTTGTCGAACAGGGCGCCATTTTCAACGCTTGGTCGGACGAGGAATGGACGGTTGACGGTGCCGCTGTCCGGGTGTCGCTTGTCTGCTTCACCCAAAAGAATCACGACTTGCCATCTTGCCTGGACGGCAAACAAGTCTCGCCGATTAACGTCGATTTGACCGCCGGGGTTGCCGATCTGACCAAGGCCAAGAAGTCGTTGCGCAATCGCAATAGCGCATTCGTTGGCGATCAGAAATCCGGTCCATTCGACATACCTGGTGACTTGGCACGGGAATGGCTTTGCCTGCCTGCCAACCCGAACGGGCGACCTAACGCCGATGTGCTCAAGCCCTGGATAAACGGCATGGATGTAACGCGGCGCCCGTCAGGTAAGTGGGTCATCGACTTCGGTGACGCCATGACCGAAGCCGACGCAACGTTGTACGAAACACCCTTTGCGCATGCCCGGGAGCACGTTTGGCCAATGCGACAGAAAAGCAAGGTCAAAGGCATTCAAGAGCTTTGGTGGCAGCATTGGTGTCCCCGTCCCGCCATGTGGCGGGCGCTCAACGGCCTGTCACGCTACATCGCCACGCCGACGGTCGCAAAGCACCGGCTGTTCGTCTGGTGCGATTCCCGCGTCTGCCCCGACCATCAATTGATCGTCATCGCCCGCGACGACAACACGACCTTCGGCATCCTGCACAGCCGCTTTCACGAGGCGTGGTCGCTGCGGCTCGGCACATGGCTCGGGGTGGGCAACGACCCGCGCTACACCCCGACCACCACCTTCGAGACCTTCCCTTTTCCCGAAGGGCTGTCGCCTGACATTCCCGCTTTGACGTATGCGGACGACCCGCGCGCCGCCGCCATTGCCGAGGCCGCGCGGCGGCTGGTCGAACTCCGCGACCGCTGGCTCAACCCGCCCGAATGGCTGGAATGGACTGACGAGCCGGTTCCCGGCTATCCCAAGCGCCCTGTGGCCCGTGACGAGGCGGCGGCCAGAGAACTCAAGGCACGCACCCTGACCAACCTCTACAACGCCCGCCCGCAGTGGCTCGCCGACGCGCATGCGAAACTCGACGCTGCTGTCGCAGATGCCTATGAGTGGGATGCTGGCATATCCAACGATGAGGCGTTGAGAGAACTGCTGGCAATCAATCTGGCAGGCGATAGGTAAGAGATGAAAACGGCAATAAGGTGCATTATCACCCGAACCCGGCAAGCAGGCTTCTGGACGTGCTGTCTTGGCAGTTTGATTGTTCTGTTGGTGGGGGTTCTTCTGTTCGTCGCGTTTCGTGATTGGAAGCCCATTTCCCAATTTTTAGGCTTGTCCAAGAAGAGCGAAGTCCTGAAATACCTGGGAATCGCTATAACCGGCCTCGTGCTTATGCTGCAAGCCGTTATCGCCAACAAGCGTGCCAAGGCGATGGAAGAGACCTCAAGAGCGCAGGCCGACGCTGCAAAGGCACAAGCAATAGCCAACCGGAATACTGAACAGGGACAGCGGCAAGAACGTCTGAAAAGCGCCATTGAACACCTGGGGAATGAGTCGGAATCCGTGCGCCTGGGCGGCGCCTATGAGCTCTTTCATCTGGCGCAGGACACCGAGTCGTTGCAACAGACGGTTCTGGACATTCTCTGTGCTCATATCCGCCGTACTACAAGAGACAACGAGTATCAAAAAAAGCACTCGTCACAACCCTCGGAGGAGATACAAAGCCTGCTGACCCTGCTGTTCGTGCATGGATATGACGTTTTCACAGGTCTTCACATCAACTTGTACGAGAGTTGGCTGAACGGGGCTGATCTTCGCGAAGCACGATTATCGGGGGCATAATTTTCGGGGCTGGTTCAAAGAAGTGAGCATCGCCTTTGGGACGGTCCAGTGGCCGCATGAGCAGGACATTAGCCCGGATACATTGTATCTGGAGAGCATAACTATTGATGACTTCGATATAAGTGAGTTCGGGCAAAGGCACGCATAGCGGTCCGCTGCAGAAGACGCGGCTTCCGTGGCGGTGTTCAGTGAACATGAGAGCATCTGAGTGAGAGCCGTGCCCCTGAGCGGCAAGCCGCTAGCTTGCCTATAGCTGACAGAGGAAATCATATGGGAATTACAACACTGACTTCGGACGAGATCAAAGCCATTGCCGAAGACCTCGGCCTTCATATCACAGACAAAGATGTGGATTCCTATCACGGTCTGGTGGAATCTCTTCTGAAGGGTTTTACTACCCTGGATGATCTGCCCGACGAACTGCCACAGGTCCGCTATCCGCGCACGCCTGGAGAGCGACCGGCACCTGAGGACAATCCTCTCAATGCCTGGTATGTGAAGACGCGTGTCACCGGGGCCTCCGACGGCAAGCTTCAGGGTCGCACAGTTGTTCTCAAGGACAATGTGATGCTAGCAGGCGTGCCCATGATGAATGGGACCCGTACTCTCGAAGGCTACATCCCGCCCATTGATGCAACCATTGTGATCCATACTTTTGAGCAGCATGCCGATTGGCGCTCGCTGTGATAAGATTGGGGACACAGTCGAAGGCTACTTAGTAAGGCCATGCCGGCATCCAACAAGTGCAAGACCAACTCCCGGAAGGAGAAATAACTATGCAAGATACAAGTTCCCAACAGATCGGCTGGAAAGCCGCCAGCAAGACAGGGGTTGTTGCGGCCGGGGCCGCCGAGGCCGTAGCGGCGGGGATTGAGATCCTAGACAGGGGCGGGAATGCCGCTGACGCGGCCGTGGCCACCATCCTGGCGCTCAATGTCACGGACCACGGCGCTTGCTCCATTGGCGGGGAAGTGCCGGTCCTTATCTTCGACGCCCAAAAGAGGGAAGTGAAATCGCTTTCGGGCCAGGGACGCGCGCCACTCTCACAAAAATCCATTGACTGGTACATGAAAAATGGCATCCCCAACGCCGACATCAAGATGGCGCCGGTGCCTTCGGTGGTCGATCTGTGCATCACCACGTTGCAGCACTACGGCACCAAGACCTTCGAGGAAATCGTTGCCCCGGCCCTGGCTTTACTCGATGCGGGGAAAGAGGCGTGGCACCCTAACCTGGCGGTCACCCTACGTCGGATGGTCGAGGAAGAACAGCTTGCTGGCGGCAGCCGCGAGGAGCGCTTGCAGGCGGCCACCGATCGCTTTTATGGGCGCAACCCACAACGCAATGATATTGCCGAAGATCTGGAGGCGTTTTACATTGAGCAGGGCGGTTTTCTCCGCCGGGAGGACCTAGCGGCCCACAAGACGCTGATTGAGGATCCGGTGTCAGTAGACTATCGGGGGTACACGGTATACAAGTGCGGTCCGTGGACCCAGGGGCCATACCTGTGCCAAGCGCTGCGCCTGCTAGAAGGGTTTGACCTGAAGGGTATGGGGCATTTCTCGGCGGACTATGTGCACGCGGTGGCCGAGGCTCTCAAACTGGCAATGGCCGACCGCGACGAATACTACGGAGATCCGGCCTTTGTTGAAGTGCCGCTAGCAGCGTTGCTTTCCGATGCCTACACCGAGACCCGTCGGCCGCTGATCGATATGAGTAAGGCTTCGCAGGAAGCCCGGCCGGGAGACCCGTACAGCATGAAGCCGCTGAAGGAGCCGAGCGTATTTCGGCCAGAAGTGGGCGGCACAACGACCTGTGTGGTTGCCGACCGCTGGGGTAATGTGGTGTCCGCTACGCCCAGCGCCAATGTGTACCACGGAGGAGGCAGTGGTCGGGCGGGTGTCAGCTATGGTAATCGCTTGCGCAGCCTCAACACCACGCCGGGGCACCCCAACTGCATCCAGCCCGGTAAGCGCCCACGCATCACGCTGACTCCCACTTTGGTGCTCAAGGATGGCCGGCCGGTGCTAGCAATCAGCGTTGCCGGCGGGGATTTGCAGGATCAGGTGACCTTGAACCTGCTGCTCGACTTCATCGAGTTCGGCATGAAGCCCGAAGCGGCGGTAACTGCGCCGCGTTTTGCTACCGCGCACCACCAGGACTCGTTCGATCCCAACCCCAAGCGCGAGCAGACCTTTATCCGGGGAGGATCGTTAACCATCGCCAATAAGGTTGACCAGGGTGTCCGGAACGAGTTGGCCCGGCGCGGCCACCAGATCGAGGCCAGGGGCGGGCCCATTGCCTTTCCGGTCATGCTGTATGCCGACCCCGCCAGCGGAGTGTACTATGCCGCTGGCGATCCAGCGGCGGGGCGTCATGCTGCCGGGCTGGATGAGTAGGGGCGGGTTTGAAACCCGCCCCTACTATAGCGGGCGATTCACAGGCCAACCGGCAAGCCTCGGGCCTCTACTCTTGCACAAACTTCTTCTTGACCCACCCCTGTTCATAGGGGCTCCAGAAAACAGGAATGAGCTTTATCTCTTTAAACCTCCACTCCCCTCCCTCCTTCACATACTTCTCCTCATACCGTGCCGTTCCCCACACAGCCTGATCACCCTCGACCATGGTACACGGCTCTAAAAGATACCACTCTCCTGTGGCCTTCTCTCCTTGCACTTCAATAACAGGATTCATGACATAGTGCACAGCAAAGGACAGCACCTCGGGAATAGCACGGAAGAAATTGCGGACTGCCGCTTGTCCCTCATAATGGCCAAATCTCCCTCCGTCCCACACCGTATCCTCAGTAAAGAGAGAGACAAAGCCCTCCTCATCCCGCTTATCCACATAGAGACAATAGCGGGCCTTGAGTTTCTTTATAGCTTCAATGTCCTCCAAGGTCTCTAGCCGTTTGGTCATCTCTTCAAGGTTCATCTTGGTCTCCTCCTTGCAGTAAAACCCATTCTTATGATTGCTCCCAGGGAACGTTTTGTTCGAAAGCATGCGCCACACGCAGCAACGTTGATTCATCAAAGTGCCGGCTGGTTAACATCAACCCCACGGGCAAACCGTTGGACTTGGCACAAGGAATACTCAAAGAGGGATGCCCGGTCATGTCAAAGGGTGCTGTGTTCGGGCTTGTGTTCCAGCCATGGGTAATCAGGCCCCGGCGATCTATTTGCGGGTTATGCCGGTGGGCTTTCATTGGTGTCGTAGGCATGGCCAGTACATCTACCTGCTCCAGTACTCGGTCGTAGCTGGCCTGCAAGGCCCGGCGCTGGTTTTGGGCCTTAGCATAGAGACGGCCATGATAACGCTGGTTGAGGTAAGTCCCGATCAGCAGCACCAGCTTCACTGTGGGGGGAAGATCGTTTCCCTGAGCCTGGCGAAATTTCCCCAAGGCGCTTGCCAGACTGACATTGTAATGGCCTTTCCAGTGATATCCCACACCGTTGCCATATATTGCAGCTGCTGCACCCTCAACAATGAGGGCCCAAACAATGCCTCCAGCCTCCCGGTGGGCGGGGATCGATACCTCCTGGGTTTGTGCCCCCATCTCTTGTAAAGCACTTATGGCCCGATGCACCGCCGCCTCAACATCCGGCTCTGATTTCTCCCAGCCAAAGCCTTCACGTACCACACCAATGCGTAACCCTTTGATATCCTTATTCAGGGCTTGAGTATAAGGCTGAACCGGCACCTCGCCCTGCCGTGGGTCTAACGGATCCTTGCCAGCAACAACTTCTAGCATTAAGGCCACATCAGCCACTGTGCGCCCCATGGGACCCGCATGGTCAAACGTTGGGTCAATACCAACAATCCCAGTATAGGGAACTAGACCATGGGTAGGTTTCAGGCCTACTACCCCACACCAGGAGGCAGGAATACGAATAGAGCCTCCCTGATCTCCACCAATGGTCAAGTCAATATTGTCATAATACAGAGCCGCAGCTGAGCCGCCTGAGGATCCTCCGGCCAAATGCTGAGGGTTGTGGGGATTAAGCGTAGGACCATAGGCACTGGTGTCCCCACCTCCAGAAAAGGCAAAATTGTCCATGTTGAGCATGGCCGTAATCTCCGCGCCAGCGTCCAGAAGCCTGGTCACAATAGTAGCATCCATGTCTGCCACATAACCCTCCAGCACCAGAGAGGCACAGGTCATGGGCAGGCCAGCCACACAGATGTTATCCTTCAATCCTATCCTTTTGCCAGCCAACTTGCCTGAAGCTGCCCCTTTGACTGAACAACGACGCACAATGGCATTAAGGGGGTCCTCTTGCCGGCTAGGTCGAGAGCCAGGATCACGCTCCCGGTAGGTAATAGCCATGGGTTCTGCTGGCATCTGGTCAAGTTGGTCAAGCGAGGTAAACATATCGGGCATGAGGGATTGAAAGTCAGCAAGTTCGTCCGCACTCAGCTCAAAGTAGTTGGCTGCGGCCATCTTGCGAAGATCTTCTGCTGTTGGCGGTCGTAGTGCCATGGGTTTCCTCCTTTCATCTGTTTGGTTGATTGGTTGAGCGGCATAATAATCTCATTAGAAGTTGATGAAGCACATACCCATATCTACTGCCTAGAATAAAAAAGGGCCAGCTGCTTGTGCAGATGGCCCCCTTGCAAGAGGATTTCATTGCTTACTCAATTCATGGTCAGGGACAAACCGGGCGGGATCAAATCCGTCAATGACTCCCGGCTGGTTATACAATTCTACTGCAGGCGCAACCTCAGCCAGGGACAGGGCCAGGTAAAACAGCCGCCTGGCGTCCTCAGGCATTTTACCTGCCTTCTCAGGCTTCTCATTAAGTGGAAACTGACCGAGATACTCCATCACGGCCTCCATGCGCAGCATCATGGCATTATAAAAAGCCTGAATCTCTTCCATGGGGCTCGACAGTCTTTTCCGGTTACGCTCTGTTTCTGTTGCTAATGCCCAGGGACTAACAAAAGGCTCAAGGTCTTTAAACTGATCCGGCAACAGCTGGTTGGGCATAAAACACCCCCTATTTCCTACGGACCCCTCGATCAGCCGCCTATCCAGTCTTGCGCAACCTTATGAGCATGCCGGATCAGCACCTCTTGATCCTGTAGGGGATAATGGGTGATCCCCCCAGAAGTGATACCGAGTTGTGTGTTCTCAAGGGTACTTCCGTCTTCTAACCACACATCACGAGTAAAGCATTTGCTATATTCCCGGCTAACCCACTCCGCGGCACTACCTGCGCGAGGGCGGTACCCTCTGGCGTTCCAAACCGACTGATCCACTGTGACTGGCCACATGGTGTGGGCCACAAACAGGCGGGGACTCAGGATCACCAGGTGAAAATTGGGAAAAATGTAATATAAATCAAAGGACCAATGCGAGCTCCGGGTGGGATTTAAACCCACGGGCCACTGGCTAATATCGGAGACATCGACTACTTTGCCCAAGGTTGTCCCATATTGGGTAGCAAGCACCTCCAGGGGAGTAGGCTTATAGTTCCGACGGTCACCGTAGAAGGACATCATGCTATGGTGGCGAAAGAGTTTGACATCAAGGACATGCACCGAGGGATTTTCTTTATTTGCCATCATCCCAGCAAGGGCGCGTCGATGAAGAAACTTGACATGATACGATTCCAACTGGGAATCGCGCAGAAGCCGCCAATTGCATTTCTGCTCTGCCGTATAGGACCAGCAGACAGGCAGCTCATTGAAGGGATATCCCCTCAGCAGGTCAACCACTTCGCCCAAGTGCTCGTGCAGGGTTTCTTTGGGGTGGGGATTCAGATTAACAAAAATGAACCCTTCCCAGGTGTCTGTGGCTACCGGGGTCAGACCATGTTCACTTTTCTTAAAGTCAAAAAACATGTCCTCTTCCGGCACGCCGACTAGCTTTCCCTCTGCAGTATAAGTCCAGCCGTGGAATTTGCAGGTCAACCCCGCTGAACAGGAGCCTTGCGTATCCCAAACAACTCTATTACCCCGATGCTTACACACATTGTGAAACCCGCGGATGACCCCATCCTTGCCGCGGACAATAAGAACGGAAGCATTACCCACCCTAACATCCTGAACAAAATAATCCCCAGCCTGAGGAATTTCTTCTACCCTTCTCCCTGTGCAGAGCCAGGCGCGCTGGAAAATTTTCTCGCGCTCTAGGGCAAAATATTGGGGTGAAACATAGGGTTCGATGGGTAAGGGGTCGGTTCCCAGTTCGGGGTATTCTGTGGTCCACCTTCTTCCATTGGTTGATGCTGACATTTTATCCTTTCCCTATAACAATAAGCTTACTTCTCCCGCACAGCGTCTACACTCCAGATTCCCGCACCCTGAGAAGCAATGAACAAGAACACAAAGCAGTAAAGCGCTGCGAGTTCTCCCTGATTCACAATGGGGAAAAGCGCCTTGGTTCCGTGGGCCATCCAATAGGCTACTGCCATAAGGCCGCTGCAAACAAAAGCCGCCCAGCGAGTAAAAAGACCAATCATAACCAGAATACCACCGATCAGTTCGAGGGGACCGGCCCCATAGATAATAAAGGCAGGCACTCCATCGGGAAGCGGTGCCGGGAACCCCAAGAGCTTCTGAGCACCGTGCCAGAGAAAAAGCAGTCCGGCTACAAGGCGCATGAGGGCATAGGTCTGGGAGTCCAGCGATTTCATAAATGTAAGCATCAGTATACTCCTTTCCAAAGAGATAGCTTCCCTCACATTGAAATAACCTCTGTGGATTGAGGGTCAAGTCTTGTTTCTTGATGTGATTCAATTATTCTTGTTCACTAGTCTACTTATGGTGGAATAGTGCATCCCCAAATAATCGGCCACCTCCTTCTGGCTATATCCATATCGCTCCACCGCCTCTACTACCCTGCTATCTCTCTTGTTCCTGTCAACCAACACCCTCTTTGTCAATAGACTATCAAGCTTGGGTCTGGTCATATATCTCTGGCTTTTAGGAATCTCTTCGATATCCTCATACCCTCTTACATATCCAATCAACCTTTCTACAAAATCCTCTTTCCCAAGGAGGCTTTGCCCCCTAACCTTGCTCCAGATTGATTCTGCCCCTATGCCAGTCCTCACAAATTCTCTATACCTCTTCCCCACCTCCCCTCGATTTCTTCCGAACTGCCCTAAAATCCAATCCGTGGTAAGACAAGAATGAGGCTTTTCTACGCCCGCAGTGCCTCGGTAGCTACTCCACTCCCACTCCCTGGGGTTCTTCACAACCTTTGCTCTCACAGGGTTTAATACCACATAGCGACAAATCTCGAGAAGGTGGCTTTCCTTCTGGACAAGAACGGCTTTGTACCGACCCTGAAATAGGTGTCCAACTCTCCGATACCTCCGGTTGAAGTTCTGGGTATAGATTCCGTTTAACTGCCTCATTCCTTTAGACAGATTCCCCTCTGGGGTTTCTATAATCAGGTGGTAATGGTTATCCATTAAACAATAGGCATGACAGAGCCAGTGGTATCGGCCGTTGACCTTCTTCAGGATGTCAAGAAAAGACTCTCGGTTTTTATTGTCTTTAAAGATCTGCCTCTTAGCATTACCCCTGGAGGTCACATAATACAGGGCTCCAGCATATTCTATCCGCAAAGGTCTAGTCATGCAGAACAGTTAGCTTATTTTCTATCTATTTGTCAATATTAAAGACCTGACCCTAAATATTCACGGACTACCAGGGATATATACGCCAATTTCGCTAATGAATGAGTTCGCCTGCCCCCTCCCCTAGCTACTCTGTTAGGCCTGCAGGATCAAATGCGTACTCTCCCCTAAGCCACGAAACGACCTCCTCCGCATAAGAATTTTCGCCAAATGATAGATATTTTTTGATTAATTCCCGGCGCCGATCTTCATCCAGCTCTTGCAGTCCTTGATCCTGAAATATAGAGATATCTCTGCTAATACACTCTCCTAGTTTTTCTCCACACAACAAGAGGCAAGCCTGTAAAAAAGATTGTTCCGGTTCGTACGCCCCACCTAACTGGTAGCTTGGCAACAGAGTTCGCAGTGGAATACGGGAAAGCCAGGCCTGATTCATGGGATTGACGGCATGCCCAGCCAGCAAATCCCTCAAATGAGCGGGACGATTCTGGAAGGCCCTAAGATGGAGATAATTCGACTCCTGAGGACTGTCATTCACCGGATAATTATCCCACAGGAAGGGTTTTCTTCTGAGAGCCTCGGCGACTTCTTGCAAATGTGAGGCAGGATAGTCAGATGAACAAACCTTGGGGCCAGTCCAAAAAACGTCAACCCTCTGATCAAGCAACCGGCCAATGTTCTGCAGATAGTTGCTGGGCATAGCCCCAAATACTTTTTCCAGGATGGGATCGTAAGAATAATAAGTCGGGCACATCACAAACGATCTTGCGGTGCTAGCTGCAATAACCTCATGAACGACTTCGGCTTGTAGCTTGGCTAGGTCTGGGATATCGCCTCGCATGTCATCAAACAGCACACAGAGAATGTCGAGATTCAGCTCGTTCAGCGCGGCTACTTTCGCATGAAGCTTAGCCTTAGTCTGGGTTCCATAATCCACATAGATTTCATACGGACTAAGTCCAAGGCCAAATAACACACCTGCTTCTCGGCAGGTGTGCGCCAACCTAGCAATCTCGCTGGCAACTTCCTCAGGCCAAGGCTGTTGCCATTGCCTTCTGAGATAGGGATCGTTTTTGGGCGCATAAATGTAGAAGCCATAACCATTATCCTTCAGGAAATCAGCGTAGTCATTTCGTTCCTGCCAGCTCCAGGATTTGCCGTAGAAACCTTCGATGACTCCAAGGTGAAAATCATGAGGCTGCACACTCATCCCTATCAGAGTAGCAAATGTCTACTCTTTTGCCTATCAAGTGGCCTCTAAATCGCCCGCGCAGCGTCCCCTTGATTCTAAAATACCTTATTGATTTACTATTGAAGCGGCTCATGGCTCTGGCTCCATTGAAGGCCAATAGAAATATGCAACTGAAGAAGCGAGCATATGAGATTCTCGAAGTTGCTGCTCCGGCTGATACTACCAGTAGGCTCTTTGATATTTTTATTTTGTCATTGATTGTCCTCAATGTGGTAGCTATAGTCCTAGAGACAGTCGAATTTGTATATGAAATGTCACCCTTCTTCTTTAGGTCGTTTGAGGTTGCGTCTGTCCTCATCTTCTCAGTTGAATATCTCTTACGTATCTGGTCTTGCACAGCATCTTCTAACTACGCCTCCCCGGTATATGGACGCATTCGATTTGCCCTCACGCCATTGGCTTTAATTGACCTGCTTGCCGTTCTTCCGTTCTACCTCTCTTTTCTTGATTTGGACCTACTTTTCATACGAGCCTTACGGTTGTTCCGACTTTTCCGTATCGCAAAGCTCAGTCGATATTCTCTAGCTCTCCAGACTTTTAGTCGCATCTTGTCAGCAAAAAAAGAAGAACTGCTTACCACTTTATTCTTCCTTTTCCTACTTCTTCTGTTTGCATCGTCCTTAATGTACTTTGCTGAGAATGAAGCACAGCCTGAACATTTTTCTAGTATCCCAGCTACAATGTGGTGGGCCATAGTGACCCTCACCACGGTTGGCTATGGTGATACCTATCCTGTGACTGGGCCTGGCAAGTTCCTGGCCGCTGTCATTGCTATCTTAGGCATTGGGATGTTCGCTTTACCCACTGGCATCCTAGGTGCTGCTTTTGTTGAAGAAATTCAAAACCGTAAGATAAGTTCCAAACTGTGTCCGCATTGTGGGAAAGAAATCAACGAGTAGTGGGGAGATTCGAGTTATACTTTTCCCTGGAGGAAGCTCGGATAACCAGTTAGGTGAATGATGAGAACTTTTTGGTCTCCTCTTGAGACTTCCTGAATCACAAATGGTGAAACGAAACATTCAACCTGGGGACGCACCTGCTCCCACCACTCAGCCGTAATCTGCTGATGCCCGGCAACAATCAGGTCTCTACTCGGCTTCGCTGTGAGATAGCTGATAACGCTTGTCTCGATGTAAACAGTTGGTTTCATGAACCCATAAATCCACGGCAGATTTCACCCCCATCCTAACCTTCCCCCATCAAGGGGAAGGAACCAGTCAAGGAGGATTAGGGTCAGGTCTTGTTTTTTGATATAGCCTATAACCACTCTTCAGAAGCTCAGAGTGACCGCAAGTGTCGGTAACAGCAGCTTCCCGACTGCCAAATCCGTAGCAGGCCGGCCCCGTCAGCACATACCAGGTCGGTAAAGGTACCGCCCACATCAATGCCCAGACTGTAGTTTGCCAAGGTCATCACCTATTCAACAAGCCTTAGACTTTTAGACAATAAACCCCCAAGTCACAAGAGTTTTACCCTAACAGGTCAGCCGGATCGTTTATACAACATTTGACCGCTTTCTGCATTCATCACTAGTCTTTTGGCGGATGCCAGCCAGCTCCAACCCACTCGCGTCTGACCATAACGGCAGTCATATGGTTGAACGGATATCTTGTCCAATTTTTCAGTCGAGCAGTCTAACGCTCGGCGGTCACCTGCCGCCCACCCAAGGGGTTTCGGGTTCTCCTGATCCGCAAGCGGGCGGCGGTCAGGTGCAACGGCTCAGTTAGGCCGTACCTCAAGGCTTAGGCACGTCCGGTCCGTTGCTCTTGTCGTCCAAGTGCACCGCGCCCACCTGCTGATACAGCTCTCGCAAGGCAACCACTGCTTGCTCGGCTAAAGCAAACCACTCTCGGTTCTGTACACAGGTTGGATGAGAGAGCACCTGCTGTTCTACGAGGTCAGCCACCAGTGAGGTTCTGTCCAATAATTCATGGCACCCAAACGAGCCGGGCTTGTACTGCTCTGCCCAGTGTGGGCCGTAGTCAGCTTGCAACTCGTCAGCCCGTTGTTGCCGTTCTTGCTCGACGTCGAATACTGAGGGTACGGGTTTGCTCATCCTTAACTCTCCAATCCAGCTTGGCGCAGAATGCTCTTGAGCGTGCCCGGCGGCAAATCATCTGCCATTTTACCGGGGACAGTCACTTTGCCTGGTTTGCGGGGATGTTTGAATTGCCTGTGACTGCCTTATACCCCCCAGCGACTAGACCGCCGTATCCATGTCTTCCATGAGCAAGATTATCTCAACCGCCGTAACATCTTGGTACAAGATTTGTCGACCGTTATCAGCCGGGCATCCCTCTGCAGATTTCACCCCCATCCTAACCTTCCCCCATCAAGGGGGAAGGAATCTATTTTCTCACGGGAGAGAGTCAGAGAGGATGAGGGAGGACAATGACTGACCGCTGATAGCTCAGCGGCCATTTCTTCAGGATCATCCAGCCTGCGTCAGATACCGTAGAATTTCCCCCCATTCTGTCCCAGAATCTTGTCCACCGATGCTGCGGGTAAAGCAGAAAGCGACTCCCGCGCCTTTTGCACCGGCTGCACAAATCCCTCGGCATGCGGGTAGTCCGAGCCTATGAAGAACTTGTCGTCTCCGGCAAATTGCACAATCAGTGGAAACATCTTCTCCTCGGGATCTCCATTGACCCAGATGTTACGGGCAAAGTACTCGCTGGCCGATCGCTTCATCTGCGAGGTGTGCCCCATATACTTGTAGCGGTAATCAAGCCGCTCCAACCACTCTCCCACCCAGCCTACCATGGCTTCGATGGTCGCTACCCGAAGCTTGGGAAAGCGCTCAAAGACCCCGTCATATACCATGGTGGTTACTGCCTGGCGGGGGTCCTGGATAATACTCATGGTGAGATACATGAACCCTGGGTTGCGGTCCTGATACCACTCACTGCCCGTGTAGTGAGCATGCCCAACTAAGTGGAGACCAATACTGAGGTCGAGGTCCTGAGCTGTAGCCCAAACCGGATCAAAGTCCGGGTGTCCAAAGCTGCGGCCGTTAATGGGGGCGGCTGCCACAAATATTGTCCGGCCCCCCAGCTTGGCCACCCGCTCCATCTCACGTACTGCCAGCTGTGGGTCCCGCAGAGAGATGTGGGCTGCCGGGTAGAGCCGGTCCTTATAGGGGGAACAAATCTCAAAGGCCCAGGTGTTATAGGCGCGGCAATGAGCATCAGCCAGATAAGGATCGTCAATCCCGCCTTCCCAGGATAGACCCATGGTCGGATAGATCACCTGGCGCTCCATCCCCTCCTCATCCAGAAAGCTCACCCGCTTACCCATGTCCTGCCACTCGGCAGTGTAGAAAAGGTAGCGGTCGAAGTTGCTGAGATCCTGGCCAGCTTCTTTCTGACCGTAGGCTACCACCGCCCCTAAAAACTCTTCCACGTCAAAGATCTTCAACGGTTTATTATCAACAATCAGGGTCCTTGCACCCGTGGTGGAATCCTTTGCGGCACGGAAGCACCGGTCCCGGTAGGCCGGATCAATAAATTGCTCGAACAGGTCCAGTGGCTCGATAAAGTGAGCATCTCCATCAATAACTCTCATAAAAAATCCTCCTTTTTCTTATTCTTTATCCCACAACACATTTTGTTCAAAAGCGTGCGCTACACGCAGTAGAGTTGCTTCCTCAAAGTGCCGGCCAGTCAACATGAGCCCTACCGGCAACCCATTAGACTTAGCACACGGAATACTCAGTGAGGGATGCCCGGTCATATCAAACGGTGCTGTGTTCCCACCGGTGTTCCAGCCATGCGTAATAAGGCTCCGACGATCCAATTTCGGGTCATACCGGTGGGCCTTCATAGGGGTAGTGGGCATGGCCAGCACGTCAACTTGTTTCAACACCTCATCGTAGCTGGCCTGCAAGGTACGACGCTGGTTTTGTGCCTTGCCATAGAGGCGCCCATGATAGCGCTGGTTGAGGTAAGTCCCCACTAACGACACTACTTTTATTGTGGGGGGAAGGTCATTACCCTGAGCCTGGCGAGACTTTCCCAGGGCAGTTGCCAGGCTAACATTGTACAAGCCCTTCCAGTGATAGCCCACGCCGTTGCCGTGCATCATAGCCGCCGTGCCTTCGCTAAACATTGCCCAGCTAATACCTCCGGACTGCCGATGGGCGGGAACCGATACTTCCTGGATTTGTGCTCCCAATTCCTGCAAGGCGCTTACAGCCCGATGTACTGCTGCTTCAACATCGGGTTCTGCCTGTCGCGACCCAAAACCCTCACGCAGCACGCCAATACGCAGCCCCTTAATATCTTGACCCAAAGCTTGGGTGTAAGGCTGTACCGGGACTTCGTCCTGCCGCGGGTCAAAAGGATCCTTGCCCGCAATAACCTCCAGCATCAAGGCTACATCCGCCACGCTACGGCCCATCGGACCAGCATGGTCATAGGTGGCATCAACCCCCACAATACCAGTATAGGGAACTAGACTGTGGGTAGGCTTGAGTCCCACTACCCCACACCACGAGGCTGGAATACGAATCGAGCCTCCCTGATCCCCTCCTATGGTCAGGTCTATGTCCTCATAATATAGCGCTGCAGCCGAGCCCCCTGACGAGCCCCCAGCCAAGTGCTCAGAATTGTGGGGATTGCGAGTCGGACGGTAGGCACTGGTGGCACCGCCGCCGGAAAAAGCAAAGTTGTCCATGTTGAGTATGGCCACAACCTCAGCCCCAGCGTCTAGAAGGCGGGTGACAACAGTAGCGTCAATATCGGCCACATAGTCATCCAGAACGAGTGAACCACAGGTCATGGGGATACCCAATACGCAGATATTATCTTTAAGGCCGACTTTTTTTCCGGCTAGTTTTCCCGCAGGGGCACCTTTGACCGAACAGCGGCGGATAATAGCGTTGAGGGGGTCGTCCTGGGGGCTAGGTCGAGAGCCGGGATCGCGTTCTCGGTAGATAAGCGGCAGGGAAGGCGCTGGCATTTGGTTGAGCTGATCAAGCGACTCGAACAGGTCAGGCATTAGAGAGAGAAAATCCTGGGCTTCATCGGTGCTGAGCTCGAAGTAGTTGGCAGCGGCCAACTGGTGGAGATCCTCTATAGTTGGAAGTCGCAGGGCCATTAGATTTCTCCTTTTACTCAGTCATCAAGCTAAATCGAATCACATGAGATCCGCACAAGGGATTTTGTTGCCTGTTGTAGGGGCGAATCTCGTATTCGCCCTGTTGCTACGGTCTCTCCCCTGGGACGATCACAAGGATCGCCCCTACATAATGTACTAATGTCTTGTGATCTGATTTAGACACTAGTTCGATACCCTTTAGCCTCTTCTCCGCAAATAACCCCTATCCCACATTTTTCTCACAGCCCGAACAACTTAGCAACATTCTCACCCAAAATCTTCCGCTGTGCATTTTCGGCAAGGGGCTTGAGGTACTTCTTGGCTTCTTCGACCGGATGAGGATATCCCTCGGCGTGAGGTATATCAGATCCCCAGAAAAACTTCTCTGCCCCCAAAAGCTCCACCGTGGCCGGCAGCGTACGCTCCTCCGGATCTACCGACACCCAGACCTGGCGCTGAAAATACTCGTTGGCTGAGTGCTTCATTCCTGAGAGAGGTCCCAGGTACTTATACCGGTGGTCAATACCATCCAGCCACTCTGGCAGCCAGCCACTCTGAGTCTCGGCTAGCACCACATTAAGCT
This sequence comes from uncultured Binatia bacterium (SeqCode), assembly GCA_965220955.1. Classification (GTDB taxonomy): domain Bacteria; phylum Desulfobacterota; class Binatia; order Bin18; family CBDCRK01; genus CBDCRK01. Next base: position 386,530 of record CBDCRK010000032.1, on the reverse strand, counting down.
GGGGAAATCGCTCAAACACCCCGTCATAGATCATGGTGGTAAACGCCAGACGAGTATCCACCCGGGTCATCATCGAAGAGTACATCAACTTAGAAGCTGCCACCCTTTTATACCAGGCACTCCCCGCATAATCTGCCCATACCACCAAATGAATACCCACGGGCATACCCAACGCCTGGGCCTCGGCCCAAAAGGGGTCATAGTAGGTATGGCCAAAACTGCGACCCTGAAACGGCCGCGAGCCAATAAACACCGCCTTCATACCTAGCTTGGTTACGCGCCTTAGCTCTTTCACTGCCTCGTCCACATCCCGTAAAGAGAGGTGGGCCACCGGTACTAAACGATCGGTATAGGGAGAGCAGACTTCCCATAGCCAATTGTTATAGGCCCTACAGTGAGCCGCTCCCAGCTCCGGGTCTTCAATATCTCCCTCCCAAAACAGTCCCCACGTGGGGTAGATGAACTGTTTATCAATACCCTCGGCATCCAGCCATTTGACTCGCTCGCTAGCATCGTATGCAGCCGGGATGCCACTCTCGTAGGTGAAATCGGGATCCAGGATACGCTCAAGCTGTCCAAAGCCTATGAGCAAGGGGAGGACGTTTTTAAAGAACTCCGGCGGCTCCAGAGGAGAAACCTTCCCCTCAACAATAACCCTCTGTAACCCGGTTTCCTTGTCCCGCTCAACGTGGAAAGCACGCTCACGATATTTAGGCTCAATGTACCGCAGCCATAGATCCATGGGCTCAGCAAAATGGGCATCGGCATCAATAATCAAGGCCATAGGTCTTTTCCTCCTTTATCAGCCTCTTTCTAAATCGAACCACAGAGGATTTGGTACGGGCGATATCATCCCCTGCTGTAGGGGCGAATCTCGTATTCGCCCTGTTACCACGGCCTTTCCCCTCGGGCGATCACAAGGATCGCCGATCGCGGATCGCCCCTACATTAGTACGCCCATGTCTTGTGGTCCAATTCAGCCTTTGATACAGGATCAAATCATCCCTCCACCTTTTTGCCAAGCCGGACTGCAGTATCAATTAGGGGCTGGACAAGGGCGGCAACCTCAGGATCACCTAAGCTAACAATCCTCTTTGGGTCCGAGGCCAGTCCATCGACTTCTACCCGCCGGTGAGCAATCAGCCACTGGCCAGACTGTTTAACCAGCCGGTCTACATATCTACCCTGGGCAAAGATTTTAAACCCACTGGGAGTAGCTAGCGTAGCCAGCATACTAGCCCGTCCGGTCGCCTCGCCGCCCTGGACCTCATAAAGGAAATTTCCCATCATGTGCCGACAACGAATTTCTCGGACATGAACCTCAGCATATCCTCGCAGAGCCGCCTGGCCCTGCATTGCCCGGGTTCCCACCTGAAATACACCATCCGGCGTAAAGCACTGTACCCACGCCTCTGGGTCCAGTTCGTCAATAGCATGCGCGTACCGGGCAAACAGCTCTTGGATAGCCAGTTTTTCCATCCATTCGTTTTCCATAATGCTCCTCCTGCTAAGCTGAAGTTATCCTGTCCTTTGCGCTTTGCTGCTATGCCCTCTCTAGTCCCGTTTTAATGGTGGCAGCATTTGTTGCGAATCCAGACCCAGTTCCAGCATCCCTAGATTGGACAAGCAAGAGTCACTGCTCGGAGACATTATAGGAGCCGAGGCTCCATCACGAAAGAGTTGTTCCAGGGGAGCAGTCTTGAACAGCGCATGCGCCCCGCATATAGTCAGCGCCGTACGGGTAATCCGGGCTACTGCTTCCCCAACAACATACTTCGCCCGAAAGAGGGCGGCAGTGGTCGCGGGGGTGTCCCCCTCGCTATCAACCAGCCACGCGGCATGGTACATAAGCAACCGTGCCGCTTCTAGGTCGACACTCATCTCCGCTACTCGACGCCGCACATCCGGATGATAGGCAAGGGACTGGGTAAAGCCTTTAGGCACCCGATTCCTCAGAGTCTCAACGGCCTGACGGTAGGCAGCTGCTCCCACCCCCAAATATACTGATGTATATGAACCAAAGGCCCACTGCCCTGAGCCTTGCGTCCAGCGAAAGAAATGGTCGGTCTCAGAACAAACGGCTTCTTCAGGAATCCAACAATCCTCAAATACCAGGGTATCACTGCAGGTGGCCCGCATCCCCAAGGTGTCCCACACTCGTTCAACCCGCTGTCCCGGCAGGCTACGTGATACAAGAAGGCCCAGGCTTGCTAGAGGATTTGTTGTCTCTGCAGGATGAGCTACCAGGTAGACATAATCAGCTGCTTCGATCATGGAGACAAAGACCTTACGCCCGTTGAGGCAATACCCGCCATTAACTCGCCGAGCATGCAGGGTGGGTAAATAGGTAGAGAAAATGAGACTAGAGGTGCCTGGCTCTGAGAAAGTAGCCGCAATCAGCCGCTTATCCTTAACGGCCAGATCGGCAGCTCGCCGTTTGACATTATCAGGGACAGTGGGATCATCTATAATGAGCCCTAAGGCTGCACAGTGCATATTGAAGGTGAGGGCTGTTGCCGGGCAGCCCTGGGCCAATTCCTCAGCCGCAAGAACATAGCCTAGAAACCCAACTCCCATCCCGCCTAATTCTTTTGGCATGGTCAAGCCAAAGAGGCCCTCATGGCGCAGGGCATCATAGTTTTCGCGGGGCAATGAGGCCTCACGGTCATGCGCTGACGCTCGGGTTGCGAAGTCACGAGCCAGCTTTTGGCAGACGGCTTGAAGGCGCTGGTGTTCTGGACTCAGTTGAAAATCCATATGCCCCTTTCTTCTTGGCTAGGGCCTTGGGCGTTAGCAATTGAGAATAAAAATCGACTCTGTAAGTTTGAGTGTGAACGTCTCTTCTCCCTCTCCCTGCTAGGGAGAGGGTTGGGGTGAGGGTATCTTAATGCCTCCGCAATCTGCTGTAGAACTGCCTCTATATCCTGCATCACCTCATGGTCCCAAAAGCGCAGCACCTGATAGCCTTCTCGGGCTAAGAGCATGCTTCGCCTTCGATCGGCTTCCGCTCGCATAGTATGCTGGCCGCCATCGAGCTCTATCACTAAGCCTTGCTCAGGACAACAAAAGTCAGTGATAAAGGGACCCATAGGATGCTGGCGTCGGAACTTGACGTTGTATAGTTGCCGATTACGCAACCGCGTCCAGAGCCTAAGCTCGGCTTCAGTCTGACTATGACGCAGATAACGAGATCGGTCCCGAAGCACTTGCGATCGTGGTTCCATGGGGCTGTCCCCTCACCCTGGCCCTCTCCCAAAGGGGAGAGGGAAGTTTGACTCACTCCAAATACCGAAGAACTCAAACTGTCACTATGCCCTTCCCTTACGCCTCTGGATGGCATCCAGGGCTGCGGCCATCCCCTTCTCTCTGGTGCCGGCAGCATGCGAGATAATGGACGCTGCCTCTTCTTCTTCCACAGCCGTATCAAAATCCGTGTCCAGGGCGCGGTACACCGAATTCCGGGTCAGGGCAAGCTCTAAGGGATAATGCCCGGCTATCTTATGGGCCAGTTCAATCACAGCGGATTCCAACTGCTCCGCTGGAACCACCCGGTTTGCGAGGCCAATGCGCTCAGCCTCGCGCGCATCAATCAGCTCCGTAGTATATAGAAGTTCCAGCGCCCTTCCCAGGCCAACAATACGGCTTAGATTATAGACTCCGCCTAAAGTGACCGTAGCCCCTACGCGTACCTCGGGAAACCCGAATTTGGTTCCTTCGGCAACAATGCGCATATCAGCCAGCATGGCCACCTCACATCCACCTCCTACAGCATAGCCATGGACCTGGGCAATAACGGGTTTCCCCATGCGCCGAAACACCCGGGCAATGTCCTGCATGGGGTTCATATGCTTTTCTCGGTACTCGGTTAATTCATAGGGCTTAGAGCTCTCCTTCAAATCGGCTCCCGCACAAAAGGCCCGGCCTTCTCCCCGTACCACAATCACCCGTACTTCTGAGTCTGCCCGAGCCTTCTCTGCTATGGCCAGCAGATCGTAAAGCCACTCGTCATTCATGGCGTTAAGGACTTGGGGACGGTTAAGGATAATGTAACCAATCACCCCTTGGCGTTCGTATTTCACCGTTGTGCCCATTGCTATCCTCTTTGCTTCTACACAAACTTCTTCTGGACCCAGCCCTGCTCATAGGGGGTCAGGAAAGACGGGAAGACCTTAAGGTGCTTAAATTTCCACTCACCTCCCAGCTTCACATATTCCTCCTCGTAGCGCGCTGCCAGCCATACCGCCTGATCCCCTTCGGCCAAGGTCGCGGGCTGAAAGAGGTACCAGCTCCCGGTGGCCTGATCTCCCTTCACCTCAATAATAGGGTTCATCACCTGGTGAATGGCAAAAGGAAATATCTGGGGAGCCCCGCGAAAGAAGGTACGAATGGCTTCTCTTCCATTGTGCTTGCCAAAGCTTCCCCCATCCCACACCGCCTCCTCGGTAAAGAGAGAAGCAATACCATCGGCATCGTAGTTGTTGTCACAGTGGGCACAATAGCGGGCTTTGAGCTTTTTTATGGACTCAATATCTTCCAACACCCGGAGTCTTTGTTCTAGATTTTCAAGGTTCATCTTTTTTCCCTCCTTTTATCTACTGTGTGCTACGGCCTGTTTATCTACTCTGTCCTATGCTGCTTTTGCCCATTTCTCTTGCATACCCTTAAACTCCGCTTTGAGGACGGGCATCACTTCTGTGGCAAATAGCTCCATATTCTTCACTGTTCGGTGATAGGGCATATCGCCAAACTGCAGAAGCGCCAAAAGCAGGCCAAAACCTAATTCTCTGACGTAGGCCGACAGTCTTTGACGAACCGTTTCCACACTGCCAACTACACAAAAGCCTTTCTCGTTGAGCTCGTCAAAAGACATCTTTCCCCAATCCATCTCATCAGCAAATCCTAAGATACGGCGCATAGACGCTGCGGTCACATATCCGGGTGGAAACAGAAACTCCTGCTTGTGACGCAACCCTTTGTGGTACAGCCAGAGCGCGTGGTCGGCGGCCTCTTCTTTGGCTCGCTCATCAGTCTCCGCCACATAGATGGGAATCAGGTGGCCCAGCTGGTAAGGGGAGGCCTCGTAGCCAAACCTCTGAGCCGCTTCCCGGTAAAGATCAAAGAACATCTTGATCAGGTGGTCTGGCATGAACACGGCTAGGTAGGGATATTTGCGAGAGGGGTGGGCACACCACTCTATTGTTTCTTGGCTGCCAAACCCGGGAATCCAGATGGGCGGATGAGGCTGCTGCAGCGGCCGTGGCCACACATTGACATAGCGCACCTGGTAGTGCTTGCCTTCAAAGTTAAAAGGTCCTTCCTCGGTCCAAGCCCGGATGATGAGCTCATGGGCCTCACGAAATCGTTCGATAGAGTGAGTGGGGTTCACCCCCATAGAATAGTACTCGCAGCCAATCCCCCGCACAAACCCTGAAACAATGCGACCTCCGGTCACCACATCAAGCATGGCAACCTCCTCCGCTACCCGCAGGGGGTGGTCGCGAAGGGGAAGGCCGTTTCCCAGGATGGCAATCTTGACCCGATTGGTGCGACGAGCCAGCATGCCGGCTATGAGGTTGGGGGCGGGCATAGTGCCGTAGGTGTTCTGGTGATGTTCGTTGACACACACCCCGTCGAATCCTAGCTTTTCGGCATACTCGAGTTCATCGAGGTAGCGGTTATAGAGCTGCTGCCCCTGCTCTGGGTCATAGTAACGGTTAGAAAAGGTCACCCAGGCTGAGGGGTATTTGCTTTTGTCGGCAAAGTCCTCCGGCAGATGGGGCCAGGGCATAAGATGAAAGCAATAAAACTGCATGGGCTCCCTCCTTTCTCGACCAAGGTTGGATTCACTTTGACAAGCCTGCCGCGTATCTCACTGCAGCCCTGCCTTGCGCAAGGCTGCAATAGCCCGCTCTGTTACGGTTTGATCTTTAAAGGATTATTCTCCTGTCTCCTTATGACTGTCAACCCGACGCGGCCGGCCGGTTGCGCTTGTGTTCGGTTCCTATACCTGACTGCCCTTCCGCATGCAGGCCGGGTGCCTGAACGAGATCTACAATCGCTACAAGGACCAGGTCGGCAAGTATGGTTTTTGGAACAGCCCCTAACTAGCCCTGATCCCCAACGCCATTCACATAACGGAACAACCACCGAACAAGATGAACATGGCATGATTTTATTCCTTACGCCTGTTGCCGGCAGGTCTCAGGAGATTCGGTTCAACAAATACTGGGGCGTAAACTCCTGATCCAGGTATTGATTCAAGAACCCCACGCAAACCGGCCGGCATTGCCTGTACATCTCGGCCCGCTTCCGGTCTTTGGCAGAGGGTGCCTGCAAAGCGGCCTCACGCAGCTGTCCCAGCACCTCGACCTTGTTGAAGCGGAGGTGTTGGCGATTTTCCATGACCACCTCCCCATCGATAATCACCGTGTCCACATCAGTCCCCTTGGCCCGATAGACAAAGGCGTCAGCCATATGGATCTCGGGAGAGAGATAAGGATAGGTCATGGTGTGGAGGTTGACCAGCACAATATCGGCCGCCCGACCCGACTCGATTTTGCCAATATACTCTTCTTGTAAAACGGCTCGGGCGCCGTCAATGGTCGCCATACGAATAACGTCATGAGAATTCACCCAGGGCGAAGGGGGCCGCGGAAGCCGATGCAGCTTGGAGACTAGCCGCATCTCTTGGATCATATCGTCATCGTCGTTAATACCGTCCCCATCAGTACCAATCCCCACGTTCACCCCTTGCTCCTGCATAAAGGCAACGGGGGCAATACCGCTGCGCAAGCGCAGGTTGGAGCTGGCATTGTGGCACACAGTGATCCCCGTGTTGGCCATCAGCTCAAGGTCTGACCGGGTCGTCCAGACTGCATGCGCAAAGGAGGTCCGGGGACTGAGCAGGTCCAACTCGTGCATCCAGGCCACGTTACTCTTGCCATAGTTCTTGAAAAAGTAATGGGCCTGATAGGGAGTCTCCACCACGTGGATATGCAAACCCCGCCCTTTCTTCACCTGCTCACCAATCGCTTGCAGGATGTCGGAGGTTGTCCACACTGAGTTAATGGGACCATAAAGAATTTTTACCTTGGCAGGTCCCTCCTGGTGTTTTTCTTGGTAGAACTTCTCCACCATGTTCATATACTCATTCCGTCCGATGGCAGGACGCGAGGCAAGAACGGCTTCCACCTGTTTCCGCAGGTCCGCCGACAGATGCCGCATAAACCAGTCGTCATCATAGGCGAAAGGGTGTTGGTTGAGCACTTCAAGGGCCAGCGCCACCCTTTGGCCCGAGGTTTCATAGGCCCTGAGGGTGGCATTCACTTCGTCTTCGTAGTTTCCCGTACGGGAGTAGTGACTATGTAAGACGGTTGTCACCCCCGACTCCAAGAGTTTGAGGTTACCGTACAGGGTATCAAGGTAAACATTGGCCGGAGATTTCAGACCGGATAAATCGTATATCCAAGGTTCCAGCACATCGTCGAGCTTCCCCTGCTGTACCGAGCTGAGGCCCCAGCCATGGTGGTGGACGTTGACCAAGCCCGGCATTAACAGATGATTATTTGAGCCAATCTCACGGTGATCAGGATACTGTTTCTTCAGCTCGCTATAACCTCCAACCGCAGCAATAGTGGCCCCCTCCACAGCCACTGCGGCATCTTCCAGAATGTGAGTTTCTTCTCCAGGCTCAGCCGGGTTCAACAGGTACTTTCCCCTTACCAGTAGGCGGGTCATGACATGATCCTCCTCTTTTTTGCAACAGATTCACGGGACCTATGGACCCTTTTATTTGAATAGATACCCCAAAGCAATGATAGAAAACCCCATAGAAAAATTAGGGGCAGTGAACCATGAAGCATCCGAAAAGTCCCCCCGGCTTGACACCAGGCCCTTTTTGTCGAGCATATAGGTAGGAAATTCTATATAGGATAAAAGGCCATGGACCAGCCCAGGATTATTTCTGCTCATACATTAACCAAGCGCTACCGGGATGTGGTGGCGGTAGATAATGTCAGTTTTACTATTCGCCAGGGGGAGTGCTTTGGCTTTCTCGGGCCTAACGGTGCGGGAAAGACAACTCTTATGAAGATGATTACCTGTATCTCTCCGGTGACTGCCGGAGAGTTGTGGGTTGATGGCAAGAACGTTACCCAGGACGCGCGGGCCATTAAGTCTATTGTGGGAGTGGTCTCCCAGGCGGATAGCCTCGACCCGGACCTGAATGTTATCCAGAATTTGTTAGCCTTTGGCAGGTTCTTCAACCTGCCACGGCGACTTGCTCGTTGTCGTGCCTGGGAAGCACTGGACTTATTCCAGTTGCAAGAAAAGGCCCAGCATCGCGTTGATGAGCTATCCGGCGGAATGCGACGCCGGCTCCTGATTGCGCGTGCCTTACTGCACCAACCCAAAATTGTAGTACTCGACGAGCCCACAACAGGCCTAGACCCACAAACCCGACATATGGTTTGGGATAAAATCCGGGCGCTTACGGTTGAAGGGATTACCATCCTTCTCACCACCCACTATATGGAGGAAGCCGCTTCTCTCTGTAATCGGCTGGTGGTGATGGACAGGGGACAAATATTGGTGGAAGGAACTCCGAAGGATCTTATCCAACAGCACATTGGGGACCAAGTAATAGAAATCTCAGTCCATCAGGAGCACAAGACGCAACTTATGGATAAGTTGCAACATGATGGACACAATTTTGAGGACCGTGGGGATTCCCTCTGTCTTTATGGGAAAGAGGCTATGCGGTTAGATGGGGACACCCTGCTGAAGGACTACCAGACCCTGCGTCGTTCTGGCAATCTAGAGGATGTGTTTCTGCTCTTGACCGGAAGGGGACTGCGAGAAGAATGATAAGACAAGTACAGGATAGCGTGTTTTGGGGCGGCTTTCGTGTTTGGCAACGCAACTACGATGCTTTTCTGCGCTCCTGGCAAGTAGAGGTCGGTGGGATTGCCATTGAGCCCTTTTTAATGCTTCTTGCCCTGGGCTTTGGGTTGGGAGTTTATGTGGAGTCCTTTGACGGGCTTACCTATGCTCAGTTTGTTGCCCCTGGAGTCCTGGCTAGCTATGCCATGTTCCATGCTACCCTTGACAGTACCTATGGCGCGTACCTGCGGATGGAGACTCACCATGTATACGAAGCCATTCTGTTTACGCCCCTGGAGCCGGAAGATTTGGTTTTGGGCGAGGTACTGTGGGGGGCAACCCGGTCGGTGATAACAGCTGTAGCAGTCTTGGTAGCAGCACTCATCTTTGGCTTGGTGTCATCGCCGCTGGCGGTCCTCACTATTCCCTCGGCTTACCTTATTGGCGCAGCTTTTGCCTCGATCTCCATGATATTAACCGCAGCGGCAACCACCATTGGAACCATGAATAATTTTTTTACTCTATTTCTTACTCCTATGTTCCTCTTTAGCGGCGTATTTTTTCCTGTGCACAGCCTGCCGGATAGTATTCAGACCATAGTTTGGGCATTGCCACTCACGCCAGCGGTTGCCCTGGTCAGGGGGCTCATAATTGGAGAAGTATCCTGGCTCATGGTGATCTGGGTCTTAGAATTGCTAGGGTTCAGCCTGGCTGCTTTCTGGTTAGCAGCAAAACTCATGCGCCAGCGACTCATTAAGTAAAGGCCTGACCCCTAGCAAAAAGACCCAGCCCTTAGCGGTCGAGACTTCTCAAGCCCTTGAGGTTGATCTCAACACCATCTATGGTAGGGGTGAAGCGTTCGCCTACCAATTCCGAAAGTGCCGATGGGGTGCGCTTGCGAGTGCTTTGCCCCCATGGAGAGGAAGGACATGAGCAACATTGCATTCAAGTCGGCCGTAGAACTGACACAATTGCTCAAGAACCGCGAGATGAGTTGTCTTGAGCTTCTCGATTACTATCTCGGTCGGGTACATAAGTATAACCAGGAGATCAACGCGATTATTGTTCTGGACGCCGAACGCGCCCGAGAGCGGGCACGGGAGGCCGACAAGGCTCTTGCTCGTGGTGAGAGCTGGGGTCCCCTTCATGGTGTGCCTATGACCTGCAAGGAGTCCTACAATGTGGCTGGTTTGCCTACAACCTTTGGCAGGCCGGAATTCAAAGACAATATTGCGGCGACCGATGCCCTCTCGATCCAGCGTCTGAAGGCAGCCGGGGCAGTCGTTTTCGGCAAGACCAATGTGCCGCTAGGCCTGGCAGATTTTCAGAGTTACAATGATATTTATGGCACTACCAACAATCCCTGGAACCTGGAACGGATTCCCGGTGGTTCATCGGGAGGCTCGGCAGCTGCCCTGGCCGCTGGGTTAACCGGTTTCGACACCGGCTCGGATATCGGTGGCTCCATCCGTAATCCGGCCCACTATTGCGGCGTTTTCGGCCACAAACCCACCTGGGGTCTCTTGCCACCACGAGGCCATGCGCTGCCGGGTATTCTCTCTCAGCCTGATCTCTCGGTCATTGGACCTCTAGGGCGCAGTGCTGCCGATGTGGAGATGGGAGTACACATTATGGCCGGGCCTGATGAAATCCAGAGCGCCGGCTACCACCTCAACCTACAAGCTCCATCACAGAAATCTCTGGCCGATTACCGGGTTGCCGTGTGGAAAACCGATCTCATGGCGCCAGTAAGCCAAGAAATCAGTAGTCGAGTGGAGGCTGTGGCCCAGGCTGTGATTGAGGCGGGTGGTAGGGTCGATGAAACGGCACGGCCAGATTTTGCCCCCCAGGAGGCCCATGATGCCTATCAGACGCTCCTACAAGCGGTTATGGCTGCCCGTCAGCCAGTGGATGCCTATGCCAAACTGCAGGCTGAGGCCGCAGCCCTCACTCCTAGCGATCAGAGCGAGCGGGCCCAGACCCTCAGACGACAGGTTGCCACCTTTCGCGACTATGCTCTGGCCAATGAAACCCGCACTCACATACGCTGGGCCTGGCATGAATTCTTCCAGGCATACGACGTGCTTGTCATGCCGATCATGGCCACCCCTGCTTTTGAGCATGATCACCGGCCTTTTAGTCAGCGTACTCTTATGGTCGATGGCGAGGCACAGCCCTACTTCAAGCAGATCTTTTGGGCCGGATTGGCTATCAATTCTTATCTGCCCGCCACAGTGGTACCTACCGGTCCTGGAAAGGAAGGCCTACCTATAGGTGTGCAAATCATTGGGCCAGAGTACGGGGATCTTAAAACCATTGGCTTTGCCAAGTTATTGGAGAACGCTGGATTTGCTTTTACCCCACCATCCGGCTATTGAACCTTTGGATTAGATCATAGGAGAGACTTATGTGGCCAGAAGACAACCGCTGTGCGGTTAGCCTGAGTTTTGACTTTGATGCCGAGACCCTGTGGTTTCGCACTATGAGACAACCCTATCCAGGCCAGATGTCCCGAGGCGAATATGGCGCTCGCGCCGGGGTGCCTCGCATCTTGGAATTATTGAGAAAATACAACCTCAAGGCAACCTTCTTCGTGCCTGGCTGGACTGCGGACACTTACCCCCACCTAGTAGAACAGATGTATGCTGCTGGTCATGAAATCGGCCACCATGGCTACGAGCATGAGTATGTTGTCAACAAAGGCCGCGAGGTTGAAGAGGAAGTGCTGCACAAGGGCATAGACAGCCTGCAGCGCATCACAGGAGAAGTCCCCAAAGGTTATCGTTCACCAGCGGGCAACACGGGAGCGCATACCCTTGACCTCCTCCTGGATCACGGTTTCGCCTATGACAGCAGCCTGGTGGGCGATGATAAACCCTACTGGGTAGCTACCCCCCAGAGCGGCCGGCGCCTCCTGGAAGTGCCTTATAGCTGGGAGATGACCGATACAGCGCATTTTCTCTTTAGCTATGTGCCCTATTATACCGGCATGTCAAGCCAGAATAAGGTATACGAGATCTGGGAGGCAGAGTTTGATGGAGCTTATGCTGATGGGGGTTTTCTTTGTATTGTTATGCACCCCCAGGTAATCGGCCGGCGCTCTCGCATGGCCATGCTGGAGCAACTCATCCAACATATGCTGCGGCATGAGAGAGTCTGGTTTGCCACCCATCTTGAGGTAGCCCAAGCCTGGATAAGCCAATCTTCCCCTGGAGCCTAGGACAAAGCCTTACCCTCGAAGGGTAAGAGACACTGAGAAGCTGTCTGAAAAACCTGGTTCCCCCCTTGGTCAAAGGAGGGAACAGCAATGCCTGGATGACTTCTCAGACAGTCTTTTAGCAAGGTTTTGGAGTTAGGCAACCTGAAACTGCATCATCCCACAGCCACACCCCATGGTATCCTCATACATCACCACCTCACCCTTGGCCCCAGACACCGCGCCAGCCACGGCTACCCAGTTCCGTATCTCGTGCGTGCCGTTGCCAATCGCATCCATCTCCGCGTCAGTGATATCACGTATGGCCGGACTATTGGCACATAAGAGATCCAGAAACTTTTTATCGAACACTTGATCGACCCGGCCCATATCCGGCGTACCCACTGCGTGCGACAGCCCACCGGTGCCCAGTAGCGCCACCCGGCGTGGGCTATCCCATTTGCCGATGGCTTCCCCCACCATCCGGCCAAAATCATAACATCGGGCCATACTGGGCAGAGGAGGGAACACACAGTTCTGGATCAGCCAAAGATATGAGAGATCCCAGCCAGGAGTCATGAAATGCAGGCAGGTAATAAATCCATGATCCAGGACAATCTCACTGAGACGGGTTAGGTCAAACCCCTGGTGCACCCCCTCGTTCATGATTGTCTCAGCCAACTCGGGCACAAAGTTTACCTTGAGGCTACGACTGGGCATGCCAAGCCAGTTCTCGGCTGGACCTGTACCCGTCTCGGCTGTAACAATGCCAAATGACGGGTAACGGCGTGGGTCCAGAGCATAAAAATGTTCGTCCGAGACAACAACAACAGTATCCGCCCCAGAAGCCGTGAGCGTGTTACGCAAGGTGTTGAAACCCTGCTGGATATTTTCCCATGCTGCCGGATCGGCCATCTTTGGTGCGCTGAGAAACAAAGGATTATGTATTGCGGCCATGGCTGCCACGATTTGTGCCATACGATCCTCCCTGTTTAAAAGAGAGTCCCTTTCCTCAGGGACTGCCTTATTGCTACATCCTTACATCAAGTCAACCAATGACTATGGAACTTTACTAATGTGCAGCTCCACTCTGCCCAGTTGCTGCCTGGACTTGCTGGATATACTGCCCCATTTCCAAACCTATGGCAAAGGCGAACTGCACCAGGATATAGGGGTGTACACCCCGAACATAGAGCCAGCCCATGTCCTTGGCCTGGAGGCGTTCCCGTTCCTCGGCGGTCAGGTCATAGTTCGCAGTCACCGCGTCCGGGTCTTGTTGATACCGGGCCAGTGTCTCCTCAGAACGAGACAGATCTACCAGCATGATATTTAATGTTTGTGCACTCATAGGCTTCCCCTCAGTATGTATTCCTATAACATGATATGTATTTTCTATACTCGGCTGGCAGAGGTCTTGTCAATTAGTGTGGATAGTACCCAAGATTATCGGTGAGCCGTGCCTACACTACAGCTCTGGGCATAAAGGCCAAAGGTGAATAAGGCAGTCCCATTATTTAACTTGCAAATTGAGGTCTCTTTGCTTATACCCTTGAAGAAAATGAAAATGGCTCGATTCCATGGTGTTATGGCTTCCATTGTTTTTGACCCTTAGCCTGCAAAGAATACAGGAGGATGAACCTATGTCCGATGGAATGGCATTTATCGACGGAAAGTATGTCCATAGGGACGAAGCCAAAATTTCGGTGTTTGACCTGGGCTTTAGCCGTAGCGATGTTGTTTATGATGTGGTGTCCACCTGGAAGGGACTCTTTTTTCGGCTGGACAATCATGTTGATCGCTTTTTGCACTCGTGTGCCGGTGTTCGCATCTCTTGTCCCTACAGCCTGGACGAGATCAAGCAGATTGTTGCCGAATGCACCTACCGCGCCGGGCTTGAGAGTGCCTATGTAGAGATGCTGGCAACGCGCGGTCAGTTTACCTCTCCGGGAAGCCGAGACCTCAGGCAGACCCAATCCACCTTTATTGCTTATGCCATTCCCTATGTCTGGATTGCCACGTTTGAGAAGCAGCAAGCTGGTCTGAACCTTATTATTGCCAGGACCCCCAGGATTCCTGACCAGTCTGTTGATGCGCGCTACAAGAATTTTCACTGGGGTGATCTGACACGCGCCCAGTTAGAAGCCCTGGATGCCGGCGCCGACCTAGCCATCTTGTGTGGTGTGTCGGGCTACTTGTCGGAGGGCCCAGGCTTTAACGTCTTCTTCGGGAAGGACGGGAAGCTCTTTACGCCACGGACCAATGTGCTTCAAGGAATCACCCGCAAGACAGTATTCGATCTTGCCCAGGAGCTTGGCATTGACGTTGAGACCGGCGACTATCCGGCCGACGCATTGGGCGAGGCTGATGAGGCGTTTATTTCCTCGACGGCTGGTGGCATCATGCCAGTAACAAGGGTCAATGGAAGATCACTGGGCCATGGGAAACCAGGTACCCTGAGTTGGCAGCTGCACAAGTTGTACTGGTCAAAACGCGAAGCGGGCTGGTTGGGGACGCCAATCAAGGACCTGCTTGCATTCCAGAGAACCGCGTGAACAAACCCATGGCTGGCCCCATTCACACATTATGCTCGCCAGCCTACCGCTGGTTGCGTAGCTGGCAAGTCGGTCTCAATCTTTTTCTTGTCTTTGCCGCCCTAATCCTGGGTACGTTTGTCTCTGGGCGAGCCTTCTTCTTACTTTTCCTTGTTCCTGTAGCCTTTGTACCTTTTTCCTATGCTCGCTTACAGCTCCACATCTACCTGGAGCAGCTCTTGTGCAAGTACCAACGTGCTGCTCTGTTTTTCTTCCTGCTTATTGGGCTTGGCGTTCTCTTTGATATAGTGATGATCGCTCAGCTTTTCACTGCCAGCTTCGGAAGCACCCTCCCCATTTTACACGGGGTGGGAATCTCCTGGGTTGGCGCTATCTGGTTCAGCGTGCATGAGTTGCTGTTCGTTGGCTACGTAGTAATAGACCTGGGGCGACTGAGTAGACGCACAATGAGACAGGCACTGCAACATTATAACTATAACCAGGACCAACACGCGTTTACGACTACGGCCCCGTTTTCTCCCGAGCGTCGGCAGTTCCTCCAGTACCTCGGTGTCCTGGGCGTTGGAGCTCCCTTCGTTTTTTCCCTCTCTAGCGTGAAGCTGAACTATGATTTTCGTGTGGAAGAGCGGGAACTCACCCTGTCCTACTGGCCGCAAACGCTTGATGGCCTGCGCATAGCGCACCTGTCAGACATTCATGTGGGCGGAGCCATGAACCGGGATCGACTCCTGCGTGTGGCCGAGCTGACGAACCGCGCCAAACCGGATCTGGTCCTGCATACCGGGGATTTCCTTACCCACCGTAGTGGCAACTTTGACAAGCCGCTCTATGAAGCCTTGGCGCGGGTCAGCGCGCCGTATGGGCAGTGGGCCTGCCTGGGCAACCACGACCTTGATGCTCCGGAGCGTCTGGTGTATCGCCTTGGTCAGGCCGGGGTCACAACTCTGCGTAACACCTTGGTCACGCTTTCGGTGAACGGTTATCCCCTGGAAGTGGGAGGAATGGACTTTCTTTCCAGCCCGTTCGCAGTGGATGGAGAGCCCTACGCCCGAGTCGTACGCTCCTGGGGATTACGCAGGCCGGTCCCTCGTTTGCTTCTGAACCATGACCCACGCGTGTTTCCAGTGTTGCCGCGGGGATGTGCAGACCTGGTCTTGTCCGGTCACACCCATGGCGGACACATAGGAGTGCAATGGGGTCAAAACCACGCGCTCACCGTCATTGGACTCCTTGGTATTCCCGACCAAGGAGTTTTTCGTCGCGGGGATATGTACCTGTTTGTCACTCGTTGTGTAGGGTTTTATGGCTATCCTATGCGTTTGGGCATTCCGCCGGAGATAGCGCTACTAACATTGCGGGCGCCGTAACCTAACTCCTGCGCGGAATCGCCCTAGGTATTGACCTCGTACTAACTGAGAACTCGGCCGGCCAACTCCTCCAACTCAGCTATGGCTTCATTTCCTTCCATCCTTCTGAGCCAGATAGTTGCATGGTTAGCACCGGCTTTTTCTATGGCCTCGATCGCTTCACGGTCCTTGAATTGACCTGGCTGCCCAAAAGCTAAAACCTCTATAGACTTGGGATCCCGACCTGCCTTCTCCGCCAGCTCATTGAGAGTCGCACGGCCGCGCGTTATATCTTCCACTGACGAAGCTGTAGGCATCCATCCATCGCCCCACTCGACTGTCCTCTTGAATACATTTTTGGCAGAGCCTCCGAGAAAAACCGGAGGATGGGGTTTTTGCGCGGGCTTGGGGAAAGACTTGACCGCGGGGAAATCATAATATTTCCCATGGTACTCAGCTTCCTCCTTGGTCCATAGCTCCTTCATGGCCAGAACCGCGTCCTGAGTCTGGGTCCAGCGATGGGCAAAGTTCCCCCCCATAATCTCGGTCTCTTCCTTGAGCCAGCCAGCCCCAATGCCAAAGATGAACCGGCCCCCAGAGTAATGGTCAAGGGTAGCAATCTCCTTGGCCAGAAGCAAAGGATTGCGTTCAGGAACCAGACAAATGCCAGTACCCAGCTGTATGGTTTTGGTCACTGCCGAGGCTCGCCCCAACGCCACAAAGGGATCAGCAATGATGCCCACGGCTTCCGGAACACGACCGTCAGGCGAGGCAGGGTAGCGTGAGGAATAATGGACCGGGAGGATAGGATGCTCGGGCACCCAGAAAGAGTCAAACCCCAGCTCCTCTGCTCTCTTAGCTACAGCGGCCGGATCAGCCGATTTTTCTGAAGCAAGTAGAAAAACTCCAACTTTCATAGATACCTCCTTTCTTCCGTATCAAAGCCTCCGCTGAATTAACCGTAGATATTGACCAACATCTATCGGGCTTCTTCTTGCTGGCCTTGGTGTTGACTCGCTCAAACCTTATTGTAAGGCTGTGATGTCAGTGCAAATCTCTACCCCTAGCCGCAGACCTACTTCCTTGGCCCGTGCTAGATTCTCAAACCCACAACTCGGACAGCGGTTCTTGAGTGGAGAGGCACACTCAATGCAGAACTTGGCTCCTTCTGGATTCTCACATTCGCAACTCGGGCAACGCATTCCTCAACCCTCCAGCTCATAATCTAGACTTGCTCTATCACGATAGAGCTGAGAATCAAAGAAAGCTTCTTCCTAAGGACCCGTACTAAACCTTTTTTCTCCTCCCTCACCCTAACCCTCTCCCAAGGGAAAGGGAAATAAAAGGAACAGGGAGGCTTGGGCTCCTGCTTCTTTAATACAGCCGGAATTTGCCAGGGGAGTAAGGGTAACTTTTACAATTCGCTTGCCATCTTTTCCACTGCACCCCACTCCACAATAGGGGTCAGTCTCCGTCTGAGAACCAGTCCTTGGGTAACCGCCTTGGAAAAGGGATCAAAAGTGAGGGAATGGTCCTCAATATTGACAATGAGTATGAGCTTAGCTTCCTCATTGGAGGCCCAGGGTCCTGCCACTCGGGTAACCCCCGGCGGGAAACCTCCGCTCAGTGTCTGCTGAAACATGGAGATAAATTTTTTGACGTTGTCCGGACTGGACGCGTTCACATAGATTTCACCCATATATAAAGGCATAGTCTTTCCTCCTCTTTGTGTGGATGGGGAAGCAGGAGCCCGCTTACTTATACCAAGTCTACAGGGGGGACGTCTATGGTAGTTGTAGACGTGGCGGTTAAGCAGGTTAGCGTTGTGTTTCAACAATCAGACGGCAGGGGAGGCCACGTAGAAGCCAGCTTCCCATCAAAGGATCGCAACTCGCCGGGTCGTCGTCGGTACAGACATTAATGTTGGTCTCCCAAATCCCGTAAAGCGTTAATTTTCCCCCACCCTGTTCGGGATACCACCAGCGGTCGGCTTGCACAACCCAGGGATGGAGTGTTTCGGTGAGACACGCTTTTTGTCTGACTCGTCCTTTGGGTGTTTCAATGGTAACCCAGTCTTTGTCAGCAATGCCTAACTCAGCAGCGGTTTGGGGATGAATCCGGACCAAGGGATGCGGATACTTGCTACGGAACCAAGACATTTGTTGGCTGCTCTGGTGAAAGCCTTTGATATCTCGTCCCCCGGTGGTGAGAACAAGGGGGTAATCTCTTGACCAGCGGCGAAAGATCTCCGGCTCTTCATAGTCAGGAAGTGGGTCATAGCCGAGGGTGTCGAGGAGTTGTGAGCGTAATTCCACTTTCCCGGACGGCGTGCCAAAGGGAGTATTGCTGTCTTCGCTGGTGAACTTTTTATATTTGGGCGCGGCTGAGGCCCAGGGCCCTCGTTGTGCCGCCAAACTCTCGAAGGTAAGCCCCGCAGGACGTAGGTTCTCATTCCACAACTCTTCAATAGTCTCAGGCCAGTGGTCTTCTTGTCCCAGTCTGCGACCCAAATCCCGCCAGAGTTCATAATCATTGCGATGTTCGAACTCTGGAGCAATAGGCCGATGGTTGGCTGACGCGTAATCTCCGGAGAGCGCAATATAGCCGGAGGAATAAAAGGGCTTCTCCAACCAATGGCAAGCCGGCAGAATGTAGTCAGCAAACTCCGTTGTTGCAGTCGGGAACAGCTCTTGGACCACCAGCAGATCGAGATTGGGGCTCTGCAATGCTTGCGCAACAACCTTGGCATTGGCACTAGCTCCCAGGGGATTGTGATGCTGAACAAACACTGCCTTCACTGGATACGGCTCCCCTGTGTTGATAGCCTGCCAAAGGCTAGGCTCGTGGGCTGTAGCCAGCCAACTCAATAGATGTCGTTTCCCATACCAGGCTGGCGCCACAGCAGCATCGAGTTGGGCGTAACCATTACCTACAAAGGGGAACCGATCCGCTCCCAATCGTTTGCTACGCTGTGAGGCAGACAGTGAGCTGGCCCGCACACCTTCTCCGTTGGCCACAATGTTGCGCGGAGGGCCAGCCAAGCAATGCCCGCCTTTCACGTCCAGGTTGCCGGTAATGGCCACCATACAGGAGATGGCACGGCCACTCTGTACAGCCGTTGTGCCAATCTGACACAGGCCGTTGCCTCCGTAGATAATGCCCGGCTTATTGGTGGCAAACAGGCGGGCCGACTCCCTTAGCAGCTCTTCCGACACCCAGGTAATCTCGGCAACCTTCTGCGAGGGGTAGGCCGCTGCTCGCTGCCGCAACTGCGAAAATCCCACCGTATGCTTTTCGACAAACTCCCGGTCGTATAGATCTTCCTCAATGATGGTATTCAGCCACCCCAGGCTCAAAGCTGCGTCGGTTCCGGGGCGGATTTGCAGCCATAGGTCCGCTTGTTTGGCCTCAGTAGTGCGCTCGGGATCGACTACAATGAGCTTGGCTCCACGGCGGCGGGCTTCCACAATCCGCTTCCAGACCAGGGGCCTCGCGGCACTCGGGCGCATTCCCCAGAGCACCATACAGCGGGTTACTCCGGGAACTGGGGAGGTTAAAAAGGTTGGGCCCAAACCGTAAGTCAGCGATTCAGCTAGAACGTTGGGGCCAGAGCAGATCTTGTCTTGTCCCACAGTGTTGGGGCTGCCCAAGAGGTTCATAAAACGCTCGCCAATGCACCAATCGCTGGCATGGAAGGTGCCAAAGGTAAGGGCAATACTCTCCGCTCCGAACTCGCCCACAAGCCCTCGCACCTTCATGGCAATTTCATCAAGGGCTTCGTCCCATCCCACCTCCTGCCACTGACCTTCTCCTCTAGCGCCCTTGCGCTTGAGCGGGCGATGGATCCGACGAGGGTGGTAGTGAATCTCGGCTGCCCGGGTTCCCTTGGGGCATATAAAGCCTTGACTGACCGGATGATCTTTATCTCCGCTGATGTTAGTGATGCGACCCTTGTCCAAGTGGACCAGCACTCCGCACCACTGGGAGCAGCTGCAGCAGATAACCGGCTTCACCTCTGTGTGATCTTGAATGCCCAAAGCCATAACGGCCTCCTTCTTGAGAAAATACTAAAGGCAGTCAGATTTTTCGCGCAAGCGTATGTCCCTCCAGAATCGCATGCTGTAGTGTGCGCGGCGCGAAGGCATCACCTACCACGAAACACTCTACCTGGTCTTTGAGGTGCTGGGACAAGGCATCTAATGTATCTACGGCTTGCCCACCAAACGCATACACAACGGCCTGGTAATCGCCCTGTTCGTCCATGGTGGCAGACCAGACGTTTTCCGTGATAAGGGAATCACCTTTAATTGCACGGACGTGTAAGTGCGGGTGGATCACAATGCCTTTTTTGAACAACCGTTGATATACGGGCGGGCGTGTTGTTGCGCCGAGCAGGGTACCTATGGCCTCCATGCTGGTAATAAGGTCCACACGCTTGCCGGCCTCGAGCAGCATCTCCGCTACGCTGGGTCCTTGAAACCCATACTCCTCGTCAATCACGGCAACTCGCTCACCACCTGGAATGTTGCCGTTCAAGACAGACCAGGCATCCACCGCATTTTCAATACCAGTAATGTCCGGCTTGAGCGGATAAGCACCTGTTGCCACAATGACAACCGCAGGTTGTTCACGCAGAATCAATTCAGCTGTAGCCGAGCAGTGCAAGCGAATATCCACGCCTAGTTTACGGCATTGGTGCGCCATCCATTGCGCCGCGCCCGAGAACTCACCACGCAACGGGGCTTTGGCGGCAACCAGTGTTTGCCCGCCCAACTCGCCCGACTTCTCCATTAACACCACAGGGTGTCCACGCCAGCGGGCAACGCGCGCAGCTTCCAGTCCAGCAGGGCCACCACCTACAACCACCACCGTGCGTGGCTTCTCTGTTGGTGCCAGTTCGCCCAAGTCGGTCTCTCGCCCGGTTATCGCGTTCTGCATACAGGTTACACCGCGCCCCGTGTAGATGCGGTCAATACAGCCCTCGTTGTAGCCACGACACAAGCGGATATCATCTAACTGCCCGGCTATGGCCTTCTGGGGCAACTGCGGGTCGGCAATCAAAGCCCGGGTCATAATGACTAAGTCCGCCTGCTCACCTGCAAGGATTTCCTCCGCTTCCACCGGGGAGGTTACGCGCCCGGCTGTAATAACGGGGACGCGCACCACTTGCTTAATCGCAGCAGCCAACGATACATAGGGCGCATGGGGCAGGGTCATGTCCGGCACCGCCGCCGCTTCACCAATGAACGTTTCTGCCGTTGAGCCCACAACGCTAAAGTAGTCGAGTAGCCCCAACCGGTCAAGCTGCGCGGCAACCTCTTTCATGGTTGTCTGGTCGAGCCCACCCTTGGTGAAATCATCGCCCGTAATGCGAATGCCAATGATGAAATGGTTGCCGCACTTCTCGCGTATGGCTTCGATAACCCGCACGCCGAAACGTAAACGATTCGCCAGCAAGCCACCGTACTCGTCCGTGCGCTGGTTGGCGTTCAACGTCCAGAACTGGTCAATCAAATGGCAGTGGCTTGCCATCACTTCACAGCCGTCGAAGTGGCCTTGCTTCAATCGCCAGGCCGCGTCAGCAAATGCCTGGATAAACTCCGTTATCATTTCCTTGTCCAGCTCGTGCGGCGTTTCGCGGTGGTTAGGTTCGCGGATAGAAGACGGCCCGTACATGCGCTGAAATCGCTCCACGCTTCGTCCCCGTCGCCCGCGGTGGGTAATTTGCGCAATAACCGGGACATTGTAGCCGTGCATAGTATTGGCAAATGTGGCCAGATAGGGAATCACGCGGTCATCGAACAATTCCACGCCATTCCAATCGCGCGCGGGCGAGGTAGGATGTACGCCTGCCGACCCAAAGCACATTAGCAACCCCACGCCACCCTTGGCCTTCTCCTCATAGTAATGTTGGGCCTTCTCTTTTGGCACTCCCTCTTCTGCCAGGGCATCTGCGTGCGCCGAGGAAACAATACGGTTCTTAACCGTAACCTGACGGAGTTGCAGGGGAGTAAACAAATGCTCGAACCGCTGCTGGTCTGCCATAATACTCCCTCCTTTCACGGTCTAAGCAAGGCTATTCACCTTCGCCCAGTCTTATCCCCAAGGGGGCACTCCACAATTATCCAGTTCATCACTCGCTCGAGGCGGCCTACGAAGTGCGCCCACCACTCCTGTACTAAGGTTAGGCTTCAGAGCCGCTCTATCACAATAAAGTGAAGAATCAAAGGTTTTATTGCAGCTGTAAAGTAGACATGAGACGGGGAACAAGGAGTAAAGATGAACAACCTCCTTACTCACCTGCCGCAGGATCATTAAGAAAGATCAGTGGCGTGGCAAATCTCATTAAGCGTAGCAAACCAAGCCCCGCGGTCCTTCATGTAGACAATCAACTTTTCCAGCATCTGAATTGTGTGGGCCCGGCCGATGGTCTGGGGATGCGTTGTCAGCACGTAACAAGCCCCTTCCTCGTTCTCTACCGCGTAGTCAAAGATGGACCGCCAACGGTCGGAGATATCCTCTGCAGGACGCATGCCCTCCTGTCGCCCTGTCATGTACTCAACCTGCGGGAAGTCATCCAGATACCAGGAAACCGGGATTTCTAGGATCTTGCTCGGCGGCCCGAAGACATTAGCACGGTCTGCGTGTATTTCTACCGGACGGGGCCGGTATGGGTGTACATCATTCCCCATCAAGCTGCTGTCATAATCAAACCCATATTGCTCTAGGATGGAAAGCGTATTAGGGCTAAAGTCCCAGTAGGGGGACCGGTAGCCGTGGGGCTTCACGCCAATGCGGGCCAATGACTCAAGGCCCCTCTCCATCACTCTGGTCTCCTCCTCAAGGGAGAGAGGCGTTGGGTTCTCGTGCACATATCCGTGGTGACCGACCTCATGTCCGGCTGACAAAATCTCCTTACAGACCTCAGGCCAGGTGTCCACAGTATGGCCGGGAATACACCAGGTCGTCTTGATCCCGTGTTTGTCAAACAGCTTTAACAGCCGTGGCACCGCTACCTCGGCCCCAAACTCACCCCGGGACATATACGCGGGAGACGTCAGGTTAAATGAGCCAATCCAGATCGCCTGAGCGTCGAAGTCACAGCCAATGTTGACAGCCACCTTCTTGCCCGCCGGAATCCTGACCTTGCCCGATACCTGTGGCATAACCGTCTCCTTTCTCCTTGGGTTGGATTTTAAGTTCTTACCATCCCAGGCGGTAAGGATCATATTTGCGGTACAGGTCAGCCCTGCGGATGCGGTCGCGGAAGGTAGGCGCCGCTCCTTCTTCTCGGTTCTCATAGAGATAGTCGATATCCACTCTCCCGCTTATCACCATGGGCTGGTTTGTCTCGGCCTCGGCCACAATGCCGTTGGGCGTCCACGGCGTATCGCAAGGACCGAGAATAGAGCTACGGCCAAAGCCATCGGGCAAAGGGGGACCAGGTTGCCCGATGGTGCAGCAATGGCTGAAGTAGACTTGGTTTTCAATGCACCGAGCTTGCGCGCAATGCCGTACTCGCCAGAAGCCAAATTCAGAGAAGGTAAAGGACGGACACAAGATGACCTCTGCGCCCTTAAGGGCAAGGATGCGGCTAACCTCCGGAATCTCAGCCTCGTAACACACCGCTACCCCCACTTTGGCTGGCCCCAGCTGCCAGACTTCGAGTTCATCGCCTTCTGAGGTTTGCCACTGACCCTCCGCCGGAAAGATATGAGTCTTCTTGTGTGTAAGGTCCTGTCCATCTGGCGTGAAGATATGGGCCACGTTGAAGTACCGATTGCCGTGCCGTTCCAGGTGCGACCCGGCAAGGATGAACTGACCACGGTTGATCGCCATCTGACGAAAGAGCTGCTTGTACTCGTCCGTGAACTCATCAATGCGGGTAAGATCCGTTGCCGAAAGACGCTCCGCGTCGGGGTAGGTTGTGAGTAGACCAACCGTAAACAACTCCGGGAAGATGACATAATGACTGTCTCCTGGTACTTGGTCAAGAAACCCCTTCACCCGCCAGCGGAAGTTGTCGAAGCTTGACATACGCTCAACGGGAAACTGACACGCTGAGATCTGGACTGTTGGCATTATTTTACCCTCCCTTCGCCGCCCACACAAAAAAAGGACCAGCCGCTTTCGCAGACGACCCCTGAGTAGCGGCTGTCTCATATCCTCACACTTGCCGCCTCTGCTTACCCCTCACTATGATAGGTAGACACTACTCCTTGCGCCCTGCAAGAGTCAAGAGAAATGGGTTACTCACCTTGTAAGTAGGGAGTTCTATAGTCTTCCCAGCCAGTTAAGAGGCAACCGTTTCACTCTGTGAAGAAGTCTCCTTTGGGCCTATGGATGTTTCTTCAGAACCTGCCGGGAAGATCTGCCTCCACCAAAGGGGCAAAAGCCCAAAGCCAGCTGTCAGCAGTAATAGAATCCAGGCCCAGCGCCAGGGGAACCAGATTGGCGGTGGGCTGCCAAAGAGCCAGCTGCCAACGCTGGTTAACAGAAAAAAGATTGACAGAGCGGCACTGACCACGGCTACTAAAGTTTGCCTCAGACGGCGGGGTCCTTCCTGGGGATCTTCGCCAAGCGTCACCCTTTGCGGTCCCCAAAAACCGGGCGGACGAACCTGCCGGTAGAACTCAACAAGTTGCTCAGCCTTGTCAGCCTTGGTTAGCAAGGAGGCAGCAATACCCACTCCTGTGGAGACCACCGCTACAATAAGAAGACGCAGGGCTTCGCTCTCACTGGGCAGGGTCAATAAAAGCAGAGGAGCCAAAAGCAGAGAAACCCCAATAGCGGCGATTTCCCCTAGAGCTGTTAAACGCCACCATAGCCAGCGCAGGACCAGAATCCCACCCATCCCGGCACCAAACAGCAGACTGATTTTCCAGGCGGTTTGGATCGAGGATATCTGGGTCATAATAACTAGGGCAATGGCCAAAATCAGCAGGTTTGAACCCCGCGCTACCCAGACCAGAGAGCGATCGCTGGGCTCACGCTTAAGCCAGTATTGGCAAACGAAGCGACGGTAGATATCGTTCGCCCAGTAAGAAGATCCCCAGTTTAGGTGGGTGTCAATGGTTGAAGCCAGGGCGGCTAGCATACCCGTGAGCATAAGTCCCTTGATCCCTGCGGGGAGAAGCTCGGCAATACCTTGCACAAAGGATGCCTCGCGCTCCGCCGTCAGCGCGGTTCCTCCCAGACTGGGGTCCGGGGGGAGAAGAATAAGCAACCCAAGACCGATGGGTATCCACAAAAGACTACGAAAGAAAATCTGCGCAACGGTGAACACTACGCTTGCCCGTTTGGCATCAATGTCACTGCGGCACGCCATACTCCGCTGGGCTAAATAACCCGTCCCATCAGCGTTCACCTGTATAAGCCACTGAATGGAGATCACGGCTATGAACGAGAGCGAGGCATCCTTGGCCTGAGAAGGAGTGAAGGCTAGAATTTCTGAGGGTCGGATTCCTCCTGGATCCCCGTTCCCGTACAGCTCAGCCAAGCGTTCAGCAACGGCTCCTAGGCCACCGATCTGGTAAATCACAAAACCGGCATAGCTGGCTGTGGCTAGCATAGCCACGGCGAACTGCAAGATATCTGTTGCCACAACACTGCGCAGCCCGCCGGTGGTGGAGTAGAAGGCAGTGACCAAAACAATCGCACCAATGGAAAAGAGATTATTAGCTGAGCGAATCCAGATCTCTGGGCTGCCATCGGCTAAGGTTGTAAGGGGGGTATCCACCCACTGGACAAAAGCCAGCACAGGATTGTAGAGCCAGGCGGGAAGCCATAGGTTCCAAAAGAGGAAGGGTTCGGCAATGCGTGTTGCCGCCAGCAGCACTATGGCCAGCACGGTACAGTTGAAGATAGTGCCAAAATAGAGGGCCTTTAATCCTCGCAGTATAACAGCCGACTTTTGACCATAGCGACGCTCGGTCAGCTCAGCATCGGTTAGTACCCCGGCCCGGCGCCAGCAAGGAGCCAGAACAAAGCCCACAAGGAGAAAGGAGAACGCATAGGTCCAGATCCACCACAGGGAAAAGATCCCCAAAGTAGCTATAAGACCAGTGAACAGAAGAGGCGTGTCGGCGGCAAACTGGGTGGCCGCCATGCTGATTCCCGCCTGCCAGCCTTTAAGACTACGGCCAGCAAGGAAGTATTCTTCCAGGTTTTTTGAGGCCACCGCCTGCGAGCGCAAACCAGCCATAATGGCGTAGATAATAAACGCCGCAATAATGAGAATATCAACCGTTCCCAGCACTGAGATTTTTCCCTGGCGCCACAATTTGTACTGGCCATATTATATCATGACCCGCGCTAACCCATCCACCGCCGCTAAACGGTTGCATTTTGGTAAAAGTTCCTGCATTGTCTGTATGGCCGGCGAACGCCCGCTAACTAGAAAACTTCTACGAGGTCTGACAAGCTATGGGTGAGATGACAGTTACCAGAATGGCCAGCGCCCGTATCCCCACAACCGAGGGCGAATTTCAGCTGTGCCTTTACGTTAACGGCCAGGATGACAAACAGCACTTAGCCTTAGTGATTGGAAATGTGACTGACCAACGGAATGTGCTCATGCGAGTACACTCCGAGTGTTTCACCGGCGATGTTCTGGGCTCCCTCCGTTGTGACTGCGGGGAGCAGCTCAACCAAGCCATGAAATTGATTGCCCAGGAAGGTTCAGGGATTCTCATATATCTGCGCCAGGAGGGACGAGGCATTGGTCTGCTGAACAAGCTGCGGGCTTATAATCTCCAGGACCTGGGATACGATACGGTAGACGCTAATCTGCTGTTAGGACATCAGGTTGATGAGCGAAACTACACCATAGCCGCCCTCATCCTCAAGGATTTGGGCGTGCATTCCGTACGGTTGTTGACCAACAATCCCATGAAAATCGAGAGCCTGCAAGAATCAGGCATAACCGTGAATACTCGTATGCCCCTGCAATCACGTGTCACCACCGAGAATGCCGCGTATTTGCTGACCAAGGTTCGACGCATGCGCCATATGTTGAACCTGGATACATTTCCCGATGTTTTGACGGACCACAGCAACGGGGTCGAGGTAGAGCTGACACATTCAGTAAAGACCCCAGCTAAGACTTCTGAAAATTATGATGATGGTATTCAAGAGCAATATTTACGCTCGGAGGAAACAGCGGGTCAGGCTCTTGCCAATTATGACAATGGCATTGAGACTCTATTAAAGAGAGCTGCTACCCATCGTCAGCGTACGGGCCGCCCGTTTGTTACCCTAAGTTATGCGCAAAGCGTGGATGGCTGTATTGCGGCTCGTCAAGGTAAGCCAATGGCTCTAAGTGGTTCTCAGTCTCTCACCCTGACTCACAGACTGCGGGCCGCCCACGATGCCATTCTAGTAGGGATTGGCACCGTGCTGGCAGACAACCCCCGCCTCACTGTGCGCCTAGTAGAGGGCAAAGACCCACAACCCATGGTGGCGGACAGTCGGCTGCGCCTGCCGTTGAACGCTAAGTTGATGCAAAGAAATTCTTTACCTCCTTGGGTTGCTACCAGTGAGCAGGCCGACCGAAAGCGTCAGCAAATGTTAGAGGCGGCTGGAGCTCGGATTTTACGCTTACCAACCAACGCCAAGGGACAGGTGGATTTAGTCGCCCTGTTGGAACGCTTAGGTGAATTGGGGATTAACAGCTTAATGGTAGAAGGGGGTGCCCGTATCATTACAAGTTTCCTGTCGGGCCGGCTGGTTGACCATGTGGTGCTGACGGTCGCGCCCCGGCTCATAGGCGGCCTACGCGCCGTACGCGGATTGACACAGTCTGATCCTGTAAGTCTCCCTCACCTGCGTAACCTGCGTTATCAGCAACTGGAGGAAGATCTAGTTCTCTGGGGTGATCCGGCCTGGGAGGAAAAATGAAGCGCCAGGCCCTATACTTCACCGCGCCACATCATGTGTCAGTGCGGGACGAACCATTGTCCCTGCTGGCTGCTGATCAGGTCTTGGTTCAGACTCTAGTCTCGGCTATCAGCCCAGGTACCGAGTTACTGATCTATCGGGGCCAAGCGCCAACTGACATTCCCGTGGACGAGACGATTTCTGCCCTCGCCGGGGAGTTTGGCTTTCCGCTCAAGTATGGGTATGCCGCCGTAGGACGGATAGTAGGGGTGGGGACAGCCGTTGATCAGGAGTGGCAGGGACGGTTAGTCTTTGCCTTTCACCCACACGAAAGCCACTTTGTAAGCTCGCTGGCCGAACTGATCCCCGTCCCCCCTACCCTGGCGCCCGAAGAGGCGGCTTTCCTGCCTAATATGGAAACGGCAGTCAATTTTCTTATGGACGGCCAGCCGTTCATTGGAGAACAAGTAGCAGTTTTTGGGCAGGGAGTCGTGGGCCTGCTTACAACAGCGTTGCTGGCTCAACTTCCCTTGGCCCGCCTGGTAACACTGGAGCGGTATTCCCTGCGTCGAGAGCAATCTTTAGCCCTCGGCGCGCATGCTAGCCTGGATCCCGAGACCCCGGACGCCCTGTCCCAGCTGAACTCCTTGCTGCAAAAGGAACGCTTCTGTGCCGGGACGGATTTAACCTACGAATTATCCGGCAACCCAGTAGCCCTGGACCAGGCGATTGCTACTACTGGTTTCAGTGGACGTGTGGTCATTGGCTCCTGGTATGGCCAGAAGCGGGCTGACTTAAACCTGGGAGGACGTTTTCACCGCAGCCGTATGCGCCTGATTAGCAGCCAGGTCAGCACCCTGGCGCCGGAGTGGACAGGGCGCTGGACTAAAGCTCGCCGCCTGCAGGTAGCCTGGCGAATGCTTGAGCAGGTGAGACCTACCCCCCTTATTACGCACCGCTTCCCCATAGCCCAGGCAGCCCAGGCCTACGCTCTGCTCGACCAACATCCAGAGGAAGCAATACAGGTAATTTTGACATATGAAGGTTAGATGGGGAGAGGAAACGTTGTAGCGAACTACTATAAGGAGGCACCATTATGTACACAGTTACTGTTAAACGAGACTTTGTGGCCCAACATATTCTGGTTGGAGGCGATTGGGGATCAGAGAACGAATGGCACTCGCACCATTACGAAGTGGAGATACAACTGGAAGGACGTACCTTGGACAAGCACGGCTACCTAGTAGACATTGTTGACATCGAGACAAACCTGGAAGCGCTGGTGGCCCACTTTAAGGACAAGACGCTCAACGAGACGTCTGAGTTTGCCGGGCTTAACCCTAGCCTTGAGCACTTTGCCCGCATTCTCTGCCAGGGCCTCTCAGAGAGTATTCAGGCCTCAAACCTGAGCACTATGACCGTCAAGATATGGGAGCATGAGAACGCCTGGGCAGCCTATCGACAAGAGTTATAGTGCGCATTGGACTACTAATCTATGGAAGCCTAGATATTCTCACCGGCGGCTTTCTCTACGACCGCTTACTGGTTGAATACCTGCGCCGCCAAGGAGACCGGGTTGAGATTATTTCCTTACCTTGGCGGACTTATGGTCGCCACCTCAGCGACAACTTTTCCCTCTCCCTATATCGGCGGCTATGCAAGGCTCCCCTGGATGTTCTGATCCAGGACGAACTAAATCATCCATCGGTCTTCTGGCTTAACCGCTGGCTAAAGAGACGCGTTCGTTACCCCATTGTCACCATAGTACACCTTCTACGCTCCAGTGAGGCCCGTCCCGATTGGCAAAACAGTTTGTATCGCTGGGTGGAACGACAGTATCTGCTTACTCTGGATGGCTTGGTGTTTAACAGCCACGCCACCCGTAAAGCAGTGGAAGAGCTTGCCGAAGGGCTTGCCGAAGGGCTTGCCGAAGAACTGGGGGGACCACGTCACCCTGGAGTGGTAGCCTACCCTGGCTGTGACCATTTGTCTTCTACCCTGTCGCGGGAAGAAATTGCTGCCCGAACACAACAAGCTGGTCCCCTAAAGATCCTTTTTATTGGCAACCTCATTCCGCGCAAAGGTTTACATGTCCTGATCGAAGCGTTAGCCTATTTGCCCTTGGACGATTGGCGCCTCACAGTGATCGGGAGCCTAACCATGGACCCGGGGTACGTGTATACTGTACGCCGCCGGCTTGAACAGGCGGGGTTGAACGTCAACATAACCCTGCTGGGGGCTTTGCCCAACGCTAAGGTGGCCCTCCACCTGGCCCAGAATCAGCTCCTGGCTGTGCCTTCGCTCTATGAACCATTTGGCATTGTCTATGTGGAAGCTCTGGGCTTTGGCCAACCTGCCATTGCCACTACCGTGGGAGCAGCCAGTGAGATTATCACTCATGGCCGGGAAGGTTTTTTGCTATCTCCTGGAGACGCCACTACTTTGGCCCAACATATCCGCGAATTACATCAAGACCGGGAGCGCCTGCTACAGATGAGCCTGGCCGCCCGCGAGCGCTATAGCACTTACCCCACCTGGGATCAAAGCTCAGAATGCATTCGCCAGTTCCTACAGACACTGGTTAATAGATGACCCTACCCACAACCTATTCCTTCACTCGCTATCTTGCCGCCAAAAAGAGTGTGGACGACCGAGCGCTCAATCGCCATGTCTGGCAGAGTTTGGGCGCTGCCTTACCGAAAGCTAGCCCAGCAGATCCTGTAAAAGTTCTGGAGGTTGGGGCTGGTATTGGCACCATGGTCGAGCGGCTTCTGGACCAGGGCTTACTGACCCATGCTACTTATACCGCGATTGATAGCGAACCCAATAACATCGCCGAGACCCGCCGTCGCCTACCCCCCTGGGCATCCGAGCAGGGTTTTAGCGTCATAGAAAAGAACCCTAACCAGCCGTGGCTTCAGCGCAGAGGGCAGAACGTTATTGTTGAGACAGAGGCCATTGACCTTTTTAACTTCATTGCTCGCGAGCAGGGACAGCGTACCTGGGACCTACTGATTGCCCAGGCCTTTCTGGATTTAATGGATGTTCCCACTACCTTGCCCGCCCTCTTCTCCGTCCTGCAGCCAGGCGGGCTCTTTTACTTCACCCTTAGCTTTGATGGTGCCACCATCTTGCAGCCAGAGATGGATCCAGAGCTTGACACCCAGATCGAGACACTCTACCACCAGACCATGGACCAGAGGAGGGTTGCGGGTAAACCCTCTGGTGACAGCCGCACCGGGCGGAATCTCTTTGGCCACCTGAGAGCCGCCGGGGCTGAGTTGCTGGATGCGGGCAGTTCTGATTGGGTGGTCTTTGCTGGCCTCAACGGTTACCTGGCTGATGAGGCCTATTTCCTACATTTTATTATCCACACTATCCACACCGCTCTTGAGGGACGCCCACAGCTGGACGCAGAACGTTTTGCCACCTGGATTGAGCAGCGCCATGCCCAGGTGGAGCAAGGTACCTTAGTGTACATCGCTCATCAGCTAGATTTCTTGGGGCGCAAGCGCTAAGAAGGTTGTCTTTGCCTGGCCGGTATCACCCTGCTCACCAGGATCTATGGGCAACGCGCCCAGTTATGGGCAACGCGCCCAGTTATGAAGATTAGCTGCCCAAGTACCTCATACCCATTGACTTCGACCCCTACGTATGGTCTGGACATAAGGCCTTAAGAAACTCAAAAATTGAAAAAGGAGGTATATATGGCGGTCACTGCCACAACTAGCTATGGACAATTGCAGGGGATCGACCAGGGCCGCTCTCTCGCCTTTAAGGGTGTTCCTTATGCCGCGCCACCGGTGGGCGAGCGCCGGTTTACCCCTCCTGTATCCCCACAGAAGTGGGACGGGGTGCATAACGCAACCCAGTATGCGGCCACATCCCTACAGGTCAAGAATGAGGCGCTCAACACCCTTCTCCCTGACTTAATTCCCGATGAGCCCCAGAACGAGGACTGTCTCTACCTCAACATATGGACTCCGGCGCTCGACAACGCTCGGCGCCCTGTGCTGGTATGGATTCATGGAGGAGCTTTCACCATGGGTTCAGGTTCCCCACCATTGTATGACGGTACCCACCTGACGGAAAAAGGAGATGTGGTGGTAGTTACGATTAACTATCGTCTGGGAGTACTGGGCTTCCTATGCCTGCCAGAAGGGGTGGCGGGCGATGTACGCACAAACTTTGGCATGCTGGACCAGGTACAGGCTCTCAAGTGGGTCCAGGATGAAATTGCCAACTTTGGCGGCGACCCGCATAACATCACTATATTTGGAGAGTCGGCAGGCGGCATGAGCGTGGGTGGCCTGTTAGCGTCGCCCTTGGCCAAAGGGCTGTTTCAGCGTGCGATCCCACAGAGCGGAGCGGGTCATAATGCGTTGTCCTTGGAAACAGTCAGTGCAACGGCAGAACGCTTTGCCGAGTTCACCGGGGTTAACCTGAATGACATCCAGGCATTGCGATCCCTTCCTGTAGCAACTGTGCTTGAAGCTCAGAGAAAACTAGAGGCTGAGATGCTCAGTGCTATGGGCCAGGGGCAATCGTCGCAGATGCCCTTCCAGCCCGTGAATGACGGACACTTTCTGACCATGCTACCTTTAGAAGCGGTCAGGCGTGGCCAGGCTGCTGAGGTTTCGCTCCTGATCGGAACAACCGCCGAGGAGTCTAAACTCATAACCGCTATGGTGGGAGGGATAGAGCTGTCCGATGATGCCCTGGCTATAGCTTTTGCCGGGCGTCTCACCTCACCCGAAGACATTGCTACAGGGGTGCAAGCGCGAGACACATACCGCAAAGCTCGCGCCGCTCGGGGTGAGGGCACAAGCAACCACGACCTCTATGTTGCCGTGGATACCGACTATATGTTCCGCATCCCGGCCGATCGCTTCGCCGAAGCCCAGGCAGCCCATCAAAGCCAGGTTTACTCCTATCGCCTTGACTGGCAATCGCCACTTCGGGACGGCCTCCTTGGGGCTTGCCACGCTATTGACCTCCCGTTCACCTTTGGGACGCAGGGTGAGCCAGGCATAGTAGAATTCGCGGGCCAGAGACCAGAGGCCAAACGCCTGGCCGAGCGCATGATGGATGCTTGGATTGCATTTGCCCGCAGTGGAGACCCGAGCACGACCGAGCTCCCCTGGCCCAAGTTCGACGCCTCGAAGCGCTGTACCATGTTGCTCAACGCAGAATGTCAGGCGGTAGAGAAACCACGAGAAGAAGAACGGCTATGCTGGGAGGGCAAAAGGTAGGAGTGTCGGTTGCTAATTAGCCTGCTTGAGTGTAGGGGCAAAGTATTCGCCCCTACAAAGTCATATCCTTGTTTTGTTTTCCTTGCCCCTACAAATTGTACAGCTTCTTGGCGTTGTCCCGCATGATTTTACGTTTAGAGTCATCCGAGAGATCATCCAAGGCCAGGGTGAGCCTAACGGTGTCAGGAAATTTGGCATCCGGATGAGGATAGTCCGAGGCAAAGACAATACGCTCGTCTCCTATTCTCTGCACCACCTGGGGCAGCATCTCCTCACCAGCCTCGCAACCAATATAGCACTGACGCATAAAATACTCGCTGGACTTTTTCTTTAGCCAGTTG
Organism: uncultured Binatia bacterium (SeqCode); assembly: GCA_965220955.1. GTDB lineage: Bacteria > Desulfobacterota > Binatia > Bin18 > CBDCRK01 > CBDCRK01. The sequence goes on along the minus strand of CBDCRK010000032.1, from coordinate 353,086 downwards.
TTATAGGCTCGGGATATAGCGGTGGCAAACTTGGGATCCAAATCGTCCTGGGCTACAGCAAAGAGCCCCTGTGTAGGAAAGAGGACGGCCTGGTCGATGTCTTCTAGCTCCATAGCCTTAAGCTGAGACTCGGGGGTGAAACCAGCCTCTACAGCGTCCTTATACTTTCTCAGAAAGAGCTGTTTGGTTTCATTTCCCATCTCCGGCACCACTCGATTGGTGCTCTCCCGTTTAGGGGCAATCTTATCGTTAAGCAGCAGAGTAAAAGCCCCTATGCTGCGGGGAGCCTAGCTCTTAAACGGCACCTCAATATACTCATACCACATGCCGTTTGGCTCAATAACGTGACCGTCTGCGTCGATGGCTTTAAATCCAGCCTCCATGAAACAACCTCCAAAGGGTCAATAAACTTTGCAGGTAGAGGAAATCGTAAGAGAGGATAAGGGCGACCAGCCGGGCGACCAGCCGGGCGCCCCTATCTATGGCTCCAAGACTATCTTGGTATTACACTTTCTCTCCTTGTAGCCTTAGAACATTACGCCCATGCGCCCGTTGCGTTCGATTTGTACCCCAGAGAAAGGTAGGTAGCATCCACTAGGCTTTGTCCTCGCTCGTTAAGACCGGTACCCTCGCCCATCTTGTTCATGGAGTAACCAAACGACATCTCGGCCTTGGGGTCGGCAAACCCAAGGGAACCTCCCGCTCCCGCATGGCCGAAAGCATCCTCGGATATGAGGACACTGCTCGATAGGCCAGGCAGCTGCCGGCGGTTGTCCATAGACTTCATAAACCCTAACGCAAACCGGCTAGACATAAGAAGCGTGGCGTCCATACCGGTTGCAGAGGACACGGCGGACATACGGGCCAGGGCTTCTTGGCTTACCAGTTCAACCCCGTTACGTTTCCCTCCGCAGGCCAGTGGCGCATACATGCCGGCAAGTCCACGAGCATTGGTGATCCCCCCCGCCCCACCAATCTCAGCCGCATGAGCAGCGCGCGAGTCAAAATCCGGACTGGCCGCCATGTAGCCACCAGTATTTTGCAAACACAGGGCCTGTAGAGAGTGCGGATCAGCCATGGCGGCAAAGAAAGGACTGTTAGGAGTCGGCTCTGCGGGAATCATAGGAGCAACCCGAGGCTCCATCTGTTCCGGCAGGCCAATCCAGAAATCCAGATCGAGCGGCCCGGCTATCTCTTCCCGGAAAAAGGTCCCCAAAGATTTTCCCGACACCCGTCGCACTATCTCTCCAACCAGCCAGCCAAAGGTTAAAGCATGATAGCCGTTGCGGGTTCCGGGCTCCCAAAACGGAGCTTCTTCCTCAAGGGCAGAAATCATTAAGTCCCAATTGTAGAAGGCTCCCTCGGGTAAAGGCTTGCGGAGTGCCGGCAGGCCCGCCTGGTGGTTAAGGAGCATTTTGACCGTGACATTTTCTTTGCCAGCCTGAGCAAACTTGGGCCAATACTGGGATACGGGCGCATCCAGGTCTAGCAAACCACGGGAAGCAAGAATGTGAGCGCAAAGCGCGGTTGCTCCCTTGGTGCAGGAGAAAACTAGACTGACTGAGTCTTCTTTCCAAGGGGTGTTAGCATTGGCATTAGCTGTGCCTCCCCAGAGATTGACAACGGGTTGGCCTTGTACGGTGACACAGACCGAAGCGCCAACCTCGCCGCGTTCACGAAAATTGCGCTCGAACTCTTGCCGAACGGCTTGAAACTTTGTATCACAGAATCCCTGAATATCCATATTGCCTCCTCCTTGTGTTTAATAAAGGCATTCTCTAAGGTTAATAGCCCGCCTCGGGCCAGGCAAGTGTGTCCAATCGCCCTTGCCAATGCGAGCAAGGTCATTTTGCACAATAGTAACATCCTCATCGTCGAAAACCCTTTCATAAAGAGTTCTCATTGCCCAACAATCCGCTTCTTGTTCTCTTCTAGTCGGAATACTAATAAAAACATGCCCAAGCGCGTGGTGAGCGCACTCATGATAGTAGAAAAATTGTTGGGTCTGCGGTTGTAACCAAGAAAGGGTATAGGGGTTATAAAGAATCAAAGGTTCATCATTCGGGGACAACATGGCTACAGCCACATCATTAAGATTGTTATTAGGAATCGAGGCTACCGGCCTACCCCGGATGTCTAAGCAACCGTCGAAGGTCATTTGGGCATAGACAGCCGTTGACCAAGCAAAAAAGATAGACGTAAGGAACCCAAGACCAACACGCATCACGCTCATCTCCCTGCGGACCCGCACCTGAGCAGAACACTCCGGAACTCCCGGGAACAGGCTAGAGGAGGTTACGCCTTAGCTGCTGATCGGGTCGATCCGGCCATAGCCTCTTTGACTGTGGTTCTTGTTGGATACTGGGAGTAGTTGGTCTTTAGCTCAATAGTATGACGGTCCGGGTCAAGAATATAAATAGATGTCCCATATCCCGTGGCTCCGTACAATTCCACCGGACCAAAGACTATTTCAACATTGTGTTCCTTTAAGTAGCTGATAATGGCGTCCAGGTCCCCGCGTATATTCAAACAAAAATGATCTAGCCCTCTTTCCTCCTTCTCCGCTAGCTTCTTTCCCGGGGACAGCACACAAATATCAATCAGGTTTCGACCACAACGCACCTGATACATATTCATATCTTCGATGACTCTCTCGATCGTCATCCCCAGAATCTGGGTGTAAAAATGCAGGGTTCGGTCTCGATCGGTCACCCGGATAACCACATGATCAATACCGTCAAATTGGACAGGACAATCTGGCACCATACGCCCTCCTCTTTCTTACTGTTAGCAGTGACAAAAGCCGATTCTAGATCCCCGACGCCCGCATGTCCTTGGGCATAATGTCTCCGTCTTTGACAATCAGCTCGTCATCCAGATAGAGCGTACAGCCCTTCATTGGCAGATCCAGGTGACACGCCGTGTCATTGGTCCCGCCAAGCTCCGTGTTTGGTCCGGTCGAAAAAAGCACATTGCCATAGAAGGCTCGCCCATCCATACCAATGGTCGGCATGCCAGCCGCAAGGTAATCCCAGCGTGCCAGGTGGTTGAGCCCCCAGCCAATGTGCGATACCGCATAGGCCCTGGGATCGCGAAAGCTGGCCATGTAGTCACGCACAAGCATAGCATCAAAGCCGCCCTTGACCTCAACAATCTGCCCCTCTCGAATGGTAAACTCGATTGGTTCCTGGACATACCTCTTGAATGGAAACAAAATATCACCCCGATCCATTACCACTCTTCCGTTCACCCCAGCGTCGTTACTCTGGGTCGCAAGAAAGCCACCCGGCCAATGGTCCCATCTTCCCGGAGTGTCGGTGAATCCGTATTCAGTTAACACCGAATACTGCCCAAGGTCGTACGCCACATCGGTACCGGTCGGGTTGGTAAATCGTAGGTGGTTTGCCTTTGCCAACCGGGCTTCTCCAGCCTCCACTCGTTCTCGTAGTTCCTGCGTGGGGAAGAGGCGTGCCAAGACCTCAAACGGCTCAACAACCAGCAGGATCCTGGTTTCCGCTGCCTGGATTTCCAGCTGCTCCTTGGAGAAGAGCAAAAGCATCAAGTCTACCACCAGATCTGCGCTCTTAAGCGCCTCCATTGCCGGAAGATTGCCCGCCAGGGCGTTCCTTCCCACGTTGCCGGTCTTTTCCTCTGCGCTAAGACCGGTGGTTGGCAGTAGGTTAACGTTAAACACTTGGGCCCCAAGATCGCGAGCTGCGACCATAGACGCCGCAGTATAGTCCTCAGACTGTCCCATCTCAGAGAGCACTGCCACCTTTTCGCCTTCTTTGACCCCGCACAGCTCAAGCTCCTTGCGGAACAGTATCACCATGTCGTTCATCTTAATAGACATTACCATTTCACTGTCCCTCCTTTCTTTTCAGCAATCCTTAGTAACTTCTAACCCTACAAAACCGTTCAGGCTAAGCCTATCAAAGGTTATCTAGACGACGTTTTGCTTCCGCATAGACATCGGACGGCAAGGGCCCCCGCAGCACTGCCTGCACGTCTTCCTGCAGATGTTCGGGGTGTAGCGTACCAACAATAATAGTGTGGGCATGTGGATGCGTGAGGGTAAAGCGGAGTAAGAACGCCGTACGACTTTCGCCCACTTCTTGCAATTCATTCAACCTAGCCTCGGCAAACATCTGCCAGCGGCCAGCTCCTCCTAAGCCTATGCCTGGTTCCCCACGCGCCACTCCCCCACGGATGACAGTGCCAATCCCTGCCTCCGCGGCTTTGGTAATCCAGTCTTCATGCGCCCGTTCGAGAGCTGAATAAGGAATCTGGTACACATCGAACACTCCCCATTGTAGATAAGTGGAAAGGTATGGAAGGGTTGTAGAGATCCCGATCCAGCGCACCTTGCCCTGTGCGCGCATCTCCTGCAATGCTTCTACCACTTGGCCTTGTTCGCACTGCTGTACTGTTGGGTTGTGGAGTTGCATCACATCCACATAGTTGGTTTTCATACGCTGCAGGCTCTCGTGCAAGCCGCGGAAGAGGTTTTCCTTTGTCCAGATATGCGGTGTGTCATCGGTGTGTCCGTTACGGCGTGTGACATGACAGCCGCACTTTGTGGCTAGGTAATACTGGGAACGACAGTGCGAGAGATATTTGCCAATAAACTCTTCACTGCGGCCGTAGTCGTTGGCGGTATCAATAAAGTTGATCCCTGCGTCCACCACTGTGTTGAGGATTGTTTGCGCCTGCTCTTCGGTTACGGACCGCCCCCCCCAAATACGGGAACCACGAACTTCCATGGCGCCGTAGCCTAGCCGTGTCACTTCTAAACCGGTACGTCCGAAAGCTATGGTAGGTAAACTCTGTGCCATCTAGCTTCCCTCCTTATTCCTCGTAGTTAGCCCCAGCTATATTACGCTCTCTTTTATCTCTCCTGACCCCTCTTTGGCAAGGAGAACTTCTCCGGTCACTCAGAGAACCCGAAGCCGTGCTTCAGAGAAGTTATGCGTAGCAGTGCTTGGGCCTGTTGTGTACGAAGAATACGGACCCGGCTCAACTTCTAGTGAAGCTTCGGCGGCTTGCACTCCGCGGTGGGCTGCTTCCACTTGTTCTTGAGTCGTGAAGACTTCCTCGTGGGCTCTAATGACTTCTGCCTTGACAATTTCACGGACCCTCTCAGCCCGAATTTTTGCCTGATCGAGACGAGCCCTGGCTGCTTGAATCTCCCCTATCGAAGAGGGGGAAAGAGTCCAGCCAATAAAACCTCTGTATACTTGTTGGTCCCCCAGGTCCAAGCCTCGGCCAATAGCGCTCTCTTCTACAGTCCCCGGGAATCACCGGTAAAAAAGAGGCCAATAAACGCCGCCAGGACAGCGAGAGGTAGGGAACTCAGCACAACGGCTGTGGAACGAAAACTGCCAAGAAAGAGCAGGATCATAAGGGCTGCCATAACCGCCCCAAGGATGCCCTCCTCAATGAGACTGCGAATTGCTACCCGCACATACACCGACTAGTCCATAACCACACCAAGGTTGATGCCTTGGGGGAGACGGGTGAGAATTTTGCCAATAATGACCTGCATGGGGATTGCGCAGGGCTCTAACTAGACCCATTACGTTACTTTACAGAAAGCAACTTGGTATCAGCCACAAAATGGTGGCCAGGAACACAAGCGGCCACACAACCACAGGAAAACGGCTTTTTAAGTAGTTTATCCCGAAAGTTTGCAATCAGCCCTTAGCCGCCATTACGGCTCTCTGTAAACACAAGCTGCCCGGCTGCTTCCTGGGCACGGACGCGGTCTGCCACCCGGGAGGGGAGTTGCACCTGCCGCTCCTGTGGAAATTTTTCTTGATATAGATGAGGCCGCAAAAAGAACTGTTCTGGAGTGGAAACCTCGGCCTGGCTTTTAAGCGGGGCCACAAACCAGAGTCGCCGCATAAAGTCCGGATTAAAAAACACATTCCGATCCTTGTCCGACCACTGCCGGAGCTGATAGGCATCGTGAACATCAAAGGTCAGGAGGTCGGTGGGGATATCCCACATAACAAAGAGGCTAGGAGTATATCCTCCTTTGCCTAACTTAGGGTTGACCAGCTGGGCGGTTCTATTCTCAATGTAGATAATATTGCCGCTGGAATCGTACTGCTCAATACGCAGAGGAAAGAACGTATGGTGGTCAAGCCAGTAGATGATCTTGGGCACATAGTACTGGGGAATCCACTTTTCCCGCGATCTCGCCTCCACCACATAGCACTTCACTCCTCCCTCCGGGGTGTAGTGGGGATAATCTTCACCCATAAGCTTTACCTCTTTAGAGGACCTTGTGTGCAGGGAGCCATCGGAGGAGGTCATAATAATAGAGGTGCGAGTCTTGGGAAAGCGCACGGTCTCAGAAAGGACATCAGTACCCAAAAGCCGCCAACTAAACTCCCAGGGATCTCGGTTAGTAAAATCATCAAAAGTCCCGGCAAAGCCGGGGTACTTGTCCTGGCGGCGCGGTTGCGGCTGGCGGCGGATCCGGCGCAACGATGGCGAGTAAACAAAGAAGTCGGTTTTGGTGCTAAACTGTTGATCCGTACGGTAGAGATTCATAAGGAACTGCTCACCATACGATTCAGGGGGGGCAATGGCCTGGAAGAGAGCACGGGTATACATGTCTCCGGGCTTGGTCCTAATATGACCCAAAAACCCGGCCTGAGGGGGGTAGAGAACAGAACCGATGTACTTACCTACCGTTAGATTCCCGCTAGGAACAATCGACCCAGTGGCTTCAATAAATACGCAATCCCAACGAGGCATATGGGAAAACTCACTGGCAAGAAAGCCCATTTCCTCGGCGGTATAGGGGGGAGAGAAAGGATAAGGCTCGGCCGGAAGGTAGGAGAGGGTGGAGTCGCGAGGGGTTTCAGTTGTTAGATCAATTAAGCTTAGCTCTTCCTCCGATAGCTCGCTTACCTGCCTCCAGGTCCGGCCCTCTACCCCATCCTCACTGGCAACACTGGGGGAAACATTCCACCACAGCACAGAACTAAGCACAAGAATCCACCATCCTGTTGTTTTTTTCGCCTGCCTGATTTGTATGGATCGGAGCACCATTGACAATCTCCTTTTCGCCCTGATTCTTAGCTTGGTTCTCAGCTTGTCTGCCAAGCCACTTGGGGCGCAACCGCAGACAGCCGCTTAGGCGAGGGTAAGGTCAGCGCCAGGATAGCAGCAAGAGTGCCTGTGCTAGTGCTGGTAATAAACGGCACTGTATAGCTCCCGAACAAATTGTACAGGAAACCGCCCATCATCCCACCCGAGCCCATGCCAAGAGACGCTGTCATAAAAAACACCCCCAGGATGGCGCCAATTGCTTTGGTACCAAAATACTCCCGAAAGAGCATGGCATAAACTGGCATCGGGCCGCCATAGCCAATACCAAAGAAGACAGCCCAAACGTAGAAAGACCAGCTGTCCTGAGCTGCCAGGAAAAAGGGCAGCATAAAAGCCTGGAAGGCTAAAAATCCCGAAACCGCCCATTTGGCGCCAACTTTATCGGCTATGAGGCCATTGGCAATCTTTCCCATCATGCCGAAAATGGCCATAATGGCAAAGACACGGGCCGCGCTGGCCGCAGCTAAACCAACATCGGTCATATGGTTAATCCCGTGCAACAAAACGCAGGAGTGACACATGCAACAACCCAGGACCATAAGGTTTAACGTCCAGAACGCCCGCGTCCTCAGGGCCTGGCTGAGGGTCAGATCAGCCGGTTCAGCCCGAAGCGGCCTTGCCCGGTCTTCACTCGCATATGTAGGCTGTGACAAGGGAACGATTTTTGCCTGATGATCCCGCATTAACAGGGCCAAAGGCACAACCAGCAAAGCTCCCAGGCCATACCACAGATAGGTGCCACGCCAGCCATACTCTGTTAGCAAGAAAACGGTCAGCGGGGCAAAAACAGCAGAGCCAATATTTTGGGATTGAACAAGGGCAAGGGCTAGGCCCTGGCGTTGGGTAAACCATTTTGTCACTAGAGCCGTCAGGGGAACTCCAGCTGCCGAGCGCCCCAACGCTAGCAAAATCCCAAAACACAGGTAGAGCTGCCATAGACTCTGGATCCGGCTCATAAACAACGTCCCGGCGATAAAGAGAAGACTGCCCAGAACAATAATTCGTTGGGAGCCAAACCGGTCACTTAGGGCTCCGCAAATTAGGCCAGCCAGACCAAAAGCGATCCAGTTGATCATCGAGGCCACCGAAACCGTTCCCCGATCCCAGCCAAACTGCCCGGCAATGGGCTTAAACATAATGGCAAACGACTCGATCACCCCATACATAATGAGGCTCAGCGTAAGCCCAGCAAAAACAATTACCCACCCGTAAAAGAACCTGTGCGGCTGCTCCATTATTCCTCCTTCATCCACGCCTTTTACCCAGAGCAGCAACAGCTAGCCCGCAAACCGAGGTATCACCTTGGTGGCAAACAAATCCAAGGATTTGAGGATCTGGTCGCGGTCGTGGATACCCTGCGGGATTAGCAGGAAACATTCTTTGATCGGAATGGCGCGAGCGGCTTCTTCAATACGTCGCGAGATTGAGTCCGGATCGCCAATGAGCATCTCCGGGTAACCCTGACCAAAGGGCTTAAGCCACTCGTCCCACATCCAGAGCGCGTCTTGAGCCCACTCCTGGGCCGTGGCCTTGGTATCGGCTGCTACTAGCATTCCTCCCCAACCCGCCTCATCTCCGGGCTGGATGTCATGCCCGTACTTGGCCGCCTCTTCACGGTACCCGCTCCAAAGTCTCTGACAAAACTCCAGATCCGAAGACAGCACAATGGGTTTACCACCGTATTGAGCCCAAAAGAGGGCCGTGCGCATGCTGTGGGTGAAACCTCCATAAAGAGGCGGATGAGGTTTCTGTAAAGGTTTAGGTGCAATACCTACCTCGTGTATGCGCATATCTTCCCCCACCCCCTGACCATACTTCACATACGCCGGGTGGACATGCGGGTTAACAGCGTCCAATGGGGGGATTTGCCAGTACTTGCCCTCATAGCTAAACGTGTCCTTCTGCCAGGCCAAAAGAACAACATCAACGAATTCTTTAAAATATTCGCGGTTGGCCTCATCTTCCGGTGTTCGCCGGTTCCAATCGCCCACCGCAACAAGGTCCGGACGAATACGGAAGTTATGCACCCAACGAGCCTGATAGCCGCGCACTAACCCTACCCCCAAACGTCCGCCAAGCATATGGTCCAGAGTGGCCGTGTACTCGGCTATACGCAGAGGGTTATGGGTAGGGGCTACCCAGCCAACCATGTTCACGCGCAGCCTCTTGCTGTGCTGGCCAATCCACATGCTGAGGAGTCCAGGCTCGTTGCTGGCCTCAAAGCCCTCGACCTGTAAATGGTGCTCAGGATGTCCGAACCCGGCGAACCCGGCCTCATCAGCAAAACGTACATACTCAGCAATTTCGTCAAGCATACGTTGGTATAGTTCTGGCCGCTTTCCGGCCAAGCCGGCCTCGATCTCGTGGCGGCGACCAACCGTGGCATAGATAAAAAGATGAAACTCCATGTCTCCTCCCCTACAAAACCTGTTCTGGGTTCCTCAGTTTGCAGCACTTCATATTCAGAGGTCACAGACTGGCCGCACAACTTCGAGAGCGTGAAGGAAACGACCAAACCCTAGATACTGGCCAATCGCCATTCCTAGCTCAACAACCTCAGGATCGCTAAACTCTACCCTCAGCCGCCTGAAGAATACATCCCCCAAGGCAGTATGATCCATTGCCATCTTCTCGGCAAACTCAAGCGCCAGTCGCTCTCGGTCGGTGAAAATGGAATCGGTGTGGTACTCTGCCAGTCGCGCAATCTTTTCCTCAGTCAGGCCTTTCTCCATCGCTCCGCGATGGCGCCCCTTTTGTCAAAACAAGCACTGATTAAGTTCGGCAATCTTGAGTCGCACTAACTCCTTGAGCGCAGGTTCTACGACTCCCTCCGTGTGCAACGGATAGAGAAATTTGTAGTAGGCCTCGTACATTTCGGGCCGATGGGCCAGGACCCGTAAATGGTCCCAGCTGGCATCTCTATCTGTGTACACGTCAGCCAGCCTCTGTAGCTCAGGCGGTAGTTCTTCATACTCGATAGCTTTTACTCGTGCCATTCAGATCTCTCCTGAACAGGAATCCTAGTATATTGCCGACGAAAGTACAAACAAGCCACAACCAAACCCTAGCTTGTTTGGTTTGAAAGAAGCTAGGTGAAAAAAGGTCAAGCCAGACTCATTTCCCATAGCGCAGGAGAGCGCCAGTCCTAAACATCTTCTCCTTCAAGGGCTGGTTGTAGATAACCTTATGAGTCATAAATAGCCCAGCCCGCTCCGTGTGGTAGTCAATGGCAGACTGGGCCGTCAAGATAGGAATCCGTATACCCTGGTTACGGGGGCTAAACTCCGGGTTGCCATACATCATAAAGAAGGTGCGAAAGTGCTCGCCCTCGTGGTTAAAGGCTAGCGAATGAAGAGCCCAGTTAGTCTGCAGATCGATATAGATCACCCGCCGGCCATAGGTAGGATGGGACTTCTTAGGAACCCCCTCGATTACTATGGCTTTGCGCAGCTCCCAGGAGTCCGCGGGATACCAGTTGCCCTTACCCCCTAACTTGGGCTCAGCGGTCTTGATAAAACCAGGAGCCAGAACAATCTTTTCCCCCAGATATTTCCAGTTGTAGACGTGAATATATCCGTTGAAACCGTTCCAGTCCTCTACCAGGTAGTCCATGTTGCCGGAGGCCTCATAGGGATTATAAACTATCTTGCGAGTGCGCCGGGTTTTGGGATCATAGGCCCACTGCTCATTCATAACCGTATCTTTATCCTGGATATTAGTTAACATTTGGCCGCCTTCCATATCAAGCGGAGCCAAGATGCGGGAGTACCGTTTGAAGTAGACCTGTTCCTTCTCCCAGGTAGCAAGATTGGCGTCAGAACTACACCGATGCATTCCATACATGTCGGCCGTGTACATTTTAGAGGACCTCTCGACTGAACCAGATTGGGCAATCAAGCTGCTTGTGGGCCAGGACTGCATGGTATCGCCACTGTCCCGATAGCGGTAATTCCAGGCCATTTTCTCCCCTGCCTGGGGATCCTGGGGATCAATCAGAGGAAAAGGCCGCCCTGCCATATAGTTCTTTAACTCACCGTCCATAACCTCCACCTGGGCGTAATGTTGCAAAGTAACGTTAATATACTCCTCCCGTGGGGGTAGATCCGTGGTCTCTTGTACAGTAATGGCAAAGTCCCCGGCCTGTAGGTACTTAAGAATCTCTGGCGGCAGTACTTCTTGGGCCACCTGAAAATTGCTCTTATCAATGCTCATCCCCGGCGTGATTCCTTCCACTTGCGGCGGACCCTGACGGTAAGGATGGAAGACATTCAAGACTTTATCTTCAGTTCCATTCTCTGACGCTTGCCCTGGCGTGGACCTGGAGCAAAAGCATAGCGCAAAGAGGAGTAGGAAACAGACAGCTTTGGGATATATCTTTCTGTTCATATCTCACCCTCCTTTAATTAGGTTCTACAAAGAACTATCCCTACTTTTGTGTTCCACAAGAGTCAAGAGTAGAGGCAAGTATGGTCACCATCCCAGCCTAGTAGAGCATCTTCTGATTACAGTTTCAACAATAGATAAAAGCTGATAGGGGCCATCTGGCAAAGGATTAGTTGAATCTCGATTGGGTACGAAGTGTGCTGAGGCGATGAAGGAGCAGGAAAAGGAGCGAAAGTTATCGCTGGCTAGCACTCTGTATTGCCAGCCTGGGCAGCCTGGGAGGGTCGCTTGACTCTGATGGGCGCCATCTCCCGAGCACAGCAGGGGGTGGCCGCTGGTATGACAACAATGATGCGCACTTTAAGCGTGGTCATTGGGGTAACAACAGCAGGAGCAGTTTTCAGTGCTCGCCGCTCTGTTTACCTCACAGAGCTAAGTCAGCAGGATCTTTCCCCCCCTGGCGGCGGTAGAGCTGCATAGTTTTCTTGGTGCTTTCCAGGATGCTTTTATGGTAGCCACTGGGATTTGCTTTATAGCGTTGCTTCTTTCCTTGATACCCGGCCGTCCTCGGTCAGCCTGATAGGGCCAGCGCACAGCCCCATCCTTATGGCTATCCAGGGGTAAGTAGCCCTTGCACCCCTGGCAAAAGCTCTGTCACTGTGTAATTGAGACCCTTAAAACACTTTTCTACATTCCCAGTCTGGTCAATGATATAGGTGGCTAACAGGTGGTCAATCGCCCGGCCAGGCTCCCCATAATAGTCTACTCCATACAAATCTATGCCTAGGCTTATTTCCCATAGCGCATGAGGGCCGCCCTGTTAAACAACTTCTCATCCAGAGGCTTGTTGTAGACAACCTTATGCGTCTGGAAAATTGAGGCCCGCTCCCGCTGGCAATCAATGGACATCTGGGCAGCCTGTTGCGGAATCCGTACCTCATTGTTCCACGGGTTAAACTCCGGATGCAAATACACCAGGAAAAAGGTGCGTTTGTGGTTACCCTCGCGGTCATAGGTCAGCGTATAGAGAGCGCCCTCAGTTTGCCGATCAATATACAGAACCCGACGGCTGTACATAGGATGGGACCCTTTAGGCCGGGCCTCGACTACTACGGCTCTGCGTAACTCCCAGGGATCCAGCGGGTACCACTTCCCTTTACCACCCAACGTGGGCTCGGCTGCCTTGATCGGTCCCGGGGCCAGCACTACCTTCTCCCCCAGATACTCCCACTCATAGGAATGGATATACCCGCTAAATCCTTCGATGTCCTCTATAAGCATCTCCCCACCTCCGGGAGCATCGTACGGATTGTCAACCGCCTTACGGGTGCGCCGCGTCCCGGGGTCATAGACCCACTGGTCATTAGGATTGGTATCCTTATCGTAGAGGTGGATTAACAGCTGGCTGCCCTCTACATCAGCAGGGGCCAGCATGCGCGAGTACATCTTAAAATAAACCCCTTCCTTTTCCCACTGCGGAAGGTTCTTAGTTGGATCCGGCCGGTGCATCCCCCACATGAAAGCAACATAAAATCTCTGGGCCCGTTCCGCCGCACCGCTGCTGTTGCGCAGTTCGTCGGTAGGCCAGTACTCGCGGGTGTCTCCCTGATCCCGGTAACGCTGGTTCCAGATTACTTTCTCCCCTACCCGAGAGTCTTGGGAGTCAATGAGGGGAAAGGGCAGCCCCGCCACATAATTCTTTAACTCCCCATCCCCCAGCTCGACCTTGCCGTAGCTTTCCAGTGTTGCCTTAATATACTCCTCCCTCAGGGGCATGTCCGTGGTCTCCTGCACCGTAATCACAAAATCCCCGGCTTGCAGAGACTTAAGGATCTCCGGTGGAAGTACCTTTTGGGCAACCTGAAAATTATTTTCATCAATTTTCATCCCCGGGGTAATTCCTTCTACCTGGGGGGGACCTTGACGGTAAGGATAAAAAACTGAAAGGACCTTCTCTTGTAGGTCATCCTCTTCTGCCTGCCCCCACGAAGGCATGAGGAACAGCCCAACGAAAAGGAAAAGAAAGACGGCTTGACCTTTTTGCCTTCGGCTTTTCACTTTTCCCTCCTTATGTCTGAACCACTGACTTTGATCCTTATTTCGCTTTCCTTTTGGCCAACCGGCCCCTGGGTAGGAATAAGTCCCTCAAGAAACAAGTCCATAATTTCATCGGTTTCTTCAGCCAAAGAGGTATCCGTGGGCGCAGCCAAGCGATTGAGGAGCAAGAGCGCATAGCGGCAAGCAGGCACCGGGCGAATCTCCTTGGCCTCAGAAGCCTGCCGGAACAGCTCTCCGACCCATTCGGCGTACTCCTGATATATTTGTCACTGGGTCTAGGCTAAAATCTTTGCTCGACAGGAGACCTTGTGAGAATGGGAAAAACTCTTCAGCTCTACCGAGTGTTACTCAGACCCGTTAAGACTGCCGTCAAGATTCTCTGTAAACACAATATGCCCGGCCGCCTCTTGGGCCCGGATGCGGGCTTCTAAATTGGCAGGCAGTACAATCTTACGCTCCTCGGGGAATTTCTCTCGATAAAGGCGAGGACGCAAAAAGAATTCTTCAGGCGTACGTATAGCAGCCTGAGTCTTTAGCGGCGCCGGAAACCATCCCCGCCGCATGAAGTCCGGGTTAAAGAAGACCGCCAAATCCTTTTCTGACCACTCTCGGAGCTCTTGCGCATCGTGCACGCTATAGCCATAAAAGTCCTGCTGCAGATCCCACCACACGGCAATAAGGTTGTGATACCCTCTTTCCTTCAACCGCGGATTCATCACTTTGGCCATCCGTTCCTCGATGAACAGAGGCTGTCCCTCTTTACCATAGATCTCCATGCGCAGGGGGTAGAAGGCATGCTGGTCCAGCCAGTATAGGATTTTAGAAGCGTAATAGTCTGGTAGCCATTCGGCTTTGGCCCTGGCTTCCACCACATAGCACTTCATCCCTCCATCAGAAGTATAGTGAGGATACTGCTCACCCATAAGCTTAAGGGTGTCAACGGGCACATCAGTAAAGGAACCATCAGCCGAGGCCAGAGTGATAATCTGGCGAGTCTTGGGGAAACGCACGGTCTCGTAGAGCACATCAGTGCCCACGATACGCCAGGAGAACTCCCAGGCATCCCGACCCACAGAGTCATCATAGGTTAAAGGCCAATTGGCCAGTCTCTCCTGACGGCGAGGTTGAGGAAAGCGACGTACTCGGCGCATGGCCGGGGAATAGCCAAAGAGATCAGCCTTTTTGCTTGCATTCTGATCGGTCCGATAAGTGAGAAACAGAAGCTGATTGCCATAGTTTTCCGGGGGGGCGGTGTCCTGTGACAGCCAGCGTGAGTAGACTTCTCCGGGCTTGGCGGTGAGCTGGCCTATAAGCCCTTCAGGGTCTCGGTAGTCCACTAGGACAATGACCTTAATATTGGAAAGATAACCGCTAGGCGTCAGTACCCCCCCATCTTCGATCTGCACACAGCTCCAGCGGGGCATGTGGGAGAACTCCATGGCCCGATACCCCATCTCCTCTGCTGTATAGGGTGGGGTGAAGGGATAGGGCTCAGCGGGCAGATAAGGAATCTGGGCATCCCGAGGGGTTCCAGGAGACAGGTCAATGCGCGCTAATTCTTCCTCAGAGAGCTCAGAGAACGCCTGCCAAGTCTTGCCCGTGCCATTTCCATCTGAGAGGGTAGCCCCAGCAAGAGAAGAGAAAAACAGCAAACCCATACACAGAAACCCACAACCGCCAAGCCTTTTCCCTAACACAAAACCAGGGTCCCCCTTCTGCATATATTTACCTCTAATAATAGTCTCTTGAATTTCGTTTTCCTGTGCAATCCTGGCTATGCCAGGCCATAGAGCTGGGCAGCGTTGCCCGTCACCATCTTGTATACCTCGACCTCTGAAATCCCGGCAAAGTCCTTGGCTATCTGCTCGCGAGAGTAAGGAAAAGTTCCCTCGGTATGAGGGTAGTCCGAACCCCACATCAAGCGCTCCACATTCAGCAGTTCCCGGGTGAGAAGACCCGCTCGATCTTCCTCAAAAGTAGCCCAAAATTGCCGGTTAAAGTAAAAACTAGGGGCCTCTTCCAATTTGGGCTCCATCCAGCGGTGATGGTCTTTCCACCAGTGATCCATAAAGCCAATAAGAGAAGCAATCCAGCCAATGCCTCCCTCTGTAATCACAAAACGCAGATTGGGATATTTCTGGGGAATTCCACTCCAGATCAACTCGGTAATGGCGCGCATCAGCATCATTATTTTGCTATCAACAACGGCCAGGCCCATTCCCAGACGCTCAACCTTGGTCTGTAGGGGCTCTCCAGTGCCAGTGCCAGCATGGGCAGCCACCGGCAGTCCCAGTTCCTGCAGCTTAGCCCACAGCGGATCATAATCCGGTCGTGAGTAAGGACGTTCAGGCACCTCGGCCGGTATAGACATCGAGCATAGTCCTTTCTTGGCAGCCCGTTCAGCCTCCTCAATAGCCCACTCCACCGGCCCCTTCATGGGCAATAACCCCACCCCTAACAGCCGATCCGGCGCTGCTGCACAGAACTCACTGAGCCAGTCGTTATACACCCGAATACACTCTCGTTGGTATTCAGGGTCAGGAGCATAAAAAAACTGTAGACCAAAAGCGCCCCCGTAAACAATCTCAGCCCGCAGATGATCAAGCTCTTGGTCGGCCAGACGGGCCTGGGGATCCCAGGCTCCAGGCCGTGTGTCCGCATGACGACTCCCCATAGAAGCTTTGATCTCCCCGGCGATCTTGTCCTCCATGGTGACTCCCTCAAGACCCACGGGGAAAGAAGCCACGCCGTCGATAAAGTAATAGTCGGCCTCCGGGCGAGACTCGACGCGAGGAGCCCGGTCACGAAAACGTTTGTCCATTCTGGTGGTCCACAGGTCTGCAGGCTCAACCACGTGGCCATCGGCCGAAACATAACCGCTGGTAATGCTTGTCTCCATATAGAGCCTCTCCTTTAGCTTGTGATTTGAAAAAACTAGGGGCGAAAAGGAAACTCCTTCCCACCCCTTTGTTGTTTCACCAGCAATCAACCCTTAGCTATGAAAGTTAAGAGTGAAGAGTTAAAAATTGCTCAACCCTCTTCACTCTTCATTAGCCTCGGTTTAACTGGCTTGGCCATGGCGCAGTAATCTGCCCGGAGTAGCGCCCGTGCACTTGCCGTCTTCAAAGATTACCTGGCCATTAACCATGACATGGCGATATCCATAAGCTTTCTGTACCCGCCGCCACTCGCCGGCTGGCAGATCATGGACAATCTCTGCCTCCCCCACACCCAGCTTATCCAGGTCATAGATCATAATATCGGCTGCCATTCCCTCACGCAGGGTGCCCCGGTCCTTCAAGCCCGCCGCCCAAGACGTCATACCACTTAAGCGGAAGTGGGCTTCCTCCAGAGTCATGATGCCAGAATCCCGCACCATCCATCCTAACACCTCGGTGGGGAAGATGGCCGGGGTGACAAACTTGATATGAGCCCCACCATCCGACACACCAGGCAGGGTGTAGGGGGAATCCATAAGCTCTTTGAAGTTCTGTACATTGGCATTAGTTATTGGCCCTGCCCACTCTGTCCGCAGGTCATCGGCCACCGTGAGATCTAGCATGGCATCAATCACATGCTTGTTCTCCTTCTCGGCAATCTGAGCTATTGACAGCCCTTCATAATGCTTCAGGTCCTCTCTCTGCACCTTCCTGGCAATGTACATCGCCAGCTCGCCAAAGATGAAGTCACGGGACTCGGTACCAGCATCATACTCCTCGCGCATGGCCCGGCGAATGTCAGGGTTGGACAGCTTAGCCTTTCTTTCCTCTACTGTCCCCAGGGTAGCCTCTCGCCAGGCTGCATTGTCGTCAAACAGGTTCCAGTTCTCCAGGGTCATCTTGATGGGTGCGCGCACCGTTGCTGTCTGTCCAAATACTCGAGCCCCTTTATCATTGGCTTCCTCTATCCACTTGATCAATGCACGGTGCATCTCAGGGTAGCGGTCATTGACCAAAATCGCGTTGAACAGCACTGGTCGCCCGCTCTCTTCGGCCAGCCGTACGTTAAAATCAAAGTCATGCTTCGGACCACGGTTAGGACCATGGATGTTAGCACTGGCCTGGGCATACTCAATGCAGCCCTCGCCCTTCTCGCCCAGGGCCCTGGCCATAGTGAGATAGAACTCATCCGGCAGTATGTCAGTGATCATCGGCGTGCCGTCATAGTCTCGCTGCACTGAAACCTTGCTGTCAGGCATTAGCCTCTGAGCTGTCCACCCGGTAGCTCCCGCATCTATAGCCTCATGCAGCAGCCGTACAATCTCTCCCATCTCCTTCTCATTGGGAAACCGCTTCTTGGCCTCATCAAAGCCCCCCATGACATAGGCTACCAGCGGCCCAGTTGGCATATGATGGGCAATGTTAATTCCCAAGGGCATGCGGTCTATACGATCCATATATTGAGGGAAGGTCTCCCAGTCAAAGGCCATCGACACCTGCATGGGCTCCAGAGGAATGGCCTCATTACGGGACAGGGCCAGCATGGCCCGCTCGGCATCTTGAGGGCGCACCGGGGCAAAGCCAAACCCACAGTTGCCCACCGTTACCGAGGTCACCCCATGCCAGCTGGAAATGGTCAGGTAGGGATCCCAGTGGATCTAGGCATCATAGTGGGTGTGTAGGTCAATGGCCCCAGGAGCGACAATGAGCCCTGCGGCATCAATTGTCTGTGTGGCATCACTGCTGTTGAGACGGCCGATTTTGGCAATCTTGCCATTCTTAATGCCAACATCGGCACGATAACGCGGCACCCGCGTCCCCTCGACATAAGCGAGTATTAACCCACTCGGCCTCCTAAGTCAAACATTCATTCTAGGGAAAAAGTTAAAGTCAAGTTGAGTTAAAAAAAAGGGGGTGAGAAGGAATTTCCCTCTCACCCCCTTGGTCTACTCAGCGTTTAGTAAAACGTTTAACGCTTACTTCTTAGGCAGCCTGACCACCACGCAGCAACCTGCCCGGGGTTGCTCCCGTGCACTTGCCGTCTTCAAAGGTCTCATTGCCATTTACCATAATATGCCGATACCCCTCGGCCCTCTGCACTCGCCGCCACTCGCCGGCTGGCAGATCGTAAACAATCTCCTCAGGCAGGGACTGCAGCTTATCGAAATCATAGATCACAATATCGGCTGCCATTCCCTCACGCAGGGTGCCACGATCCTTAAACCCGGCTGCCCAGGCACAAAGACCACTGAGGCGGAAATGAGCTTCCTCTAACGTGAGCACTCCACTCTCCCGCACCAGCCAGGACAACACCTCTGTGGGATAGATAGCTGGGGTCACAAACTTAACATGGGCCCCACCATCAGACACCCCAGGCAGGGTATAAGGAGAACTCATTAGCTCCCTGTAGCCTTGTATATCGCCGTTGGCAATTGGCCCTGCCCACTCTGTGCGCAGGTCATCGGCCACTGAGAGATCTAGCATAGCATCTATCACATGCTTGTTCTCTTTCTCGGCAATCTGCTCCACCGACATTCCCTCATATTGCAGCTTGAGGTCTTTATCCCGTATCTTGCGGGCGATGAACTTGGGGAATTCTCCTAACACAATATTAAGGGTCTCCATACCACCCTGATCGTAATCATCCTTCATGGACTTACGCAACTCAGGCTTCGATAGCTTGGCTTTTCTCTCCTCCACCGTACCCAGGGTGGCTTCCTTCCATGCGGGTACACTATCAAACAGGTTCCAGTCTTCCAGAGTCATCCGTATTGGCGCCCGGGTTGTTACGGACTGTCCAAATACCCGTGTGCCCCGCTCATTAGCCTCGGTAACCCACTTCAACTGTGAGCGATGCGATTCCGGATGCTTGTCACTAACTAGAAGCGCATTGTACAGTAAGGGTCTGCCACTTTCCGCTGCTAGCTTCTCCAGAAAGCGGAAATCGTCCTCTACCCCAAACGACGTTTCGGTTGCCCCTGACTGGGTGAACTGGATGGTGCCATCGCCTTTTTTCGCCATCGCCTGGGCCATGGTCAGATAAAAGTCATCCGGTAATATGTCTGTGATCATCGGTGTGCCATCATAGTCTCTCTGTACTGATACCCGACTCTCTGGCACTAACCTCTGCGCTGACCATCCCATGGCTCCGGCATCTACTGCATCATGGTAATGCCGGATAATCGTCTGCATCTCCTGCTCATTGGGGAATCGCTTCTTGGCATCATCAAACCCACCCATCACATACGCTACTGCTGGCGCAATGGGGAACATATGGCCAATGTTGAGCCCTAACGGCATACGATCCAAACGGTCCATGTACTGGGGGAAAGTCTCCCAGTCTACCTTCATCGATACCCTCATCGGCTCCAGGGGGATCGCCTCTGTGCGCGATAACGCCAGCATCGCCCGATCAGCATCCTGGGACCGCAGTGGGGCAAACCCAAACCCACAGTTCCCTATCGTCACTGAGGTCACCCCATGCCAGCTCCCGATTGTGCAGTAGGGATCCCAGTGGATCTGAGCATCATAGTGGGTATGCAGGTCAATGGCTCCTGGGGCCACAATCAGCCCTGAAGCATCGATGACCTTAGTGGCATCACTGCCATTGAGACGACCGATTTTGGCAATCTTGCCGCCCTTAACACCGACATCGGCCTTGTAGCGGGGCACCCGTGTCCCATCGACAACGGTACCTCCCTTAATAATTACATCATATTCTGCCATAACGCCTCCTTTCGACTATAGTTGTTTACTGTGCATAATGGTGAGTGAACACTAACTCATCCAACCTGTCAAGTCAAACCCTTATCCCATAGATAAAAGAAAAGTCAAGAGACTTTTAGAAACTGCCAAAAAGTCTTCTTGAAGGGGGTGAGAAGGAATTCCCCTCTCACCCCCTTAGTCTTGTCAGCGTTCATGCCTTGGTTATAAAAATTAGGAGTGAAGAGTTAAAAGTTAAGAATTAAAAGTTGTTCAACCCTTATCTTTATTCTTCACTCTTCATTAGCCTCGCTTTAGCTAGCCTGACCACCACGCAGCAACCTGCCCGGGGTTGCTCCCGTGCACTTGCCGTCTTCAAAGGTCTCATTGCCATTCACCATAATATGCCGATACCCCTCGGCCCTCTGCACTCGTCGCCATTCGCCAGCTGGCAGATCGTAGGCAACCTCCTCAGGTAAGGTTTGGAGCTTATCGAAATCGTAGATCACAATATCAGCTGCCATTCCCTCGCGTAGGGTGCCACGATCCTTAAAACCAGCCGCCCAGGCCATCAGACCACTGAGGCGGAAATGAGCTTCCTCTAACGTGAGCACTCCACTCTCCCGCACCAGCCAGGACAGCATCTCTGTAGGATAAATGGCTGGGGTAATGAACTTAACATGGGCCCCACCATCAGACACCCCAGGCAGCGTGTAGGGAGAACTCATCAGCTCCCTGAAGCCTTCTATGTTGGCATTGGACACTGGGAAGGCCCACTCTGTGTGCAGGTCATCGGCCACCGAGAGATCTAGCATAGCATCTATCACATGCTTGTTCTCTTTCTCGGCAATCTGCTCCACCGACATTCCCTCATATTGCAGCTTGAGGTCCTTGTTGTGCACCTTGCGAGCAATGATCCTGCTAAACTCTCCAAAGACAACATCCAGGGTCTCCATGCCTCCCTTATCGTAGTCCTCGCGCATGGACTTGCGTAGCTCAGGCTTTGCCAACTTGGCTTTTCTCTCCTCCACCGTACCCAGGGTGGCTTCCTTCCATGCGGGTACACTATCAAACAGGTTCCAGTCTTCCAGAGTCATCCGTACTGGCGCCCGGGCTGTTATGGACTGTCCAAATACCCGTGTGCCCCGCTCATTAGCCTCGGTAACCCACTTCAACTGTGAGCGATGCGATTCCGGATGCTTGTCACTAACTAGAAGCGCATTGTACAGTAAGGGTCTGCCACTTTCCGCTGCTAGCTTCTCCAGAAAGCGGAAATCGTCCTCTACCCCAAAGGTACTTTCGGTTGCCCCTGACTGGGTGAACTGGATGGTGCCATCGCCTTTTTTCGCCATCGCCTGGGCCATGGTCAGATAGAATTCATCCGGCAAGATGTCTGTGATCATCGGTGTGCCATCATAGTCTCTCTGTACCGATATCCGACCCTCTGGCACTAACCTCTGCGCTGACCATCCCATGGCTCCGGCATCTACTGCATCATGGTAATGCCGGATAATCGTCTGCATCTCCTGCTCATTGGGGAATCGCTTCTTGGCATCATCAAACCCACCCATCACATACGCTACTGCTGGTGAAATGGGGAATAGATGGCCAATGTTAAGCCCTAACGGCATGCGGTCTAAGCGGTCCATGTACTGGGGGAAAGTCTCCCAGTCTACCTTCATCGATACCCTCATCGGCTCCAGGGGGATCGCCTCTGTGCGCGATAACGCCAGCATCGCCCGATCAGCATCCTGGGATCGCAGTGGGGCAAACCCAAACCCACAGTTCCCTATCGTCACTGAGGTCACCCCATGCCAGCTCCCGATTGTGCAGTAGGGATCCCAGTGGATCTGAGCATCATAGTGGGTATGCAGGTCAATGAACCCCGGGGCCACAATCAGTCCTGAAGCATCGATGACCTTAGTGGCATCACTGCCATTGAGACGACCGATTTTGGCAATCTTGCCATTCTTAACACCGACATCGGCCTTGTAGCGGGGCACCCGTGTCCCATCGACAACGGTACCTCCCTTAATAATTACATCATATTCTGCCATAAATCCCCTCCTTCACCCATGTCGTAATATGCATGGGATTATAGTGTATTGGTGTATGTATATGGTTGCATTACCTGTAAGCATCTCCAGCTTAGGAGCTTTTCGCTAACCCCAGTCAGGGGGATCTCTTCCTAGATTTAAACTATTTAAACTCATCTCACAGCCTTTTCTCCGCTAAGAGCAAAGACTTCTTCGGAGATATGTAATAATGAGAAATAACTCATTTGTCCGACTAAGTCAAACATCCGTTTTAGAGAACACTTAGAGAATATTTCGAGAATTTGGCCTACCCCAGTTAGGGGCTATGGCTATGTTTTTTCTCTTCCCCGATAGCTCACGCGGCCTCATGAACCCCTATTTCCCGCCCTTCGAATTCCAGACGCGTACGCGGGAGGAATTTACCGTTTTCGAGTCCCTGAATATAGGCAAGCAATTTCTCACGCACAAAACAACGCAGGTCCCATACGTCCGACGCGTTGGCAGCACTACAAAGCGCCCACAGCTCAATAGTGTCCTGCTTACAATCGGTAACTTGCAAGATGGGCGGTGTTTTTCGATCCCATAAGTTTGTGCTCTCTAAAATGTTGCCAAGTTCTTTACGTACGGCCTCCACATCGACGCGATAATCGGTGTAGACATATACAATGCCAATTAGGGCCGGAGAGGCTCTTGTCCAGTTTTGGATCGGGCGTTCCAGTAAATAATTGATGGGTATAACTAAGCGCCGGAGGTCCCAAATACGAATAACCACATAGGTCAGAGAGATCTCTTCGATCCATCCCCAGGCACCTTCGAAGGCAACATAGTCGCCGATGCGGATGGGCTGGGTTACCGCCAGTTGAACACCCGAAAACATATTCCCCAAGGTTCGCTGGGCGGCTAAGCCAATCACCAAACCGGCAACCCCGGCAGAGGCTAAAAGCGATTTACCCAGCGTCTGAAAAAGCTCGAACTGGCTTAGGGCCACACCTGTGGCAATAAGCACAATGACAAAGTCCGCCACGCGCCGCGAAACACTGACCTGGGTTTCAAAAGACCGCGCACGAATGGCGTCAACATTTTTTAGGCGTTCGCCATAGGACTGTTGTACTATGTCGGCTGCCAGGGCCACACCCCGCACCAGGAGCCAGGCAAAGGAAACAATAAGGATCATGGTTATAATGGGGTATAACCTAAGCTGGGCTGACTCTGAGAGGCCTAGAGTATAGGTTGCCAAATGATGAAACAGCAACACTGATAAAACTGCCCAAACGGGGCCGCGTGCGCGCTGTGCCAGGGCCTCAGCAAACCCATAACGGCCTCCCAGCCGATCAAGAAAGAGAAGGGAGAGACGGCCTCCCAGCATCAACACCAGGATAATCATACTTGCCAGAAAGACCTTCCTGCCTACAACCTCGAAGCTCATAGGCAAGGAAATAAAAGAGAAAAGGAGGTAGGCCGCCCCTAGCACCATCATGGGCAAAAGAGAGTGCTCGGCAACAGCCACAATCTTGTCATCGGTAAGAGTTTCCGTGCGTTTTACCCAGGCTCTAAGAATCCGCCGGACCCACAGATAGATGCTCCAGGCAAGAAGCAAATAGATAACACTACCCAGGGTAACGGCTAGGATTTCCCTTTGCTCGGGATCAAGACTCAAGAACTCTGCCATATCCGTCCTCCTCTCGAAATGTTTACTTCAGTCTGACCGTAGATGTAAGTTATGCACGACCTACCTAGCGCCAACATTGATTTTATTTGTCCGCGCCTGACTCCGCAGATAGCCTAGAGAATTGCCTACCCCACCCCTTTGCCGCTCTGTACCCAAGCGCTTCCTCATTGTTTTTACCATAAAGGCACACACAAGGGATAATGAGTTGTTTGCTTGCTCATTTCAGGCATCACTGAGCAAGGGACGCTGTAAGAACCTTTAATCTTTTGCTGCGCTAGTAAAGGGGTGAAGCCGGGCAACGACTGGATACAGAGAGGAGCGATTTTTATGTCAGAAGAAAATAAGGCCATGCAATGTCCAAATTGTGAGACCCCGTCTCTAGCCTTTACCAAGGAAATAGACGTGGACCACTGCAAAACCTGTGGCGGGGTCTGGTTTGACGAAAAGGCACTGATGCCGCTGCTGCGGGAAGACCCCAGAGCGCTCACACCCCTATGGGGAGGAACTGACCAAGAAGAGCTAAACCTCAAGCGCAGCAACTGCCCACGAGACGCAACAACGATGCTTCGAGTTTATAGTGCAACGAAAAACCATCCAATGAGGTGCGAGAGAGAAAAGCTCACTGCGCCCAAGAGGACCATTTCCGTCCCATTGCCAAACCGCCCTCTACCCACAAGGGTACCTCGCCACCAGCCAACGCCGAGAAGACCTATTGCCATCAGCCCGGCCGACAAGGCCAGGGCTATCGTTTCGCTGCTGACAAAATACGGGCACACCGGAACTATTTCCCCTACCGCAAAGGCAGCACCCATTACTGCCACGGCCACATAGGGATTGAGCACCTCTCCAGCAAACCCTAGTTACTCTGACATCATAATCTGTAGCCATCTCTCAGGGGTTTCGGTCAAGCGATCGATCACACGCTCCAGCTCGGCTCCGGTAAATCCCTTGCGGCAGTAAATCTCGGCTAGCTCAGCTCGCTCTAAAGCTGGCAGATGAGCAATTTTATAACGCTCACGTCGCTCTTTGGACTCACGGAACTCCCGCACGCTCTTGGTAGAGATATAGGCCCCAAGTGCCATGGAGATTGTGCTAGCAACCACCCCAGCAAGCCCGGCCAGCAAGATATCACCACGACTGGTGGTGGCTCCGGCTCTGCCCTCGCATGGACCGGCTAGTTCTTGTCTTGCCCGCTCGACGGTCAGTGGTAAATCCCTTGAGTCCCTGGCCGAAGAGCATCTCAAAGAAATCGCTAAAGCCACCGCTCTGGAACCCACACAGGTTAAAGTCGGCTGTTCCTCCCGAATAAGTCCGAAACCCAAAACTCCCTTCCTGCCATCCTGGTGGGGGGGTGAAATCCTGTCCGGCCTGCCAGTTCGGTCCTAAGGTATCGTACTTCTTTCGTTTCTCAGGATCCTTAAGAACCTCGTAGGCCTCATTGATCTGTTTCAACTTTTCCTCGGCGTTCTTATCCTTATTGAGATCAGGGTGGTACTTGTGGGCAAGCTTGCGATAAGCCTTTTGGATTTGTTCTTGAGAGGCGTCTCGTGCAACGCCAAGGATTTGGTAGTAATCCTAAAATTTTATTGCCATTGCTTTTACCAACAATACCAGAACTAGCCTAATATTGCTTCTGCCAAAAGATATCGGCACCACTAGAGCCGCTGGAGCTAGTTGAAGTGGTAATCTCCCATTCAGGAGCCAGCCGGTATTCCACGGATACCTCTTGTCCTTTCTCTCCGGCAAGATCCTGAGAAGCCGAAACATAGGTTTTGCGAGTAAGGTACTGACCAAAACCAATGCGACCATCGGTAAAGTCAATTTGCCGCAGGTCAATCCCCAGACTATCAAGCCCCAGGAACCGTGACACCGACTGGCCAATCTCGGCAGCTGCATAGCCGCTGGTGATGGCAATAGCCTTCTGGTGCAAGGCAACCTGTTCCCCCTGACCCAGAGCACTGGCCGGCTTGCCAAAAAGCAACACGGCCAGGATGTCGGCATGATCTAAAGAAGGCTCACTACGCAGGGTCAACGCAGGCTTTTTCGCGGTGCCACCCACAACCACCCCTACAGTATATTCGGGATATTCGGGCAAACGATACTGGGCCACAATGTCAAGTGCAGGATTGACCTCCTTCTCCCCGGCAAATGTAAGCCGACCTTGACTCAGGGCAAATTGGCGCCCCTGGAATGCAGCCCAGCCACGTACCGCTTCAATGGCACCAACCGCGGCCAGAACAAGATTGCCATGGAGGCTGGCCAGCGGCCCGGTGACACGCAGGGTCCCAGATAAGTCCTGCTTAAGAGGCCAATCCGGAAAGATATAGATCAGATCGGAGACTGCCAACTTCTCGATCAATAGCTCAGCATCCGTATCCAGGGTACTTAGATCATCAATTTCACCCGTTAACCGCACCCGCGAGTGTTTGGTACCTAGCCTTAGCTCACTTACACTCACCGTGGCAGGTGAAGTTATATTCTGATAGGCCAGGGAGGCTTTCACCTGGACCTGCGGCAACCCCGGCACAGCTAAGTGAGCAACCAGGCGACGAACCTGGACCTCAAGACCTAACGGCCAGACTCTAACTTGTGCATCGAGGGCCGTCTCAGCCAAATGATATCTTTCTTCTTCATCTTCACCCGCAAGAGTCAGGTCTATCTGTGCTCCCTGCAACACCACGGCATCCAGCAGAACGGCCAGCCTGCCCTCCCCTGCCGAGACTTCCTCTGGTTCCTCTACTGGCGAAGAAAAAGCCTGAAGCAAATTCCAGCGGCCCTCCGCATCTTGCTTCAGCCGCATCACCGGTTCAAAGCCTTCCAAGCGGAAAACTTGTGCTCGGCCCCGCAGCAGCGGGATCAGAGAGTAGCTCAATGTGACACGGGGGATATGGAGGATTTCAGCTCCCTGGTATCCTACCGCAAGATTACGCAGGGTTAGGTTTCCCCATAGCGACCCCTCAATCCGCTCCAGAGCAACCTCGCCACGAAAAGAGGTGTTGAGAAAACCCACTAATTCTTCGCGCAACAGCAGGCGAAAACGTTCCGTATGCGTGAAGAGAACTCCCCCTACTACCCCAACCAGAAGCAGGACTGCCAGGAAGAGAACCGTTCGACGAAGATATAGCAGGAGGCTCTTCATAGCTAAAAAAACTGTCCAATGCTGAAGTGCACCTGCCAGGCCTGATCTCCTCGGGGGGGGATCAAAGGGAAATCCCAAATCGAGTCGTAAAGGCCCCAAAAGCGTGGCATAGCTAGCCCCCAAACCGGCAGCAAACTCAAGGTTGTCCAGCAGCAGATCAAGGGGGTGGTGGTGCTCCGCTGGAAGAATCCGTTGGGTTCTGAGTATAGCCGGGCGTCTCAACCCTTACTTGTGCCACGGTGAAGAGAGGATTCTCCCCCACTTGGATGTGTACAAGGACAAGAGTCTTAGGTGTATGGACTTGCAGATCATAACTCACTCGACACCGGTAATACCCCTGCGCTTCACAGAAGCGCTGCAACCGTTCGAGGTCTGTAACAAACGTAATGGGATCAAAAACCGGACGGTTCTGCCAAGGAAAGTACCAGGGCCGCTCCTTAGTCAGTAGCTCTGCCAACAGTTCCCGCTCAGGGAGGGCCGTATTCCCCGGAGGAGAATTTTTTCGACTCGCCACTCTTGCTCTGGATCGAGATCATCAACGGTCAGTGCCAGTACGACTGAGTCACACCAGAACCACGCGGTGAGAGCATAGCAGAACAGCAGTCCTCTTACCCGCATCAGGCACTGCCTGGAGGCGCTTCTTTGGTTTCGCCGACCCCTTTGGAGCCCTGGAGTTGGGAGGAAGCGGGCAAGGGACGGGAAACAGTTTCTTCACCGCCTCGTTTTCCGTCTTTACGATTCACCAACAGCTGAGCGCGCAATCCTGCTTTCCCTAGCGCCTGGAGAAGGTCCTGCACAATCTTGCAAGCCATCTCCTTCCACCTACGCCGCAAGACCTTGATTTTCCCCCCGGCAACCATGCCGTGTCCACCGGCCATCCCAGAAGGTAAAATGGAAGCAAGTAGAAGACCCGCTCTGGCGTTGGCATCGTTTGTTCGCAGGGAGACATAGAAAAAATCCTTATAGGGCGCGAGACACACTGACCATTTAACGCTATCCAGACGCAGAAGAAAGTCGGCCACCTCGGCCACCGCGTCCGGATAGGGAACTGCTTCCAGTAGGGTCACAACGGTATCCCCATACAGCACGGCGTTATGTACCGCCTGACCGACCAGGCGAAAATACTCCCGAGAAAGAGGGGGGTGTTCGATCTCACTGAGAAGTCGCTTGTTGACGTAGGGATATAGAAACTGGCTGGCAACAATATCCGTTGGATTAGTATCCCGACCCAGATGCTGGGTTTCGGAGGAAATGCCATAAAAAAGGGCCGTAGCCACTCGGGGATCAATAGGCACTTCGGCCTCCTGGAGATACTCGGTCAGAATAGTGGACGTAGCTCCGTAGCCCCCACGAAGATCCACAAAGGGCACAGAGCCGCTGTTCTCCCAATCTGGATGATGGTCAATGACCGCAACGGGAGTAATGTGGGAAGGAAGGGCATTATTAGCCCGGCCAGGCTGTGTATCTATCAGGATAACAGATCCCTGAAAATCAGGAAACAATGCCTCTACCGGAACCAGAGGAATATCTAAGACAGACACCAGAGCCCGGTTTTCGGAGCGGCCAATAATACCGCTTAAACCAATAACCGGAAGCTTCCCCAGTTTGTGCTTAAGAAGGGAACGCAACGCAGCGGCACCAGCAAGCGAGTCAGGATCCGGGTTATCGTGGGGAAGAATAAGAAGTTTTTTGGTGGTGAGAAGGACGGCGAGCAGCCCTGCCGCTTTGCCGCCCGCTTCTTCGGACGTTGGCTTTGTGTCCATGGACAACTTCTAAAGGTCGGCAGGTGCCGTCCGCTCCATATACAGCATTACTATGACATCGATTAAGACCCTCGTCAACGATGGAAAACTTCCCCTCCGTCTAAGGATCCACGGCCGGTTGTACTTTTCACTTTGCCTGCACATATGCTTGTGCCCAGAGAAAAGCAACGGTGCCATAACTGCAGGGCGCCAGCAAGACCCCTAAGGGGTGCCCCTGCATCTCACGGATTATCGTCGAGCCTCCCTTATTGTTTGCCACCGTTAGTCTTCCTTGACTCTTATGGGCATGGTGCCAATGGTGCCCTTGACCTATGATGTATCGCTTCGCGCGGATAATGCCCGGAGAACCCCGTAGGCCCAAGAGGCAAAGATATGTTAAGCTGGTGGAAGAGGATTTTTATGGTGGCTGCGCCGGGATTCGGGTCCCGGCCATAGGAGTGACCACAGAGGGACGCGAACATGACGATAAATGTCTTTGGCAATGGTATTGAGGCAGGGGAACAGCCAGCGGCATAAAGGAGGGGGAGTGTGAAGGGGACTAAATTGGAACTAGAGTTCAAGGATCCAAACCCAGGGGGAACATGCTGGTGTGGGTGCGGTGGCCAGAACACCGGTCATTGGTTTCAACGATGCAAGTCATAACCTTAAGATTGGTTTTCATCGGCTATACATCCACGGCCATCAAAGCCGGGGGAAGTCTCCACAACGAAGGTCCAAGTTCCGGGCCTACCCCGTAACCTTCCAGAGATCATCTTTCCACCAGCTCATTGCGCCTCTTGTAGATACCGACCTGCAGTATGGGCTGAGCCCGGTGGCAAGGATATGTCAGATGGGTGAGGGTAAGCTTTTGGCGGCCATCTTGGATAATGCTTACCAGACGGCTGACTATCTGGCCCAGCAGTCCAAGAAGGCTCCAGTTGCTAAGCTGAGGATGCGTGAGGAGATGGAGGAATGGCTAGGGAACGAGGATGTACAGTATGGCTCTCTAAACTTTGTCTGCCAGCTGCTTGGCCTGAACGTCAAGCGAGTGCGCGAGGTTCTCACTACGCGTATGAAGGGTGAGATGGCGTGAGGAGTAACACAACAAAACGGGAATCAGGTTGCATTGGTTAAAACGGCTTTTATGGTGGCTGCATACCTGAGCAATCGTCCAACTCAAGGAAGAAGTATTCTTAAATGGAGGCAATATGAAAATAAGAGGTCCAAAATGAGTCACGGGCAAAGCGTTTACAAGATTTCACCTGCCTTATTACAAGAATTGTATCAACCTACTTGGTTTCACAACTTAAAGATCCCTCTCTTTTACGGAATGCTCATTGGTTGCGGGTACGTGGCATGGAATACCCCCAGTGTTTGGGTAGAATGGTTCATGTATGGGAGTATAGGATACCTGTGGATGAGTATTGTGACTTTTATGCATGACTGTACCCACAATGTGCTCTTTAAGGCCAGGTGGAAAAATTGGGCTTTCGGAATTTTCTCTACCCTTCCAATTATCGTAACTTTTATTTCCTTCAAAGAAGATCATTTGGAGCATCATCGTTATAACCGAAGCCCCAAAGACCCTGATGCATTTACTATGGGGAAACGTGGGTTCTTAGATTTCGTTCTTTTTTACGCTTATATTTTTGTTGGTGGAATTCTCACCATCATACAGTTTAGTTTTATTTACCCGTTTCAGAAGTTTCGTGGAAAGAAGTTATTGATTCATGTGGCTGAGTTATCTCTTCGGGTAGTGCTCTATACAGGTCTAATCGTTTGGACCACAAGACTTGGCATACTAGATCAGTTTCTGAAGCTGTGGTTCATGCCAGCCTATATTTTTACTTTTCTCAATAGTGTCCGGTTTATTGCTGAACATTATGAAACGCCCTGGGACACGGGGCAACTTGTAGGGACTCGAACCATCATAAGTAATCAGGCACAGAGTTTTTTCTGGAATAATATCAATTACCACATTGGCCACCACGTATATCCAGCCGTGCCTTGGTATAATCTGCAAAAACTTCACAAGGCGTTGCGGCCTGAAATTAAAAGAAAGGGAGCCGTGGTAGATCCCAGTTATTTGGGTGTTTTTTTTAAGGCCTGCTTAAGCGGACCAGAATCGGTAGAAAGAAATGCTGAGCGCTTATCCAACCGGGCAAACAAGAGAGCGCTCCAAACCGATTTGTCCAGATAAATCGGTAGCCTAGGAAGACAGTAACAGTCATAAGCATAAGTGACTGATTTACCATGCTATCCCCCTTTGTTAATAGGACGATAGTGGTATATAGGGAATATTAGTTACTGGTTCAGTCTGTTGGGTTGTCGAGCAGCTTCGAGATTCTAAGACCCCTTCGAGCCGCTCAGGGTTCCAGGGGTCTTTGTTTATGCACCGCAGGAGGTAGCAATGGCAACGAAGCTGTATATTGGCAATCTCTCTTACGATACGACGCAGACGGAGCTCCAAGATCTCTTTGCTGAGGTGGGCACTGTGGAGTCCGCGAACATCATTATGGACAGAGATTCAGGTCGATCCAAAGGGTTTGGTTTTGTGGAGATGGCGTCGGGCGAGGAAGCGCAGGCGGCCATTAAGCAATTTGATGGGTATGAGCTAAAAGGACGTAGCCTCAAAGTCAATGAGGCTCGACCCAGAGAAGAGCGCTCGGGGAGACGCTCAGATAGTGGGGGTAGACGAGAGCGACGCTGGTAGACTCCCTAGAGCGATTCTAAACCTTTATTTGACTTGGCAACGCTGAACATAGCCACCAAGGTTCAGTGCCACCTCGGGAAGAAGTCCTGCTGGCCGCGCTATTGGAAATAGCCTGGAATCATCTCACGACCTATACCCGCGGGCTGTCCATCTTTTGCCTGTGCCAGAAGGGCTTCACCCGGTTTGTCCAAACCGAGGAGTGAGGACTCATGAGATATGGCGGGCGGCCGAAACTCTAACCAGCACATGCAACGCCGGCGCCGGGAAGCTGAGCGGCGTCGCAAGGCCGAAGCCAAGCGGCAGCGTCGGCTGGAGAGAGGACAGAAGTCCACCCCAGCAGCCCTGGCAGAAGGAGAGCGCAAAGAGGAGCCGCTCAGAGACGCCCCCCTTCCTCTTTCTCGAGGCCCAGATGTGAAGCCGGCGAATCTTCCCGCTAAGACTGTTATCCTTGAACAAGCCCGTCTGCGGTGGATATTGAAGGCGTTAAATGATAGCGTAGAGTTGACGCTAGGCGAGGGGGAATTGCTTGCCACAGCCGCCGAGTGCCTCGAAGGGCGAGGCGTACTCAGCTCTCAGCAACGAAAGCAGCTCGAAAAATTCTATCGGGAGCGCGGGTAAGTGTGCCCTTGGCCCTGGTGGGCTAGTCCGGGGAGGAGGTGCTAGAGGCTAGCTGATTGGAGCTTGAGGGATGCGCATGAAGTCACACGTATCTTAGGAGGTTAACAACGGATGAACAAAATTAAGATTGTCATTGTTGGGGTTGGTAACTGCGCCAGCTCCCTGATCCAGGGAATCCATTATTACCAGGGCAAGGATGAGGAAGACACCATTGGCCTGATGCACTGGGATATTGGCGGCTACCATCCCCACGACATCGAGGTGGTAGCGGCATTTGACATCGACCGGCGCAAGGTGGGCCAGGATGTGGCCGAAGCGATCTTCGAAAAACCCAACTGCACCACGGTATTCTACCGCGATATCCCCAAGACTGGTGTAAGGGTGCGCATGGGGCGGGTCCTGGACGGATTCTCCGAGCACATGGGCGACTATGCTGACAGCCGCACCTTCGTTGTGGCCGAGGCGCCAGAGCCTGAGCAGGAGGAGATAGTGCGGGTGCTGAGAGAATCGGGGGCGGAAATTGTGTTGAATTACCTGCCGGTGGGTTCGGAGCAGGCCACCCGTCTGTATGCGCAATGCGCTCTGGAAGCCGGGGTTGCCTTTATTAATAACATCCCCGTATTTATTGCCAGCGATCCGGCCTGGGCCAGGCGCTTCGAGGACAAAAACCTCCCCCTCATCGGCGATGACATCAAGGCACAGCTGGGCGCCACAATCCTCCACCGCACCCTGACCGATCTGTTCAAGAAGCGGGGGGTGAAGCTGGAACGCACTTACCAGCTCAACACCGGGGGAAACACCGATTTTCTCAATATGCTTAACCGCAGCCGCCTTGTCTCCAAGAAGGAGTCTAAAACGGAAGCCGTGCAATCGGTGGCGGCCCGGCGGCTGGATGACGAGAACATCCACATAGGACCCAGTGACTACGTGGCCTGGCAAAAGGACAACAAGCTGTGTTTCATCCGCATGGAAGGTAAGCTGTTCGGCGATGTGCCCATGAACCTGGAGCTGCGTCTGTCGGTGGAGGACTCTCCCAATTCCGCCGGTGTGGCTATTGACGCCATTCGCTGTTGCAAGCTAGCGCTGGGCCGAAGCACAGGAGGTGTTCTATACGCGCCGTCGGCCTATTTCATGAAGCATCCGCCCTGTCAACACACCGATGAGGAAGCCTACCTCATGACCGAGGCCTTTATCAACGGAACCTGGGGAGAAACGCTCGATGAAATGCCTGATCATCGCGGCCGGGAAAGGCAGCCGGCTACAGCCCAGAGGTAAGACCAAGCCCCTCATTCCTCTTCTGGGGATACCGCTTATCGAACGGGTGATCCGCTCCGCCATCGAGGCCGGGATTGATGATTTCTGTGTAGTCAGCGGTCACCACGGAGACCAGGTGCGCCACTTCCTGAACGGCCTGGCCCGTCGCTGTCCTATAAGCATCACCCATATCATCAACAACACCGGGGAAAAGGGCAACGGGCTGTCGATCCTCAAGGCCAAAGAGTACCTGGATAAGCCTTTTCTCCTGTTAATGGCGGATCATGTGTTCGACCCGGCCATTGTGCGCGAGCTGGTTAAGCAACCGCCCGGCCAGGGGGAGATAACGCTGGCCGTGGACTGTGATACGGCTAATCCTCTGATCGACATGGAGGATGTCACCCGGGTGCAAATCGAGAACGGCAAGGTGCGCGACATTGGCAAGGGCCTGGCGGGATTCAATGGCTTTGACACCGGTATCTTTCTGTGTACCCCCGCGCTGTTCGATGCCCTGGAGCGCAGCATGGCGGAACGGGGTGATACCAGCCTGACCGGCAGCGTGCGCTGCTTGGCGGCGGCGGCCAGGGTCAATGGGTTGGACATCGACGGCAGGCTCTGGCTGGATGTAGACGATCCCAAGGCCCTGGATAAGGCGGAGGGTGCTCTACTTACTCGGTTGCAGAACAAGCCCAGCGACGGCCCGGTGTCCAGGCACCTCAACCGCCCCTTGTCGATCAGAATCTCCCGATACCTGGCACGGGTCCCGGTGACGCCCAACCAGATATCGCTGGTGTCGTTTCTCTGTTCCGTCCTGGCCGCGGGGCTGCTTGCCGCCGGCGGTTATCCTGCCTTGGCGGCTGGCGCAGTGCTCGCCCAGTTTGCCTCGGTAATCGACGGCTGCGACGGCGAGGTGGCGCGGCTGAAGTTCAGTGAAAGTGCCTTTGGCGGCTGGTTCGACGCGGTGCTGGACCGTTATGCCGACGCCTTGCTGCTGTTCGGACTGACCTGGCATATACATGCCAGCGGCGGTGACGGACAGGTCCTTTTCGTGGGTTTCCTGGCGATTATCGGTTCCTTCATGCTGAGCTACACCGCCGATAAATACGACAGTGTCATGCGCATTCGTATCACCTCCGGCAGAGGTCTTCGCCTCGGCCGCGATGTGCGGGTGTTCTTGATTTTCCTGGGTGCCTTGCTCAACCAGCCGTTTCTCACCCTGCTGGTCATTGCCATTCTAATGAATGGTGAAACCATCCGGAGAGTATGGATCTGCCGTGACCATGAATAGCATCGACCGCACAAAGCAAAAGATCAGACGGGCATGACATCGACTGAGGGGCTTTTTGGTTGAGAAAAGAGGGCTTATCACCACCTACTACAAGCTCCTTTGCGCCTCAGCAGGGCTGTCGGCGCTTGGCCGAGGGTAGAACGCCTATACTCTCCCGGTACTTGGCCACGGTCCGTCGGGCAATCTTCACGTTGTCGCTGGAGAGCGCCTGAGCAATGTCTTCATCGCTTAGGGGCGAGGCTGGATCTTCGTGGCTGATCATCTCACGAATCTTCTCTTTGACACTCTCCGCCGCCACTTCCTGCCCCTGATGGCCTTTAAGGCTGGTGGTAAAAAAATATCTCAATGGATATATGCCCTGCGGTGTGGACAGGTACTTGTTGGCTACCACCCGCGAGACGGTCGACTCATGCATGCCAATATCATCGGCCACGTCACGCAACACCAGCGGCCGCATACAGGCTACCCCTTTGTCTAAGAACTCCTTCTGCAACTTTACAATACTTTCTGCCACCAGCCGCAATGTGTGCTGGCGTTGATCAATGCTCTTGATAAGCCATACCGCCGCCCGCAGCTTCTCCTTAACATACTCCTTAGCCTCCCCCTCTTGGTTGAGCAGTTGACGGTAATAGGAACTCACCCGCAAGCGAGGTAGTCCTTCATCGTTGAACGTGATAACGTACTCGTTCCCCATCTTTCGTACATACACGTCAGGGGTAACGTAACGGGTCTCACCCTCACCAAAGTCGCGACCGGGTTTGGGTTCAAGTGAAGCGATCAAGCGCACCGCCTGCGTTATCTCCTCGGCTGATACATTTAGATCTTTGGCTAGACGGTCAAATCGCCTACCCTCGAGTGTCTGGAGATGGTGGGTGACGATCGCAGCTGCCAGTGAGTCTGCCAAGTCCAGGTTCTTGAGCTGTAGGAGTAGACACTCACGCAAGTCACGTGCGCCTACTCCGGGCGGGTCAAACTCCTGCATAACGCCGAGCACCTCCCCCACTACCCTCTCTTCTACCTCCGCCTGAGACGCAATCTCCACCACCGAACTCTGTAAATACCCATCTTTATCAAGATTACCTATCAACAAGGCCGCGATCTGCTCCTCCTCCTGGGTAAGCCGTGCCATACGTGCCTGCCACAGCAGATGCTCGGCCAGCGAGGGCGCCCAGGTAAGCAAATTCTCCAGCGATGTCTGCCGCTCTTCGTCTACCTCCCGGCTAAACGCCGGGAATGCGGAAACTCCCTCGGTGGAATTGTCAAGGTAGCGCTTCCAGTCAATGTCTGCATGTACGGGCGACGCTTTTTCCTCCTCCGACCCTCCTCCGTTGGTTACAGTCTTGTCCTCCTCATCAGGTCTAGGCGAAGCGTCAGACAGCGAGCTTTGCTCGTAGCGCTCCACCAAAGGGTTATCTGCCGCTTCCTGGTCAATCAAGGTTTCCAACTCTGCCCGCGCAAGCTGCAGGATCTTGATCGCCTGCCGCAGTTGCGGGGTCATGACTAGCTTCTGGGTAAGCTTTTGTACGAGTTTTATTTCTAAAGCCATATTATTTGTATAGCTTACGGTCTACAGTTTGCCATTAAATGTCAACCGCCAATTGTTAGAGACGAAACTGCTCCCCAAGATAGACTTGCCGTGCCCTAGCGCTAACGGCGATATCATGGGGGGCTCCCTCTTCGAGCACACTCCCCTTATTGAGAATATAGGCCCGATCACAGATGCCCAACGTTTCGCGCACATTGTGATCAGTGACCAATACGCCAATGCCCTTTCCCCGCAACTGCAGGATAATCCCCTGAACATCTACCACCGACAGAGGGTCAATACCGGAAAACGGCTCGTCGAGGAGCATGAACGCTGGGGAGATCACCAGTGCTCGGGTGATCTCTACCCGCCGGCGTTCTCCGCCGGAAAGGGAGTCCGCCTTATGCCTGGCGAGATGGGTGATGTTGAGCTCGGCCAACAGCTCAGCAAGCCGCGTCCGTCGCTGGGCAGCGGTGAGTGGCAGCGTCTCCAGGATGGCCAGTAAGTTCTCCTCCACCGTGAGCTTACGGAAAATCGATGGCTCCTGTGGGAGGTAGCTAATTCCTTTGCGCGCTCTTTTGAACATAGGCATCCCAGTTAAGTTCTCGTCATTTAGCATCACCCTCCCTGTTTCTGGGCGAACAAGACCAACAATGATCGAAAAAGTCGTGGTCTTACCTGCTCCATTAGGACCCAGAAGGCCAACCACTTCTCCCTCCCTCACTTCAATAGTCACGCCGTGCAGTACCGTGCGTTTGCCAAAAGTTTTGGATATCTCCCTAGCCCGTAGCACTATCCCTCCAGTAGAGACAGAAAGTTGTAACAGAGCCTTATCCTCTTCTCTCTATCTCTCTCCGTTATGCCAGTCATGGACTCTGTTCCTCCTTAGGGGTGGCATGGTTTTGTAAGTTTAAAACTGCCTTTACTCGCTCCTTTCCTCCTACAACCTCGCTGCGTCCCTCATCAAGAAAGACCACAATAGTCTCTCCCTCCACCTGGTAGGGTCCACCACTTAGCATCGCGTTCCCGCTGAGCGTGAGAGTGCGGCTCTTGTCATCAAATACGGCTTTTTCTCCTTTGGCCTGGCGATCCTCCTCGGTCAATACCACCTTGCCCATGGCCACTACTTCCCTTAGCTTCTGCCCTTCATCCTCCTCTTCATAAGTCACGATGAGTGTATCGCTATGAATCACCATACTACCCTGGGTAACTACCACGCTACCGCGATAAACAACTCGCTTGGCACTATAGTCAAACTCCAAGCCATCTGACTGAATGTATATCGGCTCGTTTCGTGAAGTGAGGGAGAAAGTGTCGGACAGGCTCTTTCCTATGCCCGTCTCTTCGCGCTGCTCCGTACGCGCCTCTTCTGCCTTTTCTTGAGCTCCTATACCGCCAGGCATGGGCACCAGGACCAACAACAGTAAGTTATAAACGAATAAGCAGACAGGCAGAACCATGACCTTATCCCGGGTGTGGGACAAGCCCACTGTCTGCAGGTGGCCGCCCCGCGGGTGGCTGCCCCGACGCTTTATTTAGTTGTGGTGCTATTACAGTCTGAACATTACGTGCCAAGGTCAACTTCTTGTCAGCCACCGCTACCTCACATCCTTCGCCCTTAATCGTCAACCCTCTGCCGGTAATTTCCACTACTCCAGGAGAGAAGATCCGGCCCTTATCCTCGCTGTAGACCGCCTCCTCAGTGACAATGAGTAAGCCAGCAAGCCGCACTTTCAGTTTCCCTTTAAGCACTATCCGCTCTACCTCCTGTCCCCGAAGGCGTAACCTTCCTTCTTCCCCTCGCACCGACACTATCTCCCCTTCACCAAGGTAAAAAGCAACCTCCGGACCGTACACTATCACTATACTTTCGGCCTCAAAATAGCGCGCCTCTCGGGCCGCAATTTCCCACACCTTCTTCCCTTCACGGATCGAGACTCGCCGGAAATTCTGTATACGCTGGTCAACCTCGGACATCGGATTGAGCCTCATATGCTGAAGCGTCTGTGCCTGTTGCTTCTGTACGCTCCTCACTACCCCATAACCAATCCCGACAAGTAGGAGTCCCGCGCAAGAGATCATCACGAAACGCAGCTGTCGCCGACTCATCCCCTCTCCTTGGGAGTAAAGATATCACCTCCGCCAGGAGGATGCAAAGAGCCGATGTAAACGTTCCGCCTCTAGCAATCAGCGGCCAGCTTTAGAAACAGAGAAAGGGGAAAAAGGAAAATTGACGAAGGCGCCTGCTACTCACCGATTTCCGGGTGCAGCGATTCCCTGATTCCTGACCCTTTAGGCTGAAAGCCTACCATTAGGAAGACGACTTGACCACCTTATCGAGCGCTAATAGGTCATCCAGCAGTGTCTCTAGCTCGCTCAGAGGAAAAACCGTAGCACTATCACTTTTTGCCTCACTGGGTGCCTCGTGTACCTCCATGAAGAGTCCATCAATCCCAACGGCCACCGCTGCCCGGGCTAAGGGTTGTATAAACTCCCGCTGCCCGCCCGAGGCGTTCCCCAACCCACCCGGGAGCTGCACGCTGTGGGTGGCATCGTACACCACCGGATAGCCCCACCTAGCCATCAGACTCAGTGCCCGAAAGTCGGAAACAAGATTATTGTAGCCAAACGTGTACCCCCGTTCAGTAATCGTGACCTGTGTATTGCCTGTAGAAAGGACCTTGTGCATCACTTGCTCAGCATCCCAGGGAGCAAGAAACTGCCCTTTTTTAATATTGACTGGTTTGCCAGAATCCGCCACGGCCAGAACAAAGTCAGTCTGCCGACAAAGAAAGGCAGGGATTTGCAATATGTCCACCACCTCGGCCGCGGCGCCTACCTCCTGCCGCTCATGCACGTCAGTAAGTACTGGCACTCCAATTTCTCTTCGCACCTCAGCCAGAATCCTTAACCCCTCCTCTAACCCAGGACCGCGAAAGGAGGTGAGAGAGGTGCGGTTGGCCTTATCGTATGAGGACTTGTAGATAAAGGGTACCCGCAAGCGGCTGGTAAGCTCTTTGAGCTTCGCCGCGTGACGCAGGGCACAGTCCCGGCTCTCGATCACACAGGGGCCGGCAATAAACGCAAAAGGCCGACCGCCACCTAGGGCGATATCCCCTATCTGTACCTTACGCGGACAAATCTCACGAGGCATTAGTGGGCTGCCTCCACCGCGCCCAAGAGTAAACCCTCTCCAAGCATTGTCCGGCGCTGCAGCGCGGCTCGGATGAATCCCTTAAACAGGGGATGACAGTCAAACGGACGTGACTTAAACTCCGGATGAAACTGCACACCCACAAACCAGGGATGGTCTTTTAGCTCTACAATTTCGACCAGGCTACCATTAGGGGAAAGGCCGCTAAAGATCATGCCCTGAGCGGCAAACTGCTCCTGATAGGCGTTATTGAACTCGTAACGATGGCGGTGGCGCTCAAAAATCTTACGCTTTCCATAGAGGCGCTGTGCCAGCGTGTTTTCCTGTAGCACACAGGGATAAGCTCCCAAACGCATGGTGCCACCCTTCCGCGTGAAGTGTTTCTGCTGAGCCATGAGACCGATCACCGGATGAGGAGTGTGCTCGTCCAACTCGGCAGAATTGGCCTCATTCAGGCCGCACCGGTGTCGAGCAAACTCCACCACTGCCATCTGCATACCGAAGCAAATACCAAAAAAGGGAACTCCCTCTTCGCGAGCGAAACGGACCGCAGTAATCTTACCTTCGGTACCGCGTGCGCCAAAACCCGCCGGCACCAGGATGCCATCAGCCTGACGCACCCCTTCAGGAATCTCGCCAGAGTCGAGCTGTTCGGAGTCAATGTGGTCGATTTCCACCCGGAACTCGTTAGCAATGCCACCATGCACAAGTGCCTCATTGAGGCTTTTATACGCATCCACCACATCTACATACTTGCCCACCATAGCAATACGCACCCGGTCTTTGGGATTTTTCACGGTCTGCACCACCCGCTGCCATTTGCTCAAATTGGGAGCAGCAGTCCACATGTTAAGCTTCTCAATAATACGCTCATCTAGCCCCTCCTCGTGAAAAATGAGCGGAACTTCATAGATACACTCCACATCCTTAGCCGTAATCACCTCGCCCTCGTCCACGTTGCAGAAGTGGGCGATTTTGCCTTTCAACCTCCTTCCGAGGTAACGATCGGTACGGCACAGGAGAATATCCGGTTGGATGCCAAGACCCGTAAGCTCTTTGACACTATGCTGAGTGGGTTTAGTTTTAAGTTCTCCAGCAGAGATAAGGTAAGGTACGGGCGTCAGATGGACATAAAGGACGTGCTCCCGACCCCAGTCCCAGCGGAACTGGCGGATCGCTTCTAAGAACGGCAAGCTCTCGATATCCCCTACCGTGCCGCCCACCTCGCAAATGGCCACATCAAACCCCTGTGCTGCCTCGAGGATACATTTCTTGATCTCATCAGTGATGTGGGGGATCACCTGTACTGTACCGCCCAGATAATCGCCACGCCGCTCTCGATTAATCACGGTGTCATACACCTGCCCACTGGTACAGTTGTTTTTCTTGCCCATAGGGGTAGAGACAAAGCGCTCATAGTGACCAAGGTCGAGATCAGTCTCTGCCCCATCGTCAGTGACAAAGACCTCCCCATGCTGAAACGGATTCATGGTGCCGGGGTCAACATTAAGGTAGGGATCCATCTTGAGGATCGTGATCTTCAAGCCCCGACTCTCTAACAGCCCGCCCATCGAAGCGGAGGCGAGCCCCTTTCCTAAGGAGGACATCACTCCCCCTGTAACAAAGATAAACTTTGTCTTACGTCCTGCTCCCGACCCGTTGTTCATATGCCTTCCTCCCGTGCCCGCCCAAGGTCTTCAGGGGTGTCCACCTCAACAACGGGTCGGTCTGTTTCTACCACTCTGATCCGGTATCCCCACTCTAAAGCCCGCAGCTGTTCGAGATTCTCTGCCTCCTCCAGCGGAGTAGGAGGGAGATGAGTAAACGTGAGGAGAAAGTCCTTACGGTACACATACAAGCCAATGTGTCTGTACCCGAGAATCCTTTCCTGACCCCTGACCCCTGACCCTTGACCCTTGT
This sequence comes from uncultured Binatia bacterium (SeqCode), assembly GCA_965220955.1. Classification (GTDB taxonomy): domain Bacteria; phylum Desulfobacterota; class Binatia; order Bin18; family CBDCRK01; genus CBDCRK01. Next base: position 311,824 of record CBDCRK010000032.1, on the reverse strand, counting down.
GAAAAGGGATCGGACTCCGAGAAAAGTAGAGTGCATACCCGTTGCGGTCGGTTACCACTTTAACAACATTAGGATTATGCCACTCAGTCTCGTCAGTGATCGGGGTCTTAAGCGTGGACATAGCGGCGAGAGAGTCTGTTATGAGCGGCGCCACTGTTACCTCGATCACCTCCGGGGCAAAAGAAGCAAGGTCGCCTTGCACATTGACAACCACATCTGCGGTCAAAGTCGCAGCCACCTCGGCAATGCGGTCGGTGCCCGAGGGGTGATCGGCACGGGTCATCACTGCCCTACCCCCAAACCCTTGCACCACTTTATAGATTCGCTCGTCATCTGTGGCCACAATCACCTGATCAATGCCCAGTGCCCGGATAGCCCGCTCGTATACATGCTGAATCAGGGGCTTGTTGGCAATCAGGGCCAGAGGCTTCCCAGGTAGGCGGGTTGAGCTGTAGCGGGCCGGGATCACGGCAACAACAGAGACAGCCATACGCAGGAAACCTTGCCTGCTTTCCCTGCCCGGCAAGGCAGGTATTTGAGTAAAGGTTACAGAGACTATACGGGAGAAGCCGAGAGGCGTCAATCCAGCGAGAGATGGGGGTTAACCCCCAATCTTGACTCTAGAGGGAAGAGACACTAAGGTGTCGAGCTGACAGAGACAAAAGCCTGTCCTGAGCTGAGTCGAAGGGAGGAAATACTTCATGAGGGGACGGGAAACCCTAGAAAAGACTATTGCCAAGATCCTCCACCGTCACTGTGAATTCGGCTGGGCTCATTATTATATTCCCAGCGAGAAGTTTCCTGGTTTGGTGGCTGAGCTAATCAAGGTGCTGCAGCCGGCGGATGAAGCCACAGAAGAAGAACTCGTTAGGCTCTTCTTAGGTCTGCGACGCTATACTTCGGAGCAAGAACGGGTAACACGACTGCTCGAAGGGTACCAGGTGCTAAAGAGAGAAGGGAAGTAAGTAGCAGCAGGGGTGAAGCATGCCTTGCTCCTATTTCAGGAATTCCTGACTTTCGGATGACCCTTGATTCTGATGGTGCCTTTAGGCAAGGAGGGAGGTAATTCCTTCAAGGCGATTAGGCCTTGCCTCTAGATCCTCCTGTAGTTGTCCCGCTTACAACCTTATGAGCGTGTTATAGTTCCTTAAGCCGTGCTTCGAGCGCGTTTTCTCGCTCTCTCCCTTCTTCCTGTTGTGTCTCTAGCCACTGCACCTGCCGCTTAAGCAGGAGTACCTTCCGCTCCTGCCAAACATAGCCGCACAACATGCCTCCAGCAAAGACAAGGAGAAGGCTAGAGACTACCAGAGGACTACATATAACTTTGCGCCTCTTGGTCCCCACTCCAACTCTCTCCCGTTAAGGACGAGGAAGCCCATCTTTTTTTGCCCGTAGAAACCTCCTTCCTTCAGCAGGGAAGGATTAAGGAGGAGAAAAACTAAAATGTTCACTAGTAGTTAATAACTAGCCGGTCGGGTTCTTCCCCGTCAATAGCAGTGTCTAAAGAGGAGGGTTTGACATCTCTACCTGAAGTAGGCTACTCCTTCTGCGAGAGTGTTTAGAGGACTTCTATGACAGAGCGGCGGCGTATCTGGCAGGCAGCCATAGGTCTCTTTTTCCTATGCATGTTACTCTACGTGTGGGACCTTGGCCTTACCCCCTTTTACAATTACGAGGAACCCAAAGAGGCCTTGGTCGTCTGGGAAATGGTCAACAGAGGAAACTGGGTCCTGCCGTTGCGTAATGGCGAGGAAACCCCCTTGAAGCCACCTCTTCTTCATTGGCTGGGGGCACTTCTCGCTTTGTTAACTGGTCGACTCAACGAGTTTACCATTCGCTTTCCTTCGGCACTTGCTGCTACCGCTGGTGTACTCCTCACCTTCTTTTTCGGCTATCGCTTGTGGGGATGGCGTGCAGGGCTCCTCTCTGCCTTGATTCTGGCCACCTCGCCGGAATGGATGCGCTGGGCAATCATTGCCAGGAGCGATATGCTCCTCACTTTCTTTTCCGTGGCAGCACTGATGCTCTTTTGGTGGCTGTGGGAAGAAAAGACTCTAGGGCGGTGGAGCTTATACTTGTTTTACCTTCTCTTAGGTCTTGCCATCCTGGCTAAAGGACCGGTGGGAATCCTCCTCCCTGGCCTAGTTGTGGTCTGTTTTCTGGGGGTATGCCGAGACCTCCCTTTTTTGCGCCAGTTGCGCCTGGTCGAAGGGGCAGTGATTGTTTCGCTTGTTGCTGCCTCCTGGTATCTCCTGGCTTCATGGCAGGGAGGATGGGAATTCTTCCAAAAACAGATTCTCGACGAAAATGTATTCCGTTTTCTAGGAAGTGAGCAAGGAGGACCAAGTCGCAATCATGCCTTTTACTATTACCTTCCCACTCTCTTTGCTGGCATGCTTCCCTGGAGCCTATTCTTCCCTCCCCTCCTCTACTCTCTCTTTCGCTCTCGTGCCGAGCTAAGGGACCAGCGTCTCTTGTATCCAGTGGCCTGGTGCCTAGTCACCCTGATCTTTTTCTCTCTCGCTTCAGGCAAGCGAAGTAACTACATTCTGGTCATGTACCCGGCTGTGGCTCTGCTTCTAGGCTCATGGTGGCACTGGCTGGTCGGGGGAGAGGAGGTTGATTCGGTGCTGACCAGGCGGCTTGGTCAGGCATGTGCCTATGCGCTGTGCACAGTTTTCTCTCTTGCTTTTCTCTTCCTTATGGCTCATGGGGCTGGTTTTGACCTCGACCATATAGTCACCCCTTTTCTCCACCCGCGAGATCAGGCTAATCTTCCGCTTATTGCCTATGGGCTACAAACCCACTTCGGCCTAGTGGTAGTGTGGCTCGTCTTCCTTGGCGTGGCCGTGTCCTGGTACCTGTGGGGACTGAGAAAAGCTCAGTGGATCTACGTGTTCTCAGCGCTCACAGTCGCGATCTCAGCCTCGCTCTATTTTACTCATGCCCTGTTTCGCCCACTGCTCGCTCAGGAGCGAACATATAAGCCTTTCATGCTAGGGGTACGGTCCTCCGTAAAGGATGCTCCCCTTTTCTTTTATGAGCTGGGGAAAATGAGGTATGACTACGGCGCAACTTTCTATGCCGACAGACGCATCGCCCCATATAAAGAGGACCTCTCCCACGGTCTGCCTGATGGTGTCACCTCTCCTCTATTTTTTCTCATGTGGGAGGAGAAATGGCAGGAACTAAACGAAGCGTTGGGGCAGCCATCTGCGGGGCAGTCCCCCGTAGCCAACGAACACAATGAGCCGAGTTTGCAAAGCAAGCACCTCGCCACTCCTGGTAATGGGCGCCCCCAACTCCTGGCACTTAGCAAGGGGAGGGGCCCAGATAAAAAACACCGGCTGGCTCTGGTAGCGCTCTTTCCCACCCGAGAGAACAGAACCTTGGGTCAGGGAGAAGAAGCCTCCCACTGACTTTAAGAGAATCTGGGCATATGCGCCCGACCTTTCTGATCTTTGTCTGCCTTCTGCTTTTTTTCTGGGGATTAGGGGACATTCCCTTTCATACCAGGGGAGAACCGCGCGAAGGAGTGGTGGTCTGGGAGATCTACAGCAGTGGAGAGTGGATCTTACCCCTGCGCAACGGTACTGAAATCCCCTCCAAGCCTCCTCTCTTTCACTGGCTTGGGGCCCTCATCTCGCACGCCTTTGGCAGGGTTAATGAGCTTACTATCCGCCTTCCCTCGGCGATTTTGGCTACACTGGGCGTACTCTTCACCTACCTAGCGGGCCGACGTTTGTGGGGCAAGGAGGCGGGGCTTGTTGCCGCGCTTGTCCTGACCACCAGTTTTGAGTGGTGGCGAGCAGCGATTACCGCTCGGGTGGATATGACGCTGACTTTCTTTGTGGTTGCGGCCTTTCTCTTTTTCCTCTTTCTCTACTATGAGGGGAACGGCGACAGGGGCAAAACCCTGGTATTGGCTCTGCTCTTAGGGCTGGCTACGCTTGCCAAAGGGCCGGTGGGAGCCCTCCTTCCCTGCCTCGGAGCTTTGCTGTTTCTTTGGTTAAGGCGGGATTTTGCCTTTTTGCGCAAGCTGCATCTGTTGGCTGGCGCCATCTTTTTTATTCTGTTGGCTGGCTCTTGGTATGCCCTGGCCACTTGGCAAGGGGGGGAGCGGTTTTTTGTCAAGCAAATCCTAGAAGAAAACCTCCTTCGCTTTATTGCCACTGAAGTCGGAGGTACAGGACATAAGCACCCTTTTTATTACTTTATCCCTAACCTTTTCCTTGGTATGGCCCCATGGAGTTTTTTTCTCCCACCGCTAGTTGTTTTCCTCTACCACCGCCGCCACACCCTAGCGGAAGACGGATTGCTTTACCTATTGGTGTGGTTTGGTACGGTGTTCCTCTTTTATTCGGTCGCCTCAGGAAAGCGTAGCGTGTATATTCTGCCCCTCTATCCAGCGGTGGCCCTCCTTCTTGGGGCTTGGTGGCAGTGGTTAGAAAAGATAGAAAGGGGAGACGGAGACCATAAACCACAGACTGCGGATCGCTCTCTAGCTCTGCTCAGCGGATACATCTGTGCTATATTCTTTCTCTTGAGCGGAGGGGTGGTTATGGCCCAGGCTGGAGGCTGGGACCTTCTCGAGCACATCCGCCCATTTCTCCACCCCAAGGATCAGGCGAACCTTCCTCTCTTCACCCATTTTGTTACAAACCACCTCTTGGCAGTCTTTGCTTGGTCGAGCCTTACTGGCCTGACTGCCCTTTTTCTTCTCTGGGCGCTAAGCAAACATTCCTGGGGATATGTCTTTACCTGCCTGACGGCTCTTACGGTTGCCATCCTTGTTCTGGTCAATAGTAGCCTCCGCCCCGTCCTAGCACAGGACCGCAGCTTTAAACCTTTTATGGCACGGGTGAGCCGTATAGTTGGTCCTGAACTTTCGCTCTTCTTCTACCACTCGTTTGACTTTGGTGCCCTTTTCTATGCCCGGCAGCATATCCCCCGCTATCAAGAAAAGCCGGGAACCAAGCGAAGCGTTAGTCAGCAAGCTAGTCAGCAAGCTTATCCCGCAACCGACGGTGCGGAGGCTCCATTCTTCTTACTCATGTGGGAGGAAGAGTGGGAGAAAACTAGACATAGAATGGAGACAGAGCAGGGAAATAGAGAGTTGAGAGAGGTGGACATCAGCGAAGGTACAGGACCAAAAGGCAACCATCGCCTGGTTCTTGTTTCCGTACAGGAAGAAATCTTGTGAACGGCGAACCTCAACCGACTACCATTCCGCAAGAGATTACCCTCGAAACCCTGGTCATCCTGGCCGAAATGGGCAGGGAGAAGGAAGTGCAGAAGGGGGTGGCAACCTTGCACCTGGCAGATATAGCAGAGCTGATCAATGCGCTTGAGGAAGCTGAGGTCAAGAGCAAAGTCTTTAGCTTTCTCGCCACCGATGCGGCTCCGCAGGTCCTAAGCCTGGTCTCACGGATCACCCGCCGGGAGATTGTCCAGGATCTACCTGAGACATACCTCCAACAGATTCTTGAGAGGCTTGACTCAGACGATGCTGTCGACTTGCTTGGCTCTCTCCCCCAGGAGCGTATACAAGCCCTTCTCGAGCGTGTCTCTAAACCGCTCTCGGCGGAGATACAACAACTCCTGCTCTATCCCACGGACACCGCCGGCGGCATCATGCAAACTGAGTATATGGCAGTCCCTGAAGGGACCACAGTGGAGCAGGCAATCGAGATTGTACGGGGTCGGGCCAAAGAAGTAGAGGACATCCATAACATTTTTATTGTGGATCATCACCTTTATTGTGGATCATCACCGCCACCTGGTTGGGGTTCTTCCCTTGCGCAAGCTTATCCTGGCCCGCACAGGAGAACAGGTAGACACAGTCATGGACCAGCAGGTAGTCTCCGTGGCGGCGAAAACTGACCAGGAAGAGGTAGCCCAGCTTTTTAAAAAATATGACTTGGTTTCCCTACCGGTGATCGATAGCCGTGGAACTCTCCTCGGCCGCATCACTGTTGATGATGTGGTGGATGTGCTTGAGGAAGAAGCCACCGAGGATTTTTATAAACTTGCTGGCTTGGGACAGGAAGAGCCTGCTCTTGACTCGCCCTTGCGCACAATTCGACGGCGACTACCCTGGCTGGGGCTAAACCTAATTACCACTACACTGAGCGCTGGCGTCATTGCTTTCTTTGGGGGAACTATCCAGAGTGTAGCAATCGCTGCTGCCTTTATGACTATAGTCGCTGCCCAGGGAGGGAATGCTGGGGTGCAGACCCTCACTGTCATTGTTCGCGGACTGGCACTAGGAGAGGTGAGTCTCATTCATGCACGTCAAGTCCTACTCAAAGAGCTGACTGTCGCCTTTGGCAATGTGTTGTGCTCGGCTGTGCGGCCGGAGTGGTGGCTTATCTATGGGAAGGACAGCCACTTCTCGGCTTAGTGCTGGGGCTAGCGCTGATGGCCAACCTTCTGGTGGCTGCGCTGGTAGGCAGTATAATCCCGCTTACCCTGCGTTGGCTGGGAATTGATCCTGCTGTTGCTTCCAACGTCTTTGTTACCGCCTGTACCGACATCTGTGGCTTTCTTTCCTTTCTTGGCTTCCTCACCCTTTTCCTCTACTACCTCCGCTAGATAGCCTTTCAGGGATTTTCCTCATCCTGGCAAATCATCCCTTGACAAAAGTACCCTCGCCCATTAGTCAAAGGGAAGCTTTGTTTTCTGCGGGGGAACCATGCCGACAAAATATGTTGATGTAAACGGCTACGCGATCCACTACTTCCATACCGGGCATACTACGCTGCCAGACGTGGTACCGGATCTCAGTAAGGGCAAGCTGCTTATTTATATCCACGGTGCCGGCGGCAATGGTCATTATGGGCACAAGCTCCTTGATCTTCTTGCCGCCAACCATAGCCCCCTTGCCTTTGATTTTCCCAGCCATGGCCGCTCCAGCGGAACCGAGAGTCTAAAAAGCATCCCAGCTTATAGTGACTGCCTATACGCCCTTGCACAGCAGCTCAGGCTGCGACCCGCAGTACTCGTCGGACATTCTATGGGTGGAGCCATCGCCATGGACTTTGCTCTACGTCATGCGGACCAGGTCGAGGCCCTGATCTTGGTAGCTACAGCAGCTAAGTTCACCCTTCCCTCAGACCGGATAGATATCTGGAAGCAGGTTATGACGGGTCGTGCGCCGCAACCTTTTACCAAAGACGCTTTTTCACCCACCACCCCCATGAACATTGTTCAGGAAGGCTGGATGGAACAGATCAAAACCGACCCGCGGGTACGCTACTTTGACTTGGTGGCCTGTTCGGAGGTTGATATCACCCCTCGTCTGGGAGAAATTCGTAAGCCCACGCTTGTAGTATGCGGCCAGGACGACGTAGTAACACCAGTGGCGCTAGGTGAACAACTCCGCAACGGTATATCCGGGGCCAAGCTCGAAGTTGTCCCTGAGGCCGGGCATGCCGTCCCGTTGGAAAAGCCCAAGGAACTCTGTGAATTAATCGAGAAGTTTGTGACATAAGAGAGAGGAACACCATGAAAGGAAAAGCAGCTCTTGTTGGCGTATACGAGCATCCCACCCGCTGGGCACCAAATAAGACCCAGTATCAGATTATGACCGAAAGCGCTCGTGGCGCGCTAGAAGATGCGGGTCTAACCCTGAAGGACGTTGACGGACTCTTTACTTCTGGCGTAGGAGCCATGGGAGTTGTTTCCCTAGCCGAGCATCTCAACCTAAATCCTAATTACCTGGACTCCACTTCAATCGGCGGCTCCTCTTTTGTTGCTCATACCATCCACGCAGCCGCGGCAATCAGCGCGGGCCTATGTAACATTGCTCTGATCCTTTACGGTAGCACTGCGTCTTCAGATCGTTTCGCTATAGGCACCGGCGGAGGTCTGGGCGGTGATCCGCCGGATCAGTTTGAGACAATGTATGGCCCCACAACCGTGGGAGCCTATGCACTTGCGGCTCAGCGTCATATGCACGAGTTTGGCACCACCAGTGAGCAGTTGGCTGAGATTGCCGTTACGACTCGGCGCCATGCCACTATGAACTCGGCAGCCAAGTTTCACGATCCTATCACCGCAGAGGACGTACTCGCTTCGCGTATGGTATCCTCGCCGCTCCACCTCCTGGACTGCTGTATGATCAGCGATGGCGGTGGCGCTCTAGTGGTCACGTCAACAGAGCGAGCGCGGGATCTGAAGAAAAAGCCGGTATATATCTTGGGTGGAGCAGAAGCCTGCTACCATACTAGTGCTGGCATGCGTGATCTCACCGACGCCGCCGCCAAGCAATCCGGCCCTCGGGCCATGACTATGGCTGGGGTTACCCACAAAGATATAGACATGTCTATGATCTATGACTCTTTTACGATTACTGTGCTCATAACTCTGGAGAGTTTGGGGTTCTGTAAGAAAGGCGAAGGCGGTGCGTTTGTGCAAAACGGCCGCATCGGACTTGGTGGTGAGCTGCCCATTAACACCGATGGCGGCGGCCTTTCTTCCAATCACCCGGGCATGCGCGGTATTTTCCTGGTTATCGAAGCCACCAAACAGTTGCGCGGTGAGTGTGGAGAGAGACAGGTCAAAGATTGCCAGATGGCGCTCTGTCATGGCACCGGTGGGGTGCTGGGGCTGCGACACAGCGGCGCCACACTGGTTCTTGGGACCTAGCCAAGGAGAACGGATATGGCCGAAGAAAGAAAATACAAAAAACCTTTGCCCCGTCTTGATCAGGAAAACCGCCCCTTCTGGGAGGCCTGCGCACGACACGAGCTGTATGTCCAAAAGTGTAAGAGCTGCGGGACGCTACGCTATTACACTCGGGTGCTGTGCCCAACCTGCCTCTCCGATCAAACCGAATGGGTCAAGAGCAATGGCAAGGGAAAAGTCTACACCTTCACTGTCACCTACCAGAACCAATCTGCAGGATTTCGCGAGAACCTGCCCTATATTATGGCGTATGTTGAGCTAGACGAAGGAATACGGATGCTCACCAATATTGTAGGCTGTAAGCCCGAAGAGGTGAAGATCGGCATGCCAGTGGAGGTGACCTTCGAGGATGCCACCCCCGAGATCAGCGTCCCACTGTTCAGGCCGACCGCTTGAGCTGTAGGCAATAGTTGCCACAGCCGCATAGATCTGGCACTATATTAAGCACTTAGCCATCAGCAGTCAGCTTTCGGCTATTGGCATATAGCAATATAGCTCGCTTACCTTGTTCGCTCTATGGCGTATAGCTCCTGCTACAAGCCACAAGCTCCTAGCTCTTAGGTCCGAGGCTGACCACTGAACGCTTACATTAAGGATACCTGATGGCCAGAATTATTGATCTTCATCTTCACTCCGAGCTTTCAGACGACAGCCGGGCGCCCGTAGAAGCATACCTCAAGTGGCTCGCCCGCAAACGGCATGAGCGGCCCCTGGAGGGGCTGGTGCTCACCGAGCACCGCCAATTTGACAACCAAAGCGACTATCGGCACCTTGAAGACAAATATGGCCTACTCATTCTGAAGGGATCGGAGGTTGAGACCGACTATGGGCATGTGCTCGTCTATGGTGTCAATGATGACATGATCAGGCGCTTCGACTTCAGCAATGTGCGCCTCAATGCCCAAGAGTTAATCGCCGAAGTGGCGCGTATGGGCGGCATTGCCCTACCCTGCCACCCGGGTCGGCCCACCATTGGGCTCATGGAACATTACGAGAAGAAAGGACCACTTGAAAACGTGGTTGGGGTTGAGGCCCTAAACGGCGGGAGTAAAAAGGGAGAGAACGAACGGGTAGAAGAGCTTATCCAACGTTATGGCTATCGCGCCTACGGCGGTAGCGACTCACACCTGGTAAGCTTTGTGGGTATCTGTGCTACCGAATTCGCGCGCAATATTCAAACTATAGACGATCTGGTCGAGGAACTGTATAGAGGAGCTTACCGTCCCATAGACTTCCGGCAGCGAGCTCCGGGTCGTAATGGACCTTAGACCACTTTGCTCCGTAGGAGATTGAAATATGGCTCTTGATTTTGATCGCAGTATTTTGGGACAGGTCTTCGACAAGACTACCTTTGAGCCGGTAACTAAAGAGGAAATCCTAGAGTTCGCCGTTGCCCTGGGAGAAACCAATCCTCTTTATACCAATGAAGAGGCAGCCAATAAGGGACCTTTTGGCGGTCTGGTTGCTCCACCAACCTTCTGCACCAAATTTCGTGGCAAGCACTTCTCCCCGGACAACCTGCCACGTTTTGGCAAGGTGGGGTTCGATGCTGGGCGTGATGCGGAACTGTATGCCCCTATTCGCCCAGGAGATACCCTCACCATAGTAAGCAGTGTGGATGACATCTATGAGAAGACCGGCCGTAGTGGCAGCATGTATTTCATTGTGCTGCGCAACGTGCTCACCAATCAACGGGGCGAGAGGGTCGCGGTGATTGATCATCGGCTCATGCAACGGTAGATCGAAACGAGCCTTACGCTTCGTAGGAGATGGAAAAGAAAAGCTAGATTTCCAAGCCTATGCCCTGAGGAAGATTGCAATCTGTGGGAGACTGAAGCATGAGCATCATCTACTTTGAGGATATTGAAGAAGGCGATGAGATCACCTCCGTGGACATGTATCTCTCTAAAGATCAGGTACGGCAGTATGCCCGGACGGCCAATATGGATGCCCCCCGTTTTACTGACGACGAAGGTGCTAGGAAAGAAGGTCTGCCAGGGATGATCGCCCCTGGGGTGATGAGCATGGGTTTGTTGGTCAAAATGATTAGTGATTGGAATCCGGGAGCAGAGATCAAACGGATAGGGACCACTTTTCGCAGCCCGGTCCTCCCGGACCGCAATATCCATCTACGAGGTGCGATCACGCAAAAAGATGTCGAGAGTCACGCAGCTGAGTGTGACTTGTGGATGGAAAATGATGAGGGCGAACGCTGGGTAATCGGCACGGCTACCGTTGCCCTTCCCACAAGGGCAGCATAATTCTTGTCTACTAACCTTAGTGTTCAACAGTGTTCAACAGTGTTCAACCTCGCCAAGCTGAGTTAAACAGGCTGAGTTAAGCCTGACAGTAGGCGAAAGGTGTCCTAGAAGTGATTATTAGAATAATTTTAACAATCCTAATAGGTATCCTTGGATTTAGACCGGTAGCTCCGATTGTCCCGGCCGAGGCCGAAGAATGGCTGCGGGCAGAAGAATCACTGGAAGATACCACAGAGGCATACCGCCCGTCTCGCCTCGAGTCGTTTAACGAGAAAATGTGCGATTTTAACTTCTGGCTTGATGAGCACATGCTGAGACCGGTCGCAACCGCGTACGATCGGATTCTTCCTAATAAGGCGCAGCGTGGCCTTGATCGCTTTTTTCACAACTTGGGAGTGGTGCCACGTTTTGCCAACAACCTCTTCCAGCTTAAATTAGCCGGAGCCAGCCGTGAAGCGAGCCGTTTTGTCCTCAATACCACACTGGGAGGCGTGGGTTTCTTCGACGTAGCCGGGAGCTGGTTTGATATTGAAGAGAGTAACGAGGACTTCGGCCAAACCCTGGGTCGCTATGGTGTTAGGCCAGGTCCTTACCTAGTGCTGCCCTTCTTCGGCCCGTCAACAGTCCGTGATGCACTCGGGTCGGCTGTAGACGGGGCAATGGATCCAATGAAATATTTCCTTTCGTCAACCGAGCAGCTCGCGATACAAAGCAGTACCACAGCCGGCCAGGTAGTCAATGAGCGCTCTCTCAATCTAGAAGTGTTCGAGGACGTGAACCGCTTTGCCCTTGACCTCTGTAGCGCAGTGCAGGACCTCTACCTGCAAATGCGAGAGCAAGAGGTCACGCGATAAAAGGGAAATCGCCATTAGGGCGGTACCGTCTATTTTCACACATGAGAGTCAGATTATCCATTCCTTCGACCTGGCTCGGGACAGGCTTGCTGGCCCTTCTTCTAGCCATATTCCCGCGCCCGGGCCTAGCTGACTCTCCCACTGAGACAACAAAAAGCCTAATTGAGTCTATGCGAGCGTACGGGACAGAGAATCCCGCCTTATCCTCTCAGGACCATATGCATGACCACCAAAGGATCGAGAGAAACCTTGCTCTTGCCGAGCTGGCGGAGTGGCTTTTGGGTACGCATTGGCAGAAGATCAGGGTCCAAGAACAGAAAAACTTCATCACACTTCTTACCCGCTTTCTCCGCGAGATTGCCTATCCTCAAACGTCCGGGTTCCTGGCGGACATGCGCATAGAGTACAACGGTGAGCAAGTAAATGGCAGTGAGGCCCTAGTGGAAACCACCGCCTCTCAGCCGGAAGAGGGGCAGGTGAGAATCGACTATCGACTGCGTCAGATTCAGGGAAAATGGATGGTTTGGGATGTCTTGCTTGACGGAGTGAGCATGGCTACTAATTTGCGCAGCCAAGTCCAATCGGTGATTGTCAAAAAATCCTACCAGGAACTGATCAAGCGTATGGAAAAGAAGTTGGAACAGGAGGGTAAGCGTGGGTAGGCGTCGTCTGAGCCAGACCTGGAACAACGCGATTCTTGGCTTCTTAAGCTACCTAACAACCACTTACGCCAGGACCATTGTGGTCCTGTTTCTAGCTATAACCGTGCTTACCACCTTTTATACGGCTCGTCACCTGGAACTGATCACCGGCTACAATGACCTCATCTCTCCAGACAAACGCTATCTGCAACTCGATGAGGAGTATGCTGAGACCTTCCATGGCCTGGATCAGCTAATTGTGGTAGCTGAGGGGCCAAACTTTGAGGAAACCAAGACCTTTGTCCGCCGCCTGGGAGAGAGACTTGAAGCGGACAAAAAGTATGTAAAAGAGGTCTTTTACCGGATCGATACTTCCTCCCTACAAGGAAAGAAGCTCCTCCTACTGCCCCCGGAGGATCTTCGCTCGCTGGGCGAGAATGTGGAGGAATATCAGGATCTGATACGAGATTTGACGGTCACACCAGGCTTAAACGCGCTTATAGATGCCATTAACCAGAAGATCAGCTCGGTGATGGTTTCGCACCTGACAGCAAGCTTTCTGGATCTAGAAGAGCCCGAAGAGGGAGAGACCGAAGGGGCGTCCCTTAACCTCTCTTTTCTTAAATCCTTGCTTGAACAGATGGAAAGCACTCTGACTTTTGCGGGATTTGACTATCGCTCCCCTTGGGGAGATTTCTTTGGCAACGACGAACTGTCAAATGACGGTTTCCTTGTCTCTAGTAATAAGCGCTTTGCTTTCCTTTTAGTTGAGCCCCAAGAACTGGACGATGGCTTTGCCGCCAGTCAGGAATCAATCGCGGCTATACGCCACCACCTAGCCGAGACGAAGAAGGCGTTTCCCCGGGTGCAGGGAGGAGTAACCGGAGCTGAGGTTCTGGAAAACGATCAGATGCTAACGGCTGAGGCGGATATGCGCCTTGCCCTCTTCATCACACTTACCGGTGTAAGCCTGCTTTACATACTTTTCTTCCGCAAAATCAGACGCCCGCTGCTTATTGTTTTTACTCTCATTGTAGGCCTGGTCTGGGCCATGGGATGCCTTACTCTCACTGTGGGCCATCTATCTGTCTTATCTATCTTTATTGGTCCTATGCTCCTCGGTCTATCCGACGCCTTTGGCGTTCACTTCATGACCCGCTACGAAGAAGAGCGAGACCTGGGAAAACCTTTTGACCAAGCCCTGCACTCAACCTTTATCCATACCGCGCCCGGTATTGTGGCTGCCGCCCTTACCACTGCCATTGCCTTCTACGCCATGGTGTTGGCAGACTTCCGAGGTATTCAGGAGCTAGGGTTGATTGCGGGAAATGGCATATTGCTGGCGCTTATTGCTGCACTAACCCTTTTGCCTGCCTTGCTTACCCTGACTGAAGGCAAAAAAAAGTGGCGCAAGCAGTTCCGGCGTGATATCTGGTTGGCACAATGGTTTGTAAGTTGGGGTTTTGCCGTGCAACGCTTTCGCCGGCCCGTGCTGGTGTTAACTGTCTTGGGAAGCTTCCTTTGCCTCTTTGCTTTACCTACTATCATCTTCGACTATAATCTCCTTCGCCTCCAGGCCTATGGAACGGAATCGGTCACCTGGGAGCTTAAGATTATTGAAAACTCCGATCGTTCTTCACGCTACGCTATGGCCAGCACTTCATCTTTGGCTGAGACAGAGCACAAGGCTGCTAGGTTTGAAGCCTTATCTTCAGTGGAGAAGGTAGAAACCATAGCTTCTCTGGTACCCGAGCATCAGGAAGAGCGCATTCGTTTGGTCCATGAGCTCGAACCATTTTTTGCGGGTCTGCCTTCTACTCTTGCTCCTCCGAGTTCTGTAGATATTGTGGAGCTTGAGCGCACTCTCCAGGGAATCAAATTTAAGCTCCGGGAGGAAAACGATACTTGGGACCCTGAAAAGAAGCCACCAGAGCAGGAAATTGGCGAGATACGAGGGCTGCTGACTCATGTACTTGCCCGCCTCAAAGATCTCTCAAACAAAGAAGAAACGACGGCCCTGGAGCGTCTACAAAAACCTCTCTTTCGGGACTTTGCTGACAAATGGTCTCTTTTGCACGAGAATCTGGATCCTCCTAGCCCGATCACTCTGACAGACATCCCCCTGCAGTTGCGTCGGCGTTTTGTCAGTGACGACGGGAAGAAGTTCCTCTTGCAGATCTATCCACGTGAAAACATTTGGGAGCGGGAACCCTTAGAGAAATTTATCAGCCAGCTTCGGCGGATAGACCCGGATGTTACCGGAGACCCAGTAACCGGCTATGAATCAATCCGAGCTATTCAAAATGGTTATATTGAAGCTGGTTTTTACGCTGCGGCGGCGATTTTTCTGATTACGCTCCTTGTCCTACAGCGACTCAAAGATACACTCCTCGCCATGTCTCCTGTTGCGCTGGGTATGCTGTGGACAGCAGGCCTTATGTGGTTATGTCACCTGCCAATTAATCTTGCTAATCTACTTGTCTTCCCCCTCATCATTGGCATTGGTATAGATAACGGCATCCACCTGGTTCACCGCTCTCGCGAGGAGTCCTGTGAGGGTTGGGTGTTGGTAGCAGGAAGCACCGGGCAATCCGTTACTCTTTTCTCACTTACCACTATGGTTGGGTTTAGCAGCCTGATGGTAGCCAACCACTATGGCACCTTCAGCATAGGGTTGCTCCTCACCTTGGCAGTAGGAAGTGTGCTACTGGCCTCTCTCACTGTCCTCCCCTTGTTTCTTCATACACCTACACTAGGAATGGCTCCGGCAGAGGAAAGGATATCAGAGGAGATGGAAACCGACCTTCTGGTCAGGGCTAAAATAGAAAAGAGGGCCTGAAATGATTGCGGCAAAAGAATTTGTGGGACTCTTGCTGGACGAAGGATTCGACTTCTTCACCGGGGTTCCCTGCTCCCTGGTTAAAGGTGTTATTGCTGAGCTTGAGCGGCTGGGAAACTATATCCCCGAGACCCGAGAGGATGCCGCTGTGGGTCTGGCCACCGGTGCACATCTCGCTGGCAAAAAGCCTGTAGTCATTATGCAAAACTCGGGCTTGGGTGTATGTCTCAATGCCCTAGCCTCTCTTAGTCTACCCTATAGTATCCCTTGCCTACTCCTTGTTACCTGGCGAGGGTATCAGGGAAAGGATGCACCAGAACACCTTATTATGGGAGAAGCCTCACCCTCTCTTATGGAAGCTATTCATCTCCCTTACCAGGTGTTGGCTCCGAATAAGGTCAAAGAGAGCCTCCGCTGGGCTTCAGATACCCTACGCACAGAGCACCTTCCTGCTGCTCTCTTGCTTCCTCCTGGAGTAACAGTATGATTCTTGGAGAGGCACTGAGAGTTATCACGCCTCTCCTAACGGATGAGCTGGTGGTACATGCCAACGGCATGATCTCGCGAGAGTCCTTTACACTGAATGACCGTCCGGAAAACTTCTATATGATTGGCTCTATGGGCCTGGCTTCTTCCATTGCGTTGGGTGTGGCCTTAAGCAGGCCTGACCGCAAGATCATCGCGTTTGACGGAGACGGTAACATCCTTATGAACCTGGGCTCTTTGGCTATGGCCGGGGCTAATCAACCAAAGAACTTTTTCCATATTGTGTTCGACAATGGTGTCTATGGCTCTACCGGCAACCAGGCCACCATTGCCCCACAAGTCTCCCTTGCCGACATTGCCCGGGCCGCAGGCTATAAAGCGGTAGGCACCGCAGCAGACACGGAAACACTCCTTGCCGGCCTGAGCGACTTTCTCTCGCGGGAAGGCCCTCTTTTTCTCCTGGTCAAAATCGAGGCAGAGCCGGAAGAGAAAAAGATTGGTCGGGTTACCCATGAGCCGCCAGAGATTGCCAGACGGTTTGAGGCAGCCCTTGCCCGGAAAGCTTAGAGATTGTCTATGCGGCGCGGTACCGTCTCATACCTGCTCATTGCAAAAACAAATCGGTCTAGTGATACTTCTCAACCAAGAGAATGAGGACCGAAGAGATGAAGATAAATCGAATAGATATCGTGCCCATACCTTTGACGAACCAGCCAGCTGCCAAAGCCTTCTACCAGGAGGTCTTGGGTTTTGAGGTCATTCGGGACAACCCAATGGGTCCTGATCTGTGTTGGGTCCAGCTGGCTCCGAGAGGGGCGGAAACGTCTATAACGCTCGTGACATGGTTCGAGAAGATGCCACCAGGCTCTGTGCAGGAAATAGTTATCGATACGGACGACATAGAATCGACGCACGCTGACCTAAAATCTCGAGGATTAGAAGTTTCGCCCATAGAAGAGGCACATGGGGCGTTCGCTACCTTCTCTGGTCCGGACGGCAACGGCTGGGGCCCTGCAAGAGACGAAGCCAAGTCTCTGACTGTGTTCGACGGGTTACACAATGGTCGTCTGGCGAAGACCAGGAGAGCTACGCCACATAACGAGTCGCTGAGGAAAGACTCTGTCCTGATATAATGTCACTTGACTACCATGCGATCCTACATTCTTCTGAACCCTGGCCCGGTTAACGTCTCTCCCCGGGTGCGGCAGGCGCTCCTACGCGGGGACCTCTGCCACCGAGAAGAGGAATTTTCCGAGCTTCTCGACAGTATAAGAAGCAAGCTTCTTGAGGCATTTGCTCCTCAGGGCGGCTACACTGCCGTGCCGCTTACTGGCTCGGGCACACTAGCAGTTGAGGCAATGATTTCTTCTGCCCTGCCCAAAGACAGGCAACTACTCGTTATCAATAACGGTGTGTACGGGGAGCGAATGCTGCGCATGGCAGAGGCTCACCACCTTCCGTCAATGGAGCTACGCTTCTCTTGGCTCGAACAGCCTGACCTCAATGCTATTGAAGACTTGCTTAAGAAAAACCCACACATTGGCGCGGTAGCCCTGGTCCACCACGAGACCACTACCGGCCTGCTCAATTCCGTGGCCGAAGTGGGAGAACTGGCCCATGCCTATGGCTGCACTTTTCTCCTTGACTCGGTGAGTGGCCTGGGTGGAGAGGAAATTGACCTGTTGCGTGAGCGGGTAGACCTTTGTGCCTGTACAGCGAACAAGTGCTTGCAGGGGCTTCCTGGGGTCTCCTTTGTTCTAGCACGTAAACAACACATGGAAGCCATGCTTTCCTATCCCCGCCGCTCCTTATATATGCACCTGCCCGACCACTGGCAGGCCCAAGAGAAACAAAGTATTCCCTTCACCCCTTCGGTTCAGGCCTGGTATGCACTGGACGAAGCCTTGAGCGAGCTACTGGAAGAGACAGTAGCAGGCCGGGTCATCCGCTATCGCCAAGCCGCCACTCTTCTGCGACAAGGATTTGACAAGCTGAAGCTTGAATTTCTTTTGCCACCTGAGTGGCAGGCCAACTGCCTAACCTCTCTTCATCTGCCTCCAGGAGTGATCTACCAAGAGCTGCATGACCGTCTTAAAGAGAAAGGCTTTATCATCTATGAGGGACAGGGACGGTTGCAAACCAGCATTTTTCGCGTGGCCAATATGGGGCATCTGAAGCTGACTGACTTTGAAAATTTTCTACTGGCTTTAGAAGAGGTGCTTAAACAGCAGCAACTATGAAGGCGATTATTCTGGCTGCCGGCATTGGCAAACGCTTTAAAGAGGTCACGGACTATCTACCCAAGTGTCTTATCTCTGTGGGAGGGAAGACACTCCTAGAGCGCACTCTCTCTAGTCTTGGCCGAGCAGGGGTTAAAGAAACCGTAATCGTGGTCGGCTACCGTCAAGATATGGTAGTGCAAAAGATTGGTCATATCTGTGAGGGAGTACAAATCAGGTACATTACCAACCAACAGTATCATAAAGGTGCCATTCTATCTCTGTGGAGCGCACAAGAGGAGTTTAACGACAACATCCTCATTATGGACGCCGATGTGCTTTTTCCTATAGCCATGATCTCCCGCTTGGTCCACTCTCCTCACCCTAACTGTTTCCTTCTCGACGGTCGCGCCGAGAACACGGGTGAGGAACAAATGCTTCTCACCCGTGGAGGCAGAGTGCTCGACATTGTGCGAGGCGGAGCGGGTGACTATGAGCTGATAGGGGAGTCGGTGGGGTTCTTAAAAGTCTGCCGCCAGGACGCCCCACAGCTGCGCCTCATCCTAGAAGACCTGGTGGCTCAGGGAAAAGAGACCATCGAGCATGAAGAAGCCTTTCCCCGTTTCCTCCATCAGTGCGAGGTCAGGTTCGAGCAGGTAGACGATCTGCCCTGGATCGAAATTGATTTCCCCGAAGATTTACAACGAGCCGAGAATGAGATCCTGCCGCGCATTGAGGCTGTAGATGGGGCGGTGCCCCAAGAAAGGCCGATGAAGCCATCGGAAAGCTGATAACTGGCAGCTAAAAGCTTACTTAAGGAATATACCCCCACAGCCGGATGACATCTTGCGGATCGGAGCTCTGATAGGCTTGATACTTCAGCAGGGTATCAATACCGTCACAGGTACGCTCCAGATTGGTTGCCATACCTGGGAAATCTCCCCAGCCGTGTTTGTTCTTAACGGTCACAATCCAGTGCAGCCCCTGCTCAATGGATTCCTGACTGCGGTCATCCCCGAGGATACGGGCCACAACCATGGAAGAGCGTGTGCAATCCATGGTGTGGTCAACGTTCTCGTTATCCCACCAACCCTGTGGTGCCTGCCATTCCCGCAGCTTTGCCAGCCCTTTGCTGCAGGACTCTTTAACGCCGACCACAGCGTTCTCCATAACTAGGTCAGCAATCAGCGCATCCTGGATGAGATGGGCGGTGATTTCTACGCCAGAGGGGTGAAAGTCCTGGTCGGACCAGCCACCATCAGGGTTTTGATTGTCAACAATGAACCGCAGGCCCTTCTCCCATGAACGGAAGACATCCGTGTGACGGTGGGTTTCTCCCAGAGCCCGGACCACGTTTAAAAAGCTCACCGGATGGCTCGTGGTATCAAGATCAGCCCAGCGATAATCAACCCAACGACCGTCAGGCTTTTGCATAGCCAGGAAGTAATCGATTGCCCTCCTAACGGATTGGCAAACCTGATCGTTTTCAAGGAGTCGGTTGCCGCGGATAAGCATCAGGCCACAAAAGGCCGAAACCCAAACCGCGCTTTCTTCATCAGCAGAAAACGGGCTCCATCCACCATCTGTATTCTGGCAGTTAACCAGGGCCAAGTAGTCAGCAAGAAACTCGGACGTGGAGCGGGTATTTAATAAAACTCGCATAGCATGAGCCACCAACTCTAGATCCTGCGGTCCCACGGTAAGGCTCCATCCCGCCTTCTCCTGCAGCAAAAAGGCAAACTCGTCTTTAATCAGCCTCTCAATCTGCCCCTTATCCATACTTTTTCGCTCCCTCTTCACTCTCACCCCAACTCTCCCCTACGGGAGCTATCTTTTAGCCCCCATTCAGCAATCTCCTCCTCCTTGAGCGTCTCGGTCATAGTGAGCACATTGTCATCCGGGGCAGGGCACTGGCCGCCGAGATACCGAAGCCACTGGCCCAGATTGCATCAAACTCGGCTTCCTTAGCTAGCTTAGCACTAAGCGCATCAGGAGCACCCAGAGCCAGGACCGGCCCTGGGCCAACAAGCTGACGGCGTAACCGCTCCGCCTTAGACTCCACAGCCATTAAATCTTGCACTATAAGGCGTCCCCACCCTAGTTGCAAGTGCTTATTTGCGCTAAAGCTGACCACTCATGGCTGAAAGCTTACCAGACATAAAGCTTGACTCTTTCTTTGAGCGCTTTCTGGCAGCAATGGAACGGTTCCATCCAATCTTACCTGCCACTCTCCTTTTTGTTCTCGCCCTGGCAATGTTTTCCTGGCACCTGGGGGAGGGACCCATTTACCGCACCATGGAGGGACGGGAGGCACTGGTTGTGCAGGAAATGGTACGCAGTGGTAACTGGATTCTCCCGTTACGCAATGGAGACACCATTCCCTCCAAACCTCCCCTCTTCCACTGGCTGGGAGCGCTAGCTTCTCTTGCTGGAGCAGAGGTGTCTGAATGGGCAGTCCGTCTGCCCTCGGCGCTCCTCTCTGCTGCTGGCGTAGTCCTCACCTTTGTTTTAGGCTGTCACCTTGTTGGCCAGGGTGGTGGCTTTCTGGCTAGCCTTATGCTGCTTACCACCCCTGTCTATGTAGAGATGGGACGAGAAGCATGGGTAGATGCAACCTTTTCTTTTTTTGTCCTCCTGGCTCTTACCTCGTTCTACCTTGTGTATGAGAGTGGGCGCTGGCAGGGAGGGTTAAGTTATATTTGCTCCTTAGCCATTGCCGGCGCAGTGCTAAGTAAGGGACCTATTGGTTGTATTCTCCCGGGCCTGATTATTCTTCTCTTTCTGCTTATCCAGAAGAATTTTGCCTTCCTACGCTCCCTTTTCTCCACCCCCGCCCTTTTCCTGGCCCTCCTTATTCCTGCCTTGTGGTATGGACTGGCCCTGTGGCAGGGGGGAGAAGCCTTCTTTTACAAGCAGATTTGGCAAGAGAATTTCCGCCGCTTTTTTGCCGGCGCAGGGAAGTATAAAGAGCCTCTCTACTTTTTCATCCTGCCTTTCCTACAAGGAGGATTTCCCTGGAGCCTTCTCTTTCTCTGGGCGGCGGGACATATCTTGCTTAGTGGCTCCCTGCAGGACAAGGCTATGTACCCCTTGGTCTGGTGGTTAGCTATCTTTGGCTTTTTCTCTCTTTCTGCGGGCAAAAGGGAGGTCTATCTCCTTCCCCTCTACCCGGCTACAGTTCTCCTGGCTGCGGGTTGGGGATGGAAAGGTATTTCCTCTGGTCGTCCTGTCTCGCCTTCCTTACAGCGCTACATGCGCTGGATCGTTGGCGGAATGAGCTTTCTTCTCCTCACGTTTGTTACCCTAGCCGCAGTGGGAATGATTTCTTCCGACTCCTCTTGGATCGACACTCTCTTTGGACGGCGCAAATGGAGCCATATTGTCCTGCCTCTAACCCTGGTGAATCAGCATCCCTTTTATAGCCTTTTTATTGTCCTCCTCCTGTGTGGCTGCTCCTTCCTCACAATAAGAACAACCCTTCAGGGACGATGGCGAGAGGGAATAGGAGGGCTGTTAATCCTTCTTCTCCTCTATTGTGGCGGTGTCTACCCATTCTTTATTGAGTATTATAAAGGGTTCAAGTCAACAAGGGGATTTGCGTTGGAGGTTGCTAGGATCGTAGGGCCTGACGATCCGCTTCTTCTTTATGCTCATAGAGCCTATGTACCGGAAACTGAGGAATTTTCCCAAATCTACTTCTATCTTAATCGCCAGGTTCCTCCTGCTCCTTGTGGAGGCGAAGAGGACCTCTCCCGCTGCCCTGCCGGGTATTATCTGCTGCGAGAGAAAACCTGGCAGCAGCTCAAGCCCAGATTAACAGACCGGGCTGAAGAGATACTACAGAGTCGTCCCCTGTCTGGCCCCCGCGCCAGGCTTCGAGTGGTACTCATCCGCTTAGGCCCTCCGGCTACCCACCGGTTGTGATAAGTACTTGACCTATATGGGCGTCTTACCGATAAGAAACAAACGGCTTTTCCTTTCCATTTTTTGCCTAGATTTACTGGCGATTCTTCTAGCTAGGATTTTCCATATTCAGGAAACGTACCTTACCGATAGATTAGATGAAGTGGTGGTTACCGGTTATATCCTGGTGGGTTTAGCGGTCCTCTATAGATATCACGAAGAATTAAAAAACTACAGGGATATATTCCCTCTCTTGATCCTGGGTTCTCTTTTTATGTTTTTGATGATCGTTTTGGATGCCATCAGTAACAGTGAGAGTACTCTTTTTTCTCTCGTTTCAAACCGTTGCGAATATTACCAGTGGACTAAAGCCGCAGAGGATGGGTTTAAGATCCTGGCTGAAGGTGTCTTCTTAAGCGTATCCTACGATTGCCTTGGTATTGTTAGTGCATTTGCAGGATAGATCTTTGGTTATTCGTTTATGAAAAACGGACGTTTGATAAGATTTTACCCATGCAAACAGCCAAGGTTATTCCCCAAAAGGTTTTCTGAATATGTACTAGGAGGATCCGGTCTGAACTCGCTTTGGAAACATAAGACAAGGCCATGTAAGTTGGACACCGGTCTCTCCGGAAGTGATGTGGCCTCTTCTGAGGATGTCAAGCAACTTGTTGTGAGTGGAGATGACTTTGGTTTCTCCCCCGAGGTCAACGCGGGCATCCTCACTGCTCACAGAGAAGGCATTCTCACCAACACAAGCTTAATGGTGAACGGACCAGCCAGAAAAGAGGCGGTTATTATAGCTAAAGAGACTCCTGTGCTTGGGGTAGGGTTGCATCTCACACTTGTTCACGGACAATCGACCCTGTCCTCCCGGGAGCTTCTGGGTGTTACGGATGCGACGGGCCATTTTCACAGCAACCCGGTAAAAGCGGGGCTGCGGTACTTCTTTGACAAAAGCCTCCATTCCTCTCTGCTTCATGAGTGCAGAGCGCAGATCGAGACATTCCTTGCTACTGGCCTTCCTCTTTCGCATATCGACGGGCACCTTAACCTTCATCTACATCCAACCATCCTCAACATTCTTCTGCAGCTCGCCAGGGAATATCCGATTCGAGCCATCAGGCTAACCCGCGAGAACCTGTGGACTGGCCTTACCCTTGATCCTAGGGACACTATGCGTAAAATACGGGAAGGAACCATTTTCTCTCTCCTCTCCCTATATGCCAAAAGAAAGCTCAGAGCAGCGAGCCTCAGATTCCCGAATCATCTTTTTGGGCTTCACCAGAGTCGCAATGTCAACGAAGCCTATTTGCTTGATCTTATCCCGCGCTTGAAAAACGGGGTGAGCGAGCTTTACTGTCACCCCTCTCTGCCCCTTACTCATCCAGAGGTCGCCGCTCTTACAAGTCCACGGGTCAAGGAAGATTTGCAACGGGAAGGGATCTCTTTGATCAACTACCATGATTTGATGGAGGACTAAGGGGTTTTGTTAGTGGCGAAGTTATTGTTCAATCGACTTTTATGAGTCACAACACCCGGATCCACCGGATAATACGTCCCGGTGTAAAGCCATTGGTACATACGCCGGTTACACCGAACCAGCTCACAACGGTCCGCTTGCTGACAGGTGTAGTGTCAGCAGGGCTCTTCGCCGTTGGCGGCGCACCGTGGTCGTACTGGGGTGCCGCTTTGTTCCTCTTATCCATACTCTTCGACCGAGCAGACGGTGAGCTGGCAAGGATCAGCGGTAAAAGCAGTGCCTGGGGACACACCTACGATCTTGTCACCGACACAATCTGCAACGCTCTGGTTTTCATCGGTATCGGGATTGGCTTACACAGTAGTGTGTTCGGCTGGTGGGCAGTGCCGATGGGATTCGTTGCCAGCGCTGCCGTGGTAGCGATCCTATGGCTGGTGACCTGGATCGAGAGCTTAGAAGGACAACGGAGTGCGGAATTGAGTGGAGCTGCTGGGTTCGACCCAGATGATGCTATGATCATTGTCCCGCTGGCAGTGTTTTTCGACTGGGCCGAACTGTTGCTCGTTGCTGCTGCCTTAGGATCTCCAGCCTTCGCCATTTTTGCTTTCTGGCACTTTCGTCTTAAGCTTCGCCGGGTGGTAGATCTTCATAGATAATCACTTCCTGCTTCGGACACGAACCAATCGCAGCAGGATTCACAAAAGGCACGCCGATAGGAAGCCAAAAGATCTCTGTAATAGATACTTTTAAACAGATACCCTCCTCACAAGCCAACGGGTCAAGGAAACCTGGCAACAGGAAGGGATTTCTCTGATCAGCTACCGTGACTTAACGGAGGATATCACTCGATTTTCACCATTTTTCCTTCCCTATCTACCCGAAAAACGTCCCCGCCCCAGCGCACTGTATTACCCTGGAGCGTGAGAAGCCATAGGAAAGATGTAAAGAGATCGGCCAGAGGAATCAGCCAAAGCAAACCGAGGGTTTGCCTTGCGCCCAGGAAACCCGCGCCAATCACCCCAGCGCTAATTAGCCGCACCCCCAGGGCGAGCCAAGAAAGGCTCCATACTAAAGACGAAGCGCTGAAAAAGAGCAGACCTAACCCGGCAAAGAGCGTCCCGTGGGTAAGAATGGTCCAGAAGTAGCCTTTAGGGCGACAGTTGCGATAGGTGCGGGCCCAACGCAGATGGTGAAAAAACAGGGCCCGGAAAGTGTAGGAATCCGGATAGATCTCCACTACATGAGGAATCACTCGAATGCGGTACCCGGCACGGGCTATAAGATGGGCAAGGTAGTAATCATCGGCAAGGTAGTCAGAAAGTGCCAAAAATCCGCCAATCCTGTCTATACACTCGCGTTTAACGGCAATAGTTGCACCAAAGGCATACTCGGTCTTTTCCACCCGCGTTGCTACCAGGAACATGGGAGCCAGATTGGTATTAACCAGAAGGGATTCGACTATGGCTGCTGCAGGGCGCGCAGCCATACCCCGATAGAGGCAAGTAACCAGGCCGGTCTGAGGTTGGTGCAAAGGCGCAATGATGGCACACAAATATCCTGGCTCTACACGTACATCACCGTCCGAAATCACCAGAATGTTATGCTTTGTTTGCGCAAAGATGTGGTGGAGATTGCTTACCTTATAGTTGGTGCCGAACACCTCGTCTTTAACGACTAAAGTAATATCTCTGTCAGGAAAATCTTGTTTTAGCTTTTCCACCACGGGAATTGCCGGATCTTGAGGATCCCGTATGCCAAAGACTATCTCATAAGCGGGATAATCAAGACGGCAAAAGCTAGCCAGATTCTCATAGAGATCAGTCCCAAGACCCCTAAGGGGCTTGAGCAGAGAAACGGGCGGAAGATCCCGGCTATCTGCCAATAGTGGGGTGCAAGGGCGAAAAAAGGTGAGAGCTGCGTAGAGGCTAAAAAGATAATATAGGGTGGCAATGGAAAGCCCGGCCACAAGGAAAAGCCACAGAAATGTGGTCAGGCCTTCCACGGCTTGTAACAAATTTGCTTCAAGCTGCCGGGGAGGAGGCCGTCTCTACTTCCCTTAGAATATCTCGGCGCCGGCGCATAGTACGAAAGAATTGCTTTCCTTCCTCCCACATACGCTTTCGCTCGTCGGCATGACGGGCCATTTTCTTCACCGCTTTAAAGATATAACGGGGACGCAGGTAATAGGACCGGTAAAACTTCTCGACCGCAGTAAAGATCTCCTCTCCCGAGATTTGCGGATAGTTGATGACGCACTTCTGATAGCCAGTCTCATCCAGCATGCTATCAGCCTTGATATAACCATGCTCCAGCGCATAATCGTAAAACGCAGTCCCCGGATAAGGAGAAGCTAGCGAAACCTGAATGGTCTCCGGGTTCATCTCTCTGGCAAAGCGCATGGTCTCCTGGATTGTCTCGCGAGTCTCGCCGGGCAGGCCGAGGATGAATGTTCCGTGGATCAAGATACCAAGCTTGTGGCAATCCTGGGTAAAACGACGAGCCGTTTCCAGAGCCACGCCCTTCCTGATGTTCTTCAAAATCTGAGCATTGCCCGACTCATAGCCAATGACGAATAGCCGTAGACCTCCATCTTTCATGATTTTTAGGGTCTCATAATCAACGTTAGCGCGTGAGTTGGTTGACCAGCACAGGCCCATGGGCCTAAGCTTCTTGGCAATTTCACATGCCCGCTTGGGGTCGGCGGTGAAGGTATCATCGTCGAAGAAGACCTCCTTCATTGCAGGAAACAGGCGCTTCATTTCCTGGACTTCCTCAATAACGTTGGCTACGCTGCGCGTGCGGTAGGAGTGACCGGTAGTCACCTGGGGCCATAAACAGAAGGTGCAGCGGGCTGGGCACCCCCTGCCTGTGTAGAGAGAAACATAGGGGTACTGGCAGTAAGGGCTATTGTATTTTCTATAGTCGAGGTCCCGATCGTAGACCCGGGTCACAAAGGGAAGGCGGTCCAGCTCTTCACCGGTCATGAGGGGACGGTCAGAGTTGTGATGAATCTTCCCATCCTGGCGATAGCTGATGCCCAATACTCGGTGCCACTCCCAGCCGTCGGCAACCTCTTTTATCGAGTAGTCGAATTCTTTGCGAGCAGCAATATCGACCGCGTCCGAGGCTTTAAGCACCTGCTCAGGCACAGAGGTAGGGTGACCACCGACAAAAGCGATCACGCAATCAGGGTTTTTGGCTTTGATCATCTCTGCGGTGCGCACATCCATCTGAAAGGACGGGGTGCTTGTGTGGATTGCAATGAGGTCATATTCTTGGGCTATCTTCACAGTGCGGGCCTGATCATACCCCTCGGGCGGGGCATCCAACACCCGACTATCCTTGATCATGCCTGCTGGGTAGCACAGCCACGTTGGATACCAGAACGACCACACTTCACGGGTAGCCTGGTAACGGGAACCAGCCCCGCCATCAAAGTTTTCATAGGCGGGCGGATTTAAGAAAAGAGTCCGCATACCTCCTCCTTTCCATCAGAAGGGCGTTATTATACGTGCCCAGAAAAGGAAAGCAAGCCTCTTTTCCTTGACAGCCGCTAAGTCGCGTTTGGCACAATTTTTTATCTTTGGTACATCCTTCTTCGACTTGACGCTGGAGATCCATGCACATCCTGGCTCAGATTGTACGGCTGGTGGTATGGCTGAAGGAGAAATCTTTGCCATTCTGGCCGCTAGCAACGTACAGGAGATAACGGTAGACTTGTTGTGCAGGTAAGAAGAGCATAGTCTTTCTCCCTTGACAGGCACAGGGTCCATATAGTAGGGGCGAAGCATGCATCAGTGCAAACTAATGAGAAGTCTTAACTTAGTGGGCCTAAGCTTCGTCCCTGCCTGTTCATGGTCACGTCAGCTCTGATTTTGGTGCCGACCAAACAGAGTCCCCAGCCACTTACTCTTCTCAGTGGGCTCTCTTTGCTTAAACGTGCCTTGCTCACAGCTCAGCGTGCAGGAGCAAAGACTTGCTATCTTTTTGCTAACAAGAGTCAGGAAGATCTCCAACACTCTTTGCAAGGGGAAACACGGCTAACCAGCACGATTATCTGGATCACAAAAGACAACGTCAATGCCTGTATGTCAGCCTTTGAGCTTTCTTCAAGACAGGCTTCCCCATCCGGCCATTGCCTTCTTTTCGAGGTCAACACTCTCTTCCGCCCCACTCTGATTCGTGATCTTGACCAAAAAGTAGCGACAGGGGAAACCCGGGGTATAGATGGTGAGGACAACGCATACGCCCTTGTCCTTTTTCCTACTGCCCATCTGGCCACAGCCCTAAAAGCTCTAGAACAAGGAGAGAATCCTCTAGTAAAGGGAACCCGAACGTTGGCCGAACAGGAGATTACAGCGTTCCCCATTACCAGCCATTTCCTCTACCAGCTTACACATCCAACCTCGGTTAAGGCAGCTGAAAAGGCCCTGCTCCTTTCTTTGGAAAATCCTAGGGATGGTCTGATAGACGCATACCTTAACCGCAAGCTTTCCCGTCCCCTGACCCGGCTCTTGGTGCGCACACCGCTCACACCAAACCAGATTACCTTCCTTTCCTTCTTGATTGGTCTCATAGGGGCCGCCTTATTTTTTCCTGGTGGTTACCTCCAGCCGGTACTTGGGGCTCTGTTACTGCAGCTCTCTGTGGTAGTGGACTGCATTGATGGTGAGGTAGCACGGGTGAAGTTTATGGAGTCGCCAATGGGAGACTGGCTGGACATTGTCTGCGACACGGTTGTTCATATGGCCATTTTTCTGGGTATTGGAGTTGCCGTATGGAAACAGGGAGGAGCCGCTTATGCCCCATTGCTCGGAGGAATCCTTGTGGTAGGAGTATTGTTTTCTTTCCCTCTGGTCACCTATGCGGAGAAGACTGAGGAGATAGGAAAAAGAAGAGGGGGATGGGAGGACAGGCTCATACAAACAATGGTCTCCAGCCTGACAAACCGCGACTCCTCGGTCATTGTTTTAGCCTGCGCCTTAGTCGGAAAACTCCATTGGTTCTTGTGGGGAGCGGCGATTGGCGCCCATGTTTTCTGGCTTACCCTAGCTGGATTGCTTCTTAGATCGGGTCGTCTACAGAGGCTTTTTTCACTCCCCCCAAACGCATAAGGAGAAGCAGACCTACCAGCGTGTAAAAAGCCTGCCGTGCGCGCTTAAGCATCATTAGCGCGAGGCCGACTGCTGGGTCGATACCCAGGAGTTGGCAAAGAAAAACTCCACCAGCTTCCTGTACCCCGAGAGCCCCGGGAATAAGAAGGGCTGCCACCGTAAGGGGTTGGACCATAGACTCGATGATCAGGGCATCGGCTGGCTGAAAAGAGACACCCAGCAAAAACAAAGCTAAGCCCACCTCTACCGTCCCCAGCAACCAACCAATAAGACAGTATAATACTGACGCGATAAAGGTAGCAGGACTGGTGTCGTAGAAAGTCAGCAGGTGGGCGTCAGTGCTCTTGGCCTTCTTTTCCCAGCGCTCCAGACGAGGTAGGATTCGTTTGAGCTTGCCTATCCCCGAAGTTAAAAGCCCTCTTGTCTGAAGGCGAATCAGCAACTTGACAAAAAGATAAGCTAGCCCCAGAAGAGGGAGAAGGACAATCCATCCCTTTTGTAGAATTCCCAGACGGTGAAGAAAAAAGGGAACGCCAATCAGGATAAAGATTATCTGCCCAGCCGTAATAGCAGTCTTAGCAATGACCACCGAGGCCAGAGCCCTGTCGGTCGGCACACCCAAGGTTCGAAGCATATAGACCTTGACAGGTTCCCCACCGATAGCTCCTGCTGGGGTAAGGTTGTTAACCGCCTCTCCAGGAAGGCGGGCGAGATAGAGGCGGTGTAGGGGAACCACTTGTTCAGGGGACTGCAAGGCACAGGCCCACCCCTTGCAGTCAAAGAGAGCCCCCACCGCATAGGGAAGGAGAATTAATAAAGAGAACCAGCCCAGGTGGCGCAGATGGTCGGCTACCTCACCAATGCCCACCTGACGGAAGAGCACTCCTAGCAGGATCAATCCTGTCAGAGTAAAGAGTAAACGCACCCAAAGTTTGGGGCGGGACGAGGGGTTGTCGGCAGGAGTCCTAAGAACTGAGGCTGGGTCCATGTTCAGATTTTTCAATGGGTATTTGACTGAGGACATGCCGTCCCTTTATGTTAACGCGGGGAGGAGGTCAAGGAAGCCAAAGACTTGACCTTAGCGTAAAGGCAAGATAGAGTGTGGGTAGGGTTACAAGGAAGGTACCTTTGGATCCTGCTTTTTTTTGGAGGTTTTTGTGCCATACGTTGTTATAGAAGGAGAGGTCGACTTACGACAAATTTTCATCCGCAGACCGGAGATGTTTCTGCGTGATCCGGATGGGATCAAGCGAGTGAGCGAATACTACCTCAATACCGATTGCAGCAGGATCTTGCTTGAAGCGCTCGTCATTGAGACGAAGAAGAAGCAGCAGTTCTTTATCCTGGTATCAAAGAAGAGCAGCGGAGTAACAGTACGCCTTGAGCCTCTCACCAATCCTGAGAAAACCACCGGAGTCAAACGTCTCATGGGGCAGGTATCTCATGCCATCCATATGCTTTTCCCGGACACTCGCTATGGCAAAACCAATATTGCGGAGTTTCTTCCTAAAGAGAGTCCGCAAACAAAGGTGGCGTGAAATCATGCCCAGAATCCCTGCTATTTAGCGCAAAGCAGTGGTGGAAGGGTAGTTTTGTGAGAGCTAGCAGGCCTGTTCTCTTGATAGAGGGTATTTAGGCGATTCACCGATAACTCTGCCTATACCAAGCCGAGACTATAGGGGTAACTGACCCCCACGTTCCTGTCATTGTGACACTTCCGTCACTCTGACACCCTTGTTATCCCGACCTCTTTAATACTTCAGGATAAACTCCGTGAGGGCCCCACACCTGTGCTAGACTTGATGACATAGTATAAAAAAGCAAGGAATGAGAACCGAAGATCGAACAGCCTGGGCCAGAGATTTAAGGCTTGTTGCTGGGGTGTTATTTCCGGTTCTTGGCACCATAGGCATTATCCTCATTTCTGATAAATCCAGCTCGGCAGCACTCCTATCTTTTTTCTGTCTTATTATAAGCCCCCGTCTTCTCTCCAAAGCATTAGAATCGCGGGCCAAAGCCATTGTAGTCATCCTGGCCTGTGTAGCTGTGGGGTATCTTTTAGCGACCTGGTTAGAGGCAAACGGGTATAGTGTATAAGTAGGGGAGGAGCAAAAAGATCTATTGCTATAAAATACGAGGGGCCAGACATTCAGCCTGGCCCCTTTTTCTTAGTAGAGCCGGAAATGTCAGGAAAAATCTATATTATAGAGTTTAATAGCGTTCTCGAAGACAATCTTCCTGGTGACTTCTTCTGGCACACCAGCAAAGTCCTTCTCAATTATCTTGCGCGACTCTGGCCAAGTACCATCAGTATGGGGAAAGTCCGAAGCCCACATATAGTTGTCCTCGCCAAAGAACTTATAGTTTGAAGGTCCTATGGGGTCATCCTGGAAGGTGGCCCACATCTGCCGGCGCGCATACTCGCTGGGCTTCATCGGCAGGGGCTCTTTCTCCAGTCCACCCTTGGAGTGGAACTTCTCAAAGGCATGGTCCATGCGGTAGATGAAGTGGGGGAACCATCCGGTGTCGTTCTCGGCGGACACAATCTGAAGCTTAGGGAAGCGCTCGAGCACCCCGCTAAAAACGATGGTTGACAAGGAACGCTGCACCTCGTGAATCAGATTCATATAACCCACCGAGATGTCCGAAAAAATATCTACTTTGCTCTCCTCGCCCTTGCCGGTAATGACATGAAGAGAAAGGGGCATATGCAGGTCCTGGGCCGCCGCCCAAAAAGGATCATACTCACGACTCCTGTAGGGCTTATCTTTGGGAGGCGAACCCCAGATCATTGCCCCACGCAGCCCCTGCTTTGCCCCACGCTCCAGCTCTTTGACCCCTTGTGCTATGTCTTCCAAAGAAATGAGAGCAATAGGGAGGAGCCGTTTGGGGCTATGGCTCATAAATTCCGCCACCCAGTCGTTGTAAACGCCGAAACAGGCGCGCTGCAAGTCGGCATCCTCTAGACCAAAAAGCGGCATACCCAGGGTAGTGTAGAGCACCTCAGCCTCTACCCCATCAATGTCTTGGTCTTTGAGCCGTTCCACCGGGTCCCAGCCACTAGGACGAGCTGCTTCATACCCTTTGTTCATATGCTCCTTGAGCTCAGCACCGCTCTTACTGACGCCAAACCCCCCAGCCACAGGGAAAGGGCGAAGTCCCGGAGCGATAAAAGAGTACCCAGGCTTATCCTCGTTTTTTACTACCTTGGGAGCTTGGTCTTTAAATTTTTCATCTAGCCGCTCTACCCATAGGTCGGCCGGCTCCATCATGTGAGAATCAGCCGAAATTATACGTCGTTCTGCCATCTTTTTTCCCTCCTAAATGGCTCCTGTGCACAGCACAGGCCTATGCCATAGCACAGGGCTATAGTATTTTGAGCGAAGGTTCATTCAGAAAGAAGATCTATTACACCGCGGCCTGCCCCATGTCAAGGGACAGGTTTTCTCAGCAGAGCTAGGCCAGCCCTCTCTCTACTACCCGCTTGAGCATGCTAACAAACACCTCCGGTGCTTGCGCACCAACGATCTGAGCCGGCCCAACAATAAAGGTGGGAACGCCGGAGACTCCAAGGGAATCGGCCTCCTGATGAAAGGATTGAATCCGGGCAGCGTAAGTTCTTTCTTTGAGGTGGACCTCGACCTCCTGGGGATCAAGACCAGTTTCTTGTGCTAGGGGAAGAATCGTCTCTATATCGCCAATATTCTTCCCCTCCTGAAAATAGGCCTGGTACACTGCACGGGAAAACGCTTCTTCTTTTCCTTTTTCCTTGGCATACTCAGTAGCTTCAAGAGCCAGGAGAGAGTTGGTTAGAACAGGGGGCGGATTCATTTCCAAGCCGATTCCTGTGGCAAGGGAGAGAATGTTCTGCCAGGTCGCCGCATAGCGTTCGTGACCTTGCTGTTTGATGCGCTGCTCTATGGGAATTCCTGTTGCCGGATACTCGGGATGGATCTGAAACCCCTTCCACTCAAGAGTAAACGATGACACCTCAGGCTGAACCCTACGTAAGGTCTCAATGCCAATGTAGCAGAAGGGACAGATGTAGTCGCTAAAAACAGAGATTTTCACAGGTCGGTCTCCTTCCCCTCTCCCACATAACCGTGGGAGAAGGCTAGGGTGAGGGTTGCACAGATTTACCGGACCGGCAGATGCTCCTTAAACCAGGCATTAGTGTGCTGCACAGTCAGCTCGAATCCCTGGCCCCGGTAAACGTCCTCATGCACCATGTTTTCCAGCACCACAAGCTTTTTCGGCTGTCTTGCCTTGGCATACATGCTCTGGGCTTCAAACAACGGCACAAGTTTATCCTTATCCGTGTGGATCCACATAATAGCCCGCGGAGAGATACGATCCACAACGCTCTCGGGTTTGAACTCCACAATGTCCAGAAGCGATTCAAACGATACTTCTGGCTTCCACTGAGGGAAGAGCTTGACCGTCTTCTCAATGTCGGTAGTAACCTCAGGGTCACGCGCCATGAGCCGGGCCGTCTGCATATACGAGGGCTTACCGGTAAGCACAAAATCGGCCTTAGCCCGCCGGACCTTGTCCATAAAAGCATCAAAGGTAGGTCCCAAACGAAACTGCCGCTCACAATCGCCCGGTCCTACGACAGCCACAGTACACTTCACCCGCTCGTCGATACCAGCGGTATAGGTCACATTGGCACAGCCAAAGCTTGTCCCGTAAAGCCCTATACGGTCAGGATTTACCTCGGGCTGGTGTTCCATGAATGTAATGGCACTGCGAATGTCCATTACCTGTGCCTGGGGAATCAGCCGTGAACGTGGCTCTCCACCACTCTCGCCAAAGAAACGGTAATCGAAGTTCAGGGTAATGTATCCTTCAGCCCGTAGCCGTTTGGCATTCTCCGGCAGCCACATCTCTTTCACCCCAGTAAACCCATGGCAGAAAATCACGGCTGCCCGCTTCTCCCCAGACTTATAGTCCTTGGGTAACCCCAGCACCCCAACAACAGGAGTGCCTTCGCTGTATAATTGCACTTTTCTTTCCATAAATTCCCTCCCCTTTTTCTCCTGCTTTGACGCTAAGATATCCGGCAAGCCACCGGGAACATACCACGGTGGGGCGAAAAGAAGCAAACACGGAGGGTTGCATTTGATAACGCTTTGCCCTGTGGCAAGTAAGATTTGCTCCAACTCTAACCAGCCGCTATAAGAAGCTTATGCTGGAACAGCTGCTCTCTATTCTCTACCCCCCGACCTGTCTCGGTTGCCAGGGGGCATCTCAGAAGAACGAGCCTTTTTGTGCTCTTTGCTTTTCCCGTATTGAAGTCGTAACCTCACCGCACTGCTCCTTCTGCGGCTTACCCTTTGCTTCCCACGCAGGTAACGATCACCCCTGCGGGCGCTGTCTCACTTCTCCCCCAAGATTCCGCCAAGCGCGAGCCTGGGCATGCTATGTCGCTGTCGAGGAAGATACCAACCCTCTGGCGCGGGCTCTACATCTGTTCAAGTATACCCGCATACTCAGCGTGGGAAAGGCTCTAGGCCTGCTCGGTGCAGCTTATTTTCCCCTCTTGCCCAAAGACTATGATCTCATCTTACCCGTTCCCCTTCACTTAGCACGGCTGCGCTGGCGGGGGTTTAATCAGGCACTTATATTGACCCAGGCTTTGGGCAAACGCTATAGGCTGCCCATTGACCCTTTCTCCCTAGAGCGGGTCCGGGCAACCAACCCACAGGTGCACCTCAAAGAAGAGGAGCGGCAGATAAATGTGCGCGACGCGTTTGCCGTAACCCGTCCCAAAAAAGTGGAGGAAAAAAGGATCCTTCTAGTTGACGATGTCTACACCACCGGGGCCACAGTCAACGAGTGCGCCCGCACGCTGTATGCAGCTGGAGCACGCCATGTCGACGTGTTCACTCTTACCCGTGCAGTGCCGCACTGGGGAAAGTATGTATGACACACAATGTTAACCTTGGTATTCTCATCTCTGGTAGCGGCACCAATCTGCAAGCAATCATCGATGCCCTCCAGCGGGGAGAGGTCAACGCCCGCATTCGGGTGGTCGTGAGCAATAATCCCCAGGCCAATGGTCTAGTGCGGGCGCAAATGCACGGCCTGCCCACAGTGGTAATTTCTCACAGAGATTTCTCTTCTCGTGAAGGGTTCGATACAGAGATGGTGCGTGTGCTCCGCCAACATGAGGTAGGGCTAGTTATTCTTGCTGGGTTCAACCGTCTTCTCTCACTTTTCTTTATCCGCGCTTTCCCTCAACGGATCATGAATATCCACCCTGCTCTGCTGCCTGCATTTCCCGGGCTTCGAGCTCAGAAGCAAGCACTAGAGTATGGGGTACGCTTTTCTGGGGCTACCGTTCACTTGGTTGATGAAGAGGTGGATCATGGCCCCATTATTATTCAGGCGGTGGTGCCCGTTTACCCCGACGACACCGAGGAGACTTTACAGGAACGTATTCTTAAGCAAGAGCATCGCATCTATCCACGGGCTATTCAGCTCTTTGCTGAAGACAGAATCGAGATTGCCGGCCGCAGGGTCATTATCAAAGGACAAAGCAAACAAGAGACAGCAGAGCTGCTTAACCCGGTTGAAAGATAATGGCTGAGCACTCGGAGAAAAATCAGAGGATTGGTATCGATGAGTCAGGCAAAGGCGATTACTTTGGTCCACTAGTCATAGCCGGCGCATATGTAGATGAAGAGCATGAAGAAGAACTGCAGGCTCTGGGGGTGCGCGATAGCAAAGCCTTGTCTGATAATCGCGCCCAGACCCTGGCCGAGCAGATCCGTTTATGCTGCCCTTACTCCTTGGTGGTGATTGGCCCGGCACGGTATAATACTCTGCATGCTTCATTACATAACCTTAACCGGATTCTTGCTTGGGGACATGCCCGGGCAATCGAAAACCTCCTTTCCCGCCTTGACTGTCCACATGTAATTGCTGACCAATTTGGCGATGCGCGCTATCTTGAGAATGCGCTTATGAGTAAGGGGCGTACGGTTATACTTACCCAGCGCCCACGGGCAGAGGCAGATCTAGCTGTGGCTGCTGCCTCAATCCTAGCGCGGGCCGAGTTTTTGCGCCGCCTCCAGGAGCTAAGCACCCACCACGGTTTTTCTCTTCCTAAAGGAGCAGGCCCTGCAATCATTGCAGCCGGGACAACGCTAGTGCGTCGTCATGGAGAAGATATTCTTTCCCAAGTTGCCAAGGTTCACTTCCGCACCACCAATGCTATTCTGGCGACTGTTGCCAAAGACGACGGATAGAACGGGACCGGCCAGACGCTCATTTGGAGCTTCGCTCGCCAAGGAACAGGTCCATACCGTATGGTGACACCTGTGAGTAAATTGGCTCGACAGCCGCTAAAAATCGCTCCTCACCCCGCCAAAAGGGAAAATTCCCCAGCCGTTTGGCCAAGGCTGCCGGCACCGGCGGGACCCGGACCTCGCCGAACAGGTCATCAGGTAAATCGCCTCCACTCCAAAAACCAGTGACATCTGGAGCCAGTGGCTCGGGCGGCAGGGAGACCTCTTCCCCTCTCCTGGAAATGACAGACTTACTACGGGTTTTCTTAGTAGGGGTTTTTTCACCACTATCGCCCAAAAGCCTCACTAACTCTTCCCGACCCATCCCACGCAGCTTAAAGATCAGAAACGGATTACGGTCAAACTCCTCGCCTAGCAGATAGTAGACTGCGGCAATATGCTTGCAGGGGTTCGACCAGTCTGGGCAGGAGCAGTCTGTTTGCAGGTCTTTGAGTTTCTCAGGGAAAAGTGACAGGCCTATGTCCTTGAACGCTTTCTCGATATCCTGGGGCATCTTACCAGCCAAGAGCTTTGCCGCAAAGATGGCTTGATGAGATAGCTCCTTGACCAGCTTCTGCTAATCGGCGGTCAACAGGGCTTTAGCCTTGATTGTGATAGAGTAGGGCTTGGGTCGAGATCCCTGGACCTTGGCCTTGACTTCGCCTTTATCGATATCGATGGACAGCACCTGGCCCCTACGGGCATAGGACCGACCTCGGCCCAGCCTAGCCCCGATATTGAAACTCTCCAGCACGGCAATCCACCGTTTGGCCCACCAGCTTTCCCCAAATGTACCGCGTTTGGATTGGGCCTTAATCCCACCCTTGGCTGCTCGCGGGCGCGAAAGGGGGAAATACTCGTTGTCGTAATACCCTCGCCAAGCCATATTTATTCTCCTACCGCTTCTTTTCTCAGCGCAAAGAGTTCTTTGAGCTCAGCGGTTGAAAGCTCAGTTAGCCAGCCCTCGCCGGTTCCCACTACCCCCTCAGCAATCTCCTTCTTGCGCTCGATCATCTCGTCGATTTTTTCTTCTAGCGTCCCTACACAGAGGAATTTGTGGACTTGGACATTCCTGGTCTGGCCAATGCGAAACGCACGGTCGGTTGCCTGATTCTCTACCGCTGGGTTCCACCAGCGGTCAAAGTGGAAAACATGGTTAGCGCCTGTCAGGTTCAAGCCCATACCACCGGCCTTGAGTGATAGGATGAAAATACGCGGACCATCCCCGTTGGCCTGGAACCGCTCGACCATCTGGTCTCGCTTTTTCTTTGGGACTGCGCCGTGCAGGAAGAGCACCTCACGCCCAAACGTCTCCTGCAGGTGCCGCCGGAGGATTCCCCCCATCTCGGCGAACTGCGAAAACACCAGCGCCCGGTCCCCGACTTCGATAATTTCTTCCAACATTTCGCTTAAACGGGCCAGCTTGCCCGAGCGTCCAGGAATAACGGAGTTGTCGCCCAGGAACTGCATCGGATGATTGCAGACCTGCTTGAGCTTCGACAAGGTCCCCAGAATTAGACCTCTGCGCTGGATGCCTTCGGCCGAGTCCAGTTCAGGAGTGGCCTCTCTCACCACAGCGACATAGAGTGATGCCTGCTCCTTGGTCAGCGTGCAGAAGACCTTCATTTCCATTTTTTCGGGCAGGTCGGCAATGATGGTCTTATCACTCTTCAGCCGCCGCAGGATAAATGGCCCGGTCAAGCGTTTTAACTGTCCTACCGCCTCCGGGTCACGGTTGGCCCGGATGGGAACAAAGAATGTCCTCTTGAACGTGCTCTGCGTGCCAAGAAAGCCGGGGTTGAGGAACTCCATGATGGACCATAGATCGCCGATATTGTTCTCGACCGGCGTGCCGGTGAGCGTAACCCGATAGTCTGCTCCGAGGGCCCGGGCAGTCCTTGCCTGCTTGGTCTCCGGATTCTTGATGTTTTGCGCCTCATCGAGGATCACGCCGGACCAGGGCACACTCTTTAGGGTCTCGAAATCCCGGTGCAGGAGTGCATAGCTAGAGATAACAATGGCTTGTTTCTTGGCCTCTTTCTCGAAGGCTGCACCTTTCGTTCTGGTAATGCCATGGTGGACCATAACGGGCAGGCCCGGCGTGAAGCGAGTAGCTTCTTTCGGTGTTCACCTGTACCCATTGGCCCCGTACCTTGACTAGCGGTTCCTTGAGTTTGGACAAGGCTCTGAGCTCCTGCAAAGAGAGCTGCTCATCGCCAAGAGCCACTTGCCAGTCGAACTGGATAATCGAGTCAAGCGACAGACCGCTACTTCCTTGCATCTTGGGGCTCTTGACATCGGCACGGGCGGTGAGACGCAGCTTTGTCCCCTTACGCGTCCACCATGCCGGCAGCAAGACGCCAAAACCTGTCTGTTCTAACAATGCCGCTTTCTCGGTAAGGAACTCATAAGCTCCGGTCGCATCCAGCTCATAACCGCCCGGAGCGGACGTCTTGAGGCTAGCCTCGATGCGTGGGCAGAACCCCGAAGCCTGGCCCAGGGACGACAGCAGGTATTCTCGGGCGTTGAACTCGCCACGTTTAAGGATAGATACCTTGCGCCCCTCGACATTCCATGTGTCTTCCGCTGGGATAAGCAGGCTGGGATCAGCAGCAGCCTGCAGCAGGTAGCGGATATACCACCCTCTATGCTGGGATCGACCTTTTCTGGTGTCATCTCCGTCTTCATTGGGTTCTTCCAGGCGGAAGCAGAGCCGGAAAGGAGCGGGCGTGGAGATGGATATTGATAGTGAACGAGATTGGCCGTCCTGAAATCAGCGCTAGCTTTACATTCTGCCAGTCTTCATCCGTGGTATTCTCAACAATTGCCCAGCCCTGCAGGAAAGGCTGTTCTGTGTCAGAGAGCACAAGTCGATAGCTTGTCTTCCACACGGGTGTCTCAATAATGTAGGCAACCTGCACACGCCGACGATCTTCACCGTCGAACTCCAGGGCCACTGTTTTTTTCTGTGTATCATGACTCGTAGCTAGAACCTCAAGGGCCTGCCGCAGTTCGGTGCCCACTTGCCCATTAGTGATCCGGATATGCTGAACCTGGCTTAAGGGGACAGAGCGAAGGCCGTCGGCAGTCAGGAGGTTGAGATACTCGACCTCAACTACCTGCTCTTCTCCTGCTTTCTCCTCTTTCTTCTCCATGCCCACAATCACGCCGTGGACAGGGCCCGGCGTGGCAACCTCAACGCGCTCGCCGCGAATCTGCCCAAGGAGCTGGCCCAGGCTGGGGTTTGCTGTCAGATCCACGGCAAAGCTTTTGAGAGCCTTGGTGATGGGATCACGCGAGTCGTAGGTCACGGTTGTAATCCGGCCACCATCGAAATCCTGGACAACCATGCTCTTAAGAAGATCATTGATTTGCTCTGCTTTGAAGCGCAATGCCATATGGCCACGACCATCAATGTAGCCGTTGCGTTGGAAATAGCCAACGCCGCTGGAATAAAGCACAATTTCGGAGATTGGCAGAACAGTTCGGGGCGCGACAGCCCGGGGCGCAGCTTTAGCAGGAGACTCGCTCTTAAGGTCCTCAGCCCAGGCAATAAAATCGACAGAGACCAACAACATTATGCTAAGCAGGCCAATAAAAAGACGTTTCATGGCTCACCCATTTCATTTTCTCAAAATAGCGTTCCGCTTGCGCAGTTGAATTCTTCCACAACCAGCAGCTCTTACAATCTTCCCACCTTCCGCCACCTGGCCTTGGTCCTGTCTGTCACTAACACTTTCATAGGATCCAGGTGACGGACATACTAGAACTGGGTGACCAGTTAAACGTGGGGTGGGCGGTACTCCGCCCACCAAGAATCTGTTCCAAGCGTACCAGGCAACTTAAAACCTTGTCTGTGCCTTCACTGCTGAGCCATCGACAACTCTTGAAACGTCTCAACGAACTCATTAAAGATGCTTTGAGAAACCCGTTTGTAGGGTTAGGGAAGCCAGAGCCGCTGAAGGGAGACTGGTCAGGGTACTGGTCAAGACGGATCAACACTGAGCATCGTTCAGTATATAGTGTGTCTGAGGCAGAACTGACCATCATTTCTTGTTGGTATCATTATCAGGAATAGTAAGAGCACTATTCACGAGATTCTGGTGTAACAGTAAGTTTGAGGCTTTGATCCCCACGCACAACAATCATTTCTACCGCAACGCCGACTTTTAAAG
Source organism: uncultured Binatia bacterium (SeqCode) (assembly GCA_965220955.1). Classification (GTDB taxonomy): domain Bacteria; phylum Desulfobacterota; class Binatia; order Bin18; family CBDCRK01; genus CBDCRK01. The sequence continues at coordinate 271,869 of CBDCRK010000032.1, read as the reverse complement.
CCTCTATTGTATAAGTATAGTCATAAATATTTTCAATCTTCTGACCGGCAAGCCCAACAATAATATCACCGCCCTCAACACCCGCTTGGTCAGACGGTCCTCCTTTAGCTACGCCCGCAAGTTTGACGCCGACAGCATTACTCTGGGCGTAGTCGGGAATGGTGCCCAGGGAGGCACGCAGGTTTGCACGCCTCCCTGAACTGCTAGGCTTTTCCATAACCAGATAATCGGGAATATCCTCACGGGTTATCAGGGAGCGCGTTAGGAGCGCCATCAGGCGCGTGATTTTTTCTGCACCCGCATAGTTGATTTTGTCTGCTGTGTCGCCCGGAGTGTGATAGTCCTCATGCGCACCGGTGAACGCGCTCAAAATCGGCACACTCTTGAGATAGAACGCGGTAGCATCGGTCGGCAAATAACTATCGTTATTCGCTACAATCGGTAGCCCAGTGGGGACATTGGCACGCTCGATTTCCTGCGGCCAGATAGAGCTTGAGCCTATACCCTGCAGGATGAGGGTTTTGTCGAGACGCCCGATCATATCCATGTTCAGATAGGCAGCAAGGTTTGGAGCCAGGGTAGACGGCTCGGTCTCTTTATCACTAAAGGTGCGGGTAAAATAACTGGAACCCAGTAGCCCTAGTTCTTCCCCTGACCAGAGAGCAAAGAGCACATCTCGCCGTAGAGGAAGTTCTTCCTTGGCCTTTTGATCAACCAAGTACTGGGCAATCTCCAGCACTCCCGCAACCCCCGAGGCATTATCATCAGCACCATAATGAATCTTGCCTGATTCATCTCCCCGGGCCAAGGAACCGGCGCCAGACCCGTGCCCAAGATGATCCACATGGGCACCAACAACTACTGCCGCCCTCTTAGCGTTGCCAGCAGCGTTTAGGCGCGCAAGCACGTTGCGACCCCTGCGCTTTTCTTGCTGAATGTCGACAGTAACTCTAAGCAGGAGATCAGGAATTGAGAACCCCATTACCGATTTGCCGGTATCCAGCGCATCTTGCAGTTCCTTTAAGCCTTTCCCGGAGGGTTGCAGCAATTGCCCGGCAAGATCGTCTGTGACTGAGAGAGCGGCAATACTGGTCCCAGCTAGCGAGGCATCAAAAGAGAGTCTTACCAATTCGTCTTTGACCTTGGAGTTAGGACCGCTGACCACAAGCAATCCACGCGCACCCCGGTCACGAGCCACCATGGCCTTGTAGCGCAGGCTAGCGTGGCGAGCGAGGTGTTGGCGCCATTCCGAAGAAATCTCTTCAGGCAGGTAACGGAACACTAGCACCCATTTATCGGTTACATCCAGATGAGCAAAAGCATCATACTCATTGTGCTCATCCGTTGCTGGGGCCACAAGGCCATAACCAGCAAAAACAATCTCGGCAGGACCAAATCCGCCGGTTTGAGAGAAGGCCAGCGGTCGCCAATCTTTATCAACTTTGTAACCCTGCCTGCTTGAGATACCGCCTTTGCTGAGTGTCAGCTGATTTTCAGGGCCCAGCGAAACGCCGGCCGTAAACTCAAAAGGCTGGAAGAATGTTCCCCTATCGCCCGCTGGCTCCAGTCCTAGTGACTGAAACACTGACGCTACATAGTCTGTAGCCCGCCGCTCACCCTCGGTCCCGGTTAGACGACCTTCCATTTCGTCAGACGCTAGATGGGTAATATGGAGACGTAGGTCGTTGGCATTAACTTCCGGCACTGTTGGTGTCAGATCGCGGGGGGGAGAAGGTGACACTGGCATCGCCGTGGGTAGCGGGTTTTCTTTAACTTCAAGCCCCAGCAGCCGGCGGGCTTCCGTATCATTCCAATCAGCCAGAAAAATCTGAGATTGTTTTTCAGCCGCACGACTACTGGTCCACGAAAACCATTTGCCGTCTGGAGAAAAAACCGGCAGGCCGTCAAAGCCATCCGTATATGTCACGCGAACAGGCTCGGATTTCCCCCTGGCGTCTACTAAATAAAGTTCAAAGTTTCCCATGCCCTCAAGGTTGGTGGCAAAGATCAGATAGTCACCTGACGGGTGGAAATAAGGCGCCCAGGACATGACCCCGAGATGGGTGAGCTGCTTCTCAGCCGTGCCGTCCGTGTTCATAATAAAAATCTCGGCGGTCGTACCGTCTGGAGAAAATCTCCGCCAGCAGATCTTCTTGCCGTCTGGACTGAAAAACGGTCCACCGTCATAACCTTTAGTCTGCGTCAGGCGGCGAACCTGGGTTCCATTGGCATTCATAAGATAGAGATCCACCATAACAGACTTGTCATGCTCGAAAGTAGCTTGATCCTGGGCCGGGAGTTTCTCTGCGTAGGCATGGCGATTGGAGGCAAAGATAATAAGCCTACCATCAGGCGACCAGGAAGCTTCGGCATCGTAGCCAAGAGTATGGGTGAGATTCTTCAGCTGATCACCGTATAAGTCGGTCTCAAAGATGTCGAAGTACTCATCAAAATCCCAGGAATAGCGGCGAGCTTTTCCTGAAGTACGGAGATCGAGTTCCTTTTTTTGTTTCAGGCGGGCATTAGGGTCGTTATGGGTTGAGGCAAAGAGCACCTTTTCCCTATTTGGGTGAATCCATCCACAGGTGGTTTTGCCATACCCGGGCGATACACGGCGTGTGCCGCCGGTCTGTAAATTCATTAGATAAATCTGAAAGAAAGGATTCTCCGGGGTACGCTCGCTCTGAAAAACCAGCATGGACCCATCCTGACTAAAATAGCCTTCCCCCGCACGCCGCCCGGCAAAGGTCAGCTGGCGGATGTGAGAAAGCAACCGGGCTTCCTGCTGGTGATCATTGTCCTGAGACTGCGAGATAGAAGCAGTATGAGGGTTCGCAACCTTCCTTTTGGATGAGGAAGGATAGGAGGCCAATGGAGATTGCCAGACAAGTGTGGCCAGACAGATCAGTAAGAAAATGCATACAGTAAGAGACAAACGCAGCTTGGTAACCATAGCGAAAATCTTGCACTTCCTCTCTAACCCCTACTCCAAGGCCATCTCAATACGTTTGTTGATGCGACCTTTGCTCTTATAGTCCACTATGCGCATGCGGCCGACCTCGCGGGTGTTAGCCACATGGGTTCCCCCATCAGCCTGCAAATCCAGACCCTCAATCTCCACCACACGCACCTGAGAGATTTCCTCGGGTAACAGGTTGATACGGGTGCGAATCAGATCGGGAATAGTAAAAGCTTCCTCCCGGGGCAAGATGCGCACCTTGACCGGCCGGGCCGCCATGACCTCGGCGTTGATTTTCTCTTCGATCTCCCGCACCAATTCCTGGCGCATGCTGGCAAATTCGAAATCCATGCGGCCGCGCAGAGGCTCCATGTTTCCCCCGGTAACATGCGCCTCATAGTCACGCCAGACCACTCCACAGAGGATATGCAGGGCAGTATGGGTACGCATCAGCGCATAGCGCCTTTCCCAATCTAGTTGGCCAGACACCACCATGCCGGGGGTCAATGGATCGCCACTGACCTGATGCCAGATTTCTTCACCTGCTTTGCGAACGTTGATAACCTGCCAGCGCTGCTCCCCATCCCACAGCCAGCCCCGGTCAGCAGGCTGACCCCCGCCCCCAGGGTAGAAGGCAGTGCGGTCGAGGGCCACCGTATTGCCCTCCACTGCGGTTACCCGAGCCTGAAAATCACACAGATAAGCCTCGGTCTGAAAAAGCCACTCACCCATGTTGTTTCCTCCAGGCAAAATACTACCATAGCTTCGCACGGGGTCAACAATAAGAACAGCATGAGGCTGAGGAACACCTTACCTTTTACTATAGCAGCACGGTAAGAAGGTTGACATCATCTATTGCTGGGTTATTGAGAAGGGAGATTAAATGTAAGGAAATCTTCCAAGTCTGCAACCTCAATTTGCCGTAGATCCAAAGTATCACCCACCTTACGCATCAGTCTTGGGATATCAAGACGCACAGGTTCTAAAATGTGCTTCCCTGGGTTATCAAGAATCACGATCTGTACCACTCCATAGCCTTCATCGAACCGTTTGCCGAAATGGACCCATACGAGAGTGTCAGCTAGCAAGTCCTTAGCCTTCAATTCTTGGAACCCGTGGCGAGCAGTTGACTTCACCTCCACTCGCCGTGTTTGCCCAGTTGCGCCAAATAATTGCACATCCGACAAAGAGCCACCAAAGGCTGCTTTCCAGTCAGCGCCAAAAAGTTTGTTTGCTGTAGCTATAACAAAAGACTCCCCAAGGATGGCTGGAACCTGGGGAAATTTTGTGTTGAGCTACTGGTATTCGGCTTTTTAGAGCCCGATGTGAGGCAAAAGCCTCGATCAGGGCTTGATCAAGTTCAATAATCTCTTGTGGCGTCAGAGGCCTGCGCAATCAAAACCCTAACGTTGTATTTGGCGTAAGGTCGTTACTGCTACCTGATGATAAAACTCTTCTTCCCCCTGCACTATAATCTTTCCCCGTTTTAATCTCATATCTGTCCAGGTAACCTACTCGAAAAGTGAAAGCTGGGCGGTGGGTGGTCGCTGGAACGCGGCGGTAGAAAGCTTGGGACCTCTCTCGACTATGCCTGCTTTTCGGCAGGTGAGTGAAAACAGCGCCTCGATCTGCTCGACAAAAATTCCCTCACCCTTCATCCGGGAGATGAAGCGGAAGTCGTTTAGCTTACCACCCCGGGTGGACCGGATTCGGTTAAGAACTTTTTCCTTTCTCTCAGGCAGATGCTGGGTCAGCCACTGCTCGAACAGAGTCTCCACACTGTGAGGTAGCCGGAGCAAGCCGTAACCCGCAAACCGGGCTCCTGCCTGGGCTGCCATGGTAATAATCGACGGTAGCTCGTGATCCGTCAGCCCCGGTATCACCGGCGCAACCATCACTCCTACCGGTACCCCGGCCTGGGCCAACGCTGTGATAACGGCAAGGCGGCGGGCAGGTTGTGAGGTGCGCGGCTCCATAGCCCGGCTCAGATTGGCATCGAGCGTTGTAACGGAAAGGAAAATAGCGGCTGCTTTGTGGTGCACCAGCTCTGCTAATAGATCTAAATCTCGAGTGACAAGATGGTTCTTGGTGACGATTACAACGGGGTTACGGAACTCAACAAAGACTTCCAGACACTGTCTTGTGAGCCCTAAACGTCGCTCTACCGGCTGATAAGGGTCTGTTATCCCGCTTATGGCAACGGCCTGTGGCCTCCAACGCGACGAGGTCAGTTCGTGCCGCAGCAGATCTGGCGCGTTTTCCTTTACGAGTATCTTAGTCTCAAAATCGAGGCCCGCAGAAAAACCCAGATATTCATGGGTGGGGCGTGCATAGCAGTAAATGCAACCGTGCTCACAGCCTCGGTAAGGATTGATGCTGACCTCAAATCCAACATCAGGGCTGTTGTTGTAAGTAATGAGCGAGCGGGAGGTGTCTTTCAAGAAGCGTGTCTTGGGTAGAGAATCCTCCGGGGCAAACTCATTCGGGTCAGGGATATAGCAAAGGGTTTCGAATCTATTGGATGGATTTTTAGCCGTACCGCGGCCACGGATCGGAGGTGGGTCTTGGTGCATGGCAAACCCCCTATGAGGGTGACAGAAAGTTGACTTCTGGGACATAATTTAGTGCCATAAAGTGAGCAGACCGGAATATAGGTTGAATGTCAAGCATAAGTGAATGCGGTGGCCCGCCGGAATAAATAGCTATGGCCTGGGTAGCAGGTATAGATGGATGTCGCGCTGGATGGATTGCCGTGCTTGTTGAGCAGCGGAGGCAACAAACACAAGATCACCAGATCAGGTTATGTGCCCGATTTGATGAAGTGTTGACCCTGCATCCTAAACCGGCAGTGATTGCCATGGATATTCCTATTGGTCTCCTGGAAGAGCATCAGCCAGGGGGACGAGAGTGCGATCAACAAGCCCGTCGACTGCTAGGTCGAAGAGCCAGCAGTGTGTTCACCCCACCCACGCGCAAACTATTGAAAGCTACACGCTATGAACAGGTTCGAGCTCATGGCCTGAGTATCCAGGCTTTTGGCATTGTGCCAAAAATTCATGAAGTTGATCAACAGATGACCCTCGAGTTACAAAAAACCGTTTATGAGGCCCATCCAGAGCTTGCCTTTAGATTCCTGGTAGGTAGTCCTATGCAATATAATAAGAAGACGCGCGAAGGTCGGGAGGAGAGGTTACGGACTCTTGAGCAAGCACCAGGCAAACTGTTTCGCGGGATTAGACAGGCCTTCATAGACGACCTAAAAACCTCCAAACGCAAGCAAGTCGCTCTTGACGACCTTCTCGATGCCTATGCGCTAGCAGAGACTGCTCTACGAATTGCCAACGGACAAGCTGATCATTTACCCGCCAATCCGCCGGTCGATGAGAAGGGATTAAGGATGGAGATCTGGTACTGACTACGAAACACCTGGCCTTTTCATCGGGCCAAACTCCCCGAACAGTTCGAGCAAAGCCTTTGCTGTCCGAGCAGGGTCATAACGCACCAGGGAGGTTGCCGACATCACATCCCTGGACCTGATTACCTTCACCCCCATATTGTAGAGGTTGTCGACGTCTAACCTTACTTGGTGGGCCTCTTCGGCCTTGTACTTCAAGACCAGTTCAGCGGGAATCTGTCCCTGGTGGATCAACACAGCGTCAGGAACTATCTCCCCATATCGGACGATTTGGGCTACGTGTTGGGAGGCCGTATAACCATCGGTTTCGCCATATCTGGTCATCGGGTTAAGAACATAGGCAACCAAGAAAGCTTTGTGCCAAGGATTGAGGTGATTATTGCTTGGCCCAGTTTTCCAGCTCGGCCAGTAGAGAGGTCGAACCTAGTTCCCTAGCCCACTGGCTGCAGAGATATGCCACTGGTGTTTTCAGTGCAGGTAGTGGATCAGCCCCCGGGGTCATTGCCGCTGCCTCCCCACGTAGCCAAGCAAGGAGGTCATTCAGGCCAGTGAAAGTACTCTTGGCAAGGGCCTTATGCAGCTGTCGTACGGTTTGCTGTTCAAAGTCTTGCTTACAGTCAAGGTCAACAATATCGGGCAGCAGTAGCCCCGCTTCGCCTAAGAATAGGTCAATCCGGGCCAATAGCTCGTTGTAGACCAGTCGAGCTATGGCATCGGCCTTAGCCCTCACCTCCCGCAACAACTCCATTCCCCTGGCAGAGGAGGGTCCCCCGTGCGGCAGCAGTTGGCAATACAGCTTCAACTTTGGTTCCGTTCCGGATGGACGCACTGTAATAATGAAGGCATCCGTGAAGATCTGAATGACGTCTCTAGGCAGCTTGTCCGTATTACTCACGAATGGACCGAACACCTCCTCATCCCAGTAGTCCACCACCTTGTGTACTACATAGTCACCAAGGGTCTTAGGAGAGGATTTTCGCAATGACGCCATGATGCGGTCTTTTCTCAACATTCCTTCCGCGCCAATCATTACGATTGAGCGGTTGACACTGTCGTAGCCGCCGAGTTCCTCCAATATCTGAACATAATAGTCCAGAAGGGTTCGCCCCTCCTGGTGCAGCCTCTGGTAAAGGGCTGCCAGGTACATGCAGGCTGGGGTAGCGTCCTTATCCCGAATGGTGGGAATAACAATAACGCCGTGACTCTCCTCCGCGGCCAATACAAGTTGTTGAGGAGAACAAAAGACATTTTTATAGTAGCCCTCCCATTCTAGGGTTTTCAGCACGTCAGCAACGTACTTGAATCCGACCAGTAGGTCATCAATCAACCACGATTCCCCTGCTTTATCGACAATCTTGCTAAGAATCTTGGTAGTGACAAGCGTCTCAATCACCAGCCCCTTGCGCTGCGGACCCTGAGAGTCAAGCATCAGAAAATAGCACAGCACAGCAGCTATCTGGTTGCCGTCGAAGTGGTACCAAGAGCCGTCAGCCAGCTTGACCTCCAGGCCAACTCGGTCTGCGTCAGGGTCACTGGACAAAACAATCCCTGAACCCTCCTTATCGGCAAAGGCCATAGCGGGCTCAGTAGATTGCGGCACCTCAGGGTTAGGCGCCTTGAAGGGAATGACCGAGAAAGCACCGTCAGGACCCTGGTCAGGTGGTACAATCAAGGGAAATCCCAGTCGCTTGAGAACGTCACCAACCGTTGTTAGCCCACAGCCACACAAAGGGGTGTAGACAATCGGCACGTCTGGCTGGGGGGTATAGGTCCCGTTATACAATTTGGCATAGGTTTCAACGTATTCTTGGTGTAGCTTCTCGGGGATCCCACGAATCATTCCCTGCTCAAGCGCCTGATCGAACGACAGAGCACGGATATCCGTAGCCTGATCCATGGCATCTACTAACTGCTGGTCGTTTGGAGCTATCGGCTGGCTGCCATACTGGTCGTAAACCTTCACCCCATTGTCATCTGGCGGATTGTGAGAAGCCGAGAGATTGATCCCGCCCACAGCCTTGAGTTTACCGATTAGACAGGACAGCTCTGGCGTGCTCATCACTGCTTGGTCAGCACTGGGCTCGGCAAAGTAGGCAATGATGCCGTTGCCCGTGTAGATCTCACAGGCTAGCTTTCCCAGGGATCGAGACGAGACTCCCAGCAGTGGATGGTTGTTTCCCAGGAAATGATAGATGCCAGCAATATCGTTGAAGACCCGTACGTCGTTAGCCACAATAACAGCAAGCTCCCTGTGTTCGGGAAAGGCGGCGCGCAGATATTGGCAGTGCCCCTGGACAGTCATGGTAACAGTGGTAGGGTTAAGCCGATTGGCGCCGTAGCCAACCCGTCCCCGCCGTCCACCAGTCCCGAACGACAGCACCTGCCAGAAAGCGTCGAACAGCAAGTCAACATGCTTCTCTTCCAAGTGTTTCTCAATGACTTCTGGGTAGGCATAGGGAACCGTACCGGAAAACCACTGACGTAGCCGCCCGGCGGCGCCTCGTCCCAGATCCCCATATTTAGCGACTAGAAGCTCGCAGGCCCTTTTCAAAGTTGTAGAATTAGGCATGCTTTCTCCTACTTTGGCTGACCTCTCTAGAACTCTCTTGCCTTTTTTCGATAAACAAGGAGACAAGCCCCACTCAACCGTCTTGATGTTCGGGGCGCAGTAAGTCAAGCAGGGTCTTGACCGGATTAAATGTGATCATTGGCACTTCGACAAACACAGTGTTCCAGTTTGCCATAGCACCGTTCCACAGACCAGGAAGCTCAAGCGCCCGCAGTTCCCTCCCATCCTTCGATTTGCTCGCAATAAAGCCGGTATCGGGGTTAGAAAAGCCCAATAAATTAAAAGGTTTTCCCAGGTAATCTCGTATACCACAAACAAGATCGACAGGATTAAAATGAGTGGCAGCCTGCCAGATAGCTTGCTGGCCAGGGTCCTGCCTATTAACCTGAGAAGACTCCACTATCTGCAAGGACATGGCTCCGCCAGCGTGTTTTACCCAAAATGGTCCGCCACCAGGCTCCCCGGTGTTTTTTACCATGCCGCATACTCTCAACGGCCGGTTCAATTTACGCTTAAGGAAATCAAGCTTTTCATCTCTCATGCCATTTTCCACATCATAAGGCGGAATAATGGATAGCTTATGGCGAGCAAACTCAAACGCAGCGTTGAGCAACTGCTGGTGCACGTCTTTTTGAGAGAGTTTCTGCAGATAGGAGAAGATCTCTTCCTGCAACTGAATTAAGTAGCCACACAGGGCTTTTTTGTAGCAATAAGTTTCAGCCTTGAGCCTATCTGGGACCACGTTGTCTATGTTTTTGATGAAAACGATATCACCTTGCAGGTCATTGAGATTCTCCAAAAGGGCACCGTGTCCACCAGGGCGGAACACTAATTCGCCAGTCGTTTCATCCCGGAAAGGTTCATTGTTCCGATCCACCGCAATGGTATCAGTCGATGGTTTTTGTATGGAGAAGGTGACAATATATTGACATCCAGACTGCTCATAGCGATGTCGAATTTGCTCAATATACCCCGATATCCTCTCTTGGTGTTCAGGAGACACAGTAAAATGCATTTGAGCGATCTGATCTTTATTCTGCACGTAGGCTGCTGCTTCAACCAGATGTTCTTCCACTGGGGTGCGAGCATGGTCACTATAACGATGAAACTTGATAAGTCCTTTAGGCAAATTGGCGTAATTTAACCCGTGAGATTCCAACAGATATTCTACAAGATCTCTATACCGTCCTTGTGCGATTTCGCTCTCAATCTGCAGGCCATCCTCTGCCATGACCGATCGCAAATCCTCATAAAAGGCGAAATGCTTGAGATCTGCAATAAACTGCCCAAAGGCCTGACAATCGTTATCTCCCTCTTTTGCCTTGGCAGAGATTGACTGTTCGCTCAACTCATCAAACTGGTCCTTAACAGAGAGCAAGAACTGAAACATGCGGCTCGCCGCTCCCGAGGCAGGTACGAATTTCGTGACTCTGCCAGAGCGGGCAGCCTGTGAAGAAATCGCCCCCAGTCTATCCAGTCTATCAAGGTCCTCGCTCTGCAGCACTGTGATGCCGTCTCCGACAGTGCAGGGTCTGTCTAGCCTCACGAAGGGGAACCCTTTTTTGAAAAAGTCTATATCGGAGAGTATCTTCTCCAGCGTTGTTCCCTGGGACTGAATTTGTCTCAGGTCCTTTTCGTGAAAGAAGCAAGAAGTTGGTTTCACATCTTCTCTTTCTGCCACTGACCCCCCTGCGCCATCTCTGCTGCCAGACAGATTGCTGCGGTCATACTGGTGGGATCAGCTTTGCCCTGCCCAGCAATATCATAGGCGGTACCATGATCAGGCGAGGTGCGAATGATAGGCAAACCAAGGGTGACATTTACTCCCTCTTCCCAAGAGAAGAGTTTTAAGGGAATCAGCCCCTGATCGTGATAGAGGCAGATCACCCCATCATAGGCTCCCCTCACTGCCCGCACAAAGAGCGAATCGGCAGGAAATGGGCCTTCCACCTCTACTCCCTGTTGTTGCACAGCCCGCACCGCTGGGGTAATAATCCGTGCCTCTTCATCACCAAATATTCCTCCCTCACCTGCGTGCGGATTCAAAGCGGCTACCGCCAGGCGGGGGTGAGGGAGACCATGGAACCAGGCCAAGTGAGCATGAGCCAGCCGAATGGTGGCAGTAATTTTCTCTATTGAGAGCACACTGGGCACCTCCGCCAGAGCCATATGAGTGGTCACAAGGATAACTCGCAGGGAACTCCCTACAAGCATCATCCGTACCTCTGCGGTGTTGGTAAGCGCCGCCAGACATTCGGTGTGGCCAGCGTAGGAAAGGCCGGCTACATGCCACATGGCCTTATTGATCGGGGCTGTGACTAAGCCCTGGAGAAATCCTTCCTGGGCAAGGCGTACACCTTCCTCAACATAACGGTACGACGCCTCTCCTCCTTCAGGGGTAGGATCTCCCGGCACTCGGGCCTGCAACGAAAGAGTAGAAAAAGGAAGAACCCTAAGCTTTCCCTCTTTTTCCTTTTTCCTTTTTCCGTCCGATGGATGCCAAGGGAGTGGAATCAGAGGAGAAGCCAGATATTGGGCGGTCTCCTCCATGACCTTGATATCTCCGAGGACCACAGGGCAGCACTTGGCCGAAATCTGACTGCAGGCCTTAAGAATAATCTCCGGCCCAACCCCGGCCGGATCTCCCATGGTGATACCAATAAGGGGAAGCATTTCAGCCTAATAGAATGGGACTAAGCGGCGCAAGAAGCTGGGCTTTTCTTCTTCCTCAGTAGTAGACGGGGAAATCTGCGGTGGGGGAGCGACCAAAGAGGACTGAGTCTTCTCGCCATCCAGGGAGGTAATCAACTCGATATGATGGCGACCGCGAAGGTCCTCTTGAAACCAGCGCTGATAACGTTTTTGCAGCGCCTCGTCGTATAGCTTACTCCTGATCTCCTCCTCCATCTCTTCCAGGGGGCGATGGTCAGCTGCATGGTGTTCTTCTACCTTGATCAGGTGCAGGCCCGTACCAGTGCGGAAAGGCTTGCTCACCTCTCCAGCACTAAGGGAAAATGCTACCTCTTCGATCTCCTTGGTCATGCTTCCTTTCTTAAAGTAGCCCAGGTCTCCTCCTTCACCTGCCCCAGGCCCTTGGGAATAAGTATCTGCAAGGGTAGCAAAGTCTTCCCCAGCCAAAATCCGCTGGTAGATCTCTTCCATCTGCTTTTGCACTGCCTGTACCTCTTCCCCGGTCATATAGTCAGGAAGAAACAAGAAAAGATGACGGATTCGAACCTGCTCAGGCACTGGATAGTCCGACAGATGTTCTTGGTAATATCTCTCCACATCTTCTGGGATAACGTTGACCCGTGAGCCAATTTCGCGGTTGACCAACATAGCCCGCTCAATATCAGAGGCAACCTGTTGACGGTATAAGTCCCAGGTTATCCCCTGCGCTTCCATGGCCTGACGCATCTGTTCCTCAGTAAGATTATTCTGTTGCTGAATCCGTCCAATGTAGCTGTCGATGTCGCTCTCTTGGGCTTGTAGCCCCTGGGCTGCCACCTCCTTGTTGACAAGTTTCTCCATAAGGAGGGCGTCAAAAATCTCTTGATCACTCATTCCAGCAAGGCCTCCTTCTGGCGACATGGGGCTCGCCCCCCCCCTCTCCTCCCTAAACGTGCGCAACTCATAGAAAGTCACCGGCTCACCATCCACAGTAGCAATAATGCGGTTGAGCCTTTCTGCCCAAGCCGAAACAGAAAAGCAAAAAGGCAAAGGCAAAAGCAAAAGGCAAAAGGCAAACAGGCCGGTCAAGAACCGCTGAATTCCGTCCTTGTGATTTTTGACCCTTGTCATTTGCCCTTTGATTTCTTGATTAAAAGACATATCTCCTCCGCTAACACGATTGACCGAGGTTTTGCAAGAGCGTTTTGGTGGTAGAAATCACCTCCTCCTGCTCCGCAAGGAGAAAGCTGAAGCAAAGGTCAGGAGAAAGCTGAAAGCGACCCTTTTCTTTCTGTACCAAGGCCACAATACGCTCCCCCCGTACAGGCGACTCAGGGTGAAATTGCATTGTGACCCTTTCCCCCCTCTTGCGCACTGCCACAACTAATAGTTCTTTCATCAGCCGACGCAAGTCCATGACCCGCAAAAACTCCTCGGCCTCAACCGGTAGTGGGCCGTAACGATCTGCCAGCTCTTCACCTATCTCCACAAGCTCTTCGGCGTCCCTTGCCCCAGCCAGATTCTTATAAAACACCAGGCGTTGGTTCACATCAGGAATGTAGCTATCGGGAATGTAGGCAGGCACCCCAATCTGGATTTCAGGCTCAAGCTGCACGGTCGCCTTCTCGCCGCGTAGCTCGTGCACCGTCTCCTCAAGCATCTGCGTGTACAACTCAAACCCAACGGCAGTAACCTGTCCGGACTGCTCCTTACCCAGGAGGTTGCCGGTACCACGGATCTCGAGATCATGCGCAGCAAGGCGAAATCCACCGCCCAGGTCATCCAGCTCCTGCAGTACCTCAAGCCTTTTGACCGCCTCAGGAGTAATGATGTGCTCCCCAGGGATGAGGAGGTAAGCGTACGCCCGCTGAGAGGAACGTCCGACCCGACCGCGGAGCTGGTAGAGCTGAGCCAAGCCAAATTGATCCGCCCGATTAACAATAATGGTGTTGGCATTGGAGATGTCGAGGCCGGACTCGATAATGGCCGAGCACAGGAGTAGATTTGAGCGATTGCGCAGAAAGTCTAGCATCACTTTTTCCAGCGTTCGCTCAGACATCTGTCCGTGTGCTATGGCCAACCGCGCTTCAGGAATCAATTCCTGTAGCTTGCGCGCCATCAACTCAATCGTTTCCACCCGGTTATGGACAAAAAACACCTGCCCCCCGCGAGAGATCTCCTGCAACACCGCCGCCCGGACAATCCCCTCGTCAAAACGCGTCACATAGGTGCGAATCGCCTGCCGATCCACCGGCGGAGTCTCAATAACACTGAGGTCTCGTATACCCATGAGCGCCATATTGAGGGTGCGAGGAATAGGAGTGGCTGAGAGGGTAAGCACATCCACTAGATGGCGCAACTTCTTAATCTTCTCTTTGTGCACTACGCCGAAGCGGTGCTCCTCGTCAACAATCAGCAACCCTGGATTCTTAAATACAACGTCGGCTTGCAGGAGGCGGTGGGTACCAATGACAATGTCAACCGTGCCGTTGGCCAAGCCGCGAACGGTTGCTTTGTTCTCTTGGGGAGAGCGAAAGCGGCTCAGCATCTCAATGTTGACGGGGTAACCGGCAAATCGCTGGCTAAACGTCTCAAAGTGTTGCTGGGCAAGCACTGTGGTGGGCACAAGCACCGCCACCTGCCTCCCATCAACCACTGCTAAAAAGGCCGCTCTTAGCGCCACCTCGGTCTTGCCATAACCAACATCCCCACACACCAGTCGGTCCATGGGCTTGGGTTTACGCAGGTCTACAATCATATCCTCAATCGCCGCCTGCTGCCCAAGGGTCTCTTCAAAGGGAAAGCGAGCGCAAAATTCCTCGTAGTATCTATCCGCTATGGGGAACGGGGGGCGTTCCGCCACTTCACGGCTGGCGTGGACCTGTAGTAGTTCGTGCGCCATGACCAGGATGGACTCTTTAGTTTTCTTCTTGACCTTCTCCCAAGAAGTGCCCCCAAGTTTGTCCAGAGCCGGTGCCGCCCCATCCGCGCCCGTATACTTCTGTACCAGATTGATCCGTTCTACGGGCAGATAAAGCCTGTCCCTGCCCGCATATTCGAGGTGGAGGAAATCTCCCTCTGTCTCGGCAACCCGTAGGTGACGAAGGCCCTGGTAAAGACCAATACCGTGGTCCAGATGAACTACACAGTCTCCCACCTTGAGCTGGCTTAGACCGGTAAGGTAGTCGGCCACGGGTCGGGGTCGTGAGCGCCGCCTATGACGACGCTCACCAAAGATCTCTTCTTCGGTTACAAACACTAATCGGTCAGCAGGCAGCACAAATCCTTGCGAGAGCCCTCCAATAAGAATGGTTGGAGCACAGTGATCCTCCTTTTCCTGCCACAGTGCCGGGGTAGGAGAAATCACCGGCAAGTTTAAGCTATAGCTCTCCAAGAGGCTGCGCAGATGAGAAGCCTGAAGCTGGCTGGAGACAACTAAAAAGACCCTGGTTTCCTCTTCCTCCCAACTTTTTATGCGTTCCACTAGGGGGGAGAGTCCCTCTTCAGCGGTCTTGGCGTGGAGGTTGGATTTAAGGCCGACTTGTAGGGAAGAGGTGATCGCCAAGCCCTCCTCTGATTCAAGCAGCTCGAGTCCCTCTAGCTCTATCACCGGCCCACGGGCAAGATATTCCTGGCACTGAGCTGCTGTGAGAAAAAGGCGCGCCCAAGGAGCAGAAAAATTTTCTGATCTACCTTGCTTTTCCTGTATTCGGCCCAGGCAAGCATCTAGGGCGCTCTCTATCCGTCCCGGCCCATCAAGCCAGACAAGACTCCCGGTAGGAAGGTAGTCAAAGAGAGTCTCTAAGGACGGATAAAAATAGGGAAAGAAAAACTCCACCCCAGGAAAAGGGAGACCATTCTTCAAGCTCTCCACAATGCGCTGCCGCTCGCGGCGTCTGATTTCCTCCTCGGCCATTTCCTCTTCCACCTGCCGGCGTGCCGCCCTTAGATGGTTAAGCGAGAACATCCGCACCGGTAAAATACAGAGATCCTCCACCTCTACCTGCGAACGCTGAGTGGAGGGATCGAAGGCGCGGATCGATTCAACTTCATCCCCAACAAACTCAAGCCGTAGCGGCAGGGAGCCTAACGGTGGAAAAAGGTCAATGATGCCCCCGCGCACACTGACTTCTCCCCTTTCCTCCACCAGTGGCACCCGGCGATAACCCCACTGGATAAGATGATCAAGGAGGCGGTCAAAGACAATTTCCTGCCCCCGGCGTACCGAAAAGGTAGCCGCAATGAACTCCTCCTGGGGAATGATCTGCTGTAACAGTGCTTCTACGGAGGTAACCAGCACCGGCGCAGGAGCCGTGAGAAGATGATAGAGCCCTTCGATCTGACCGGTGACAACCTCCACACTTGGCGAGAGGCTATCCAGCAGAGGGGCATCCCATGCCGGGTAGAGATGTACCGCCTTCTCTCCGGCAAAAAATCGGAGACCTTCCTCAATGGCGCGCGCTTCTTCATCGCCAGGGGTGATAATCAAGCTTGGCCGGGGCGACCGGGCAAGAAAATGATGGAGGAAAAAAGCACGTCCTCCACCCTTAAGCCCAGAGATCCGAAACCGTCTTGGTTCGGATGTGGCCTCGACCCGGTGATGAAGCTGAGCAGTGGCGTTAGCAAGAGAGCGCATAGGAAGAGAAAAATGGGCGAGGGCTAAGTTGAGAAAGCCAATGAAGCAGTTTGCCCCAGGATATACAAAAAAGGCGTTTACCCTAGTGGTTCACCTGCCGAGAGTCTGTTACTATGCCATAAAGGGGAATGGTGAGCATTCCCTCCTCCGGGTGATCGGTGTGCACCAGGACTTCCCCCTGGACCCGGCCTATGGCTGGCGCCTTTTCCACCCGCACAGCAAGACGGTATTCTTCTCCTTCTTTGACTGTTGTCAGTTTTGTGGTGATGCTAGCGGAAGGAGGCTGGATGCGCAGAATCTTCACCGGGTCTGGGCCACGGTTTTGAATGCTAACCTTTTTTACCTTGGTTTCCCCTTTACGCAACGTCCCAAAAGACACCTGCGGGGGAAGAACCAGGAGGTCTCCCTCAATACTGCCAAAGACCGGAATAGTGAGCGTAGGCCGTTTTTCACTGGTAGTGGTAACAGTAATTTGGTCATTTAAGCGACCCAAAGGGACACCCTCGGTCAGTGTCACAACCAGACGCTTGCCCTTTTTCCCGTTTTTCTCTAGCTCTTCGACTTGTACGCTTACCGCCGGATAGGAGTTCTCTACTTTAGTGATGTCAAGGTCCTTGTCCGCGTTGTACAGAATCTCCACCTCCTTGACGATCTTTTGCCCCTTAGGTACTCGACCAAGGTAGAGCTGGGACGGTATAGCAGCGACCTCGACCGCGATCTCGCCTTGTAGGGTTAACGTGGTCATAGACTGGGTAGGATCGTTGCTGTAGACGGCAATTGTCTTGGCTTTTTCTCCAAAGAAACGGCTAGTATCAAATGTAGCGCTAATCGCACCCTCACCGCCGGGAGGAATAACCTTGGACGAGACCACCGCAGCCGTGCACCCGCATGAGGTCTTAACCCGCTCAATGCGCAAATCTCCCTGCCCCTGATTAGTGAATTTAAAAAGATGGGTCACCAAATCCCCTTGCTCGACCTGGCCAAAATCGTGAACCGGCTCGGTAAAGACAAGGCTAGGGCCCTCGCTCTTGGCCGGCGATTTTGACTCGTTGGTGGCAACAGCTGCCTTGCTGGGGAAAAAGATACACCCTAAAAAGATAAGGGCAAACAAAGTCCACCAAACAGAATATTGAGCCATTGCTTGCTTGCTCCGCTTTGTCATTTCTCTACTCCTCCGGCCTATTGGCCAGCAGAACTGGCTTACTGGCCAGCAGAACTGGCTTACTGGCCAGCAGAACTGGCTTACTGGCCAGCAGTAGCCAAGACCAGGACCGGACGACTTTCCTGAGTATCATCCGTGGCAAAAAATCTGTCCAGGTAGTGAGTGTGGAGGTTACCGGCAAGAAAGTCAGGATCGCTTAGGACTCGCTGATGCAAAGGGATATTGGTCTTAATGCCCTCAATAATATACTCCGCGAGCGCCGCCTGCATCCGCGTAATTGCCTCTTGGCGACTACGCCCGTGGGTAATTACTTTAGCAATCAAAGAATCATAGTACATGGGGATAACCGCGTTACCGCAAACACCCGTTTCTACCCGTACACCTATGCAGCCGGGGCTGTGATAACCACGGATTCTCCCCGGAGAGGGAAGGAGAGTTTTTGGGTCTTCGGCCACAATCCTACACTCCAGCGCATACCCAGACAAGGAAACATCCCGTTGACGGTAGGAAAGTCGTTCGCCGGCAGCTGAGCAGATCCCGGCTTTGACAATGTCAATGCCTGTGACCATCTCGGTGACTGGATGCTCTACCTGCACTCGGGTGTTCATCTCGATAAAGTAAAAATGTCCCTCTGGGGAAAGAAGAAATTCTATTGTGCCTACGTTGGTGTAGCCAATCGCCCTGGCAGCCTTAACCGCCGCGGTACTCATCTTCTCTCGCAGCCGCTTGGTAAGAGCGGATGAAGGAGCCTCTTCTACAATCTTTTGATAGCGGCGTTGGACAGAGCATTCCCGCTCGCCGAGATGGATGATGTTGCGATGCTGATCGGCAAGAATCTGAAATTCGATGTGACGGGCTCGCTCAAGGTACTTCTCTACATAAACAAGGCTATTGCCAAACGCTACCGCCCCCTCCGCCTGAGAAGTTTGGAAGACCCGAGCCAGCTCGTCCTGGCTTCGTGCTATCCGTAGCCCGCGTCCTCCACCCCCAGCCGCTGCTTTGACAAGCACGGGAAAGCCAATCTCTTCAGCTACCGCCTGTGCCTCGTACACATCGGTAATCCCGGAGGAGTTGCCGGGTAACACCGGCACGCCGGCTTTCTCCATGATCCGCCGGGCTCGCGGCTTATCTCCCATGAGCCGAATGTTGCGCACTCTGGGACCAATAAACACCAGACCCGATCGCTGACATGCTTCAGCAAAGTCACCGTTCTCCGAGAGAAAACCATATCCTGGGTGCACCGCGTCCGCCTTGAACGAAAGGGCAGCACTGACAATGGCAGAGATATTTAAATAACTTTCCGCTACCGGCGGCGGTCCCACGCAGACTTTTTCCTGAGCTAAACGGGTATAGAGGGCGTCGCGGTCGGCAGTAGAGTAGACGGCTACGGTGGGAATGTCCAATTCCCGGCACGCCCTAATGACACGCACGGCAATTTCTCCCCGGTTAGCAACAAGAACCTTCTTAAACATAACCTAAATGAGGTGAAAGGACTGTATTACAAATCGTCGGAGCAAAAAAGAGCAACTCTATGATTTGCGGCAGGTAAATCCTCAGGCTACCTGGAGCGGCTCAATCAGAAAGAGGGATTGCTCGTACTCCACCGGCTGGCCATTTTCCACCAGAACCTTAACAATACGACCACTAAACTCGGCTTCGATCTCGTTCATCATTTTCATTGCCTCAATGATACAAAGGACATCCCCTTGATTCACCACATCCTCCACATCTACATAGGGCTCTACATCCGGGTTAGGCGCACGGTAAAATGTTCCCACCATAGGAGAGTTTACCGTGCGACCGCTTTTTTCCTGTTGCTCTTCCCTACGCTCGGCGCCCTTTTCTGACAGCATAGGAGTTTGGGCGGCAGACAGCGGCGCGGCAACGGCAGCCGGTACAAAAGCAGGGGTAGAAGCGGAAACAGCATGATGGTTCTCCCGTACCAGGCGGATCTTGCCCTTGCGGTCCTCCACCTCCAGCTCCATAACCCCCTTCTCTTCCATTAGCTCAACGAGCTTTCTGATCTCACCGATTTCCATAAAATTTTTCCCAGGGGATATACCCCTACTTTTTCCTAACAATACCTACCGCCGCCCTTAACCCCAAAAGATAGCTCTCCGCGCCAAAGCCACAGATCTGGCCTACCGCGGCCCGAGCAATAAACGAGTGGTGGCGAAACTCTTCACGTTTATAGAGGTTCGAGAGGTGCACCTCTACAACCGGCAGCCCGACACTCAAAATAGCATCAAGGATAGCAATGCTCGTATGGGTATACGCTCCAGCATTAATAATAATGGCCTCACATCTTCCCCGGGCTTCTTGAATCTTGCTCACCAGCTCGCCTTCGACATTGGACTGAAAGGTCTCAACCTCTACATCTAACTCCTGTCCCAGCTCAAAGAGAAGAGTATTAATATCAGCCAGGGTTGTGTGCCCATAGATCTCCGGTTCCCGTTGCCCAAGCAGGTTAAGATTAGGACCATGAAGAACCAAGATATGGGATAGTTTCTCTGCCATGGAGTAAAGTGTACGGCGAAAGGGAGGGAGCGTCAAGGTGCAGATAGAATAGCAAAGAATAAAAATATACTAGTGCAGAAAGCAACTCTGGAACTGCTCCGGGTTCAGCAGTCGAAAGATCCGATTGAAGGTGTTGTGCGAGAGAGTCCCATTAGGCAGCACCAAAAACTGCTTAACCACACTTAGCGCCCATCCCCTCTCAAGCGTTATCCTTGTCAAGTGGAGAGCTTGTTAAGACTACAATACAAGGGCTCATAAACTACTTACGGAAGCCCGCCTCATTCAGCTCGTCAACGACCCCACCGATTGTTGGGTCGATATCCTTGGCACTCTAGGAACAAATTGCCAAAAACGGAATTCACCGACTCTCCTGGCATAAAAAGACGATCATCCTCTGTGGCATTCATGATATCTACCGGCTCTGTACTATCTGAATTAAATAAGGCCGGGAACTGATGCATGATTTAGGCTTGGAGCTGCTTATCTGGATTAAACTCTATCTCCGCAGCACTTTGATTTATTCCTGTGGCGGCCAGAAAAATGAAGATGAAGACAACAAGCCAAGGCGGCCGCCTTTTGCTGGTTAACAAACTACCTAATAACACTGATGTCCTCCAGCACAGCGCCAATAAGCGAGAAACGTTGAACAGTGCGTGCTAACCTACCGTGCAACCATGAAGACGGCCAACGTGCAAAAAAGGGCCTACCTGGAAATGTGGTGCCGATTGCCAGGACATGGCGAGTTTTTCTCTAAAGGCTTCCCCAACGCGGTGAAAGGGACAACAGAGTGGGCTGCTTATGAGATTTCTTTTTACTTAAAGAAAGGGCAGAGCCCTGACTTGATAAAGTTGAACCTTGCGTTTGAGGGAGCCGGAACCGTGTGGATCAAAGACGTGGAGCTGCTGCAGGCTCCTCTCGGATAAAAAGGGAGTAATCCTCACTACTCCAACCAGTTATCTACCGCTAGATCCGGGACTCTTTGGAAGTGCCGAACGTTTCCGGTAACCACCGTAAAGCCACGGGTGAGTGCAATAGCGGCAATCTGAAGATCTGCGTTGCCCACGAGAGTTCCGCGTCGCTCCAGGACCGCCCTTATTTGACCATAACACCGCGCCGCAGCCACATCGAATGGAAGTACGGGCAGATTCGGCAAGAGGGTGTTGTCCAACCGCTCTAGCAGCACGCCTGCGCGCGGCCCCAGCCGGTAAGCTCCGTAAACCAACTCTCCCAACGTAATACTGGAGGTAAACTGCTGCTCTGAGGATACCGCAGCCACCTTGGCGATCAATTTCGTCGAAGGTGTACGCCTCATCAGGTTGCTTAGAATATCCGTGTCCAAAAGGTACATTAGGCCTCAAGCTCTACCCGACGCCCTCTATCTCGCTCTCGCGCCGCATAGATATCGGCGATCAAGGTGTCCATATCCCGGCTCTTCGCTTCCCGCCACGCGCCCACCAGGGCCAAGGCTCCCAGAGGTCGCTCCGAGGTTGGCCGTCCCTGCTCTAAACGCTCTAAATCGTCCACACTTACTAGAGCAGCAAGAGGCTTACCCCGCCGTTCAATAATAAAATGCTTACCTCCGTGGGCCACCTTTGCCACCAGAGCCGAAAGCTGGGCCTTTGCCTGTGCTGCACTAACCCTCTTGACCATTAGCAACTCCCCTTTAGTTATTTGACCAACAGGTCATCTTGACCTATTATAATGGTCTTAGGCCTTCTAGGCAATCGCATAGGCTCCCCACTTTTTCTCTCACTCTTTTCCCCTATCAAACTCACAGCTCAACCCTGTTCTTCCCACCTTGCGCCGGACTTCATCAAGCGAAAGACGGAAATACACCGGTCGGTTATGAGCGCAGGCGTGGGGGTTCGTGGTCTGCACCCAAGAGTGGAGCAAACGTTCCTGTTCCTCATGGGTTAGGGACTGGCCGGCTTTAATGGCACCCAGACAGGAGAGTGCTTGTTTGATATCTTCCTTTCGGCGCATGCGAGCCAGTAGACGTGAGAAAAGGATCCCTGATTCCTTAGGATCAAGGAAATCCGGTATAACACGTAGGGCAAAGGCTTGCGGACCAAAAGGCTCAGCTATAAAACCGGAAGCTTTAACTTCTGCCTCGTACTCGTCTAAAAAAGCCCGTTCCTCGGGCGAAAGGACCACTACTTGCGGAGCTATCAGCTCACGGCCTTGTACCTTTCCCTGCTGTAGCTTCTCATAAAGCACCCGCTCTTCGGCTGCATGTTGGTCAAGAAGGTAGAGATGTCCCTCGGAAAGGGTAAGAAGAAAAGTGTTTTCGATCTGGCCAAGGAGAGAAAAACCCCTGCTTTTATCCTCGCCGTACACTTCTTCTTGCTCTGCTACCTGCCCAGCCCGCAGCCAGGAAGGAAGAGAACGCCGCTCCAGCGCCCGACGTACTAATTCATAGATTCCTGCATCCTCACGAAAGCGCACCTCGGTCTTAGCCGGGTGGATATTGATATCAAGTTGCGAGGGGTGAAGTTCGAGAAAGAGAAAGATCATACCACCCTCACCTCGCAGCGCATCCCGCACTGCCCGGTAGAGAGTGGAATTACGCACCGCCCGGCGGTTAACAAAGAGATAGTAGCGCCTTCGCCATACCTCCTGGCCAGAAAAAGCAAACCCCCACACCCGGCCGGAAACCCCCACGCTCTCGAATTCCTCCAAGCGCGAGGTCACCTCCCGGCCAAAGCAAGCTGCGATTCGCTCTAACAGAGACGCGGGTGGGAAAGCATAAACCTCTCGGCCGTCAAAATAGAGAGAAAAGCTTTTTTCAGGAAACGCTAGAGCAAAACGAGTAAACGCACCCAGAATGTGGCCGTACTCAGTTCTCAGGCTGCGCATAAACCTGCGCCGGGCAGGAGTATTATAAAACAGGTCCCAGACTTCAACCATCGTTCCCACCGAGGCACCGGCCTCTTGCAGAGAAACCATCCTTCCGCCTTCTACCCGCGCCTCAGTACCCAGAAGAGAGGTGTGCTCACGTGTAAGGAGACGTAGACGAGAAACCGAAGCGATGCTGGGCAGCGCCTCTCCACGAAAACCAAACGTGTGCACCGTATAGATGTCGTTTTCGTTGAAGATCTTGCTTGTGGCAAAGCGTTCGAACGCCAGGGGCACATCAGCAGCAGGCATACCTGGGCCGTTGTCCGTGACTCGGATAAGACGCCGTCCCCCTTCCTGAATCTCAACGCGGATAGTTTCCGCCGAAGCATCCAGAGCATTTTCCATAAGCTCTTTCACCACACTTGCTGGCCGCTCGACCACCTCTCCGGCGGCGATCCGCTGTTGTACTTCGGGCGCAAGAACACGGATTGTCATACTCTTGATGTTCCAGAGGGTATTTTGCAGCTTTGCGAGTAATGTACAGTCATCAGGTAGAGACCCTATTAGACCTTAGCAAAAGCCAGCCATTCTGTCTTTCTCCTGGGCTATCGCGCAACCCATACCTTGCCTTACCAGCTTCTATCAAAGATAATGAAAGAACCTGGATGAGATATAACCCGAGTGCAAGGGCTTGTTCTGAGAAGCCACTCAGCTCCTTGACCCTCATTACTGCAAGGAAAAATATTACTATGGAGACCACATCAATCTTTACACCACATGATCTCAGTCCGGATCAACTCAGAAAAGAGTTAGCCGCCTTCGTTGCCGACCCCTATCCTACTTACCGCCAAATGCGTGACCAGACGCCGATGGAGGTTGTTGCCCTGCCCGCTGGCCTTGTCCCTGGAATCGATGAGTCTATACGGACGTGGGCATTCATGAATTACAGCGATGTATATGGCGCTCTGCGGGATCACGACACGTTTTCTTCGACAGGCAATCCCCTGGTAGAAAAAGGATTGTTTCCCCAGCTTGTGCTGATTATGGATGATCCACCTCGCCACACCCGCTTTCGCCGGTTGGTTAACAAGGCCTTCACCCTAAGGCGGGTTGAGGCCCTGGAGCCGTGGATTACCAGTGTAGCCAATGAGCTGCTCGACGAGATCGGTACAGGAGAAGTCGACGTTATCCATTCTTATACCATTCCCCTGCCCGTGAAGGTCATTGCCCGCCTCATGGGTATCCCTGGGGAGGATTATGCGACCTTCAAACGCTGGTCGGATACCTTCATCTCCTCTCTTGTCTCCATATCAATGGAAGAACGCATGCAGAATACCCAGGAAATGGTATCGTACTTCGGTCAGATGGCTGCTGCCCGGCGTACCCAAGGCGCAGATGACCTTATTACCGCGCTGGTGGAGGCGGAAGTTGAGGGAGAATCGCTGCAAGAATGGGAGCTTCTGGGCTTCTGTATTTTGTTGCTCGTTGCTGGGAACGAGACCACAACGAATCTTGTAGGGAACATGCTCAATGTATTAGTAGATCGGCCAGACCTGTGGCAACAGCTGCGACAGGACCGCAGCCTAGTGGAAACGGTCATTGAGGAGACTCTGCGCTATGAGAGTCCGGTCCAGCAGTTAAACCGCATGACAACCCGGGAGGTGGAAGTTTCGGGGGTCAAGATTCCTCAGGATGCAATGATCTCGGTTTTCTTTGGGGCGGCCAACCGTGACCCAGCTGAGTTCCCGAACCCGGATGAGTTCCGGCTAGACCGTGATCTACGCAATCATGTTGCTTTCGGTATGGGCATCCACTATTGCCTGGGCGCGCCGCTAGCCCGAGCCGAGGCCAAAATTACGCTGAATGCCTTCCTCGACCGGTTTCCGGTTATCGAGCGGGGAAAAGCGCCCGCCGTGCGGCAAAGGACAAGCCCCATTGTGCTCGGTTTTAACCAGTTGCCCTTGGTTCTCGCTGCCAGAGAAAGATAAGATGCGACTCGTAATCGATCACAGTATCTGCTGCAAAACCGGCCAGTGTCATTACCTACACCCAGAGCTTTTTAAGGCAGGTGAGGATGGCTCCCCGGTTGTCCTTGTCGAACAACTAGGCGAAGATTTGCGTGAGGCAGCCGAAGACGCGGTAGACCTATGTCCCAGCGGAGCAATCTCTCTGGTAGAGAATTAACTGGACTTCCCTTACCCCCCCTTACCCCCAGCCAACTTTTTCAGCTCTGCCAGTAGAAGCAAGGCTTCCATAGGGGTTGTGCGCAGCGGGTCAATTTTCATCAATCGTTCCATCACAGCCTGCGCTTCAATAGGCTCCTTCTCTTTACACCCTGAGACCCGGGCAATCTCTCCGTAGTCTAACCTTTCCCCTACCCCAAAGCTTGCCCTGAGCCCAGCCTGCTCTGAGCCTAACCCGCCCTGAGCCCAGTCAAAGGGTTGAGGGGTTGAAGAAGCAATAGTCTTTTCTTCCTTCTGCCAGTCAGAAAGTAATTCTCCAGCTCGCCGAACAACCTGGGGGGGCAAACCCGCCAGCTTGGCCACGTAGATACCGTAACTCTTCTGCGCTGCGCCAGGAATGACTTTATAGAGAAAAGTCACCTCATCCTGATCTTCTCTGGCCTCCAGACGGGCATTAGCAATACCAGGGATGTTGTCAGCTAACCGGGCCAGCTCATGGTAGTGAGTAGTGAAGAGAGTTTTGGCCTGAACCTCTTGCGCTAGGGTCTCGGCTACGGCCTGAGCAATGGCCTTACCATCAGAGGTGCCGGTGCCGCGTCCTACCTCATCGAGAATAACCAGGCTTTTGGCTGTAGCGCGGCGTAGAATGTTGGCCGTCTCTATCATTTCCACCATAAAAGTTGAGAGCCCACGGGCAAGGAAATCTGCCGCGCCTACCCGGGTGAAGATGCGATCCACCACACCAACGGTTGCCGCCTCAGCGGGAAGGAAACTGCCGATTTGCGCCAGGAGTATAAGAACAGCGGCTTGGCGAGCATAAGTACTTTTGCCCGCGGCGTTTGGACCCGTAAGAATAAGGAAGTGCCTATTCTCATCCAAGAAGAGACCATTAGGAACAAAGCTACCGCCATGCGCTTCTACCATAGGATGACGACCTTCAGTGATATCAACACCATATCCCTCATAGACCTTAGGCCTCACCCAACCCTTCTTGGCCGCTACCTCGGCCAGAGCACAGAGGACATCAAGCGTGCCAAGGACATCGGCTGTCCGGCGCAGGCGATCGGCCTGGGCAGCCACCTGCTCCCGCAGGTGGGTAAAAAGCTCGTGCTCCAGCAGCTTGCTGCGGTCTGCTGCCGAGAGAACCTTCTCCTCAAACCGTCTGAGCTCTTCAGTAATGAATCGCTCGGCGTTGACCAGCGTCTGGCGGCGCATGTAGTCCTGAGGAATAGTACGAAGGTAAGACTTTGTGACTTCAAGATAATAACCAAAGACCTTATTGAATCCGACTTTCAAGTTGGGAATGCGGGTCCGCTCCCGCTCCTGCTGTTCAAAGCTGGCTAGCCAACCGCTGCCGTTGGTCTGAATCGTACGCAGCTCGTCCAGCTCGGAAGAGACCCCGGCCTGGATAATCCCTCCCTCTTTGGTTACAGCCCTGGGCTCGTCCACTAAAACACGGTCGATCTCATCATGGATATCATCCAAGGGATCTAGTTCATCGTAGAGCAGGTGAAGGAAAGCAATGGTGGACTGGGAGAGAAGCTGGCGGAGGCACGGCAGAGGAGAGAGTGAGGCCCTCAGCAACGCCAAGTCACGCGGATTGGCAATAGCTGAGGTGATACGTGAAGTCAGACGCTCCAGGTCGGGGAGGCGGGAAAGTATTGCCTGTAATTCAGCACCTAGGCTGTGGTGAGAGACAAGTTCAGCAAGAGCCTCCTGACGCTGCCAAATTTTCTCAACCGAGAGCAAGGGATGGAGGAGCCAGTGCCTTAGGCGCCGCCTCCCCATACTCGTCTTTGTTGTGTCAAGCACAGAAAAGAGCGTCCCTTCCTCTGTGCCTTCAAGGAGATTTTCTACTAACTCCAGATTCCTCTGTGTCTGGGGATCGAGGAACACAAAATCCTCGCTCCGATATGGCTGAGGGGGCTTTAGGTGAGGTAGGAAGGTCATCTGGGTTTCTCTAACATAGGCCAGGAGTGCGCCGGCAGCAATAAGGGAGCGTTGCTCAGATAGGGCCAAAGCTTCTACAACTCCCCGGCCAAAGTGGAGGGCCAAGAGTTCAAGCGCCCGCTCAGGATTAAATTCCATATCCGGCCGTTCAGTCACAAAAGTGCTGTGGGGCCAGTTGCCGTCGAAGTCTTGCCTTTTTCTAAGAATGATTTCTTTAGGCTGAAACTTAGCAAGCAGGCTGGGTAAATCGGTCCGAGTAGTCTCAGCAACAATAAACTCGCCAGTGGCAAGTTTAAGGAAGGCCGCACCAACCCTCTCGCTCTCAGGAAAAAGCGCAACCAGGGCTCCCTCTTTCCCTCCAGACTCAAAGAAGGTGCCTGGAGTCACCACACGAATGACATCGCGCTGGATGATCTTTCTGCCTTTTTGTGGCCCTTCGAGCTGCTCGCAGATGGCGACCTTGTACCCCCTCTCAACCAAACGAGCAACATATGGCTCCAGACGATGATGAGGTATGCCGCACATTGGCACCCGCTCGCCGCCCCTGCCCTGTGGGCGAGAAGTAAGCACAATCTCCAGCTCGCGAGATGCCACTGCAGCATCTTGGTAAAACATCTCGTAAAAGTCGCCAAAGCGAAAAAAGAGAATCGCGTCCCGATACTTCTCCTTGACCTTCTGATATTGTTCCATCATGTCGGTCTCGGGAGCACGAGACAACTTGTCAGTGGCCGCTCTAGCACTCATTGACAAACTTTACCTTGAGGGGAAGAGGGACGGCTCAGAGCCCCGTCTAGACCCTCGGCTTATGCTGTTCTCGATATACTTGCATCGACTCGGCAAACTCCCCTGCTTCCAGGGCGGACTTCCGTGCTTGGGAAATCTCTGCAACTAGGGCTTGGGAGCCTAACTTATGGGCACAATGGAGAAGATTCTTAGTAAGGGTTGCCGCCCTAGAGCCAATCTGGAGGCAACGTCGGACAAGCTTTTGGGTCTCTTCTTCTAACTCCTTAGACTCCACTATGCTATAAAGAAGCCCCATCTTGCCTGCCTGGATAGCATCGAATCGCTCACCTAAGATCACAATCTCTTTGGCTTTGGCCAAGCCAATGAGCTGGGGAAGCCGATAAGCAGGGCCAACGTCAGGAACTGATCCGTAAACAACCTGAGGCATAGCAAAGACCGCGGTGTTGGTGGCAATACGGAAATCACAGACAAGGGCCAGCTCCAGCCCGGCGCCAATGCAGGGACCGTGAATAGAAGCAATGGTGAGCTTATCGGTGTTCTCGACAAGATCCAGCGCTCGCGGCCAGGATAACAAAGTGTCATCCACATCTCTTATGCTGGCTAGCTTGCCCGAGGCCGCTCGCAGATCTAGACCCGAGCAAAATGCCCGTCCCTCCCCCTTAAAAACAACTACTCGAATACTCTCATCCCTGCCGATCACTTGGCAGACCTCTTCCAGATCAGAGCCCATTTGATCGTTAACCGCATTCAAGACAGACGGCCGGTCCAGTACCACGTACGCAACCCTGCCTTCTTTTTCATAACGCAACGTGTCCCACTCCATAGTCTTCCTCCTGGCTCAGCAGCTATCCCTCCGATGCGAGAGTAAGGATACCTTAGCCGTTTTTCCTTCAGACTCCTGCCAAAGTCAAGGTGATAGCCAAGGCAAGACCCCTTTTTATTTTCCTAAAGATCCCCTCTCCCACAAAGTCGCGGGAGAGGGCTAGGGTGAGGGTGCCATGTGGCACTTCTGAGCGCGGAGATATCTGCGCCAGCCTACAACTTATGACAGCACTGCTCTGAGAAGAACCTTCTCTACCTCCGTAGGAATCTCACCGTCAAACCCATAAAAATATCGAGATCCCTTTAGTACATGGAGTTCATTAAGTTTGTTGGGTTCGCTGGGTCTATATAGCTTGCCCAACCCCTACAGAATACCCTTGCAACTCGCCCCGGATCTGCAGAGTTGTAAGGCAACCATCTCGGTGGCATATATGACAAAAAGGATTAACTGTCATACAGAGGTGCATCATGGTGGCATGCAAAGCCCTCACCGTTCGGATCCCTGAAGCTCGCCTCCGATTGGCCGGTGAAGAGATGGCGCGAGTGAGCGCTTGGATTCATAAGGAGACGAGTGTATTGGTCGTTCTCTCCCCAGTCACCAGTGAGTGGAATGACCACCACACTTCTGGACGGGATTTACCGCGACGGAAAGACCTCTACCTCCGTGAGCACCCCGTAGTGGTCAGAAGGCCAGAGAACTTTCCCATCCCCAAGAGGATGGGGAGAGTTTAGAACAACGCGACTGGAGAGAACCTTGCCGGGGAAATCTTTTCCCGGAACCAGAAAAACATAGTCAACCCGGTGACATGCTATAGCCTCTGGAGCGTAAACCCATTGCCAGACGGTAGGCCCGAACACCGAAGGGTGGGCTTGATGAAAGGTATCGACGAAACCTGCCTCCTGGGTAAGAAATGTGATACTAGGAGAGTCCTCTACAGCGTTAAAATCTCCCATGAGAATTAAAGGCAAAGATCCACGCCTCTCTTGAATCAAGGTGGCAACACCTTTTGCTTGGCAGAGATTGCCCGAGGTATGGGTGGAGCAGACCCGAATGGGCTCCCAGGGAGTACGTATCTCAGCACACAGGAGCACGCGTGGGTCAAACCATCCAGCGCAGGGAAGATCCCAGGCTTGCCAGACAGTGATAGGAAAGCGGCTGACAATGGCTGGCCCTTCTGCAAAGTTCATAAGGGAAGAGATAAGGGTCCCGGCTGTCTTGCTGCCAAAGATGCGGAAAGTTGCTGGAGCACAGACATAGGTAAAATCTAGCTCGGTAGCTAGCCGCTGGGCCACACTGCCTCGCTGCCGGCTAACCGAAGCCTCCTGAAGGCCAATAACGTCAATCTCTAGAGAGCGCAGTTCCTGCACAGCAATATTGAGACGTTCGTCCAGATTCTGATCATTTCCGGTCAAGCCGGAGGAGAGGCCACCGTGGAGCAGGTTAAAACTTACACATTTAAGAGGACGTGAGGTTGATTCAACTGTGTGGCTTTTTGTCTTCGTGAGAGAAGCACAAGTTAGTAAGAGCTCGCATCCAAGAGCCACAAGAAGCCTCTGCATCTGCCTGGGGAAAGCCTGCAGAGGGAAGGCGTTTGTCTCTGCCTTGCTAGGAGCAACCACAGAGGGTTGCCCCTAGTACTGTCCCGTGTGTTTGAGATTCACCGGCTCCAATGACCGCTGAGGTTTCTTTAGACTTTTATTCAAGACAAGGACGACTATTCCTCGACCCTTGTGTTTTCCGTGCCGATGCCAACATCTAGACTTATTGTAGATCTTGCGCGCTCCACTCTGCATGACCATCTAAAACGGCACTTCCTCAGCCGCCAGCTCCTCCTCATTAAGCACGATTACCTTTACTTCTGCTCCACGGGATAGAACTTTGGGCTCAGATGGTCCAACAATCAGTCCTCCCCCTTGTGAGAGCGAGCTGAGCACACCAGAGCTTTGGCTGCCAGTAGAAGAAACCACATACTGACCTTCCTCCTGGCGGATGCGGCAGCGGACGAATTCGGTGAGGCCAGCAGCCTTGGGGACGTCTTCTGCTAGGGCAGCGGTAATGACTGGAGGGAAAATCCTCCGCCAACCCATCATCTTGCGTAAGGCCGGCCTGACATAAAGGTAGAAACACACCAGGGAAGAGACCGGGTTTCCCGGGAGACCAAAATAGTATTGTTTACCAGATACACCGAAAGTCAGCGGCTTCCCCGGCTTCTGCGCCACCTGCCAGAAGAGCCGTCTCACTCCCAATTCATCCATAACCCCTTTGACAAAGTCGAAATCGCCCACCGACACTCCACCGGTTGAAAGGGTAAGATCGTGGCGAAGCGCCTGAGTAAAGGTCTCACGGATCTCTTCGGGACGATCGCGGGCAATGCGTAAGGGAATTGCCTGTGCTCCACTTTCCACAACCACGGCAGAAAGAGTATAAGCGTTGCTGTTAACAATCTGCCCTTCTTGCAACGCCTCATCAACCTCAACCAACTCATCCCCCGTGCTCACAATTGCTACCCGTGGCCGCTGGTGAACCAGGACAAAGCTACGTCCCACTGAAGCAAGCAGACCAATATCTGCGGGTTTAAGACGATACCCCTGCTCAAGGATTACCTGGCCCCGACGGATGTCCTCACCACTTTCTCTGATGTGCGCGCCCTGATACCCTGCCTGTTTAATCCGGACTTCACTACCCCGTTCCTCTGTGTCTTCCACGCGCACCACCGTATCCGCGCCCGCAGGGACAGGCGACCCCGTCATAATTTTGCTGGCTGTGCCTTCACGCACAGGCTGAGTTGGGACAGAGCCAGCAGGTATGACTTCAAGGAGCTGAAGCTGACGGGGTTGTTCGGACGTTGCTTCGCATATGTCCTCCCAGCGTACCGCATACCCGTCCATGGCCGAGTTGGCAAAAGGAGGAACATTACGATCTGAGCCGACATCCTCAGCCAGCACCCGCCCACAGGCCTCAAGGAGGCCTACTCTTTCCCCCGCCAGCGGTTGAATTTCTTTGAGAGTAATATCTAAGGCTTCGCGTGCAGAAATCATAGGTTTAAGCTAACCCTGAGCTTGCTGTTTTGTCAATAAGTAGTCCATGAGGCTCATTGACCCTTCTCCTCTTCCCATGCCACTATAAAGGCGTGGCAGACAAAGAGCAACAAGCCATAACCATTATCAAGCGGCTACGGGCGCATGGCTTCGAAGCTTATCTTGCCGGTGGGTGCGTACGCGATAAACTTCTGGGTACCGAGCCTAAGGATTTCGACGTGGCTACCAGCGCTAGGGCTGAGCAGGTGCAAGCTCTCTTTCCTCACACAGTTCCCGTAGGGGTGCAGTTTGGTGTGGTGCTGGTTCTACTGCAGGATACCCCGGTGGAGGTAGCAATGTTTCGTACCGATGGTATTTATCGGGATGGCCGCCATCCAGAGAACGTCCACTTTAGTAACGCTAGAGAAGACGCCAAACGCCGGGACTTCACCATTAACGGGATGTTCTATGATCCACTCAAGGAGCAAGTGCTTGACTATGTAGGCGGGCAGCAGGACCTGAAAGACGGCATTATCCGTGCCATTGGAGACCCTCGGCAGCGTTTTACCGAAGATCGGCTGCGCATGATGCGGACAGTGCGCTTGGCTGCGCGGCTGGACTTTGCCATTCACTCAGACACATTTGCCGCCATCCAGCAAGCTGCGGTAACCATCAACGAAATGGCCCGGGAGCGAATTGGTGATGAGATAGTGAAAATTCTCACTGAAGGTGGGGCGAAAAGGGCCTTTACTCTACTTTCCGCATCGGGTCTTCTGCCCGTGATTCTTGCGGAAGTTGAGGCGCTTAAAGGAGTAGAGCAATCGCCAGACTATCACCCTGAGGGAGACGTCTTCACCCACACGCTTCTGCTGTTGGAAAAACTTGATCACCCGACCGAAACTCTCGCCCTGGGCGCACTACTGCATGATATTGCTAAACCCTTCTGCCAGGGCCACAGTGGCAAGCGCATCACCTTCTATGGTCACTGCGAGAAAGGGGCAGAGATGGCGGTAACCATCTGCCAGCGCTTAAAGCGTAGCCGGGTGACCTGGGAGCGGGTCACCTATTTGGTAAAGAACCACTTAAGACCCCTCGATGCCCCGCATATGCGGCTATCCACGCTTAAACGTTTCCTAAGAGAAGATGGTATTGAAGAGTTGTTAGAGTTAGCCCGCTTGGACGCTCTCTCTTCCAGTGGGGATCTCAGACCCTATGAGTTCTGCCAGCGTAAGCTCAAGGATATGGCCCAGGAGGAAATTAAGCCTTCTCGACTACTTGGTGGTCGTGACCTCATCGAGCTGGGTCTTACTCCTGGCCCTCAGTTCCGTGAGATCCTCACTGCCCTGGAAGAAGTGCAGCTCGAAGGCCAGCTTGCCAGCCGGGAAGAAGCGCTTGCTTGGGTAAACGAGCACTTCCTCCGGCAGGACACCCGTCCTGCCAAGTGCCATTGAAAACCAGCAGGGGAAGAACAACTTCTTTCTTTAGGGCCAATGCGAACACGGCAGAAAAACCCGCACTGTGGTACCCTGATTCACTTGACTTTCGATGCGGAGCAAGCCCCCATGAGCCTGGACAATGTGCTTGACAATCGCTAGCCCCAACCCGGTTCCTCCCAACTCACGAGAGCGGGCTTTGTCCACCCGGTAAAATCTTTGGGTAAGGCGCGGAAGCTCTTTCTCAGGAATGCCATAACCCGTATCGCTGACCGCTACCTCCAGCCCCTTGCCTTTAAGCTCAGAGCCCTTCTCTGGAAGCCAAGAACCCTCTTGGTCCACAACTCCAGACTCTAGAGCACTTTGTGATTGTATGTACTCGTTCTCGGGGTAGTGTGCCTCCTCACCTATAGCTGCTACGCGTCTTTTTCTCTCTCCCCCAGAGGGGGAGAGAGCCAGGGGGAGGGGCGTAGCAGAGTCAGATGAAAACTGCCCTAGACTTTGTGCGGCTCCGGCGGCCTCTTGGCTTAGCTTAGGACATGCTGGGCTCAGGACAGGCCTAGCTCTTATTATCACGTGGCCCCCCGCTGGAGTGTACTTAACCGCGTTATCTACCAGATTAACCAGCACCTGATGAATCCGGTCCCCATCTCCAACCAAAGAAGGAAGGACCTCGGGCAAATCTTTTTGCAGTCTCACACCCCCCTTATCTGCCTTATCCTGCAGCGTCTCAAGGATCTCCTCCACTACCTCCTGCAAGAATACTTCTTCTCTCCTAAGGGGGATCTTTCCCAGCTCTAGGTCAGAAAGAGTAAGGAGATCCTCGATAAGGCGGCTCAAACGTTCGGCGTGGCGGTCAATAATGGAGATAAACTTGCGAGCAGTCTTTGGGTCATGCCCAGCGCTGCCCAATAAAGTCTCGGCATATCCCTTAATAGCAGTCAGGGGAGTACGCAGCTCATGCGAGACATTGGCCACAAAATCGGCCCGAATGGCCTCCAACCTTTTTATCTGGGTGAGATCATAAAAGACCATCACATACTCGCTTACGGTTGTTCCATCTTCGGAGACTTGCACTGCGCTTACTGCTAGGTGACGCCGTTTCTCGCCTTCAAGCTCAAGTTCACGCGTCACCGGTGGATCGCTTGGTTGTTTGTGCGCTAACTCACGTAGGAGTCCGTGTAATAAGGGGTGGCGGGAAAAGGTCTGGAACGGCTTGCCTTGCCAATTCCCGGCCGGGTCGAGATCAAACAGTTCTTGGAAGGTATGGTTACACAACAACACATGGCCCAGCGTGTCGATTACCACTACGCCCTCGGCCATGCCCTGCAGCACGGCCTCCAGCTTCTTGCGCTCACCCTGCAAAACGCGCATCCGCTCATACTGCCTGGACACGAAACGCTGGAGTTCTCTTTCTAGAGTACCTACTTTGTCCTTATCCCCCGCCAAAAGGGAAGGAGAAGGATCATTTTGCGCAGCCACAGCTAAGAACCCGCCTAGAGCCTGCAGACGACGCCTCAGTCGTAAGCCGAAGAATAAAGCGCTGGCCAGTGAGGCTAGAGCAAGCGCAACGGATCCATGCCACAATAATAAAGGGGGGCGGGAGGGCAAAGCATAGAAGACTAGCATACCGGCCAGCGCAAGAACGGCCAGCGCAGGAAAAAGGACAATTAAAAAAAGGATTCTATTCATGAAGAAAGCTGTCAACGGCTGATGGCTAATCGCTGATTGCTTCTAAACTGTCAGGGTTAAACTTATACCCTACCCCGCGGATAGTGAGAACCAACTGAGGATTGGTATCATCTCTTTCGATCCGTTGCCGCAGTCGCCGGATATGGACATCCACGGTGCGTGGCTCAACATAGACGTCTTGTCCCCAAACCAGATCCAGAAGCTGAGTACGGCTAAAAGCCCGATGGGGGTGCTGGACAAAAAACTTAAGGAGCTCAAACTCCCTCAGGCTAAGCTCCACCGATTGGCCGTTCAGAGTCACCTCATAAGTGTCGTAGTCAACGCGTAGCCAACCCTTTTCGTAGACCTTATGGGGTCGAGCTGAACCCGAACTGTTGATTCGACGCAGCACTGCTTTGACCCTTGCCACTAGCTCCCTGGGGCTAAAAGGTTTGGTAACATAATCGTCTGCCCCTATCTCCAGACCCAAAACTCTGTCTGTCTCCGACGCCTTGGCCGTGAGGATAAGGATGGGTAAGGAGGCGGTTTCCTCGCGGGCCCGCAGTAGGCGACAAACCTCAAACCCAGAGAGACTGGGCAGCATGAGGTCAAGGATCACCAGAGCCGGCCGCTCTTTTTGGGCAAGGCTCAGGCCAGTTTCTCCATCATTAGCTTCCACTACAAGAAATCCTTCTTCCTGCAGGTTATAACGAACCAACTCACAGATATCCTTTTCGTCTTCAACAACCAGAATCTTGCGCTTGGGTTCAGAAACCAGGGGCTTGTCTTGCACTTGTGCTTCCATTTGTCCTCTTACGTCGATTATACCGATGAGGGAAAGGGAGACATATGACGGATGCTTTTTCCCTTGACCATATAGATAACCATCTCAGCAATATTGGTGGCATGGTCAGCAATCCTTTCCAGGTACTTGGCAACAAAGAGAATGCTGGTAGCCCGGGTAACCATCTTGGGATCTTCAGCCATATAGGAGAGCAGCTCACGGAAGATCTGGCTGGTAAGGTCATCAATAAAATCATCCCTCTGACAAACATTCAGGGCCAGATCGGTGTCCTCTCTGACAAAGGCATCCAGAGCATCCCTCAGCATTCCCTGGGCCCACTCGGCCATGTGGGGAATGTCAATGTAGGGCTTAAGAGGTGGTTCATTGTTTAACTCTAGAGAGCGCTCACAGATGTTTTCCGCCATGTCCCCGATTCGCTCTAGATCGGTGGTAATCTTAAGGCTGGTGGTAATAAGACGCAGGTCGCGGGCTGCAGGCTGGTGTAGGGCCAGCAGGCGGATGCAGAGTTCATCGTTTTCCACGTCTAGGTGGTTAACCACATGGTCACGTTGGATCACAGCGCGGGCCTGAACCGAGTTCCTTTTGACCAGCGAGGCCACTGCGTCACCAATCTGCTTTTCCACCAACCCGCCCATCTCTAGAATCTTGGCCCGCAGCTCTTGCAGTTCCTCCTCATAATGCTTGTCTGTGTGTAATGGCATGGCTTCCCCCTTTAGCCAAATCGGCCCGTAATATAATCCTCGGTCTCTTGCTTCTCCGGGTTGGTGAATAGCTTGTCAGTCCTACCAAACTCTACCAATTTCCCCAGGTATAGAAAAGCCGTATAGTCGGATACCCGGGCAGCTTGCTGCATGTTGTGAGTAACAATAACAACCGTGTATTTCTCCTTAAGCTCGTGAATTAATTCTTCAATCCGGGCCGTGGCAATCGGATCCAAAGCCGAACAGGGCTCGTCCATAAGCAGCACATTGGGCTCTACTGATAAGGCTCGGGCAATACAGAGACGCTGGTGCTGGCCACCAGAGAGACCTAAGGCGCTTTCCGGTAAGCGATCCCTAACTTCTTCCCAGAGAGCGGCTCTCTTGAGGCTGGCTTCGACAATCCCATCGAGCTGTCCGCGGTTCCTCACTCCTACAAGCCGAGGTCCGTAAGCCACGTTCTCATAGATCGATTTGGGGAAAGGGTTAGGCTTCTGAAACACCATACCTATACGTCGGCGAAGTTCGGTCACATCCAGGTCGGGATCAAGAATCTCCTGGCCAGTCATTTTGATGCTGCCGGTGATTGTCACTCCATCCACTAGATCGTTGAGCCGGTTAAAACAACGGATCAGGGTTGACTTACCACAGCCCGAGGGGCCAATAAACGCGGTCACCTGGCGGGGAAAGATATCCAGGTCAACCTGTTCCAGGGCTGGTTTGTCGCCATAAGCCAGGCAGAGATCACGGATCTCAATCTCTGGCGCCTGGTCAGACGGTAAAGACAAATCCTGACCATTGCTCTGCGCAGGCCGGCGCAACAAAGACAGAGCATGGCTTGACGAAAGGATCTCCTGTGCCATGGATATATCCTAACTTTAAAAAGTACTAAAACGCAATCGGCTGCGCAGCCGGTTACGGACAAAGATGGCTGTGAGGTTAAGGAGTAAAACGATAGCAATCAAAAGCAGGGTGGTAGCGTACACCATGGGCTGGGCAGCTTCGACGTTGGGAGACTGAAACCCAACATCGTAGATATGAAAGCCCAAATGCATAAACTTGCGCTCCAGGTGAAAAAACGGCCAGTACCCATCGACCGGCAAATTAGGAGCCAGCTTGACCACACCTGTGATCATTAATGGCGCAACCTCTCCGGCTCCTCTGGCCATAGCCAGGATCAAGCCGGTAAGAATACCCGGCAGCGCTCCCGGAAGCACAACCCGCCGTATAGTTTCCCATTTGGTAGCACCCAGAGCCAGAGAGCCCTCTCGCAACTCTCTCGGAATGGCCGCCAGTGATTCTTCTGTGGCTACAATTACTACTGGCACAGTGAGCAGGGCCAGGGTTAGAGAAGCCCAAAAGATCCCGCCAGTACCATAAGTGGGGGTAGGAAGGGCTTCCGGATAAAAGAGATGATCAATGGTTCCCCCAACAAAATAGATAAAAAATCCCAGACCGAACACGCCAAAGACAATGGAAGGCACTCCGGCCAAGTTGTTAACCGCAATACGCACGGAGCGAACCAGAGTGCCCTGCTTGGCATATTCGCGCAGGTAAAGAGCAGCCAGAACCCCAAAAGGAACTACAGCCAGGCTCATAATAATGACCATCATAACGGTACCAAAGATGGCCGGAAAAATACCTCCCTCGGTGTTAGACTCGCGTGGATCTTGCCAAATAAACTCCCAAAGTCGAGCTAGGTAGAGAGCAAGACGTTCGCCCCAGCTCATCTGATTAGGTAAAAAGGCCCGGACAATGGCGGCAATCGGCAGCTCTTTTTTCTGTCCATCCACGGTCTGCAGCACAACCCGGTAGCGGGCATTTTCTTTATATAAAGCCGACAGCTCTTGGGTCTTCTCCTCATAGCGCTGCTGCCAGAGAACCATCTCGTTTTTCCAGTCAGTGACTTGCTCACTGGCTTTTGCTGGGTTTTCTTCTGCTAACTCAACCCGCCTGACCTTTAAGCGTAGCTGCTCTAGCTTATAGTTAATATCACCAATCTCTTTACGCTCAATGCGATGAATCTCTTCTAAGGTCTTTTGGGTGCGAGGATGAACTTCCTGAAATTTGGACCATCCCTCAGTAAAGCCCTCGGCTACCCTTTGACCCTCTTGCTGCACGGCTTTAAGAAAGCCAAAGAAGGGACCCCACTCCCAGCGCTCAAAGAAAATGGCTTCCGGCGGATAGGTTTCTTCCACAATTTGGTCATCATTGACCCAACGAAAGTCCACCCCATAGACATCCCGGTTGGCTACCTGAAACTGGGTGCGATAGCGCGCCGGTTCTTCCTCTACAAAGCTTGCTGGGATCTCCTCATGGCCGGTTACTTGCCCAAGCAATTGGCTCTCGTCCTGTAAGCTTGCTGACATTAGACGGTCAGGCCAGAAAAAGCTCAAGGCATTGACCGTAATAATCCAAACCAGAGACGCAATCATAATCAGGCTAAAGCCCAAAGCTCCACCCGTAAGCCAGATAAACGGATCGCCGCTTTTCCAAAACCCTATACGCATGATGCTACCTAGACTCAAATCTGGCTATAGCGCTCACGCAAACGCTGGCGCACCACCTCAGCTGCTGTATTGACCAGAAAAGTTATAATAAAAAGTAGAATCGCCGCCAGAAAGAGTATCCGATAGAGGGTACCACCATAGGGAGCCTCAGGAATTTCTACAGCAATATTAGCCGAAAGCGCGCGGAAACCGCTAAAGATACTGAAATCCATGACTGGAGTATTGCCGGTAGCCATAAGCACAATCATGGTTTCGCCAACCGCACGGCCAAACCCGATCATTACCGCAGAGAAAAGACCGGGGCTGGCTGTAGGCAGAGCCACCCGTATAGCCGTTTGCCAGCGGGTCGCCCCCAAGGCCCAGGGAGCCAGAGATAAGATGCTGGGGTACGTTGGACAAAGCATCTTCGGATATAGTGTAGATGAGGGGAATAACGGCAAAGCCCATAGCCAAGCCCACAACTAAGGAGTTACGTGGATCGTAGCGCAAGCCGAAAGTATCATAGAGCCATTGGGGGAAATTGCCATTAAACAGGGCCGCCTCGACAGGCCCATTAAGGTTGATACAAAACCAGACCGCTAGCACCAGAATAGGACAGAGGAAAGCCAATTCCGTACCGGGCTTAAGCCGGTTGCGCCAGGAGGAGGGCAACAGCCGCCAGAGAAGAGAGGCCCCCAGAGCCACCAAAGGTAGTACCAGGAGCAGCAAAAACGTTGCCGGAATCATTCTCTCTATAATAGGCGCCAGCCACAGCCCGGCAAAAAAGCCCAGCACAACACTAGGTAGAGCGGCCATGACCTCCACGGCGGGTTTGACCAAGTTACGTAGCGAAGGATGCATGAACTGTGAGGTATAGACGGCTGCGCAAATACTTATAGGGATAGCCAATAAAAGAGCATAAAAAGTTCCCTTGAGCGTCCCATAGACCAATGGAGTGAGACTAAACTTGGGTTCAAAATCATCCGTGGCGCTGCTGGACTGCCAGACATATTCCGGTTTTTCATACCCCTCGTACCAAACTTTACCCAAAAGGGTCTTGAGCGTTGTTTCGGGATGGGGATTATGAAGGCTCCAATGGGACAGGTTACCTTCAGTGTTCACCGCCAGTATGCCATTAGCCTTAGGAGCAAAGGATAGGGTTTCAATAGCGTTGCTGCTACTCAACTCAAGAAAGGTTTGCTCAGAAGTGGCATGGTGGAGAAGAACCATCCCGGCCTCATCCGCGGTAAGAAACCCCTTATCTCGGGGCGAGGGCGCTATGGCGGTTACAGCCGCACGGTGAGAGTCCAGGATATGAATGCGCTGGTAGAGCCTTTCTTCCGGCTTCTCTGGATCTCGCACCTGAAACCAGGTACTCACTCCTCCGGTAGAGTCCCCTATCACCAGCGACCGCTCTCCCAGAAGCCAGCCCAAAACCTTAATGCCGGCCTCATGTTTGTAGGTAGCAACAAAATGAGGGTCTTGGGGATCAAGGATTTCCCAATGGTAGATTTCACCCGAGGTTGTTCCGGCCAAGAGGTTGACCTGCAAGCCATCCAGGGCTAAGGCCGACACGTCTGATTTAAGAGCTGTGGAAAGATCGGTACGATATTCTTTAAGCTTGCCTGGGCCCAAGAGAGAATGTTGCGCACGCGCGGCATAGAAAACCAGGCTGCGTGAACTAAAGAGGGCTGCTGCTGCAATCTTTCCCTCTTCTTCCTGGTAAACCAGATTCTTAATGGTCCGACCCTGGGGATCAAGTTCGATTACTCTGCCCTCTGCTACCTCAGGTTTCAGAACACGTGCATCGCCTTGGAAGTTAACCGCAAAGCCAATAATAAGTGGCACCACCCTCCCCTGGGCGGTGCCAAGAGCCACGAGACGACGAAGCGGATCATGATAGGCAGCAGTAGGAGCTTGTCCCTCCAACCCTTTAATTTCATATCTCTGTAACAGCTGGCCATTTTTCAAAGAAAGAAAATCAACCGTTCCAGCCCTGGTGACTAGATAAGCGATTTCTTGATACTCATCCACGCCCAAGGCCAAAGAGGAGACCGCTTGACTGTCAGACCCTAAGCGGCGTGCGTTTGTTACCTCAGATAGAGCAAAAGTATTCTCCTGGTTGGCAGACGGTGACCTCCACAGGGGTCCAGTTTCAGCTGCAATAACCAAGAAGATGGCGGCTAAACTGAGAATAATACCTACACCGCCGGCGGTAATCACCACGCGGGCAGCCCGGTCGGCAAGCTTGGTCCGCCAGGCCCGGGGCTTATCCCCAGAAACACTGAGGTCGGCTTCCCGGTACTGCTCCTGAGCTTTACCTTTCAGAGTACCGGGGCCGACCTCGGGTTCTTGTAACTTAGAGCTTTCTTTCTCTGTTTCTTGCATTCCGATATAAGGCCTCAATTCTCTTAGGGGTTAGTCTTGAGGCACAGGGCCAGAAGGCTTCTCAAGAACCCCTGAGAGAGGGCCTTTTTCTACTTAAGCTTTGCCAGTTGCTCCTTAACTAGGTCAGCACTCAGCGGATAGTAACCATCCTTCACCACAACTTCCTGCCCCTCTTTGCTAAAGATGTAGCTAACAAATTCTCTTACTAGGGGATCAAGAGGC
The DNA here is from genome assembly GCA_965220955.1 of uncultured Binatia bacterium (SeqCode). Taxonomy (GTDB): domain Bacteria; phylum Desulfobacterota; class Binatia; order Bin18; family CBDCRK01; genus CBDCRK01. The sequence goes on along the minus strand of CBDCRK010000032.1, from coordinate 230,680 downwards.
TTATTCGGGGCCTTGTTAATATATACATACAGGAAACGGCTGAGCGGATAGTCACCCCTCACCACATTGGCATAGGTGGCCTCATAGAAAGTGCCATCGCTTTCTGCCAGAGGAATGGCCCGCACACCCGAGGTTGTATAACCAATGCCACTATAGCCAATGCCATAGCGATCAACACTTACCCCTTGAACCACTGAAGCTGAACCGGGCTGCTCTTTGACCATGTCCTTGTAGTCGCCCTTACACAGGGCATTCTTCTTGAAAAAGCCATAGGTGCCAGAAGCGGAATTACGACCGTAGAGGCTGATGGGCGCATTGTCCCAGCCACCGTCCAGGCCGGTCTCTCCCCAAACCTGGATATCGTTCACAAGGCCACAGCCACGGTTCTTAGAGAAAATGGCGTCGACTTGCTTTAACGTCATCCCCTTGATGGGATTGTCTTTATGAACAAAGACCGCCAGTGAGTCCAGGGAGGTACCCAACGGAGTAGGCTTATAGCCATACTTTTTCTCAAAAGCATCAACCTCGGTCCCTTTCATGGTGCGTGACATGGGTCCCAGTTGAGCCGTGCCCTCAATCAAGGCCGGGGGAGCGGTGCTTGAGCCCTTACCCTCGATCTGGATGTTGACGTTAGGATAGATCTTTCTAAAGCCTTCAGCCCAGAGGGTCATAAGGTTGTTGAGTGTGTCCGAACCAACGCTGTTCAGGTTCCCCGAGATTCCGCTTATCTTCTGGTAAGAAGGAATGTCCGGGTCCACCTCCACAACCTGAGCTGAAGCCAAGCCGGTTAAAGCAAGGCTCAGAACCATGCTTCCCAGCAGGGTTGACATCTTTCTTGTTCGCATATGAGTGACCTCCTTATAATTTAATTGTTACAGGTTTGTTACATAGAGATGACATCAAGGTTAAAAGTCGACCATAAACCGCGTCTGAAAGACATTTGCGTCGCCAATAGTATCCAAATCGGCAAAAACATAGTTCGACATGACCCGGACACTAGGGTTGAGATACCAGTTAATGCCCACCGTGAGTCCACCCAGCTCTCCTCCGGAAAAATTACCATCATCAAGGTCAAGATGAGAATAGCGTATGCCAACTTCCCAGGCTCCCAAACCACCATTGCCATTAAAGTTTCGTTTGGGGCTAACCCGGTCAAAGGCTCCACTAGAGGTCTTATAGCGCCGGTTTTCTCCGGTTAGGAAATAGCTCCCATACACATAAAACGAGTCAAAGTCGGGATCTTCCAAGAATGAAGAATCTATAATGGCGTGGGTGTACTCTCCCTGTAAGGAAAAAGGACCATATATCAGGGCTACTTCGGGATTGATCAGATCCACTCCATCAGTCGCAAAAGTCCCTGTGTCCACAAACCGGGGTCCAAAGCCCGTTTCTGGTCTCTGGCGATAACGGAGGTCATCATTGTTGCGGAATTTGTGACTGTAGGATAATCCCAGGTGGAGGAGTTGACGACCTTTCTCCTCGTACCAGGGAAGGCCGGTTAGACGCAGCGTCAGATTGTAGGGTGACTCGCTGTCAAACCCATCTCCAGTATTATCCACCTCGCGAAAAGCGCCAATGGCCCAGGTGGCGCGTTTACTGAGAACAGAGTTATGGAACATAAACCCAGAATTGTCAGAGGGAGAAAAAACGTTCGGCAGGCTCCTCTCCATGAAGGTGACGTACTTGCTGCTGGTTAGTTCTTCGAGTGAGAATGGCTCTTTAAAGTGGCCTATTCTGAATTTCCCGACCCAGGGTAGCTTTTTCAGCTCCAGGTAGACATCCTTGAAGTCGGCATCTGAGCCAGCAAAGTCGTACTGAGCTTTGAACTTGATGTTTTCGTAGATCTCGCCCTCAGCATAGAGCTGGGCCCGACGAAATCGGGTTCCACTCCCTATCTCCCCAAAGGCATCCTCAATATCATCCTCCTCATCAAAGACAGCCCAGTCGTGCTGGATTCTACCACCCAGCTTGATCTTAAACTCACCATCCCCGCTATCGAGGCGTATGCCATTCTTCCAGTGGGCACGGAAGTCAAACCGGTCCTGCTTTACTGCCTCTCTTGCTGTCTCAAGGGCGGCGAGTCTCGATTCCTCTTCGGCTTGGGCTTTAATGAGCAAATCTTTGTATTGTTGCTCGCTAATCTGCCGTCTGTCCCGTAAGATATCCAAAATCTCCTCGGCCACGCTTTTCTGTTGTGCATTAGCTGAACTTGCCCACAGAAATCCCAGGGCAAGTACCGCCACGCCCCTTTTGATCCCTTTAAGCTGCATAACACCTCCCTCAATGTTTTTACCTGCAAATATCGCAAGCCGATATTACAAGAGGATGACAGGAATGTAACTTTTTGATTACAGGGAAATGGAGTTGTAATGGAGTTGTATAGGAACACTCCCAGCCTTCTTACAGAAGGATGACAGGCTGATGATATGTTGATGAAAAACGCAGCTGAGGTCGAAAGATGAGATGAGCCCGCGCCTTAAGTAGGCTAGCCTAGCCTGCAGCTATATCAACAAGGAGGACACTATGCCATGTGACCAAACTTGTTCTTCTGCTTTCTCCAGAGTGGTGGCGCCGGATCCAACGGGTCACCAGTGCCTGCCCACACCTCGCCCCAAGATTTTGTGCAGGAAACGGTCATAGCGGAGATTGTGAGGCGGGAGATGCTCCTAGAACAACAAGGAGAGCTGGACCGTCAATGGTTGGGGATTGTGGCAGCCGCCCCAACCGACATTAGGCTTGAGCTATAGAACGTACCGTAGGATCTTGTTACACCCGCACAAGACTCTATCAGGCGTTATCCGTTACCAGCCGAAGCGTGCTATAAGCAGACTCATGGAACAAAAGCCTCGCTTAGCACTCGCCCTTGAAGAATCTTGGGCACTGGCTGTCCACTCACATAGCGAGGTTCGCGCAGCCCCAAAAGCCAGGCCGCCGTAATGCCCAGGTCAGGGTTTTCTGCCTGTTCTCCCCCCTGCATAATCTGGGCTTTGATCTTTGGGTAACCACCGGTAATCACAATGGGAATATGCCGTTCGCGCGGGCTGCCATGGTGACCCCTCATCCCGGCGGTTCTCGGACTAAAAGGATCGTTAAAGAAATAACCAGGACGGGCAACCAGGATAAGCTCTCCGACCCGGGGGTGAGACAGCCGCCAATCGGCATGGACCATATCCAGGCAATATTTTTCTTCTCCATCCAGCGGAGGCGCTATCCGATAGAGAGCCTCTTCCACTTCCGGCTGTTTTAGGGCTAGATCCCGTATGGCTTTAAGACGCTCCGCTTCTTCCTGGCTGAGCATTGAGGACGTGGAATCAAAGTTACGCAAATAGATATGTTCTATCCCTCCGTTGGAAACCGTAACAATATTTTCTATCCCCTCCCGAGCCAGTGCTCGCCCAAAGGAAAAAGACGGGTAAGGACTTCCTTCTTTAGGCGTGACAGAAGCAAATCCATGATCAGCGGTCAGCATAAGAATGACCTCTGACCATAGGCCCTTTTTCTTTAAGAAGGCAACCAGACGCCCAACCTGGCGGTCGGCCTCCAAGAGACCCCTGCGTCCTTGGTGGCTGTTGGGACCAAAGATGTGTGAGAGGCGGTCCACATCGGGCAAATTCACAAAGAGGAGCTGGGGATCTTTTTGTACAATAGTCCGTAGCACCTCATCCATGGTCCGCTCATTAGAGGCAAATCCAGCATGAGGGTCCACCGCTTCGTGTTCGGATTCCATATCGCCCCACAAATGCTCAGGACCGGTTTGATCTCCTCCTGTCCGAAAGAGGTCGGCAAGTTTCCACTTACCAAAGATCCCAGCGCTAATCCCTGCTCTTTTCTCCCTCTCCATAACGGTAAAGAGGGTCTCTACCTCGATTAGCCTAGCATGGTCTAAAGAAGCCGGTGCCAGTCGGCTGCCTCTGTCCCAGTAGTAATTGCCGGTAATACCATGGGCTGCAGGATAGGCCCCAGTTATGAGGGAAGCATGATTCACATTAGTAACCGTAGGTATAACCGCTCGGGCCTGGGGATAAAAAGTTGCCCGCTCCTTGCCTCCGTGGATTAAGCTCCACAGTACTGGGGTAAGCTGGGGGGAGAGGGAGTCGGCACCAAGTCCATCAATGAGCACAATATAGACTCGTAGCTGAGGAGAGAATGTCTCTGCGCTAACAGGATGAAAAAAGCCCAAAAGGGCAAAGAGTGAAAAGAGTAAAGGGGTCCGCCTAGCTTGCCAACAAAAGGACCGTATGTTCACCAATAGATCTTACCTCAAAGTTGCCTCTAAAATCGCATCTGGGGAAAAAACAAAGTTATCCCCTGCTCTTCCTTATCATGCCGAACCTCGACCATAATAGGCAAGCCCTTCTCGTCCATCCGCCAGAACAGGCAAAATATGCTTTGCCGGTCAGAAGCTGTAATGCGCTCAAGCTCGCGATAGCCAAAACTATTTAGCAAATCTCCCGCCATGGCTTCAGAGACTTCTATCCCCCGGCCACAAAGCTGGATTTGCAGCCAGGAGAGGGCGGGGGGAAAGAGTCCATAGAGAACAGTGAGTTCTTCTCTCTCCTACCCTTAAGGTAACAGAACCTGCTGTAGAATCCCGTGTCATCCCTACTAGAAGGGTCTGAAGCATTTGGCCTATTTCTCGGTCAACTAGGATGTACTCGCGCTGGTAAACAGCTTGTACAGAGTCGGTATGTATTCCCAGGCGCTAGAGTGTAGGAAGTTGATGATCCAGTCGCCGTAAAGCCGCTCGGTGCGAATCTGACCCGTCTCTCGATCTATGTACTGGTGCTGGATGGTGCTAACAGTCCACCTCCTTATCTCAGCCAATTAAACATACATTTGTGACGTGGATATGACGGAAAAATGAATCCTTGGTGATCTGTCCATTATTGAGAACCCATTCCCACGACGATAAAGGAGGATCTTATGCACTCGAACAGAGCCACACTTACCATTGCTATTACTTTTACTACACTGTCAGCCCTTGCGACAGTCGCATGCGTCCAAGTAGGAAAAGGACTGCAGGTCCAGCTCGGCCCTCGCCCATACTACCTCGTCGAGAAGATGGAGGAGAGTGAACTCAAGAGCACTCTTCAGGAGTGCTCCGGAATTACCAACTTTAAGAAGACCGACTTCTCGATCGGCCACCGCGGCGCTCCCCTGCAGTTCCCCGAGCACACCAAGGAATCCTATGTGGCGGCCGCTCGCATGGGCGCCGGTATCCTGGAGTGCGACGTGACCTTCACTAAGGACGGGGAGCTGGTGTGCCGTCATGCGCAGTGCGATCTGCACACCACCACCAACATTGTTGCTACCGATCTGGCTAGCAAGTGCTCCGTCCCACCAGATTTCAACGAGACCAAACCGTTTGAGAACGTCGAGTGCTGCGCCAGCGACCTCACCCTCGATGAGTTCAAGTCGCTCTGCGGCAAGATGGATGCTAGCAACCCTAACGCGACTACGGTCGAGGAGTACCTGGACGGCACCGCAAACTGGAGGACGGACCTGCACTCCACCTGCGGTACCCTCCTCTCCCACAAGGAGAGCATCGAACTCTTCAAGAGCCTGGATGCAAAGATGACGCCAGAGCTCAAGGCTGGTAAGAAGGAAGATGTTAAAGATGTCTTCGGAAGCCAGGATGCCTACGCCCAGAAGATGATCAACGAGTATAAGGAGGCCAGCGTCAATCCCAGCAATGTGTTTGCACAGTCCTTCAACCTCGGCGACGTGCTCTGCTGGATTGAGAACGAGCCAGCGTTCGGCAAGCAGGCCATATTCTTGGACGGCAGCCCCATTCCTCGTTCCAATCCAGGCCCCTTTCTGGAGGACCTTGCTGACCAGGGTGTCAACATCGTCGCGCCACCCCTGCCAATGCTATTGACGCTCGACGGGAACAACAACATCGTGCCCTCGGACTATACCACGGCTGCCAAGGAAGCTGGCCTCGACATCATCACCTGGACCACCGAGCGCTCCGGCCGTATTATCGAGGACGTGCTGCAGGGCGGCAATACCTATTACTACCAGACGACGCTCGGCGGCCTCAGCAATGACGGCGATATCTTGACCACCATCGACGTGCTCGCACGGCAGGTGGGGGTCCTTGGCATCTTCTCCGACTGGTCGGCCACGACGACGTTCTATGCTAACTGCATGGATCTGGGCACTGATGACGATGATGATAACGACAATGAGAGTGAGAACGACTAACGCTTTCCAATGAACTTAGAGGGAAGAGGGGGACCTTTTTAATCCTCCCCAAAGAAAGTCGCTGGGCAGCTCTATGAATTTGCAGTTTCTTCAAAGCAGCTCAATGGAGATCCTTGGGAAGAAGCTTTCGCGTTCTCTTAGTATCAAGACCTGCGGCTCACTCTTTAGCCGTCCTACTTGTAAAGTTTCTTATTCCCATTGCAGAAGCTCAACAAAGACATCTCATTATCGTATCCTAGTGATATAGACGGACAAGAGAACTGTAGACAGAGTGAAATATGCCCATCAAATCAACTCCTACTTCCGCCCTCACTTGGATAGTTAGGGGATGGATTCGTGTGGCCTCCGTGCCCGCCCTGGCCACCTCAAAGCGATCACCGGCAAGAGTTCGTAGATACCCTTCGGCCATCTGGCTGCGGGCAGAATTGTGGGTAGAGAGAAAGAGAATTCGCGTCCGTTACCTTATACCTCCGCGAATAAGCTGGCTCTCAACAATGGGCAACAGGTGAGCGCAAGACTAATTGGTCTACCACATAAATTTCTGCACACTGGAATAATGTCTTTGGAATTTTAGGATTACCCAGCATCTTTTAGACAGACCCTGGGATATTTTATTAACAGTCGTCGCTTGATGCTCTTATTCCTGGCCTCGACCAACGATTTTCAGCGTGCCTTCCAACGGATTGAAAGTAGGGCCCTTGCCCAACAGGAAAAGGAACCGCTTGACTAAATCAAACCACCGACCATGAGTACTAACGTAGGGGCGACCCGCGATCGGCGGCCCTTATGATCGCCCCAGATAAGAGGCCGCAGCAACAGGGCGAATACAAGATTCGCCCCTACAACAAAAGCCGAGATCTCTTGTACCCGTCCTATCTATAAGGTTAGATTTAGCGTGCTACTTGATATGGAATGACCCCCTGGAGCCAGCAATGAAGCCCCAGGGGGTCAGGAGGCGATGGATGAATGGTTAATCCATGCCAACACTGTACAGATTGCAATCCTTGCTTGCAAGTATAAAACGACGCCAGCCGTTTCTTTTCACATACAAAACATCTCTCTGTAATCTTCTTGTAATATCCCTCTCTTCTTCTTTAGCTAGCATAGCTTTGCATAGGAGCAAAGGCTGATCAGAGCGCTGGTCTATTGGGCCTGAGTGCTTTGTAGTAGTGCCGCGCCGGTGTGTAGTGGAACGCGCGTTCGGGTGGTTGGGACGGTATCGGCGCTTGAGCAAAGACTGTGAGCATCAGACCCGTTCGAGTGAAGCAATGGTGTATCTGGCCAGTGTCCATCGGATGCTGCGCTTACTTGCAGGGTAAACTGGAATTTCAAAACGCTCTCTAAGCTCGACTTTTGCCCTTTTCATTCTCGCTATGCTGCAGGAGCAAGGTAACTTTGATGACCCCAGGCCAGGGGACTCACCGTGCGCAAGAGGTTGCTGAGGGTGTGGCCGCCAGGGGCAACCATGGCCCCTACTAACAGTACAAGCCAACGCTGGAAGGTGGGTTGGATAAACGCTGGGGCAAACCCCAGCAGTAGCGGCTGGGCTACTAAGGGGATAAAATCCATAGAGGCCTCCTTGTTCGGGCAAAAAGGGCAACCGCCTCAGTCGATCCAGCTGACAAACCTCCCTATTCTCTTCACACACTTTTCATAGGTCCGTCATGATCGCGTAACTGGCACTAGGTATCCTTGCTGTAAAAGTCCACTAAGAGAGATACGTCCTGTCCTTCTACGAGTCCTTTATTTTCGTCCCTGGGCTTGGCCAAAGGTGAAATCCTGGGCAACAGGAAAGTTCAGCAAGGAGACTATAACGGAAGCGACTTTTGTTAGCGCTACCTTCCTTCTTTGTGGATGGCTGCTTTTTTGGTTCTACCGAGCCTTGAAGGACTCTATGGCCTTCTGGCCGGTCTAAACCCTTTCTGTGTGACAATTGGTGGAAAATTCTGTGAACGTCTTTTATATGGACCCAAGCTCTACAGATCTCCGGCCCAGGTCAAGCTAGGATTGCCCTCTAGCAGATCTGTCACCAAGGAACAGAGCTGGGTGATGGAGAAAGGCTTACTCAGGCAGTGTTGCACCCCCCATGGGCATAGCTCCTGTTTGAGCTGGGGAGAAGTCAGGGCACTCACCACAATGACCGGTAGCAGGGAAATCTGTTGGCGTGGGTGGTTGCGGATAAAGTCCAGCACCTGCCAGCCGCTTTTCTGCGAGAGCAGCAAATCGAGGGTCAGCAAGTGAGAACGGAAGCTTTCTATTAGGCGTATGGCTTCTTCGCCGTCAAAGGCGGTTACTACCCTATAGCCGACCTGTTCCAGGTTATAGGAGATGAGGTTCGAAATACTGACCTCGTCTTCAGTCACGAGAATTCTCTTCATCGGCTTTTTCCTCCTGTCAGTAGCAAATGCCGACGATATTTTTCAAGAGTGTGAAGAAAAGATGAAGATTATGTTTCCAGTAACAACCAAGAACCTGAGCAAAGAGAATGATTGCCAAAAAAAGAGAAAGGCATCCCCCCTGGCTACTGCCAGAGACTATCGAGAGGGATTATTAGATGGAGAAGAACGCGGAATATTGTCAGCAGAGGGTATGGGGGTTGGAGAGGAAGAGCCTCTACGGTTAGAGGTTCCTCTCCTCTTCCAAGACTTTGTCCGGTTATTCCCGCCCCAGCACCAGTTGTGACTAACTTACTTTTACTTTTTTCTGCTTTTCTATCCCGTTCAGGACCTTAGCTAGGCTGGCTTGAAGTTTGACCGGTGCTTTCGCCTTCTCGGCCTGTCTATGCAGAGCTTTAATAAGTCGGGTGAGCTGAGTCGGATCGGTACTTTGGGTTTTTCCTGACTCCACATACCACACATAGGTTTTTCCCAGTCGGCAAGTCTTCTCCAGAGCACCCTGGCTTAGTCCTAACTTTTGCCGGCTATCCCGGATCACTCGACGATACTCATTTGATACAGCTATAAGCGCCATACTTTCTCCCTCCTTCGTTATTCCAGATCTTGACCACTCTTTACTCCCAGATCTCCTCAGCCTAAGAACTCCTCTTCCTATACCGCTACACCACTATCCAGCAGCTATTAGACACCCCTCTTGTCTGTGTTGGGTATTTCACAATACCCAAAGAAAAAGCTACCGTAATTGCTTCATAATCCAAAGAGAAGCAATTGTCAACCATTATTTGATAACAATCCAATGTCCCAAAACCTAATCCAAATTTCGGTTTCCAAGACGATGCTGCCAAGGAAACCGCTGCACGCCAATCCGGAACACTTGCCCAAGCCCAAAAAAGGACAGTTACAACAGCCGTCAGCTGAAGCAACCAGACGAAAAACCATTCATTGGATCATCTTAGTAGGTGGGAGTGTCCGATAAACATTCTCACCCAGCACTGGCCTGACCTACCTCCTCTTCCAGACGCCGCCATAGGGCAACACTTCACAAACAGCGATTCCCTGGGTGTAGGATCAGGCTGGGAGAGAACAAGCCCTTATGGTTCCAAGTTGGCAGCAAAAGACAAGTGGTATGCTTTACTGAAAGAACGACTTCAGGGCCCGAGTCACGTCTAGATTATGCGTATAAGGCCCGTAATCTAAGGTATGGGTACCCATAATAGGCACGGCGCTCTCATGCCGTGAACCGTGGGAACGAAGGTTAATCCTCGTCTCCTGCAAGCAATGCTCATTCTCTGACGACGACCCGCTCAGATCTGTCGAGAGAGTACCAAATAGGTAGTCTTTTTCTGCCAGGACCAATGAATCGCCGATCCTCTCTGGTAGAAGCCGAAAGCTCTTGGCTGCCTGGGCCCGAGGGTAAACCTCTTCGACGGCGGGATGAGAGATAAGCAGCTCCCTCACCTTGTCCTGTGTCAATGGATCTTCCAGATAAACATATGCCGATCCGGAGAGGTTACAATGGTGGTCGGTATACTTGTCCCGAATGGTAGAGATCACTCTAACGGCAATACCCTTCTGGCGCAGCCATTTCTCCAGATCTATGGCCTGCTGCTTGTGGTTCATGCCGTGGTCGGCAGTGACAAAGAAGGCAAGGTCAGGGGCCTCATTCAGAATCTCTGCTACCAGGGCATCAATGTGGAGCAGGTGTTCCTGAGAACGCTCGTCCTGGGGAGAGTGCTTATGCATTGCATAGTCAGTGGTGAAGCCATAAACAAGGTCATAACTTTTTCTTTTGATTACCTCACGAACCGCCCTAAGTACCCAGTAATTAATCTCTAGAGAGTAGATCGGCGGTGGAGAACCCAGTGCGGAGTGAAAGTCTGAAGGCGGGTTTTCCGCAGATACACATAGGTCTGCCCCCCGGCCCAGGAGGCTAAGGAGCTTACCCTTGGCCGTGATCAAAGCAGATCGCATGCCTACCGTCTTTGCCTGCTCAAATACCGTGGGTATTAGCACCAGGCGCCCTTCTTCCATGAGCCCCTCTCTCCCTGTGGCCGGATCAAATGAGAAGTTACCAGTAATGCCGTGCGCCTGGGGGAATGCCCCGGTAACTAAGGAGACTGTGTTCACATTGGTCACAGAGGGAAGCATGGAATGTCCGGTTACCATGAAGCCTGCAGCCACCGCTCGTCGCAGGTTAGACATAGGGCTTTTCTCCCAGTATTCTGGCCCAAACCCGTCAAGACAAAGGACGAGAGCCTGTGTTGACATCTATCCCCTCCGGCTATTCTAGCTTAGCTCATTCCCAATCAAAGGGAAGGCTATGCTTCTTCTTGACGTTACATTCTTTGCATGCCGGTACCACATTTCCCTTGGTAGACCTACCTCCACGAACCAGAGGGACCCTGTGATCCATAGTAAGTTGTTGGGGGGGGAACTTCCGGCCACAGTAATGGCATATACCACTAGCCCGCCGTCTCTTCCACCATTGCGATTGACGTAGCTCTCGCGCCTTGTTCCTCTGACGTCGGATCTCCTCTTCATTGACAAAAGAAAGGAACGGTTCCTGAGAAGGCATAGGTCAGTTATTTGCTCAAGCCAGGCCTAGGGCCACAGTGATAAGGTTTCCATAAATAATACTCCTCCACCCACCACCCAACAGTAATAGGCAAAAAACGAAAGCCGCCGGGAGTGCAACACCCTGAGCAACACAAGGATGCTCAAGTACCCTACTAAAAAAGCAGCTACTGTCCCCGCACTATATCCCGCAACGTCAATGTTTTGTTTCCACTGGGCCGCATGCGTAACAACTTCGAGGACAAAAGCACCAATAATGACCGGGATAGACAGCAAAAAAGAGTAGCGCAAGGCTAGCCCTCGTTCTACCCCGGCAAAAATACCGGCAAAAATAGTTGCTCCTGAACGGGAAAGACCAGGTAAGATTGCTAGCCCTTGGGCTAAACCTACAGTCAAAGCGTCACGGGCATGCATGCGATCGAGTGCTCTCCCTTTTCCCTCTAGCCGGTCGCTAATAAAGAGGAGGACCCCAGTAACCAAAAGCATCGCTCCTGACACCCATACCTCGGAGAAAAGCCGCTCAACATTCTGGCGAAACAAGAACCCAATAAGGGCGGCAGGGAGTGAACCAATGAGAACAAGCCATAACAATCGGCGGGCCGGAGCGTAGGCCGAGTTGTGAGGAAGAACCAAGGCAGAGGCCATGTTAATAAGATCACGGCGAAAATAAACCAGAACGGCCACTAATGAGCCCAAGTGAAGGCTGACGTCAAGGAGCACGCCTGGCTGGTGAAACCCGGGAATAAGGCTTTGGGCGATAACTAAATGGCCGGAGCTGCTCACAGGCAAAACCTCGGTCACCCCCTGGAGGATACCCAGCAGCACCAGAAATATTGTCGAAATCACGGGCCTATCTATGCATAGCTGCATAGCTTCAGATCGTATATGGGTTTCGCGGAAGGGCAAGCAAAATAGAAAAGCTATGGCTTTGATTCACACAGGCTCAGAACCGCTGTACCCACAATAGCGCGTTCACCCTGCTGGTTCTCTGCAACAAGATCACAGTGAACGATTGCCATTTCACCCTGCCATGCCTTCTCGGTAACCGTTCCCCAAAGAGTTAAGGTATCCCCATGGGCTATGGGAGTACGAAAACTCGTGTTTAAGGAGAGAAACTGCCAGCCAACAAAGTGGTCCCTTAACATTTGGGCTAGGAATGTGGCGCTCAGGGGACCGGGAACAATAAGTCTATGAAAGCCCGTCTGATGAGCACGATCAAGATCAAGGAACCGACGATCAGTGATCCCTGTAACTTCGGCATAGCGCTTCACGGCCTCTGTGGTTGGCACCCGTGTCACCGGGCCAATCTCATCACCGACCTCAATATCAGCAAATAGCCTCGGCGATAGACTTGGATCCTTTGCAAAACTAGAACTCATATCAAGCCCTATATTTTCTTCTCTGGCGAGCGAACAATCTGTCGCTCACGCAGTACCACCACTTTTTTTCCCAAGCGGTCTTTAATCTCCATTTCTCTCATAATAACTCCCATAGGGCCACTACGTCCGGTCTTCTCATATACTGAGGCGATCTTGGCCGTAGTCGTGTATGTCTGCCCGGCATAGATTTCATCATAGAAATCGATCTCCTGCCCAGCGTGTAATCCCACAAAGTCCGGCTCCAGATCTACCTCTGGCAGCATGCGTGAGCCTCGCAGCTGCATACAGAATGTTGGCGGAGCAATCACATCCGGGTATCCAGCTCTGCGGGCGAATTCGGCTTCAAGGTAAAGAGGGTTAAGATCACCAACTGCCTTTGCAAAGGCACGAATATCCTCCGCGCTCACAGTAAAAGTACCAGCCTCTACCTCTTTCCCCAAAAGACCAGGATCTATTCGAATCACCTTTCTACCTCCTAACTCACAGTCACAATCAGCCTGCGCTCGCGTGGGCCGTCTAATTCCACCAACATCACCGCTTGCCAGATACCAAGGAGAAGCTGGCCATCACGTATGGGAATTGTTTCACTCGGACCAAGGATAGACGTATTAATGTGTGCGGCCGCGTTGTTATCGATTCGATCGTGTCGCCAGATACCTTCTGGAATGAGACGGTTCAAAGCGTCAAGGAGGTCCTCACCCACTTGGAGATCATCGTTTTCATTAATCACAATAGCGGCAGTGGCATGGGGAACGTAGACGCAGAAGATTCCTTCAGTCACATCCACCCTTTTCACCGCCTCTACCACCTCAGGGGTGATATCAACGACTTGACATTATATTACTCCCACAGTACTCCTTTACCATCTTTACCCCTTTGCTGGGCAAGGCCGGCTTTCCATCTACCCCTCTTGGTAACATTGACGGGAACACCAGATCTCTCCTCAAGAGCTATAGCTAGCCGCGCATTATCAACAAAGGGTTCTAGCCCGGTCTGCTGTAGAATCCTTTGTGCCTCATAGTGCAAATCAGAGGTGAGATTGTAGATGTCCTTATGTACTTCTACATATACCTTGTGGTTATGTACACCAGCCTTCACCGGCTCATAGATAAACTCTCCCTTTACCCCCGGACTTACCATGGGAAAAAACTTTCTAATATCCTCTGGATAGAGACGGACGCAACCATGGGTTACAAGCCGTCCCACCGCCCAGGGATTGTTAGTTCCGTGAATAGCGTAGCTGCCACTAATGGGTAGTGTCAACTCAATGCGGTAGGCACCAAGTGGATTATCTGGATGTCCTCCAGGTATAAAGTTCTCTGTCCAGCCTTTCTCCTCAATACGTTCTTTCTTGATGGATTCGGGGATGACCCAGGTAGGGTTTTCTGTCTTCCCACGTACCCTGAATTTGACCTGGGGAGTTGGCCACTCCTCCCTACCTAGACCTACAGGAAAGGTTATAACGGTTTGCTGAGAAAAGTCGCCCATTGATAGAGGAAAATAATAGAGACGCATCTCTGGAATGTTAATGACCACTCCCTTATATCCTGATGAGGGAAGAACCCATTGGGTTGGGGCTGTCATAGTCTCTCCTCTGGGAGGAAGCCAAGGGTCTACAGTAAGGTAGGCCTCGTGCAACTCGTTATAGCCAAGGTCAAAGTAGCGGGCAACATCGAGAATGGTGTCCTTTTCTTGAAAGACATAATTTCGGGGTGAACCAACGACCGTCTGTGCCTGCAGGTCTCCTAAGCTTTGTGGAGGAGTGAATGGATAGGCAACGACACGTCGATGAGAAAAGTCAGACTCTCGCCATGCAGAGCTAATAGCTCTTTGGCAGACAATAAGCCCAAAAACCATAAAGCTCAGTATCAGACAGAAGGCTTTGCCCACAACTATTCCCCATACCCCCATTTTAACTTGTTTCCCACCCGGGTCCCTCACAAGCTTCTCCTTTCTCCACAGCATGGCAAGAGTAGTGAATGAAGCCATAGAATCATATCAGAAGCTGAAAAAAGACTCTCCCTTATTTCTCCTCTCGCCAGTTTTAAATCGTTCCTATCTTACTTGTCTGTCGCCGGAGGAAGAGGGAGCCGTCCTCTACCCATTATTGCGCAGGTACCTGTCTTGGAGCAAGAACTGGTTAAGATTAACCAGTTAGAGGCAATCTCCTGTCACCTCTGCCCCGAACGATACGCTAATTATCGGGCTATGGGTTCTGATTCTTCTTCCCGCCGTCGGCAAAACAGAGGTAAGAGGTAAAAGGCCGTGATGATATAACTACTGCTCAGCGACGCCGAGGAGCAGGCCCAGGCTTTTTTTTCGTGTCCAGGAGACGGTCAAGCTTGATGTTTAGATTGACCAAACTCCCCTGAACCGCCTCAACTTTAGCAAGGAGCTTATTATAGTCCGCCTTAGAGGGAATGTTTAAGAATCCGAGGATTGTATCAATGTTTCGGTCTACTTGGCCTTTGGTATGGGCTGCCCGTTCAAAAGCTTTACTTACTGACTCAGCAAAGCGAGGGTTAGCTATAACTTCTTTGGCAAACTGGGTAAGCTTCTCCTCACCAAGACTGTAGAGCCATTGAGAGAGGGTTTTTTCCGTCTGCACAGCCGGTTCCTATTTCACATATTGATGTATACCGAGTATAGTGGCAGGGGAAAGGGGGGTCAAGTTAATGAGTCTGGAAGTTGCTTTCGGCTACTTCACTGGACTGAAATTTATAAGCCCGGATATTGGCTGGTCAACGCTACTTCACACCGCCATTTTGATTCATATACTTGATGGCGTTATCTGCCGCCTGTTTGCTTATAACAATGGTTATCCGAGGACCCTATGGACAATCTTGGGCTTGTTATTCGGCATATGGGCAGTAGCCATACTCATCCTTCTGCCCAAAAGGCGGGATGAGAATATTTAGTGGATCTCTTCTCCCTCCTCTTTTTCCGCCAAGCGGGCTAGGCTTGCCACCCGCTCATCTGGACCTATCTCTATAAGGCGAACCCCCTGGGTGTTACGGCCGGTTACTCTGATCTCATTGACCCGTAGCCGGATGATTCTCCCTTTATCCGTTACTAAAATCATCTCATCGTCGTCTGTCACCTGCTGTACTCTGATAACCTCTCCTATCTTGTCCGTAGTACGCATAGTGATGACGCCCTTTCCCCCGCGGGATTGTACCCTATACTCGTCCATAACGCTTCTTTTTCCATATCCTCGGGAGGAAGCAGTGAGAATAGTTGCTCCCTGACCAAGAATTTCCAAGGAAACCACTTCATCTTTTTCCTCCAGGGTAATCCCTCTCACACCGTATGTACCTCTGCTAGTAGGTCTTACTTCTTCTTCTGAGAAGCGTATTGCTTGTCCATTGCCGGTGGAGAGAAGAAGATGCTGTCTCCCATCGGTAAGCTTGACACCAATGACCTCATCTCCTTCACCTAGAGCAATGGCGATCATACCGCCCCGGCGGGGATTGGCGTAAGCCATTAATTCTGTCTTTTTGACTATGCCCTTGCGCGTAGCAAAAACAATAAAATGGTCCTCTTGAAATTCTCGTACAGGAAGGGAGGCCGATAATCTCTCCCCCTCGCTTAAATGGAGCAAGTTAATAACAGCTTTTCCTCTGGCAGCACGGCCAGCCTGAGGTAGTTCATGCACTTTTACCTGGTACACTCTTCCAGCATTAGTAAAGAAAAGAAGAGGGGAATGAGTTGAGGCAATGAAAAGGCTTTCAGCAAAGTCCTTCTCTCTGGTGTTTAGCCCTATAACTCCTTTTCCTCCTCTCCGCTGAGCCCGATAAAGGGTAACCGGGTTTCGCTTTATGTACCCCTCGTGAGATATAGTGACCACCATATCCTCATTGGCAATCATATCTTCGATAGAGATCTCAGCGGTCTCATCCACAATCTGGGTACGCCTCTCATTGGCAAATCTTTCCTTAGCCTCTTGGAGTTCTTCAACAATAATTTTGTCGATTTCTTGTGGATTGGCGAGAATATCTTTAAGCTGATGGATGAGATCTGTGGTTTGCTGGTGTTCGGTAAAGAGCTTTTCTTGCTCCATTTGGGTAAGACGCTGGAGACGCATCTCCAGGATCGCCTGTGCTTGGTTTTCGCTTAGGCTAAAATGACGTATAAGTCCCTCTCTAGCAGCGGACGGGCTTTGCCCCTGACGGATAATCCGAATGACACTATCGAGGTCACTAAGCGCAATCTTGAACCCTTCTAAGAGATGAAGTCGATCCTCGGCTTTCCTTAGATCAAATTCCGTTCGCTTTCTTAGAATCTGTCGACGGTGGTTAAGAAAAAAGAGGAGCATATCCTTGAGCGTGAGGAGCCTGGGCCTACCCTCAGCAATGGCCAGCATGATTACTCCAAAAGATTCTTGCATAGGAGTGAGTTTGTATAGCTGATTGAGAACCACTGCCGGTACAGCATCCCGCTTGAGCTCAATCATAATCCTCAAGCCGTCACGGTCGGATTCATCCCTTAGGTCATCAATTCCCTCTATGCGCTTCTCATTGACTAGATCGGCTATACGCTCGATAAGGCGGGCTTTGTTTAATTGAAAAGGAATCTCTGAAACAATTATGTTGGCCTTGCCGGTACGTTTGTCTTCTTCAGTAAATGTCTGGGCGCGCATTTGAATAATGCTCTTACCTGTTTTGTATGCTTCTGCAATTCCAGATCTTCCATAAATAAAGGCCCCCGTGGGAAAATCAGGTCCAGGAATGTACTGCATGAGGCTAGAAACAGAGAGGTAAGGATCCTTGATCAGGGCAATGATGGCATCTACCACTTCCCTAAGATTGTGAGGAGGGATATTGGTGGACATCCCTACTGCGATTCCAGAGGAGCCATTAACTATGAGATTAGGAATCCGAGAGGGTAAGACTTCTGGCTCCTCAGTGGTATCGTCATAATTGGGGGTGAAATCTACGGTTTCCCTATCAATGTCGGCAAGGAGCTCACCAGCAATTTTAGTTACTCGGATTTCAGTGTAGCGCATGGCCGCAGGTGGGTCCCCATCCATAGAACCAAAGTTGCCCTGTCCGTCAATAAGGGGATAGCGCATAGAGAAGTCCTGGGCCATACGCACAATCGTGTCATATACCGCAGCGTCTCCATGGGGATGGTACTTACCAATAACGTCGCCGACAATACGGGCAGACTTTTTGTACGGCCGGTTCCAGTCGTTACTTAGGTCATACATTGCATATAGAACCCGGCGATGCACAGGCTTCAGGCCATCACGCACATCTGGAAGAGCCCGGCCAATAATGACGCTCATGGCATAGTCCAGATAGGACTGACGCATTTCATCAGCAATATTGACTGGAATCCTCTGCACCTTAAGGTTGTCTTCCACTTTTTAATCTCCCCTAGATATCAAGGTTCCTCACGTTAAGAGCATTTTCCTCTATAAACTTGCGTCGAGGCTCAACCTCATCTCCCATGAGAGTAGAAAATATTTCGTCAGCTTCATAAGCGTCTTCGATCTTAACCTGCAGGAGGGTACGAGTATCCGGTGACATGGTAGTCTCCCAAAGTTGATCAGGATTCATCTCTCCTAGACCCTTGTAGCGCTGGATCTCAATGCCTTTTCGGGCCCGATCAAACAGGCAATCAACCACCTCTCGAGGGGTATGGAACAGAGAGGTCTCCTCCTTTTCCCTTAAGGTGAACGGTTGTCTTCCTATTGCCTGTAGGTCTGCGCCCAGTTTTCTCAGTTCTTCTCCCTCTGGAGAGCGAATAAATTTTTCATCAATAGTCACTCTCAGGCCTGTTCCGTTTGCACTAGCACCAACAATAAGGCGGTAAGTGCCTTGTCTGGTGTCTTCTTCAATAGAAAAGGAAAGGGGCAATAAGCTTGGAGCACTGGCAGAGATCCATTCTTTTACTCCGGTAAAGTGTCTGGCTATAGAATCTCTGTCTTTAAAATTATCTGGAGAAAATTCATCTTGACAGAATAAGGAAGAAACAATGTGGCGGTTGCGCCCCCGGCGCTCAACCAAGTCGAGGATCTTTTCATAGCGGAATACTTTTCTGACCCAATTCTTAAGGGTTACTCCCTCCAGGGCGACTCCCTCCAATATCTGAGGGTTGGTTGCTGAGGACTGACTGCCAATAAGGGATATTCCTTCTATACCAAGATCAATTAAAAATTCCTCTAATGAATTTTCATCCTTGAGATACTTTTCCTGTTTACCCTTCTTAACCCGATATAGGGGAGGCTGAGCAATATACAAATGTCCTTTCTCAGTGATCTCTGAGAAGTGCCGATAGAAAAAGGTCAGCAGCAAAGTGCGAATGTGTGAACCATCAACATCGGCATCGCTCAAGATGATAATTGTGTGGTAGCGCAGCTTAGCAAGATCTAGATCTTCCTTTCCCACACCTGTACCCAGAGCAGTAATAAGAATCCTAATCTCCTGGGAGGAGAGCATCTTATCAAAGCGAGCCTTTTCCACATTAAGGATTTTTCCTCGCAGTGGTAGAATAGCCTGGGTGCGTCGATCTCGTCCCTGTTTGGCAGATCCTCCAGCTGAGTCTCCTTCGACAATAAAGAGTTCGCTTAAAGCTGGGTCTCTCTCCTGACAGTCGGCTAGTTTTCCTGGCAGAGAGCCCGAGTCAAGAGCTCCTTTTCTCCTAGCTAACTCCTTTGCTTTTCTGGCTGCCTCTCTTGCTCTGGCTGCCTCTATTCCCTTTTGTCCAATCTTCCTTGCCTCAGCTGGATGCTCTTCAAAGTAATTAGAGAGATTTTCATTCACTAAGGCCTCGACAACCCCCTTTACCTCACTGTTTCCTAGTTTAGTCTTGGTCTGCCCCTCAAACTGAGGCTCAATAACCTTCACGCTAATAATGGCTGTTAGTCCCTCGCGAATATCTTCACCTTGAAGACTTTCCTGATCCTTTTTGAGGAAACCGTTAGCTACAGCATAAGCATTCACCGTCCGAGTAAGGGCAGACTTAAAGCCAATAAGATGGGTCCCCCCTTCTATGGTGTTAATGTTGTTGGCAAAGGAGTAAATGCTTTCGGTGTATCCGTCGTTCCATTGCATGGCAATGTCTATTTGAGTTCCTTCCTTCTCACCTTGCAGATGAATTACTTTGGGGTAGAGAGGGGTTTTTGCCCGATTAAGATGCTCAACAAAAGAGACAATGCCGCCTTCGTAGAGAAACTCATGATGCTTCTGATCTCGCTCGTCTTTTATGGCAATAAAGAGACCCCGGTTTAGGAACGCAAGCTCCCTGAGCCTTTGTGAGAGCATATCGAAGCTAAACTCGCTGACCTCAAATATAAGAGGGTCTGGTTTAAAGGTGATACTTGTTCCGATCTTTTGGGTATTGCCTAATTCTTTGAGGGGTTCCTCTGGATGTCCTCTTCGGTACCTCTGCAGGTAGAATTTTCCTCCTCTCCTGATCTCCATCTCAAGTAACTCAGAGAGGGCATTGACCACGGAGACGCCAACGCCATGGAGTCCACCTGAGACCTTGTAGGCACCTTTGTCAAATTTCCCTCCTGCATGAAGCTTGGTCATAACGACCTGAGCAGCGGAAACTCCTTCTGTAGAATGAATGTCTACCGGGATACCACGACCATTGTCCTCAACTGTAACACTGTTGTCATTATGGATAATGACTAAGATATTATCACAGTATCCGCCTATAGCCTCGTCCACAGAATTATCCACAACCTCGAATACCAGATGATGGAGTCCTCGCTCAGAGGTGTCACCAATATACATTCCTGGCCGCCTACGGACAGCTTCAAGCCCCTCCAGTACCTTTATATGGTCTGCCCCATACTCTTGTTTATCCATAGTTTTTTCTCTACTTTCAGAGAATTAGAAATATGTTCTGATAAAAAATAGTCCTTTAAAATACCATATCACAACTCATTTTGTAAGTAAATACAAAAGCGATTTATAATGAAAATATATAATAAGGTTTTATTTAATTTATAAAAAGATAAAGGCTTCATATAGAAAAATAGTTAGCTAGCAAAATGGTCTTGCAACTAAGTGGAGCGTCGGCTCGAGAGGCCAAATTAAGCTATGGGTCGGAACTAAAATATCCTCATAGGCATAAGAACGTAGAGATAGTCTTCGTTACCTTCTACCCGGATTACACCAGGGCTAACTTCGTCATTGAGAGTCATCTGCAAGCGGCTTCCCTCCTCCAAAACGCTTAACATGTCAACAAGGTAGCGACCGTTAAAACCAATAGTGAGTTCACCCCCCGTATAATCAGTTTCTACCTCTTCCACCCCTTCGCCAAGGTCCGGGTTATTTACTGATAGTTCCATTTTCCCTTTTTCGACATCTAGCTTCACCCCTCGCGAGCGCTCTGTAGTAAGAATCAGAAGCCTACGAATAGCATTGAAGAAATCATTTCTTTGGAAAGAGAGAAGATGTTTACTCTGAGTGGGAATCACCTGTCGATAATCCGGAAACTCCCCTTCTATGAGACGCATGGATAGCTCTGTGGACCCCTGCTTGAGACCAGCAATGACTCCCTGAACAGTTATCTCTACTTCTCCATCACCCCTCTCAATAAGCTTACGAGTCTCCACTAGCCCCTTGCGGGGTAAAATGACCAATGGCCAAGAGTTAGGGTCTAGGGGGCGGTCTCCCTCACTTGGAACAAGTTTTTCAATGAGGGAAAGCCTATGTCCATCACTTGCCACCATGCGTAGTTTTCCAGGGCCGCCATCAGATGAATTATCAACCTCTAAAAGGACTCCGCTTAAGCTTGGGCGAGTTTCGTCAGAAGAAATAGCAAACAGGGTTTTTTCCACCATCTCTTTCATTACTTCTCTGGGAAGGAATACCGAAGTTGGGAGTGTTTCCTCGCCCTCTGTAGCATTTTTCTCTTCATTCGAAGAAGAGCGAGTCGACATAGTCGGGAACTCTCTGGGGTCAAGACTGGCTATACGGAACCGAGACTTTTCTCCTTTGACCTCTACCCATCCGCTATCAGCCAACCTCAGCACTACTGGTCCCTGAGGAAACTCTCGGACAATCTCGTATAATTTTCGTGCGTCAGCTGTAAATGCTCCTCCTTTCTTCACATCTGCCTTGCACTTCTGCCTAATTCCGATCTCTAGGTCAGTGGCACCTAAAGACAAGTCTTCCCCTGAAGACTCAATCAGAACGTGGGCGAGAATAGGAAGAGGAGTTCTTTTCTCTACTACACCTTGAACAAGATAAAGACAACGAAGTATTTCCTCTCTCTCAACAATGCACTCCATAACAACCTCCTCTCT
This sequence comes from uncultured Binatia bacterium (SeqCode), assembly GCA_965220955.1. Classification (GTDB taxonomy): domain Bacteria; phylum Desulfobacterota; class Binatia; order Bin18; family CBDCRK01; genus CBDCRK01. The sequence continues at coordinate 208,859 of CBDCRK010000032.1, read as the reverse complement.
TATCTTCTTCTTACTACTATTAATTCTTATATATTATAATCTTATAGTAGTAGGGGCTGTGAATATGTGGACAAAAAATTTAACCCATTGATTTTTTTAGCTAATTTTTCTTATAGGTTGTGGAAAACCCTGTGGACTAATCTGTGGATAACTCATATGAGAAAAAGTTATTCACAACTTTCCACAGGGTTTTCCACAGGGTTTTCCACAGGGTTTTCCACAACCTAGCCGCGCCTTCCAGAGATGAGGCTATCGATCTTTTCGATGGTAGCCCTCAGCTCAGCATCCTCCTTTAGCCGTCTCTCTATGGTATTAACCGCATGCAGGGCTGTGGTGTGATCCTTACCCCCAAATCTCAGCCCGATCATGGGATAGGAAATCTGTGTGAGCTTGCGACACAGGTACATGGCTACCTGCCGAGGCAAGGTGATGAGATGAGAGCGCTTCTTTGAGGTGATATCTCCCACTCTTAACCCATAGTATTTGCTCACGGCCTTTTGTACCATCTCAACTGAGATTTCCTTGGTTTTGCCCTTGAGCAGATTGTGGAGGGCTTGGCGAGCCAACTCAATGGTGATGGCAGAGTGAGAGATAGAGGCAAAGGCCCCTAGACGGGTGAGGCCGCCCTCGAGCTCACGAATATTAGAGGTGAGGTTGGAGGCAATGAAAAGGGCTACTTCCTGAGGTAAGGCAATGTTTTGGAGTAGAGCTTTTTTCTGCAGAATGGCCACCCGGGTCTCCAGGTCAGGAGGCTGGATGTCAGCAATGAGCCCCCAAGCAAAGCGGTTTCTTAGTCTCTCCTCCAGTCCCTTGATCTCATTGGGGAACTTGTCCGAGGTGAGCACAATCTGCTTGTGTTTGTCGTGGATAGAGTTAAAAGTGTGAAAGAACTCCTCCTGAGTTCTTTCCCTACCCGAGAGAAACTGCACATCATCGACAATGAGCACATCAACCTGACGGAACTTGCTCTTAAAGTCATCCATCTTGTCACGGCGCAGGCTAGAGATGAGCTCATTGGTAAAGGACTCAGAGGAGACATAGAAACACTTCTTGGAGGCTCTTTTACCAAAGATTTCGTGGCCAATGGCATTGACCAGATGGGTTTTACCCAAGCCCACCCCCCCATAGATGAAGAGGGGGTTATAACGATCGGCCGGAGAGGAAGCCACTGATTGAGCTGCAGCATGAGCAAACTGGTTATCAGCTCCAACCACAAAGTTAGCAAAGGTATAGTTGGAAATGAGGTTAGTACGATGATTGGAGGAGGGAGAAGCTTTGGGTAGCTCCTCAGGGGTGAAGAGGGGAAAGAGTTCGTGTTGTTTAGTAGAGTTGACATGGATAGAGACTTGGGCGGGATAACCCAGAATAGCGGTGAGGGTTTCCTCAAGAGGCTTAAGGAGGTTAGCCATGAGCCAGTCACGAAAGAGGGGACTGGGAACTTCGAGATGAAGGGTGTGGTCACGCAAGGCGATAAAGCGGATGGGCTTGATCCAGGTATCGACATTATGTTTGCCGACCTTATCAAGGAGAAGATCGAGAGTTTTATCCCACACCCTTTGCATACCTCAACCCTCACCAGCTTAGTAAAGCAAGTTGCCTGGAGTTTGGATGGACTCAGAGTTAGGTTATCCACAGCTGTGGATAAGTGTATAAATAAGCTTAAAGGTTAAAGAAAGTAAGTTGTACTCACAGGGTTATCCACACAGTATTGGCCCAATACTTTTTCTGTCTTGGAAGAGGAGGGAAGAAAAACCTCTGAAGAACAAGAAAAAAGTACTCACTATCACACTCTGTTCTTTGATCAGGAAAAAGGAAAAGAAGGGATTGTTCATTTCTAAACTTTTTCTTGACACAAGACAAGGGAAAAGAGGAGGAGGGAGCCGAACTACCTAAGTTATCTAAGAAAAAAACTTTTGGCTTGACTAGACTAGAGGCAGGTGGTAGCAGGGAAAAGAAAAGAGAGCGTGTATGTCTACGTCAGATAAGCTTTTTTTTGAAGCACAAGAATTAATTCCTGGTGGGGTTAATAGCCCGGTACGAGCATGGAAAGCAGTGGGTGGAAGTCCTCTCTTTATCCAAAGAGCAAAGGGAAGCCGTGTTATTGATGCTGATGGAAAGGAGTACTTGGATTATGTTGGCTCTTGGGGACCTCTCATAGCTGGGCATGCCCATCCGCAGGTTGTCTCTGCTCTTGAGAATGTTATCCGTCGGGGCACAAGTTACGGGGCACCAACAGCAAAAGAGATTGAGCTAGCCAGAGCGATTGTCGAGGCCTTTTCCTCCATTGAGAAGGTCCGCTTGGTGAGTTCTGGTACTGAGGCCACCATGACCGCTGTTCGCTTGGCGCGGGCGTACACTGGAAAGGCAAAGATAATAAAATTTTCTGGCTGCTATCACGGTCACACTGATGCTCTTCTCGTCAGAGCAGGGTCTGGAGGCATGACTTTTGGCGTACCAGATAGCGCGGGCGTACCCGAGGCTTATACCAGCCTGACCCTAGTGGCGGAGTTCAACGATGTCCCCAGCGTTGAGGCTTATCTGCAAGCTGAAGGGAATAACATAGCTGCAATTATTGTCGAGCCGGTGCCGGGAAACATGGGATTGGTTCTGCCAGATCCTAGGTTTCTACAAACCCTGCAGGAAGAAACCAGACAGAGAGGAATTGTCCTGATTTTTGACGAAGTGATCTCTGGATTCAGGCTTGCCCAAGGAGGAGCGCAGGAAGTATACGGTATCGAGGCGGATCTGACCTGCCTGGGCAAGGTCATTGGTGGCGGCATCCCAGTTGGAGCGGTTGGCGGAAAAAGAGAAATCATGGACCTTCTTGCCCCATATGGGCCGGTCTATCAGGCAGGAACACTTTCAGGCAACCCCTTGGCCACAACCGCTGGGGTGGAGACGCTAAAGCTGCTCAGGTCACCTGGGGCTTATGACCATCTAGACCGTCTGGGGGAGATGATGGCCTCTGGCTTACGTCAGGCCATCCAAGATGTTGATATACGTGCCTGTGTTAACCAGATAGGATCCATGTTTATCCTGTTTTTTGGCGTGGACGAGGTCAGAGATTATGCTGCGGCTAGTCAAAGTGATACGCAGATATTTGCCCAGTATTTCCGAGGTATGCTGGACAAAGGTATTTATCTTCCACCTTCTCAGTTTGAAACTTCTTTTCTTTCCCTGGCTCACACTGAGGTAGATGTTGAAGAAACTCTGAGAGCAGCAAAAGAGGTTTTGTCGGAGATACAATCCTGATTTATAAGTGATCAGCCTCAGAACCAATAATGAGTCGAAAAACTAAAAATTCTTAATTTTTCACTTCTCCTACACTGACAGCTGAAATCTCATTTTTTATGCCAAAAGAGAGCGCCCTTGCTACCTATGGCCGTCTTGGGGCCCTGGCTCTGGGGGTAGGCTGGTCGGTTGCTGCAGGGGCCGTCATCGGCTACTACCTTGACAACTATCTCGGCACTTCCCCACTGTTCACGCTTCTTCTGACTGTTGGTGCAATGAGTGGAGCCATCTATATCTTGATAGTTACTCTTCAGCGGTCTGAAAAAGATGGACAGGATCATAGAGAGGATCGAGAGGCTTAACTTTCTCCTCGTCGGTGTGAGTGCGATTGTGGGGTGGGGTACGGGCCTCTTACACCCACTAAGTGTTATTTTAGGCGGGGTGGTCATGGGAGTTAACTTTTGGCTTTTGAAAAAATTGCTTCGCAGTCTCTTGTCCCAACCGGGAGAGAGAGCTAAGGCCCGAGCAGCTCTCTGGCTGATAGGAAAGGCGGCCTTTTTCCTTATTCTTATCAGTGCTTTATTTCTTCGTTTTTCTATCCAAGGCGGTAGCTTTATTGTAGGGATCTCTTTACTCCTGCTTGCCTGCGTGATAGTGGTCCTCAGCAAATCAAGCATTGATTACCGAGCACAAAGCGCCAAGTAACACTAAGTAATGTTATTTATATTCTTGGAAAGGAGATATGGAGCATCCATTACTATGGGTTGAGGTCATTCCCGGCATAAAGGCTCTGCCAGGCCATGTAGTCACCTCTATCATTGTTACCCTCTTCCTCATTCTTTTTGCCTACCTAGCTAATCGCCAACTAATGGCGGCGCACGATCCAGCAATACCTGATGCTACTTTGACCCTGCGCAATTTGGCTGAGCTTCTAGTTGAGGGGCTTAAAGGCCTGATTGAGGGAGTTCTTGGTCACCATGCCAAGCGCTATGTGCACATCTATGGCAGCTTCTTTATTTTCATCCTAGTGGCAAACCTCACAGGTCTCGTTCCCGGTTTTTCTCCGCCAACAAATAATTTCAATGTTACTTTTGCCCTAGGAGTGACTTCTTTTTGTTTCTATAACTACTACGGATTCAGTGAGAACGGGGTAGCCTATCTCAAGCATTTTGTTGGGCCTATATGGTGGCTAGGGATTTTGATGGTTCCCCTTGAGTTGATCGATAACTTTGTTCGTCCGTTCTCCCTGGCCTTGAGACTCTTTGGCAATATGACAGGGGACCACCTTGTGTTGGAGATCTTTACCGATCTCACCAAGCTGATCATTCCTGTGGTCTTCTACGCCTTGGGAGCATTTGTTTCTCTCATTCAGGCGTTTGTGTTTACTCTCTTGAGTGTTATCTACGTTTCTCTGGCAATCGCCCGCGAACACTGATCACAAACGCTCTTTCGGATCTAAGAGGGCAAGGAGCGGTGAGGAGGATAAGAGATGAGTGCCCACTCACTTAGCTCTGGAGAGCAGGAAAGGAGGAAAGAAGAATGAAGAAGTTAGCTACCATCACATCTATAGCAGTATTGCTACTAATCTCCTCGGGGTTTGCTTTCGCTGCTGACGAGGGAGGAGGAAACGTAGGAGGACTCATTGCTATAGGCGCAGGCATTGCCATTGCGGGTGCAGCCTTCGGAGCAGCTTTAGGACAAGGGAGAGCAGTAGCCGCGGCAATGGAGTCAATTGGTCGCAACCCTAATGCAGCCGATCGTATCCAGACACCGATGATCATTGGTATTGCCTTTATGGAGGCCCTGGCGATCTATGCTCTTGTGATTGCCTTTTTTCTGCAAGGTAAGGTGTAAGAGACAGGTGACGCACCCCAGGGGAAAGAACAACAAAAAAGGAGGGGATTGTCATGCAGTATCAATTCGTATCTGGTGATGACCATATGGACCTTGCCTATATTCCTGCACAAATGTGGCAGGATCGAGTGTCAGCCAAATTCAAAGACCAGGCACCAAAAATAGAGGAAACACCCACAGGGCGGAGATGGGTGTGCGAGGGTAAACCTTGGGCGTTTGGCGACTATGGCACTATGCGTGGAGCTAGATTGACCGGTGCTATTCCTCGCGCTGGGGTGGATGAAGAGCCTGAGCCCTGGGTCTTTCGACCTTCGACTCCAAAGTATCGTTTGGAAGATATGGACCGCGACGGGGTAGATGCTCAGGTTATTTATGGCCCGCCGCTGCCGCTGTCGTTCAAAGACCAGGAGCTAAGGGTTGCTTGCCTTGAGGCCTACAACTCGTGGCTGGCTGAGTTCTGCGCGGCTGCTCCTGGGAGACTTATTGGTATTCCTATCCTACCCATGCACGACCCTGAGGCTGCGGTTAAGGAGTTGCAAAGGGTTGCTAAGCTTGGCCTTAAAGGTGCACTGTTTGGCGTGTTTGACGCGGTCAAACCAGTGTTCCACGAAGACTGGGAACCCCTATGGGCGGTAGCTGCTGAGGCCGGCATTCCTATTAGCTTTCACCTAGGCGGTGGTATCCGCAGTGCCAATGTGACGGATACGAGCCGGGGTCAGACTGCAGCATTTGTGTCAGCAGTGCCAATGCAACTGGATGAAGCGCTGTGTGAAATCATCTTTTGTGGTGCTCTTGAGACCCACCCGAATCTTAAGATTGTGCTGGCCGAGGCTGGCATTGGCTGGGTGCCTTATCTCCTTTGGCGAATGGACCATGAGTACGACAAACAGCTCCATCATGTGGTAAACCTTTCGATAAAGCCCAGTGAGCTGTTCCACCGCCAAATTTGGGTCTCATTTGAGGAGGACGATATTGGTCTCAAGCTAATTTCCGATCTCGGTGAGGACAACGTTATATGGGCCTCGGATTACCCACACCCAGACAGCACTTGGCCCAAGTCGCGGGAATATGTAGAGAATCACATGGGATCTCTTTCCCCGGAAGTCAGGAAGAAGATCACCTGTGATAATACAGTAAGGCTGTATAATCTGGGCAATTGAACCATTTATCCATTGATTCATTCTTTGAAAGAATGAGTCAATGAGAAAATAGTATGGGGGGCTTATCATGGCAACCTTGCGTGGGGAACAGGTTATTGCTCAATGTTTCAAAAACGAGGACGTTGATGCTATCTTCTTTATGATGGGCGGGCCTACTTCGGGAACGGCTGGCGCCTGCTTAGACCTGGGCATGAGGGGTACCTATGTCCGCCATGAACAGGCTGCAGCTATGATGGCTCATGCCTATTCCCGTGTAACTGGCAAACCTGGTATTTGCATTACTCCTGCGGGTCCGGGAACGGCAAATGCGCTTACCGGCTTGGCCAACGCCTGGGCTGATGCAGCGCCGGTTATTGCCATCGGTGGCTCTACGGCGATACGTACAACAACCCTGGAGGCCTTCCAGGAGATGGATCAGGTGGCGATCATGAAGCCGGTTGTCAAGGCCGCATATCGGATCGATATGGCCTCCCGCATTCCCGAATATATCAGCCTTGCCTTTCGTGAGGCTATGGACGGGAAAAAGGGACCGATCTATTTGGACTTGCCCGGAGATATTCTTGCTGCCAAGGTGGAGGAGGAGAAAATCTATTGGCCGAGCAACTACCGGGTTGAGGGTCGTCCGGCAGGAGACCCAACTCTTGTGCGTCGTGCGATTGAGATCTTGCGTCAGGCCCAGCGCCCCATTGTGCTCACCGGCAGCGGGATATTATGGTCTGGAGCCAGCGAGGAACTCCGCCGCTTTATTGATACAACGGGACTCCCGTTCTACACTACCCCTCAGGGTCGTGGAGTCGTGCCCGAAGACCATGTTCGGGCTTTCCCTGCTGCTCGTTCAATGGCGTTTCGTGAGGCTGACGTGGTACTGGTCATTGGCGCCCGGGCCAACTCCATGCTCTCGTTCTTGCGCGCGCCCCGTTTCTCACCGGACGCTAAATTCATCAATGTTAACCTGGACGGGAAAGAGATAGGTCATAACCGAGGAGTTGAGGTTGGCATTATCGGAGATGCGAAGCTCGTTCTCCAGCAACTAACCGAAGAAGCCACGGGCAAATTTGACCCCAACCGAGAAACCGTATGGGTTGCACAATTGGCGGCTAAGCAACGGTCGAACGAGGAGCGCTCCGCTCCGTTGCTCCATTCGGATCAGGTTCCCATTCACCCGCTTCGTCTCTGCCAAGAGGTGCGAGAGGTGATCAGCCGTGACACGGTCCTCGTGGTCGATGGCCATGAAACGCTCAACTTCGGTCGGCAGTCAATTCCCATCTACGAACCTGGTGCAAGCGTCAACGCTGGACCGCACGGTTGCATGGGAGTCGGCGTTCCGTTCGGCATTGGGGTGAAGGTTGGGCGGCCAGACAAACCCGTGCTTGTCCTGAGTGGGGACGGTGCCTTTGGATGGAACGGCATGGAGATGGACTCTGCGATTCGCCATAACTTACCGATTGTAGTGGTCGTCTGTAACAACGCGGGCTTTACCTCGCGCAAGACCGGAGGCACCGTCGGCCGTGAGCTTGGGTACCAGCGTTACGACAAGGTGGTCGAGGCTCTGGGTGGCTACGGCGAATTTGTCGAGAAACCGGATGATATCCGGCCGGCGATTGAGCGCGCTATAGCCAGCGGGAAACCAGCCTTGGTCAACGTTTGTACTGAACCTGAAGCTCAGGCAACCACAGACATGGGGTTCGGTGGGTACTAAGGGAATGAATCCAAAAGGAGGTCTATTATGGCATCAGTATTAGAAGAAAAAGACGCCATCCACGAAACCATTGCTAATTACTGCTTTCACTTCGACGGGGGTGAATTTGATAAGTGGGTGGATTTATTCACCGAAGACGGCACATTCGATGCTGGAAAGAGGGGCATACACAAGGGAAAAGAGGCCCTTAGCTCCTTCCTCAAAAATATCCCCCTAACCGGCGGCCTGCCAATGGTGAAGCACTGTGTAATGAACGAGATCATTAAGGTTAATGGTGAAGAGGCGACTGCTAAGAGCTATATCGTTGTGGTCCGATCCAAGGGCGAAGGCGCTTTGGTCAATGGTTTGGCCGGGCGTTACGAAGACCAACTGGTCAAACAGGAAGATCACTGGCTCTTCAAGACTCGCAAGGTCCACTTCGACCTTATGGGGGATATGAGTTAGAAAAAAGCCTAATCTGTCCTCCAATCGGAAAACTCATATACTCCTCGGGCCTCACGCCCCTGCCAGACCGTACGCGACAGACCAAAGGTCACTACCAGCGCCCTCCCCTGAGAAGCGTGACGCACGACTGGGATTGTGGCTAGGGTCTCACCGCTGCAGTACAATTCCAGAGGCGTAGGTGGAGTAAGGGACAAGCGGAAGCCCGTGGGCCGTCCCTGCTCTAACAGGTAGTGCAGCTCCCAGTCCTCGGGCTGCAATCGGTGTGGGACGCCGTTGTGGTAGATAACGCCGGAAGAAAGGGGACCCTCCGGAGCCTCGACCAAGGAGAGAAAGATCCCCAGGTCTGAGCCAAAAGGAAGGGACAGGAGACGACGAGGGAGCAAACGACCGGTTTCCTCAGACCGGAGCATATCGAGAAACCCCCAACAATCGATTGCACACCTGCGGTCAGGCAAATGAACCTCGCCTTGCAAGTGGGAAAGCAAAAGGGACATGGAGGGGTCAGAAGATAACTGAGGAAAGGAAAGGCGCAACGAGATGTCAGCTGGCTCAAGCCATGAGGCAGCCAGGCCTTCTTCCAGACGGATAAACGCTTGCGGGTGGGAGAAGCGCATCACCGTACCGTGATAAGAGATGTCTAGACCTTCTTCGTGACTCTGCCATATAAGCCCGCCAACTCGTACACTCCCAGGCCTGGAAGTAGCGTTATCCTCGCCGGTAAACAATACCATCTCAGTTCCACCTAAGAACAACAAGAGTCGACCTGAGTGGGTCGGTGCCGACCTGTCGAACTCGATGCCGCCCATCAATCCTAAGCCACTCATGGGATCATGAAAGTGCAGGCCCAGGCGCTTGGGTTCCGGAGCGCTATAGAGCGGCAGAAGAGGACTTGCAAGGTGAGAAGCTACCGGCGGAGAAGGGAGAGGAAGGGTCAGAGTAGAGAAATCGTGGTCGTTTCCTTGAACAGGGTCGATGTCGGTAAGCAGATGATTGGATAGCGGAGTTGTCTTGTCGTTTCCCAGGGTCTGGCAAAAGACCTTGACAAAACGCTCGCGTTCAGGCCCTGGCCAGCGCAGCCCGACCCCTAGCTCCAACTGTGCAGCATTGACTTTTCCCTGACTGGAAAGCTCAGCCAGAGTACGGATCAAGGGAGAAGAGTCCTTGGCAAAGCGAACACTAAACAACTGCATGACATTGTTTTTGTCAGCCGCAGGGTAGCGCCGACCAACTGCCATGTCGATTCCTTGAGCTAGGCTAGCCTCAAAGAAAGGAAAGATCTCAGCGGCAAAGAAATCTGTGCTTAGAGTTGGTGAGGCCTTGCCTGCGGGCACAAAATGGGTTCCGCGCTGCCTGAGACCTACTCCCAGATCGCATACGGGCTGTACCACATTCCAGCCATGAATGAAGAATACCTGGACGGTGCCATGGCTCTCGACTAGCGCTGAGATTATTTCTACTAGGGCCTCAAGGAACCAGGGTGCGTGCGCGCGAACTTGGCTAACGCGGTTTAAGTCCAAGTCGTTACGATCAAGAGATTGGTTAATAAGGGCAAAGCTACGAGTGTGGGCGGCAAGAAGAGCCGTCAAATCGGCGGTATAGAGATCGTTGACCTTAACATTATCTTTAATGGGCGCGTCTGCTGGCCGTCGACCACCGTGTGGGGCAACCAGCACAATGGGAGCCTCTCCCTCGATGAAGGACATCCAAGAGGGTAGGGTCGGTAAAAAATGAAAATTCATGGTCCCAAGTATAGCGGGTTCAACAACTCAGGGACAGTGGCAAGAGCCAGCAGTAGGCTCATTGTGTTGGCCACCCTGACCAGCCGGGAAGAAGACTACTTAGTACTTCTGGACTGGCTTCTTCCAAGGCAGCCTTGGAGTCAAACCCGGCGCGTACTAGGGTTTTGATCTCCTCTCGTCCTATTCCGGGCAGCCGCAGCCGGGCAAGTGAAAGGCTTTGGGTATCAACCCCGAACACCAACCGGTCAGAAAGGTCGGTTAACCGCTGGCGTAGAGCGGGGCTGCATCCGACTACTTCAGCAATGGCTGCATTAGCATCAGCCAGCCAGCTCATTTCTTCTGACAGGCCCCTAATAGTGCCGGCGTAGCACCGGTACTTTTCCTCAAGGCCAGAGAGAGGTTCTCCTTGTATCCAGTCGGTGAGTAGTAGGGCTAGTTTTAGAGACTTTGCTTCCTGGGTGGTGGGCATGAGCCTGGGGTTGATGGTGCGGGCCAAATCTTCTCCTAGGGTTTCAGCGGCAACCCCTACCGTTTCTTTCATCATACTTTCATAGATGCGGCTGCGGTGCTCCACTGACGATAAGGGCAGGTTCACCCTTTTTCCTTCCTCCGTCAGACTAAGCAGGTGAAGCGCCTCTAAATCCTGTGCCTCCCTATCCTTGGCCAACTCAAGAAAACTGACCATTCTCACTGCGGTAGCTGCCCTGATGCCTTTGCGGGCTGCCACCTCTCCCAGGGTAGACACCTCCAGGTTGCCGTCGTCGAGGCTAAAGATAAGCTGGTAGCGTGCAAGCGCCTCCAGGGCTTTGTCTATCCTGGCAGACAGCGCTGACAGCTCATCTTTATTAAGGAAAAAGAGATAAGTATGGGCCATAAAGTGGCAGAGTTCTTCCTTGTTTGTACACATTTTCGAGGCAATTAGATTTAGAGTCCGATCAGCCAGACCTTCTTGCCCAGGAACCGGGGCAAATTCTTCACCCTCGCAGTCAATGTAGCTGCGCCACAGTAGGTCGGCCTGGAACTGGTTAATGGCCACCAACGCCGAGCGACCGAAGGTTTCTGTGGCCCGCCTGCTACTGGGCGTTTCGTTGGGATCTTGGAAGCCCAGGCGGCCTGCTCTGCCAGAGATGTTCTCGTGCTCGGCCCAGCTAATGGGGACCTCAAGAGCCGCACCGGTCCGGCGGTCGTAATCCCACTTGATCGCTTCCAAAAAGACGGTGGAGGCGGGAAGGTTCACGCCAAAAGCCAGCGTAGTGGTGCAAGCAATGGCTCGGATGTTGCCATTTCGATAGTGCCTCTCAACCAGCTCTCGCTCCTCTTGTGTGAGGTCGGCATGGTGGAATCCTACCCCACTGGCAAAGCAGTGTTTAAGCTGTGTCTTGAGTACGGTTTCTTCCAGCGGCTCTATCTGTTCCAGCGCCGTTAAAGCGGAAGAGAGGGTAAGCCTCTCTGCCAGCCTTACTGCACAGCGCACGGCATCCTGCTTGGCCTTAAGGAAGATAAGAATTTGTTCTCCTTTTTCGACCAAGTGTTTGGCATTGCTAAGGAGGACTTCGGCCGGGTCGTCTGATCCGGGGTCAACCAGCTCTTCCTCGCCTTCTTCGCCCGTATTGTGCGTTTTGTAACGAAAGGTGCCGTTGAACAATACCCCACGACGTAGCTCCACCGGTCGCTCGTCCTGGAAGAGCAACTCGGCTTCTAGCCACTCTGACACCAGGTTGGCCTCACGTAGCACAGCTGAGAGACCCAGGAGCTGGGGCCGGGGCACAGAGGCCAGAAGTTTGGTCAGGGTTAGTTCGAGTCCAGAGCCACGCTCAGGGTCGCCGAGCATCTGGAGTTCGTCCACAACAACCAGGGAGACAGTCCTCAGAAGATGGGGATAACGTACCAGGAGCTGGGAGAGTTTTTCGTAGACCAGCACCGCCAGATGAAAATTTCCCTGCTCAATGTCGGCGTCAAACTCCCGCCTATCCCGGGTGGCAACAACAACTTTAACCCCGTAGGCGGCGTAGCGCTCGCGAAACGTGCGGTATTTTTCTTCTGCCAAGGCTCTTAGCGGAACAAGATAAAGAATCTTTTTTCCCTCAAAGGCCGATTTCAGGGCAGCCATCTCACCCACAAAGGTTTTTCCTGAAGAGGTAGGGGATGAGATCACCAGGCTCTTGCCATCAAAAAGGCCGTAGCGATGGACGGCAACTTCCTGCACAGGCAGAAGAAACTCCCCTTGTGCCTGCTCCCAGATCTCTAGCAAGGTCTCAGGCAGGTTGTATTTTCTCAGGTCTCTGACTCTACGCATGTAGATCTTCCTCCCCTTAGAAGTACTATCTTATGACCTTAATATATCCTTCTATCCCGCCATAAGAGAGGATCTCAACATATAGATCAGGGAGATCGCGAATAGGGTAGCGGGTGCCCGAGCTAAAGCCTTTTAGTACTTGGGAGTTCAGGTCTACCCGTAGTCGATCGCCGGACCGAATCTCGCCCGCTTCCCAGATAGTCAGAGGGGGCAGACCAATGTTAATGCAAATGCGAAAGAAAGACCAGAAGAAGGCGGGGGCAATGACCCCACCAACACCAGCTTGCTTGAGGGCAACGGCTGCCCTGGCCGGGCATTCGCCACGGCCTACTTCGCCCGTAGCCACAATAAAATCTTTGGGAGCAATCGTCTTGGCTAGATCAGGCTGGCGGTCATATAAGACAAAAGTACCCAGCTCTTCTTCGGGGTAGTCGGCAACCCGTGCTGGCAAGATCTCTATTGCGGGGAGTTCGCCAGTAAACACCCACGCTCGACCCGAAAAGATCATCTCACCTCTTCCCAGTGTATCTTGGGAACGTGTTGCCAGACAAAATCCTTCACACACTTCGGCCCGAGTCGCCGGAGTTCTTGATGACATCCTTCCAGCTTGGCAGTAAGTGCCTCCAACTCTATGCCCAGGAAACGAGGACGATAGGGAAGAAGCTTTTCTTGCCCCTCTTTAAGTAGGATAAGAGCCCCACGATAATTTTGGTTCTCAAGATGATAGAAGGCCACCGCCACCTGGATGAGCCCCTGGAGAAATACCTTTAGATCTCCTGCTTCTTGCTTCCACTGTGCTTCTAGCACCTCATGCACTTCAAAGAAGAGCCCTTGGTTGAAAAGCACCGCTCCTTTGAGGAGGGTTCCAGCCAGATCGTCTGCGGTGGGGACAGACCCTTCGTAGAACTTCTGTGCAGCCTTCCGATAGCGGTTTGCTCGGTGGTGAATCTGCGGCAGATCAGCAGAGAATTCTTCCTGGATCTCTATCCACTTCTGGTTAGGGTCAGTGCAGGTGCTTGGGTCTACCGGATCATAACAGAACAGGCCAGAGTCAAGAAGAAGCTTGAAAGCCATTTCCTCTGCTTCCAAAGTTAAATGCCCCGCAATCTGTACGCGAAGATCCCTAATGAGGACTCGTAGAGAGCCCTGCTTAGCCTGCTGACAATAAGCGCTAAGTAAATCCATGGCAACCACAGCCGCAGGCGAATCCAGTGCTCCGATAATCAGTTCTCCTAAAGCGTTCCGTATATCGAGCCTCATCTGCCTGTCCTTTTACTCAGCGCCTTAAGCCGCCTTTGTTGATCCTCAGGAAGCTGGCGTAGTCCTTTTGCCCACAAACGCCGGTGCTCTTCCTGTTCGTCTGAGGAGAGAGAAGCGTTGTCTTGCTGCTGGAGAGTAAGTAGATTCTGGCGTTCTTCCTCTGAGAGTCCATCCAGGACCTCAAGAAAGAGGCTCGTGTACTCTATCTGTTCAGTGGGAGAAAGGAAGGAGATGTCTCCTCTGCCGACCTCTTCCTGCTGCTCCGTTGCCGACTCTTCCCCATTTTTCCAGAAGCGCCAGTCAGAAAACAGGGACGGGCCGCCAAAGAAAGCTTGGACGGCAGCTACCGCGATCACCATCATAGCAAAGCTAGTCCACAACTTAAGGCGTCCCCGTAAGCCCAAACGGCTCCCAATCTCGTCTCCTAGCCATGTTACCAGAGCAACAGCCGAACCATAGATGAAGGCACGGCTGATAGCCGTTGTCAGGGACTCTTCCCTGGTCGCCAGGAGCACAAAAGCAAAGATGAAAAATAACCCACCCCATAGTAGCCAGCGCTTTTCTTCTTCGGGTGTTTCCTTGACTAGTTGCCGAAAAAGCCGATCCCAAACCTTGTTCAGGGGTCTGCTGGCTGGCGCGTTGTTTAGACGTTGCAGATAGGAAGATGAGGACTCTTTGTCTCCACGACGGGAACGCTTTTTCTTGATACTGCGTTTACTTATTGATGCCATAGGTGTCAGCTACACTGCTAATTCTGCCATTGTCACTCCCGCTCCTCCTTCAGCAGGCTGGGCATCACTGTAGGAGGCGCAGTACTGAGAAGCGGCCAGGTAGTCACGAATGGCCCGCTTTAATGCTCCGGTTCCGGTGCCATGAACAATGCGGACAAGAGGCCGTTTAGTGAGGAGAGCCTTATCGAGGAATTCTTCTAACCGCAAGAGCGCCTCCCGTACCCGTAGACCAATGAGGTTAATCTCTGGTGCTGCCGTCACATTACCCTCAACGGCAACATGTACAGCCTTCTCTCGTTTGCCCTCGGCTTTGTGCAGAAGCGAAGCGGACATCTCAAAAGCAAGATTACCCCGGCGCACACGGGCACGCTGGCCCTGGAGCGAAACCAGCTCCCCATGGATTTTACCGTCTTGCGTTTCCACCGTGTCTCCGATCTGGAGAGGGACGGCTTGCCGCAGGGGAGACAGCTCGTGCTCTTTGGCAGCAACCAGCTCGTCCTGTTGGCGAACAAAACCTTGAAACGGTGCAACCTCCTGCGGCCGGCGGCGCAGCGCGGAAAGAATCTCATGCCCTTCATCCCGCATCTGACGGAGAAAAAGCCTAGCCTCGGACAGTTCTTTTTCCCAACCCTGCTTTTTCTGCTTTTCGAGTTCCTCTACTAGAGCAGCGTGCTGGGCGTTAAGAGCGGAGACCCGCTCTTTTTCTGCAGCTAGTGTGGCCTGCTCTTGCTCAAAGGTGTGCCGGGCTGCCTCCAGGCGGTTAACGGCAGAAGCGAAGTGACGGGTCTCCTCGGGCAGAGAGGCCTCGGCCTCTTGACACACCGCCTCAGGTAAACCCAGGCGCTTGGCCATAGGCAGGCCGAAGCTTTGCCCTACAGTGTTATAGTGAAGGCGATAGTGGGGAGTTAACAAATCTGGATCGAACTCTGCTCCCGCTACTTCATAAGCCCCGTCAGCTAGGGTAAAAAGCTTTACCGGTGTGAGGTGGGTAGACACCGCCACATGTACCCCGCGCTCTTTGAGGTACTTCAGCAAACCCACAGCCAGAGCGGCCCCCTCCGCTGGGTCCGTTCCACCGCCAGGCTCATCAAACAGAACCAGGGCAAGTGAGGAGAGGCTATCTGGTAGGAGCTGAAGAATATCTACTGTATTGGCAATGTGGGCGGAGAAGGTGGAGAGATTTCTTTCAATGGATTGCTCATCGCCAATGTCAGCAAAAATACCCTGGAAAATCGGGAGCACACTGTCCTCAGCTGCCGGAAGGAGGAAACCGCTCTGTGCCATAAGGCTTAATAGCCCTAGGGTCTTTAGCGCCACCGTCTTGCCCCCGGTGTTGGGGCCAGTAATGATGAGTCCCTTTTTATCTAGCGGAATAAGCAGGTCGACCGGTACAGTTTCTTTTTCTGCGGTTAGGAGAAGCGGATGGCAGGCTTGACGCAGGTTGACCTCGGCAGCACCCATTCTTGGCCGTGTGCAGCGGTATTTCTTAGCAAAGACGGCCTTAGCGTGTAGCACGTCGATCTCAGCAAGGGTAGCGAAAACGCTTTCCAGGCGCAGCTCTTCCGCCCCTACCAAGTCGGTAAGACGCAAAAGAATTCTCCGCTCCTCTGCCTCTGCCTCTCTGTAGGCAAGGAGCAGGCGGTTATTCAGTTCTACAGCAAAGAGCGGCTCGACAAAGAGCGTTTCTCCTGAGGCCGAGCGGTCTTGAACAACGCCGGTCAGCTTGTGGGCAAAGTTCGTATGTACGGGAATAACAAAGCGGCTATTGCGCACAGTCACATAGTGCTCGGCTACGACCTCTCGCGTCTCAGAAGAGCGGAGTAACTGGTGCAGCCGGGTTTCGATCTCTTCGCTTAGAGCACGCACAGTACGGCGTAGGCGAGAAAGCTCAGGGCTCGCCCCGTCTTTTAAATGACCGTTTTCTTCCAGAGAGCAGCGCAGTGCCTCTTCGAGCTCAGGAAAAGCAAGTAACCTGCTTGGAAAGTCTTTGAGGTGCGAATAGTGACTAGCTTGGCGCCGAAAGAAAGTGGCAAGGTTACGGGAGAGAGTGATGACTTCTTGGATTTCGAGCAGCTGCGGTCCTTCCAACATAGCCCCTTCGCGTGCTGCCCAAAGGAGTGCCGGGCGGATATCGGGAAACCTGTGCAGAGGAACCACCTGGGCTTCAGCCAGCAGACAAACGAGCTGCCAGGTGCGCTCTAACTCAGCTTCGACCTTCTCCGGCTCGATGTGGGGTGCAAGAGTTAGACAGGCTTCTTTACCCGCAGAAGAGTAGGTAAGGCCTGAGAGGGTCTGGAGAACTTTATCGAACTCTAAAGCGATGAGATCATGGGGACGCATCTTCTTTTTATTGCCAAGATCTAACCTACAAGGCAAGATGCCCCTGCCAGAGAGATTTGATCCTTTGTATGTTATCCTGTTAGCCCTGTAAACTGTCCATTGTTAACCGTACCTCGTAAGCAGAAAAGGAGGTAAACCATTTCGGTTATAAAATCGGCTAAGGGGAACCCATTTTTATCTCAGGATGATGTACCCTAGTAGGCAGAATAACGCCTAGCCCGCCTTTTTGAGGATACCCTACCCTTTGACGTCCATAGGCAGGGTGCGATATAGTGGCCGGCGCAAGGAACAGAGAAAGGAGACGGCCATGGCATCAGAAGCAAGTGCCGGAGAGAGAAAACAACGTCCTATAATCCCCTATCTTCATTTACCCACTTCTGCTACGGAGAAGCCCTACCTCGTTGGACAGAAGTGCAAAAGCTGCGAGGCAGTGTACCTTGGCAGTGATCGCATAGGATGCAGCAAGTGCACAACCGCGGACTCTCTAGAAGAGGTGCAGCTCAGCGACCGTGGGACCCTTTGGGTGTACTCTATTGTGCATCAGTCGGTACCGGGAGTACCGGTGCCGTATGTAGCGGCGATTGTTGACCTTCCTGAAGGAGTGAGTGTACGCTGTAATGTTATAGATATTGAACCAGACCCGGCCAAGATCCAATTTGGTATGCCGGTAGAGATGATAACTCGTAAGGTGCGTGAGCGTAAAGAAAAGAACAGCGAAGGAGTCGAGGAGACAATTGACATCATTGCTTTCTTTTTTAAACCCAGCCAGAATTAGTGTTCTATTACAGTATTGAAAGGAGGCAACTATGAGAGACGTATATGTTCTTGGTATAGGAATGATCAGGTTTGGCCGATATCCGGATAAGGATGTGCCTCAGATTGGGGGAGAGGCGGCGCTTCAGGCCTTTAAGGACGCGGGCATGTCTATCAAAGACATTGAGCTGCTTGTGTGCGGGAACCTATTTCAGGCTAGCGGTATGGTTGGGCAGCGTATCCTGCAGCAGGTCGGTCAGACGGGCATTCCGGTGATCAACGTGTCCAACGCCTGTGCCACCGGTTCCACTGCGTTTCGTGAGGCATATATTGGCGTGGCCTCGGGCATGTACGACGTGACCATGGCTATCGGGGTAGAACAGATGGGAAAAATGGGGCTTCTGGGTGGTGGAGCCCGTAGTGGTACGGAGAGCGTGGAGGGAGTGTTGGGCAGTGGTTTGATGCCGGCGGTGTTTGGTCAAGCTGGGGTGGAACATATGCGTAAATATGGCACCACGATTGATCAGTTTGCCAAGATCTCGGTAAAAAACCATAAGCACTCCGTGCACAACCCTCTTTCCCAGTACCAGGTGGAGGTCAGCCTGGAAGATGTGCTCAAAGCACGCATGGTTGCCTATCCCAATACCCTTTACATGTGTTGTCCTACTGGTGATGGGGCTGCGGCGACAATCCTGGTTTCGGAAGACAAGATTAAGCAGTATACCAACAAGCCGATTAAAGTAGCGGCCTCGGTGATTACCTCAGATCCCTACACCGAGCGCGATCTTACTTTGCCTGATGTTAATACCCTGACCAAGAATGCGGCTAAGCAGGCGTATGAGAAAGCCGGGGTAGGGCCCAAGGACCTCAGCCTGATCGAGATGCACGACTGTTTTGCTACGGCTGAGCTCCTCCACTACGAAAACTTAGGCCTCTGTGGCGAAGGGGAGGCTGGGCGCATGATTGATGAGGGTCGGACTGCTCTGGGCGGAGACATCCCGGTGAATGTGAGCGGTGGACTCCTCTCTAAGGGGCACCCACTTGGCGCCACCGGGGTAGCCAACATTTATGAGTTGGTGACCCATCTACGCGGCAATGGCGGGGTAAGGCAGGTAGAAGGGGCGAAGGTGGGGCTTGCCCACGTGATAGGTCTGGGTTCAGCCTGCACCATTCATATCCTTACTGCCTAGATTTGTTCCCTCTCCCCTGGCGGGAGGGGGTTAGGTGGTATGCCTGAGGCATATCAGGTCTGATGGCTGAAAGTTTATGTATCCGAAATAAACGGTAGTCGGTCCTCGCTCCAGGCAGGAGGGTGTAATGGAACTGCCGATCATTAAGCGACTGAAACAGGAGCTGCAGAGCCTGTACCAAGAACTTCACTTGCGGTTGCCCAAGGAGTTGGAGGAGGCACGGGCTCACGGGGATTTAAGAGAAAATGCTGAGTATGAGGCAGCCCGAGCCCGCCAAGATCTAGTGCAGGCCCGCATTGCCCAAATCGAGAAGCGACTTAGCCAGCTTTCCCTCTATGACCTCTCCAGTGTGCCCAAAGGAGTGGTAGCATACGGCAGCCGGGTGACACTTGAGGATGTTGAAGAAGGGGATGAGATAGAGTACCAGATTGTTTTCCCTGAAGAGGTGGACGCCGCAGCCGGACAGATCTCGCTTCATTCGCCATTGGGGCAGGCGCTATTGCATAAGGCCGAAGGGGATGAGATAGAGGTTGTCCTTCCACAAAGTAAGCGCTGCTACCAGATTGTCAAGCTCGTTACCCTCCACGATTTAGACAGTACCGAGGAGGAGCCGCCGCAGTAGTTTCTTCCCGTATCCCCTTGCATAGACAAGAAAGATATTTTAATTGTAGAGGGGGGGTGGGCGTGGGGTCCACCCCTTTTTTCCAGCAAGTAACATGAAAGCGGAGGTAGAACGCATTGCCCATCGGGTGGAGGAGCTTGCCTCTCCCCTTGTACAGTCAGAAGGGATGGAGGTATGGGGAATAGAACTTCGTCCTGAGGTGGGGGGATGGATTCTACGTTTATTGGTGGACAGAGAAGGTGGGGCAACGTTTGACGACCTCCTCCGAGTGACCCGACAGTTGAATGATCTCCTGGACGCCCATGATGTGGTTCCCTGGCGGTACACTCTGGAAGTCTCCTCTCCAGGAATAAGTCGTCCATTGATGCGCCCTGATCATTATAGTCGTTACCTTGGCAAACGGGTGAGGGTACGTACCAATACTTCCCTAGCGGGAAAACGGGTGTTCTGTGGGTCTCTGCTTGAGGTAGGGGGAGAAGGGATTACGGTGGTGGATGATGGGTGGGGGGCGGTTTGCATTCCTTTTTCTCTGATTCTCAAGGCAGTTTACGAACATGATTTTTTGCTTGGCGAAGTCGGAGCTCGGAAGTCAGGACGCAAGCGTTTCGTGAGAAAGGAAAAGGATAATGCAGTCAGATCTCAACCGCACCATTGAACAGGTCAGCAAAGAAAAGGGTATGGACAAGGCGATAATTATTGAGGCGCTAGAAAGCGCAATGCTTTCGGCGGCGCGTCGCACGTTTGGTCATAAACAGATTGAGGCCAAGTACAACCCAGACCTGGGTGAGGTAGAGTTGTTTGAGATCAGGACAGTGGTAGAAGAGGTCGAGAATCCAGATACAGAGATAGGCCTGGCGGAGGCCCGGGACACCCTTGATACTACGGCCCAGGTTGGTGATGAGATGCTCAGTAAGCTGCCGGCAGCGGTCTTTGGTCGCATTGCTGCCCAAGTGGCTAAACAGAGTATCATCCAGAGGGTGCGGGAGGCTGAGTACGACATCATCTACAACGAATTTAAAAACCGTAAGGGAGAGTTATTCTCTGGCATTGTCCAACGGATGGAGAGGAAAAACATTACTGTCAACCTCGGCCGCACCGATGCTCTCCTACCAGAAAGGGAACAGATTCTCTGGGAACGTTACCGTCAGGGAGATCGGATTCGAGCGTACATTCTCGACGTCGAGATGATCCATAGGGGGCCGCAGATTGTCCTCTCTCGTACCCACCCGGGATTTCTCATTAAGCTTTTTGAGCAGGAGGTGCCGGAAATCTATGAGGGCATTGTTGAGGTCAAGGGAGCGGCCCGGGATCCGGGCAGCCGGGCCAAAATTGCGGTTTACTCTACTGATCCAGACGTCGATCCAGTTGGAGCATGTGTAGGCATGAAGGGCACACGTGTGCAGGCGGTGGTGCAAGAGCTACGGGGTGAGAGAATTGATATTGTTCCCTGGACACCGGATCCAGCAGAGTATGTCTGCCGGGCGCTGGCTCCCGCTAAGGTGTCCAAGATCATCCTCGACGAGGAAGAACACAGCATGGAAGTGATTGCCCCGGATGATCAGCTGGCCCTGGCTATTGGCAAGAAGGGCCAGAACATACGCCTTGCAGCACGTTTGACTGGCTGGAAGCTTGACGTGGTTGGCGAGGCTGAGGCTGAGGCTAAACACACCCAAGCCTTAGACTCGCTTACTGCTGTGCCAGGGATTGGTGACCTGACCGCTGAGCTACTCTACCAGAGTGGCTTCAGATCAGCCGAGGATGTTACCGTTACAGATTCAGACGCGCTCGCTGAGGTTGAGGGGATTGGTCAGGACAAGGCGGTACTTATTCTGGAGGCAGCAAAAGCACATGTAGCAGCTAAGCAAGAGGAAGGCGAAATTGAGGTAGAGGCAAGCCTAGAGGTAGAGGCAAGCCTAACAGTGGAGGAACCATCTCAAGGGTGACCAGAAAGGAAGATCGCCCGCATGTTCCTATTCGGACATGCCTGGGATGTGGACGACGGGGGGATCAGACTGCTCTCCTGCGCCTGACCCTGACGCCGCAGGGGAACCTACGTTATGATCCGTATAGGAAGGCGAGGGGAAGGGGAGGCTACCTTCACCGTCAGCCCAAGTGCTGGCGAGCGTTTTGTTTGGCACGTTCAGCATTTATCCGGTCACTACGCCAGGCGATCGCTAAGGCTGAGCGAGAGAGAGTTGTAGAACTGCTCTGGCAGCGGGCAGAGCTAAGTGGAGCATTAGACGGCGAGCCCTGCTCGCAGTTTTTATCGCAGTGAGGTGTTATGTCGCGCAAGCGGATCCACGAGCTGGCGAAAGAGTGGAACATGCTACCCAAGATCCTCCTCGCCGAACTTGATGAGTTGGGTTACAAGGGCAAAAAAGCACAAAGTTCGCTTACTGACGAGGAAGCTGAGGATGTCAAGAAGGGCCTTGTCAAGAAGGGCCTTGTCAAGAAGGGCCTTGTCCAGGAGCCAGCTTTGCCCCCAGGCCAGGAAAAGGTTGTATCTGAACGGCTGGTGACAGAGCGGGACGAGACTGCTGAGCAAGTAATCACCACCAAAGAGAAGGTGACAGAGAACCGTCTTCATGCTGGTTTGATCCGCAGACGCACCAACCGGGTTGAGGTTCAGAGGGAATCGACGGAGGGACTAGAAGAAAAACCCAAAGAGACTGGGGACTCTGCTCCAGAGATTACTGAGCCGTTTGAGTCGATACCAGCCATTGCTTTTGAGCTGCCACCTTCAGAGGAATTACTCTCCCCATCCGAGCCCCTTCCTTTTCCTGAACCCTCTGCAACCCAAGCTTCTCCTGTAACAGATGTAGAATCTGAGCTACCCCCTCTGCAGGAGGTCGAACTAGAAGCATCTGCGTCTGAACCCCAGTTACCTCCAGAGGCGCTTTCCCCCGAGCCGTCCCTAGCGGTACCTTCCCTGCCAGCAGAGGTACAGGCAGAGCTTGCCGTAGAGGAGGTCCGTCCTTCTCGCATCCTTGGCCGTATCGATCTGAATAAGGTGGCACCTACGCCTAAAATGCAACCAGAGGCCACAGCCCCTAAGCAGGAAGAAGTAGGGAAGGTTGGTGGAGGGGAAGCCGCGGAGAAAAAGCCTAGAAAGCGTAAGCTCATCCATAGACCCGAGGTTATCGAGTTCCGTGACCGAACGGAACGTTCAACTCGGGTCCCGAGGAAAAAGAGGGCACTGCCTGGTAAAGAGCAGAAACAGACTGCGCTCACCGTTCCCAAGGCCAGCAAGCGGGTAGTTAGGGTTTCAGAAGTTATTACCGTAGGCGATCTGGCCAAGGCGATGGGAGTTAAAGCAGGTGAGATGATCAAAAAGCTCATGAATTTAGGGATCATGGCCACAATTAACCAGGTCATTGATGCCGAGACTGCGGCCCTGGTGGCTGCAGATTTTGACCATACGGTAGAGAATGTGGCCTTTGATGTAGAAACTACCCTAGAGATGGACCATGAGGTGCAAGATAGCGAGGAGAGATTGGAACCCCGTCCACCCGTGGTAACGATTATGGGCCATGTGGACCATGGTAAAACTTCTGTTTTAGACGCAGTGCGCCGGACCAATGTTACTGCCCAGGAGGTCGGCGGCATCACTCAGCATATTGGTGCTTATAGTGTGCAGGTTGATGGCCGTGTAGTGACCTTTCTCGACACTCCTGGTCATGAGGCGTTTACTGCCATGCGCGCCCGCGGTGCCAAGGTGACGGACATCGTGGTGTTGGTGGTAGCGGCCGATGATGGAGTCATGCCCCAGACGCTTGAGGCGGTCAATCATGCTCGAGCTGCGGGAGTGCCCATAATTGTTGCCATTAATAAGATTGATAAGCCTGGGGCGGACCCTGAAAAGGTAAAGCGAGGGTTGATGGAGCATGGGTTGGTGTCAGAAGAGTGGGGTGGAGAGACCATAATTGTTTTGGTCTCGGCCAAGACCGGTGAGGGCTTAGGGCAACTACTGGAGATGATCTTATTGCAGGCAGAGGTAATGGAGCTTAAGGCCCAACCCACGAAGTTGGCTCGTGGAGCCATTGTCGAAGCAAAACTAGATCGGGGGCGAGGCCCGGTGGCCACAGTGTTAATACAGGAAGGAATTCTTAAGGTGGGAGACCCGTTTGTATGTGGCACCCAATACGGTCGGGTACGGGCGATGATTGACAGCTGGGGGCACCGAGTGGAAGATGCTTCTCCCTCTGTATCGGTGGAAATCTTGGGGCTTAGCGGCGTCCCCGAGGCCGGTGACTTTTTTATTGCCATGCATGATGAAGCCAAGGCCCGTCAGGTGGCTGAGCATCGTCGGACCAAGCAGCGAGAAACCGAGCTTATCAAGACGAGTAAAGCAACGCTTGAGGACCTTTACCAGCAGATCCAAGCGGGTGAGACGAAGGAGCTGCGGGTGATTATCAAGGGTGACGTGCACGGGTCAGTGGAAGCTGTGAGTGAGGTGTTGCAACGTCTTTCTGTGGATGAGGTCAAGCTCAATATTCTCCACACCTCGGTAGGCGGGGTCTCGGAATCAGACGTAGATCTTGCTACAGCTGCAGGCGGGATCATTATTGGGTTTAACGTTCGCCCAGAGGCAAAGGCAGTGCAGCTGGCGGAGCGGCAAGGGGTCGATATACGCCTCTACAACGTTATTTATAACCTTATTGACGACATGCGTGCTGCCCTGGAGGGATTGCTTGCGCCGACATACCGAGAGCAGTCCATCGGCCAGGCCGAAGTCCGGCAGACCTTCCCGGTTTCCAGTGTTGGTGTTATTGCTGGCTGTTTTGTTACTGAGGGTAGGCTTACCCGTAACGCCCAGGCACGGGTTGTCCGTGACCACACGGTAGTGCACACGGGTAGAGTGAGAAGTTTGCGACGCTTTAAGGACGATGTGCGTGAGGTGGCCGCGGGGTATGAGTGTGGCATCAGCCTAGAAAATTTCCATGACATCAAGCCCGGGGATATCATCGAGACGTTTGAGATGGAGGAAGTAGCCCGCCGGCTTGAGCCTCGCCTGCAAGAGGTAGAACGGCGAGTCTAACACTTGCTGAAAGAGTCTTTGGTTACCCGGAGCTTGTCGAGGGGTAACCGGGTGAAGGTGCGAAAAAGCGATTTGGCTCGGAACAGATCTGTCGTGTCACAAGACTAAGCCTGAGGCCTTTATGGTGGTGGGAGTGATGCAACTGACGCTATATCTTTCTGATGGCCATTCGCTGAAAGAAAAGCGGGGAGTGCTCAGGAAGATTAAAAGCCGGGTGAGAGACGAATTTAATGTCTCTATTGCTGAGTGCGATGGGCATGATCTCTGGCAAAAAGCAGTTCTGGGGATCTGTCAGGTAGGAACAGATCAGGGATATGTGGACGGAACTCTACGCCAGGTCATAAGCTTTATCGAAAATCTGTATGTGGCTCAGGTGGGAGAAGAAAAGGTAGAATTTCTTCACTACAAGTGAAAATGGAATCCTGAATGGGACGTCGACGCACGGAACGGGTTGCCTCGCTTCTTCTTGAGGAGATCTCTCAAGCACTTGTCCATGAGATCAAAGATCCCCGCATTGGTATGGTCACTTTGACTGGCATACGGGTTAGTGAAGACTTAAAGTTCACCACGATATATTTTACCACTTTTCCTTCAGTAGAGCGGGAGAGGGCATTAGCGGGCTTAGAGAGTGCTAGCAGATATATTAAAACCCACATCTCCCGTAGGCTTAAGCTCCGCTATACCCCAGAGTTGCATTTTACCTATGACTCTACTTCAGAGCAGGCCGAGCGAGTAGACTCACTTCTTCGGCAGATTGCCAAAGAGGATTAATCCGTAGTTGCTCAATATCCTGTGGTAAACGGCTTCATTTTTATCCTCCCAACTCTCCCTCACAGGAGTTATTTTTTGGTCCTAACTCAATCAACAATCTCTTCGGCGAGAGGTTGAAGGAAGGGACAAGAGTTCCCACTACTTAAGCCCTACCCATGGACGGCGTCTTACTTGTTGATAAGCCAGAAGGAGTAACCTCCGCCCAGGTGGTGCGGGTGGTGAAAAAACGACTGCGCGGGTGCAAAGTCGGTCACCTAGGAACATTAGACCCGTCTGCTAGCGGGGTGCTTCCCCTATGTCTTGGCGCGGGAACAAAAATTGTGCAGTTTCTTGCCTCAGCATCAAAAAGCTATACTGGCGTGATCAAGCTGGGCATAGAGACCGATACCCTTGATGCAACTGGAAAGGTGGTTCGCATTGCTCCCGTTCCTCTCCTGGGGGAGAAGGAACTTGTGGAGATGGAGAGGTGCTTTACTGGAGAACAAGCCCAACTCCCCCCAATGTACTCAGCCATAAAGAAGGCTGGGGTTCCTCTCTACAAGCTTGCCCGCCGGGGAATGGAAGTAGAAAGAGAATTACGACCTGTGACGATTATATCTCTGTCCCTGCAGCAGTTCTCTTCTGACGAGATCTCCTTTGCTCTCCTTTGCTCCAAGGGGACATACGTGCGCTCTCTGGCTGCCGACATAGGTAAAGCTCTGGGGTGCGGGGCCCATCTCCTGCGGTTAAGGCGCGTGGCATTTGGCTCTTTTTCCATTGCCCAAGCTGTTCCCTTTAACGAGATCTCTACGCCACTGCTATCCCATCAGTCCTCTTTTCTCTCCCTGCGTCAGGCTCTTTGCTGCTACCGGGAAGTCACAGTAGAGATAGGGGTAGCAAGGAAACTACGTCAGGGGCAACAGAGGATTCTCGATCAGCTCAGTCTCTGTGGCCGTGAGGGAGAGATTATCCACTTGCTCACTGACAAGGAGGAGAGTGTTGCTCTGGCTCAGCAGGAGGAAGGTCAGTGGCGGCTTGTGCGAGTGTTTTAACTTTACACTAAAGAAACGGTATGTTAAAAGTCCTCTTAATGAAGTGATAAGGAGAAAAAATGGCTATTCAACCTGAGCGAAGGAGAGAGATCATTGAACAATTTCGGCTCCATCGCACGGATACTGGTTCGTCAGAAGTACAGATTGCTCTGCTCACTCAGCGCATTGGACACCTTACTGAGCACTTTAAAATCTACACCGAAGACCATCACTCCCGCCGAGGACTACTCAGGATGGTGGGAAGGCGACGGCGGTTGCTGGACTATATACGCAAGATTGACTATCAGCGTTATAGGGACTTAATTGGGCGGTTGGGGATCCGTCGATAGAGTTTCCCTCCGGTTCCTTTTTTCCTTTCTCCTTAGTGCCGGAGAAAATGGTTGGGGAGTCCTACATGTACGCATATAAAAAAGTGGAGATCAATTTTCATGGTCGGCCCCTCTCAATCGAGGTAGGTCGCATGGCCAAGCAGGCCAATGGTGCAGCCATCATTCAGTATGGGGAAACCGTGGTGCTGGTGACCGCAGTGGCGAGCGAACCTCGTGAAGGGATAGACTTTTTCCCGCTCACTGTCGATTACCAGGAACGGACGTTCGCCGCAGGCAGGATTCCCGGTGGGTTTTTCAAGCGAGAGGGTCGCCTTTCAGAGCATGAGATATTGGCCTGCCGTGTAGTAGACCGATCTTTACGGCCACTCTTTCCTGACGGCTTTTTTTGCGATACCCAGATCGTGGCCACAGTCCTTTCCGCCGATCGGGAGAATGACCCAGATACTGTTGCGCTCACTGGTGCCTCGGCGGCGTTGCAGGTATCAGATATTCCTTTTCGCGGGCCGCTTGCCGCGGTGCGGGTCGGTAGAATAAACGGGCAGCTCCTGATTAATCCTTTGCAAAGCCAGATGGAAATGAGCGACGTGAACCTAATCGTTGCTGCGGGCCGAGAGACCATTGTGATGGTGGAAGGAGGGGCTCGTATTGTGCCTGAGGAGGTAATGCTCGAGGCTCTCTTCTTAGCTCATGATTCTGTCCAGCCCCTCCTCGATCTACAAGACGAGATTTCTCGTGCAATGGGCAGACCTAAACGGACTTTAATGCCTCCCACCCGGGATTCTGTTCTGCTTGAGCGGGTATATGAGCTGGCTGCACCAAAAGTGACGGAAGCGTTCTCTGTGCGGGGCAAACAGGAGCGGGCCTTGCGCTTAGCCGAAGTTGAAGCCGAGATAAGCAGTGCCCTGGGCGGGGAGTACCCTGGTAGAGAAAAAGAAATTGGCAAAGCCTTTGAAGAGGTTGAGCGTAAGATCCTCCGTCACCTGGTAGTCCATGAGGGTCGACGTATAGATGGTCGAGGGCCCAAAGACATTCGGTCGGTCTCTTGCCAGGTTGAAATTCTGCCGCGCACACATGGCTCAGCTCTCTTTACTCGCGGAGAGACACAGGCCCTTGTGGTCACAACCCTAGGCACTTCCGCGGATGAGCAGAGGATTGATGCTCTTGCTGGTGAGCAATACAAAAAATTCATGCTTCATTACAACTTTCCTCCTTTCAGTGTAGGAGAGGCAAGGCCCCTGCGTAATCCAGGTCGACGGGAGATTGGCCACGGAGCTCTGGCCGAGCGAGCAGTGCAATCGGTACTCCCTAGCGAGGAAGAGTTTCCCTACACCGTTCGTATTGTGTCTGAGATCTTAGAGTCGAATGGTTCTTCTTCAATGGCCACTGTGTGCGGGGGTACGCTCTCGCTCATGGACGCTGGAGTACCTATCAAAGCACCGGTGGCAGGCATTGCTATGGGGTTGGTGAAGGAAGGCGAGGAGGTAAAGGTTTTAAGCGACATCTTAGGGGACGAAGACCATCTGGGAGACATGGACTTTAAGGTGGCGGGAACCGCGGAAGGGGTGGCAGCGTTGCAGATGGATATCAAGATCACTGGGGTTACCCGTGAGCTCATGCGTGAAGCACTGTATCAGGCGCGCGAGGGGCGGTTGCATATTCTTGACATTATGGGCCAGACTATTGCCCAGCCCCGCCGCGAGGTCTCCCAGCACGCCCCTCGTATTGTTACTCTAAAAGTAAAACGGGACAAAATCCGTGACCTAATTGGCCCCGGGGGTAAAGTTATTCGTGGGATTGTCGAAGAAACCGGAGTCAAAATCGATGTCCAAGACGACGGCACTGTGCACCTTGCCTCTCCGGATAGAAACTCGGTGACCAAGGCAATGGATAAGATCGAACGTATTACTGCGGAGGCCGAGGTCGGGAAGATCTACCAAGGTGTTGTCCGGAAGACCGTTGATTTTGGTGCTTTTGTTGAGATCTTGCCTGGCACTGATGGATTGGTGCACATCTCACAGATGGGTCCTGGCCGGGTGCGACAAGTAACGGACGTGCTCAGAGAGGGAGACGAAATTCTGGTCGAAGTATTGGAGATTGATAGGCAGGGAAAGATCCGTTTAGGTTATAAGGATGTTGCCCAGGATAGAGAAGAGGTCCAGGGTAGAGCCAAATAGGTCGGCAAGTGTAGACAGGCCTGAATAGCTTTTAGAAATGCCTTATGCCTGAGGAGGTTATTGTTAAGGTTTGTCGCTTACGGCCTGATCGGAGCGATCTTCCGCTACCGGCTTATATGACTGAGGGTGCGGCAGGCATGGATCTCTATGCTGATATTGAAGAGGAAATCATTCTTTCTCCTTTGGCGCGATCTCTTATCCCTACTGGGTTAGCCCTTGCCCTACCTAAAGGGTATGAGGCCCAAGTACGTCCCCGCAGTGGCCTAGCTTTTCGTTCAGGGCTCACGGTGCTTAATGCGCCTGGCACCATTGACGCGGACTATCGGGATGAAGTCAAGGTTTTGATTATCAACTTTGGTGAGAAGCCCGTCTGTTTAAAACGCGGAGATCGTATTGCCCAACTCGTTATTGCTCCGGTGCTTCACGCTTACTGGGAAGAGATCACAGAACTGACACCCACTGGACGTAGGGGTGGGTTTGGGCACACTGGCGAATAAACCAGAATCTGTAGGGGCGATCCTTGTGCTCGCCCAGTAGAGGGATCAGGGATCGCAGACAGCAGGGCGAATATAAAATTTGCCCCTACCGCGTGTTTACATATGATTGAGCGCTATACCCGTCCTGCCATGGGCCAGATCTGGTCAGAAGAGAACAAACTCCAGAAGTGGCTGGATGTAGAGATCCTTGCCTGTGAGGCTCTAGCTGAGCACGGAGAGATTCCCTATGCGGCGGTCGCCAAGATTGCCGAGTTAGCTCGCATTGATTCCCGCCGTATGCGAGAGATTGAGGAGGAGGTCAGGCACGACGTTGCTGCCTTTGTTGCGACAGTCGCCGAAAGTGTAGGTGAAGAGGGGCGCTATGTGCATCTGGGGCTGACCTCCTCGGACGTGGTCGATACTGGCCTTGCTGTACAACTAAGCGAAGCTGCCGATCTTTTGATTAGCGATCTGCGGGAGTTGCTGGCGGTTCTAACCCGTCAGGCCTGGCGCTATAAAGACACAGTGATGATTGGCCGGACCCACGGGGTGCATGCTGAGCCCATTACCTTTGGCCTCAAAGTTGCCCATTGGTATGCAGAGCTGAAGCGGAATTTAGACCGTCTACTTACAGCGCGCCAAGAGATCAGCTATGGCAAGGTTTCTGGAGCGGTCGGCGCTTTTGCTAATGTCAGCCCTACAGTGGAGGCTTATGTATGTGAGAAACTTGGCCTGATGCCGGAGCCTATCTCTACCCAGGTCGTTCCCCGTGATCGCCACGCGGTGTTCTTTTCGACGTTAGCTTTGATCGCAACATCTCTAGAACGGATTGCTACTGAAATCCGTCATCTGCAACAGACTGAGGTCCTAGAAGTTGAGGATGCTTTTGCCTCTGGACAGAAGGGATCCTCGTCCATGCCCCACAAACGCAATCCCTGGCAGTTGGAAACCGTCTGCGGCCTAGCCCGTTTGGTACGAGGGTATGCGCTGTCAGCTCTGGAGAGCGTACCACTTTGGTACGAGCGTGATATTAGCCACTCTTCTGTAGAGCGAGTGATCGGTCCAGATGCCACTATTCTTGTTGATTTTATGCTTTCTCGCATGACCAAGGTCCTTGATGATTTTGTGGTACGAGCCGACCGTATGACACGGAACCTCTCTCTGCTGGGCGGAGCAATTTTTTCCGAGCACCTTCTCCTCTCTCTCGTCCGCAAGGGAGTCTCACGGGAGAAAGCCTATCGGTGGGTACAGCGGAATGCCATAAAGGTATGGGAGGAGGGAGCCGACTTTCAGACAGCCGTCTGTCAGGATCTGGATATCTCTCGTTTTCTTTCCCCAGAAGAGATAGTCACCGTCTTTGACCTCCGTCAGACCCTACGGCATGTTGATATGGTCTTCACCAGGGTTTTTGCTGGGAAGGCAGAGCAGGAGTGAATGTGGAAAAGCAAAAACTTCTTTACGAAGGAAAAGCTAAACAAGTATACGAGACAGACGACCCAGACCTGCTGATACAGTATTTCAAAGATGACGCTACTGCCTTTAATGCGCAGAAAAAGGGAACTATCTCTGACAAGGGAGTACTGAACAACCAAATCTCTTCGACCTTATTAGAGCTTCTTGAGGCTAGAGGAATTGCTACCCATTTTGTCAGGGTATTAAATCCCAGGGAAATGCTGGTGCGTCGGCTCAGCATTATTCCGGTAGAAACTATAGTACGGAACATTGCTGCTGGCAGTCTGTGCAAGCGTCTGGGTCTGCCTGAGGGGCAAGTGTTCTCCCAGCCGATTGTAGAGTTCTGCTATAAGAGCGATCCGCTCGGCGATCCTATAATCAATTACTGGCATATTCTGGCTCTAGACATGGCTACAGAGGCTGAACTGACTACAATGACAGAGATGGCGCTCAAAGTGAACAGTATTCTCCAGTCTTTTTTTTCCGATCGCGGCATTATACTGGTGGATTTCAAGCTTGAATTTGGCCGTTGTGGTGGCCAGGTGCTTTTAGGAGACGAGATCAGCCCTGATACTTGCCGTTTCTGGGATAAGTCTTCTGGAGAAAAGCTCGACAAGGACCGCTTCCGTCAGGACCTGGGCCGGATTGAGGAGGCATATCAGGAGATCCACCGACGGGTATGTGGGTAAAGGTGTGGTAGCTAGAATTTATGTCACCCCAAAGAGGGCTATTCTTGACCCTCAGGGCAAAGCAATCCATCACTCGCTCCAGGCTCTGCATTATGACGAGGTCTCAGATGTGCGGGCGGGGAAGTATCTTGAGATACATCTGAGCGGGCTCGCCCGTGCTCAGGCAGAGATACGGGTGCGGGAGATGTGCCAGAAGCTCCTTGCCAACCTGGTTATTGAGGATTTTCGCTTTGAGATCGTTGATGAATAAAGGGAGAGGCGGAACATGAGATGGGGAGTTATTACCTTTCCCGGCTCCAACGACGATCACGATGCCCTCTGCTGCCTGCAAGAGGTACTGGGACACGCGGCGGTAAGCCTTTGGCACAAGGACAAAGACCTAAAAGGGGTAGACTGTGTGATCCTGCCGGGTGGATTCTCCTATGGGGACTATCTCCGCTGTGGGGCCATGGCTCGCTTTTCTCCAGTAATGCAGAGCGTTGTCGACCTCGCCCGCCAGGGCGGCTTGGTCCTAGGCATATGCAATGGATTTCAAATCCTCTGCGAGTCAGGCTTGCTTCCGGGTGCTTTGGTGCGTAACCGTTCGTTATCGTACATCTGTCAGTGGGTGCCCCTACGAGTGGAAACTACTCGTACGCCGTTTACTAGGCAATGTCAGGTAGGAGATATTCTGCGTCTCCCTATTAAGCATGGCGAGGGGTGCTATGTGGCCGATGAGACAGTGCTTAGAGAAATTGAGGAGCAGCATCAGGTGATCCTACGCTATGTGGATGAGGACGGACAAACCACGGAGGCTGCTAACCCCAACGGTTCCTTGTACAACATTGCTGGTATTACCAACAGAGAAGGCAACGTCTTTGGTCTTATGCCCCATCCAGAGCACGCTGTGGAACAGCTCTTGGGAGGCAAGGACGGCAGAAAAATCTTTAGCTCGGTAATGGCTGCCAAAGGAGTTGAGAGTTAAAAGTTAAGAATTCTTCATTCTTCACTGCATTCTTATGCGATCTCCCATTGCCATTACCCTTGAGCATGCTCTGCAACACGGTCTCACACAGGAGGAGTACGAACGGATTCTTTCCCTCCTGGATCGGGCGCCAACGTATGAAGAGCTGGGAGTATTTTCGGTGATGTGGTCTGAGCACTGCAGCTACAAAAGCTCGCGGCTACTCTTGCGTCAGCTCCCCACCCAGGGATCAGAGATCCTGCAGGGACCAGGTGAAAACGCGGGTATTATCGACGTCGGTGAGGGCTTGGCGGTGGTGTTTAAGATTGAAAGCCACAACCATCCTTCATATATCGAGCCCTACCATGGCGCGGCCACAGGAATGGGCGGGATCCTGCGTGACGTTTTCACTATGGGTGCCAGGCCTATCGCTTCCCTCGACTCTCTTCATTTCGGTAGCCCCGATTACCCTCGCACCCGCTATCTAGTAAAAGGGGTGGTGGCGGGCATTGGAGGTTATGGCAACTCGATTGGCATACCTACCGTGGGGGGAGAAACTTATTTTGACCCTGGCTATAACGAGAACATCTTGGTCAATGCCTTTACTCTTGGCGTGGTTGCCAGGGATAGGATTTTTCGTGCACAGGCCACGGGCGTAGGCAACCCGGTTGTCTGTGTGGGGTCACGTACGGGACGGGATGGGATTCACGGCGCAAGCCTGCTGGCTTCGCGGGAGTTTGATGCTAGCAGTGAAGAGATGCGACCGGCGGTACAAGTAGGGGATCCGTTTACCGAAAAGCTCCTCCTCGAAGCTTGTTTGGAGTTAATGCAGAAAGAGGTGATTGTTGGCATTCAGGACATGGGCGCGGCCGGACTGACCAGCTCTGCGGTAGAAATGGCCGGGCGAGGGGGGATGGGAATTTCCCTTAACCTGAATGCAATACCGCTACGGGAAGAAGGAATAAGCCCATACGAAATTCTTCTCTCTGAGTCACAGGAGCGGATGCTTATTGTGGCCAAAGCAGGGTGTGAGGAAGAGGTTCAAAGGATTTTTGCCAAGTGGGATCTGGAGGCCTCTACGGTTGGTAAAGTCACTGGTGATGGTTTTTTTCGGGTATCATGGCAGGGTGAGGAAGTCGTTCACTTGCCCATTAATCCGCTTACCCATGGCGCCCCGGCATACGAACGTCCTGCGGCTGCTCCTGAGGACCTGGGATTCAGGCAGAATTTAGATCTTTCTGAGATTGCCCTACCTTCGGATTGCAATGACGCTCTTACCCGTCTTTTAACCTCTCCAGATCTGGCAGCTAAAGGCTGGATTTTCCGGCAGTATGACTACCTGGTGCGTGGTAACACTGTGACACCGCCGGGGTCAGACGCAGCAGTGGTTCGTCTTAAAGGCACAGATAGAGCTGTAGCGCTCAGCGTGGATTGCAATAGTCGTTATTGCCTCCTTGATCCCTATGTGGGGGCAATGATTGCCGTGGCCGAGGGTGCTCGTAATATTACCGTTTCCGGGGGAAGGGCCGTAGCCATAAGCGACTGTCTGAACTTTGGCAACCCGGAAAAGCCGGAAGTCATGTGGCAGTTCCAGCGCGCGGTGGAGGGTATTCGCGATGCCTGCCTAGCTTTGGGAGAAGCGGTGGTAAGCGGAAATGTAAGCTTTTATAATGAGACTGAGGGCAGAGCAATTCCGCCCACGCCGACTATTGCTACGGTTGGTCTACTCGATGATGTGTCTCA
Source organism: uncultured Binatia bacterium (SeqCode) (assembly GCA_965220955.1). Classification (GTDB taxonomy): domain Bacteria; phylum Desulfobacterota; class Binatia; order Bin18; family CBDCRK01; genus CBDCRK01. Next base: position 174,894 of record CBDCRK010000032.1, on the reverse strand, counting down.
TCATCTGACCCAGTGGTTTAAGGAGGAAGGGGAGGTGGTTGTGCTTCTAGGAGAAACCCGGGAAGAGCTGGGTGGAAGCGCATACCTGGCAGTCATTCATGGGCAAGTACAAGGTGCACCGCCTCAGATCGACTTGGGGGTGGAGAGGCGGCTGCAGGAACTGTGCTTGGCCGCTTGCTGTGAGGGACTCCTTCATTCGGCCCATGATGTGTCGGAAGGTGGGCTGGCTGTGGCTTTGGCCGAAAGCTGCCTGTCACGTCCGGCGGGTGCTATTGGTGTAACCGTTAAGCTAGGAATGGATATACGGACGGACGCGCTCCTTTTTGCTGAAAGCCAGTCCCGGGTGATGGTATCTCTATCTTCTCGCTCCCTGCCTCGTTTACAGGCCCTTGCCCAGGCTAAGGGTGTTCCCCTCACGATCCTAGGGGAAGTCGGAGGGCAGGAGTTAGTTATTGGGGATCTAGTCCGTTTACCGGTATCCCAGCTATGGGAGAAGTGGCAATCAGCGTTAGAACTTGATCTTGGTGTTTGACAGAATCTGCTCTGGACCTTTGACCTTAAAGGCTTTAGTCTGAAGGCTGGCCGAAGGGGGAGAACGGTGAACCATCGACAGAGAGTTGAGGCAGAGATAGAAAAGGGAAGGTCTCCGTCCGGCAGTTCCGTCTCTGTCTGTTCTGAGGTACTAGACCGTTTTCATGAAGAATGTGGGGTGGTGGGAGTATATGGCCATCCTGAGGCTGCTAACTTGGTCTATTTGGGTCTTTGTGCCTTACAGCACCGTGGCCAGGAGTCTGCGGGCATTGCCTCCTCGAATGGGCAAACGCTTCTATCCCACCGTGGCCTAGGTCTGGTCGCAGACATTTTCGATGAGAGAAATATTCGTCGTCTGGAAGGGTGGAGCGCTATCGGGCACAATCGCTATTCTACTGCTGGCTCTACAGTGCTGAAAAATAGCCAGCCTCTGGTGGCTAGGTTCACCTATGGCTCACTTGCTATTGGACACAACGGCAACCTGGTGAACGCAGAAGAGTTGCGTGTGCGCCTGGAGGAGCGTGGCGCCGTCTTCCAATCTACTGTGGACACAGAGGTTATCCTCCACCTGATTGCTGCCTCGCGGGCTGAGCGGCTGTCTGATCGCGTTATTGAGGCACTATGGCAGGTACGAGGTGCCTACTCGGTGCTGTTCTTAAGCGAGCACGAAATGATGGCAGTGCGAGATCCTTTTGGCTTCCGACCCCTTGTCCTTGGCCGGATTAGAGATGCCTATGTTGTGGCCTCAGAGACCTGTGCGCTTGACCTTATTGATGCGGTGTACGAGCGTGAGGTGAAGCCAGGGGAGATGTTGCTATTTAGCGAGCGCGGTGTGGAGTCGTTTTTCCCTTTCCTGCGTGAACAGCCCAAGCGATGCATCTTCGAGTACATCTATTTTTCTCGGCCGGACAGCTTGCTCTATGACCGCAATGTTTACCAGGTACGCAAGTCCTTAGGCCGCCGGCTTGCCCGTGAAGCGCCGGTTGAAGCAGACATTGTTGTTCCGGTACCAGACTCTGGGGTTCCTGCAGCCCTAGGATATGCTGAGGAAGCAGGGCTTCCCTTTGAGATGGGTATTATCCGCAACCACTATATTGGGCGGACGTTTATCGAACCGCAGGAATCGATCCGCCATTTTGGTGTGAAAGTTAAGCTCAACGCTCAATCTGAAGTGTTAAAGGACAAACGAGTGGTGGTAGTGGATGACTCTATTGTGCGAGGTACAACAAGCCGCAAGATTGTCAGGATGGTCCAGGCGGCCCGAGCTAAGGAAGTGCATATGCGTATCAGCTCCCCGCCTATTATTGGCCCTTGCTTTTATGGAATAGACACTCCCACCCGCCGGGAGCTTATCGCCTCTTCGCATACCATAGAAGAAATCTGTCGCTATATCACCGCTAATAGCCTGGCCTATTTGAGCGAAGAGGGAATGTACACCTTCTTGAATGGCGAGCGAGAAGGATTCTGCGACGCCTGCTTCACTGACCGCTACCCGGTTCCATTAGGCGAGCGACCCAAAGGCCATCAGTTTCCTCTCTTTGGCGATAGCCGCTAGTAGGCGAAGCATAGGCCCACGGGATCAAGCCTTTCGACCAGTTTGTGCCAACATATGCTTCGCCCCTACATTGGTGACGGAGAGCCATCCACCGCCCTTTTGAAAAGGGTATCCCGCTGCCAGAGTGAATCATTTCGCTCAGGATAGTCGACGTTATAGTGGAGCCCACGGCTCTCCTGGCGTCGGCTTGCTGAGGTGATGATCAGGTCGGCCACAGTCGCCAGGTTACGCAGCTCGAGGAGATCGCCGGTGATAAGAAAATTCCAATAATACTCACGAACCTCATCCTGAATGAGGCGGATATATCGGCGAGCTCGTGTGAGACGACGGTTGCTGCGTATAATCCCTACATAGTCCCACATCAGCCGCCGAATTTCTTCCCAGGTGTGGGTGACGACAACCGACTCATCACTGTTCACCGCGGGCCCTGAGTCCCAAGGAGGGAACGAGGGGGGAAGGCATGAGTCTTCAGTGAGGAAGGATCTTGCGTGGGCCGCGGCACGATGAGCAAACACCACTGCTTCCAAGAGAGAGTTAGAGGCAAGGCGGTTGGCTCCGTGCAGGCCGGTCATAGCTACCTCGCCCGCAGCGTAAAGGCGAGGGATAGTTGTAGCTCCGTGTAGGTCCGTTACCACCCCCCCGCAAAGGTAGTGGGCAGCAGGAACTACCGGAATAAGGTCGGTGGTGATGTCGATGCCAAACTCACGGCAGCGCCGATAAATAACAGGGAAGCGATAGCGGAGGAACTCAGGGTTGCGATGGCTAATGTCCAAGTATACGTGGAGAAAGCCATGGGCTTTCATTTCCTGATCGATGGCTCGGGCAACAATGTCCCGTGGGGCCAGCTCCGCCCGGGGGTGATACTGGTTCATAAACGGTGTGCCGTCTGGAAGACGTAAAGTCGCCCCTTCTCCCCGTAATGCCTCAGAGATGAGAAACGATTTTGCCTGGGGATGGTAAAGGCAGGTGGGGTGAAACTGGATAAATTCCATGTTGGAGATCGCCGCTCCTGCTCGATAGGCTATTGCTACCCCGTCACCGGAGGCAACATCTGGATTGCTGGTATAAAGATAAGCCTTGCCAGCGCCCCCGGTGCAAAGGACGGTAGCCCGGGAGAGGAAGGTTTCCACTTGATTGGTCTTAAGGTTCAGGATATAGGCTCCCCAGCAGGTTTGTCCCGAGCCAAGCCTGCCCTGAGCGGAGTCGAAGGACCGAAGGGTAGGGGTAGAAAGGGCCGGGGAGGATTTGCTGTCGATAAGAAGGTCAACGGCGAGATGATTTTCATAGATAGCAATGTTGGGCTGCTTTCGTACGGCGGCAATAAGCGCACGCATAATTTCCTGCCCGGTGGCATCTGAGGCATGCAGAATGCGATGGTGGGAATGGCCGCCTTCTAGTCCGAGGTCGTACTCCTGGTCTTCAGCCCCTGGTTTGCGTGAGAAATTAGTACCCAGTGCAATTAATTCGCGGATGCGGTCCGGCCCTTCAGTTACTACGGTTTCTACTGCCTGCGGGTGACAGAGGCCAGCGCCGGCGGTGAGAGTATCCTGGATGTGGGCAGCGAATGAGTCTTCTGGACTCCACACCGAGGCGATTCCACCCTGGGCATAGGTACTGCTGCTTTCCGGCAAGCGGTCTTTGGTCACCACACTGACCGTACCATGCTTGGCTACCTTGAGCGCGAAACTTAACCCGGCAATGCCGCTGCCTATGATCAAATAGTCACTTGTCACTGCTGTCTTTCTTCAAAGCGATCAGTCATACTGGCAAGCCGCTCGTATAGTGGGCCATTTACGGAGTCAATATGACAAGGCTGATTGCTGACCACCGACTGCTTATATACGTGACACGGCCATAAAGAAGAGTCAAGAACAAACCATTTGACCTGAGAAGGAAAAATTGTCTATTCTGTAGGTATCATGGGACGGTGGAGAAGACGGTGGGCCCTTGTTGCGTGCTTATACATGCTTCGCCCGGCTTGGCCTTGCTCATTAACGCTTTGCTTAGTTCTTACCTGGTCTTCCTGGACAGCAGCAGGGTCAAGAGTGGAAGCTGATATATACGTCTACCGTGACCCGAAGAGCGGGGTAATGCATTATACCAATGTTCCTGTCCGTCCGCGTTACCGCTCAGTTACTCGTTCAGCTACCCGTCCCTCGCCATATAGGCGAAAGGAAGAGATCTATAACTCCATGATCCGAGAGCTAAGTCGGCGATATGGAGTTGAATTTGCCTTGGTCAAGGCGGTCATCAAGGCAGAGTCTGGGTTTAACCCACGAGCCCTCTCGCCCAGAGGTGCCCGCGGGCTTATGCAGTTGATGCCTCAGACCGCCACTTTTCACGGCGTGAATAACGGGTACTCCCCCCGGGAAAACATCCAAGGTGGGTACAGCATCTACGCTTGCTCCTTAAGCACTTTCGTGGGAACCTGAGGCTTACCCTGGCCGCGTACAATGCTGGGACGGAAGCAGTAAAACGGTATGGTGGAGTTCCGCCCTTTCCTGAGACAAGAAAGTATGTTCGACGGGTGTTATCATACCGGCAGTCTTATCTACGCTGAGATTCCTCTATGAGCCTGTCAAGCGAGCGAGTAATAGCCCGCTAGGAGAAAGGTGGCCTTTGGTCTGGACTCTGCCCAATACCCTCAGTCTAATTCGCATCGTCCTGATCCCCCTCCTCGTATACTTCCTCACCGATGGCGGGCCATTTTTTAGTTGGCTCGCCACCGCAATCTTCTTTATTGCCTGTTTGACTGACTTCTTCGATGGATACTTGGCACGGCGCCATGCAGCAACAACTACCTTAGGGAAGCTCCTGGACCCTTTGGCGGACAAGCTTATGGTGGTTGCGGTTCTTATCATGCTTGTGGCTATGGATCGCTCTCCTCGGGTACCAGCGTGGATGGTGGTCATAACCGTTGTCCGAGAGATTGCCATTACTGGCTTACGTGGTATTGCCCTAAGTGAGGGGCTGGTGCTGCAAGCGGAAGAGCTAGGTAAATACAAGATGCTCCTGCAAATTTTTGCTCTTCATGGCCTTCTTATTCATTATCCTTATCTCTCTATCGATTTTCATCTTGTTGGCATGTATTTTCTTTGGATTTCCATGATTGTAGGGGTATGGTCTGGAGTAGCTTATTACATTAAAGTGATCCGACAGGTAGGGCACCAGCGTCATCCGCCTCCCCCGGTCTATGGCCGTTCTCAGGCGAGCGGTTGACAGGGAAGAGTGGTGTGTTAAGATTTTCTCATTGTGCGGGTGTAGCTCAGTTGGCTAGAGCGTATGCTTGCCAAGCATAAGGTCGCCGGTTCGACCCCGGTCACCCGCTTTCTCACTAAGCCCCTGACTTTTCAGGGGCTTTTTCGTTTTTAGGGGCCATTGAAATAGAAACTGATTGGCCGGTTTTGGCCCAGCTAGGCGGGGATAATAACTCCATTTATGCCTCTTGATGTGGTTGTACCCTCTCTGCCCGGCTACGGCTTCTCCTCGCCCCTGCCCGTGTCGGGCATCAACTACTGGCGTACGGCTGACCTGTGGGTCAAACTTATGCAAGACGGGTTGGGCTATGAAAAATTTGCTACCCAGGAGGGTGACTGGGGCGCTATTCTGTCCGCCTACCTTGGTCACAAAATTAGAGGTCGGGGGGCTCGATGCCCAGTGTTTCGGTCCCATAGCGCAGCGCTTGGATTGGACGCAAAGAAGCCGTGTATGCTAAAAGTGTTCTTACAACACGATCGGAGGAACGGTCAATGAAAACACCCCTTTGTGAAATGCTTGGTATCGATTTTCCGCTGGTAGCGTTCAGCCACTGTCGTGATGTCGTCGCATCCGTCAGTCGGGCAGGCGGCTTTGGCGTCCTTGGCGCGACTGCTTTTACGCCGGAGCAGCTCGAGCTTGAATTGAAGTGGATCGACGATCATATCGATGGCAAGCCTTACGGGATTGATGTGCTCATTCCTGAAAATCTTTCGATTAAGAACGAAAAAGATGCGACTCCGCACTCGCTTGCCGAGCGCATCCCGGGAACACATACAGATTTTGTGCGCAACCTTCTGGCGAGGCACGGAGTCGAAATTTCCCAAGCGGGCGAGCCTAGAGGAACTCATCGTCCTGGTGCTCGTTTCTCTCTTCAGGAAGAAGTCGCGCTGCAGCTCTTGGAGGCTTCGTTTCGTCATCCGATTAAACTGATTGCTAACGCACTTGGTGTGCCGCCGCCATCAATGATCGCTTTAGGCCGTCAGCATGGCGTTCCTGTTGCGGCGCTAGTCGGAGCAAAGGAGCACGCGGTCCGTCAGGTACAGGCCGGCGTCGATATCATTGTAGCAGAAGGTTGGGAGGCCGGCGGCCATTGCGGCGAGGTTTCCACCCTGGTGTTGGTCCCTGAGGTGCTTCGCGCCATTAAGCCGATCCGGAACGTTCCCGTGCTGGCAGCAGGCGGAATTATGACCGGTCGTCAGATGGCGGCTTGCATGGCAATGGGTGCTGCCGGCGTGTGGACAGGATCGGTCTGGCTTGCCACTACGGAATCGGAAACATCAGAAATTTTCCGCGAAAAGATGATCACGGCCAGGTCGCGGGATACGGTTCGATCCAAGTGCAGAACCGGAAAATATTCGCGTCAGTTACGCTCGGCCTGGACAGAAGCCTGGGAACAGCCGGACAGTCCCGGTGCGTTACCCATGCCTTTCCAAAGCCTCATCAGCGAACCTGCTCTGCGTGCGGCGCAACGGGCTGCCGAGAAGGGCAACACGAACGCGCGCGAGCTGGTCACCTATTTCGTTGGTCAGGGTGTAGGACTGGTGGACAGCGTGAAATCGAGCCGCACGGTTGTTCAGGAGTTCATGGAAGAATTCGCCGAGGCACTCGATGAAATGCAGATCTGGACAGAATAATAGCGAACAGAGGTTCTCGGGAAACTACGCCCGTGCTGCCTGGTTTTTGCTGCGGATTGTGGGAATGATCTCGGCGTTAGATTGGGCCTGTCGCGGACATATTTTCTTCACGGAAGAAACCGTTGCCGCCGCTAGGGCCAGACACCCCGTAATACCTATGACTCCCGATACTTATGCTAAATCACATTGAGTTCCCGTAGTGGACGCCCTTCCTTCACCCTCTCGAAGCCCAGTGGCCTCATATCGATCGTCTGATAGCCACCATGAACTATAAGCTCGGCAATCCCACGTCCAACGGCTGGCGCTTGTTGTAAGCCATGACCCGAGAACCCATTGGCAAAAAGGAAGTTCCTAATGACCGGATGCCGCCCTACAATAGCGTTCTGATCTAGAGTGTTGTATGCGTAGTGCCCGCTCCACGCATTGATGAGCTTGATCGCTTCGAAGATCCGCACTCGATTCGCCAATGCTGGCCAGACAGTCTCTTCGAAGAGAGCATAATCAATCTCGAAGTCTTCCGTCGCTTGATCCCGTTGTTCAGGTGGGGACACCCCACTAATGAAATACCTGCCCTCTGGTCGAAAGTAGACCCCTGAGACATCTACAACCAACGGACAGTTTTGCATAGCGTTTGCTTGTCTGCAATCGAAGACGAAAACACAGCGCTTTCGGCTTTCCACCGGCAAATCAATTCCGGCCAGTCGAGCAACTTTGCTCGCAGCAGGTCCTGCAGCATTGACCAGCTCACCACACGAGAAGATACGGCCATCGCCAAGCCGAGCCGACACGACCTGCCGATCCGCTACCGTAAGGCCTGTCACTTCACCGGCAATAAACTCGGCCCCCTGTTCCTTGGCAGCCCTGCGCATCGCCTGCAGTAGGCTGTAGGCATCAAACCACCCTTCTCCCGACACACCAAGGCAGCCCGCAACAATGTCAGAGGTGTTCAGCCACGGATAGTGTTCCTTCAGCTCAAGATTGTCCAAGATACGGACATCGGCCCCGTGTTCTCTTTGTAGGGCAAAGTTCCGCTCGAGAATGGCCCGTCCAGGGGCACTTGCGAGCAACAAATAGCCGCCTTCTATGAAATCAAGCTCGACCTCCTCTCCTAGTCGTTCTTTTACCGAGCGCAGGAACTCAACGCCAAATTGAGAGATCTCAATATTGACCGCGGTTGAAAATTGCTGACGGATCGAGGCGGCAGAGAGTGTGGTCGAACATTTTTGGTACGCTGGATCCTTCTCAACCACCAGCACTCTACCACCATATCCATTATTGGCAGTAAGGAAATAGGCGACTGCACTGCCTATGATGGCACCGCCAACAATAACTACATCGTAAGCCCCGTCACTGCGAACCGACATGATTATTCCCTATCTATATTCATACTCTGGTAAGCATCCTTCTTGTCCTTTTCAGCTCGTACCTAGCCTCGGATACCCCGGATACCAAGGTCGTGTGGATCGGTTATTGTCTTATTCGTATCTGTGTGGTCTACTCAATATTTGTATAACCAAGCTAATGTAGGGAGAATTGCGCAAATATAGATGCGTTTTTAAGATTCCTTTCTCCGAGTTGTTTTTACAACTCCCACCCTGGCAAAATCAAGGATGAAGCACTGGATTAGAGGTATCCCCTATGGAACGCGATCTGAGAGACACTCCATCATATCAAGAGGTCAAAGCCTATTTTGAGGCCATTTATCAGCCGGGAGCCAACTTTGTCAGCGACGGTGGCGAGGTCACTCTCTCACCCGATGGCCGTTGTGCGGCCTTTACCGGTATTATGTTCAACGACCTGCAGTCGGCGCCGATCACTAAAGTCTGCTTGGTCGATCTTGCCAGCGGCGAAATGCAGCAAGTGGCTGCAGCGGAGAATAACGACCGGCTCCCGCGCTGGTCGCCGGACGGCAGCAAACTCGCCTTTCTCTCAGACCGCAATGGAACGGGCCATTTTCAGCTTTACCTGGTAAATCCTGATGGCAGCGGCAGCGTTCAAGCGGCACCGGTACTCAACGGCATAGTGGAATACTTCCACTGGTCGCCAGATGGACGCTACATTCTGCTCGCTCTCGCAGGTTTCGGCGCCGACCTCGCCGGCATTCAAGGCGGCGGGAGGGCTGTTGACAAGCAGAACAATCTGCCCAACTGGATGCCCAAGGTTGAGACGGCTGACGCTGAGAATTTATGGCGCAGCCTTTGGGTGTTTGACACTGTGACGGGTAAGAGTCGCCGAATTACCCGTGAAGGACTCAATCCCTGGGAGGCCAACTGGTGCGGCAACGCTAAGGTTGTTGCGGTTGCCTCAGAGTCTCACTCGGAGGGTACCTGGTATGTGTCCAAGCTCTATCTCATTGATGTAAACAGTGCCAAGGAAGATGTTGTCTATACGCCAGCCGATCAGCTTGGTTGGCCAGTTGGCTCTCCATCTGGGGTACGGATTGCTTTTGCCGAAGCCGTGTGCAGCGATCGGTGGCTTGTTTGCGGAGACTTGCTTCTGCTGGATTCGCAGACAGGGCGCAAGCAGGTTATCGATACCAACAATGCTGGCGTTGTACATCTTATCTGGCGGGATGATGAGCATCTTGTGTATGTCGGCCTGCGGGATCTCGGGATTGTTGTTGGAGAAATCGACTTTGTACAAGGCAAGACGGTAGAATGGTGGAGCAGCGAAGAGCGTACGCTTTCAGGCGTGGGATGGGCCTATCCTACGGCTTGGCCGTTGCCTAACGGCGGTGTGGTGGCTTTTGCCGAGGCGTATCGGATTGCGCCCGAACTGGTCATGATCACGGCGGACGGCCAGTACCAAGTCGTGAAGTCGCTGGCGACTAACGCCAGCCGAGCTGAGGACTTCAATAAAGGCAATATCGAGCCTGTTCGCTGGATAGCTCGTGATGGCTTGGAGGTCCAGGGCTGGCTGGTGCGCCCGGAGGGTAACGGCCGGTTCCCCCTGGTTATGGACATCCATGGAGGGCCAGTATGGGCCTACCGTAACCACTGGCACGGGAGGCTGCGCGGGGCCAAGGTGCTGACCGACCACGGCTTTGCCATGTTTTATCCCAATCCCCGTGGCAGCAGTGCCCGGGGCCAGGAATTCGCCCGGTTGGTCAAGGGCGACATGGGGGGCGAGGATACCTATGACTACCTGGCTGGCCTCGACGCATTGGTCAAGCGCGGTATTGCCGATCCCGGGCGCATTGGCACTATGGGGATCAGCTACGGGGGGTTCATGACCTCGTGGATCATCACTCAGGACTCACGTTTTGCGGCGGCCGTGTCGAACTCGCCCGTTACTAACTGGTACAGCCAGCATCGAACCTCACAGATCGGCTTCTTTGATGAGTACTTTCTGAATGGGAGTGCATACGAGCCCGGTGGGCTCTTTTTTGAACGCAGCCCGGCAATGTTTGCCCACAACGTCAAGACGTCTACGTTGAACCTTGCCGGCGCGCTTGATCAGAACACACCACCGACCCAGGCGCTCGAGTTTCATCGGTCATTAATAGAGAATGACGTCGAGTCAGAGTTGGCGATCTATCCCAACGGTGTCCACGGGATCACAACGTTTCCTGAGAACACGGATGCCACGACTCGAACAATAGGCTGGTTTCTGAAGCACATGTCGCGATAAGGAATATCCCTCAGCTGCTTCAGTCATCTTATATACTTATTGTAATACGATTATGAAATTATCAAAAAAAGGTGAGTATGCGCTAAGAGCTCTGATCCGCTTGGGAGATTCAAAAGCTCGGTCGGTGTTGTCTATTCAGGAGATTGCCCGGCAGGAGAAAATCCCCAAGAAATTCCTCGAACAAGTGTTGCTGGCGTTAAAGAAAGCCGACATTGTGCAGAGTAGTCGGGGTAAAGCTGGGGGGTACACTCTGAGGGATACTCCCACGGAGGTCACGCTCGGAGATATTGTGCGCGCTGTTGATGGTCCGCTCGTTCCACTCCCCTGCTCGCATGCCACTGCACCAATGAAATGTGAGGGCTGTCTCAGCCTGGAAAACTGCTGGTTACGAGCAGTAATGATGGAAGTAGGGGAAGCAATAACTGAGATGCTCGATCGAATTACCTTAGCTGTGATCTGTCGTCGGGCGGCAGAAAGCCGGCGCAGAAATGCCGAAGCTCCCATGTACCAAATTTAGGGGTATTAGGTCAGGCGTAGGATAGAGAAGTTGAAGCCCTAGCCACTCCAGCAGAGTTGACTTTCTTTCCAGCACAGTAAATCTTCCTTGACGCTCACCACCCAGCTAGGGTATATGGAACAAACTCCGCGAAAGAGTGGAGGCCACCAAGAGGCCGGTCCACCTGAACTCCCTCAAGATTACTACCTGGATAACTACTGCAAGCTTATTGGCTTTGTATATAACCAATATCAGGATTTACTTACTGAGGCTGAAAAGTCTTTTTATATTGATTTTCACGCGCTTTCCCTAGATGCCCAGCGGCTCTACGTTCGTCTGATTTCTCGCAAAGGGCGTTATTTTCGTAGCAATAAACTCAATTATAAGGAAATTGTCTCCCTTTCCGAGTCGGCCCAATCCTTGGCAAAAGCTGACTTTGCTGCCATCAATCCACAAATCGAGCTAGAAATATTATTGGGACTACTAGTTCGCGACGAATTAATCAGTCTGGAACCCAAGGCGCCGGCCGGGTTTTACAGCCTAAAAAAGTCAGAACTCATCAATCATTTTTTAGGCTGCAGCCAGGAGCAAGCGATCCGATCCCGTATTGCTCAGTGGTTTTTTCTGGTCGAGCCGTTGAGACTGGCAGAACTGCTCATTTATCGTCTTTGTTTCTTTGGCAATCTGCAACAGGACCTCACCGAGTTTGTTCTGCTGGACCTGGGGCTTATTCGTTATGAAGATTATGAAATCCACCAAGAGGACCGTTATTTTCAGAGTCGTGAATTGTTGGAAAAAACGCTGCAGATAATACTGGCGCGTGATGGACTTGACAATGTGCTAGTTAGTGCTGATGTTGAGATGCTGCTGGATTATTTTCGTATCTTGCCGCAGCCTCCTAATAATCCCTACTTTAAACGGTTGCATAACCAAGTAGCCAATACTCTGGCCCGCCAGCTGGAACGCCTAAACGCTTTGGAACTGGCCTTGATATTATATGAGCAGTGCGATTTACCTCCGGCCCGAGAGCGCCGTACTAGGGTACTGGTAAAACTAGGTAGCACAAAACTCGCTCTAGCCCTTTGTCAAGAAATACTCGAGGCTCCCCGTAGCGAAGAAGAAAGGGAATTTGCTGTAAGTTTCACTGCTCGGCTCAGAAAGAAGCAGGGGCTGCCTATACAAGAAATAGCAGCCGTGAATGTTCCCACCGAAGAGGGGGTATTATCCCCAAGCTCTAATCAACCAATAGAAGTGCAAGCCGTTGCTTATTTTCAAGCTCAAGGTTATCGGGCCTTTTATGTGGAAAATCATCTAATGGTGGGATTATTCAGCCTGGCCTTCTGGGACATTATATTTATGCCTGTTTGTGGAGCTTTTTTCAATTTGTATCAAAGAGGACCCAAGGGACTGTTTTCTCCAGAGTTTCGTTTACAGCGAAAGCAGTCCATTGAAGAACGACTGGTATTTATTCAGGAACACGGCGGGTGGCCAGAAATAATGTTAGCGACTTTCTACCAGAAATATGGCATCAGCAATTATTTAGTGTATTGGCCAGTGTTGAACAAAGAATTAATACAGCTTGCCCTTGAGCGGATTCCGCGCGAGCATCTTGTGAAGATTTTTGACCGGCTAAGTTATGATCTAGGGGCCAACAAAACGGGCTTTCCCGATTTAGTCGTATTTGGGCAAAAGCAGGGATATGAATTAGTGGAAATAAAGGGGCCCGGTGATCGGCTGCAGCAGAATCAGAAAAGATGGATGCGGCGTTTTAATGAGTTTGGCGTGCCGTATCGAGTCTTACACGCGAGGTTCGAATAAAAAGCGAGAGTTGAAGAATTTGCTGGCTCCGACTTAGCAGGTCGTATTTGTCTGATTAGAAATGCGGCATCACCTCGCGGGCAAACCGCTCCATGGACTTCAGCGTATCTCTATGGCTGAAGTGGCCGAAATTGAAATACAGGATAACCTCCTCAATACCAGCCGCTTGGCATTTTTTGAGTGTAGCCATACATGTCTCAGGGTCGCCGGTCACAATGCTGCGCTCACCGAAGTCTTCGGCCTTCATACTTTGCAAGCGCTCAACAATATCGGCGAAGTAGGCAATATGAGGCGGCGCTGTGGCCCGGTCCGCGGGAAAGGCGGGTAGCACCGAGCTCAGGTACCGTAGCAGCCTCTCCTTGGTGCGTAACTCGTCAGCCTTGGTGTCTACCACGTTGACAAAGTATGAGCACTTGGCCCGCGCGTCGGTGTGCCCGTGGCTCATAGCCAGCTCGTGGTAGGTCTGTACCGCTGTGTCTAGGCTGCCAAACATCATGGCTGCAGCAAAGGGGGCAAACAGTATATGAAATCCCTGTTCGGCCGTCATTTCGAGGGTCGGCCGGCTGAAACAGGCAACGTAAATCGGCGGATAGGGCTTTTGCACCGGTCGTGGGAGACACGTGACCGGCTCGGGGATCGAATAGAATTGTCCCGCGTAAGTAAATTCCTCTTTTGTCCAAGCAATGCGCAGAAGATCAAGTCCTTCAGCAAAACGGTCACGGCTCTCGCTAAAAGGCACAGAGAAAGAATCGTATTCGCGCTTATCGTAGCCCCGGCCCGCCGAGAACAACACCCGGCCATTGCTTAGCAGATCAAGGAGCGCAAACTCCTCAGCCACCCGCAACGGGTGATTGCATGGCAACAACACCGTGGCTGGCGCCAGCTGGATCCGCCTGGTATATGCAGCCAAATGGGCCAGAAAGACAGCTGGCGCAGGCAAGCAGCCGAACAGGCCAAAGTGATGTTCTGGCACCCAGGCCGAATGATAGCCCAGTTCCTCGGCAACCCGGCACTCTTCCAAGACCTCGCGCAGGAACTGGTTGGGATCACGCCGGGCCTCACCATAGGCGGGCGGGTTATCGGTCAGGGTAAAATAGCCAAATTTCATACTTCTCCCTCTCACTCCTCATAGGCTTTTCTTGGGTTTTCCTCCAGGTTGTCACCGTGGTTGCCTCTAGTTGGGGCAAAAACTCCAAGTTCCAGATGCCGCTTAGCCATGCGCTCTTCTGTATCCGGTTTACCCGAGATCTCCCGATCTTCCCTATTAAGCTAAAATCGCGACATCACCTGTTTGGCAAAGCGGTCGAGAGAAGCTAGAATCTTGGTGTGATCAAGACCACCAAAATTGGCCAGCAGGCTTATGTTCGTTACGCCGGTGGTTTGGATCTGTTTGATGCGCTCAATGCACTGGTCTGGATCGCCAAAGATGACCCTATGTGGATACATGTAACTATCGTAGTCCATCATTTTGAAGCCCTTTTGCAATCCTGTGTAGGCTTTATACTGATCAGAGTATGCCTCTTCCTGATTGGACTCAAGGACGGAGTCCAGATAGCGCAGCAGTGCCTCGCGAGGTTCTTCCTTGGCCTTGACCGCAGTCTCGCCACAGTAGAAATGGTAGACAGCCAGAACCTCGGGGTCAGTTTTGTAGCCGTGTGCTTTGCGAGTATCCCGGAAGACCTGAATCTTGTCGGCCAGTTCCTCAGGTTTTGGCGAGGCATAGGGCACAACCATAAGATTATACCCCATCCGGCCGGTCCATTGAAACGACTCGGGAGTGAAGATGCAGGCTACATAGATCGGTGGCAGCTTCTGCACAGGCTTAGGGATCACCCGCAGGTTGCGTATCTGGCGGAACTTACCCTCATATGAGAAGCGTTCCTCGGTCCAGGCCTTGAGGATAATGTCATGCGCTTCTTCAAACAGCACGCGGCTGTCCCCCATATTGCGTTCAAAGGCGTCATACTCGGCCTTCTGGAAGCCACGGCCAATGCCAAACTCCAGCCGTCCGCCTGAGAGGCAGTCAAGCATTGCGTACTCCTCGGCAACACGGATAGGATCCTGGAGTGGCAGGAGCACAATACCGGAGCCGAGGCGTATCTTCTTGGTGCGCTGTGCTACCGCTGTTGCAAGCAGCGCTATAGAGGGAATATGGCCGCCATAGTTGTAGAAGTGGTGCTCGGCGAACCAGACCGAGTGAAAGCCGCAGGCCTCAGCCCGGTCGGTCTCGATCAGCATGTCCTGATAAAACTGCTCTTCACTGGCATGAAATTGCGGGAAAAAGGAGGGCAAGTGGAAAAGGGAAAATTTCATGGTGATCTCCTTTATATAGGAAACAGGTACCCTAATGAGTTTGCCCTGAATGATATTATACAGCCTTTGCTGGTCAAGGGGTGGTAATGAGATATCCATTTAGATTATATCCTTCATTTGCCGAGATTTCCCCGCCAATGCCAAAGGAGTAAAGAGTAGTTTCTCCCACACACAGGTCTGGTACACTCGGTGCGTGATGAAGAGGGAAGTGAGTTGCAGCTAACGGCTGATTTAGCTCCTTGTCCTATCACGGAGGAAGCCTTATGAAGATTTGCCTTGCAGGGGAAGGAGCACAGGGGAACACCCACATGGAGGCTCTGCGTAAAATAGACAAGGTAGAAGTTGTCACACTTGCTGGTGGCATTGAGGCAGACGCGGTAGCCTTTGCACAGCAGTGGGGTATTCCACACTACTCGCTGGACCTGGAGACTTGTCTCAAACAGCCCGGAGTTGAAGCCGTGGTGCTGGGTACTCCCAACCAGCTCCATGCGGCCCAGGCCGAGCTAGCCTTAAACATGGGTAAACATGTGCTGGTTGAGATCCCCATGGGGCTGACGCTTGAGGAGTCCCAGCAGGTGGCGGCACTGGAACAAAAAACCGGCCTGGTCGGTATGGTGTGTCACACTATGCGTTACTTGCCAGCACTGCAAGAGGTATACCGACACGTTCAGGAAGGCACACTCCACCTACACCATATTGTGTCGCAGACCTACTTTTTTCGCCGTGAGAACATCAATCGATTTGGCAGACCCCGAACCTGGACCGACAATTTACTCTGGCATCATGCCTGCCATTTGGTGGATTTCATTTACTGGCTCTTCGACGAGCCCGATATTGAGGCCTGGGGCCAGGCCGGTCCTGACCATCCAAAACTTGGCACTCCTATGGACCTTACAATCGGGATGAGGTCAAAGCAGGGATGTTTGATCAGCCTAGTCCTCTCTTTCAATAACCATGGAGAGATAGAGGTTACCCAGCGTTTTATTGGAGAAGAGACGACGTTACGGTATGAACAAGGAAGGTTGGTAGACCACGAGGGTCATGAGATAGAAGGCGGCGGCATAGGCAGTGCCACCGATCTCCAGGACCGAGAGTTTTTCCGTGCCATTGCCGAAGGCCGCAAACCGTTAACCAGTCTCATGGCCTGTCTGCCGACCATGGAAATCCTGGACCGAATCCAACGATCCATCGACAACTAGTAAAGATGATATGGAAAGAGGAAAGTTAATGTAGGAGTGACAAGTGTTGTAAAAAGGAAAAGACCTTTCCTGTCTTGCTGGCTGGTGGTGAGCGCGGCGAGGGTGCAAAATAAAGAGGAAGCGTGGGGAAAGCGATGCAACCAAGGCTTTTAGCGTTGGATTTTGATGGAGTTATTTGTAATACGGTTGCAGAGTGTTTTCGCTCTGCTTGGTCAGTCTACTGTCAAATCTGGAATGGTCATTCTCCCGAACCTAGCGTTCCTCCCCCTGGTCCTGCCGAATTAGACGATCGTTTTAATCGTCTTCGCCCGGTGATTGAAATCGGGTGGGAATTTGTTGTGCTGCTTCGCCTGCTGGTGGAGGGGGTGAGGGAGGAGGAGATATTTCTCGGCTTCCATGATAAATTGCGTTACCAGATGCTCGAGAAGCACGGACTTAAGGAAGCCGATCTCAGCTCTCGTCTCGATAGGGTGCGTGATAGGTGGATAAAGTCTGACCGGATGGATTGGCTGCGGAGCCAAGAGTTTTATCCAGGAGTTAGAGATCGGCTGAATCAGGTGCTACACAGCGGGATACTGCTCTTTGTCATCACCACCAAAGAGGGTCGGTTTGCCGTGGAGTTGCTGAAGCAAAACGGGGTGTTTCTACCTCCGGACCAGGTGTTGGGAAAAGAACAGAACAAGCCCAAGGGGGAAGTACTCCGGCAGGTGAGTAAACAGTGCAACATTCCCTATGCCAACTTCTGGTTTGTCGAGGACCGGCTGAAAACGTTGCAGAATGTCGAGAATGAGGATGATTTAAAAGAAGTGGGACTCTACCTGGCTGAGTGGGGCTACAATACTCCGGACGACCAGAGGAAGGCAATGGATGCAGGTATCTCTGTGCTTTCTCTTGCCCAATTCTGCGGCGATTTTGCCAGCTGGGGCCCTAAGCAGTAATTGCTGGAATTTTCAGGCGTCCTAACGGTGTCGTCAGAAGAGGTGACATGTCACTAAAAAAGTGACAGAGGCAAGTGAAGAAGAGAGAGTAAAATGGAAAGGCGTGTGTATAATTTTTCCTCGGGTCCGGCTACTTTGCCGCTTGCCATACTGGAAGAGGCTCAGCGCTATCTACTAGCTCTGCCCGATGCGGGAATGTCGGTTTTAGAGGTCAGCCATCGGTCCAGATGGGTTGAGGATATTTTACAGGCTGCTGAGGCCAACCTGCGCCAGCTTTTGCAGCTGCCTGATCATTATAAGGTTTTGTTCTTACAGGGAGGTGCGAGGCTGCAGTTCTCAATGGTGCCCATGAATTTCCTGTCTGGCACCGGCAAATCAGCGGACTATATTCTAACCGGCTCTTGGGGCCAGGGCGCGGTCAAGGAGGCTCAGAGAGAAGGGCCCGTGCGCATTGCCTGGGACGGCAAAGCTGAGGGCTATGTGCGCATACCCCAGCCGACAGAACTAAATTTTGATCCGAACGCTGCCTATATCCATTTCACTTCTAACGAAACAATTCAGGGTGTTCAATTTCAAACGGAACCTGAGGTTGGCAATGTGCCTCTTATTTGTGACGCTTCTTCTGATTTTCTCTCCCGTCCTATTCAGGTGGAGCGCTACGCGCTTATCTACGCTGGGGCTCAGAAGAATGTCGGATCTGCAGGAGTAACTGTTGTCATTATTCGTGATGACTTACTGGAACGTGTTCCCGACAACTTGCACTCCATGCTTGACTACCGTCTGCATGCTAAGAGTAAATCCCTCTATAACACTCCTCCGGTGTTTGCCATCTACATGGTTATGCTGATGACTCGTTGGCTTCTGCAAGAGATCGGAGGCCTAGACAGGATGGCAACAATCAATCAACAGAAAGCCCAGCTCCTCTACCAAGTGCTTGATCAGAGCGAGGGCTTCTATCAGGGACACAGCCGTGTGGATAGCCGTTCAGTAATGAACATAACGTGGCGGTTACCTAACGAAGCGCTCGAGCAGAGATTTCTGGAGCAAGCACAGGCCAGCGGGCTTTGTGAGTTGAAAGGACATCGATCGGTAGGAGGTATTCGCGCATCCATCTACAACGCCATGCCTGTGGAGGGCGTGCAGGCACTGCGTGATTTCATGGTGGAATTCAAAATGTGGCATGCCGTATAAGGCGAGAGGCGCAGTCGCTATGAAGGAAAAAGATCATCAACCCGCATAGACCACCCTGGCACGGCTGGTTCAGCCTCGGCTATCTCACCACGGCCATAAATGGTCGGATGTTCAGGATCAGTAGCGCGATATACCCGCACAAAGCTATGCCTTAGTACATCAACATCCCATACAATCTGGGTACCAGCAGTAAAGTAGTCAGCGCGTTTATCCGCCATATCGCGCTCTGCTGAGAGAAAATAAGCTCCTGTGGGGAGAGGGAATCGAGGGCTGCGCTGATCTAGGTTGGAACAATAACGCCACGCCCCTTGATCCTGCCGTGGTGCAGATCGTCGATGGCGGTGTTGACATTATCAAGGGTATAGCGCTGGGTGTGCAGTTTGACCTTGCCCTGGGCATGCAATGACATCAGCTCACAGAGCTCGGTGTAATTGCCGACCAGACTACCAACAACGGACAGTTCAGAGAAGATCATGTCAATGGCTGGTACCTCGATTCTGCCTCCATAGCCAATCACAATATGGGTTCCACCCTGACGGAGCATCTGGACACCCTGCTTCTCGACGCCTTGTTCACCAACAAAGTCCAGCACCACATGCGCGCCGCTCTTGGTTAGTGCTTTCACCTCCTCGACCGCGTTTTCGCCTACCACATGCTCAGCGCCGAGTTCCCGCGCCAGTTCCTGCGCGGTTGGTGAGGGGTCCACTACAATGGTGTTGGCTGCGCAGAGGTTGTGCAGCGATTGCAGTGCAATGTGTCCAAGCCCGCCAAGCCCGACCACTACAGCCCACGAACCTGGGGAAAGCAGCTTGGCCGCCTTCTTGGCCGCCCGGTAAGCCGTGATGCCCGCGTCAGCATGGGGTGCAACGTCGATCGGCTCCACTCCTTCGGCCAGCTTGATAATCGACCGCTCGGAGGTGCGCAGATAGTTAGCAAAGCCGCCATTCAGGTTCAGGCCGGGAAAGCTCCCGTTCTCACAGTACATGTCCTCGCCTCTCCTGCAGGCAGCGCAAACACCGCAGCTCATCAGTGGGTGGACAATGACGGCGTCACCCACACGTATGCTCTTTACTGCGTCGCCTACCGCCTCGACCCAACCGGCGTTCTCGTGTCCCAGTGTATAAGGCAGCTGGACGTCGATTTTCTCTTGCCAAATGCCCTCAATAATGTGCAGGTCAGTGCGACACAATCCAGCCCCGCCAATACGAACAATGACATCTTGGTGCCCTTGCAGGCCAGGTTCATCAACACGGTCAAGCTTTAGCGGTTCGTTATAAGCATGTAGCCTTGCTGCTTTCATAGAATTGCCTCATTAGATTTCACTTTTGCTCATTTGTTCAGCAATATACTCGGCTTGCCGGATAGCAAGAGCGACAATTGTCAATGTAGGGTTCTCTCCCCCTCCGGTGGTGAACTGGCTCCCGTCTGAGACGAACAAATTAGGAATGTCGTGGGCTTGCCCCCATTGGTTTACCACCCCATCGTCAGGTTTCACGCTCATTCGGTTGGTACCGAGGTTGTGGGTTGAGGGATAGGGAGGCGTCTCAAATGTACGTATGGCCCCTACCGCTTCATACACCGCACAGCCCTGCTTATAAGCGTGGTTGCGCATAACAATGTCGTTGACATGATCGTCATAATGGACATTGGGAATAGGTAAACCGAACTGATCCTTCTCGCTGGGGTGAAGCGTTATCCGATTGGTTTCCCGCGGCATATCTTCACCCACTAACCACATACCGGCCATGTGATCGTAGTGATCCATTAACTCGGTGAAGTCGTGACCCCATGCTCCAGGATTAAGAAATGCAGCCATGAAGGGTAGACCCAGCGATATAGTTTCCATGTGATACCCGCCAACAAAACCACGTGACGGATCGTTAGGGGACTCGTCCTCGACAATGCCCGCCATGGTTGTACCACGGTACATGTTGACCTCTTTATCAAAGAGGGCATAGACCGATCCGGTCATGTGGCGCATGTAGTTGCGTCCTACTTGTCCGGACGAATTAGCCAGACCATCGGGGAATTTATTGGAGGCGGAGTTTAGCAGCAGGCGGGGGCTTTCAATCGAATTGCCAGCAACACAAACCACACGGGCTTTCTGTTCAACCTGATTGCCGTCCTTGTCCGCATAGAGCACGCCAGAGACCTTGCCTTGGCCGTTGTGGAGAATTTGCAGCGCTTGGCTCTGTGGCCGTATATCGAGCTTGCCGGTAGCTTCAGCTTTGGGAATTTCCGTATATAAAGTTGACCACTTGGCGCCCATTTTACAGCCCTGGAAGCAGAAACCGATCTGCATACAGGAGCTACGCCCGTCGCGTGGTTGCGAGTTAATCGCCATATTGCCGGTATGAACCCTTTTGTAACCCAGACGCTTGGCGCCAGCGGCAAGCACTTTATAGTTGTTATTGCCCGGTAAGCGGGGTATGCCGTGGGTTCCGGTAACACCCATCTTGTCCTCGGCGTGCTCATAATAGGGTTCCAAGTCGGCCAAGCTAATCGGCCAATCAAGTAAGTTGGCACCGGCAATCGTACTGTAAACAGTCCGAGCTTTGAACTCATGTGATTTAAAGCGTAAGGAAGCACCTGCCCAATGAACCGTTGTTCCTCCAACGGCTTTGACAATCCAGGTCGGTAAATTGGGAAAATCCTTGGCAACACGCCAGGAGCCCGAAGTCGTTCGTTTATCGAGCCAGGCGGTTTTGTTAAACATCGGCCACTCGTCATTCTCAAAATCCTTTATTTCAATGCGCTTGCCTGCCTCCAGAAGGACTACCTTGACTCCCTTCTGACATAGCTCATTGGCCAAGGTCCCGCCGCCAGCACCGGAGCCAATAATGACCACTACACTATCATCCTTAAGCTCGTATTTTGCCATTGCCCACTCCTATTCCTCTGGCAACCAAGCTATATCGTTAAAGCCACGGTTCAAGTAGCCGCCAAATTTCCAGGAAGAGCCCTCATAGCCGAAATATCGCCATACCAATAGTTGATTGTAGAGACCCGTAACAATGGCTCCCCGGACAGCCTGGAAAAACGGCGTGGTCTCAATACTTTTCAAGGCCTTGAGTTTGTAACCACCACTTAGATCCAGCCATTTCACCTGGTACACGGCGTCAAGAGAGGCCACGCCATCCTGAAGTAACTTGGCAAAGTCAGGACCAGCTTTTGCCTTCTCATCAAATTCTTCGACAATTTTGGTATAATAACTATCTCCAATTTCGTTGTGCGGGTAGAGGTGACGACACATTTTTACCAAAGTCATTGCCGTATGCTGGTCCAGTGTTGTTGTGGGTATCGCCCAGGCCTTGTTAGGGTCAAATATCGCCCCCGTACTGCCAGCAACAGCTGCGCCAGCAATGGCAAGACTGCTTGTCTGCAAAAACTGACGGCGATTCATGCCCTTCTTACTCATTTATAGACCTCCTTACTGGTTTTCTGCCTTGCCTGTAGGCGTAAACTTGTCGAAAAGGATCCTGTTCTCACTAATCCCCTTGCGAGTGAGCACCGGGAACGCTGTATCAATCATTAAATGTGACATCCCTGCTCCACCGCCAATAAGGAGCACGTCATTTTGCAACTGCTCACATAGGACACAGGTTCCGTAAGGCCCGGAGCACAGTTTCAGCCTCGTCGACCGCAATCTCAATGCCGACCGGCTCAAACCGCACTTTGTGAACTGGCATAGCTGGGGTTATTGGAAGACACGAAGCCCCCTAAGCTTAGGGTTTCCGAAGGGAAAAGGTTCCCCAAGGGAGAAAGTTCCCCATTAGTCACTGTTCAAATGGCACCCCGGTCCTTATTTGTCAATACCTTTTTTAGCGGCCTTTCTGCTCTCAGCGGCCCGTACTGTTTTAAGAAGGTATGCTCATAGATAGAGGGTTTCGGCAATCGCTTGCTGATAGGCTATAATTCGGTCCGAGCTTAAGAAGTTAGTAGGAGCAACTATTGTTAGAGAGTTTGCCAGCTCCCATAATTTCTTGACCTTGCCGCGTACCTCGTCGGGCGTACCAACAATGGCAAACGTCTCCACCATCTCATCCGGGATCGCTGAAACCATGGCCTTATAGTCTTGGCGCTGTGCGGCTGCAGCAGCCTGACGTGCAGCCGCACCAAAGCCCTGAGCGGCAAAATATTTTTCATATTGGCTAATGGAGGAATAAAAGGCCACCGTGCCTCGGGCATCTTCAATGGCCTGACGACGATCCTTATTGATTGCAGCATAGCCCCAAATACTCAGGTCAAAGTCCTGGCGCGATTTGTTGGCTCGTTTTAAACCTTCTGTCAGATTCGGCATGACCTGATCCTGAATCCACCCCAAAGACCACATCGGGTGGCCAGCAAGCCCATCGGCAATCTCTGCCGCCAGACGCACCGCTCTAATCAAAAGCGCTGGCAGATAGATCGGGATACTGGGGCGGACTGGTGAGGGCAGCATGTTAAGGCTGCTGAAATCCACTGTGTAGTAAGTACCCTCCCATTTCCCCAGCTTGCCGGTATGACCTTTCTCGATAATGAGCCGTATCAGAGTTACCGCCTCTCGCAGGCGCTCTAAGGGTTTGCTATACGGGACACCATGCAAAGACTCGTTAAAAAAGCGTATACTCGGGCCGACACCTAACACCACACGACCACCGCTGATCAGGTCCAGGTCCAGGGCGGATGTTGCAGTTTCCAAAGGACTGCGGGTGAAGGCGAGAGCCACCCCAGTTCCGAGCTTCAGGCGCTCGGCAACGGCCGCCGCCGTTGCCAGAGGTAAAAAGGGTGGGCCCAAAAGTTGTATTCCCCAGATTCCCTCCAGACCCCAGGTTTCTGCCTGCTTGGTAAACTCAACAATCTGTGCCGCTGGACGCGGAGGGAGGACTCCCCAATAACGCTTACTTGTGGTTGCCATATTAAATCTCCTTCTGGCTTTGTTACCTATGGGTGACTGGGCGAGCTCTTGGGGGTATTATAGTAGAAGACCAACATATCTTATAGCCAGAGCTGCGCCCACTAGACCAGCCGCTAGCGTCAATCCCTGCACCCCCAAACTCCACTGTACAGGATAAAGATCTGGTTGGCGCGGGCCTGTCAGGCCGGGAATACTCGGTAGGTCGCCGTTGCCGCCCCTCACCTTCAACTGGGCTTTCATCCCTTTTTCCATGTGCTGCGCAACGTCACAGTGCACAAGGTACGTCTTCTTCGCGCTTGGCACAATGAATGTGCCGGTCTTGCTCCCTCGACCATTAACCTCGAGATGAAACATTCCTTCAGAATATAGATAGCGCGGCAGCCCGTGGATCATCCACTGGTGACGGACGTTATCCTCATTTACCAGCGTTACTGTGAGCTTTGTACATGGAGCAACGTCCCACTCGGGCCGATCATAGGCAAACGTGAGGCCGTCGAACTGCTGCGCATACCTTTTGCCCGCATGCACATTAATGGTTTGCTCTCCGCTAATCCTTGGGCAGTCACGGGGGAGCTGATCCAGGTTTTCGTTCATGACCATGCCTTCCTTGTCCATATGCATACCATGATGCTCATGATGCCTATGGGGTGAACCTGCCGGAGGCGTGTCCTCATCAGGGGCTTGGGCTAATGTTGATCCCATGCAGGAGAGTATGAAGAAAAAGAGGAAGAGCAACCCTTGTCTCATCTTCCCGCCTCACGTATGCTTTCGCGATGAACGCAGTAATACAATGAAGCATCCCAGCAACGCGCCAACCACGAACCCAAGAAGTATGGCTCGGGATATGCGTGGCGTTCGCGCGCCAGCTTCACCAAGCATGCCGGTTGGGTCGTAGGTTGTCCACACGGGAATCTCGCGCTGGTAATACTCGGGCGTAAAGAAGGGCGACCAGTCCACGCCATGAGTCTTTGGCCATCCCTGCTCATCAAGATAGGAACGATAAACAATGGCGCCAACGCTGCCCCCTGGATGCATACCATTGTTGGTAAATGCGCGTTCTTTGTGATCGTGCAGTAGCCATACTCCCTCACCGTAACTATGCAGGCCGTCGTTTATAGTCTGCAAATGCAAATCTAGACGCTGTGCCATACTGAGCCAAAATACGTCGCGAGTAATTTGGGCAGCAGGGTCGGACTCCACACCATCATAATGAGTAATGGTCATTTTGTGACCGTGGCTATGCAGGGAGACTCCCTCTTCGCTGCCAGCCAACACCCGTAGCCGGATATGCTGATTGGGTTCCACCACAATCAGCGACTCGCGAAATGTATAAGGAAATGACCGCCCATTGAGCAAAAAGTAGTTGGCCCTACGTTCGGTAACGTTGTATTGGCGATTCATGGCCTTCTCGATCAGGCGGGGATCATTAGTCTTTTGGATACTGTTGTTCAGCGTGCTATCAATGTCTTGAAAATGCAGATCGTACTCCTGGGCATATTGCCCACGCACGGCAACAGACGGGTAACGGACATGTCCCGCGCCAATGTTTAAAGTCTGTACCCGGTTGTTCGGACGATTCTCTTCGACCACGAACATACCTTGCAGCCCCATATGAATGTGATGCTGTGGTTGCACGTGGCAGTGATAAAACATTGTGCCTGGCTGTCGCGGCGCCAGTTCGAACACCCGAGTCTTCCCCGGCATGACTTCGCCGTGCCCGGTGTGAAACGCGGGATCACGCGCAAAGACATAGGTGCGGCTCTCGCCTGGCATCACCGGTAGTTCGCTGGTTTCAGGCACGCCGTCGTTCCCTTGGCTTTGGTGATGGGAGTAGGGATGATCAACGCCATGAAAATGAATGGTGTGAGGGAAGTAATGGGTGTTTTCCAGGATCACCTGCACGGTGTCGCCTTGCTCAACGCGGATAACCGGCGCCGGCGCGCGCAGCATCTCATGAGCTTCGATGCTTTCGGCGTTTTTGGTTGCCATGCCACGAATCTTTGGCGCAAAGACCCACAAGCCTGGTTGTATACCTGGGGCAATAAAATAGGCAGGAATGGGTTCTGCCAGGTCTGGGGAACGACCGTTGAGTTCTACCACTTCTAGTTTGATGCGGACTACATCGGGATCGCCGTCACCGTCCCGGTCATTCTCTAGGACAACTGCGTCAGCGGTAAGTCCCGCTTTCATAAGGGTATCCATGGACACGTTGTTGGTACCCTTGACAAAGGCGGCCACCGCCCATGGGTTATCAGGGTCACAGACGGGAGATTCTGCGATAGACACGCCCTCAATTTCCTGCCTCTTACGCCAATCTGGATGCAAGTCAGGACAAAAGGACTCAACTTGGCCCATCTCAATGGGTTGACTGCGAGGAGGCTCATTGTACGACAATTCGCCCAAGTAGGAATAGTAATATTCCTGGAGCTTCGAGGGGAGCCACGAAGGAGGTACAAGCAGAACAATGGCTCCCAGGGCTCCCAGGAAAACAAGACTCAGGAAAAAAACCATCAAGAAACGACGAGCATGCATGTTTCCACATGTACTGTGAGCATTAGTTTAGGGAAAGGAGGAGAGAGCATGATGGTTGTGGCCATTGGTCTTATGGCGATCCTTGTGAGGCGGTTGTGAGGTCTACACGCTTGCGCCTTAGATGAAACAAAGAAAAAGTCGCAAGCTTGGTGAAATTATTCAGACAAGACGGAGTAGAAGTGAGCAACTTGCTATGGTAGGAACTGCGAACGGAACTGGGTCGGTACAACGCTTGTGCGCACCGTTACCAGCTCGTGATCGCCTTGCGCGTTCTCGAATCGCAGGACCCCGGCAATAAACTGCTGGGGATCATCCAAAGGTATGAGACGTTCTTCGCTGAAAAGCTTGCTCGAGATCCTTAACGTGAAGTCTTTGCTTGCGCCCGGTGCAATCGGCTCATTTGGCTTTACTTCGAGTAGTCCAACAAAATCACGCGGGCCAGCTTTTACCTGCTCCTGTTCTCCGCCATTCACAAACGTTGCCATTGCCATGATGAATTGCTTCACAGTGATGGCGCTTCCCAGCATATTATTGACCTGGGCGGTTATCTCTAGCGTCTCGGTTGCCTCGTCATAGGTTGCTCCGTTGGCACGAACCTCCGCCATCTTCTCTCCTGAAGAAATGAAACGCGGCGTAAACCAATCAGTCTGCTGCGGCCACCTAACTGGATAGCTTGTTGCCGCATAGGTCCAGCCAATCACAAGCATCACCACAGTAATACCGGCCAAGACATTCATCCACATATGGTCGCGAGGGGTTATCAGGCCAATGTCGGGCGCATCATCATTGGGCGGAAGCTGAAGCGTCACCGCAAGGTTCGTTACCGTCCTTTTTGTCAGTGTCCAATATAGCATCCAGGCAATACCAAGCAAAAAGCCGGCAAAGGACCACCACCACACAAATTGACCACCGTAGGTGCTAAGTTCAATAGTCTCGCCAGTCATCAATGTCACCGGAAATTCGAATGGTGTAGCGCTCGGTTGTACGGTGACCCATTCACCGGGGCCGATTAACGTGCCTGTCCCCTGGATCGCAATACCGGGATGGACATGCCACTCCCCGGGTTCTTTCCCCAGGATCACTAGCCTAAACTCATAAATCCCGCCTTTCTCGGCAAAAAACGAGCCAATCGAGGCCTGCCCATTCACGGTTCGCTCTTTCAGAACGAACACCGGGCCAGGCACCACCGGCATAATGGAGGCAATCTCCGGTGTATCCAGCGTATGCGGCCAGGTTTCCAGAATCTTGACCGAACCGGTGACTGTGACCGGCTCCCCAACTGTGATTTTCGTTGGCGAAACCGAGACGTTAAAAAACGCAGTGGTCATGTTTTTGAGGAAGGGCTCATCAGCGGCTTCACCATGAGCAAAGGCCCTGGAGACGCTGGTTATTGCGATAAAGGCCACAGCTATGAGGGTAATCGGCAATCGCAACCGCTTATCCTCCCTATTCATTGCTCGCTCTCCTGCTTGAGTTCTGGTCACTGTGGAATTGACTGCCCGTCTCGATGACTCGCAAACGAGGCTTGCGCTTTATGCGAATGTCCTGCGAGCCTACATGTCCCCCAGTTAGTGGGGCGACCTGGTTTTGTCCCTTGGCCCCTTTCCTTTTGATTGAGGGCCACAACATCACCAACCAATAACAGATAAAACCGAGCAGTCCTGAGGTAATAACGGGCGGCCCCAATTCGGCTGGACCAAACCCCCGGTGTGCATATGCCAGCGAAGGAGCAATAATGACACACACAAACACTGCTATGCTGACGGGCCATATCCTTCGACCTACCGCGAACGGGCAGTTCGAGAACAACCCATTTCTAATCAGGTTCGCTTTGCTCATCATATTGATCTCACAGGGTTTTCAAATATCGTCTTATCGGCCAGACTGCCAGATAGCGGCCAATGAACTGACCGATCCAGTAGCCCGCAAAGGCCACCGTGCCGCCGAACGCCAGAGAGACATACTGGGTCTCACCAAGAAAGCTGCGTAGTGCGCCCCGCTCGATGAGTCGCAGATATTCCGGCGTCTGCGACCGGATGTAGGCAATGCCCTGGACATCGGCGACCGTCACTATATGGTCCATGAAATAAGCAGGCTGCAAAAAGGGAGCCAACGGGACATAATTATACGCCCATACCATGACTGCCCAGATATGTGCGCCAATCAGCGAGGTCAGGATGAAGCTCTTGGTCTTCATCAATGTCCAGTCCAACAGGATCGCCGCGCACACCGTGGAGATGGGCCACACAAAGTTAATGGGGTAGTATTCCGCCACGTGCCACTGGAAGTAACGCCCCACCCAGGCCGCCATAAAGAGGCAGAGAGCGGTGTATGTCGCACCCGTGGGAAACCGCCATGCCACCCATTGAATATATTGGAGCGCAGAGGGAATGATAATGGTGGCAAAGGCGGTGACCACTGGCCACCACTGGGGATCTTTCCAATCGGTCCAGAAATCCCAGTCCCCCGCAAACAACTGCTTAGTAATATCCGCTGCGCCGGCGACCACGAAGATAGCGGTGACCCAGAACACCAGGTCCCACTTCCAATCAATCCATTTATACTTCTTCTGCAGGAGTTCCTTGAGTTCGAGCCGTCGTTGCCGTTCGGCCGCCTCTCCCATATCTGCTACATTGGTTGTGCCTTCTGCCATGCGCTTTTTCTCTCTATACGAGGATTTCAGTGTTCAGCCGAGACTGAGCCACATTTTAGTCTGCTGCCAAGGGCTCCATAGGTTGGAGCGAGGCTTCCGTGTTCGCCTCCTCTTCGGCCTTCTCAATGGCGAAAAGGTGCACAATGGTCTCTCCCCACACAGCAAACATCCCAGCGGCAAGCCATCCGTAAATCACAAAAGGCCAGTGGAAAGGAACAGAAAAAATCTCTTCGGAGATCCACAGGCTATGGCCCCATTCATTAGCCGCAACAGCCATGACTTCGAGCACAGCAGCGCTAATCAGCAAGAAAAACGACCAAGGAAACCCCTTGTCTTTGCCATAGAGCGCGGGAATGCGAAACCGTCCGTAGAGGTAGGTGCCGACTGCCAGAATGACCGTTAAAGGGAAGAAGAAATAGAACATGGGAATATGGGTGGGCGTGAGCGCGGTGTCGCGCACCATGGTCTGATGCCATGATCCGTCCCAGTTCGGCCAGAAGCTTGCCTCGAGATAAACCAAGAGGCTAGTGACACCAACCAGGCTCCATAAAATTGCAATTCGCCGTACCTGTTCGGCACGCTCGCACGGTTGCCCCTCAATTGCCCGGCCGGTTCTGATCAACCAGCCGAGCCAGACCCCGGCGAATACGCCTAAGATAATCAACTCGCCCCAGAACAGCGTCCGGTAATAGAGGGTAAACTCCCAACTCGCCGAATTCAGTCCAGCGGTGAACATAAAGAGATAATTCCAGAACCACAGAAAGACGTTGGCTGCCATGACGAGCCCGCAGCCCCAAAACAGCGGCTTCCAACCAACCATCCAGTCGGTCGGATTGAATGAGCGCCCGCTCGTGATCGAGCCGTCGCTGGAATCTCCTGGTGCCTGCTGCACCGCTTGTGATTGAGCCATACGTGTTCCTCCTATACTTCTGTTACTCTGTTACTCTGCACTGCGTCCATTTCTTCTGCTAGCGCTTCATCCTGCCGGGAAACTGAATAGTAGCGCATGACGGAAATTGCGGTTAAGGCTAACAGAGCGGCCACAATCAGCGCCGGCATTATTAATGCCTGATACCAGGCTGCCACCCGAATAGGAAATGTCAGCAACTGCGGTTCTCTATCGGCCCCCAGTTCCAGCATGACGCGTGCAACGTAGCCGCTCCCCGCATTCAAGACCACTTCAGTATCCACAATTCCCCGTTCATAAATCTTTGCCGGAACCGACACTATGGTGCGCAACTGACCTGAGTCACCAGCGGTAACTACTTCAAGACTCATAGGCACTTGTCGCAGCTCGCCAGGGGTCACATCCACGACCATAAGCGTTTTCCCTTTGCGCGGCACTTCTTCACAATACTCATCGCCAGGATCGAACTGCGGTTGATAGAGAGTGAGATGGAGGAGCGAAGCTCCTAGCTGTCGTCGGCAGGGATCGTTAGGTCCTCTATCTCGATGCGCCCAAGCCTTAGAAGTGATCATCCAACCAACCGTTGCCAGGATCACAATGGAGAAGAATTTGCGGCTTTCAATACACATCTGAACTGATCTGCTCTCACTCTCAAAACTCATCCTATTGCATCCACAACTGCTTGCGCGCTCGCCCGATTCCGCTTGACCCTACTACGGCTAACGCCGATTACTCCCAAATGCCAGTAATTTTGCGGGGATACCCGGCCTTGTTGCCTGGATATCGGCTCAGGCTCCCACAGCTCATTCTGATAGCAGGATGAAGACCAACAAGCAACACCTTAGGGCGGGGAAAAGAAATTCTGAAACGAGAAATATTTATGATTTTTGAACACTTACACTTTCTGCTTCTCCACGGTCCACGAGGGCACAAGCCGACCGGGGGCTTCTCCGGCCTTGACGTGGCCTGTCTTATCAATCACGAGTTCGATCTTGCCATCAAGGGGCGGCAGCTAGGCGACTGCTTGGGAAAAGGTTACCAGCTCTGCGGCCGGAGGTGATGTGGTGAACCAGTCGGTGCGGAAGTTTCCTATTCTGTACCCGATCCGCCTTTGAAGCCGTTGGCGGTTTTGACGAGACACGCTATGCGTCGGAAGAAATCTGGCTGAGTCTGGCGCTCCGTAAACAAAGTAAATTCGTGATTCTGCGCGAGCATGTGATCACTTCAGGTCGCAAACTCCGAGTGTATTCACTCCGGGAGACGTTTCAGTTGTTCGGCTATCTACTCCGAACGGGTCCGCGGGCACTCCGTCAGCGTGAGGGGCTGGAGTTCTGGTATGGTGAGCGGCGGGCGGATACGACCAAGCCGGAGAGAGCGGATGACCGCCGCTCTCCTGTTCCCCCTCACCCCGACCCTCTCCCCTGGAGGGAGAGGGAACAGAAAATCCCCTCTCGGGAGGGGTGCCGCGCAGCGGCGGGGTGGGTTCCGACGCTGTCTGCTCACAATGCAATCAGGGTTTCTTGAGAGGAAATCGGGGATGGAGAATTCTTTTTTCGTTAAAACTTAATGACTTTGACAATCAGAGATTTTAATATTGCAACTCGCTCCATTCGACTTCGCCTGACATTGCTCAAGCGCCTCCCTCTCCGCCGCCGCCCTTAACGTATCCAGCTTCTTTGAAGTACCATACTCACTCACCCCCACTCCAAATGCCCTATGGTTCTCTGATAAAGCATATGCTCCGCAATTCCCGGAAACAAACACCGCTGCCGATTCACAATTCTCTCCATCCAGCCCCATCTGTTGGCTTATTTGATTGCAGTTTTGTATCGCCTGAAAACTGGAACTGTAGGGGAGATCCTTTACGATGGTTCTTATGGAAAAATCGTTTTTATTGTAGGCAATGGCTGCGTATTTACTGGGTTTTGTATCTTTTGGAGAGGATTGTGCTTCTCTGACTCTTTCCGGGTCTTCTATCTCCATCATTTTTTCCAGATAATCAATTACTGCTTCATAGTCTCCTTCAGGGCAATAATTTTCTTTTGTGAGTATTTAGCACTATCCAAAGCGGTATCTCCATCTTTATCTCTAAGAAACATATTTGCTCCTGCCAAGACCAATCTCCCCACTGTTGGCAAATGGCCACAATAAGCGGCATACATTAAAGCAGTAGCTTTATGGTAATCCTGATGATCCAGGTTAATGCCTCTTTCAATCAGGTAAGGAACAATATCCCAGTTTTTTATTGCTGTGGCTCTCGTTAAATAAGAGCTATAATACTTATCCTTTTTTATATAGTTAATATCCAGATTAAAGCAATCTATTGCGTGCATAAATTTTTCTGGTTGATCTGTATAAACCAATATAACATTTTGTATCATTTCTTTGTCCTCTTTATCAATTAATTCCATTTCTTCATAATATGCATCCAAGGTACTCAAAATTGGACCATCTGATTTACAACTTATCCCCTGAGCGGAAACAGAAGAACTCATCCATTAATAAAATACTGGTAAGCATATTTTATAAACATAGTTATTAAAACTATTTATCTTTAAAATGTTTTTCATTGGTTTTTCCTCCCTCTTAATTAACGGACCTTATAAAAAACAGAGCAGGGGTTGGAGTTAGTCTAAAAAATAAGATCCCATTTCGTTGAGATTTCACCATTATATCAAGCTATTAGACTGAGAAAGCACAGCCAAGAGCCAGTATATGCCTCAACCGTTGCCGGGACGAGCTTGGTGTAGCCCTGATAGGTGTCAGGGTCGGTCACTTTAATATCAACAATGATATAGGCTGACATAGCTCTCCTCCTCGGTGGCTCCCAGTCCGCTTGCAACGAACCGCTCCAGTCTTCCCTACTGGAGATCGACTTTTGGCCTGATGCGCGTACTGGCATAAGGTCTCAGGAAGTTGCCTATGCTCCCTCCTTTGGCGTGCTTGTATCTGCCAACTGCCGCTTTATCGAGCGGTACATCCGCTGGATCAGCCACAGCGCGAACGAGGGTGACAGGCGGTTGAGCCACCACAGCAGTTTCCACCCGCCCGGGACGATAATGATGGCCCGATTGCGGGCCACCGCGTTCAGCGCGTGCCTGGCAAAGTCGGCCGGGTCCATGGGCCTGGGCCGCTCGACCAGCTTGTCTTGTTGCTCGGGCGAAAGGTGCATCAGGTCTTTGCCGTATTTTCCACCCCCGCGCAGAATCTGGGTTCGGATGAGACCCGGACAGAAGGCACTCACCCGTACGCCCGCCTCAGCGGCTTCGATGCGCAGCGAGGTCGACAGACCGACCACGGCGTGTTTGGTGGCGGCGTAGCTGACGGCCATCGGGGAGGGACACAGGCCGGCCATGGAGGCGGTATTCACAATATGACCGTAGCCCTGTTTGAGCATCACCGGGTAGGCGGCTTGGACGCCGTTGACCACGCCGTGCAGATTGACCTCAAGCACCGGCTGCCAGTCCTCACGTTGGTACAGGCGTGCCTCACCGCCGACGGCCAGCCCGGCGTTATTGAACAGGTAGTCCAAACGTCCGTGGGTCTGAACCGTATCCTGGACCAGCCGCTCGACCGCCGAGAAGTCGGTGACATCGACCTCGACCGCGTGTGCCGTTCCCCGGCGGGTAGTGATGCCTGCGGCAACTTCCTGGGCTAACTCGATTTGACGGTCGGCCAGTACCACCTGCGCACCGCGCCGCGCCAGCTCTTCGGATAAGGCCCGGCCAATGCCCGAGGCTCCACCGGTGACAATCGTAACTGCTGCGTTAAACGTGCGTAAGGTGTCGGTGTTGTCCATACCTTCAGACTGGCTGCATGCCGACCTTGTCGGCAAAATCGTCCATGAGGCCGAGCACCTCCTGAAGATCGCTTCCCCAGAATGGGAGGGGCACCATGAATGAGTCGCAGCCCAGATCTTGGTATTTCTTCATCTCCTCGATAAACCCGTCAACCGACGTAGTCCTCAACAGCCCGACCATGATTTCAATGTTGTTCAGGTCTCGGCCGCCCCTGTCGGCGGCCTCCCTCAGCATGGACATGCCGTCCTGAAATACGGCCAGGCTCTTGGGCACCGCGATCCAGCCGTTGCCAAACTCGACAATGCGGCGCATGGCCCGGGCCGAATGCCCACCAATCCAGATCGGCAGCGGATTCTGGATCGGTTTGGGTTCACACTTGATGCCGCTGAACCGGCAGAACTCTCCCTCAAAGTGCGGATCGGGATTGGTCCACAGCTCGCGCATGGCCCGCAGGTATTCATCGCTCAGCGCGCCGCGCCGTTTGAACGGCGCCCCCAGCAGACTGATTTCTTCCTCCATCCAGCCGATGCCCGCCCCAAAAATAATCCGTCCCCGCGACAGCACGTCCAGGCTGGCAAACATCTTGGCGGTGACAATGGGATTGCGGTGGGGCAGGACTAAGACCGAGGGACCGAGACGCACCCGCTGGGTGACGCCGGTCAGAAAGCCGAGGACGGTCAGCGGCTCGAGGAGGGCCGCCTCTGGAGGCAGCGGAAACTCGCCGGTGTCGTTATACGGATAGCGGGGTTTGATCGAGGTGGGGAGGACAACGTGGTCGCCGACCCACAGGGAGTCGAATCCTAGGGCTTCGGTCTTCTGGGCGACGCTGAGCAGGTTGTCGAGCGCTCCAGGACCGGCCGCCAGGGGGCCGAGATGGGGCAGTATGGTTCCAAATTTCATGGCTCCTCCTTTTGAGGTGTCTAGATCAAAAAGGTTAAATTCGGCAGGGGTTCTGCCGCGTTGACCAACAGCACCTGCTTCCAGAACATTTTGAGTTCATCGTCGACCCGGCGCAGTTTATGGATCGTCCGTCCGCCCCACTGGCGCAGCTCGTGCCTAGCTTGGACGGACAGCTCTAATAACAGAAAGTTTGATCCAACCACGAACTCGCCGGTGTCGGTTTTTTCTATTTCAATATTCGAGATCAGCCGGCGCATAAACGAGGCCGGCTCTTGGCTGTAGCGGTGGCCGCTCTGCAGGAGTTTGATGCGCGTTGCAATGCGGGAGCGGTTGTCATAGATATGCGACATGTGGCGCGTGGGATCGGTGGTGCCGCTAGGATGAGCCGGAACCCAATAGATCGCGTCGTCTTCCCACAGGGCTTCCCACTCGGCGTAACGCGCTTCATCGGCCAGCCGCGCTTCCTTGTATAAAAACGCCTCAACCGTGCGATATTCGGTGTCTGATAGCATACGATTTTAGGCCTGGGTCATGAGTGAGCGGTAGTGTTTCCAGAAGGCACGGTTGGTGACCTCATCGGTGACATGGGCCACGATGCGCCCCTCCTTATCGACGTGTTCCCGATGCTGGCCGCGACTAAGCTCAAGCCACTCGGGCTGTCGGGCTTGCAGGCCGGCTTGGTTGCGGCTGGCAATGGTGATGTCCTCGGGCAGCAGAAAGGACGCTGGGCCCATGGCCGCTTCACTTTGGCGCAGCAGCCGGGTGTTCAGCTCTGGGGCGCCCTTGAGAAACATGGGTGTATGCCACTGGATCGATTCCTCGGCGTTGAGCGGATAAAACAGGGCGATATTCATCTCGGCCAAAAACAGGTTGGGAAAGATCAGGGCGTGGGGTGGGCCCTCAAACACACGTCGCTGGGCTTCGGCTTTGCCGCAGCTGTGCTCAAGCGCCGACAGGTAGGAGGCGTATTTGTCCGGGGCGGCGCCAAACCACTCAAACGGTTTTTGATAGCCCAGCGCCCACTCAATCTCGGTATGGCCGTTACCCCAGTCGCGCAGGATACCCTTGTTGCTGCCCTCGTCACCGACAAAGCGCTGATAGTGGGAGCCGGTCGCTTTGAGAATGGCGATATGCACAAAGCCCAGATGGTAGCCGTCGGTGTCGTTCTCGGGAATCATCTTCCAGTTTGACATGTAGCGGTGTTTGATCCAGCCGGCACTGAGGTCGAGCTCGCCCTCGGGCGATAGATCACACGCGCGGTCGATGAGCCGTGTGGCACTGCCCAGGTGCTCGTCGAGCGACAGTCCGTGGGGGCTCAGGCTGGCAAACACAAAGCCCCGGTAGCTGTCGCAGCGCGCCACACGCGACAGGTTATGGTCGTGTTTGTTGAAGTCCGGGCCATACGCGCCAGGGTAGGGCACGCCGGTGAGTTTGCCGCTCAAGTTATATGTCCAGCCGTGATACGGACAGGTAAACGCTCGGGCGTTGCCCGAGTCTGCCGGACAGATCATCGTGCCGCGGTGCGCGCAGCGGTTGAGAAAGACCGATACGTTGCCGGCTTTGTCCCGAACCATGAGCACGGGTTGGCGGCCGATCTGGCGAGTCACATAGTCGCCCGGCTGAGGCACTTCACTCTCGTGACCGACAAACACCCACACCCGGTAGAAGATTTTTTCGAGTTCTTGCTCGAAGATGTGCGGGTCGGTGTACAGCGAGGCATGGATCTTCTCGTCGTGAACCAGGGTCTCAAAGTTGATCTCGGTCTGCGTCTTAAACCGGCTTCCGTTGTGCGTGGCCTGCTGCATGCTTAATCTCCTTACATGTGATCGACTAGGGTCGGAAACCGCGCGTCTTGGGGCCGAGCTGTGAGGGCAGGATATCGTAGGCCGTTTGTATCCAGTCACACAGCAGCGGTCGAGTATCGCGCGGATCGATAATCTCTTCAATGCCAAACGCCTCAGCCGTGCGAAAGGGTGAGAGCGGCGAATCGAGCTTAGCCTCAATGCGGCGTTTCAACTCATCGAGCTCGGGCTGCCAACTCATAGCGGTGTGTTCCTCGCTGGTGTCTTTTTCGACGAAGAGCTTAGCATACTCAGCCGCAGAAGTACCTACGGGCTTGACAGGAATTGGCGGATTAGCCATATGATTAGCTAATTGTTGAAGGGATCTAATAATGTCGGCTGTGAACGTCCATCAAGCCAAGACCCAGCTCTCGCGTCTCTTGGCAAGGGTTGAGGCTGGCGAAGAGGTTATTATCGCCCGTAATGGTAAGCCGGTTGCGCGACTCGTCAGCTACGAGGGGCGCCGAGGCGTCCGGCGATTTGGCGCCATGAAGGGCCGCATTGCGATCGACGACCGTTTCTTCGAGCCGCTCCCGGAGGACGAGCTGGACGCCTGGGAGTCGTGATTAAATTGCGAATTCTACTCGATACGCACGCCTTTCTGTGGTGGCTCGCCGGAAGTGAATGCCTATCCGAGGCGGCCCACACTGCGATCGCCAATCACGAGAACGCCATACTCGTCAGTGCGGCGTCCGCTTGGGAGATTGCCACGAAACATCGCCTCGGCAAGCTTCCGGATGCCGGGGCCGTAGCGCACGACGTTGCCAGCTGCATAGCGGACCAGAGTTTCGAGGAACTGGCTATCACCGTTCGTGACGGCGAACGCGCTGGTCGGCTGCCTGGCCCTCATCGCGATCCCTTCGACCGCATGCTGATCGCGCAAGCATTGATCCTTGACCTCGCCCTGGTTTCGGTCGAGACACTCTTTGACCGGTATGGTGTCCGCCGCATCTGGTAAAGCCGCCGATCCACATTCCCTGGAGAAAAACCTCATAATTCAAATCACCGACGCACTCCTCGAGCGGAGGCTCTAAGCGAATTGAATGCTCGTTCCCGTTAAAACTCCGCCGGACCGGGTGGTGGCATCTCTCATAGCGGCACTTGCCTGCGTCGCCCACTTGAGATTAAGCTGTGTGTAATCTGATGTGTGGAGAATAACACAATGGCAACAAACCTATCTATAGATCTATAGATCCGGAGTTGCTCGACAAGGCGTTGGAGGTCAGCGGCGAGAAAACAAAGAAGGCGACTGTCAACAGAGCCTTGCGGGAATTCGTCGCACGTCGAGAGCAGGAACGGATCTTGGAGCTTTTCGGAAAATTCGACTGGGATGACGAGTTCGACTACAAACGTGAACGGACCCGGCAGTGACGCTGTTCGTAGACACTAGCGTTTGGTCGCTGGCCTTGCGACGGAATTCCGCGCCCGAAGGACCCGAGGTGCGGCGGTTGCGGGATGCTCTGAGGGCAGGCGAACCGATGTGCACGACTGGAATCGTGCTCCAGGAATTGTTGCAAGGCTTTCGTGGAGCGAAAGCTCAAGAGCAGATCGTCGAACGTTTCAAAGCGATCGCCATGATTACCCCCGCACGTGACGACTACATCAATGCGGCCCAACTGCGCAACGAGTGCTGTCGCCGTGGTATTCAGGTTGGAACCATTGATGCGCTGCTTGCCCAGCTTTGCCTCCAGCATGATCTGGTCATGTTGACGACCGACCATGATTTCAGCCACGTCGCAGATGGGACGCCGCTTCAGCTCTGGCGTACCTCATGATCTAATGGAAGCTGGTGCCATCAAGACCGTGACCTCAACTGTGGCACTCATCGAAGTTCTTGTCCAGCCGCTGGCAAAGGGAGAGTAGGCTCTTTACTTACGCTACGAACAGTACTTACGATTCGGTTCTTCCCTTACTCTGCGTTCACTCGACCCGGGCTTGGCCTTAAGAGCCGTTCAGTTGCGAGCCCGCTACCAGATCAGTATTGCAGATGCCATACAACTGGCTGCCGCGATTGAGTTTGGTGCTCGCCTGTTTCTCACCAACGATGATCGCCTGCGTCAGGTAACAGAGATTGAGGTCGTGGTGTTAGAACGCTGGCTACAAGAGCCCGCTCCACCAAAAGCAGGCGAAGAAATCTAGGATCCATTATAGGGGCTCGGCTGGCGAGCCCCCTGTTCATTTACCCAGCCCGCTTGCGCAGAAACGCCGGGACATCGTACTGGTCCTCGCCGTTCTCCTGGGGCGAGAGGTTGAGCGCTGGCTCAGTCGAGGGCTGTTCCTCCTGGCGTTTGCGTTGCCAGGTAGGGATGTCGAGGGTGTTGTCAACAATTGTGCCCATGTGTACAACCTTACGCGACCCCAAGGGTGGACGTTGCTTAAAGGCAATTCCTGGTCTTACCCCCGGCTGTCCAGCTTCTTTATCACCGAAGCCAGTCGCAATCACCGTAATGTGAATGTCACCGTCTAACTTGTCGTCGATTACTGCTCCCCAAATAACGTTTGCTTCGTCGTCGGCTTCCTCTTCGATAAAGGTGACCGCCTCATTCACCTCGTATAATGTCATATCAGATCCACCGGTGACGTTTATAAGGATCCCTCTAGCTCCTTGGATAGAGATGTCATCAAGCAGTGGGCTGGAGCTGGCCTTTTGCGCGGCTTCAAGGGCCCGGTTCTCACCACTAGCCGAGGCTGTTCCCATGAGTGCCATGCCCATCTCCGCCATAATCGTACGGACATCGGCAAAATCAAGGTTGATAAGTCCAGGCACAGTAATGAGATCAGAGATGCCCCGCACCGCTTGCAGGAGTACATCGTCTGCCCGGTGGAACGCCTCCAGCAGTGGAGTGCTACGGCTGGCAACAGCAAGCAGCCGTTGGTTAGGAATAACAATAAGCGTATCCACTGAGGTTCTCAACTCGCGTATGCCTTCTTCGGCTTGGCGCATGCGCTTCTTGCCCTCGAAGAGGAAAGGTTTCGATACTACTCCCACAGTGAGCGCACCCGCCTCTTTAGCCAGGCGGGCTATTACTGGTGCCCCACCAGTACCGGTACCCCCACCCATTCCCGCAGTAATGAACACCATGTCTGCGTTCGTCAAGCGCTCCTTAATCTCTTCCTCACTCTCCAGCGTTGCCTGCTTTCCTACCTCAGGGTTGGCTCCAGCGCCAAGTCCTTTGGTCAGGTCTGTCCCGAGCTGCAACTTGGTCGGTGCCAGGCTTGTTCGGAGTGCCTGAGCATCAGTATTGGCTACATTAAACTCAACTCCAGCAAGGCCGGCGTTGATCATAGTATTGATAGCGTTCCCTCCAGCTCCTCCCACTCCCATAATGCGGATCCGTGCTTCCCTCCCATCATTCTCAGCAAACTCGATCATCCCTACACCTCCTTCTCGTTATCAGCCTCCCTATCGAGATGTTTACCTAGAAAAAATCTCGTATCCACTCAACCAACCGTCCTCTCATCTGCTGCCATCCTCCTCCTTCCTGCCGGTGCTTGATACCGTTGCTGTGTTCTTCTTTAAATCCGCATAGGAAGAGACCCACGCCAGTGGCATACATGGGGCTGTTGACTACGTCTACTAGCCCGCCAATGTGAATCGGTACCCCTCGGCGTACGGGCATGCCAAATATTCGCTCGGCTAGCTCTGGCATGCCCTCCATAATCGAGCTGCCTCCAGTGAGCACGGCACCAGAAGTGAGCATTTCTTGATATCCTGTTTCTGCCAGTACACGTTTGATTAGGGTAAAAATCTCCTCGCCTCGGGGTTCGATAATCTCTCCCAATGCTTGGCGAGGGAGGATACGGGACGTACGCCCGCCTACACTTGGCACTTCAATTGTTTCACTGTGCAGAATCATGTCAGTAAGTGTGCAGCCATGTCGTTGTTTGATCCTTTCCGCTTCGGAGAGGGATGTGTGCAACCCTACGGCAAGATCGTTAGTGAAGTGGTGTCCACCCACAGCTAGCACCGAAGTATGTCTGACTGCCCCGTTGTGAAATACTACAATGTCTGTAGTG
The DNA here is from genome assembly GCA_965220955.1 of uncultured Binatia bacterium (SeqCode). GTDB lineage: Bacteria > Desulfobacterota > Binatia > Bin18 > CBDCRK01 > CBDCRK01. The sequence continues at coordinate 134,784 of CBDCRK010000032.1, read as the reverse complement.
CCCCCCCCGATATCAAGGAGGACTACTCCCAGCTCCTTTTCTTCGGGGGTGAGTACCGCCTCGGCCGAAGCAAGCGGCTCAAAGAGCAGATCGTGTACGTGCAGTCCGGCCCGCTCGCAGCATCGGATTACATTCTGGGTAAGGGTAGTAGAAGCAGTAATGATATGAACACTGGCTTCCAGCCGGACTCCCCACATTCCTATGGGATCCTTTACACTGTCCTGTCCGTCAATGACAAACTCCTGGGGAAGGACTTGCAGAACCTGCCTATCCATAGGTAGAGCAACAGCCCGGGCTGCATCGATCACCTGGCTAACGTCCTCAGCCTCCACCTCGTGGTTCTTGACTGCAACCATGCCATGACTGTTGAAGCCTTCTACATGCCCACTAGCAATGCCAGCAAAGACGTTGTGGATTTCGCAACCAGCCATAAGCTGGGCTTCTTCTACGGCCTTCCTGATCGCCTGTACAGTTGCCTCAATATTGACTACCACCCCTTTACGCAGTCCCTGAGAGAGTGCCGTCCCAATGCCAATAATCTCTAATCCCTGTGGACCGTACTCCGCTACCACTGCTGAGGTCTTATAGGTGCCAATATCTAAGCCTACCGTTAGGAAGTTTTTTCTGCTCATCGCTCTCCCTTCCCTATACAGAGGCACAGAGGGGCTAGGGTGCGGAGGAAACCCCTCACTTCCACTCCTCAATTCCTCATATCCTCCGCTCCCCTGCCACTCTGCTTCTCTGATCTTGCGCCCCCCTACCTCCCCGCCCCTCTACCTCCTTGCTTCTTTGCCAAGGGCGCACGATGATCTGACCGACAAACCTAGCATCTATAAGGACAGGCTGGCTTTCCTGGTTGTGCCATAGCCGTAGTACGGCTGCTAGGTGCGGTATCTGTTCTTGCCACCTTTCTCTAGTGAGGACGATGGTGATCTGACAGCCAGTAAGAAAAAAGTTAAGACCTCCTGCCTGATCAATATGTACTTCGGAGACAGGGGCAGGCCAACCCGCCTGCCTGATGAAGGCAAGCATCTCTGGGATCTGCCTAACCACCTCAGCTGTGCCGGGCACTGCCAAGGTACCCGCCACATAAGGAAAGTCCCAGTCGTCGGTTCTGGTGAGTCTAGCAATGGTCTCTCCTGTCTCGTCGAGATAGGCAAACGAACTGTCAGTAAGAATCGCCACTGGCTGCCGCTCGATGACTGTGATGACAAGGCCCTGTGGGAGCTTGCGCTGAACATGAGCCACACGGATCCAGGGATGGGTCACAAGCCGTTTTTCTACCTCTGGAGGAGAAATTTTCCATAGGCTTGTTCCCTTGACCAATCCACTCCAAGCAATCACCTCCTGGGGAGTGAGGCGCTGATCAGTGTTTACCAGTATCTCGCCCAGGGCAAAATAAGAGTGGTGAATGATGTAGGTGTGAAGCCAGGGCCAACCTATACCTAGCCCCGCAGCCAGACCTGCCACTAGGGCGCATATAACCAGTATTTTACCTTTGTGCTCCCATCTGGGTCTTTGCTTCTGTCGATTTTCCTTCACAGCCTACCTCTTACCATTCTCCCACCAAGCGTACCTCTGGTTCGAGCCAGATTCCCTGTTTCTGCCAAACAGCTTTTTGAATCTTACTTATGAGCGCTCTGACGTCAGCAGCAGTGGCCCCGCCAGTATTAACAATAAAGTTAGCATGCTTTTTCGACACCCGTGCTCCGCCGCACTTGGCTCCTTTAAGCCCTACCATCTCGATCAACCGTCCAGCAAAACCCTTCTGTGGATTTTTGAAGATAGACCCAGCATTGGCATAGCCATGGGGCTGGTTCCGATGTCGCCTGACCTGAGCGTTGTGCATAACCGCAAACAGCTCCTCTGTGTTTGTCCTGGGCAGGAGAAACTCCACAGCGGTGACAATAAAAAATCCTTTGGGCACGTCCTGCCCTTTGGGCACTTCTACCCGACGGTAATAGAAGCCGAGTTGCTCTTTAGGTAGGCGTACAAAGGTTCCTTGTTCTCTCACCCCTTCAATCGCCGTGACTACTTTGCCGATTTCCCCACCGAAGGCGCCAGCATTCATAAGTAACCCACCGCCCACAGTACCCGGGATCCCCTCAGCGAACTCCACCCCGCCATATCCTTTTCTCACGGATTCCCGTACAAAGCGGCCAAATGGCATTGCTGCGCCCATCCTCACCTCCGCCTTTTCTTGTTCCTCGCGCCACTTGCTGAACAAAAACCCTCTTCCCAGTTTAATCACCACCCCTCTGACCCCTTTGTCGCTTACCAACAAATTAGTCCCGCCACCGAGGATAAAAGCCGGTACCTGGTGAAGATGGAGAAGAGACAAGAGAGATTGTAGCTCTTCAACACTTTTTGGCTCGGCTAAAACGTCAGCAGGACCACCAATACGAAAAGAAGTGTGACGGGAAAGCGGCTCGGTAAGCCTAACTCGCTCGCCCAAAAGGGTAACTAACTTTTCCTTCAATTCTGTGGTAAGTCGGTCAAACCGATTAGCTTGCACGTTTTTTTAGCCCTCAATTCAGCCAAATCTAGGCACGCCGCTGTCCAGCGGTACGCCGTTGGGCAGATCGCTTATCCTGCAAGTTGAGCACCTCTCCCTTACCAGTGGCAGTCTCCTGGCGGGCCTGCAAGCAGAGCAATAGCTCCTCCCCAGTCCGGTGGATATCTCCTGCCCCTAGGGTGAGAACCATATCTCCTGGATTAACATTCCTAAGAACGGCTTCGGACAATTCTTCTCTGGACCGGGTAAAGTAAACATCTAGGTGTCCACGCCGCTTAAGCGCCCTATGCAATACCTCACCTGACACCCCCGCAATCTCTTCCTCACTGGCCGGGTAGATCTCGGTGAGAAAGAGAAGGTCGGCTTCGTCAAAGGCGGAGAGGAAGTCATCAAAGAGGTCTCGTGTACGAGTATAGCGGTGAGGCTGAAACAGAACGATCATTCTCCGATGGAATCCTTCGCGGGCGGCCTGGAGGGTCGACTTAATCTCCGCCGGATGGTGGGCATAGTCATCTACTACTAACACCCCATTTACCTCTCCCTTGATCTCAAATCGCCGGTGAATGCCGGCGAAAGCGCTCAAGGCCTTTTGTACCAAAACAAAAGGGATTTCGAGTTCCCGGGCAACGGCTACTACCGCCAGTGCATTCAGGGCATGATGCCGTCCCGGCATAGATAACGTCAGCCGTCCGAGCGGCTTATTTCCCTGCCATACCTCGCAGGTAGTTCTCATGCCTGAGATAGAAAGATTGGTGGCGTAGAAGTCAGCTTCCGGGCTAAACCCATATGTGACTGAGCGCTTGCGCACGGCGGGCAGGAGCGCCCGAACGTTGACACTGTCTAAGCAAAGCACTGCTAATCCGTAAAAAGGTACCCGATTGATGAAGTCTAAATAGGCAGCATTGACCCGTTCCATGTTGCCATAGTGATCGAGGTGCTCGGGGTCAATGTTGGTGACCACGGCAATGGTGGGGGTAAGGAGAAGAAACGTCCCATCGCTTTCGTCTGCTTCAACTACGAAAAGCTGTCCTTGCCCCAGCCTGGCATTGGAGCCAAGCGTTTTCAGCTTGCCGCCGATTACCAGGGTTGGGTCGAGATTAGCTCCAGCGCACACCGTAGCAATAAGAGAGGTAGTAGTGGTCTTGCCGTGGGTGCCAGCCACTGCGATTCCATATTTGAGCCGCATTAGCTCTGCAAGCATTTCTGCTCGGGGGATAATCGGAATCTTGAGTTCCCGTGCCTGCACCACCTCGGGGTTGGCGTACTTGACCGCTGAGGAAATCACTACCACGTCTATCTCTGAAGTTATCCTCTCGGCTTGGTGACCATGAGCAATCCGTGCCCCAAGAAAGGCGAGACGCTGAGTAGTGTCTGACTCTACCAGATCCGACCCACTTACCTGACATCCCAGGTTCAGGAGCACCTCGGCAAGGCCGCTCATACCGATGCCACCAATGCCAACAAGGTGTATTCGGTGTCTCATATCAAATGTTACCTGCACAGGAACTCCACACACTCCTTAACTACATTGTCTGCTGCCTGAGGGCGGCCAAGCGCGGCCGCCGCTTTGGCCATGGCCGTGAGCTGCTGAGGATTTGTAACCAAGGTCTTGATCTCCCGGGCAAGTCTTTCTCCAGTAAGCTCCCGATCGAGAATCATTACTGCAGCTCCAGCCTGGACCAGCACTTCAGCATTGGCCCTCTGGTGATCATCCGTTGCATGAGGGTAAGGAACCAAAATCGCTGGTACTCCCACAACAGTCAGCTCAGCCATTGTTGTAGCTCCAGAGCGGCATACCACCAGGTGGGCCTGATGGTAGACTTCTTCCATACTGTGGATGAAAGCAAGGACCTCAGCCTTCATCCCAGCCCGGCTATATGCCGCAGCCACCTCCTCCTGCTCTTTCTTCCCGGTTTGGTGGATAATGCGGATCCTCTGGGTCAGATCTCCAAGATACGGAAGTGCTGCAGGCAAGGCCTGATTAAGCCGGTGGGCCCCGGCGCTTCCGCCGAAAACAAGAAGGGTAAATTGATCTGTTGCCTTTGTGGGGTCAACAGTTTTAGAAACGGGTTTCAAACTCGCTCGTATCGGGTTGCCAGTGTAGACTACCTTGTGAGCAGGAAAATAGGACATGGTTTCAGGAAAACCAACGCATATGCGTGCGGCAATGTGTCCGAGCCATTTGTTAGTGAGACCGGGTTTAGCATTTGGCTCCAAAAGCACGCAAGGAATACCCTCCCACCAACCAGCCACCACTGTGGGGCCAGAGGCATAGCCACCAATACCAATAATCAAGTCAGGTTGAAATTCTCTGACAATAGCACGGGAGCGCCTCAGGCCCTTAACTGCGATCCAAAGGGCCAAGAGGGTGCCTGTCCAATCTTTACCCCGGAGACCGCAGGCAACAATAGTCTGCAGAGGAAAACCATGGCGTGGAATTACTTCGTTCTCTATCCCTTCCGTGCCGCCCACAAATAAGACCTGCGCCTCCTTTTCTCGTTTAGCTGCCTCGGCCACCGCCAGGCCGGGAAATATATGTCCACCAGTGCCACCAGCAGCCACAAGCAAGCGTAAGGTCGGCTTGTGGGGGTCAGGGATCGCGGATCGGGAGTCATGGGATCTCTGTTTCGTAATATTGGCTACCATAATTTAGCTATCAGAGATGGTATTTATCTTGATAAGGTATTTCCTTATAAGCTGACCACTGACTGCTTCTCCTTTAGCTAACCGCTAAGGGCTGACAACTTTCTTCCGCCCGGTCTCTCTGGAGAGGGCCAAAAGCACTCCAGCACTCAGCATTGCTATAACCAGGCCTGAACCGCCGTAGCTCACTAAAGGGAGGGATATGCCCTTCGTTGGCACAAGGCCAGTGACAACCGCCATATTGATTCCTGCTTGCCAAACCAAAAGCAAGGTTAAGCCAAGGGCGAGAAGGCGACCAAAGAGGGAAGGATGACGCAATGCAATACGCAAACCCCGTTGGCCAAGGAGTAGGAAAAGAAAAAGAACCAGCGATGTTCCCCATAGCCCGAGTTCCTCACCGATAACGGCAAAGATAAAGTCGGTGCGTGCCTCGGGAAGATAGAACATTTTCTGTTGCCCAGCTCCCAGCCCGACCCCGGTGAGGCCTCCACTCCCAAAGGCAAGAAAAGACTGAATAATCTGGAATCCCTTTCCCTGCCGGTGTAGCCAGGGGTTAAGAAAGGCATCAATCCGGTCCATGCGATAGCTTGCCGCCAGGATCCCACAGGCAAGCACAGCCACCCCTATAAGCACAAGGCCAACCAGGTGTGACCAGCGTGCGCCCGCAGCCAGGAGCATAGCTAGGAGGATAAGGCCAATAAAAGCAGCGGTGCCAAAGTCAGGTTCTATCCCCACAAGACCAATGGCCAGACCTACTGTGAGTATAGGAACAAAGAATCCCTGCTCTCCGATCCCTGCTCTCTGACTAAGGGAGCGAGCAAGATAGAGAATTACCGCCCATTTGGTCAGCTCGGATGGCTGAAAGCTCATTGAACCAAGACGAATCCAGCGTGACGCTTTGCCATAGGAAGGTAGGAAGAGAACAACTAGCAAAAGGATAATAGCTAATCCTAAGGTCGGATAGGCCAGACGGTGGTAAAATGAGGAGGGCAAGCAGGCTGCTGCTCCCAGGCCCGCTATTCCGATGCTGGCTGCTATTAGATGTTTCCCTAGAAAGTGATAAGGGCTAGCAAAGTACTCGCTGGAGTAGAAGTAGCTCGTGTTCAGCACCATCACAATGCCCATAATTACTAGCAGAGTCACAGATGTAAAAATCCAGGGATCATACTGTCCGAAGAGGAACAGTGGATGGCTGGCGGTGGTCTGTGATCTATGGTCTGTGATCTTCCTAGCCATGCCCTATAGCGTCTCCACTACAGCCTTAAACGCCCTTCCCCGATGAGCATAATCAGTGAACATGTCAAAACTTGCGCAGGCAGGGGAGAGGAGTACAGTATCTCCAGGCTTTGCGCTTGCCGCTGCCGCGCTGACGGCCTCATCCAGCGTGTTCACAAGGTCAATGTCGGTCTCTTCTTTGAGAGCCAGGTACATTCTCTCTCGTGCCTGACCAAAGAGGAAAAGCTTTTTAACTTTTTGTCTCACTGGCACTTTGAGCGGAGTATAGTCGTTTCCTTTGTCCAGACCGCCAGCAAGCAGAATGACCTCACCGTTAAAGCCATCAAGCGATTTCACCACTGCCCCAACATTTGTTCCTTTAGAGTCATCGAAGTAGCGCACCCCATTTTTTTCGGCGATGAACTCCAGTCGATGTGCCAGACCAGAAAACTCCTCCAAGGTCTGCTGTATAACTTCTTTTTCTAGTCCCCACAGTTTGGCTGCAGTGAGCGCTGCCATAACGTTCTCTACGTTGTGATGGCCATGGAGATGAAGCCTGCTAAGGGGAAATGCCTCCTCTCCTTGTGGACCACGGAAAACCGCGTGCTCGCTACGGATAAAAGTTCCTTGTTTCACCTCTTCCCAGCCAAACGAAATAATCCGGCTAGGCAGCTCTTCAGCCAGCACCCATACTAGTGGTTCCTCACGGTTTAAGATGGCAAAATCCTCGGTGGTTTGTTTGGCAAAAAGGTTCTTTTTAGTCGCAACATACTCAGCGAAGCTCGGATATCTGTCCAAATGGTCGGCAGTGAGATTTAGGAGAAGTCCTATGGCCGGGCGAAACGTTTCCACCCATTCTAGCTGAAAACTCGAGATCTCGGCGACACCGGCCTCGTAGTTTTCCTCTACTGCCTCAATCAAAGGGGTGCCCAGGTTACCGCCAACAAAAACCTTCTTTCCAGCTTGGCGAAACATCTCGCCAAGGAGCGAGGTTGTAGTACTCTTGCCGTTGGTACCCGTGATGGCAATGAGGGGAAAGCGAAGAAAGCGAAAAGCAAGTTCAAGTTCACTCAGAATAGGAATAGAACGATATTCTGCCCACTCAAGTAAGAGAGAGGTTCGTGCCACCCCCGGGCTGGGGATAACAAGGTCTACATCGTCTAGGAGAGAAGGGTTCTCTTCCTCTAACCGCAGATCGACCCCTTTATCCACAAGAGTGGTGACCTCCCGACCTAGGGCTGCAGCACTTTGGCGGTCAGTAGCACGAACAAACGCTCCGCACCGAACAAGAAACAAGGTAGTACTTATCCCTGTCCGTCTAAGTCCGATTACTAGTACTTTTTGCCCTGCTAGCTTCACCGTGCTTACCTCAATTTAAGCGTACTCAAGGCCACCAGCGCGCAGAGGATTGACGCAATCCAGAAGCGGACAATGATTAAGGGCTCTGGCCAGCCTGAAAGCTCAAAGTGGTGATGAAGTGGGGCCATACGGAAGATACGTTGGTGCCGCAGCTTATACCAGCTGACCTGCAGGATCACTGAGCAGGTCTCAGCAACAAACACCCCTCCAGCTACCAAAAGCACAATCTCCTGTTTACTGATAAGCGCTACTATACCCAATGCTGCCCCCAGGGAGAGGGACCCCACATCTCCCATAAACATTTTGGCGGGATAAGTGTTAAACCAGAGAAATCCCAAACCCGCGGCAGAGAGCGCGATACAAAAGATTGCCACCTCTCCTGCTCCGGCAACGGCAGGAACTTGTAGATAGTCAGCGATTGTGGCATGGCCGCTGACATAGGAAAAGATTGCATAGGTAACCCCTACTGTCATCACTGGCCCAATAGCCAGGCCGTCAAGCCCATCTGTCAAGTTGACAGCATTGGAGACCCCCACAATTACCAGGGCGGCAAAAGGGACGTAGAGCCAGCCCAGATCGGGACGAACGTTTTTAAACAGGGGCATGGTAATGGTGGTATCGAAGCCAGGGGAGAAAAAAAGCACGAGTGTTGCTGTTCCCGCTACAGCAAACTGGGCAAGAAATTTATAACGGGCCTGAAGACCAACGGAGTTGCGCAGGCGTAGCTTGCGGTAGTCGTCGATAAAGCCAATGCAACCAAAGCTGATAGTTACTGCCAGGGCAAGCCAGACGTAGGTATTGCTGAGGTCGGCAAGAAGCAGTGTGGCAAGAATAAGGGAAAAGAGGATGAGCGTTCCACCCATGGTTGGAGTTCCGGCTTTGCTCATATGACCCGCGGGTCCGTCTGGGCGAATTGTTTGGCCAATCTGGTAGAAGGTAAGACGCTGAATCAGCCATGGACCGAGCAACAGCGATAGTGCAAATGCCATGATTCCTGCCAGGAGCGTACGGAAAGTAATGTACTTAAAAACGTTAAACACTGAGTAGGTTGTGTGTAATGGATAGAGCAGGGCGTAAAGCATCACTTCCTCTAATAAACGCTAAGAAAAGAGAGCACTTTCTCTATCTGCACGCCGCGTGATCCTTTAAGAAGCACGCAGTCTCCTGGCTGTGATATCCCTCTCCTTAAGCCAGGTGGCAATTTCTCAGTGGCTGTATTCCTGCCTGACCCGCTCAGCAAGACTCCCTCTATATCCTGGCCCCTAACCAGCTTCGAGACTTACTTGTCCAGAGAAAGAGACAGTCTATGCTCAATCTACCAGCGGTTCCTCTCCTACCTCTTGGTGGGCGGAGGGGGGTCGCCTCTCCCAACTCCCACATCTCCCCATAACCACAATCTTGCGGCCCCCCTCCATAAGCGCCAAAACCTGCCGGGCGGTTATTATCGAAACAGGGTTGGCGTTGCAGGCATCTATGTCTCTCTATACATCCTCATCTTCGCTCAAGAAGGACCCGTCTGGCCTCTTCACGATCGTCAAAATGGTGTTTTTGCCTGCCAATGATCTGATAGTCCTCATGCCCTTTGCCCGCTACGACCACTACCTCCCCGGGTCTTGCTCCCAGGATAGCGGTAGTGATGGCCTCCCGCCGGTTCTCAATAACGAGGTAGCCGCTCGCTGCGTTTTTGACAGCGCTTTCATTAATGATCTTATCTATTCCTACTTCAATGATGCCCTGCTCTATATCCTGGAGAATACGTAGGGGATCTTCGCTCCGGGGGTTATCGGAAGTAAGAATCACAACGTTACTTAGGTGGCCAGCAACCTTACCCATGAGCGATCTTTTCCCTTTATCTCTATCCCCACCGCATCCGAAGACGGTGATAAGCCTGCCTGAGGTAAACTTGCGCAGGAATTGCAGCACCCTTTCTAAGGCATCGGGTTTATGCGCGTAGTCTACGAACACAGCGAAGTCCTGACCCATGTCAATGGGCTCTAGGCGTCCTGGTACATTGGTGCATTTGCGGATACCTTCAACAATTGCTTCACCAGGGATTCCCTGTGCCCACGCCGTTGCTGCAGCAGCCATAAGGTTGGAGAGATGAAGATCGCCGACCAAGAGAGAGGTAAAAGGAAGACGCGCACCTTCTAGTAGCAAAACCCCATGCAGTCTTTTCGGGCTTGCCTCTACCTCGGTCACGCTGACCATCAGGTTTTTGGCATGACCATAAGTAAACACACGGGCAGCCATTCTGTCAGTCATGCAGGTTGCTACCATTTGCTGCGAAAGCCTATTTCCCCAAGGATCATCGGCGTTAATCACGGCAAACCGGTCTGCTTTGTAAGAGGCCGGGAGCAAATCAAGAAAGAGCCTCGATTTGGCGGAGAAATACTCTTCCATGTCACGATGAAAATCCAGATGATCTCTGCCCAGATTGGTAAAGATGGCACCGTCCCATTGGCACCCCCCTACTCGCTCCTGGGCCAAGGCATGAGAAGAGACCTCCATGGCAACATGACTCACCCCTGCCTTTACCATGGTCTGGAGTAGATTTTGCAGCTCTACTGCCTCAGGGGTGGTCAGAAGAGCAGGAAAGAGTCGATCCTGAGCTCTATCAAAAGGATGGCTATTGTAGCGATAGTTAATAGTACCGATAACCCCTGTCTGCCATCCGGCTGCCTGCCATATAGACTCAAGCAGATAAGTCACTGTAGTTTTTCCGCTGGTACCGGTCACACCCACCAGGGTGAGCTGGTCTGTAGGCTGGCTATGAAATCGATCAGCCAGGGTTGCCAAAAGACGGCGGGGGTAACGAGTGTAGATAGTCGTTACCCCCGGGAGAGCCTCCCCCTTCTGCCACACCACCACAGCCCTGGCTCCCCTTTGTAAGGCTTCTCTAATAAAACGGTTACCATCTGTTCTTGTCCCAGGTAAGGAGAAGAAGAGATCCCCTGTTTTTACCTGCCGGGAGTCATACTGGATCCCTCGGATTTCTATTTCCTGCTCCCCAATCACCTCAACCTCTGGGACCCCTTGAATAAGCTCCCGCAGGATCATAGCGCTGCTCTTGCCTGTAAAGTAAGATGAAAGTGCCCGCCGGAAGGCTTGCTGAACGGCTTGCCCAAATGCTTGTCAGTTCTATCTAGTAGAAGCTCCTGGCTAATAACATATCCGCTTCCCTGCACCTCGACACTACAACCCCAGCGAGCTGCAGCGACCATGGCTTCGCGCAGGCTCATACCAAGGAAGTTGGGGCCAGACACGCTTGGGGTAGGCGTGGGGTACCCAGTATGATTAGAAGAAATAGCTTGACGGTGGGCCACCTCTTCTGCAAGCCGACTGCCGACTGCCGACTGCCGACTGCCGTCATTTGCCTGCTTAATGCCAAGCTGCTCTAGTCCTTGCCGAGCAATTGCCTGAAAGACGGGAGCAGCTATCTCTCCGCCGTACGTGCCGGTTTCAGGTTCATCCACAATAACCAGAATTACGAAGCGGGGACGGTCTGCCGGAACAAAACCAATAAAAGAAGCAATCCGGCCATGTACAGAGTACCTTCCATGCTCAACTTTCTGAGCGGTTCCAGTTTTTCCTGCCACAGAAAAGCCCTTCACCTGGGCTCGCCTGCCGGTTCCTTTTTCCACCACTTTCTCTAGCATAGAGGTGACGGTACGTGCGGTTTCTGTTCGTATGACCTGAGAAATAGGTGTAGGATGGTTCAGGAAAAGCACTCGCCCTTCGGGATCATTCACACGCTGCACAACGTACGGTCTCAGTAAAAATCCGCCGTTGGCAATGGCAGCAAAGGCCCGGGTGAGCTGCAGTGGAGTGACCGCAATGCCCTGGCCAAAACTACATGTGGCCAGGGTGATACGTGGCCATCGGCTGAGTGGGGGTAGGAGTCCAGGGACTTCACCGGGGAGGTCAACCTCAGTGAGATGGCTAAACCCGAACCTCTGGAGATAAGCATAGTATCTCTCTTTCCCTAGCCTCTCCGCTATCTTCACTACACCAACGTTGCTTGAATGCTGGATAACCTCAGTAAAGCTTAACCAGCCAAAGCGACGGCGGTCATGAATCGTGTGCCCGCCAATGCGATAACGTCCTTCTTCGCAAAAAATCTGCTCCTCGGGATGGACTACTTCTTCCTCAAGAGCAGCCGCGGCCAGAATTGCTTTAAGTGTAGACCCCGGTTCAAAGAAGTCAGAAACTGCTCGGTTGCGCCGGGCAGAGGAAGAAAATTTCCCCGGGTTATTGGGATTAAATGTCGGAACTTGTGCAAGGGCAAGAATCTCTCCACTGCGAGGGTCAAGAATGACCACCTCTCCTGCTTTTGCCCGGGTAGTAGCAACCGCTCTTTCTATCTCTCGCTCTGCCAAGTACTGTAAGTCTTTGTCAATGGTGAGCTGTACGGTTGCCCCTTGAGGAATCTTGGCCGAACCCTGGGAAAAGATCAATCGTCCCCAAGCGTCTCGCTCCGCCTGTATCTCATGTGTTTCCCCTTTTAGATAGTGGTCGTAAAACAGTTCGACCCCTTCAAGCCCCTGTAGATCTACCCCGGCAAACCCCAACACATGTGCCGCCAGAGGACCATGTGGGTATACACGTTTTCTCTCTTTCAGGCTCCCCACACCTTTAAGATGCAGAGCTCTGACTGCGGCGGCCTCCGTATAATCGGCGTGACGTTTAAGCCAAACAAAGGGGGCCGGAGAGTGAAGGATTTTTTCTACCCTTTGTGGAGGAAGATGAATGGCAGAAGCCAGGGCCGATACCGCTTCTTGGTTGTGTGGAAGCCTATGTGGGTGGATAAACAGAGATTCGACTTCAACACTCAGGGCTAGTGGGTCACCATGGCGATCCAGAATCACCCCTCGGCGAGGAGCAAGGGCCAAGCGCTGTTGGTGCTGAGCAGCAGCCATGCGGGCAAGCGCTTCTCCTTCCACCACTGTAAGTCCGACGAGACGACAGAAGATGAGAAGAAAGAAAGCACCGGTAAGCGTCCCGATAAGGGCTATTCGTGCGTTCATGCTCTCCTTGTCTCCCTCGACCTTACTCAGGACAAGTCTACGGTAGGACAATTACCTGTCCGGCTAATGGCCTCTTTAGATCTAGGCGATGATGGGCCATCTGTGCTAGGCGAGCGGGGGAGGTTAGGGCTGTCCACTCCGTTTCTAGCCTTTGGTGTTCCTCCTCCAACTCACGAACAACCTGACGGGTAGCCGAAAGGGTGTATCCGATTTCTACCACCTGTAGACGGGTCCATACGTGCGCCAAAATAGAAAAGAGACTTGCCATAACCGCTACCGCAAGCCAAACAACCAAGCGAAACGTTAGAAGCTGGCTTTGTCCCACGACCTGAATCTTACTTCTTTACGACATGCTATGAAATTGAGCTATTGCTTGCAATTGCAAGCATCTTCCTATTTGATCATTTTTCCCTATAATTTCAGGCTACTAAATATCTGCCGATCCTTTCTCAGCCTGGTCTCAGCCTCCAAAGAATAGTTGCTCCAGCTTTCTTTATCCCAGATACGCAGCTTCTCCAGAGCGGCAGTAAACTTCACTGTTTTTTTTAAGCTCGCGTAAACCCTTAAATTTGTGGGGATAAGTATGCGTCCATGGCTATCTACGGCAGTATCATGAGCCTCTGAAATATAAAAATTCTCGAAATTGACAACGTCCGGGTCAAAGCGCGGCTTAGTGCGAAATTCTCGTATAAATCGTTCCCACTCTCCCATGGGATACACATCAAGGCACCTATAGGGTTCTGAGTGTCTGTCGGACTCAAAAAAGAATCTAGTGAGAACAAATTGCCGGTTACCATCTAAATTATCAAGGTATTTCGCGGGTATACTCACTCTTCCCTTACTGTCAACTGTACATTCAGCGCTGCCGAGAAGCATTTCCCACTTATTCCCACTTACTCCCACTCCTATACTCTTCTTTTTTTTTTCTGTCAAGAAAAATCTTGCTCTAATAAGGAATTGGCTAAGAAAAAGTATCCTTGACTTTACCTAGGGGCTTAGGTAACCTCTGGCCGTTCGCGAAGCTGCCGACAATGTTAAAACGGTACCTATTAATACCTAGTTTAACCCCTGGTTCACCTGAGATTTTCCCCCAGCCTGTTGTTAGTTGTTAATTATCTATGGGGAATCTTCATGGCTTATAGAGTTCTTGTTACCGATCTCCTTGCCTCTCAGGGGGTAGAGATTTTATACGACTGTGCAGATATTACTGTGAATGTTTCTCTAGACCTAAATCCCTTAGAGCTGCAAAAGACTCTTCCCCCCTACCATGGTCTTATTGTGCGTAGCGGAACCAAGGTAACCAGAGAGGTCATTTCTGCTGGAGAGAATCTCCAGGTCATTGGGCGGGCGGGTATTGGGGTAGACAATATTGACATCGAAGCAGCAACCAAAAGAGGCATTGTGGTCATGAACACCCCGGGCGGGAACAATATCGCCGCCGCTGAGCACACCCTTTCGCTGCTTTTGGCTCTGGCCCGTTTTGTTCCTCAAGCCACCGCCTCTGTTAAAGCAGGAAAATGGGAACGAGAGCGTTTTACTGGGACCGAGATATGCAACAAGGTACTTGGGGTGGTTGGCCTAGGAAATATTGGTGCAATCGTTGCCGAACGAGCGCAGGGGCTTAAGATGAAGGTCCTTGCTTTTGACCCCTTTATTACCCCTGAAGTCGCCGCCCGCCTTAAAGTAGAGTTGGTGAGCCTAGACGACCTCTACAGACAGTCGGATTTCATTACTGTACACACTCCCCTGACGCAGGAGACTCGCGGCCTGATCGGCCCTGGGGCTATTGCCAAGATGAAGAAGGGGGTTCGGATTATTAACTGCGCCCGAGGGGGGGTTGTAGATGAGGAAGGGCTTGCCTGGGCTATTCAGGAAGGTCATGTGGCCGGAGCAGCTCTTGATGTCTTTGTTGAGGAGCCACCAGCAAAAAACTATCCTCTCCTGAAGCTTGACCAGGTGATCTGCACTCCTCATCTGGGTGCATCCACGGACGAAGCCCAGGTGAGTGTGGCAGTGGCTGTTGCTGAGCAAGTCATCAATTTTCTTACCCGAGGAGTCATTCAAAATGCCCTCAATGTTCCCTCGCTTACACCAGAGGTGTTTACGGTGTTGCAGCCGTATATGCTCTTGGGGGAGAAACTGGGAAGCTTTCAGGCCCAGATGGTTACCGAGGCACCGGTAGAGGTGCGTATTGAGTATAGCGGGGATGTGGTTGAGTATGAGGTAGGTCAAGTGACAGCAGCAGTTCTCCGTGGTTTGCTCAGCCCCTTTTTGGAGACAATGGTTAACTATGTAAACGCTCCGCTGATTGCCCGTGAACGGGGAATCAAGGTAATTGAATCCCGCAGCAGCCGTCCCGGCGATTTTCTTAATTCGGTGACAGTGAGGGTTCAACGTGCTACTGGGGAAACCCTTGTCGAAGGCGCGGTTTTTGGCAATAAAGCGGTCCGTCTGGTACGGATAAACGATTTCTACCTTGAGGCGGTTCCTGAGGGATACATTCTTATGCTCCACAACCGGGATGTTCCGGGTGTGGTCGGGACAGTAGGGACGCTTCTCGGGCGGCGCAACATTAACATTGCCGGCCTGGAACTTGGCCGGGAACGGATTGGCGGAATGGCAATTTCTCTTATTCATGTGGATGAGCCGGTACCCCCCGAGGTCCTGACCGAGCTTCGCACTCTATCCCCTATTGTGTCTGCACAACTCATCCGACTCTAGGCAGAGGAAAAAATGAGCACACTTGTTGTTGTTGGTGTCCAATGGGGGGACGAAGGAAAGGGCAAAGTCGTTGACCTTCTCACTCAGGAGGCAGACATTGTTGTCCGTTTTCAGGGAGGGAATAATGCCGGACACACCCTGGTTGTAGGCGGCGAGAAAACAGTACTACATCTTGTTCCCTCGGGGGTGCTGCATGCGGGCAAGGTATGTGTGATTGGCAATGGCACAGTGATTGACCCTCAGGTTTTGGCTGATGAAATTGCCGCGCTGCAAAAAAGAGGATATCTATGCACAGAAGGGCTTCTGAAGATCAGCGAGGCGGCTCATCTCATTATGCCCTACCACAAAGCCATTGACCTAGCCCGTGAACGGCTGCGGGGAAAGGGCAAAATCGGAACCACCGGCAGGGGCATTGGCCCAGCGTACGAGGACAAAATGGCTCGGGTAGGCATCCGCTTCATCGACCTGCTGGATGAAAGCGTTTTTCGCCAAAGTCTTACCCGCAACTTGGAGGAAAAAAACTTCTATCTAAAGGCCATTCTGCGAGAGAAAGCCCTCGATTATCAAGAGATCTTTGATCAGTATTGTGATTTGCGTGAGCGCCTTAGAGGTTATGTAACCAATACTTCGTTCTATCTTCACCAGGAGATCGTCCGGGGACGGAAGGTTCTGTTCGAAGGAGCTCAGGGAACCATGTTGGATGTGGACCATGGGACCTACCCGTACGTCACTTCGTCTAACACTGCGGCCGGAGCGGTCTCTGCTGGCGCTGGCATTGCTCCTCAACAGATTAAGTCGGTCATTGGCATTTCTAAGGCGTACACCACCCGGGTAGGCAGCGGCCCCTTTCCTACTGAGCTAATCGGTGCAGAGGGTGAAAAGCTCCAACAAGGCGGTGGCGAGTTTGGTGCTACCACTGGTAGACCCAGGCGATGTGGTTGGTTTGATGCAGTAGTGGTACGTACCGCTGCCCGTTTAAATGGACTCTCCGCTCTAGCACTGACAAAAGTCGATGTCCTAACAGGGTTTGATACAATCAGAATTTGCACTGCTTATGAGTATGAAGGGGCGCGTTACTACGAAGTTCCGGCAAGCGCTCGGGTCTTGGAGCACCTTACTCCAGTCTATGAAGAGCTGCCAGGCTGGCAAGAGCGTCTTACTGATGTGCGTAGCCTTGAAGCGCTTCCACTTCATGCTAGGCGCTATGTAGAACGGATTGAAGAGTTGCTCGGAGTATCCATCAAAATGGTTTCTGTGGGCGCGGGCCGAGAAGAGACCATCCTTATGCGCCACTCCTTTTTTTAATTTTTCTAATAATGATGCATCGGAGGGACTATGAGAGCATTGGTGGTGGGGGGAACGGGTCCGACCGGACCCTTCTTAGTGAATGGCCTGTTGCAACGGGGTTATAAAGTTTCTATTTTGCACCGCGGAACCCATGAGATTCCAGAGATTCCCCCCGAGGTAGAACATGTTCATGCGGATCCCCATTTTCGAGAAACGCTTGACCAGGGACTTGCCGGACGAGCCTTTGATCTAGTCATTGCCACCTATGGCCGCCTGCGTGTTGTGGCCGAGGCCCTGGTAGGGAAGACCCCCCGGTTTATTGGCATTGGTGGGGTTGCCAGCTACCGGGGGTATGTAGAGACCCAGGCAAATTTTCCCACTGGTCTCAAAACGCCTACTGCGGAGGATGCCCCATTGGTTGGGAGTGAGGAAGAAGCCCGTTTCGCTTATCTGATTGCCATGACTGAAGAAGCAGTCATGCAGGGCCATCATAAGGGGTATTACAATGCTACTCATTTTCGCTACCCCTATGTATACGGACCCTATCAGCTGGTACCGCGTGAGTGGTGTGTTATACGGCGAATTTTGGATAAACGCCCCTATATCCTATTGCCGGACGGCGGGCTGACCCTGACTACGCATGGCTACGCTGCCAATCTGGCACATGCGGTATTACTGGCCGTGGACCAGCCGGAGGCGTCCGCCGGGCAAATCTATAACTGTGGTGATGAGCAGGTTCTCACCCTTCACCAGTGGGTTGAGATCATCACCCACACCATGAATTATCAATGGGAGATTATCTGCTTGCCCCAGGCCATGGCCCATCCTGCCCGCGCTTTGCTTTTACACCCTACCTCGCATCATCGGGTCATGGACCTCTCCAAGATTAAAAACCAACTGGGCTACAAAGACCTATTGCCGGCTGAAGAAGCCCTGGCCAAAACCGTTCACTGGTATGTGAAAAACCAGCCTGAATCTGGTGGTGAAATCGAAAAGAGACTGCAGGATCCGTTTAATTATCCGGCTGAAGATCAGTTCGTGGCGGCGTTTAAAGAAAGTTTGAAGCGTATAGAGGAAATCCCTTTTGATATACAGACAGAACGCCCTCACGCTTATGCTCATCCGAAAGAGCCAAGCCAGCAACGCGATCACCGGGGTCGATGACGGCTTGGGGGACTTGGGAAAAAGATGACAGTTCCTCAGGTTCCCTGACGGCTCTAGGCCAAGAGCCAGTAGCCGATTTGAGGGTTTAAGGTCAAGGTCTTACATTCCAGCCTAACACCAGCTTAACAGGGTTAGCCAGATGGTTTCTGGACTCGCCTGTATTGTTTCAGTCACACTATAAACCCTCATGAGTTATCCTCCTTCGTCGGGAAAAGGGTCAAGCCAGAACTTGCAGACCCGATTTTCCCGACGAACATGTACATAAATCGGTTCATTGCAGTCGAAGCTATAAAAGAAGAACCCGTGCAGTCCCGGGATGTCCTTGATTCTCGACATCCAACAGGTTCATGTCTTTTATCAACACTGTTCAAAAGACCCTCTGAGTTTACGTCAGCCTTACACTGCCTTCAAGCCACCTATTAAGGTGGCCTCAGGCAAATCCCCCTCCTAGCATACCGCAGCCACGATGGCAGCTAACCTTGGTTGACGTCCGACCTTAGCCCCCGCCTTGGCCAAAACCTGTGAAACGAAGTCATCATCCCCTAATATGAGAGTTTGCATTCTTCTGTTGGAATAAAGCCATGTTTCGTGCTCGGCGGCCTTGTAGCAACGAGCTGATCTGCTAAAGTGCGGCACTGAACCCAGTTAAGGAATGGAGGAGATATGTCGGAACTGAATGAGTTCAACCAACAAGTGATTAGTGAATTCCGGGCCAACCAAGGGAAGGTTGGCGGTCAGCTTGCCAATATGCCTGTGCTTCTCCTGACTACGACCGGTGCCAAGAGTGGCCGAGCCCTCACGCGGCCATTGGTGTATACCACAGATCGCGATCGCATCGTAGTGATAGCCTCTTTCGCCGGAGCTCCTAACAATCCACCGTGGTACCATAACTTAGTCGCCAACCCCGAGGCGACGGTCGAACTGGGAAGCGAACGCTTTCAGGTCAGGGCAGAGGTGACGTCTGGTGAAGAGCGCCAACGGCTGTTCAACCGCCAAGCCGAACAGATGTCTATTTTTGCCGATTATCAGAAAAAGACCCCCCGGCAAATACCGGTCATAGTTCTCAAGCGCATTGACTGAGCACACGGAGCATCACAGATCATTGCAGGCACAGGGGGAGCAACAGGAGCAGCGACGTAGACATGACCCTTATCCTTGACACCTTTTCATCAGCGGTTACCTGGTTCAAAATCCTCAACAGTCGCTGCACTATTTGATAGGCGGGACGTCGCACCGCGATAATTATCCCATAATGCTTCTTCTCTGCTGCAAAGTATTTCGCAGCCAGAGCCTCAAAATGTACACGATTATGAGTGAGCAAGGTGCTTTGCTGGCCGACCACATAGGCCAATTGTTTGTCGTCGTCTTTACCCAATTGCCCGGCCTCTTGGGTGGTCGTCGCCTTAAAGCCGCGTGCCCGCACCAAATCTGCGATTAGAACATCCACATCCTCTTCCCAAGTCTTTTGTCGAAGCCGATGCAATTCAAGTCTCACATAGCCCTGTGAACGGCCTAACGCCAAACACTCAGCCGGCGCGGTACGCGATCGGCTGCAGTGTACCAGTTAGGCTAAGAAGGTTGCAACGTTCTCTGAAAACTGAATAACCATACAACGTCCCCCATTTGTCTACTTTCACCTCGTCCGACTAGCGGGAGGCCGGACTTCCTTATTATCCACGTCGTCGAATTCGTTCGCTGGGGAATCGCCCGTGGCATCGACTGCGGAACTGTGCAAAGGCGAAGCTCATCCGAAGGCTTGCGGTGCAGAGCCGGTAGATCCTTGGGCCGGTCCGTCATCGCCCCCGCGGGCAGACAGAGAAAGTTCCTGGGCGATTGCGCCTTCAGCCACCAGATTTCCAGATAAGCCACCCTTGGTCGTGCCGATCTCGTGCGCCCCTAACCTAACCACTGTAACGCTCTTCGCTTCAACCGTGAGCGTCAGCGAATCGGTTGTAAGCGATCAATAAATCAACATCGCTCTCTATGCTCTGCTGACCGCGCGTGAAGGAGCCGAACAGTCCTAACCTCATTAAGAACCCTGATTCACAAGATAATAATCGCGCACCAGATCATCGAGCAATGAAGCTAGTGCGCCTTTGACACTTTGAACCAGGCTGGTACGCGTGACCATGGTGAGGGTCCCTTCAGCCCACGTTGGTGCGAGCAGCTGGAATCCACTAGGGCGTGTGAGATGAACGACTTGCCGTACCTCCACATCCAGACAATAGGCGAGCACAGTAGTGGGGTGCTCAACAGTGTGCAGAGACACACTCAGTACTGACGAGAAGTCACCAACCTCTAAGGTGGCACGACGGAGGCGCTCATGCGTAACCAGTCGCAGCAGATGCTCATCAATACCTAGCTCGCGTGCTGCTTTACTGATTGACTCAATTTCAATACGGAATCCTTTGATACCAAGAAGCGTGGTCGCGTCAGCACCTCCACCCAAGGCTGGGCAGGCATACACGAGCCAGAGCCCGGCCAGAACATACTGCCAAAATTTCACTACTCAGTCCTCATTACTCTTTCTTCAATTCTCAGCATTTTTCTGTTGGGCAAGCTGTAACTGCACCGCTTTCTCAACCAAAGCGAAGAGACGGTTGCGTTTGTCAAGTGGCAGGGAGAGTAAGGCTCTGCGGATCAAGTCTGTGCTTTCCCCGATCTCCCGATCGGTAGCCGTTGGGCCTTTCTGCCCCAGTGTCAAGAACCTCTGTCTTTCTTTAAGGGTTAAACTCTGGAGTGCGTCGGTATAGAGGGTGTCCATTTCGCGCCGGTCTGCCATAGGTAGGAGCTTCTTTCCTTCTTGCGAGAGATTCATCCCGCGGCGTGCCGCAGGAACGCCTGGTTGTTGCAAGATCTCTCGCCAATCTTCTGGCGCAGACGTGCGATAAGTGCGTGAAGCGATGACCAACACTGTCACCAGAGCCAAAAGTCCGATGACCAGCCAGACCCTCCTCTTAGAGGTGGTGGTATTTGCCGTTGTCATGCAGTTTCAAAGAATTTTCGTTGGAACCGACAAGAGTGGCTGTTTCCTTACCACTCCCTCAACCGCTATTCCCAGTGTCTTATAATACACAAGCTGACGACCAGAGGGGAGTTGGGGCTAGGCTTGGATATAGGGAGAATCAGGTAACCATGCAGTTATGATAAAACTCTGAGCAAGCGTTCACTTCCCCTCACAGGGCTATGTGTGGTTGGCGGGGGCCAGGGAACGCACAGCCTCGATCAACATTTCCCGTTTGCGTGTTGGGTCTGGCTCGAACGATAATAATTGGAGGAATGCAGTATCCACGCCTGCATCCATATAGCGGAGGACATGCGCACGGATCTCCTCCATGGATCCCCGCAGGATCAGATCGTTAATCACCTGTTCCGGAACGGCAGCCACTGCCCCTCTACGATCGCCACTGCTCCAGGCCTGCCACATGGGCCCTAGCGTCTCCCCTCGTCCCAACCACTCATGGAAGGCCTTGTAGACAGAGACATTCAGATACGTGTTAATGTGCCGTCGCACACCTGTCTCGGATTCCGGAGTGAGTGGATCAATGTTGACCATCAACCGCGCCGTGACTTCGATTGCTTCTAGGTCGCGTCCCGCCTTAGCTGCCGCCTCTCGTACCACGCTTACGGATTTCCGTATGTCGTCCGCCGAGAGCCAGTTGAGGATCACGCCGTCACCCATTGCGCCCGCCACACGCAACATGTTTGGCCGTAGCGCAGCTACGTAGATAGGAATCGGCTCAGTCGGCGGCCGGCTCAGCCTGAACCCGTTGACGGAAAACGTCTCCCCATGGAAACTCACGCGCTCACCGGCCAGGGCCTGTCGTAAGAACTGCACCATTTCGCGTACGCGGGTAGCCGGGCGGCTGAACTTCCCGCCATTCCACACCTCAACAATCGGTTGTGATCCAGATCCGATCCCTAGACAAAACCGCCCTGGCGCAATCTCGGCGATTCCTGCCGCACACATTGCCAGAGTGGCCGGTCCGCGTGTATAGGCGTTGGCAATGGCGGTCCCAATACGCATACGTGTTGCCGAGCCTATAACGGCCAGAGGCGAGAAACAGTCCAGACCGTCAACTTCCACTGACCAGGCATCGGTATACCCAAGACGCTCCGCTTCTCGCGCGATCTCCAGGTGTTCCGCCAGGGTGAATTCGTCTATGGGTACTGAAAGCGACCATCGTTTCTGATTCATTTGGCTACCCCGTTGCCATCAGCTATGGAGATGGCTTGTCTTAATATTCTTGTTTTTCTTGGTTAGTGAGGCCCTCAGTTTGCCTTCAGGCTTCAGCATCGTCAACCATCGCCATTTTCTTCAACATCCCCTAAATTCCCCAGCTTATCTTTGGTAATGGCTTGGCCGGACCTTCCATCACTCCGGCGGAGACCAGACTCCCAACCAGGGCATCCTCCGGCACATTACTGCGCTGGCGCTGAGCAATAACCTGTTCGCCACCACTGGTGAGGACGCGCGGCGGGAGTCGAAAACGACCGAGCCGTGCTTGGCACCGAGGCTCCGAACCTGCATTCGCGCATTTTCACTGTTCCGTCCCGCAATTGCAAGGCAACAACCAAGTCTAGCCAGTTCTTGCGCAACAAGGCGGCCGAAGGTTCCGTACCCGCCAATGACAGCAACCTCTTTCATGCCATATATCTTGACGGGCCTTCTACAAAGGAAGGGGCAGCAGAACCTATGCTAGTTTTGACCCCTTCTCGGCGTTCAGAATAATCTCTTTGAGAGAAGAGTATCAGACTTACCCAAGTTCTTTATAAGCCGCCAGTGATCCCATTTCTTTCCCCGAAGCGATTACCAGAGGATCTTCACTAGGCTGGATTCCTGGATGTCGCTGTCTCGGGAGAGCAAGGGCAGCGTCAAGGCTGCGGCATTGGATGAACCTGGCACTTAGGCTTATATTATTGTGGGGAGAATCAACGACTGAGGGTTGCCTTGCGCCTTTTTCATGACTGGATCTCCTACTTGAACAAGCGAGAGTCAAAAGTAAAGGGCTTTGCTCTTTGACTCTATTCTTTCTGGCTGTACATTTTCTCTCCCTTTATTTGCGCTTGTGCTTCTTTTGTCATGAGAAGACGCTCTTCTGGAGAAAAAAGAAAAACCAGGCCGCCGACCAGACTCGACCCTATGACTACGGCCGTCCAGAGCAGCCCCATGGCTAGCGCCTGCTCCTGGCTGATGCCAACTAGGGCAAGAAAGAATACATAACCCCCTTCGCGGATACCTAGGCCGCTGAAGCTTATAGGTAAAGCGCTAAGGATGGTCACCAAGGGGATAAAGAAGAAAAAATACCCCAGAGGAATAGAGAGATGCAGGGAAAAAGCCAGGAGATATTGCAGGCCCATCTGAAAGATATGGAAAAGGGCGGAAAGCCCGCAGACTCTCAGGAGCAAGGGGTAGTTCCACCAATAGGAAGCAAGGTCGTTTTCTACTGTGTTGCGCAGTCGGCTGCGTGGGGGAAGCAGGGAGGAAGTGACCCGGGGAAGTAGCCACCAGCCCAAGATTATTCCTCCCGCCCCAACGAGGGTGAGGTAGTACAAAGGTGCAGGGATCGGATAGGAGGGAATTACCAGAAGTGTAACCGCGCCAATCCACAAGAGCACTGCCAGGCCGCTTGCCCGATCCGCAACCACAGAGTTAATTGCCAGGCTTCTGTACCCGCCCGGACCTGCTAGGAGGAGCCCTCTTCCTAGATCACCCAGCAGTGTGCTGGGGGCAAAGAGGTTAAGGTACATCCCAGCAAAGTAATAGACGGTAAAGACCCTTTGGGAGTGGTAAAATCCCAGAGGGTAAGCGAGGAGACGCCACTTATAAGCGCTGGCCACTTGCCCTAGCAGGTAGCCGAGGAAAGCTAGGCTGAGAAGGGGTAGATGAACAGAGCGGAGTTGAGAGGACAAGTGGGCCAGGTCTACCGAAGAGGCCAGGTAGACAAGGAGGCTTGCGCTAATCCCGATTTTGATTAATTGCTTGCCACGCAAGCTCGACTCGCTTTTGCTTGTTCACTAATGCTTTGGTTAGTTGCCAGGGCAAAAACCTCACCAGCCAACCGCTTTACCCCCTTTGCGCGGGTCAGCCACCCCTTGTAAACCCTTAGGGGTAACGAGTATCACTTGTACGGCAGCACCAGCCCTAAATTCCCTAATGTTGTGTCCTCGCTGCTCTAAGGAGGTGCGGACTTCCTGAGGGAATCTCGACTCCAAAAAGATCATGTCAGGGGCCCACTGATGATGGATGCGGGGAAGGGCAACCGCCTGCTCGGGATCAATCTTAAAGGCAAGCACATTCAGCAGGACCTGTACGGTAGCAGTGGTAATCAAGGGTCCGCCCGAACCACCGAGAACAAGGAAGGGATGGTGCTGTTTCAATATAATGGTTGGCGTCATGCTGCTCAGCGGTTTTTTCCCCGGAGCAATAGCATTTGCCTCACTGCCAATGAGGCCAAAGACATTGGCAATCCCCGGTTGGATTGAAAAGTCATCCATCTGGTTGTTGAGAATAACGCCGGTTCCTTCCCCTACAACCATGGAGCCAAAGGAGGTGTTAACCGTGGTTGTACAAGCAACCGCATTCCCCTGCTCGTCTACTACCGAAAAGTGGGAAGTGCCACCATCAAGGGAAGGAGCGGTTCGGCCATATTCCTTCTGAGCCCTTGTACGCGCTGCCAAAATCTTGTGACGTATCCCCTGGGAGTATGAAGAAGAAAGCAAGGTAGCAAGTGGAATATGGATAAAATCTGGATCTCCATAATATTCCGCCCGGTCAGCAAAGGCATGTTTCATGGTTTCTGCCAGTAGGTGGAGATAGGTTGGCGACATAGGCTCCAGATCCTTAAAGCTGTCTTTGGACAAAATGTTGAGCATTTCTAAAAGAACACCGCCACCGGCAGGAGGGGGCATAGTGAGAATTGTGTAATCATGAAAACGTCCGGTCAGTACCGGTCGCCACATCGGCTTATAAGCTCTCAGGTCAGAGGTAGTAATGAGTCCTCCTTCTTGCTCCATTGTATGGATAAACGCCTGGGCAATCTCTCCTTGGTAAAAAACTTCACTGCCCTTCTGGGAGATAAGTTCCAGGGTTTTTGCTAGCTTTGGCCATACAAGCTTCTCTCCTTCTTTATAAGGGCTGCCGTCCGGTTTAAGAAAAATCTCCGCCAGGGCGGGACGTTGGCGAATCCTATCTGCTCTTCTAGCAATCTGTTTAGCCAGGTGGGCGCCAACCGGGTGACCTTCTCTGGCATAGCGTATGGCCGGCTCCATGACCACAGGCAGGGGGAGGGTGCCGAATCGCTTCAAGGCGGTTATCAAGCCTGCCACTTCTCCTGGGACAGCAATAGCAAGTGGGCCTTTCTGGCTTAAGCGAGTGTCAGCCTTGCCATTCTTTATATACATGCTGCGAGAGGCTGCGGCCGGAGCTTTCTCCCGGTAATCCAGAGCATAAGTCTTTCCCTCTTGGGTTAAGTGAATGAGCATGAAGCCACCGCCGCCAATCCCACAAGAGGAAGGATTGACTACCCCCAGGGCAAAGGCAGTAGCCACTGCCGCATCTACCGCATTGCCTCCTTTTTTGAGTATTTCTATCCCTGCCTCTGAAGCAAGCACATGCTCAGAGGCCACCATCCCACGCTCTCCCCATTCCGCCTGCAGGGGCTCCAGGGAGAACCAGAGGAAAAACAAAAGAAAGAAGATTGCTTTTAGTTGAACCATCTTTAGCCGCTCACTTTGCGTTTTATTTTCTCTCATACTCATCCCCTTACTTTTCAGCAAGGCCCTTCGAGGATATGTCTTGTGGCTATCTACACCCTGGCAGGTTATAATGTTGCTCTACTCGGGAGATGGCATATGCGGGCACTATACTGGGATGGTCAGAGTTTGCAGCTGGATAAATCCTATCCTACGCCTCAATTGGCTGATCATACTGCCCTTGTCCGTGTTCGCCTAGCTGGAATCTGTTCTACCGATCTGCAGATTTTTCAGGGCTATATGGGATTCCAGGGTGTGCCTGGGCATGAATTTGTTGGTGAGGTGAGTGCAGGGCCAGCCGACCTGATCGGTAAACGTGTGGTTGGGGAGATTAACTTTGCCTGTGGTACGTGCGAATACTGTGCCCAGAGTCTCGGTCGCCACTGCCCGAACCGCCGAGTCATGGGTATTCTCAATGCTGACGGCAGCTTTGCTGAGTATTTGGCTGTGCCGACAACTAACCTGCACATTGTGCCCAACAATGTGACTGACGAGGAAGCAGTTTTTACCGAACCCTTAGCCGCCGCGTTTGAGGTCCTGGAGCAGATTCACCTGCAGCCTATGGATAAAGTTGTTGTCCTTGGCGATGGCAAGCTCGGGCTCCTGTGTGCCCAGGTTCTACACTTGACCAGCGCACATGTGACCGTAGTGGGAAAGCACCAAGATAAGTTCGGTATCCTGCAAGAACTGGGTATTAATACAGTCGTGCTCGCTGACTGGAAACCTTGCCAGGCGGATATTGTTGTTGAGGCCAGTGGTTCAACCACTGGCCTCAAGCTGGCAATCGATACGGTGCGGCCGCGGGGTACCTTAATACTTAAGAGTACTGTGGCCCAGGATCACGCCCTATCTCTTGCCCCGCTAGTGATTAATGAGGTAACCGTGGTTGGATCACGCTGCGGTCGTTTTCCGCCAGCCCTGCGGGCACTGTCTCAAAAGAGCATTAATATCACCCCTCTGATCAACAAAATTTATCCCCTGGCCGCAGGGCTTGAAGCAATAACCCATGCGGCTCGTCCAGGAGTGCTCAAGGTACTATTGCAGAGTTACGGCAGGG
Organism: uncultured Binatia bacterium (SeqCode); assembly: GCA_965220955.1. GTDB lineage: Bacteria > Desulfobacterota > Binatia > Bin18 > CBDCRK01 > CBDCRK01. The sequence continues at coordinate 108,044 of CBDCRK010000032.1, read as the reverse complement.
ATTAACCTAGGCAAGGAGGCATTATGGCTGAACCTTATACACTCACTGTGGCCGAGGTAGCTGCACTCATACGACAGGGAGACCTCTCTCCGGTAGGATTAATCGAGTCCTGTCTGCGTAGAATTGACGAGTTAGAGCCCAAGCTCAAAGCCTGGGTAACAATAGACAGAGACACCATCTTGGCGGAAGCCGGACGTCTTGAAGAGGAGGGCAAGCAAGGAAAATTCCGTGGCCTGCTCCACGGGATTCCTGTTGGCATCAAGGACATCTATTATACCGCTGGGATCAAAACCACTGCTGGTTCTTCCCTCCTTGCCGACTTTGTGCCCCAGTATGATGCTACTGCGGTTGCCCGCTTAAAACAGGCCGGGGCCATCATTTTGGGCAAGGCGGTAACCACAGAGTTTGCTGTGCTTGATCCGTCGGTAACCCGCAACCCCTGGAACCTGGAGCACACTCCGGGTGGCTCTAGTAGCGGTTCAGCTGCGGCCATAGCGGCGCGTATGTGCCCGGCAGCGCTAGGCTCACAGACCGGGGGGTCAACCCTGCGTCCAGCTGCCTATTGTGGAATTGTTGGGCTTAAGCCCACCTATGGACGCATTAGCTGCTATGGTGTGATCCCAGTGGCTGAAAGTCTGGATCATGTGGGCATCTTTGCGCGCACGGTAACCGATACTGCCCTGCTCCTTCAGGTCCTTGCCGGCCATGACCCACAGGACTCCAACTCTTCCCAGCTTTCTGTTCCCGATTACTCGCGAGGCCTGGGAAATTTGCAGAGACCTCCGCTTATAGGGGTGGTGCAAGGGTTCTTTTTTGATCGGGCGACCGAGGAGGTGCGTGCACACACTCAGGCTACGGCTGAGCGTCTTGCTCAGGCCGGAGCGCAGGTTAAGGAAATCCCCCTACCAGAAAGCTTTGCCCCAGTCCCGGATGCCCTCATGACCATGCTGAGTGTAGAAGCGGCCCAGTATCACCAAGACTCTTTCCAAGAGCACAGAGATCAATACAGCCCAAAGCTGAGCGCTCTCTTGGATCAGGGTTTGGCTACTCCGGCGGTGCAATATGTTCATACCCGGCAGGCTCAGAGACAGTTCCGGCAGGATATGACGGAGGTGTTAAGCCAATGGGACGCGATTCTCTGCCCTTCCACACCAGCCCCAGCCCCACGCGACCTCAACACTACTGGTGACCCTGCTTTCAATGGTCCCTGGACCTTTGCTGGGCTTCCCGCTATTGGGCTTCCTTCGGGCTTGAGTGCTTCCGGTCTGCCCATGGCCGTTCAGCTTGTGGGAGCGCCCTTTGCTGAAGAACGGCTTCTAGCTGTGGCGCGTTGGTGCGAAGAAGTCCTGGGCTTTACTCTTGAGCCGTCCTTCCTCACCTCATAAGAGAGCCGTTATACCCCGGCCTCGGTAAACGCTTCCTTAGCCGTCTGAAACGCGTTTACTGCTGCCGGGATCCCGCCATAGAAGGCCATCTGCGTAAGGATTTCGATAATTTCCTGTTTGGTCAGGCCAACATTGAGGCCGTTGAGAATGTGGCCCTTTAGCTGAGGCAGTCGGCCCATAACGGTAAGGGCAGCAATAGTGGCCACGCTGCGCATTTTGATATCTAACTCAGGCCTGGCCCATACCCGGCCAAAGACCGTGTCAGTTAGCATTTCGTCCAGATCAGGGGCCAGTTCAGCAAGCGCGCTGCTTGCCTTGCCATACCTGTCCCCGTTGAGCTTTTTACGGATTTCTATGCCTTTGTCAAAGTCGGCTTGGTTTGCCATGGTGCTTTCCTCCTTTTTCTTGTTCGAGTATGATCCACCACAAGGTTGGTAGAAGGAACGTAGGCTTCGACCTTATCTAAATAGGGAGGAAAAGCCAATGGCACGTATTGGTCTAGCGCTCAGTGGCGGAATGTCGCCTGAAGATATTGTAGAGTGTGTTAAGCTGGCCGAGGACCTCGGCTACGAGTCTTTCTGGATGGCAGAGGGACATGGTGGGGACCAGTTTTCGGTCTTGACAGCCTGTGCCCTTAAGACCGAGCGGATTCTACTAGGAACCAGCATCAGTAGTGTCTTTGTCCGTAGTGCGCCGACCATTGCTATGGCAGCGGCCTGTGTGGATCATTTTTCTCACCAACGCTTCATTCTAGGCCTGGGATCGAGCCACAAAGTGCAGGTTGAGCCCGAGCACGGCCTCCTATATGGCCAGCCGGTTGAGCGGGTTAGGGAAACTGTGGACATTATCCGTACTCTAATCCGGGATGGAGTGGTGTCCTACAAAGGCAAGGTCATCAACATTGAACACTTTGATTTATGGTTCAGCCCAGCCCGCAAGGAGATTCCCATCTATCTGTCAGCTGTGTTTCCCCAGATGCTTGAGATTTGTGGAGAGATAGCCCAGGGCACGCTTCTGGTGTGGAGCACGCTGGAGGCTGGTCGTCAGGCAGCCGAGCACATTGCTGTGGGTGCTCAGCGGGCTGGCCGTCAACCGCAGGACATTGACATTGCTTCGTTGTTACCCTGCAGCATAGCTGCGAACCGGCAGGAAGCGTTGGACAAGATGCGGCCTCTGGTAGCATTCTATGGCGGGTTTTTCCCGCGTTACAATCGGTTGATGGCAGAGAGCGGGTTTCCTGAGGTTGCGCAGGCTATTAGGGCAGCCTGGGTGAAAGGCGACCGGGAGGGGGCAGCCAAGGTTGTGCCGGATGAGTTGATTGGGTCCATGGGGATATCAGGTACACCTGAGGAGTGCCGAGAGCGAGTTGAGGTGTACCGGCGCTCGGGCATTACGCTGCCAATCATCTCCCCGCTCAGTGGCGGACCCCAGGGCAAGGTCGGATTGGTAGAAGCAATTAGGGCATGTGCGCCTTAAAAAGGCATATGCGCCCTAAATTTATTATCTCACAGGAGGGAGTGCAATGAACAAACTGCTTGGACTCACCCTGTTGGAGCTCACTGAGACCCTGCAAAAGCGGCAGGCATCTCCGGTGGAGCTTATGGAAACGGTGTTAGCGCGGATTGACGAGACCCACGCTGACTTGAATGCAGTGGTTGCCATGCGCGACCGTGAGATACTCCTGCGCGATGCCCGCATGGCGGAAGAGCGAATTGCCCGGGGAGAAGCCCGGCCCCTTGAGGGGATTCCCCTTGGCGTCAAGGACCTCGAAGATGTAGAGGGACTGGTCTCCTCACAAGGGTCGCTTCCCTTTCGGGATAATGTGGCCACACGCGACTCAACCCAGGTAACTCGTTTGCGGGCCGCAGGAGCCATTGTTGTGGGCAAGACCAATGCTCCTGAATTCGGCTACACCGCCATAACAAAGAACCTTGTATATGGGGTAACCCGCTCCCCCTGGAATCTGGAGCGCACTCCCGGAGGGTCGAGCGGTGGGTCATCGGCGGCGCTGACAGCCTGCGTGCTTCCTCTTGTGACGGCCAGTGACGGAGGCGGTTCGATTCGGATTCCGGCAAGCTTTACTGGTGCTTTTGGGCTCAAACCCTCCTTTGGGCGCGTTCCACTGGGCCCGTCTGAACAGTGGAGCTATGGAGATGTCGCGTCATACGGTCCGCTTACTAAGACAGTCGAGGATGCTGCCCTGTTCTTGGATCAGGTAGCCGGGTCTTCACCGTGTGACCCGAATAGTCTTCCTCACCCGGGAATCTCATACCTGCAGGCAGTCCGGGAGTCTGCACCCAAAGGATTAAAGATTGGCTACTCGCCGGACCTGGGTTATGCTGTTATGCAATCCGATGTGGCTGCTGCAGTGGAAGAAGGCGTACAGGTCTTTGAGAAGCTTGGTCACCGGGTGGAGCGGGTAGAAGGCGGACCCCCGCAGCTTGGCCTTGAGTGGGGTCTGCTGGGCGCGTTCGAGGCCGCCTCGCGCCTTTATCCTTTGCTGCCTGAACATGAGACTAACTTTGGTCGAGCCTTCATAGCAGGAGTAAAAACCGGCTGGAATATGACGCCTGAGTGGTGGGGGCAAGCGGCGCATCTTCGTGCTCGTCTTAACGATTGGTGTGCGGAGATCTTCGAGCGCTTTGACTTGTTGGTGACGCCAACAGTCCCTTACGATCCACCTGCGGCTAAAGGACCCTTTCCGCAAGAAACCGAGGGACGAAAGCAGGTACCGGTAAGCGTTGCGGTGTTCACTATCCCGTTTAACCTCTCTTGGCATCCTGCGGCCACAGTGCGCGTGGGTTTGTCACGGATGGGGCTTCCCATGGGGATGCAGATTGTTGGGCCACGTCACCGCGACGACTTGGTGCTGCAGGCAGCCCATGTCTTCGAACGTGAACGGCCGTGGCACCCGCACTGGCCCACGTCCTGGTAGAGATGATGCATGTTGCTTTGTGCTCAATAGTAGAGTGGGCATCGTCCACCGCTGCTAATAACGTGGATTTCGTGGTGAGAAAAAGAGCTTCTTCGCATTCTGGTAGAGAAATTTGTCCAGAACCCCCTCGCGCAGATCCAGTTCCTTGGCCTCCTTTTTCTCCTACCCATCAGGTGTAAGCTTTCTCTGGCACCTCAATATAGCGATCTGGCTCCTCGGCCTTATGTTGAATCGCGAAGAAGCGCCGTTCGATCTCTTTAAGAACAGCCGCGTCGTAATAAATCATGCCGCAATTCAGACACACCTCAACGGGCGTGTTAGGGACCAGCAGGTACTTTCCTTCATGACTATAGAGATACTCAGTTCTCCGTTCTTCATAACGGTCACTACCACAGAAATTACACTGTACTTTTGTCATCTTCTTCCCCTCCACGTGTCCAAGGATCAACAAACTTTGGCGGGCGTGGAATATATACAGTGATCAGTGCTACCTTTTCCCCACGCCAACCACATACAGCGTGAATGGCCATCTCCCCAGCAAATCCTACTACCAAACAACTCTCTCCACGCCCAGTATCAGGGTACTGCTCAAGGACTTGACTACTCAACAGGGCCTCTTCGACTTGAGCAAAGGTTAACCCTTCCGCTCTCCGCTCAATCTCGGCATGGTGACTGTACACATATTGGTTATTGCGTGCTTTGCTTTTTATTTCGTCAATGTCCATGCTTCATCGACAATTTCGGATTACGGGAATACCTCGGTTTTACACTTAAGGTATTTTACTTGCAGCACGGCTATCTCTTCCCTCTCCCGCCTCTTCTCCAAGAGTACCTGCGAGCTTACCGGCCACTGCGAATGGAATTATAGTGATAAATTGACAGGATTACGAGCCAAGGGGATTGAAGCAACTCTCAGTCTACGTTTAGGCCAGGACCCGCATTCCTTTTTCTGCAACCACTGCAATACATTCTGAATCAAATCACAAATATCAAGTAACTTATCAACAACCGACCACCATTTAGATGCCCGACTAACCTGTCTCCACAGCCGCAGTCACAGAGGAGGCATTATCTGATACTGAAACCACGACACGCCCTCTTGCCTAACCCAAGGGTCACTCCGTCGTGGGTCATCAGCGTCTAATTCAAATTGATTCAATTTTTTGGCCTTAAACCACCATTCCCATTCTATAGGAATACGCGGTCTCGCTATCGCTACTTCTAATACTTTATCGGCATACTTTGCATCCGTAACTCCTATTTCCACCGTGTCGGGCGTATCTCCCTCTTGAATATGGCAAATCCAATCGATCCTTTCAGCCATTCCCTTCTTATTTTTGATAAAAAAGTCACCCCAGCCAGGCATTTCCATCCTCCTTAAAACCAGCCAGGGGATCGTTGATATCGATATTGGGGAAGGGGCATCCGGCGGTATAATTGGAGATTGCCCGGCCATCCTCTGATATCTGTACCTGCCCGGAATACTTCTCTGTAGCCTCCGTATAGGCTTTTGGCCAGGCAACCTTCTTGGTCTCAATGATCTCCATGGTTATTCCCTGCCCGAGCATCCACCGAGTGGACGGAATCAGAAGGTCTTCGGCCTCTGCCATGTTTTCCTTAGTGATGGTGTCCCCAGGCTTTACCTCGGTCCACCCCAGTCCTGCGGTATGAATCACCAAGGCCATACTAAGAAAAATGCACAGCCATAAAGGGTTTTTCATAGTTCCCTCCCAAGTCATTATTGCTACTGCCTCAGCTTATATAGCCAGCTTATCTACCTAGCTTATATGCTTGGGCAACATTCTCCCCAATAATTTTCCGGCGGGTAGACTGGGAGAGCGGGGTCACCAGCTCGCGAAGTTCTTCCATATAATCGCCACTATGATCAGGATGGGGGAAATCGGAAGCCCAGAAGAACCGGTCAGCACCCACAAACTCAATAATATACGAGAGCGCTTTCTCGTCGGGATCAGCTGAGATCCAGCACTGGCGGCGAAAATAGTTGCTGGGCAGATCCTTAAGCTTCGTGGTCCGCCCTAAGGGGCCTTTGTAGACTGCGTCCATGCGGTCCAATGTGTAGCCAATCCAACCCGCCTGGGATTCCAGTATCACCACTTTAACCTTGGGGAAGCGCTCAAAGAGACCATGGTGAAAGAGTGAGCCAAAGGCCTGCTGCATGTTTTGCACGGCCAGGATGTCGAAATACCACATAATGTCCAGAGGTTCGCTGGGGGTGAGATCCTCAAAGCGGCCGAACACCATAAGCTTGATAGGCTCAAACGTGGGATGAATGGCCAGGGGAACATCAAGTTCCTGGGCTTTGGCCCACAGGGGGTCGTAATAAGAATGACCATGGGACTTCCGTGTCCAGGTAAAGGGGGCAACAAATCCCCCTTTAGCCCCGGCTTTAACCGCACGTTCTAACTCACGCGCGGCCTCTTCCGCATCACTCGCGGACAGATGGGCAATAGGAATAAGCCGTCCGCCCGACTCAGAACAAAAGTCAACAATCCAGCGGTTGTATGCACGGCAGTAGGCCGCAGCAATTTCCGCATCCTCGACTTCACACTCCCAAAGTACCCCAATAGTGGGATAAAGAATAGCCTTGTCTAGGCCATCCTGATCCAGCCGGGCAACTCGCTCTTTGGCATTCATCGAGCCAAAGGGAGCTCCGCCCAGGTAAGTCCGCTCGGGGCCAAACGTAATATCTTTGTCTCCCATACCCCCGAGAATTCCTGGCAGTCCCTTGTGGCATATTCTAGACGGCTTGCCGTCGAATTCGAAATATTCCATGCCCTCGCTATCCATGCGAATACGAATGGCCCGGTCGCGGTAGCGAGGTTCAAGATAAGTTTCCCATAAATCTGGGGGTTCCAAGATATGGCCATCACAGTCAATGGCGCCGTTGAGACTTACTTCATTCTTCTCTACTGACATGCCAAGCTCCTTCTTTTCCTTCCTTCTATCTTCGGTCTTAAAACACAGCTAGGGGATTTACCGGAGAAGCGGTGCCATGCTGTAGTACGAGCGGTGCTACTACCAGCAAAAACGCCCAGCGCGACCTCTCGGCACAAGCTGCGCTCACGGCTTCCAGATCACAGTTGTCTATAAGATGGACTCCCATAGCCACAATAGTCACTAAGTGGATAGGGGCAAAGAGCTTCTCATAACCACTAGGAAACACATCACTCCCTCCATCTGCGCCCATGGCGCCAATGCGTCGCTCATAGAGCCAGGGAAGACAAGAAACATGCAGCCCTGCCAGCCCCTCCTGCAAACCATCCCAAGGCCCCAGGGCGCGAACCCGCGCATAGCGACCTGTGCGCACAAACAGCACATCTCCCTCTTCCACTTGCATACCTTGGGCCTTTTCCGCAGCCTGTAAATCTTCGGGAAAGACCGCTTCTCTGGGCTCCAGCCAGTTCTTGCCCTTGACCCGGGGGATATCCAGAACGACCCCGCGAGCTACCATGCCCTCTTTGATGGCATCAATAGCGCCGTTTTTGGCTCCGTGGACGCCCACATCAGTTGCCGGGTAACCGTTATACATCTTGCCCTCGAAAAAGACATGGCACAGAGCATCAAGGTGGGTATTGGCAGCACCATGGGGAGCAATGGAAAAATAATCGGCACAGCCTATAGCTCCCTCTTCTCCGGTCTGTATCATGAGATGGGTAACCGGCGTAGGATTATCGGGAGAAGGAGTGGTAGCCAAGGGCAAAGACATAGAAACTGTCTTGCCCTCTTGCACAAGCCCAATAGCCCTGGCCCGTTTTTCTGGCGTAATATAGTTTAGGGCGCCCAACTGGTCGTTAGGTCCCCATTTCCCCCAATTGCTCAAGCTAGTAAAGAACTCTTTCACCTGGGCCTCTGTTAAATCTGAGCGTTCCGCCATGGCTTATCTCCTTTCCCACTAAGATATCTCGTCCATAGCAAAGCTTTGGCTTGCTTACAAAAGGGTCTGTGGCAAAAACCTGATCCCATAGAACTTAGCCACCTTTGGGCCTAACATCGTTGCCGAACCCCATCGCTTGGGTCGTGAACCTTAAGGATTTAAGGAGGTTTTTATGGCTGGTACGGTTGCCGTTTTGTTTTTTTATATCAGATTTTTTGGAGTGGTTAAAACGTCGTTATTATATATGCCTTTCTACTGTACCTAGGCTTTCGCTAGCAGTAGACAAAAAATGTCGATTTTTCTAGAGAGATTATGAAACTCATTGACGATCTAGGAGCTTGTGATCTCTCTTGAGACGCAAATTGGTATAATAAGTAAAGTTTATACTAACTACGAACCTTGAAAGTCACTATTCTGAATGGTAATTTTCAAGGTTATGAATTTGCTGTCTAGACCGGCTCTTTGCCGCAGCCATGATCCCGCTCCAGAACCTAGAGTTTGCCCTTGCAGAGCTGCAACGGGCCTCCAAGATCGCGTGCTTCCGCGGCGCCTTCATCCGGCCCGCGTTTGTAGAGGAGAGCTACCTCAACTATCCCTTATTTAGCTACCTTACGATGAGAAAAAAAGGAGTATCAGATATGGAATATCGTCCATTCGGCCAAACTGGCATTCAGATTTCTGCCATTGGCATCGGTTGTTGGGAGATTGGTGGAGGGTACGGCAGTATCCAGGAGACTGAGTTCATCAAAGCAGTAAACCGCGCGCTCGACCTGGGTATCAATTGCTTCGACACCGCCGAAGCGTATGGCTTTGGCGCCTCAGAACGATCGCTCGCAAAGGCGCTGGGCCCGCGCCGCAAGGAAGCGGTTATTACCACAAAATTCGGGGTCGGTTACCAAGACGCGCCGAATTTACGCGACAGCAGCCGTCGGCGTGTCTTGGCGTCGATCGAGAAGAGTCTGGCTAATCTCAACACCGACTACGTCGACGTCTACTTGGTGCACTGGCCGGACGTCAACACGCCGTTCGAAGAGACCATGCGTGCGCTCGACGATTTAGTGCAGCAAGGAAAAGTTCGGGCGGTGGGAATCTCCAATTTCCGGCTGAGTCAAATAGAAACGAGCATGCACACGCGGCGGATTGATATTGCGCAGTATTGTTGGAACATGTTCGACCGGCGCATGCAGCAGGAAATCTTTCCCCACTGCCGTGAGCACAACATTGGGGTGATGGCCTATGGGTCGTTGGCCTATGGACTGCTGACCGGCACGTTTACTGAGGATATGAGCTTTGAAGAGGATGACTGGCGCGCCCGGCGCGGTCAACTGGCCAATCTCAATTTGTTCCAGCACCTGTTCGGTCCCGACCATTTTCCCAGAAATCTTCGGGCTGTTGAAGAACTGAAAGCAATGGCGCAACGCTACGGCAAAAGCCTACCACAGTTTGCCTTGCGTTGGACTCTGTCCAATCCGGTTATCAGCTCAGCCCTTGTTGGTTGTCGTAACGAGCGTGAAGTGAACGATAATGTCGGGGCTTTGGAGTGGTCAATTGCCGAGGCCGATATGCAGGAGATCGACGCGATTTTCGCCAAGCATGGAGTTAATCCGATGCCAGAGGCGTGGTTGGAAACAGATTGACTGGCGCCGGGAAGAGAGATATGCAAAACCGAGCCGCGTAAAGTCACGGTTACGGTGATGAACCACATAATAATAAAACCCACGGTTGTGGACGCTGGCCGTATATTCATACAAGCCGTGGCGCATCCATGGCATTACCAAAAGGAGGTATAACATGCCTGTTCAGCAGTTTGCGCCTATGACCAAAAATTTCCCCACCTTTGACTGCGATGCTCATGTCACGGAGCCTCCCTGGATCTGGGAGCGGGTCCAGGACTGGCTGACCCAGGACGAGATCGAGGCCCTTAAGACCACCATGTGGTTTGATGCCAAGACCAAGCAGCTGATTGTCAATGGCAAAGCGGGCGCTGGCATTGGTTCCCAGCGTATCAATGGGACTCCGGGCATGGTGAATGTTCTCTCCCTTGCCGGGCCGGGCCTCAAGCATGACATCCAGCGGACCTTCAACGTGCGCAACCTTAACCCCAAGACCGCTGTTACCAAGGAGCAGGCCGCCTACCTGGACCATAAGGGCTCCTACGAGCCTAAGGCCCGCCTGCACGACATGGACATACAGGGCATTGATCAGGTGATGATTATCCCCACTGACATTGATACCTACCCCTGGCTACAGAACGCGGTGGGTGCCAAGGCCATGTGCAAGGCTTACAACGACTGGGCCTATGAGTACACCCTGGAGAACCCGGAGCGGCTCTACTTTGCTGCTCTGCTCCCCCTGCAGGACCCCAAGTTTGCTGTGGAGGAGCTCTACCGCGTAGCTGCCAAGGGCTGCCGCGTTGGCCTTGTCCGCCCCATAGATGCTATGGGCAACTACCCAGTCCAGCCCAAGTACGAACCCTTGTGGAACGCCATGGAGGAGACGGGCGTGGTCTACGGTATGCATCCCTTCCCCGCCTTTGGCTCGCTCAAACCGCCCGGCTACACCGAGCAGTACTCCGGTGCGGAGCTGATCGCCCGGACTGCTTCCACATCAGATCTCCCGCACTTCTTCCTTACCAATGTGCAAAACTTCCAGGCCGAAGCATCCCTCTGGGTTGCCATGGTGCTAATGTCGGGCTTCTTTGAGCGGCGCCCCAAGCTCAGGGCTGCTGTGTTTGAGGCATCCTCCACCTGGCTGAGTTTCCTGTTGGACGAGTGCGATAAGGCCTACAAGCTCTACCGCAATGAGCGCCAGATGCCTCCCCTCAAGCGCCTGCCCAGCGAGACCTTCTTCGAGCACTGCGTTACCGGCTTCGAGGGCGATGAGGCCCCTCCGTCGCGCTTGCCCGAGTTCTATGAGAACATTCTGGCTTGGTCCTCGGATGTGTATCACCACGACGGTGACGACGCGTGGCGGGCTATTGAGACCATGCGCAAGTGCGAGCTGCCGGAGTCCTACCAGGCCAAGTTCCTCGGGGAAAATGCGCGCAAACTATACAATATCAAGCCGCCCCGCGCGTTCATCCGGGAGCGGGTCACCGAGATCCAGCGGCCCGACTGGTGGCCCACGGAGGAGGAGATCAAGAAAGCTCTCAGGCCGGAGGCCAGCCTCCCTGGCCAGTAACCTGAGATCGACCATAGGGTGAATAGTCGGGTAATGGAAGGAGAGAGGTCATGACAACAAGGAAGGGCTTTGCGGTCTTTGACAGCGACTCCCATGTGGTAGAGCCGCGGGAGGTATGGGAGAAGTACCTGGAGCCTGAATACCGCACGCTAGGCAAATTTGCTCTATGGCGGGAAGAAGGGCAGTTCGGCTCTTATCTCAAGGTCAACGGTAAGGTGTTCCGGGACACAATGAACGTCAACATCCCCCGCCATGCCATCTGGCGGCCGGGGATGACCTGGGAACAGGTAGGCGCACTGGATCCGCGTACCCGTCATGCAATGACTGAGGGCGCTTCCAACCCCCAGGCCCGGCTCCGAGATATGGACGCCATGGGTGTAGACCAGGCCTTCTTGTATCCCACTTGGTTTGCCGAGGGATTCCATCTAGTAGAAGACCCCGATGTGGCTTATGCGCTGGCCCGGGCTTACAACAATTGGATTGCCGATTTCTGCCAGGCAGCGCTGGACCGGCTCTTTGCTGCAGCCATGGTCCCGCTGCAGTACATGGACTATGCGGTTGAAGAGCTGCGTCGGGTCTCTAAGATCCCGTGCTTCCGCGGCGCCTTTATCCGGCCCATGTTTATTGAGGGGCGCTACCTCACCCATCCTTACTATGACCCGCTGTGGGCGGAGCTGGAGAGCCTGGGTATGACCGCCGTTGTGCACCCCACAGCGGGTCTGTGGAACCCAGAGTGGACCTCTCACGGGCCGTTTATGGAGAAGGTGAAAGGCCGGCTCAATCAACAAGCGTTCATGAGCGAGTCCGGAGGCGGTCCTTTTGCCGGCGGCGGCACCGGCGAAGGTATCACCTTCGTGGCCTCGCCGCCGTTGGGTCATCCCGTGGCGCCGATCCTGTCGCACTGGTTAGACAATCACATGTTCGTGGCATCCACGTTGATCGGCTTTACCGTGATGCAACGATATCCGCAGATGAAAGTGGTGGTGGCGCACGGCAAAGCTTCGTGGATGGAGGAGGTTCTGGAGAAAATGGAAGCCTCCACGAAGACTATTCCCCTCCTGCACGCTTATCCCGTGCGGACGGACCCTGAAGAGATGTGGGAAGAAGGGCATGTGCTACTGGGCTTTGACGCTGAGGAACGGCTGATCCAAAAGCTGCCTCATGCCTTCGCTGAAAAAATCGTCTGGGGCTCCCGTTACCCGCACCAGGACACCACCAGCGCCTGGGATGCCATCCAGTCCCTCGCCCAGGCACAGGTTACCGAACCCACTATTGCCCGCATGCTGGGCGGTAACGCCGCCGAACAGTTCGGCGTTAAACTGGTGCAGAAGGTAGGATAAAGCAATCTTGGTACGTGTAAAGCATGGGTCCACATAAAAATGCTGATTGAGGTGACACCTACCTCAGCTATGGACAAATCATTGTCCAGAAATGCGGGGAGTACACCTTTTTCTATGTGTTGATGCTATGCTCTCATCCCGCCTGCCTTGGCCTTTTCGTGCAGGCTTGTCTCAGCACTCGGTCGCCCATTGACACGAGCAAACCAAGCGTTCATGTTTTTGAGATTCGGATCTAGCTTCTGGCCTACCCCTGCACCGAAGTCCAGGGCAACATAGAGAATAATATCAGGAAGAGTGAAACGCTCACCCACAATAAAGGATTTGCCTTCCATTAGTTTGTCCAGCCATTCGAGTCGTCCTCGGGCAATCGCCTTCAGTCCATCAGCAGCTTCTGGGACACAGTGTAGCCGATTTTTGAACATGTCAAATCCCTCGGCAAAGCGAAAGCCGTTATAGAGGTGCTCAGTAATATTGAGCTCAACGCGACGCTGCCACATACGCGTCTCGGCTTTTTCTTCGGGTGTTGACCCAATCAGGACTGGCGTAGGATGCTTCTCTTCGAGATACTCACAAATAGCACCTGTTTCACCCAGCACACTGCCGTCATCGAGTTCGAGAGCGGGCATCTGGCCACCAGGGTTCTTGTCGGTATACGGCGCCTGGCGGTTCTCTGCGCCGAGGATATCAAGCTCAATGGTCGCCAAGTCAATTCCCTTTTCGGCCGTGAACATACGCACGCAACGTGGGTTGGGTCCAAGCGAATTGTAAAGCTTCATCTTTACCTCCTTTGTCAGAGTGATCTAGAGTGATCTTACTGCGGTTTACCTTATTTCGCCGTTCCCATGCAACCCGGTTTGCACAGAGAAAAGGGAATGTGGTAAGTGTTGCTTCGCCGCCTACAAGCAGACGAGAACTGTAAGGAGGAATATCTATGAGACTCAAGGATAAGGTATCCCTGATTACTGGCGCGGCCTCGGGTATGGGCCGAGCCACAGCAATTCTGTTCGCACGTGAAGGGAGCAAGGTCGTTGTTTCAGATGTTGATGAGGCTGGCGGTCAGAAAACGATTGATCTCATTCATGAGATGGGGGCAGATGCTATCTTTGTCAAGGCCAATGTCTCGCATGAGGCCGACGCGCGAAATATGGTTGAGCAGACCGTTGCTAAATATGGTCGGCTAGACGTCCTGTTCAATAATGCAGGAGTGGCGCAGGGTGTCGAGCTTATGGAAATGACTGAGGAGGAATGGGATCGGGTGGTCGATATCGATCTCAAGGGCGTGTTCCTTGGTTCTAAGCATGGCATTCGTGAAATGCTCAAGACCGGTGGCGGCTCAATCATTAATACCGCCTCAATCTCTGGTATCATAGCTCAGAATTCCCTGCCGGCATATAATGCGGCCAAGGCCGGTGTGATCAATTTGACTCGGAACATTGCGGTTGAGTACGGCCCGCGGAACATTCGTGCCAATGCCATCTGCCCGGGGGCGATCGATACACCTATGCTCCAAAGTGCGGTCAGCGGCAAGCCGGAGAATGAGCCGGTGGTAAAATATTTTCACCATATGGCTCCGCTGCACCGTCTAGGACAACCCGAGGATATTGCCAAGGCAGCGCTTTTCTTGGCGTCCGACGATTCCTCGTTCGTCACTGGGCATGCCTTGGTGGTGGACGGCGGATTAACGATTGGCAGCCTTATGGACCCACAGCGGATCAGAGCGTTTGCCGAGGACATTGTGAAGAAATAAAAGGGAAGGTATGATTACCTTAGAAAGACGCAAGTTACCAAAAGGAGGGAATTATGGGCGCTGTTGAGAACAAAAAGCTTATCCAAGACGTTTTTGCTGCCTGGGCTGGAGGAGACGGGGGAGCCTTCTTTAACGTTCTGGCCGATGACGTTCGCTGGACAGTAATTGGAAACTGTCCCGTCTCGCGCACTTATACAAGCCGGCAGGCATTTCTTGAGGGAGCCGCGAAGCCGCTGTCTGAGAAACTTGCGGGCCCCATCCAGCCGACCGTTCGCAATATAATTGCTGAAGGGGACAACGTTGTGCTCCAGTGGGATGGCCGGGCAACAACCAAAGGCGGGAAACCGTATAACAACAGTTATTGCTGGGTAATGCGGATCGAGAACGGCAAGGTCAGGGAAGGCACGGCCTATATTGACACTGAGCTCGTAACCGAGCTGTGGCAAGCATAGCTGTTGCTGCACCCCTAAAAAGAGTGGTCGCTTTATGCAAACGGTAAAATATCTCTATGCTGTGGTACGACCATATTGCATAAAGCGCTTGTGAATCTGCAAGCGGCCGAGGTCTGCCATTGTAGACGGCGGTCGTCCCATCGGCAAGGGAATTGAATTTTGTATCCTGTCTCGATCCGAACTTTGGGACTCTGGACTCTAACCCATGACTTCCTTCACCCCGGCCGCAATCTTTTCACGGTTGGGGAAGACATGGTTTTCCAGAGCAGGACTGTAAGGAATCGGGACCTGTAAGGCGCAGACCCGTTTCACTGGTGCTTTCAAACGAGAGAACGTCTCTCTGTCTTCAGTAACCAGAGCTGCAATCTCGGCCGATGCCCCAGCAGTAGGGCCAGCTTCATCAGCCACAACCAGCCTGCCGGTTTTTTGTACCGAGGCCCGGATTGTTTCACGGTCCATGGGAACAAGCGTGCGGGGATCAATCACTTCTATAGAGATCCCTTCTGGCTGCAGGGACTCGGCTGCGGCTAAAGCCTCGTGCACCATCCAGGCCAATGCCACTACAGTAACATCGCTTCCCTCCCGCTTGATATCGGCTTTGCCTAGGGGCACTATGTGCTCTTCTTCTGGCACGTCTCCCTTTAAGCCCATTAGCCGAGTTGACTCAAACGAAATGACCGGATTGTTATCACGGATGGCAGACTTGAGAAGCCCTTTCATATCATAGGGAGTTGACGGCAGGATCATTTTTAACCCGGCCAGGTTCATGAACATTGAGTAAGGGCTCTGAGAGTGCTGGGCAGCCAGTTGACGGCCGCCACCAACAGAAGCACGAAACACCATAGGAAACTTAGCCTGCCCGCCAAACATGTAGTGGATCTTTGATGCCTGGTTCACAATTTGGTCCATGGCTACAAAAGAGAAGGTGACCATGCTCCAGTTGACAATCGGACGGTAACCCGAACCAGCAGCGCCAATGGCCATACCGGTGAACGCTGCCTCTGTAATCGGTGTTCCTCGCACTCGCTCTGAGCCAAACTCTTTGACCAGAGGAGACGGGGCATCTGTGGCCAGATAGATTGTCTGCGGGTCTCGCCGCATTTCCTCAAGCATGGCTTCCATTCCTGCTGCCGCATATGAAATTTGTTTCATGGTGTGGTTCCTTTCTGTAGGGACGATTCTTGTGATCGCCCGGGAAGGGGGACCGAAGATAGCAGGGCGAATACCAGATTCGCCCCTGCGTTTCAGTCGGCAAACATATCCTCTAGAGCGGTGTCCAGATCCGGAAACGGGCTCTCTTTGGCAAACGCCACCGCTTCGTCAATGGCCTGAAGGATCTCTTCGTCCATCCTTTTCCAGTCGTTCTCGGTAAGAAGCCCCTGCTCTTGTAACCCGGCCACTAGGCGAGCAATAGGGTCTCTCTGTTTCCATTCTTCAACTTCTTCGGAAGGCCGACGGTCAGGTATGCCTTTAATCTCGGTATGCCCTCGCCAACGATAGGTTTTGCACTCAATAAGGGTGGGGCCCTGACCGGCCCGGGCCCGTTTGACCGCCGCATCAGCTACTTCGTAGACTGCGAGCACATCGTTGCCATCGGCCACTACCCCAGGAACACCGTAGGCCGCTGCTCTCTCGGCTACATCTTTGACCGCTACTGCTTCAGCCGCAGGCGTGTTCACCCCATAGGAATTATTTTCACACACATAAATCATGGGCAGCTTCCATAGTGCGGCAACGTTGATTGACTCATGGAACGGTCCGGCACTGGCTGCCCCGTCGCCAAAGAAGGAGACTGCAACCCGGCCCCTACCGTCCAGCTGTGCGGCTAGCCCGGCACCGGTGACAATGGGGATACCGCCAGCCACAATACCATTGGCCCCCAGCATGCCAATGCTGAAATCAGCAATGTGCATGGAGCCGCCCTTGCCTTTGCAATAACCGGTTTTCTTCCCGTACAGCTCGGCCATCATGCGTTTTAAGTCCGCCCCCTTGGCAATGCAGTGGCCATGGCCGCGGTGGGTGCTAATAATTTGGTCTTCACGATTAAGGGCTGCACATATGCCAACCGCTACGGCCTCCTCCCCAATGTAGCAGTGCACCACGCCGTAGATCTCGCCTGCCTGAAAGTCGTCTGAGGCGCGCTCTTCAAAGCGGCGAATTGTCTGCATCTTACGCAAAATCTCCAGCTGTTTTTCTCGCGTGAGATCCATAGTTTTCCCTCCTTTTTAGAATTCCAGGACTTTGCCCTTACCTTACTTGTGGCTGTAAGCACTTATATAGCGGAGTTTGCCGCTCAATCCCAGAGGTGAACCTTTGGCCAACAGATGGCCAACGGAACCGGCAAAATTGCTCGGCCAAGGACTCTACAAACACCTTCAGTTCTGCTATCGTCAGTTATGTTACACAACAGGCAAGCACATGGAGATGCCCTGTGGCGGTCAAGACCATCCCTATCAGTGAAGTGAGGCAGAAACTCAAAAACATCTTGGCTGCCCTTCCTCATCTGAGCGCTGCCCAGATCTATGGTCCCCTCTCGTACTACTATGACCATCGGCCCGAGATGGACCGACTTATTGAGGAGAGTCGGCGCCTGAAGGTCGAGAAAGTGGCTGAAGGGGTTGCCGTGGTTTGCGATGAAACGGGGCGATAGTAGCAGAGCTAGGCTCCCGTGTTGCCCGGCTATACTTCGGAGGATGTTGACGCACGGCTAGCTGAAGCATTGCAGCGGCGGGGCTATGATGTTGAGACAGCAGTCGCTGCTGGCCTGCTAGAAGCCTCAGACGAGGAGCAGTTGGCCTATGTCGTCAGCCACAACGAGCACTGGTTACTCACAACATTAGACACTCTCCTAGGGTGCATGCTGTGTGGGTGGAGGCTGGCCGGGAGCACTGGGTATCATCATTCTCATTGGGCATTCGTCTGTAGCTGGCATTCTGGCTGGGCGGGCACCAAGCTGTGTCCAACCCTCAACCTGAGGAGTGATTGATAACCAGAACTGAAGATTAGGACAATAGGAGAATACCGCTATGTCTGGGAAGTCCGGCAATAATGCAATCTGCCGTATGGATGCTGTCTCCCTGGCAGACCTCGTTCGCTCCAAGCAGTTATCTCCAGTAGAGATCATTGGTGCGGTGCTGGACAGGATGGAACAACTGGAACCTATTCTTCACGCGTTCTGCACGCCGATCCCGGATGCCGCTCGCGCCGATGCCAGACGGATAGAAGCGGATATTATGGCGGGCAGGCCGGTTGGCCCACTTGCGGGTATCCCGGTTGGTATCAAGGATTTAGTTCTCACCAAGGGTATACCGACTGTGTCGGGCTCGTGGGCTTACGCTAACTTTACTCCGGAGGAGGATGACGTTGTTGTCGAGCGTTTGAAGGCAGCCGGGGCAATTGTCCTGGGCAAGACCAATGTGCCGGAGTTCGGCTATAGTGGAGTCACTGACAACCCAGTTTTCGAGACAACGCGCAATCCCTGGAATACTGACCTCACGCCGGGGGGCTCGAGCGGCGGGTCGGGCGCTGCGGTTGCCGCCGGTATGGGGCCGTTTGCAATTGGCAGTGATGGCGGCGGATCAATCCGCATTCCCAGCAGCTTCTGTGGCATCTACGGCATTAAGGCTTCGATGGGCCGCGTGCCACTGTATCCAGGATGCCGCGACGAGCGCCACCCTGGAGTATCAAGTTGGGAGTCACTGGAACACATTGGTCCCATGAGCCGTACCGTTGCCGACAGCGCACTGATGCTATCGGTGATAGCCGGTCCCGACGACCGAGACCGCCACAGCCTGCCGCAAGCAGACTTCGGCTGGATGGACTCTCTCAAGGGCGACCTAAAAAGTCTCCGGGTTGCCTATAGCGCCGATTGGGGTTATGCCGCGGTCGATCCGCAGGTGCGTGAGATTGTTGGCAAAGGGGTTAAGGTTTTCGAGCGTGACTTTGGCTGTATTGTTGAGGAAGCCAATCCAGGCTGGGATGACCTCGAAGCAGCATTCTGGGGTCTAGTCGCACTCGAATCCGACCTGAAGGGCATGCGTGCGCTGGCCAACAGACTTGGCAACAAGATGTCGCCGAATTTGGTCGAGTTTCTGCGCAACGACTTCACAGCGGAGGATCTGAGCGCCGCCATAATCACCCGTAAAGCGGTATATAACAAGATGTGGAAGTTCATGCGTCGCTACGATCTGCTGCTGACGCCAACGCTGGGCGTGCCACCATTTCCTGTTGGTATTCAAGGGCCCAAAACTATTGAAGGACGTGAGGTTGGGCCATTTGCGTGGGTTGCTTTTACCTTTCCCCTTAACATGACGGGTCAGCCTGCTGCCACGGTTCCTGCCGGTTGGACGGACAATGGCCTGCCAGTCGGCATGCAAATCATTGGTCGCCATCTGGACGATGCGCTAGTGCTGAGGGCGTCCGCCGCTTTTGAGGCCGTAGCCCCCTGGAAGGATCGCTGGCCGCCACTGCTCAGGGCCATGGGTTTGTAGATAAATGAGGTTATGCAAAGGAGGATAAATCGTGAAATTTGGTCTTTTTTACCAGTTGCCCTGTGCTCCTGGACAATCCGAAACAACGCGTTATCAGGAAACCCTGGATCAAATTGTCTATGCCGAGGAGCTGAGCTTTGATATGGCCTGGCTAGCTGAACTTCATTTCTTCCGGCCTTTCTCTATTATGCCCGCGCCCCTTATTGTGGCTACGGCTATCGCCCAGAGGACAAAACGGATCCGGTTGGGAACGGCCGTAAATCTCTTGCCACTTCACCACCCTTTACGGGCCGCTGAAGATAGTGCCACCGTAGATATCTTGAGCAACGGCCGCCTGGACTTTGGTGTGGGCCGGGGCACCATTGCCCTTCACTTCCAAGGGTTTAATGTGTCGCGAGAAGAAAGCCGGGAGCGCTTTGAAGAAACGCTCGAGATCATTGAAAAAGCCTGGACAATGGAAAGCTTCTCTTTTGCCGGTAAGTATTATCAGGTCCCTGAAACATCGCTAGTGCCTAAGCCAATACAAAAGCCCCATCCCCCCATCCGGGTTGCTGCTAATAGTCCGGAGACAGCCGAGTTTGCCGGCCAAAAGGGGTATGGGATCTTTGTTGCTTCGCCGATTAATCCCTTGCCAACCAAATTCTACGATCAGGCTCGCATTTATCGGCAGGCCTTGCGTACAGCCGGGCATCCGGCCGAAAAGGGGGATGTGGCGGCGGCGTTTCCCGTGTATCCGGCGGATAGCCGTAAGCAGGTGCGAAAGGAGATCGAAGAGAGTTTTATGCACTATTTCCATACCATTGGCGAGCAGGCTCGTGCGGGCGGGAAAGGTCAGTACGAAGGGTCTTACCAGTATCTGCGCGAGGTGCGCGAGCGGGCAGCTGCCATAGCCTATGAGCAAATTGAGGAGACCATGGCAGTGTTTGGCAATCCAGAGGAGTGCATTGCCAGAATCACTGAAGTGCAACAGGAGGCAGCAGTAGACCAGCTTATCTGTTGGTTTAACCCTGGAGGCCTTGTGCCTCACCATCAAGTCATGGCCGCAATGGAGCGCTTTGCCAGAGAGGTCATACCTGCCGTGCGTTCTCTATAAGGGCGCAAGCGGAGCAAAGACACTACTTCTTGTAGGTAAGAGAAAGCGCTGGGTAAACCAGCGAGGGCCTCTTTCTTCCCCTACTTTGTCCAGAGGAGCAGTGAGCCTTAGCGCTTCTGAGCTAATGTTCCAGTCTATTTCTGCTTCCACCCCAATCCCAGCCTCTTTGGCCAGAGGACGCAGGACCCAGGCATACGGTTTGGCTCCTGCTATGATTCGCTGTTCGGGTTCAAGATGGGCAAACCAAGCGGAGAGTTGCGGCGAGACTTTCTGAGCGACGCGGAGCAATCCCTCCATTTGAGAAAAAGGTAAAGGTGTTGATTGCCGGCCCTCAACATACACCAGGGCAATCTCGCAGATCCGGTCAGCATAGTCAGGAGGGTTGGTAAACAGTGTGGCCCAATCGCTGACCTCAAGGCTAAGAAAATCAGCCGGGTCAAACGTGAAAGCCAGAGCGCAGGAAGTGTAGGGAAAATCAGCTGCTGCCTTCTTCCAGGGATAAGCCCCGCCTCTCAGACCCGTATAGTTGCGGACCACCATCACCCGATCGGCGCTCAGCAGATAAGGTCCAGAGTCAGCAAGGCCCACCCGTGAATCGCTGTGTAGCAGCAACGAGTAGCTCTCCAAGGTCAGAAGAAATCGCTCTAACAAACGACGGATGCCGGCGTCGACCGGAACGAGGAGCCGGTGGAGAGTGCTGATGTTGGCACTAGGAAGAAAAGGGTTGATTCCGCCGGCCTCACTGCTATCGTATTTGCCATCCCCACGGTGGGTGGAAGAGAGCCCACGCCAGAAGTCCAGGACCAATCTGATCTGCTCTCGATGGTCAGTGGGAGTAAGTGTCTGGTGTTCAAGGAGCATCTCACGACCGATAAGAAAATAGTAGCCAATGCTCCAGATAAGGGCAGGAGAGATTTCGGAACCTAATCGCCGGTTCTGGGCAGCAATTTCTTCTGGTGTCTTATGCTGCAGAATTTTTTCTATAACGGCAGGAAAGGTCAGGTAGGCATGGACGCTGGAGAGAAAACTGTATGGACATAGCGGGAGAAGCCTGGGGCTCTTCCCTATGTACTTAGTTATCTCCTGGCGTAGCTTTTCCCCCATCATTAAGATCAGGTGGTTGATCTCATCGAATGACATGGGTCCACGCTCTTCTGAAAAAGCCGCTTCTCTGGAGGCGCGAAGTGCTGAGAGGCGGTGGCACCTCTCTACTCAACGGGGAACAAGCTGCTCTAGTTACTAGTTACTACTTACGCAGCGTCTTTTCAAATGTCCGCCCTGTCTTTTGGGCGGCTGCTTCCGCAGCTTGGGCTGCCTGTTTAGCTTCCTCGGCTGCTTGCTTAGCCTCCTCTGCCGCTTTCTTAAGTGCAGCTATCTCTTCTGGAGAGAGTGGGGGAGGAACAACTTCAGGGGTTACAGGGGCAGGGGGGATAACCACGAGCGGCGGTGCTACTGCGACCGTAGGGGTTGCCACCACCGCAGGCGGCGGCGCTGCTGCAGCCGGTGTGGATCCACAACTGAAATTAGCCTCGTGCGGACTGTGACCAAAAAAATGTTCCAACTGGGGTTGGGAGAGTATTGCATGTATGGGACGAATCACTAACCACTCAATTGCGCATCCTGCTGGGTGGAGTGCATAGGCAACTAGGCGTAGGGGATGAGAATCAGGGTCGCTGAATTCGCCGTCATAAGCCAGTGCTGGTCCAGTGACAAGTAGAATCAACAATAACCCCACCACCATTCCCTTCCATCTCTTAGTCCTGACCATAACTTTCCCTCCTCACACACGGCGTTAGCTCTTGACCCACTCTATACCTCTTTAAGATCCCGCTCAACCTCTTTGCGCAACCGATTCCGTTCCTTGGAACGAGCATACTTTTTTTCCTCCTCCTTTACCCGGGTAGGTGGCGGAAGAGGTTTTCGCACCCAACGCAATGCCTCTATAAGAGTTGCCTTTTCTTTGTCTTTATGGCCCATTTTTTTGCTCTTCATGGCAGCTACCTAACATTACCATATCCCCCTCTTCTAAGCTTATCCGAAACACTTTAATACATTTCTTCATAACCACAAATGGATAACAACAGGTCATCCTCTGAAGAGGGTACAGTCCTTTCCTTGATAACAGATCTTTTCCTGTAGAACATGAATAACAGATACCAGAGTCTGCCTGAATTTCCTGTGACAAAGCGAGTGTTAATCCTTTTCTTTTTTATGCTCCCTGCACAAGAAGCAAAAGAAAGACGGACTTTCTGATTGCGCGGTTCTCTGCTCCTCCTTTCTTCCCCTAGGACAAAACGCTAGGATAGCTGCCTTATCTATGAGAGTGAACATTTCAAAAGCATACCAAACTGTGCTCTTACACAGGCCCGTCCATACACCTGTCCTAGTGGGTATGGAAACATCCGAAGAGACCGCGCTTGCCATGCGGGTCCACAATCTCTTCTCTTTTCGTCGCCAAGGAATTCCCGTCACCGCCAAACCGATAGGCTACCAGGCTAAGGAGGGAACCTGGGTGATAGCCGTTGCGTTTGGCATTGTCGGTACTCCGGATGTCCCAGTGACCGGAGTCTCATACTTGAACCCCAGACAGGCAGACGATCATCGCCTGCTCCAGCATCTGGCTAAGCAGGAACAATTGCTGTTTTTCTTCTTGAGTCCGCTCCTCAAGGTCGCCGTCAAGCAAAACGCTGGCTGGTCTGTGCAGCGCCGACAGGAGGTAAGACTAATCCTGGCACGGATGGATCACTCACTCCCAGATAAAAGGCATAGCGAGGACATCGACCCGGACTTTGAGCAGGCCAAAAAGGAATTCCAGAGTCGCTATTCTACCAAAACCCTGCTGGCGAATTTTTTCCCAAGTGGCACTGGGCTATCTTCTCCCTTCCGGGGGGTAGTGCTGGACTGAGGGACCCTGCCAAGCCGCCAAATTTCCCATCGGAACCCCAACAAATTTCTGTAAAGCAGAATGGGGGATGTGAGTTAGAACAGTCAGGATTATTGATCTAATTCCAAACACTATTTTACTATTCTTTTTCTGCAATAACCTGCGCTTCGCCATATTCAGCAGTATGGGTAAGGGCCAGGTGGAAGTGTGTAATACCCAAGGTTATAGCGTACTCTTTAGCTTTGCCATACAGCAAAATCTCCGGGCGAGAACCTTGCTGGCGGAATATTTCAATGTCTCGCCAGCCGACATTTTTTCCCCAGCCAGTGCCAAGTGCTTTCATGACCGCTTCCTTGGCAGCAAAGCGGGCAGCGTAACTCTCGTACTTATGCCTCCGTCTCTCGCAGTAGCGCTGCTCTCTCTCAGTAAATACTCGCTCGCGAAAGCGGTGACCGGTGCACGGATTCTCAAGTGCTCGCCGGATTCTTTCTACTTCAGCAAGATCGTTTCCAATAGCAACAATCATAGAGACTGGGTCATAAGAGTTGGAGCAGGATTCAGAACCCTTTTAGGAAAAAGTTTATAGCAGAGGGGTAGAGTTTCTCAAAGCTAAACATTTATCTGCAATCAGCTAAAAAACAAGGCTTGCACATAATAAACGGCTATCTTACCCTGTTTTACTGAGGGCTGATTGCTCAACGCTTACATAATGGGAAACCATGGAGAACCATCCGGAAGGAAAAAACAGGAGCCTCAAATTAGGGCAGCTTGGTACTGGTGAGCAGGACGATCGGCTGAGCTTTCGGCTGGTCTTACGTATCCTATGGCGTTGTGTTCCGCTGCTCAGAAATGTCCGCTGGCATCTGGCTGGCCTTGTTGCTGGGCTTGCTGCCCTAGGGATTGTTTTCTTGCCGATAACCCTGCTTCTTGTTGATGTTGTCTGGACGCGTGCCCTGCAAGGTCACCCTCTCACCGAGATTGAAGCCACCTTTCTTGGCTTTGACCCGGAGCTGACGGTTCAGGTTGACACACTGAGCGCCGAACTTAGGCGCCAGATTAGTGCGCGTGCTCTGTGGATATGGGTTGCCGTTCTAGTACCCGCGCTCTTTTGCGGGTCCGCCCTATGGTACTACCGGGTCTGGATTCTACAGCGAATCAACCAGACCCTTCGGCTTGAGATCTTCAATAGGCTCCAGAACCTCTCCCTCCGTTTCCACGCGGAGAGTCGGATCGGAGATGCGATCTACCGGCTTTACCAGGATAGCGCCATGGTCACGCAGTTGATCGAGGTTCTGTTTCTGAATCCCCTCTTTGCCATCGGCCAATTCGTATATTCGCTTGTGGTTGTTTTTGCCTTTGCTCCTGGCCTTGCCCTGCTCCTTGCGCTGGTGTGGCCTCCCTTGCTTTTCCTGGGGCTATGGTTGTCGCGCCGGCTGCGCATTGGTTTCCGTGCTGCAAGGGAGGCCCATAGCTCCCTCACTTCACGCATCCAGGAGAGTCTTGCTGCAATCAAAGTGATCA
The DNA here is from genome assembly GCA_965220955.1 of uncultured Binatia bacterium (SeqCode). Taxonomy (GTDB): domain Bacteria; phylum Desulfobacterota; class Binatia; order Bin18; family CBDCRK01; genus CBDCRK01. The sequence continues at coordinate 83,122 of CBDCRK010000032.1, read as the reverse complement.
AGGCTTACGGCATTGAGGCCTTTGAGCAGGAGCGTTTCGAGCGCGATTCACTGGCCGCTTTCCATAGGGCTTTTGCCGTGAGGAGCCTCTTCGCGGTTTTTGGTGTGGCCATCATCTGGATTGTAGGAGTGGCATCTCTTATGGCCACAGGGTGGGCTACGCTTGAAACACGGGATGCAGCTACAGTCTTTCTTGTTGTATGGGGTTTTACAGTCTGGAACCTGGGTCTCTACAATTTTTTTAGAAGCCGTTTTGGCCAAGCAACAAACTCACTACGCCAGCTTTTCCATACCTGGGGGCAGATGCAGAACATTGCTATTGGCCTGGATCGGGTATTTGAGCTTTTGGATCTCAAACCTGAGGTGGAGGACCTGCCCGATGCTATTTCCATGCTTCCGTTACATTCTGCAATTGTCTTTCGCGGAGTGAGCTTTGGTTACCAGAAAGACCGACCTATCCTTACGGACATTAATCTTACCGCCAAGAGCGATACCATCACTGCAATTGTCGGTCCCACCGGCTCAGGAAAAAGCACGCTGATGACCCTTCTTCTAAGGCTCTATGATCCTGACTCTGGATCCATAGAGATCGACGGGAGAGATATCCGCAACTTCAAGGTTCAGAGTCTTCGTTCCAATATTGCTATCGCCTTGCAGGAGAACGTACTGTTTGGAACTACCGTACGGGAAAACATCCGCTATGCTGCTCCAGGGGCAAGCGAGATACAGGTAAGGGAAGCCGCCCAGGTGGCGTGTGCCCATTCCTTCATTAAAGAACTCCCTGGGGACTATGATACTCTCCTTGGAGAGCGAGGGACCAAGCTCTCCACCGGCCAGCGTCAGTGCCTGTCAGTCGCACGTGCTATCCTCAAGGATACGTCGATTCTGATCCTTGACGAACCCACAGCTTCGCTTGACGCGGAAACTGAATTGGCCCTTCTCCATAATCTCAAGGAATGGGGAAAGGGACGGGCGATTTTTTTGGTCACCCACCGTCTCTCCACTATCCGCCTTGCGGACCAGATTGTCTATCTGCGCGAGGGGCAGATATTGGAGTACGGATCACACACAGAACTCATGGCCCAAGAAGGGGGAGGCTACCGAAGGCTCATCGAGTCTGAGCAGTCGCCCTCGGCCGCGCAGGCAGGAGCGTAATGAACAGACAGACTCCGAAAGGGGTTACCAACGGGCAGACCCTGCTACTGTTTCGCCGTGCCCTACGCTACATTGCTCCCTTCAAATTTCAGTTTGCTGTCAAGGTTGGACTTACAATTCTTAGTCTTCTTCCACTTCTGCTTTTACCCTGGCCGGTCAAGATTCTCATTGATCACGTGATCGAGCAGATCCCTATTGGCGAGGTGGTAGCCTCTTACCCTTTCTTCGTACGACCCTTTCTAGAATGGCTTCAAGGTGTATCTTCAACCGGAATCCTTTTCTGGACAATTGTAACGCAGACTATTCTGCTTTTATTGATAGGCGCTGTTGGAATCGGCAATGGCGAACGTACCAGGACGGAGGTCAGTCTCTCCGAGGGGCAGGATACCGCCACCAACACAGAAAACGACGCTAATTCGGGGTTTAGCCCTTCCAGTGGGCTTTTTGGTCTTTTTGAGTTTCGTTGGACATTGCGGCTGACTCAGGCTCTTAACCATCACTATCGCTCGCTCTTCTTCGAGCGGATCCAATCTCTGCCCATGACCACCTTTGATGATGAGCGCATTGGTGACGCCGTCTACCGTGTAATGTATGATACCCCCTCCATTACCAATGTATGCTACCAGATTTTACTGACACCGATACGGTCTCCTCTGGGAATTCTCCTGACAGTTGGCGTCCTCTCCTTGAGTTTTGGCGACCATCCGTTGCTAGTCTGGTCAGCGCTTGCCTTCTTGCCGATAGTGCTCATTGGCACCTATCCCTTTGCTGCGGCTCTCCGTCGTAGTGGAGAGCAGAGTCGTGGGGCAGGATCGACCACCACCTCTACGGTCGAGGAGGGAATAAGCAACATCCTGGCTGTCCAAAGCCTTGGCGGCCAGGAGCGGGAGCATCAACGTTTTGATAGAGACAGTTGGACCTCTTTTAGAAGATATCGCATCTATCTTCTGGTGGGCATCGGCGCGGTCCTGACAGCTGTGGTGCCTGGTCTGATTGTTAGCCTTCGCGCGTATTTCTATGTGATCAATCTTGCCATCGAGGAGAAGATCAGCCGAGGAGACGTTTTTTTGCTCTTTAGCTACTTCGTTGTGGTGCTCATGTATGCGGCTGACCTGGGTGCCCTCTGGATCCGGCTTCAGGGGTCCGCAGCTGGCCTCCACCGGGTCTTCTTCTTGATGGATCTGCCGACTGAAGAGGATTCACCAGGAGCGTCCCCACTTGCATTGATCCGTGAAGGGATACAGGTCGAAGATGTACACTTCGCATATGATGGGAAACCGGTACTTCATGGGGTAAGCTTCGAGGCACGTAAAGGACAAGTGACTGCGCTTGTGGGTCCTGCTGGGGCAGGCAAGACTACCCTAACCTATATGGTTCCTCGTTTCCTATGCCCGCAGTCTGGCTGTGTGCTCATCGATGGCACAGACATTGCGAGTGTCACGCGTGGATCCCTGCGTGCTCAGATTGCCTTTGTTTTCCAGGAGCATGTGCTTTTTGATGGCACGGTCGAGGAGAACATCCTAACCGGCAAGCTCAATGCCAGCCAGATTGAGATACACCGTGCTGCCCAAGTTGCGGGCGCAGACGAGTTCATCCAGAAGCTTCCCGAAGGCTATCAGACTCGTCTTGGGCGGGCAGGCTCCAAGCTTTCGGTAGGGCAGAAGCAGCGCCTGTCCCTGGCACGGGCCCTTGTTCGTAATGCACCTATTCTGATCCTTGACGAGCCAACCTCTGCACTTGATCCCAAAACCGAGCAGCACCTCCTGGCCATGCTACGAGAGGTCGGCCAGACTCGACTAGTCCTGGTTATTATCCACCGTCTTTCCACAGCTTCGGCTGCTGACCAGATTTTGTTTCTGGAAAGAGGACGAATTATTGAGCATGGAAGTCCAGCCGAACTCCTCTCTCGCCCAGACGGTGCCTACCGTCGGTACTTCGAATTGCAAGCCCGTGGGGAGGCCTCCCATGGGGTGGCATGATAGTGGTAGGAAAGAGGGTCATCTGCTAGCATAACAGCTATTAGAGGTCGGTAGGCAGGAAAAGCAGAAAAGAGTCCCTCCAGACAGCCAGGGATAGGGGTGCACTCCATAAGAAAGAGATGGAGAGCAAAGGAGGGTCTAAAAGCTGATGGCTAAACGTTTAAGTTAAAAGAGATCAGGCGTAGTAGGTGAGTCATGGCTTATGACGTTATTGTGGTTGGCACTGGACATGCGGGTATTGAGTCAGCCCTGGCGGCTGCGCGTATGGGTTGTAAAACCTTGGTCCTTACCCTTAACCTTGATCATATTGGCCAGATGTCCTGCAATCCAGCCGTAGGAGGGATTGGTAAAGGCCATTTGGTGAGAGAGATCGATGCCTTAGGCGGCGAGATGGCCAAGGCTATAGATGAGACCGGTATTCAGTTCCGGGTACTCAATACCAAGAAAGGACCGGCCGTGCGCGCCACTCGTGCCCAGGCAGATAAGGCTCTTTACCGCCAAAGAATGAAGCGGGTGATGGAGAACACACTCAATCTTATTCTGAGACAGGGATGTGCAGAGAGACTTATTACTGAAAACGGAGAAATAAAAGGAGTCGAGACCCAGATTGGTGAGGTATTTGAGGCCGAAAGGGTTATTCTCACCACAGGTACTTTTCTTCAGGGCCTTATCCATGTTGGGCCTAAAAACTACTCAGCTGGAAGAGCAGGAGACTTTGCTGCTCAAGGGCTAAGCAACAGCCTAAGGGATCTAGGATTTCGTCTTGGACGTCTGAAAACCGGAACCTGCCCTAGGCTTGACAGCCGCACCATTGATTATTCTTGCCTGGAAGTGCAGTACGGTGATGATCCTCCTCCTCGTTTCTCCTTTTCCACAGAGTGTATTACTCAGCCCCAAGTCCCCTGCTATGTTACCTATACAAACAGCCACACCCATGAGATCATCCGTTCTGCTCTGGATCTTTCGCCCATGTATTCCGGAGTTATCAAAGGCCGAGGGCCCCGCTACTGTCCGTCTGTTGAAGATAAAGTTGTTCGCTTTGCGGATAAACCCAGGCACCAGATTTTTCTTGAGCCAGAAGGACGCGAGACCACGGAAGTATATCCAAATGGCCTGTCCACAAGCCTCCCCCTTGATGTTCAGCTCCGTATGGTTCGCTCTATTGAAGGGCTTGAGGAAGCCGAGATCATGCGGCCGGGGTATGCAATCGAGTATGATTACTCCGACCCTACCCAGCTCTACTCCACTCTAGAAACAAAGCTAGTTAAGGGGCTCTACCATGCTGGCCAGATCAACGGTACCACTGGCTATGAAGAAGCCGCGGCTCAGGGAATTGTGGCTGGGGCGAATGCAGCTCTCAGTCTGCAGGGAAAAGAGCCACTTATTTTTTCCCGTGACCAGGCCTACATTGGGGTGCTTATTGACGACTTGGTAACTAAGGGAGTAGGGGGTGAACCCTATCGCATGTTTACTTCGAGGGCCGAGTATCGTTTGCTCCTTAGGGAAGACAATGCCGACTTAAGGCTGGGCGAGATCGGGCATGATATCGGCTTGCTTGGGGATAAAGAGTATGAACGGGCAGAGAGCAAGAAATATGCGGTTGAGAAAGAGGTCCAATGGCTCGAAGAAACCATGTTGACCCCAAACCAGGGGGTCAACGCGCGTATTTGCTCTTTAGGCTCGGCTGAAATGAAAAGTCCGCTCTCATTAGCCCAACTTCTGCGCCGTCCCGAGTTAGACTATGATGCCGTCATACAGTTAGCCTCCCTTATCCTACCTGCTGACCGACTAAGGATGGGGCTTAGCGACCTTGACGTTGCCTCCGAAGTTGAGGTGTCGGTGAAATACTCTGGGTATATCGACCGCCAAAAAGAGGTAGTTAAGCAGTTTCGCCGAATGGAAGAAGTGCGCATTCCTACGAGTTTCGATTATGGCAATGTAAGCGGTCTCTCCCGCGAGGTCAGAGAAAAACTCTCTGCTATCCGCCCCCACTCTTTGGGCCAGGCCGCCCGTCTTCCCGGTATTACCCCAGCTGCGATCTCTCTATTAGCCATCCACCTGAAGAGATCCAGAGCAGCGTAGGGTTAACCTCCTCCCAGGTGTTCCCTCTTTATGGTCTGATCCGTGGGAGCTTAACAACAGAGGCAGAGAACTGTTCCGTATCCAATGAGCCACCACCTCCACAGATCCGCTTTTTACGGGGCGGGTTGACTCTGTGCCGACAGCGGAGTGGGTGGCGGTTCATTGACGACCAAGGGCTTGCCCGCATCAATCTTGAGCCATATCACAGCGCCAACGAGAGTGAGCAACATCATGGTATAAATCGCACCATCCCAGCCAAAACGATTGGCCAAAAGCGGGGTGAGAGTCGGTGCGAGCACGCCACCCAAGATGGTCATGAGGTTTGAGAACCCATACGTCACTCCGGTGTGCGGGCCGCCGATATCGATGATTGTAGCAAACGCTGAAGCGCCAGACATATACAGAAATCCATCACCCAAGGAGAGCAACACAATGGCCACATAGGGGTGCTCGGCCCCAGCTCCAACGCCAGTACACACCGCGCTGAGGACAAGGCCGAAAATCGCCCCAACTCGTCGGCCTTTTGTCCGCCCATAGCCACGGACTAACGCGTCAGACAACTTCCCCCCGAGCGGGCTGAGCAGCGCCACGGCAATAAACGGACCGGTGGCAAATGCCCCACCGCCGAGTTCGCTAAAGCCCCGCACATTGACCAGATACAAATAAAACCAGGCTTGATACAGAAAGACCCCATAGCCGAGGCAAAAGCCAGCAGCGCCGAGCAACCACACATTGGCATTGGTCAGCAGACTGCGCCACGGGACCACCGTGTGCTCTGCGCTCTCCAGGCGTGGATTCTGACTGCGAATGCGTTGCAATTCCTCTGAACTAACGTGTGGGTGTGCTTCGGGGATATCAGTCGTGTAGGTATACCAGCGGACTGCAAGCCCGATCCCGATCAGGGCGAACACACAAAACGCCACACGCCAGCCGTACTGGACCATGAGGAAGGCAACAATCGGAGGCGTGATGGCATAGCCAATACCCATGCCACTCAGGACAAGGCCGCCGGCCGAGGCGCGCTCATCTGGAGCCATCCAACTGGCCAGCATCCGGGTTGAGCCCGGATAACACGCTCCTTCGGCCAGCCCGATAAAAAAGCGCACAACGAGAAACGCCGCAAACGGTCCTAGCATAGACAGACCCGGCAATTGTGGGGCGATGGCCGTGAGCCCAGTAAACACCGACCACCACACCAAGGCAGCACCCAGCAGTTTGCGGGGTCCCAGCACATCGGCCAATAGACCGCCCGGTAGGTGAAACGCGGCATAGCCCAGCAGGTAAATGGAATAGAGAAGGCCGATCTGCACCTCGGTCAAGCCATATTCCGGCATGATTTGCTTGGCCGCCACCGAGAAGTTGACGGCGTCCATGCTGCGAACCACGCTGATCAGCACCAGGAGCCAAACAATCTTCCAACGAGTTGACTCAAGTCCCTTCATCGGTGTTGCTCCCAAATGCCTGGCAAACCAAGGATTCTGTGGAGGGCTGGACGTTCAGTGAAGCACCTTAGCACCCAGTGCCTACAGAACACAAGGGAAAAGCATAAGCAGAGGAGCTGTGAGGTGTACTCAGCCCAGGGATGGGCAGAAACTGCCCTAGCGCTTTCGACCGAGCATGGGTTTATGAACTGGCTGGCAACAATAAACGTGCAACGGGAGTAGATGCTAGTCCAGCAGAAGCAACCTGAGGAGGGAGTTGCCCAGATGCGCGAGGGACTAGACACCTGGCAAGCGCTCGTGGCAGAGATGCTACGACCGCAGTTTCTTGACATGTTGGCCGAAGCATATGGGGAAGCAGGACAAGCCAAGGAAGGGCTTAGTCTGCCGGCCGAGGCGCTGGCTGCGATAGACAGAACCGGGGATTGTCACTACGAGGCAGAGCTATATCGGTCAAGGGAGGATTCCTGATAGTGCAGGAAGGCAAAAATGGGAACATGTCAGAAGCGGAGGAATGTTTTCAGACAGCCCTTGAAGTTGCCTGTCGACAGGGCGCAAAGTCCTGAGAACTACGCGCCTCAACCAGCCTGACCCATCTTTGGCAGAAGCAGAGTAGGAAAGAAGAAGCTCGGCAGTTACTGGCCAGGATATCTAACTGGTTCACCGAGGGGATACCAAAGACTTACAAGAAGTTAAGGCGCTACTGGGAGAATTATAGGCTGCTGATGATGCTAGAGGACAAATAAGGAAGAGCCGCAAGTCTTAGCCCAGGAGCAAGTGGTTCGCGGGGCTGTAGACTATGATGCCTTCACCAACTGGGAAGTAGACAGGGTAGGGGAGTCCGTCCGGAGAGCGGAAACATTCCTCAACAGAATGAGATCGTACCCGATAGACAAAGGTATCCTGTTTGAAGAGAGTCGTTAGTGGCCGGCTTATGAATGTGCTCCTATCTGGTTTGGCGAATACGCCGGGAAATATCTTAAAAGAGCACTCCCTCAGTGGCATTCCACAAACCAGATGACCGAAAAAGAAGCTCACCTCCTCTCTGAAGGAACCCGCCTTCTGAGGGTTCAACTCCCTGCTGACGCTCCTTCTAAGTTTGACATTTACCTTGAGGAACTATGGCTTTGGTCGAAAATAGTCCGTCTTGTCTCTCGGCCTGAACCCGGGGTAGTCATTCGCAAGCACATTCTTGACTCTCTGGCAGTTTCCCCGATTATTTCCCCTCACTCCCGCTTGATTGATCTTGGCAGTGGAGCCGGGTTTCCTGGCCTAGTCCTGGCCATTGCCATTCCTTCCCTTGAGGCTACCCTTATCGAGGTTCGGCGAAAGAAGGCGAACTTCCTCAAAGAGGTGATAAGGAAGACCAGGGTTTTTAACACCAACGTATACGAGGGAAGAACCGAAGAGCTAGCCAAAGAAGAATCTCTGAAGGCTTCATTCGATATAGCCATCTCTAGGGCAACCTGGAGCTTGGAGGAGTTCTTGCGGATTGCCTTCCCATTTGTCTTGCCTGACGGCATTGCCGTGGCAATGAAAGGACCCCAGGTTGACAGGGAACTCTTTGGGTTAGATAGGAAGCTGCCGAAAATTGGCTTTTGCCTGAAAAAAAGGTACTCTTACACCCTACCTTTTGGCCAGGAGAAGCATGAAATCATCGCTTTTAAGAAGGTTTCACGTGATACTTGACGGTGAAACAAGCATTATTCTTTGTTTTTGCTTGGATTTTTGACGGTGAAACAAGCATTATTTTCTGCTTACATATATTTGTTTACGGTGAAACAAGGGCTCTAAGGATGAATTCTTTTGCTTCAGGTCTTATCCTGGGCTTGCTTGTAGGCGAAGGACATTTTGGCGGCGATGGCAAGCAGCCTCAGGTGACCCTACGCATGCATACACGGCACGAACCCCTGTTCCGCTGGCTGTTAGATAAAATTCCCGGCTCAAAGCTCTATGGTCCTTACAACCATGGGGGGCGGCAGTACTATCAGTGGATGGCCAGGGGAGATGTGCTAAAAGAGTTCCTGATCCCCTTGCTAGACTCCCTTCCTCTTGCTGAACTCGACCCCCACTCGCAGGAGCGTTATCAGCAAATGAAAAAGAAGTATGGCCTTGATAAACAGGAGGACAAGGAAAAAGACTTACCTGCTGGAATCATCCTTGGGCTGCTTTTAAGTGAAGGACATTTTGGCGGCGATGGCAAGCAGCCTCAGGTGACCCTACGCATGCATACACGGCATGAACCCCTGTTCCGCTGGCTGCTGGAACAAGTTCCGGGATCAAGGCTCTACGGCCCCTACAACCATGGGGGGCGACACTATTATCAATGGATGGCCAGGGGAGATGTGCTAAAAGAGTTCCTGATCCCCTTGCTAGACTCCCTTCCTCTTGCTGAACTCGACCCCCACTTGCAGGAGAAGTACCAGAAAATGAAAGAGACCTATGGGCTGTAGAATTCTAAAATTTTTTGTGTTAGGGAAGCTGCGAGAGTGGGTAGAGTCATCTGTATTGCCAATCAGAAAGGGGGAGTAGGTAAAACCACTACTGCGGTTAACCTTGCTGCCTCCCTAGGTGTATCTGGAGAAGGAACGCTACTTATTGATTGTGATCCGCAGGGAAATGCAACCAGTGGGGTAGGGGTCAAGGTTGATACTGACACCGTCACAATCTATCAGATGCTTTTGGGCGAAAAGGAGTTCAGCGAGACTCTACACAAGACTCTTATCTCCTGCCTCGACGTTTTGCCTGCAAGTAGGGAGCTGATCGGGGCAGAAATTGAGCTTATCAACTACTCGGCTCGAGAGCATCGTCTAGAAGAAATTCTTAAGCAAGAACGAGCAAGATACCACTACCTACTCATCGATTGTCCTCCCTCTCTTGGTCTTCTGACCATTAACGGGCTTACGGCTGCGGACAGTGTATTGATTCCTTTGCAGTGTGAATACTATGCCCTGGAGGGACTACGCTCCCTGCTTGAGACTTTGAATCTAATTCGAGAGCGTCTCAATCCTGATCTGGAAATCGAGGGCATTTTGCTCACCATGTTTGACGGCCGTAATAAACTCTGTCATCAAGTTGTTGAGGAAGTAAGGGGATTCTTTCCCGAGAAAGTTTTTCGCACCGTTATCCCGCGTAATGTCCGGTTGAGCGAGAGCCCAAGCCATGGCCTACCGGCTATCCTCTATGATCCGCAGTGCCGTGGAGCGCAGAGCTACTTAGAATTGGCCAAAGAGATTTGCCAGAATGGATTTGCAGAGAGAAACCCAGCAGAAGGATGAGGCCTCCAAAGCAGGAGCAACCAAGCGAAAAGCTTTAGGCAGAGGGCTTGGCGCCCTTATTACTGAGTCTACCCCGCTTTCTGCCCCGGGAGAAAAGCGGGTCCCTGTCTCCGAGATCCGGCCTAATCCTAAACAGCCAAGGCGTACGTTTGATGAAGCCAAGATTGCCGAGCTAGCAGAGTCTATTCGCCAAAAGGGAGTCCTCCAGCCGCTGGTAGTAAGAAAGGTGGAGGGTAGGTATGAGCTTATTATTGGCGAAAGGCGGTTTCGGGCTGCTCAGAAAGTAGGTTTGGATAAGGTCCCGGTAGTCGTCAAGGAGGTGAGCAGTACCGAAAGCCTAGAGATGGCGCTTATTGAAAATATTCAACGGGAGGAGTTAACCCCCATTGAGGAAGCTCTTGCTTATAGGCAGTTAATGGAGGATTTACAACTCACTCAGGAGGGGATAGCGGCACGGGTAGGAAAGAGCCGGCCAGTAGTAACCAATCTGCTGCGTGTTCTCAATCTTCCTGATGAGATTAAGGCAGAAGTTGATAAGGGGACTATCTCTGTTGGTCATGCAAGAACGCTATTGACCTTGGATTCTCCGGCAAAACAGATATCGCTGGCACAGGAGATTATTCGTAAGGGACTGTCTGTACGAAAAACAGAGACCTTGGTGGCACACACTCCGAAAGTAGGAGCATATGGCCATGCGCCCCTACAGAGCACAACCCAGCCATCTCCGGATGTTCATGTCAAGGCTTTGGAAGAAGATTTAACCAAATCATTGGGAACAAAGGTACGCATCCACCTGCTTAAAAAAGGTGGCAAAGTCGAAATCGAGTATTATTCTAACGAAGAACTGGAAGGGCTTATTAAGCGTTTAAAAGGCTAAGAAGAGAGAAAGGCAATGCTGACATTTCCACCGGACTGGACGTTTGTTTTTCATATCTTCCTTTTTCTGGTCCTCTTGACCTTTCTCAAACGATTGCTTTTTGACCCCGTGCTGTCTGTGCTGGAGAACCGGGAAAGAAGGAGCAAGGGGACCCTGGAGGAAGCTCACAGCACCAGAGAAGAGGCCCAAGAAATGGAGGGGCAATATAGGCAAAGCATATCCACCACCAGAGCTTCTGTTCTGCAACAGGTGGAGGCGGTATATAGAGAGCAGGAAGAACAAAATCGTGCGCTGTTTGAATCAGCCCGAGAGCAGGCTTCTGCCGTTATAGAAGAGAGCCGCCAGCGCATTCATCAGGAGACCCAGGAAGCTCGCCGTGTCTTGGAAACAAGGGTTCCGGAATTTTCCCGAGCAATTGCCGAAAAGCTTATAGGGAGGCCCTTGACGGACTCATGAGAAAACATCTAATAAAAACGCTCTGCGGGATTATTATTGTTACACTTCTCTGGGACACTGCTACCCTATGGGGAGCAGAAGAGCATGGAGAAGACGGGCTACACATTAGTGGCATTGTCTTTGCCACGGTTAATTTCCTCCTTTTTGTCTATCTCTTACGCAGATTTGCTTTGGGCTGGGCAAGAGATACGGTACGCCAGCGCCATAACACAATCGTGCAGACGCTTGACGAGGCAAGGCAGGCAAAGGAAGAGGCAGAGGCGCTAAAGCAAGAGTATGAACAAAAGCTAAAGGGGATGGCAGAGGAGGAAGAAAAAATTCGTGCCCAGGTGTTTGAGATAGCGGAGAAAGAGAGCGCACGGATGCGAGAAGAAGCTCAACGTATGGCAGAGAGGATCCGTGAAGAGGCCAGGCGCTCCGCTGAACGTGAAGTAGAAGAGGCCCGCCAAACCCTGCGCCAAGAAGTCGCACAGCTGGCGGTAGAGACCGCTGTCCGCCTTGTACAGGAACAACTTACTCAGGCTGATCATCACCGTTTGGTCCAAGATTTTGTTACCGGGATGCGTCCCTTAGCCAACACTTCGTCCAGACAGTGAGCCAGTAATGCCAGGAGCGGTCTCTAAACGATATGCTAAAGCCCTACTAGACCTGGGTAGGGAAAGGAATATGGAAGAGTCCTTGGGAGAGGATCTCAACCAGGTGGCTACCTCTTTTGCTGATCCTGCCCTTGCCGGCCTGCTCACTCTTTCCACATTGGGGACAAAGGCACGCCAGGAGATTATAGATAAGATAGCAAGCCTTCTATCACTCTCCTCATTGATGACGGATTTTCTGCGTTTGCTGGCGCAGAAGGACCGCCTTCGTTTTCTGGCTGAGATTCAGGATTACTATCAGCGTCTTTTGGACCAAGCCATAGGCAGAAGCCGGGTTCAGGTGCGTTCTGCTGTTCCACTCTCACAGGCGGAGCTAGCGGATTTGGTCTCAGCTCTGAGTCGCCTTACCGGCACCACAGTGGTTCCCTCAGTCGAGGTGGACCCTGAGCTGCTCGCAGGAGTGGTAGTGGAAATCGAGGGACAGGTATATGATGGCAGCCTGAAAACCCAAGTTGCCCGGATGGGTAAGGCTCTAAAGCAGAATATTTAACAAGAGGAAAACATGGAAGTAAGTGTTGCCGAAATCAGTGAAATTATTAAGCAGCAGATTCAGGGATATGACAGACAGGTTGAGTTGCGTGAGACTGGTACGGTTATTTCTGCCAGCGATGGAATTGCTCGCATCTATGGACTGGAAAAAGCCGCAGCTGGGGAACTGATTGAGTTCCCTCATGATCTCTATGGCATTGTTCTTAATCTGGAAGAAGACAATGTGGGGGCCGCTATATTCGGTGAAGCCCATGAGATTAAAGAAGGAGATGAGGTCAAGCGTACGGGCCGTATTGCTGAGGTTCCGGTAGGGGAAGATATGCTGGGCCGAGTGGTCAACGCCCTGGGCCAGCCAGTTGATGGTAAAGGTCCCATCCGCGCAGAAGAAAACAGGCGTATCGAGATAAAAGCTCCGGGGATTGTGCTGCGCCAGCCGGTCAAGGAGCCCCTGCAAACTGGAATCAAGGCAATTGATTCTATGATTCCCATTGGTCGCGGGCAGCGAGAGTTGATTATTGGGGATCGGCAGACGGGCAAAACCGCCCTTGCCATTGATGCGATCATTAACCAGAAAGGTGGAGATGTCCAATGCATCTATGTGGCTATTGGCCAGAAACGTTCTAGTGTGGCCCAGGTGGTGGACAGGCTTACCCGCCATGAAGCTATGGACTATACAACCGTGGTAGCGGCCACAGCCTCTGAGTCGGCCCCTCTGCAGTTTATCTCTGCCTACGCCGGTTGCACGATGGGAGAGTACTTTCGCGACAATGGTAAGCATGCGCTAGTGATTTACGATGATCTTTCCAAGCATGCTGTAGCCTATCGTCAGCTCTCTCTGTTACTGCGTCGTCCTCCAGGTCGTGAGGCTTATCCTGGAGACGTTTTTTATCTTCATTCCCGTCTGCTTGAGCGAGCGGCAAAGATGAGTGACGAGCGGGGTGGAGGCTCGCTAACAGCCCTACCCATTATTGAAACCCAGGCAGGAGATGTATCAGCTTATATTCCCACAAACGTTATTTCCATTACCGATGGCCAGATTTATCTGGAAACCGACCTCTTCTTCGCCGGGGTACGGCCAGCGGTAAACGTAGGAATTTCTGTCTCCCGCGTTGGCGGCTCTGCCCAGATTAAGGCCATGAAGCAGATAGCCGGATCTCTGCGTCTTGATCTTGCCCAGTACCGTGAGATGGCCGCTTTTGCCCAATTTGGTTCTGACCTTGACCCGGTTACCCAGCGAATGCTGGCGCGGGGAGGTCGCCTGGTGGAAATGCTTAAGCAGGGTCAGTACCAGCCTCTGCCGGTAGAGAGGCAGATCCTGCTTATCTATGCTGGCACCAATGGCTTTGTGGACCAGCTGTCTGAATCTGATCTCAGGCGATATGAAGAAGAGTTATATCGCTTCATGACCAACACTCATCCAGATATTTTCCAGGATATGGTAGCTAGGCGAGAGCTGGACGACGACTTAAGAGAACGGATAGATAATACCCTAAAGGAGTTTAACGAGACCTTTGCTGCCTAAGTAAAATCATGGCTTCCCTTAAAGCGATTCGTAAACGTATCTCCTCTGTCCGTAATATCCAGCAGATTACCAAAGCCATGAAGATGGTATCTGCGGCACGTTTGCGGCGGGCACAAGAGGCTGCTTTTGCTGCCCGGCCGTATGCGGAGAAGTTAGAAGCGGTACTGCAAAATCTTGCTGCCCAATACCTCCGCACTTCTACGGAGTCAGCTCACCCCTTTCTAACCCAGCGGGAAGAGAAGAAGGTCCATCTTCTTCTTATTACTTCAGACCGCGGTCTGTGTGGCAGCTATAATACCAACCTTATTCGTTCTGCTGAGGCTTTTGCCCAGGAGCGGCAAGAGCAGGAGATTTCGTTCGCCCTTATTGGCCGCAAGGGCTTTGAACATTTTCGCCGGCGCGGATTCTCCATTGTCGAAGACCATATTAACCTCTCTGGTCGTTATACCCCAGCGCTGGCACAGAAGATTGGCCGTAAGATGGGCGAGCGTCTTATCCAGGAAGAAGCGGACGGGGTCTATATTCTCTATAGTCATTTTCGCTCTGCTCTCTCGCAGACCCCCACGCTTGAGCGCCTTCTGCCTATAGCAGCCCGGAACGAGACTGAGGATAGTTCTGCTCTTGAGTACCTTTATGAGCCAGCTCCGCAAGAGCTTATTACCAGTCTGCTGGAGCGTTATATCAACATGCTTGTATATCGGGGCATGCTTGAAGGCGTGGCTAGTGAGCACGGGGCGCGCATGACTGCTATGGATAATGCTACTAACAATGCGGTAGAAATGATCAGCCGCCTCACCCTGGAGATGAACCGGGCAAGACAGGCGGCAATCACTAAAGAACTGCTCGAAATTGTTTCTACCGGCGAAGCGCTAAGTGCGTAAGGAGGAAAAGGAATGAATAATGGTCGGATTACACAAGTCATGGGTGCCGTAGTGGATGTAGAGTTTGAGAACAGTACCCCTCCCCCTATCTATAACGCTCTGCGAGTGTCCAACCCGATCATTAGCGATAAAGAGTGGAATCTTGTTCTTGAGGTAGCCCAACACCTGGGCGAAAATACGGTGCGATGCGTAGCTATGGATAGTGCTGAAGGGCTGGTACGGGGGATGGAGGTACAAGACACTGGCGATGGGATCACAGTGCCCGTAGGCGAAAGAACCCTTGGACGAATTCTTAATGTCATTGGTGAACCGGTGGACCAGGGGGAGCCGCTTGATGACGTCAAGCGGTATCCGATCCACCGGCCGGCTCCTGAATTTGTTGATCAGGCGACAGAGATTAAAATTCTTGAAACTGGCATTAAGGTTGTTGACCTTCTTGCACCTTACCCGCTGGGAGGAAAGATTGGTCTCTTTGGTGGAGCAGGGGTAGGTAAGACGGTTATTCTACAGGAGCTGATTCACAATGTGGCCATGAAGCATGGCGGCTACTCGGTCTTTGGTGGGGTAGGGGAGCGGACTCGTGAGGGCAACGACCTCTGGCTGGAGATGAAAGAGTCGGGAGTAATCAATAAGGCTTCTCTGGTATATGGGCAGATGAATGAACCGCCGGGTGCCCGCGCTCGGGTGGGGCTTTCGGCGCTTACCAATGCTGAGTACTTCCGAGATGAAGAGGGAAAGGATGTCCTTCTTTTTATTGACAACATCTTTCGCTTTGTGCAGGCAAACTCTGAGGTCTCTACCCTGCTCGGGCGCATACCCTCTGCCGTGGGCTACCAGCCAACCCTGTCTACAGACTTAGGCGAGCTACAGGAACGGATCACCTCAACAAAGAAAGGCTCCATTACCTCGGTACAGGCAATCTATGTCCCGGCCGATGACCTTACTGATCCAGCGCCGGCAACCACATTTGCTCATCTCGATGCGACTACTGTACTCTCTCGTCAGATTGTTGAGCTAGGGATCTATCCGGCAGTCGATCCTCTTGATTCCAACTCCCGCATCCTTGATCCTGAGATTGTTGGTGAAGAGCACTACCAGGTGGCAAGAAGGGTGCAGGAAGTGCTGCAGCGCTACAAAGATCTCCAGGACATCATTGCCATTTTGGGAATTGATGAACTTTCCGAGGAGGACAAGATTGTTGTTGCCCGAGCCAGAAAAATCCAGCGCTTTCTCTCCCAGCCTTTTAATGTGGCTGAACAGTTTACCAATACTAAAGGAGAATATGTTGAGGTTAAGGACACGGTCCGGGGGTTCAAAGAAGTTGTGGAAGGTAAGCACGATGACCTGCCTGAGCAGGCCTTTTATATGGTTGGTACCATTGAAGGCGCAATAGAGAAAGCTCAACGCTTGGCCGCGCAATAACCCTATTTAACTATGCCCGACACTCTACGTCTTCGTCTTGTTACCCCAGAACGTTCACTCCTTGATGAGGAAGTGGACGAGGTGACAGCCCCTGGAGTTATGGGAGAATTTGGCGTTCTTCCTAACCACATCACTTTTCTTTCTACCCTTGAAGCAGGAAGGTTGACCTATAAGCAAGGTGGGCAGACCCGTCCTCTGGTGGTAAGCGGCGGGTTTGCTGAAGTGGTAGACAATGTGATAACGGTTTTGGCCGATGCGGCGGAATTTGCTGAGGAGATTGATGTGGAGCGGGCAAGGATAGCTTTGCAACAGGCGCAAGAGCAGATAAAAGACCTCTCTCCTTTCTCACCCGAGTTTGCTGAAGTACAGGGTGCGTTTAAGCGGGCAGAAGCTCGTATTCAGGTGGCTGGCCGATAGCTTCGGTTCTTTGCTACTGGCTGTTTCTCTAACGATTTCTGAGGCCGGCAATCTATCTGTGCACAACTGAGTTATGCCGGCTCCTGCCATTGGGCCAGAAAGAGTACCATTTCAATAATATCGTCATAGGCCCCATCGAGTTTTCGGGCTTGCTTTTTGTGACCCTCGGAAACAAAGCCAAATTTCTGGTAAAGTCTTTGGGCGTAGGTGTTTGAGGCAAAGACTTCAAGCTCGACTCTCTCAAGACCTAATTGACGGGCCTTTTGTAGAGCTGCCGTGAGGAGCATGGTTCCAATACCCTGCCCACGATAGTTAGGGTGGACACCCATGCCCAGACGTCCACGGTGCTTGAATCCAGGCGTTTCAAATAGTCCAATGTCGCCCAGCCTATAACTTGCCCCTGGTACAGGGCAACATAATACGGGGCATTCTTGGCAATATTTGCGACTATCCACAGACGAGAAGCTTCCAACTCCGGCGCCTCGACCATGGCAAGATAGCGCCGCTCCCGCGCCACCATATCCAAACAAGCATGGTAGCCTTTTACCTGTTCTTCTGTAATGGGAACAATTTGGATATCCATAGCTATTATCGCAGTATCAGCGTTCCGGAGCGATTTCTTCGAGCCTGCGTCCACTGGTTTCCGGAAATGTTGCCCCTACCACAATCGGGGCGAGAACCGCAAGCACAATCAGCAGCGAGATCGCGGTCCAGTGCGAGCCAACTATCCCATATAGGACCGATTCAAGTGCCAGGCCAACGCTACTACCGATGGTTATGACAAGCACACGTAAACCTGCGGCTGTGGATCGATACGACGTTGGGAATAGCTCTGATCCGTATGCTGCCAGGGTTACATTGACGCCCAGCAGTGTGAAGATCATCAGGATCCAGCTGGGAACAACAAGTAGTCCGGGAACATTGTAATAAGCCATAGTGAAGACGATCTGGCCGAAGAGAAAGCCCATGGCCACAGGCTTGCGTCCCACTTGGTCGCTTAGCCAGCCGGCAAATGTGTTCCCTACAATTGCAAACGCTCCGCCGAAGAGAGTCATAAGCCCCACGGCGCTCGGTGTCCAGCCATGGGCATCCTGAAGGTACTTGGGTCCGAAGAAACCTGCGGCCGCCTCCGCCACTGCAACAACAAACACTACAGGAGCCAGTGCGGCAATGCGACCAGGATACATACGCATCAGGTCTACCATGGGGCGGAGGATATGCTCAGTCTGGCCCGCCTCGATCCGCCGCTGATGGTGTTTTTGGAAGCGCTCGGTCTCAGGCAGCGTCCGGCGCCAGTAGGCAAGAAGCAGTAGGGGGATCAGTCCAACCAGATATAGGCCCCGCCAACCATTCTCAAGATCGCCTACTAGAGTAAACAGCAACGCCGCTAGACCTGCGCCGCAGGACTGGATGGCGCCAAACGCACCAATACCCCAGCCCCGTACATCAGCATCGAACTCCTCAGCAATCACAACCACGGCAAGGAGCGATTCAGCCACCGCGAACGTCCGTGCCAGAAATTGGCACACCACAAAGATCTGAGCATTAGGTGCGAACGCAGTCGCACCTGTGAAAAGGGTGTAAGCCAGGATAGTAAAGAGTAAGACCCGCCGGCGGCCAATACGATCGGCTACAAGCGCCACCAGGAAGGCAGGAAAGGCGCCAAAACGAACTACAGAACCGAGGAGGCCAAGTTGCGCCTCTGGGATACCAAGACCCGCCTGGATTTGCTTCAGGGCCAGCGTGAACAAGTAAAGATCGTACTGCTCAAAGAACGAGGCTGCAGCAACCAGACCAAGCACGCGCCACTGACGCCGCGTGAGTGCTGGTGGCCTACCAAGGAAAGGGGCGAACTGTAGCCATCGTGGTCGGTAGGCACGGTCCTCGTTAGCCGGACCGTTAGGCACTTAGTCCTTCCTCAGCTATCAATACCAATTTGCAGTTCATGGGAATCCTAGTATATTACAGACAACAAAATAGATCAGCCTGGATTACCAGCACAAAGGAGAATCAACATGGGTATTTTTCGGCTATACACAGGCAATGATGGACAGTCTCATATTGAAGAACAGGCTCTGGCCTCACATTCGGCCTTGACTTCACCGCAGGCCACGGCCGACATTTCTTTTCGGGAGTTGGATGTGGGCACGTTCATGGATTGGCATAATGCGCCACGCCGGCAATATGTTATTGTTCTTTCTGGCCAGATAGAAGTCGGCCTGGGAGACGGTACTACGCGGCGCTTTGGACCAGGAGATGCCAATCTGGCAGAAGACCTTGCCGGTCAAGGCCACACCACTCGTGTTGTTGGCAATGAGCCGGTGCTTGCCGCCGTTGTGCCACTTGCTTAGACAGAGCGCTAATATTGAGTTTTGCCGAAAGAAAGAGTCTTTCTGGGGAAGCCCTTATTCTGAGGGCTTCTCAAAACGCAGCACAAACCGATCAGTTTTCCCTCGGATGTCGGCGCCAAACACTCCCTTCGTGTGGTCGTCTTCTGGATGACGCAGAAAGTCACCTTTTTGGGCCAGCTTGAATCCTGCGGCGGTCGCCTCTGCAATGATTACGGCCTCATCAATACGGTGAAGGGATTTAACAAATTCAGTCCCGCTGCCCTTTTGGGCATGGTGGTCAACAATGCCGTACACTCCGCCGGGTTTTAGGGCAGCAAAGATCTGGGCGTTCATCTTGCTGCGATCTTCGTCTGTTAGGAGAAGATCATGGTAGGCCAGGACAATGATTACCGCGTCCAATGACCCATCCTGGGGGAGGGTCAGCTGATCAACTCGGCCGTCAACCCGGTGTACGTTTTTAAAGGCAGGCGTAGCGAAAAGCGCGTCCCAGTCTTTCTTTACAAACCCCAGATAAAAGGGATTGTTCCCGGCATAGACCTCCCCCTCCTCACCCACGGCACCAACCAGGATGCGGGTGTAATACCCCCCTCCGGCTAGGAGATCGGCGACTTTCTGGCCTGACTTGACACCAAAGAACTCAAGGACTTGTTCTGGCTTGCGGTCAGCGTCACGGGCCCGGTCTGCATCAGGCCGGGCTGAGTCGGCCAGAACAGCCTGCCAATCGGTAGCCATGGTCAATCCAGGAACAAACATTCCCAGAACCGCTCCCAGTAACACATAGCATATTGAACGTTTCACCTTTTATGCCCTCCCTCTGTTAGATAGTCAACTAGAATGTCAAATAGAACCACGTTGAATTGCTACCTTTCGCCTACAAATTCGGGCCAAGACCAAGCTCATCCTATTCTTATCAAATTCCGGATCAGCTATCCAGCCTCCCTTTTTCCCATAGAACTCTAGTAACGCTATGGCAACAGAGACAGGATTATTGTAATGATCAAGAGTACAACGTCAGCGGGTTAGTTCGATCAAGATCGATCCGCAGACGCAAGAAAAAATAGGGGGTACAGGAGATAATCATCATGACAGAAAATAACACTGTGACGCCTAGCCCGATTCACCCGCAAACCCAGATTGGTCACATTCACCTTACTGTGGCTGACCTTGAACATTCGTTAGCCTTTTACCGTGATCTATTAGGCTTCGAGGTCACCATGCGGTACGGCGACTCGGCAGTTTTTCTCTCAGCCGGTGGATATCACCATCATCTCGCCCTCAACACCTGGGCCGGCAAGGGAGCTAACCCACCTCCGGCTGGGCATACAGGCCTATATCACTTTGCTATTCTTTACCCCAATCGCCAGGAACTGGCCAAGGCTGTAAAGCAGTTAATGAAGGCCCACTATCCTTTGCAGGGTAAATCCGATCATGGAGTCTCCGAGGCCGTCTACCTGGATGACCCTGATGGAAACGGAGTGGAACTCTCTGTTGACCGGCCGCTTGAAGCTTGGCCGCGCGATGCCCAGGGCAATATCAAGGCCAGCCGCGGGACCCTGGATCTGGATGATCTTCTAGCTGAGCTGGAGGGTGAGGAGGGCTGAAACAGAATTGGCCCTTTATGCCCAGGAGCTTTGTCCTGAGGCGGCGGTCAAGATCGGCACAACCCGATACGAAGATGAGGACGGTCATGTCGATATTTTCCCCCTACCTACACTTTCGGAGGTAGAGGAGGAAAGGGTTGAGCTGACGCTTGCTGAACGTGCAGCAGATATTTTTGCGGCCACGGGACTTTTACATTCTTTGTGCCGTTCTGGACCCAACAGCTCGGCCTGGTAGGAGTCCCGGTTAGGCTTGTAAGTCCTCCCTACACCTCGCTCACCTGCTCCTCGTGTGGCTCGCAGGATACTTTCCGGGTAAAGACGATGTTTCGATGCCGGGCGTGCGGCTACACCCACAATACCGACTTCAACGCTTCTCGCAATATTCGTCATAGGGCCTCTGGTCTACGGCCAGCTTCCCCTGGTCCTCAAAGTCTTCTCCCCTTGGTGTGGGCGAATCCTTGAGGGCTTCCGTCAGGTTGCACTTAGGTTCCCTGGCGTGATATAACCCGCAAATCTTATTCTGCAAAAGGAGGGTCTTATGAAAGTTGGTATGTCAGTTTTTATGCAGAATGCCAATGAGAAGTGGTCTGATTACCAGGTCTACCGTGAGGGCCTTAAGCTTGCTGATCAGGCCGAGGACCTGGGATTTGACTCGATTTGGAGCGTGGAGCATCACTTTACTCCGTACACTATGGTGCCGGACGTAGTTCAATTGCTCACCTACATGGCTGGCCGTACCAGAAAGATCGAGCTAGGCACTATGGTCATTGTGCTACCCTGGCACGATCCGGTACGGGTGGCCGAGCAGATTGCTATGCTCGATCTGGTATCCGACGGCCGCATTATTATTGGCTTTGGGCGCGGAGCTGCCACGGTTGAGTATAATGGTTTTCGTGTCGCCATGGAGGAGTCACGCGAGCGCTTTGTTGAGGCTGCCGAGGTAGTGGTGAAGGCGCTTACAAACGAGCGCTTTGAACACCAGGGCAAGTTCTTCCAGATCCCTGAGATGAGCATCCGGCCGCGGCCGTTTTCGCACCCGGAGCGCCGTCTTTATGGCGCGGCTGTGAGCCCGGATACGGCGGAACGCATGGCCAACCTGGGGTTGGGTGTGCTGATTGCTATTCCGTTATACGGCTGGGATGCCCAGGCTAAGGACGTGGAGCGCCACCACCAGATCATGCTTGAGGCGGGTCGCAAACCAGTACCGCCGATCTCATCGAGCTTTGTTTATGTTGCCGAGACAGAAAAAGAGGCACGCGAGGGCGCTTTCAAGTACATGGGTGGGTACTGGGGCGCGGCCGATGCCCACTACCATTTCTCTGATGGGCACCTCAAGAACGTGAAGGGATATGAGCACTACGGTACAATTGCGGACGCAGCCAAGACCACAACCCCGGAACAGAGTGTGGAGGGCTTCATCAATATCCAGGTGGCTGGCACACCAGACCAGTGTCTAGAGCAAATCTTCACCATGAAGGAAAAGGTGGGGCTTAATCACTTCATAGCGGTGTTCAGTTATGGCGGCATGCCCCCTGAGCTGGCGGAGAGAAACATGCGGCTGTTTGCCTCTGAGGTGATGCCTGCGCTGCAGCGTGAGGGTATAGAGAGTGTAACAGTGAACGCCCCTGCAGCAGCAGCACAGCTGGCCGCGAAATAAGACGGGATTAAGTAATGCCTGCCCTCTGTAATTGCCTGGGGGTGGGTCGGCACAGGCACTAGCGCCTCTCAGTCCTATAAACACAGCGGTACTGGGTTATTGCCCTGGGGTTGTGACCCCCGGGGCAATAACGCCTGCTTGCCTCATCCTGTGGTCCATTACACGGCTCAGACCTAAAAAAGGGGGAATGGATGGAAGCAGCAGACGACAGTTACAAAGAAGGAGTACAAAAGGCCGAAGAACAACTCCTGCACTTCCTCCGCACATTCGAAGCTCTACAAGAAAATATACAGCTTGCCCATATTGCCGAGTCTCAAGAACAACTGCGGAAAGACATAGGGGATATGTTCTCTGTTGTCCCTGCCGAGCTTTCCGCTCTCTCTCCGCCCGAGTCCCTTAAAGACTTCCACACTAAACTTTCTGAGGCGGTTACTTGTCTTGCCGATGCCTATGCTTGCTTTGTAAGCGACAGCAAAGGACAAGACTTCGGACGGATTTTCTTGCAAACCCGGCAGGCGCTCTGCTCAGGCATGTACCTACTGTATGAGATTCGGGCCCAGCTTCCTACTCTGCAGCAATACTGGGTACTGCCCGAAGCCCTGCCTTTGCTTGCGGAGCTGGAAGCCAAAACTTCGGGCGTAGAGGCTCCTGTGGGGTTTATCCATAAGGAGCGTGCCAACCATCGTGCTCAGTACTCCCTCTATGTGCCGGAGAACTATACCCCGCAGAAGACCTGGCCGCTCATTGTCTGCCTGCATGGTGGGTATGGTCGGGGGGATGACTACATTCTGAGCTGGCTGAGGCCAGCTAAGAGCCAGGGGTATATACTTCTTTCCCCTAAATCCGTGGGCCCGACATGGTCCGCCTTGAATCCCCCAGTAGACCTGCGCTCTATCCGGGTTATGTTGGATGAAGTCTTTGAAGCTTATGCGGTAGACCGCAAAAGGGTTTATCTCTCTGGTCTCTCCGATGGGGGAATCTTCACCTACGTCTTGGGTCTGGTTTATGCGAATATCTTTGCCGGTATTGCCCCTATAGCCGGAGAGCTACACCAGGCGGCAGATGAGATGCTGCGTCGGAAACAAGGGAAAGAAGTACCCATCTTGATTGTTCACGGGGCCCACGACACCATCTTTCCTGTTCAATTCACCCGGCAATCCTATGACCTACTGACAAAGCTAGGATATAATGTTACCTATAATGAGCTTCCGGATTGGGGCCATGCTTATTGCTCCTCAATCAATGAGACGATTGTTTTACCCTGGTTTGAAAGCATTGGGGCCAAGCCCGATTCTCAGGAAGAAACAAGCCAGTAGCGCGGCAGCCTAAAGTAAAGAGCAAAAATAAGGGGATAGGGATTAATCCCTACCCCCTATCAGTAATGTAGAGACAGTTCGCGAACCGCCCCTACTCCAATAATAGATTACCCAATCCTGTACACACGCTCGGCCGTGTCATGCACAATCTTACGAGTGTCTTCTGCTGACACCCCGCTGAAAATATCCTTAACGAACTCCTGCGAACGGGGCCAGCTAGCCGCAGTGTGCGGGTAGTCCGAGGACCACATAGCATTATTTGCCGCATACCGCTGCAGGCCATCAACAAACACCGGCTCAGTGATGAAGGTTGCATAAACCTGTCGCTTAACATATTCACTGGGCGTCATGCTCAACTTGACCGAGGACAGAGCCCCAATGCGCTCGTAGGAGAAATCCATCCGCCACATAAAGTAAGGCATCCAGGCCACATCATTCTCAGCAGAGATGATTGTCAGCTTAGGAAAGCGCTCTAGCACTCCACCCAGGACAAACACGGCTATAGAGCGTTCAACCTCGTGGTGCAGGGTGGAAACCTGCAGCGCCAGATTGTCCTTAAAGAAGTCTACCCCCATACCCTTACGGCCAGTTAGAATGTGTAGGGAAAGGGGCATATTGAGCTCCTGGGCTGCGGTCCAGAAAGGATCATATTCAGAATGGGTATAGGGCCGATCGTCAGGAGGCTCGGCCCAGATCATGGCTCCTCTCATACCGTTTTTGGCAATGCGTTCGAGCTCCTGCGTGCCCGCTCCAATATCCTCCAGGGTGATAAGTCCCAGGGGAAGAAGACGCTTGGAATCATGGCTGCAGTACTCTACTGCCCAGTCATTGTAAGCCCGAAAACAAGCAGTTCTCAACTCGGCATCATCCAGGCCGTACAGAGGCATACCCATAGAGGTGTAGATCACCTCGGCCTGCACCCCATCGCGGTCCTGGTCCTTGATCCGGGCAGCTGGGTCCCACACACTGGCTGGGGCCTGATCCATGCCCTTTTTGTTATGCTCAGGCAGGTCCTTTGAGGGCACCCCTGCGCCAAAAAATCCTGCTACTGGGACGGGGGTGATGTTCTCACAAACAAAGAACTCCCCATCTTTCCCATTGTAGCCCTGCACCGTGTGAGGGGCACGGTCCCTAAACTTCTTATCCACTCGCTCAGCCCACATACCAGGGGGCTCCACAAAGTGGGAATCGGCGGAAATAATCTTATAATCTGCCATAATTTGTCCTCCTTTAGATTAATGTTTCTTCTTCCACAAAAAGGCAGTCTAAGGTATCCATACCACAAGTTTGGCTATACCACCAGGGGTTTCACCTGGGTGGCAAAACGCTCGATAGTTTCAACCGCCTCCTCGGCCCTGCGTGTTCTAAAGGCAAAGACCAGATGGTTTACCCCGAGTTTCTGGTACTGGCGGATATCTTCGGCTATCTCCTCAGGAGTGCCAATAAGTGCCCGGCGGGCCTGGGCACTCTGGTCCAGAATCTGCATCGGACGCAGAAGTGAAATCTCTACTTTCTGAGGGTCTTTTCCCATCCTTTCGGCCACATGCCGAAATTCCTCAAGCTCACGAGCAAGTTGGTCCGGCCGGGACCAGCCCGGCTGCCAGCCCTCTCCCAGCTCCAGGGCCCGGCGCATGGCTCGCTTGCTATTGCCGCCAACCCAGATAGGTGGGTAGGGTTTCTGCACGGGTTGAGGATAGCAGGTAATAT
Organism: uncultured Binatia bacterium (SeqCode); assembly: GCA_965220955.1. Lineage (GTDB taxonomy): Bacteria > Desulfobacterota > Binatia > Bin18 > CBDCRK01 > CBDCRK01. Next base: position 57,841 of record CBDCRK010000032.1, on the reverse strand, counting down.
CAGAGAACTGATGGTAAGTGCCCTGAAAGCCGGGGGTCTCTTTGGTCCATAGCTCCTTAAAGATCTGGATATATTCATCCGTCTGTTTGCCTCGCTCAGCGTAGGGCACACCGAGCGCATCGAACTCTTCTTTCATCCAGCCGCTACCCACACCAACAATCACCCGTCCATGAGAGAGGAAGTCGAGGGTGGAGATTGCTTTGGCCGTTACCACTGGGTTACGGTAGGGAACAATGAGCACACTTATTCCGATCTGAATCTTGCTCGTCTGCCCAGCAAGGAAGGCCATAAACATGAGGGGCTCCAGAACCAGCTCTGACGGCCCGAGGGGGAAAGTGCCTGTGGGGCTATAGGGATATTGGGAAGAGATCTGGGTAGCATTGATCACATGATCCCCGACCCAGATGGAGTCCAGGTTATGCTTTTCTGCGGTAGTGACGATCTGACGCACTACCTCGGGTGTTGCCAGTGGGCCCAGGTTGATGCCGTGAAAACCAAATTTCATTATTCTTCTCCTTGTAGCTTGGCTCCAGTATAGGAAAAAAGCAGTAAGAGAGTAAAGAGTTAAAAAGACTGAGAGAAGAAGAGGATTCCTTGCAATTTATGACTCCTTAGGAGGACAAAGAGTCATGGTTAAAGTGCTCTGGTTTCTTGGGGTCCCCAAGCACCTTGCGGTGGCAGAATTTGAAACCTGGTACCTTTGTACACATACGGTTATTGCCAAAGGCATGGAAGGCATCCGCCGTTATGCCATTAACCGGGCCTTACCCAGGCAGCCGGTGTTTATTCGTCAGGACACTCTTTTGACCTACCGGGTTGCTGAGGTGTGGTGGGACAGCATACGAGCAGTTGAGACCTGTTTTAATTCTCCTGGTGGGCTGGCGGATTTGGGAGACGGACTGAGCCATATGGGATTTGGCGGCAATACCCTTCCGGTGACTCTGTTTGTAGTTGAGGAAGAGTTCCCGGTGTCTGAGCCGGTAGGTTTTAACCTCACCTCAGGCACCTATCTCGGCCGGGATTTTTTAGTAAAATTCTTTGGTTTTTTTCGTCTTTCTCAGGAAACAGCTCTTGGCGACTGGTACACCGAAGCAGCAAAAAGTATTAGTCGTCTCCCCGGTCTACGCAAACACGTCTATGGGCGAGTGAGCCGTGAAACTATTCGCATTGGCCACACCATTACCTGGCCTTCAGGTGGCAAGCCTGCCTACGACCGCGTTATTGAGCTATACTTTGATAGTGTTGAGGCCATCGATATGGTTTTTCTCTCCCCACAAGGAAAGGGAGTACTGGAGGGCTTTACACAGAAGGGCTGGCAAACTGATTGGGTGGCAATGCGCAACCAGGAGCTGTTTTTCTCGCAGGAAGCCAATCAGCCATTAGAGAAATGAAGCCACAAGCGGCAGGGCCATGTACTCCCGAGAGGATGGGGAGCGGATATGAACAAAGGGAAAAGAGGGCTATAGGTATTTAATAATAGGGCTGAGAAGGCTTTGGTTGAAAAGGGAAATTGTTCTCAGAGGCAGGCAGGGCTGACACTGCTTGAGCTAATCCTGGTTATGCTCATTATCGGTCTAGGCTTGGCAGTGGTAGCTCCAACTCTGGGCACCAGGATAAGCGCAGGTGGAGTGCGCCGGACCGCCTGGCAGGTTCGTGCAGCCATGGAATATCAGCGAGTGCAGGCGGTGCGGAGCGGGAAGGAGCAGATGCTTATAGTTGATCCTGACCGGAACAACTACTGGTTAAGAGAAGAGGAAGGGGTTATCTCTGTTCCGCCTCAAAACGGACTTTTACAAGCTAAGGGAAGGTGGATGGACGAGGAGGGGAAAGTGGAGTTTCGCTTTTATCCGGACGGCATGACCTCTGGAGGAGAGGTCTTAATTGAGAAACGCCGAGGAGTGTCCTTTGTGCGCTATCTAGTTCGCCTTGACCCACTGCTGGGTACAGCGACTGTAACAGAGGTAGAGTCGCAGTGAGGAGGCTGTCAAAGGTCAGCAGGTTACTGACGGTTAGATCTCATAGAGGCTTTACCCTTCTTGAGATTATGGTTGCCCTTTCGGTGCTCTCTATTGGTATTGTTACTGTAATAGAGCTTTTTGGGGGTAGCCTACGCCTGGTAGATAAAGCCTCTCGTCGAACCCAGGCGGTTATCTATGCTCGAGAGATAATGGACAGTTTGTTTGAAGGAGAGACTCTCGAGGACGGGGAAGAGGGTGGGGAGATGGGAGATGGATATAGCTGGGTTGCCTATGTACAGGAAGTGAGACCAGAAGAAGAGGAGGAGGGACGTTTCATAGAGAATACTCTCCTTCCAATCCGCTTAAAAGAGCTTGAAGTTCGTGTGCGCTGGCAGGGGGGAAGCGGCTCGCAGGAGTTTGTCTTGCATAGCTTACGAATGGTGAGGGTACAGTAATGAAGCGACCGGCGGGGTTTACCTTTCTTGAGGTGATCATCAGCCTCACTATTATGGCTCTGATGGTAGTGGTTATCTATGGTGCGCTGCGTTTGGGCATCCGAGCCGCGGAGCGGGGAGAGGAACAGAAAGAAGCAAACCAACGTATGCGTGCGACATTCTCCCTTATCCGTCGCCAGCTTAAGTCCGCCTATCCCTATCCGATCCAAGATCAAGGAGAGTCGTTTGTCTATTTTATTGGTGAGAGAGATGAGGTGAGTTTTATTTCTTCTGCCAGTCGGCCCGAATCTGGAGGGTTTGAAAAAATTACGTATGTTGTGCAGGGCCGGGGAAGGAATAAGGAGTTGTGGGTACGCATCTCTACGCCGGTACTTCCGATTGATCTTGTCGAAGGCAGAGAGGGTGTGCTCTCTCAAGAGGCGCTTATCCTTACCGGGGTGAAAGAGATTTCCTGGGAGTATCTCTGGAAGGTGGGAGATGAGGTGGAGTGGCGGCAGGAGTGGAGTGGCAAGAAAGAGCGGACCCTTCCTAAGGCAATACGTGTGACTTGGCAGGCACAGATGGAGGGCCCTAGCCAAGACTGGCAAGTGGTGGTGCCGATTACCGTGCACGCACTGACACAGGAAACTCTCCGTCGGTAAGCCGGGCGGCGGACAGGCCGTATAGGAAATGGGAGAGTGCGAATGAAAAATGAACGGGGAGCCATTCTGCTCATAGTTCTATGGGTTCTCATAATTATGACGGTCATGGCCTTACAGCTTAGCCAGTCAGTGCGTATCGAAGGCATGACCGCAGACGCATACCAGCAGGAGGTCAAGGCCTATTACCTGGCTAGAGCCGGGTTGAACCGTGCGCTCTACCATTTTCTGGCGGCAGAGTCACAGGGAAGAACCCTTCTCTCCCTGCAGGCCTCAGTAGAAGTAGAGCCCGAACCGGCAGACGTGTGGATTCGGGCAGATGGCAGCTGGTTTGGTGAGAACTTTGGCGAAGGAGGATATCGGACACGGGTAAGCGACGAAGGCGCTAAGATCAATCTTAACCGAGTGGACGAACTCGTGCTGAAGCAAGCCTTTCTTAACCTTGGACTGGAGCAAGAGATCGCCGAGGGGCTCACCGATGGGATTCTGGACTGGCGAGATGCAGATGACTTAGAACGTCTCAACGGTGCGGAGAGCGAGTACTACCTCTCTCTTCCCCTTCCTTATGCGGCCAAAGATGCTCTCTTCGACTCGGTAGATGAGCTTGTGCTTATACATGGGGTCACCCGCCAACTCTTTTTTGGTGAAGGTGGCCCGGCTCTACGGGAGATTTTCACTGTCCATGGAGGTGCGCAGCGGCAGATCAATCTTCTCACTGCAAGTCCCGCAGTGTTGCAGGCCGCTCTGGGCATAGACTCAGATCTTGCTCAGGAGTTGGTCCAGCGCCGGGCCGAGACCGGCAGCGCGGAACTCTCTGCTCTGCTTCCCCCTGGCGTTGCCGCCAGAGCTGGTTCCCGATTGCCCACTATTCTATCTGTTGAGAGCGAGGGATACCTGTCCAATAGCTCGTTTACCCGCCGGATATCAGCTGTTGTCCGGAGGACCCCTGGTGCCCTTCCCCAGATGCTGCGCTGGCAGGACTGGCAGTTTGCTTCTTAGATTGCCTCTTAGTAGTCTCCCGCAGGGATTAGGGTAGGTCTCAACGCTAGAACTAATAACATTCCCTCTCCCTTTTGACGGCTAACGGGGTAGGTGGTGCAGATTTAGGACTCATGATGATACCAAAGAAGGAGGAATGACTATGGCAGAACTTCTCCAAGGAAAAATCGCTTTGGTGACTGGTGGAGGCTCGGGGATCGGCAGAGCCTCTGCCCTGGCCTTTGCTCGGGAAGGAGCCAAGGTGGTGGTTGCCGATGTGGTTATCGATGGCGGCGAAGAAACCCTAGGCCTGATCAAGAAAGCCGGGGGTGAGGCCATCTTTGTTAAAGCCGATGTATCGAAGGCAGCCGAGGTAGAAGCCCTGGTTAACAAGGCAGTGGAAGCCTATGGTCGGCTCGATTGTACGTACAACAACGCCGGGATCGAGGGGATCATGGCTTCCACGACTGACTACACTGAAGAGGCCTGGGATCGTGTCATGGCCATCAACCTTAAGGGGGTATGGCTGTGTATGAAGTATGAAATCCCTCAGATGCTTAAGCAGGGAGGTGGGGCTATTGTTAACACGGCGTCGGTGGCCGGGCTTTTGGGTGGGCAGCGGATGCCGGCTTATGTGGCTAGCAAACATGGGGTTGTGGGACTGACAAAGACAGCAGCGCTGGAGTATGCCAAGTCAGGGATACGAGTGAATGCGGTGTGTCCGGGCGCTATCCGTACACCTATGATGGAGAGAGCCATTGCCATGAGGCCAGAATTTGAGAGGCAGGCTTTGGCAGCAGAGCCAATAGGACGGATGGCAAAACCTGAAGAGGTTGCGGAGGCAGTGGCATGGCTGTGTTCGGATGCGGCTTCGTTTGTAACGGGACATTCCATGGTGGTAGACGGTGGTATGGTTGCCCAGTAGAGGCAGGGGAGGCTGATCATGTCGCTGCTGAACACTACAGTTGTGATTCTGGGCGGTAGCTCGGGGATTGGTCTTGCCCCTGCCCATCTAACCCTCCAGTGAGGTCTTGCGACCAGGGATGGACACACGTTTCTGGGGCGCGTTGTATGCCGCGAAGTATAGCGCGCCTAAGATACGAAGCGGCGGGTCCATCACCTTGACTGTAGATGGAGGTGGCCTGCTTGTCTAATGGGAAAGGAGCCTATATGGCGGACTTGAGGATCGGACTGCTTCATCCGGGTGAAATGGGGGCTACTGTTGGGGCGGCGGCGCGTGCCAATGGTGCCCATGTAATCTGGACGTCGGACGGCCGCAGTCCAGAGACATGTACACGGGCAGCGGCGGCCGGTCTTGATGATGTTCACTCGCTCGAGTCGCTGGTAGAGCAGAGTCATGTGCTACTCAGCGTGTGTCCCCCCCACGTGGCCGCAGACGTAGCCCATACGGTGGCAAAGCTTGGCTTTGCGGGAACCTATGTGGACGCCAATGCGGTCTCACCAGCGACTGCCCGCGAGATCGGTCGGGTTGTTGAAGAGGCAGGAGCTACTTTCGTTGACGGGGGTATTATTGGTCCTCCCGCGCACACTCGTGGCAGCACGCGTCTCTATCTCTCTGGAAGTGAGGCAGAGCGCATGGCTGCGTTTTTCGCGCAGGGACCTCTCGAAGCTATTGTGCTCGATGGTCCACCGGGAGCCGCGTCTGCCCTGAAGATGGCCTTTGCCTCATACACTAAGGGAACCGCAGCACTGCTTGTGGCGATTCGAACCCTTGCCATCCACGAGGGAGTGGACAACGCATTGTTACGCGAGTGGGAACAATCGCTCCCAGACCTACCGGCACGTTCGCAAGAGGCGGTGCGCTCTACCTCACGGAAGGCGTGGCGCTTTGTTGGTGAGATGAACGAGATCGCCGCCACCTTTGCCTCGGCCGGACTGCCCAGCGGCTTCCATGGTGCGGCGGCCGAGCTTTATCTGCGCATGGCCCATTATAAGGATGCCCCACTTCCGCCGTCTGTTGAAGAAGTGGCCACCTCTTTGCTTGGGAACGAATAGGCTGACTCTATGGCGCAGACAATCAAACAATGGCCGGAATCAGATCGACCCAGGGAGGAGCTTTTGGACAAAGGCGTTGAGACAAATTTTCGAACCGTGATAAGCCGAGTTTATTATGCTGCTCATCTCCTTGCTGTACAGAGACTTATGAAAAAGGGCTGGGAGCCGACAGGAAGAGGGGATGATCATGATGGAGTGATCCGTGAATTGAAGCGCAGAGGCAAACGAAACCTCAGAAATCAGTGAACGTCTCCTCCCCCTCCTCGAAAAACTGTAAGCAAGCTTCATTAGGGTCTTATAAAAGCTGGTTCTGGTCGGTTCTGAAGTAAGATCGTCTTCCCCCTCGCGGGAGCCCCCTCACAAAGCACGAGCAAAGCAGGCTATGAACAGTCCAATCGATGGGATATGGAAGGTGCTAAGTTCCTCACCTCTGGTGGAGACTACTTGAAAAGGGTTTCTCATGCTTCAACAGTCTGCTGCTATGTGGATGTCAAGTCCCAGGTTCAAGGTCTTAGGCTGGGTTTGATATAGCCATAGGTCAAGAAAAATACTCCCGACCCCTTTTCCTTCCAGGTCGCGGAGGTAGGCACTAACTATAATTCCCCCCTGAACGCTTTATCCAGAACAGAGGGCAGTAGAGCGTTAAGCTCAGCGGCGGTCTCAGCCTGAAGGCGCTTCAGCGAATCTACCTTTGCCTGTAATTCGTCCAGGTAGGCCACGATGCGGCGTTGATTGGGAAGAGGTGGAACAGGAATAGTTATCTGTTTGATCCGACCTACACTTAAGCTTCGTAACCCACTAGTCGTTCGACTGCGTGACTGCACCTCATCTTGACCTAGCGGGCTATTCAGATAAACGTTTAAGAACTCTGGATCGATCCGCCCTTGGTCTGGCCGGATACGGATCACATGGTTTTGATGGACACAGTTTTCTATCTCACCCCGAAAAAGAGCCGTTCTGCCAATCTGATCTGCGCTGCCATTTCCCTCAATAATAAGAACGTCACCAGACTCTAGCCTCCATCGGTTTAGTTCCTCTGGATTTACCTCGAAAAAACGAGGATCGGATAAGGAGATATGATTGCGATGTACGTGTGCAACTGTGAGGTAACGAACTGGGTTGTTTCCCGGTGTTCGGTGAGGACCCTTCTGGATACCGCCACGCACCTCGGCTAGGCTCTCTATAGTGGCATATGCAGCATCAGATAAGCTCTCCAATGCTGAAACAGTCATAGATCTGACAATTGCTTCCAATTCCTCGACCGCCTGCCGCCGCAGCCCCCGCGCCTCCTCGATCTTGGCGGCCAGTTCCTCTATCCGTGTCACAATTCGCCGCTGCTCTTCGAGCGGAGGAAGGGGGATTTCATAACCGAGCACATGCCTCGGTCGAATGGCTGCGTAGTTAGTTGATCCCTGAGCAGAAACCTGTTCACGAAAAGCTGGAGTGCGTATGAAGAAATCCAAAAAGCGCTGATCCAAACGCGCCTCATTGGTAACGAATAGAAAGTAGTGACTACTGACGATTGCTCCATCCAAGTCTTCGGGCACAATTCCAAAGCCACCAACCTTCGCATCGATCTCGGCAACAAGAAACTCACCGGCATGACAAACTTGTTGCTCTTTCGTTTTGATCTCTGCCCCAGAAACGATGTCACGCAGGACCACTCCCTTGGCATGTAGTTGAACACGGCACCGCTTATAAGTTTCCAAATCGCTAATCTGGATGCAATCTTTTCGGTGGCTTATTACCTCCCCCAGCGGTACCATCGGCCAAATCTCGCCCATCACCCCACCCTTGTCAGCATCTGCTTAATCTCCACCATAATCTCTGCAATGCGCTGTTCTTTCTTGAGGATGTCATCAACCAGTTGCTCGGGTGGCAGGTGTTCAAAGTCTTGCTTGCCGCGAGGATTCTTAATGTCGAGATTGGCTGACACCAAGCTGCCGTTTTCATCGTACTTCAGTACATCATCGACTGATACTTTCCAGGCTCGCTCGTTCTCTTCCCGCTTCTTCCACCATGCTAAACAAGGCGCAAACTCTTCATACTGAAGGGGCTGAGTCTTCGTGTATTGCTTCCGACCTTCAGGCGGCGGTTGCTCGTAGTACCAGATCTCCTGAGTTGGCCCAGACCGATCGAAGAAGAGCAAGTTGGTAGGAATACTCGTATAAGGAGCAAAAACACCGTTGGGCAGGCGCACGATGGTGTGGAGATTAAACTCCTTGAGCAATTCTTCCTTGATACGGGCACAGACACCATCCCCGAACAAAGTGCCATTGGGCACAACGAGACCGGCGCGACCTGGTTTTGGCTGGCGTCTGAGCTTGCGCATAATGAGCTGCAAGAAGAGCAGGGCCGTTTCTGAGGTCTGCTTGTCCTCGGGGAAGTTACCAAGAATGCCGCGTTCTTCCTCACCACCAAAAGGTGGGTTTGTCAGAATAATGTCTACACGGTCCTTGTCACCAATCTCCTTGAGAGGAAAGCGTAGGCTATTGCCAGGATCAATCTTGTGGTGATTCAAGCCCGTGCAAGAGCAGGTTCATTTGCGCCAGAAGATAGGGCAAAGACTTCGCCTCGCCGCCAGAAAAAGTACATGTTTGCAGAACGTAGCGATCCTGAACAGTCTTACACTGTTTTTCCAGGTGGTTGTATGCCTCAACAAGAAAGCCGCCGGTACCACAGGCCGGGTCAAGCACGGTCTCGCCGAGGCGAGGATTAATCACTTCGACCATAAAGCGAATCACTGGGCGTGGAGTATAGAACTCACCCGAGTCACCGGCAGTGTCGCGCATTTCCTTAAGCATTGACTCATACAGATGGCCGAGAGTGTGGATCTCGTCTGAGGAAGTGAAGTGGATGCCATTCACCTTGTTGACTATGTCCCGCAGAAGGTAGCCGTTGATCATACGGTTGATTGTGCCCCTGAAGACAGTGGCGATCACGTCTCGACGATCACCGCCGTTAGCGCTTTGCAGACCTCGCAGGTAGGCAAACAAGCCAGCATCTCGCGTACCATCCGGACGTACGGCTTCGTCGTTGTTGATGAACGCAATCAATTCATCTCCGGTAATGCCTGCTTCTTGGGCTGCCCAATCCTGCCACCGATAAGGGGGTTCGATGGCCGGGCGGGACTTCCTGCCAGCAAGAACCGCTTCTTCCTCGCGGATCTGCTCCATGTCATCAAGGAATTTGAGAAACATGATCCAGGTGAGCATGGGTAGGCGGTCGAGGTCACCGTTAAGCCCTTTGTCCTTGCGCATGATGTCACGTGCGGATTTGATAATGCTGCCCAGTTGCTGCGCAGTAGTGGAGGGGCTGCTGATTCTTTTTTGCTTGCGCCTTGCTTGCCACTCTTTAGTGGCGGAGTCTATCAGGTGTAGCTGTTGGGCATTCTTTTTTGTTCGTGCCATGTGCAGATCCGATCCCTAGGCCGCATACAGAAGAGTCTGGAGTTCGTTGACGGCTTTCCGCAGTTTCTCCGCTCCGCCAAAAAAGCCCGCGATCTCTATTACGTTCCCATGTTCCGAGATCGGAGGAACTTTTAGTGCATCGGGGATAACAAACTGCGCCGTGCCATGTTCAGCATATTTGTCTAGGAGGTCATTGAGGATGTCTCTGGCCTGAGGACCATACTGATCGAAGAAATCCTTCTTCTCCCGGCGCAACCGGTTAGCCCGCTCACGGCGGGTGCGGAGCGGTGCATTAAAGGCCACATGACAGAGAAGGTCAAAGGGATCAGCACCAGGCTGTTGGGTGGCAGCCGCGAGTCCTTCGAAGTTAATCCCGCGTTCTTCAAGCATGGTGATGATCTCTGATCGCTGCTCCGGGTCAACCCACCTCCGACGCAGCTCCACCGCCGAAGGGGCAAACGTGCGCACCTTCTCGGCAGCATAGTCCGTAAACTTGACAACGCGGAGCTGCTTGCCATCTGGATCCAGATCGTAAACCAGGTGCGCAGCGATTTCGACCTGGCCCCCATCAAAGTAGTATTTGCGGCGTTCGGTTACCGAATCCTCGGATACACGTGGATGATCAGCGTCTGTCTCATCTTCCCCTGCTTCTAGGTATGATTCAGGCTCAGGCGCTTCGATCTTTTCGCTATAAGGGATCGGCACACCTTCATCATCTATCTCTACTTCAGAGACAAGGGCTGGCTCACCATCAAAGTTAGGGTCAGCAAAAAGACGGGTGGCCGAGCCAGTATAGTCGAGGATGTTGAAGTAGAGCTTGCCGTAGTCATCCCGCACGCGGGTACCCCGGCCAATAATCTGTTTGAAGTCCGTCATGGAGTTGATCACACGAGCCAGGATGATGTTCTTACACATCGGGGCATCAACACCCGTTGTCAGCAGCTGGGAAGTGGTCAAGATTACTGGTGTTTTTGTCTCCAGCTCTTGGAATCGGCTCAGATGGCCACGACCGATTTGCCCTTCGACAGCGGTTACTCGACAGGAGTAGTCCGGGTACTGCTGAACAAGATCAGTGTTGAGGTTGTTCAGCGCTCGGCGCATCTCATCAGCATGATCTTGATCTACACAAAAAACGATCGTTTTGGCGAAGCGGTCGGTCTTCTTGAGGAAGTCAGTCAGATGGCGGGCAATCGCCCGTGTGCGAGCACGTAAGGCCACCACCCGCTCGAAATCCTTGGTCTGATACGCTTCGTCAGGAATCTCGCGGCCATACCGATCAAGATCACCCTGGCTAGGACGCCACCCGGCAGCGTCCCACGAGGTGACGACCCGATGGACACGGTAAGGGGCCAGAAAGCCATCTTCGATTCCCTGCTTGAGGCTATATTGGTAGATCGGATTGCCAAAGTAGCGGTAGGTGTCCTTGTTGTCTTGGCGGAGTGGCGTTGCCGTCATGCCCAACTGGTAGGCCGGTTTAAAGTATTGGAGAATCTCCCGCCAATTGCTCTCGTCGCGGGCGCTGCCACGATGACACTCATCTACAATAATCAGGTCAAAAAAGTCCGGCGCATATTCCTTGTAGAGACCAGGGCGGCGTTCGTCCTTGGCTATGGCCTGGTAGATGGCAAAGTACATCTCGCGGCCTTTGTTAACCTCGCCATTCTCGATCTTCCAGCGGGCGTCACCCATCGGAGTGAAGATCTTATCTTTTGGATCATCAATCAGAATGTTCCGGTCAGCCAGATACAGGATCTTGGGGCGGCGATACTCGCCAGTTGTGTTCCAGCGGGTATTCCACAGCTTCCAGCAAATCTGGAAGGCCACTATGGTCTTACCAGTCCCGGTGGCCATAGTCAGCAGAATACGCCGTTTCCCCTGGAGGATGGCCTGCACCGTGCGGTTAATGGCAATCTCTTGGTAGTAACGTGGGCTCTTGTCACTGAGGTGATAAGATGGTGTGAGCAACCGACTCGTCGCTTCGTCGGTCAAATTCTGGGCTTTTTGTAGACGAGCCCAGAGTTCGTCTGGTGTGGGAAAGGAAGCAAGTTCTTGTTCCTGGCCGGTCAGGTAGTCAAACTCTATGATGTTGTGTCCATTGGTTGCGTAGGCGAACTTGAGGCCAAGGATCTCTGCGTAATCTTTAGCCTGCTGTAGTCCATCGCCGGGAGATTTATAGGCAGCCTTCGCCTCAACCACAGCGACCGTAAAGTCACGAGTATAGCGAAGCAGGTAGTCCGCCCGTTTCTGCCGTTGGCGATGAGTCAAGTTCCCTGTAGCGATAATGCGCCCGTCGGTGAAAGTCTTCTGCTCGGCAAACGAGTAGGGCTCGTTGTCCCAGCCCGCCGCTGTCAACTTGGGGAGAACGTATTTCCGGCAGGTATTGGCTTCGGTCATTTGACGATAGCCTTCCATAGCCAAGGTCCCTAATAGGGAGGTACGCTAGCGGGCACGTGGAGCACTAACTTGAACTCTTCCGCCGCGATAAACAGACATTACCTCTAGTGCGTTACAGAGGTCAAGAGAAAGAGAGGACCTTCATGAAAACGTCAGACTTGCCTAATTTCTCTCAATCGAGATTCAATCGCTTTGACATTGTCCTTCCTTCTTTTTTGTATCCAGGGGAATGACGTCTTCTCCCCTAGACCGGGCTCCGATCCAGACTGCAATGTTGGATCTCTTGAGCGCAAGGGTGGGATAGCTCACCAAAAAACTTTATGGCCGAGTCTGTGCTGGCAGGCTTAGTGTTACGATCTGCCGTATGCTTTGTTCCTTTGACGCGGGTAAGTCTGGTTGATACGGTAGCTTACGAGCAATGCTGGCATGGGAACTTGAAGGGAGAAACGTACAACTCCCCCTGGTCATGGATTTCGGCGGTCAGGTCCTCACCGCTGATGCGCACCACTCCGAAGTTGTAAAAGTCGCTTCCTTGGTAGTCGAAGGCGACCTCTACCACCCCATTGACACCATCTCTCATCCTAAGGCAGTCCTAAAGGGGTGAGTTGGGAGTTTTGGGGAAAGGTAGGGATGAAGGTTCTGCGTGAGCAGCAAAAACCCTCCTATCCACAGAACGAGCCCCACAAGATGTAAGACTTTAATCCACTGCATAACCCTGCCTATGTATAATGTGGGTCCCGCCATTTTGGCCCAAAGTAAGAGGGGGTCAAGGCCCTGCTTCCAGTAAGGTCAGCAGCTAGTGCTGAAATCCAGCTAAAGGGACGCCCACAAAGCCAATGAGAGTACCGATTAACTGCAACCCTTTTGGTGACAACACTCCATAGTTCCTCCCTTCCCCCTTGACGTCCTTCCTTTCCTTGCCTTACACTAAGAAAGTAAGGATTTAAACCTATGGTACTCACAAAAGTCGGACCGAAATATCAGGTAACGATCCCCAAGAAAGCACGGGAAGCTTGGGGCATCCAGGTTGGCGACCTCGTGGAGGCAACAATCAGTAAGGATGGCGTTGTTCTCAGACCTAAGATTGTCGTTGACAAGCACCCAGAGATTGAGAAGCGAATCCGTGAAGGGCTAGAAGATATTAAGAAAGGTCGGGTCCTGGGTCCGTTTAAGACTGCCAAAGAGGCTATGCGAACTCTCCGAGCTAAGGCTAAGGCTCGATGAGGGTTCTTTTCTCAGAACGGTTCACCCGATCCTTTATTGATGCACCTGACAGGGGCAAGCGCGATTTTGGCAAGCAGCTTGGTTATCTCCTTAGAAACCTCAGACACCGGTCTCTTGATGCTAAGAAGTACGACGAGGTGCGTGATATCTGGCAGGCCCGTGTAGACGGTGGCTGGCGGTTTTACTTCCGTATAGAGGGTGATATCTATCATCTCGTTCATCTCGTTGATATCGTGCCTCATCCGAAGTAACCAGGCTCTCCACGCTATTCTCCTACGAGAGACTGAGGGGCTACCGGCCAAGACAATTTTATCTTATGGCGCAGACAATCAAACAATGGCCGGAAGCAGATCGACCGAGGGAGAAACTTTCGGAAAAAGGCGCCGAGACCCTCTCCGATGCCGAGCTTCTGGCCATTATTCTGCGTACGGGGGAAGCCAGCACGGGTCAGAGTGCGCTTGATCATGGCCGGGCATTAATGACCCAGTTCGAAACCTTTCGCCACCTTGAGCAAGCCAGCTCGCAGGAGTTGCAAGCGCTCAAAGGCATTGGTCCGGCTAAAGCCGCCCAGATTAAAGCCGTCCTGGAGATTGCTAAGCGCTATGCTGAGGAGCCTATCCAGCAGGGGGAATTGTTTCGCTCTAGCCAGGATGTCTTCCAACACTACCGTGAGCACCTGGGCAATCAGAAAAAGGAGATGTTTTACGTTTTGCTGCTGGACGGAAAGAACCGTAAGCTCAAGGATGTGAGAATATCCGAAGGCTCACTGACTTCCTCTCTTGTCCACCCCCGTGAGGTATTCAATCCCATCATCCGTGAGTCCGCGGCTGCCGTGATTCTTATCCACAATCATCCTAGTGGAGACCCGACTCCGAGCCAGGAGGACATGGAAATTACCAGAAGGCTTCGCGAAGTCGGAGAGGTCATGGGGGTGAAAGTCCTTGATCATATTGTTGTTGGCAAGGGAAGATATGTAAGTTTTGTTGATGACGGGTATTGGTGACCCTAGCTGGCACTAAGAGGCTGTTATGGCAATGAACCATGATCTCATCGGCAAGGTTTATCCCCCCCAAACATTCCTTGTCACTGCCGAGGCAACAGTTAAGTATGCCCGGGCCTATAATGAGGACAACCCTTGGTTCTTGCATGAGAGCCGTCCCGGCGGGATCATAGCTCCACCTATGTTTGGTGCTGTGGTCAGCTGGATGGCCATAGCCTCGGTTATAGCTGACCCCGATCTCCGCGTTGACCTTTTGCGTCTTCTTCACAGTGAGCAGGATATGCAATTCTTTCGTCCTATACAGCCTGGGGATACAATCACCAGCCAGGGAAGGATCTTGTCTATTGAAGAAAAGGCTAACGGTGAGACCTTGACAGTGGAAGTAGACTGTCGCAACCAGAGAGAAGAAGAGGTGCAGAAAAATTTCTTTACCGCCTTTATCCGAGGGAAGAGAAGCCGGGGAAAGCGAGAAGAAAAACTGACAGAGCTGACCCCCTCAGGAGAGTCTTTTCTCCACGTGAGCCAGAGCATTGATAGGGATCAGACCCATCGTTACGCAGAAGCCTCAGGGGATTACAATCCTATCCATACCGACGAAACCACCGCCAGGATGGCTGGGCTTCCTGGGATTATTGTGCATGGCCTGTGCACCATGGCCTTTAGTTCTAAGGTTATTATCGATCACTTGTGTAGTGGTGATCCCGGGAGGTTAAAGCGCCTGCGGGTGCACTTATCCCGTCCGGTCTTCCCTGGCCAAGCTATCACCACCCATGTATGGGAGAAATCACAACCGGGCGAGCTGAAGGTCTATGCTTATGAAACTTACAATCCTCAGGGTCAGGCAGTGATTAGAGACGGGATAGCAGAGATAGGCAATGGAGGGTCGATCATTCCCGCTTAGAAGGGAATGTCCTCCTCGTCTGGGGAAGGAGCCTCCTCTGCAGGGAGGTCACCATAGGATTCCTGGGAGGCGCGTGCTCCCCCAGTGCCGCCAAGGAATTGCACTCGTTGGGCGACCACCTCTGTAATGTAGCGCCGGTTCCCGTCTTTGTCGTCGTATTGGCGGCTGCGGATAGATCCCTCTATATAGGCCTGACGTCCCTTGGTTAGATATTGTCCGCAGCTCTCGGCTTGTTTGCCCCAGACCACAATGTTGTGCCAGTCGGTCCGTTCCTGGCGACTGCCACTGGCATCCGTCCACACCTCGCTTGTGGCCAGAGGAAATTTCGCCACCGCCCTCCCTCCGGGGGTAAAACGCACTTCGGGATCACGCCCTAGGTTGCCAACAAGAATAGCTTTATTCACTGACATAGCTGTTCTCCCTATTTTCCGACCCTAGCAACCCTATGTTGAGGAGTCAATCGCTTTCAGGGTAGGGGGGAAATCTAAGGGTAGTGACAAAGTTTCTTGTGGTTGAACGAGATAAATTGTACCTTGTATATGGGGTTGACGTTCCTCATATTTCAGGAAGGGAGTTGTATATGACCCGTTCTATTGACGTTGATTACTATCAGGTTGAAGAACTTCTCACCGAAGAAGAGCGCATGGTGCGAGACCTTGCCCGACGCTTTGTAGAGGAAGAGTTCTTGCCTCTTATTCAAGGCTGCTTTCGTGAAGGAAAGTTCCCTATGCAGGTTATCCCTCGACTAGGAGAACTGGGCTTTTTGGGTTCAACCCTCCCACAGACATATGGCTGTGCAGGGCTAAATAATATTGCTTATGGTCTCATCAGCCAGGAGCTGGAGCGCGGGGATAGTGGTCTACGCTCCTTTGCCAGCGTGCAATCGGCTTTGGTCATGTATCCCATCTATGCCTTTGGCTCGGAGGACCAAAAAAACTTCTGGCTTCCCCGTTTGGCCAGGGCGGAAGCAGTTGGCTGCTTTGGCCTAACCGAGCCAGACTTTGGCTCCAATCCCTCAGGAATGCGCACCCGGGCACGGCGGGAGAAGGGAGGCTTTATACTCAATGGCTGGAAGCGTTGGATCACAAACGGCACTATTGCCGATGTAGCGGTGGTTTGGGCTAAGCTTGAACAGGACGGCAGGGACGTGATCCGTGGCTTTCTTGTAGAAAAGGAGCGGCCTGGGTTTAGTCGACGGGAGATTGAGGGTAAATTTAGCTTTCGTGCTTCTGTGACCTCCGAGCTGATTTTCGAAGACTGTTGGATTCCTGAGGAAAACCTTCTTCTTGGCACTAGTGGGCTCAAATCGGCCCTCATGTGCCTGACGCAGGCTCGCTATGGCATTGCGTGGGGAGCTGTGGGTGCAGCCTCAGCCTGTTATGAGACTGCCGTAGACTATGCGAAAAGCCGAGTCATGTTCTCGCGCCCTATTGGCGGCTACCAGCTTGTACAGCGCAAGCTGGTGTATATGATCACCGAGATCACCAAAGCCCAGTTACTTTGCCTACGCCTGGGCAAGCTGAAAGATGAGGGCAAGATGCGACCAGAGCACGTGAGTATGGCAAAGATGAATAATGTCTCTATTGCCTTAGAGATTACCCGTATTGCTCGCGATGTCCTGGGTGCTAACGGTATCACGGACGAGTATCCAGTGATCCGTCACATGCTTAATCTGGAGACGGTGAATACTTATGAGGGCACCGAAGATATCCATCGCCTTACCATTGGTCGGGATATTACCGGTCTGAGTGCTTTTGAGTGAAGGCATGGCCTCATCGATAATCACCTTGCTCACAGATTTCGGCCTCCAGGATCCCTTCGTTGGCATTATGAAGGGGGTAATCCTGAAGATCCATCCAGCCGCTACTATAGTGGATCTTACCCATGGAGTTCCGCCGCAGAACGTTCTCGCCGGAGCTCTTATCTTGAAGCAGGCCGTGCCTTTTTTCCCCCGGGGTTCGATCCACGTGGTGGTTGTGGACCCGGGAGTGGGCAGTAACCGGCGTGGCCTGTTGGTAGAAACGCAAACCCATTTTTTTGTGGGGCCGGACAACGGGCTTCTTAGCCTTGCCGCGCCAGAGGAAGAAGTGGTACGGATCGTTCATCTGACTAATCCGCGCTTTTTTCTCTCCCCGCCTAGCTCTACCTTTCACGGTCGT
The DNA here is from genome assembly GCA_965220955.1 of uncultured Binatia bacterium (SeqCode). Lineage (GTDB taxonomy): Bacteria > Desulfobacterota > Binatia > Bin18 > CBDCRK01 > CBDCRK01. The sequence continues at coordinate 40,708 of CBDCRK010000032.1, read as the reverse complement.
GATGTTTTTGCGCCAGTGGCTGCTTATCTCTCTGCGGAAGTCACACCGACGGAATTGGGGCCGCAGGTTGCTACCATGGAGAAGCTTTGTGTGCCACTTCCGCGCCAAGAAAAAACCCAGGTGGTGGGCGAGGTGATATATATTGACCACTTTGGCAACCTTATCACTAATATTCCCGAGCACGCGTTCCTCCCCTTCCCAAGGGACAGGCTTTTCATTAACATAGGACAAACGCAAATCCGAGGATTGTCTTTCACCTATACTGCAGTGACAGAAGGTGAGTTTGTTGCCGTGGTCAATAGTTGGGGATATTTGGAGATTGCCGCCCGTAACGACTCTGCTGCCGGGCGCACCGGTAGTTCTGTAGGTGAACCTGTTAGGGTAACCCTGCTAGGTGGGGAGAAAACCGATGTCGCTCCTTAAGGTATTTCGCCGGAACTCTTCTCTTACAAGTGGGCCGGTTCATCCTGACTCTTGGACGAGGACAGACGGGACCCCCTCCTGGGTCAAGATCGAAGTGCGCCCAGAGAAAAAAATCCCACCGATTCATATTGTACTCTTTTGTGCCACGTTGATAACTACGGCAACCGCGGGGGCTTTCCAGCGAGGGGCTAACCCTTTTGTAGATCCGGCTTCCATTATTCTTGGCCTACCCTTTGCCATTACGCTTATGGCGATCTTGCTCTGTCATGAGATGGGGCACTATATTTTTGCCCGCCTCCATGGAGTCAAGGCCACCCTACCCTATTTTATTCCTGCCCCGCCCTTCTTTCTTATCGGCACCTTTGGCGCTTTTATCCGCATGCGCATGCCACCGCCCAACCGCCGTGCCCTCTTTGACGTAGGGGCCGCTGGGCCCTGGGCTGGAGTCATTCTTGCAGTCCCTGCAGTGATCCTTGGTCTTCAGCTTTCAGAGATACGACCTCTTGATCCCACCGAGGGCGGCATTATTTTGGGGGATTCGGTGCTCTTCTCTCTGCTCACTCGCCTTACCTTAGGGGTCTCGGCAGACGAGGTGAGCATTGTGCTTCACCCTATAGCCCTGGCTGGTTGGTTTGGTCTCTTTGTCACCTTCCTTAACCTCCTCCCTATCGGTCAACTCGACGGTGGGCATGTTTCCTATGCTCTTTTTGGCCGTTACCATCGCTGGATCTCTCGGGCGTTCATTGTGGTCATCCTTGTCATCGGTTTTCTAGGTTGGAAAGGGTGGATCGTCTGGGGCGCTCTCCTTTACTTTGTGCTGGGGGTTGATCACCCTCCTACCCAAGACGCCATTTCGTTTCTAGATCCTCGCCGTAGATTGTACGGCTGGCTTACAGTGGGGCTTTTTGCTCTTACCTTTATCCCGATGCCGCTCACCATCATTGAGCAGCCCTCTATAAGTGAAACCATAAATGTCAGCCATCCAGCTGAGCAGGCGGTGACTGAACACCTCCTTCTTCTAGACGAACCAACAATAGTTGAAGCTCTGCTAGACGGGGTTCAACCTTCATCCTTATGAGGAGAGGATTAGGAGGTTATGGGCGGACGTCTCTCATGGGATCAGTACTTTATAACCATTACCCGGCAAGTGGCTGAGCGTTCGACCTGCTGCCGGGCAAAGGTAGGGGCAGTCATTGTACGGGATAAGAATATCTTAGCTACTGGCTACAATGGGGCTCCGACTGGACTGCCTCACTGTATAGACGTTGGTTGTCTGGTCTATGAGACAAAGACGCCTGGCGGTGAGATGGAGGAGAACTGCTACCGCACTATCCACGCAGAGATTAATGCTATCGCCCATGCAGCCAAGAATGGAGTAAGTATCCGCGACGCAGATATCTATGTCACCCACACTCCCTGTATTCATTGCCTGAAGGTTCTGGTTAATACCGGCATCAAGCGGGTCTGCTACGAAAAGGAGTATAAGCTCCACACCATAAAAGATCTTCTCAGCTCTGCTAATATCGGCCTTTATCAGGTGGTGCTTTAGTAGCGGTAAGCGCTCAGCCTTCAACAATCAATTCTCAGCTCTTCGCACATAGTTTGTAGCCTGCTCACTGCGTTACTTCTGTTTTGTGGGAACCGAGGGCTCAGCCGCTTCCTGGGCTGATTCCTGGGAGAGAGGGGAGCTGCGTGCGTATTTATTGTAGGTATGAAACTGGTACACCGCAGCCGCCAGCAAAAGTGAAAGCACAAAAAGTGCAATCAGGAGATCAAGCGATCGGACCCTGCCCTCGAGCGCGTTTACAGATACAGACGTTCGCCCAATTATAGGATTCATCTTTTCTCCTTGCGATTTTTTTGTTCTTCCATACTCCCTTTTTTTATCCCTTCGCAATCCCTTTAGTGAGCCCCTGAGCAAACCTTCAGAGAACCCTTCGCCCTCACCAAGAGGGATTAATAGACCGGCGGCTCATGCTCGGGCTGTCTTTTCCAGCGTTTATGCAGCCACAACCAGTGTTCCGGGTACTGTGCCACCATCTGCTCAAAGACGCGGGTGAATTTTTGGGTTGTCTCTTGCAGATCCTTTTCTAAGTTTCCTGTTCGGACTGGCTCTACTGGCGGCAGAAGAATAATCCGGTGACGAGGAGTTCCTCCCTCTCGCACTAGAAAGGCTGGTAATACCGCCGCTCCGAACTTTAGGGCTAGGGTTGCTAGTCCTACAGAAGAGGAAGCTGGTCGAGAAAAGAAATCCACAAAGACTGCCATACGTCCAGAGGCGTTCTGGTCAATGGGTAGGACTATGAGAGCTTGTTGCTTAAACGCCCGCAGCACCTCAAAGCCAGCAGTGCTTTTACGAAGAATTTTTGTTCCACAACGTTCGCGCTCATGGGTGATAAAGGCGTCAATGAGGCGATTTCGCAGGGGCCGGTGAACAATATGAACAGGACAGCCATAAAGAGCGTGGGCGCAGGCTAGATACTCCCAGTTGCCAAAGTGGCCGGTGAGGATAAGCGCCCCTTTGTCAGAAAATTCGGCAACAAGTCGCTGCCACAGCTCTGGGTCAGCCGGAGTAACATATTTATGGATATTTTCACTGGTGAGGGAGCGAAGGTGGCAGAATTCCATGACCATACGACCAAGATTGGCAAAGGATTCTTTGAGGATCGCTTGCCGTTCAGAATGTGTCTTAGTTGGGAAAGCAATAGCAAGATTGATCATTCCCACCCGACGGTGGGGTCGATCAAGATAGTAGAGCAAGTGTCCTAACCATTGGCCTAGTCTAAAGGCAAATGAGAACGGCAGAGTGCGTAATCCATAAAAGAAGAGGAGAAAAAGAGCATATTCGCTATAGGCAGAAAAGGCAGCCTTAGGACGAGGCGCTCGGGAAGGTTTCTTACGCCGTGGTCGACGGCGAGTGGTGCGGTATGGGCGGGCACTCTCTGCCAAATCTGGAGAAGACATCAGATGGCAGGCTTATACCGCATTGAAGTAAGCGTTGAATAGCAGACTCTATCGGCAAAACACTAGGGAAAAGTTATGCCTGGCCAGCAGAGTTATCCGAGAAGGAAAACCCAAACTTCTCCCGCTCTTGTTCTACTAGGGTAGCAAATACCTCGCGGTCAACTTCTCGATAACGTTGGAGAGCTGAAACAGCCCGTTCCTGCTCACCTTTGGCGGCGGCCATCTTTTCAAGTTTGTTCCGCATCCAGCCGATATGCCATTTTTCATCCTTGGTTACTTCTTGGAGAATCGCCAAGGTGTTGGGGTCTACCCCTGCTCTTTGGGCATGCTCCAGGTAACGGCGCTCAGAGCGTTCCTCAACCACTACTGTAAGGGCCAAAATATCCGTCAGCGTCTTAGGAATCCCTATTTCTCGCCCAATGCGAGTTTGATATCCATCTGCAATCCTAACCGGAGTTCCTCCTAGTTCAGTAATGCGTTTGGTCCACAGCCAAGCATGGCGAGTTTCATCAGCCAGGTGGCGGGCAAGCTTGACCTGTGCCTCCGCATCATCCATCCTGTGGATGAGTTTAAGTAGCAAAGCCGCGCCCCTCAGCTCAGCATCACGATAGTAGCTAAAAAGGCGGATCATATCTAGATCCGTTCCCATGGTCCTACCTCCCCGAAACCCCTTACATCGTTGCTCAGGGCTCAAATCCTCTTTCCACAACCTGCCCTTGTGACCGTTATCCTTATAGAGCAAGATGCGGGGAAAAGCAAGGACCCTAATGAAAACCTAAGTCTGCACAAAGACTTGGTTTTTTCCTGTCACTCAGGTAATATCAATAACATAGCTCTATGGGTTTCATTATATTTTTTCTTACCGCTCTTATCCTGGCTTGCTCGTGCCAAAGGGGACCTGCTGAAAAGGTCTTTATTGGTAAGCCCTCTAGCCCTTATCGGGTCGAGCTGAGGCTTGATCCCAGTCGTCCGGCTACTGGCCAGAAGACTATGCTCACCTATACTGTTAAGGATACTAAACTTGGTGTCCCTGTCTCTGACTTGCAGATTCTCCATGAACGTATCCTTCACACTTTTATTGTCAGTCGTGACCTCGACTACTTTGTTCACACTCATCATGAGGATTTTTTCTCCCTTTCTCCTCAGGACATTGCTAAAGCTACCTTTCACTATCCGCATGTTTTTCCCTATGCTGGGGAATATATTGTCACTGCTGAGTTTACCCACAAGGATCGGACCTGGTTTAAACGGTTCGAGATTGCTGTAGGAGAAGACGGCGAGCACAAAACTCCGCAAAGGGACTTACGCCGTGAGAAGCTCCTGGATAGGTACAGAATTTCTCTGCGTTCTTCTCCTGACCCGCCTGTAGCAGGACATGAGGTAGAGCTTGTCTGCCATGTTGAGACAACAGAGGGAAAACCAGTGACCGATCTCGGTCTGTATCTGGGTGGCGAAGTCCATCTTGCCTTGTGGCGTCTTGATGGTGAGCACTTTGGCCACCAGCATGCCTACACCCCAGACATGGCGGCCATGATGCGCATGATGCGAGAGCGCAGGGGTGATCCCAGCGAAATGGCGAGGATGATGGTGCAGATGATGCGCGGGCCGAGCAAACAGGTTTACTTTGGCCCTGACATTCCCGTGCACCATATCTTTCCTGAGGCCGGGATATATAAGCTCTTTTTCGAGATAGCGCCTCAGGGGGAAGTGGTAATGGTTGACTTTATGATTGAGGTGGTGCAGTACAACGAAGGGATAGACACTCAGATGCATTCTATTGTGCCAGTAGAAGCATTGTTTTCCTCATGAGTTCTAGAATTTTTGCTCTGTGGGTATGTTTCCTATGGTTTCTACTGCTGGCTCCGACACTGGGCTTTGCCGGGCACGGATTCTCGACCACCTTTGCCAATATTGAGTGGCTACCTGAGCCCGGCCGTACCCCTGACAGTTTTCTATATTTTCTTGACGAATGGCGAGAAGGACGGGAGCTCTCTGCCGCTGCAACCTCAGAGGAGAGGACCAAAGTAGCACTGGCCTTTGCCCGGGAAAAGCTTGCCGAAGCGGAGGTAATGGTTGGAAACAAGAATGAGCAAGCGGCAAAAACGGCAGCGGGGCAATACTACGTCTATGTGGACCATGCACTAATGGAAGTGACAAACTCCGATAGTGCTGAGAGAAAAAAAAGAAGCCTTGCAGAGGTCCTTTGTCAGGCATTACTGGAACATCAGTATATCCTCTCGGTTATTTACCAAGACCTTCCTCGGGAGTCTCGTACCCTTCTCCCTGAGGTTGTCAGGAGGAGCCAGGCTGCATATAAGAAGGCCGTGCAATTTCTTCCTGCCAAAAAGCGGGGGGCATTCTTTTGGAAAGAAGATGAGGTGCGCTGGTCGGTGCAAGTGTGGATGCAGGATGAAGAGTAAAAGGAGGAACAAGGATGGATGAAAAGGAACTAGCTGAACTGACCCGCAAAACGGCGGAAATGCTCTTTGGTCCACCCAAGAAAGGTGAGGGAGCGTACGCCCTATGGCGACAGTTTGATCCAGAGCTAGCCAAACAGTTCTCCATGTTTTTCACTGGTCGTCTTTATGCCCGTGAGGTGCTCTCACAAAAACAGCGGGAGCTATGTGCCGTGGCAGCCCTCACCGCACGCAACTTCCAGGATGAGTTACGCATGCATATTCATGCCGCGTTAAATGTTGGTGCAACCAAAGAAGAAGTTGCTGAGGTTATTTTTCAAATGGCCACATACGGTGGAGTGCCTTGTAGGGTCGAAGGGCTAAAGACCGCTAAAAAGGTGCTGGAGGAGCGAGGGGAGTGGTCGGAAGAGAAATAATGTAGAGCACTAAGGATATGTCCACACTGGGTGCGTCCATCTGAAAGAGAGGGTTACTGAGCGCTTGAAAGAGTCAGAGAGAAAGCAGGGCAATTCCACAGCTAATGCGGATGATCCCTTTTCTGAGCCTATTCTCCTACCCATTGAGGACTCAATCGACCTCCATCCCTTCCTTCCTAAAGAGATCAAAAGTGTGGTGGAGGAGTATATTTACCAATGTTACGAGGCCGGCCTCCGCGAGGTACGGATCATTCATGGTAAGGGAATCGGTGTGCAACGAGAGATGGTTCGCTCCCTTCTCTCCCAAAGTCCCAATGTCCTCTCTTTTCAGGAAGCCCCTCCAGAAGCAGGAGGTTGGGGTGCAACCCTTGTTATGTTAAAAGAAAAAACAACCCCTACTAATCAGGATCGGGAAGGGTAGGCAGGACTTGTTCTAATTACCAACCAAGGAGGATGTTATGAAATTCACCTGGTTTCATCTTATGCCTTACCGTTATCTGCCTGACGACTTTAAACAGAAGTATCGCAGTGTCTGGGTAGACATTCCTAGTGAATTATACAACCCGGAGAAAGGCCACTGGTTATATAATGAGTACCTGGATGACTTGGAATTTGCTGACCGCATGGGTTACGATGGTATTGGTGTGAACGAGCACCACCAAAACGGCTACGGGTTAATGCCTTCTCCCAACATTATGGCGGCGGCTCTTGCCCGACGAACTTCTCGGGCAGCCTTGGTGGTAATGGGCGATAGTCTGGCCCTCTATAACCCACCTGTTCGCGTGGCCGAAGAGTTTGCCATGCTTGATGTGATGAGTGGGGGTAGGCTGGTGGCCGGCTTTCCGGTGGGTACCTCCATGGACTCAAACCACTGCTATGGCCAAACCCCGGCCACTCTGCGCGAGAAGTACCGTGAGGCACACGACCTCGTCATGCAAGCATGGACAAAGCCGGAGCCCTTTGCCTTCAACGGCAAATATACTCAGCTCCGCTATATCAACATTTGGCCTCGGCCGGTACAAAAGCCCCATCCGCCGGTGTGGATTCCTGGAGGCGGAAGCCTTGAGACCTGGGATTTCTGTGCGAACTACGATTACTTTTATGCTTATCTTAGCTATTTTGGCTACAAGCGTGCTGCTCAGGTAATGCAAGGGTTTTGGGATGTGATGGATAAAAAAGGCCAAGATCACAACCCTTACCGTGCGGGCTATGCTCAAGTGGTAGCCGTCTCGGAAAGTGACTCCCTGGTCGAGAAGGAGTATGGTGAGCACCTTGATTATTTCTTCAACCGCTGTCTGCATGTCTGGAGAGGATTTGCTCAGGTGCCAGGCTACCTCACACAAAGGACGGTTGAGAATGCCGTGAAAACACAGGCTAGTCAGGATGCTGACCTATTCGGCAGCACCCTCAGCTGGAAAGAGATGGTCGACATGGGCTTTATCATTGCTGGTAGCCCGGCCACGGTACGTGAAAAACTTCGTGAGGTCATTAAGGAATTGCATGTTGGGCAGATGATGCTCCTTCTACACTTTGGCTCTATGCCCCGCGAGCTGACGCAAAAGAACACCCAGCTCTTTGCCCAAGAGGTGATGCCCTACTTAAAAGATCTGTGGAACGAATGGGAAGACCGTTGGTGGCCCAGGCCTATGGCTGAGACTGCCCAGATCAATGAGGCTCAAAAGGGATTGTAGAGTAACCTGCGAACTCTTATCCTTACTTCTCCCTGGTGGGTTTACAGGAAGTGGGGTGTATTCGGAGTTTTTAACCTGCGTATGTTATGGAATACAGAAAAACCGCATGCTCTCTAAGAAATCTGCCCCAGAAAGCCTACCAAGGGAGAGGGAACTCTTCTCTAGTTTCTTTGCAACAGGTTAAAAGCACCGGTCCCTTCCTGCTCTGTCTGTATCTCTGTCTTTTCTCTGCCCATCTGTTTGCAGCTGATCCTCCCCGCCTCTCCTGGGAACCCGAGAAGGTCAAGCAAGGTGAGGTTGTACTCATCCGTGTAGACGGAGTCAACAAGGCGGGCCTTATTAATGGCTCTTTTGCTGGACGTCCTATCCGTTTCTTTTCCATGGGTTCTAATACGGGAGTTGCTGCCCTTATAGGCATAGATCTGGCTGAAAAGCCGGGAACCCGCTCTTTTTATGTGGAGGCCGCCGGAGTGGGGCCGCCCGGAGCGAGGGCTCCTGAGGCTTCTGAAGAACCCCAACGGCTTGTTGGCAAAGTGGACGTTATAGACGCTAAGTTTAGGGTTCAGAAGTTAACACTGCCCCGTGACAAAGTAGATCTGGATGCTAAGACCCTCAAACGCGTACGGCAAGAGTCAAAAAGGCTCAAAGCAGCGTTAGCAGCGGTTACGCCTGAACAGCTTTGGCAGGGTGGCTTTATCTTGCCTGTGAACAGGGCTGCTCAGCCGTTAGGGTTTGGCCGGCGTCGGGTTATTAATGGGCAGCCTCGCAGTCCGCATACCGGCGCAGACATTACGGCGCCGCTTGGCACGGCCGTAGTAGCGGCAAACACGGGTCGTGTGGTTTTGGTTGACGAGCAGTTTTTTGCTGGCAGGCTGATTGTTCTCGATCATGGGTTTGGCATTCACACCATGTATTTTCATTTGCAGAAGCAGCATGTACGTGAAGGGGAGAAGGTGACCAAGGAGCAGCTCATTGGTACGGTTGGCGCCACCGGAAGGGCAACGGGTCCTCACCTTCACTTTGGAGTCCGCGTGCAAGACGCTCGAGTTGATCCGCTCTCCCTCCTCAGGCTTCCCCTGGGTCCATAGTGATCCGCGGGTCTCTCTTGACAGTCCCCCCTCCTCTGTCTTAAGTCGTAAACACAGAGGGAAAGATGCCGGCAAATCTGCCACCACACTATCACGAAGTCGAAAAGCGCTACCGTGAGGTAAAGACGCCGATCGAGAAAATCCAGGTCTTGGAGGAAATGCTTGCCATTATCCCCAAGCACAAGGGTACGGACCATCTTGTTGGTGACTTGAAGCGGCGTATTGCCAGGCATAAGGCTGAAGCCCAAAAGAAAGGACCGGCAGGCAAGGGATCTTCGCTTTATATAGACAAGGAAGGAGCTGGGCAGGTGGTTCTTGTGGGGCTGCCCAATGTGGGGAAGTCCCTGCTTCTCAGTTGTCTTACCCATGCCCAGTCGGAGGTGGCGGATTATCCTTTTACTACACGCTACCCTCGCCCAGGAATGGTAGCGTTCGAGAATGTACAGATTCAGCTTGTGGATCTACCTCCTGTCTCGCCTGAGCATACCGATTCGTGGGTTTTTTCTTTTATCCGCAACGCCGACATTGTGTTCCTGGTTATGGACCTGAGCCAGGACGATGCCCTGGATCAGATTAGTGTTGTGGAGGACCTTCTGAACGGCTCGAAGATCTCGCTAGGTAGAGAGGCACAGAATCATATTCCTGGAGAGCCAGGACGAGTGGTTAAAAAAACGCTCCTTCTTGGTAATAAGTGCGACATGGAGGGGGCTGAGGAGACCGCTGCTGTTTTGCAGGAGCTGTATGGTGAAAAGCTGCCTCTGTTTACTGTCTCTGCTCAGGAAGGCACTAACTTAGAAGAACTAAAACAGCTGATCTATGATGTTCTTGAGATTGTCCGGGTCTACACTAAGGCCCGGGGGAAAGAACCTTCGCTTGACGACCCGGTGGTTCTCCCCAGGGGGAGCACCCTCCTTGATGCCGGGGCCTCTATCCATAAAGATTTTGCCGAGAAGCTTAAGTTTGCCCGAGTATGGGGGCTAGGCAAATTCCAGGGTCAGCGGGTGCAACGGGACTACGTTGTCCAGGAGGGTGACGTCATTGAGTTCCATATCTAGAGTAAAAACAAGGTGCTGCGCAGCTACGAAGCCTAAAGCTTCGACTCCTTTTTCACGCTCTTAACAGAAAGGGCGGGAAATCCCGCCCTTTCTGTTTTGCCTTGTAACAGGAGGGACCATGCAGTATCGGGTTCTTGGTCGGACAGGCCTCCAGGTCAGTGTGGTGAGCATGGGAACGTGGAGTACATTTGATGTCCGGGGCAAGCAAGGCGTTGAGCACGTCCGCCAGCTAGTCACCGAGGCCATTCGTTGTGGGGTCAACCTGTTCGACACTGCCCCCATGTACGGTGAGGCCGAGCAGGTTCTTGGTCAGGCCCTGCAGGGCAGGCGTGAGGGAATTATTGTAGCAACAAAAGTCCTTGCCCACAGTCGCCAGGCAGCCCGTGGCGAGATCGAGGAGTCGTTGCGCAAGCTTCAGGTGGATGTCATTGATCTTATATTGACCTTATGCAGATTCATAACATGGCTGCCTGGGAAGGAGTCACTCCGCTCCTCGAAGACTACAAGACTAAGGGAATGATGCGAGCCATGAGGACGAGTGTATTCGACACCATCCAGATCCCGTATAACCTGGGACAGCGAGAAGCGGAGCAGGAGATTCTCCCCCTGGTCAAGGAGCTTAATATGGGTGTGCTAGTCATGACGCCTATCTGTCCCCTGTTTAGCCGCACACGGCTACTACGAGCACTAGAACGGCAAGACCTCTCCTTTCTTCGCCCTTATGGAGTTACCACTCCAGGCCAAGCTCTGCTCGAATACCTGCTGGCCAAACCCGAAGTCTCTACTCTTATTCCTGCAACCTCAAAACTGGAGAGGGTGAAAGAGGATACAGAGATTGCCGAGGGGCCCGTTCTATCTCAGGATGCCCTGATCAAGCTGGAAGCCATGTTGCGGTAGAACTAGTCGGCCTCCAGTCGGGTTGATTCTGGTCTTGCTGGTAAACCAAAGCAAGGGTTAAAGTCGTTTGCCTTAACAACAAATTTTCGCTAGGGATAGCACATGACATTAAAATAGGAAGGATGTTTATGGAAAACAAACCGTCTCTGCTTCCTGAACAGTTCGGTCCCCTCCAAGGGGTCCGCGTCCTCTCTAGCGGTACCCTTATTGCCCAGCCTTTTGCCGCTTGCTTGGCTGCCGAGATGGGCGCGGAGGTCATCCAAGTCGAGCGTCCCGGAGAAGGCGATGCCACCTGGCGGCACCTGGGTATTCAGCTACCTACCAAGGATGGTCAAGGAAAGGTGGCAACTTCTTGGATCCAGGACCGCAGGAACTCATTCTATATTACCCTAAACTTAAGCCAGCCCAAGGGCCAGGAACTGTTTTTACAGCTCGTTAAAATTTGCGACATCTGGATGGAGAGCTCTAAACCTGGAGGCTATAACCGCTGGGGGTTAAGCGATGAGGTGGTGCTGCAAGCCAACCCCAAAATTGTTATTGCTCATATCTCGGGTTACGGGCAGAGTGGACATCCCGATTATCTGGGTCGGGCTTCCTACGACATGATTGGTCAGGCGTTTGGTGGTATGATGTACCAAACTGGATTTCCCGATCCCCTGCCTCCAACCCGGGCGGCTCCCTGGACGGCTGACTACATTACTGCGCTATTTTGCCTGTGGTCTTCACTGGCTGGATATATCTATGCCCAGAAAACTGGCCGGGGTCAGGTGGTTGACCTCTCGCAGTTTGAGGCTATTCACCATCTTCTTTCTGGTACGATGGTAGAGTATTTTTCCGCTGGAGGAGTTGTTCGTGAGCGTTCAGGCAACAAGGCTCCGGCATTCCAACCCTATGATACCTTCCAGGCTAAAGATGGTTGGGTGGTTGTGGCAGCGGTTGGTCATGGCATTTACGGACGTGTCTGCCAGGTTATTGGCCTTGATCCCCACGAAGAGAAGTGGCACACGGCCCATACTGAGGTAGAGTCAATAGAGGGGATTGAGTTTGACGCTTTGTTGCGTGGCTGGATCAGTGAGCATACGGTCAAGGAAGTGGTGGGTGTACTTAACGAGGCTCAGGTGGCCTGCTGCCCAATCATGACCAGCCAAGATATGGCTGAGGATCCTCATTACCAGGCCCGTGGGGTACATACCGAGTGGGAGGACGAGCAGGTGGGAAAGGTGAAGGGAGTTGGCGTACTACCGCATTTCTCCTTAACTCCTGGCAAGATTTGGCGGGGTTCGGTACCTGTGGGGCATGATAACGAGACGGTGTATACTGGGCTTCTTGGCCTGAGCCGGGAGGAGGTTGCGGGGTTGAAAGACAGGGAAGTGATTTAGGGTTCATAAGCAGGAGAAAGCCGTGAGAAAGAGAAAAAAATGGATTATTCTGGCTCTTGTGGTGATCATCGGCCTTGGCTTTTTCCTGGCCACACGTGAGCCTGACATACCTGAAGGAAGCTTCCTGGTTGTGGATATAGGAGGGAGTTACATCGATGAGCCTCCTTCTGATCTTCTGGGGCAGCTTGTTGGCTCTCGTCAGAAGGTACTCATGGACCTCCTGCTTGAACTTCGCAAAGCTAAAGTAGATGAGCGCCTCAAAGGGGTCATTCTTAAGATAACTCCCCTAGAGCTTGACTTGGCTAAAGTTCAGGAGATGCGTCATACCCTGCAGGAACTGCGGGAGGTAGGCAAACCAGTGATTGCCTGGGTGATGGGTGAGGATCTCTCAGGCAACCTGGAGTACTACCTGGCTAGTGCGGCAGAAAAAATCTATTTCTCTGAAAACACACTCTTACCCCTTAGTGGTCTTTCGGCTACATACATTTTCCTTGGTGGGGTATGGGGAAAGCTCGACGTCGATATGCAGGTGGAGAAAATCAAGGAGTACAAGATAACCGGAGATTTCCTTAACCGCGAGACTATGTCTGAGCCTCACCGAGAGATGGCGAATTCCCTGCTTGACAGCCTTAACGACCAATTTCTTGCCGGTATTGCTGAAGCCCGGGGATTTACTACTGAGAAAGTTCAAAGCCTAATCAATGCTCCCACGGTTACGGTGGAGGATTTCCAAAAGTCTGGATTGATCGACGGCGTGAGATATTTCGACGAAATCCTTCAGGAACTACGCGAGGAGGAAGGAACAGAGGTAAACACAGTCTCCCTAGCTACCTACCGTCAGGTCAAGCCTAGCTCTTTGGGTCTAATGCAAGGACCAAAAATGGCCGTAGTATATGGGGTTGGTGGCATCACTTCTGGTAAAAGTCGGTGGAGGGCTAGCGGCGCAACTATGGGAGCTGAAACGATTGTTGAAGCGCTCCAACAGGCGGCACAAGACGACGAAGTCCGTGCTATTGTTTTCCGTGTGGATAGCCCCGGGGGGTCTGCTCTGGCTTCAGATCTTATCTGGCGGGCCGTCTTAGCAGCTAAGGAAAAGAAACCTATAGTGGTCTCGATGTCAGGTTTAGCTGCCTCTGGAGGATATTATATTGCCGCCTCTGCAACCAAGATTGTTGCCCAACCGGCTACCCTTACTGGCTCTATTGGTGTGGTGTTTGCTCTTCCCAATGTCAAGGGGTTTCTCCAGAAGCTCGGCCTCAATACTGAGACGCTTAGCCGCGGTCGCTATGCCCGGCTCTTTGACACTTCTAAGAGTTGGTCTCTAGAGGAAAGACAGCAGGTAAGACGGATTGCGGACGGAGTATATCAAGCCTTTACTCGCAAGGTGGCTCAGGGACGAGATCTGCAGCTAGAAGACGTTTACAGTTTAGGACGGGGCCGGGTATGGACCGGAGAACAGGCCAAAAAGAGAGGTCTAGTAGATGAGTGGGGAGGAATGGACACTGCGCTGAGGATGGCTAAAGAGGAGGTTGGTATCTCGGCCGAGACTGAGGTAGAGTTGGTTTTTTACCCCAGATCGAAAAGGCTGCTGGAGGCGCTCAGGGAGCGGCTGCAGGGACAGACCGAAGTTGCCATTATCCTGCCCCAGCCTCTCAGGAAGGTCCTCCCGTCCCTCTCACCCTTTTGGGCTCAGACGCGCGGTCCACTCCTGGCTATGCCCATACTTCTGGAGATCCAATAGACCGGCTTTACTATAGCTAAAATATGGGGAAAGGAGATGAACTATGGCAGCACATGCGGATCTAACAGAGGAGCAGATTAAAGGTTTCTTCACCAGCTTAAGCAACTGGGGCAAATGGGGTCCCAACGATCAGTTTGGCGCTCTTAACTATATCACGTCGGAGAAACGGGCCAGGGCTGTTGGCCTTGTGCGAGAGGGCAAGACTATTTCTCTGTCTTTGCCCCTGGCCACCACTCCTGCTCCCGACAATCCTACACCGGTTACGCATCTTATGGTGCAAACCGGAGGAGAAGGGGAATCTCCGATTCCTCTTCCCTACAGTGCGGATTATTTTGCTATTGCTCCCCATGGCCTTGCCACCACCCACCTTGATGCCCTGTGCCACGTCTTTCACGAGAACAAAATGTACAACGGGTATCCAGCCACAGACGTGGGTATCCATGGAGCCAAAAACGGCGCCATTGACGCCATCAAGGAAGGCATTGTGGCCCGTGGGGTTATTCTTGATATTCCACGGGTCAAAAACATAAACTGGCTGGAACCCAAGGAAGCCATTTTGCCCGAGGATCTGGAGGCGGCGGAAAAGGCCCAGGGCGTACAGGTAGAGGAGGGGGATGTGCTTTTTGTGCGTACGGGTCGCCACGCGCGAGCACATGCCCAGGGGCCTTGGGACGGCCTGCGGGAAGGAATGGCCGGGCTACATGCTTCTTGTCTTCCTTGGCTCTATGAACGACGCATTGCCGCCATGGGCGCGGATGGAGCCAGTGACGTGTTTCCCAGTGGTTATGAGAAGATTGTTGCTCCCATCCACCTGGTAACAATTGTGGCCATGGGGGTGCATCTTATAGACAATTGTGACCTGGAGGCAGCTAGTATAGCCTGTGCCGAGCGATCGCGTTGGGCATTTTTGCTAGTGATTGCGCCTCTGGTGCTGAGCCGTGGTACGGCTTCTCCGGTGAATCCTTTGGCGGTGTTTTAAAACTGTGTTCTCTTTTAGTACAATCCAGGAATGTTTGCCGTAAGGCCTCTTGTCCCGGATTCCGCGTTGCTCCATCCGTGCTATTGAGAGTATGTCAGCCGTTATATGGCCAGGCGTCGGAAGGCGTATAAGATCTACCATCCAGGTCAGTCCGCGCTCTGAGAGGATTTTTGCTCAATCTTCTCCACTAGCTTTTGGTGGTTGGGTGAACCAATGGAGGAAAGAGGAGGGAGAGGTCCAGAACGAAAGTGGTTTTTCTTCAGCATGGTCGCTCTGTGGTAAGCCTCTTCCAAGCGGCTTTGGGTCAGGGTACCGTTAGCCAGAGCTTGCTCGCAGGCTGCGCGTGCTTGCCAGGCCTGCTCCCAGCTGTGACAAATGAGGGCCATGTCTGCTCCGGCATAAAAAGCTTTGACTGCAGCTTCGCCTACAGACAGGTGGGAGACAATCGCCCCCATTTCTAGGTCATCGGTAATTACCACCCCGCGATAGCCAAGTTTCTGACGCAGGAGACCGGTGAGGATGGTAGAAGAAAGGGTTGCCGGTTGGTCGAGGTCCAGGGCCGGATAAAGAACATGAGCGGTCATCATTGTTCCTATCTGTGCGCTGATAGCTCGACGGAACGGTAGAATCTCTGTCTGCATTAACTCGTCAAAGGTCTTGTCTACACGTGGGAGGGTTGCGTGTGAGTCTGTGCTGGTATGTCCATGGCCGGGGAAATGTTTTCCGCAGGGAATCACCCCACCCTTTTGCAAACCCAGCATCAACGCGCCTCCCATTCTGGCAACAATATCTGGCCGGGAGGAAAACGCTCGATCGCCAATCACCGGGTTATCTGGATTAGTCAGGACATCGAGTACAGGGGCAAAATTCAGATCAATCCCTACTGCCCGCAGTTCTTTTGCCATGACTTCTCCCACCCGGCCGGCTAAAAAAGGGGAATGGGTTGCGCCTAAACATGCGACCGTGGGAAAGTGGGTAAACGGTGAAGCCAGGTGCTGTACTCGGCCGCCTTCATGGTCAATGGTAATGAGGGGGGGTGAAGGGAGGGAGTGTAGGTCATGGCAAAGGGTCAGGAGAGTCTGCGGGTCGGGGGCATTGTGATGAAAAAGAATGACTCCCCCCGGGCAAAATGTGGTGAGAAACTTTCTTGTCTCCTCATCAAGCGTTGGACGAGGGAGACCAACAATAAAGAGCCGACCTAAAAGATTAGATATGTTCATACTGTAGGGAAACGCATTCTAGGTTCCCGCTTTTGCGGGAATGACAGAAAGCCTCGTCATACCTGCATAAGCAGGTATCCAAGAAATTTGTCCAGATGATCTGTTCTTCATTTTATCAGCGCTCTTAAGGTAAAAGTGCTATAACTCGTGCTGGTCCGCCAGAGCCATCCTTAATCTTCATAGGCAGAGCAATAAGTGTAGCCCCTATAGGAGGGAGGCGATCCAGGTTGGCTACATTTTCCAGGCCGGGTTTGTTTGCCTCGTTAGCAATGCGGTGAGCAATAAAGTCCTGGGATTGTCCATAGTCAAGACTTGGGGTGTCAATCCCCAGGGCGTCAATGTCTCGCTCATTGACTAAAAACTCGGTTGCTGTCCGGGAAAAACCAGGAAAATGTAGGTTCTTGGTATCTCCCGGCTTGTCTGTACCAAGGTATTTTTTCTTGTCAGGCCAGAATTTTCCCCAACCGGTCAGTGCTAGCACAATGGCCCCTTGGGGAATTTCGCCATGAGCCTTTTCCCAGGCTTGGATATCTGCAACTGAAAGCCGGTAATCCGCATCTTTGGCTGCCTGATCTCGCACATCGATGACTACTGCTGGGCCAATAAGCTGATTCAGAGGTACTTCATCTACCGCCCGTTTACCCTCGGCAAAATGGATAGGCGCATCCATATGAGTGCCACCGTGTTCAGCCAAACATAGGTTGTTAGCGGCATACCAATGGCCCGCCTCGGTTTCTCCAAAGGCGACTTTTTCGAGCGCAAACGGCTTGGCTGTGGGCCAGTAGATTGTGTCCTGGTCAAAGGTGTAAGTCAGGTCAACAATCCTGGATTCATCAATGGCCAGAACAGTATTGGGCAAAAGAAGCATACCGAGTAGAAGTAGCCAGAACCAACTCTGATTTGAAATCTGCATTCCGCAATCCCGCTTCATGCCTTCCTCTCCTTTGGACAGGCCGTTCGGCAAGCCATTCGGCAAGCATCTTTGCTATTAAGATAGCTTTGCTTTGACTTGAGGGTCAAGGGTTGACGGGTTATTGCTATGCGCATGAACATCTGCCTTGATCGTAGGTTATAAACGAGTAAAATAGCAACCGCTGCACTCCTCAGGGATCCCTACAATACAAATAAAAGGGTATGCTGTACGTCTTCGGTGATTATGTGCTCGACACTAAGCGCCAGGAACTACGCCAATCTGGGACATCCCTACCCCTCCAGTTCAAGGTGCCGAGGAGTGAGGATCTTACGCATGGCTTCGTAGCTGGTGAAGGTGATGTCATGGATTTTCTGAACAGTTTTTCCTGCTGCGATTCGCTCCATATCGTACCCCAGAATCCGTTCCTCTCCAATGATATAAACAAGGCTGTACTTAAAACCGTGAGGTTACCTTGGACTTCTGAGAACTCGCCAGATTTTGATCTCCACCAAGGACTCATCCGGCTCTAGCGCACGCCGATGCACTATCCAGTTCAGCCCTTAGCATATAGGGTATTCAACACCCTATATGGAGTAAAGGCAAGACGGCAGGAGGAAGGGTAGCGTGTGTTATGCACGCAGGAAGAGAGGAGCTTAATTTATTTAATTCATGGATACAGCACACTACACGGGCTTTGCTTCGACCTGCAGGTCAAGGGTTGAGCTTGCATCCATCTAAGAGAGATAGTAAGAAGGGACAAAGCCAATAGCCAGAGAAGGGAAAACTCTATGGTGCAGGAGTATAAGTTTCCGCTTTTGGAGAAAGTCATATTCGGCCGGGGCAGTCTTGATCGTGTACCTGGGGAGATTGACAAACTGGGGAAGAACAGGGCCTTTGTCTTGACGGGAAAGACCCTGGCAACCCAAACTGACCTTGTGCGCCGCTTCGAAGGACTCCTGGGAGATCGTTGGGTGGGGACCTATAGTGGCTGCCAGCAGCATGTGCCTAGCCACACGGTAGATGAGGCTGCTGGGCGGGCCAGGGAAGCACAGGCGGATATGATTATTAGCTATGGTGGGGGAAGCCCCATTGACGCGGCTAAGATTGTGGCTCTCCGTCTTCTGGATGGCCAGACCCAAGACGCAGTTCCTCAGATTGCCATCTCAACCACGCTTTCGGCTGGCGAGTTTACTCCTGGAGCAGGAATGACCGATGAGAAGACTCGCGTCAAAGGGGTGCATTTTGATCCCCGCATTGTTCCCAAGGTAATTGTTCTTGACCCTGAGGTTACCCTACATACTCCCAGCTGGCTATGGGCGTCCACAGGGATCAAGGCTTTGGACCACGCTATTGAGGCCCTCTGGTCGCTCAACCCCCAGCCGGTGACCGACACACTTGCCCTTGAGGCTATCCGTCGGCTGCACCATTATCTGCCTCTGTCTATGGACAGCAAAAACGTAGAAGCGCGAGGTCAGTGCCAGGTCGCTGCCTGGATGTCGATCTTTGGTCTTATGAACGTGGGCGTACGCCTCAGTCATATCTTTGGTCATCAGATCGGTGCCCATTGGGACGTTCCTCACGGGATTACTTCGTGTATTGCCCTGCCACCGGTGATGCGCTTTCTTGCCCCGACTACGGCTGCCCGCCAGGTCTTGATCGCCGAGGCCCTGGGAATATCAGGCAAGGGCAAGGAGCCTGGAGAAGTCGCTGCCAAGGCTGCACAGACGGTAGAGAGCTTTATTGCTTCTTTTGGCGTTCCCCAGCGTCTACGGGACGTTGGCGCTAAAGAAGAGGAGTTACCTGCAGTGGCTCACGCGGTATTCGAAGAAATGTCAATCTGGTATCGTCCCGAGGAGAAGGGTGGTGGGGAAGAGACAATTCTGGGGTTACTTAAAGAAATGTGGTAGGCAGACTCGGGCAAAATTGACAACGGATACAGTATTTTGTGTTTAAACAATTTGTTCTTAACAATATAATATCGTAGCAGGATTGTGATGGGTAAAGCTTTGAGATGCCCCTTGCTTTTTACCCTCAATTTGTGCTTGGATAAAGTATTCCCTAAATAGGGGAGTTATGAACGATCCTGACATAGTTCCACCACGAACCTTCCATTCCTTTCAGATTTTTCTTTCTCTCTCCACCCCTACTCTCAGCTTAAGATTAAACCCTTAAGGCCATCGCTCCATGTTCGGGACAGAGTTGCAGATTTTTATTGCTTTTTGTCTGGTACTCCTTAACGCCTTCTTTGTAGCCGTGGAGTTTGCCCTTATCAAAATGCGTGGAGCCCAGCTTGAGGACCTGCTCCATCAGGACACTCCCCCAGCGCGTCTTGCGCAAAAAATCATTCACAACCTCAGCGCCTCGCTCTCTGCCGCCCAGCTAGGTGTGACTTTTACCAGCCTAGGGCTAGGCTGGGTAGGTGAGCCGGCCTTTGCTCGCTTGCTCAAGCCCGGGCTGCAGGCTCTGGGGATACAATCAGAGACCGCTGTTCACAGCATTGCCTTTATTGTAGCCTTTGCCATCATTAGCGCGCTACATATGGTCCTGGGTAGGTTGATGCCAAGGTATCTTGCCATTAGAAAACCCCGGCAGGTAGCGTTGTGGACATCGTTGCCCTTTTGGCTGTTTTACCTGTGTTTTTATCCCGCGATGTGGTTGTTCAACGCTGCTTCCAATAGTTTCCTACGTTTGTTTGGTGTGCAGAAGATTGACAGGCAGAAGCTAGACCATTCTGAAGAAGAACTGCACACTATCCTCTCCGAGTCCCAGCGCTACGAGGCTCTTACCGCAGATAAAATCAACCTCCTTGAGAGTGTTCTTGACTATGCTGATCTCACCGCGGCTGCGATTATGAAGCCTCGCCAAGACATTGACTTCCTATCTCTACAGAGAGGTTGGGAGGATAACCTTAGCATCATCTACCACGCCGGTCACACCCGTTATCCGCTGTCTGAGGGAGATGTGGACCACGTCATAAGTATGATCCATATTAAAGACATCTTTTTGCGTAAGGCCGAAGTCAAAAGCTCTGCTGACCTCCTTAAGATTAAGCGCGACATTCTCCTGGTTCCCGAGACCCGACCGGTAGAGCTTTTGTTGCGCGACTTCCAACAGAGCCGTCTACATATGGCGATTGTGGTGGATGAATACGGCATCACCGCTGGGCTTGTGACCATGGAGGATGTGCTCGAGGAGCTGGTAGGGGATATCCAGGACGAGTTCGATGCCGAGTTGCCCAAACTGCAGAAAACCTCTGAGGGCTATATTGTAGATGGACTGGTGCCAGTGGGAGAGATAGCCGACGAGCTAGGTATCGAGGTAAAAGTCAATGGTGTCCATACGCTTAGCGGATATGTCCATACCCAACTTGGGCGCATTGCTCAGGTGGGTGACATGGTGACTCTCGATGGCTATCAGATAAGAGTGATGGAAATGGGAGGACAACGCGTAGCCAAATTGCTTGTTATTCCTTCCCATAATCAGGCTTCTTCTGCCAGTGCTGAACCGTAACAATTTTCTCTCCTCGCTTGACAGTGAGTCAAAAAGGAGGAATGACCAGCCGGTAAATATTCAGCAAGACAGGAGAGGAATGAATGTACAGTTTAGACCTTACCTCCGAGCAGGGCCAGCTCAAAGAGACCGCCCATCGCTTTGCTGTAGAGGTTGTTCCGGTGGCCCTTGAAGAGGCTATTCCTCAAATCTCGTTTTAACTCTGACTATGCCACAGATTGCTATCTCCTGCAAAGAGTTGTTTGACTACTTTAGCCCTAAATTAACCCCGGCACGGGTATCGGAGAGGCAGCGGGGAGAGGGGTACATAACAAAAGTCTGGTATGTCTGTGGAGTAGATAGAGTACCAACAGAGGATGTCATTGACGAAATCCCCCCGCGCTATGTGTTTCCCCCTACAGGGGCCGCCCCTTTGTCAAAGGGGGAAATGAGGGAGGATTTTCATACTCCATGAACGCGATGTGTCTTGCGTACGCAGAATTGCCAGAAATTGATATGAACGGGGAGAGGCACTTCTTGTCTCCACCCTCCGTTCTTTGCTATTCACCAAAGATCTTCTCTGATAGTGGGGTGTAATGTGCAGAATCCACCATTTATGCTTGCGGGTTATCGTGTTCTCGATTTTACCCAGTACCTTGCTGGTCCTACGGCTACACGACTCATGGCCGAGATGGGAGCAGAAATTATCAAAGTAGAACAAGCTCCGGGCGGTGATCCCACACGCGTCTTTCCTTTTATCAAGGACGGCCGCAGTGTCTACTTTATCCAGCAAAACCGAGGCAAAAAGAGTCTCTGCCTGGACCTCAAGAGCCCCACAGCGATTGAGATTATCCGTGCCCTGATTCCCCAGATAGACATTGTGATTGAGAACTATGGTCCCGGGGTGCTGGAGAAACGCGGGCTCGACTATGCTTCTTTGCGGGCTTTGAACCCACGCTTGATCATGTGCTCGATCTCCGCCTTTGGTCGCAAAAGTCCGATGGCTCATCTTACTGGCTATGATTATATTGCTCAGGCGGTTTCCGGCATCATGCACATGACTGGAGACCCCGATGGTCCGCCTCGTTTTGTTGGTGTAGCTATTGCTGATGGCATTTCTGGTGTGCATGCGTTTGCCTCGCTCGGCTATGCGCTTCTGCACCGCGAACGTACCGGTCAAGGGCAATATATTGACATTTCTATGGTAGACTCACTCTACCACATGCAATCGGTCGAGGTGCAAATGTATGCGGCCAGCGGTGGAAAATACACACCCATGCGGTTTGGTATTCATCATCACCTCTCTTGTCCACAGGGTGTGTTTCGCGGACCCAAGGGGTGGATTGTCATTCTGGCGCTTGACCGACAGTGGCCGAATGTTGCCCGCGCCCTAGGCAGGCCAGACCTCAGTGACGACCCGCGCTTTGCCACCGCTGGCAAGCGAGGGAAGAATAAACACATCCTTATCCCAATGATTGAGGAATGGCTGCAGTCATTTCCCACGGATGAGGCGGCGCTCGAGGCTTTAGGGCAGCATCGCGTGCCGGCCGGGCCGGTGCTGTCGATTGAGGAAACTACAAAGCATCCTCACTTTATTGCCCGAAACATGGTGCGCCAGGTGTCAGATCCGATCCTTGGTGAAGTCACTATTCCTGGTTTTCCCTTTAAGTTCTCCGAGTTCCCTGAGGAGCTGACACTTCAGGCTCCTTTCCTTGGAGAGCATAACGGGGAGGTGCTTACCCAGTATCTGGGGCGTTCCGGTGAAGAGGTGGAGGCTTTTTACCGTCAGGGTGTACTGCACCAGGGGTAGGGGTGATGAGCCCGGTAGAGATTGACCCCGGAGGTAGTGAACCTGCCTTGGCAGAAGTGAGGACGGCCAAGGCAGAGATTGTGGAAAGGGAGCAATAATCTCTACAAGATTTTTTTACCAATTCTGGTGGTGAATCTCATTGCTAGTATCCACGTCAAAAAATACAGACCCGATGGGGTGGGGTTCATAAAACCCCAGAAAATTCCAATACTTTGATGGGCAGCTATGCAGATTGATGTTCAGCAAATCCGTGATCGTGTAGCCGAGCAGGCGGAGACGGTTCATCGTATTCGCTCGGAGATGGGCAAGGTTTTGGTAGGTCAGGAGGCCATGGTCTCTCGCCTTATGATTGCGCTTCTGAGCGGTGGTCATGTTCTGCTGGAAGGCGTGCCAGGGCTGGCCAAGACGCTGGCTATCAAGAGCTTAGCAGCGGCTATCAAAACCGGCTTTAAGCGCATCCAGTTTACTCCTGACCTGTTGCCTGCGGACCTGATCGGCACCCTTGTTTTTAATCCTCGCGAGGGTACCTTCACCACCAAGAAAGGCCCTATCTTTTCTAACTTAATCCTGGCCGATGAGGTTAACCGGGCTCCATCGAAAGTACAGTCCGCTCTGCTCGAGGCCATGCAGGAGAGGCAGGTTACTATTGGCGAGGAAACTTTTTCCCTTGATCCTCTCTTTTTAGTTATGGCCACCCAGAATCCTATTGAGCAAGAAGGCACTTACCCACTCCCGGAAGCTCAAGTAGATCGCTTTATGCTTAAGGTCAAGGTTGATTATCCTAAACCTGATGAGGAACGCAAAGTTATCGACCTGGCTGTAAATGGTGGAACTGCGACAATCCGGCCCGTAGCTGACCCGGACCATATCTTTTCTATGCGCCAGGTGGCCTCAATGATCTATATCGACGACAAAGTAAAGGACTACATCCTTGCCATTGTTCAGGCTACCCGCCAGCCTGAGAGTTACAACCTCAAGGACCTGAAACCCCTTATTGAATATGGAGCTTCACCTCGGGCTTCGATCTACCTGGCCCTGGGTGCTCGTACCCTCGCCTTTCTTGAAGGTCGGGGCTATGTCACACCCCAGGATATCAAGGATGTAGCTCACGATGTCCTGCGTCATCGGGTTATCCTTTCTTATGAGGCTGAGGCCGAAGAGGTCTTCTCCGAGGAGGTGATCACTCGCATTCTCGGTGAGGTGCCGGTGCCCTGAGTCGTTGACGGTTCATGGCAGAGCAGACGGTCGCCGACATTATCAAAAAGGTGCAGCGAATCCAGATCGTTGCTAACCGTATTGTCAACGATTTATTTGCGGGAGAGTACCACTCTGTCTTTCGTGGCCGGGGTATGGAGTTTGACGAGGTGCGAGAGTATCAGCCCGGCGACGAGGTACGCACCATTGACTGGAATGTTACGGCTCGTGTTGGGGCGCCCTTTATCAAGCTTTACCGGGAAGAGCGTGAGCTTACAGTTATTCTTTTGGTGGATGTCTCAGCTTCAGGGGCATTCGGCTCTAGAGACCGTTCCAAGCTAGATCTGGTTGTGGAGGTTGCTGCTCTCTTAATGTTTTCGGCCCTTAGAAACAACGATAAAGTTGGTCTAGCCCTCTTTTGTGATAAGGTGCTCAAATACTTACCCCCACGCAAGGGCAAGGGTAATGTTCTGCGGTTCATCCGTGAGCTGGTAACCGCTAGGCCAGTGGCTGCGGAGACCCGTATTGACAATGCTCTCAGCTTTCTTAATCGCGTGCAAAAGCGGCGGGCTGTGGTTTTCCTTATCAGTGATTTTCTCGGTCCTTCATCTCAGAAGGCTCTGGCCATAGCCAATAAACGTCACGATATTGTTGCTATTAGTGTCACTGATCCCCGGGAGAAGACTCTACCTGATGTAGGGTTCATTAGGCTGAAGGATGCTGAGACTGGCGAAATCCTCGATTTGGATACTCGCCACCCCACTGTTCGGTCACTCTTTGAGGGTTTTTCCCAGAACCGTGCCAGGCGCCTTAGCGAGGAATTCAGGCGTGCTGGTATCGATGAATTAGCCATAAACACAGCAGAGCCCTACCGGACAAGCATGCTCCGCTTCTTTCGCATGCGCGAAAGGCGATTCCGATGAGATCTAAGGGTACTAGCCCCCAGGATGAGGGGGGGAGCAGGGCCTTGAAGGTAAAGTGGCTCTGGCCCCTCTTTATATTGGCAATATGGGTGACCGCTGCATGTGAGCAGCAGGGGGAATTGTCCTCGACTAGCGGGCAGGCCGATCAGGGGTCTCTACGCACCGAGGTAGAGCGAGGCCCGGTCAAGCTCACTGTAGAGCTGATACCAGGCAAGCCACGCCTCTCGGACGAACCTACCCTGACTATTACTGTCAACGCAGCCGATGGAGTGAAGGTAACTAAGCCGCCTTTTGGTAAGTTCCTTGGAGGTTTTCTTATCCGGGATTTCCAAGAGCCGCTGCCAGAAATTCGTGGTGGTCGCCAGATTATCCGACAAGTCTACCGTCTGGAGCCTACTACTGTGGGCAAGCAGTTTATCTCACCCATCCCTATGACTTTTGAGGATTTAAGGCCTGAGGGCGACGGCCAGATGCACACTATTGAAACCGAGGCTCTTAGCGTTGAGGTGACTTCCATGGTAGACGCGGAGGTGCCGAGCTTGGCCAATCTTAAGCCTCCAGCGGGCCCTATGGAGCTTGCTAACACAAGCACAACTATCTGGTGGATCTGGGCGCTAGCAGGAATGCTGGGGCTTGCCGCTGTGGCTTGGCTGGTGGCGCGCCGCCGCAGGGTAGCCGAGAGTCCTCAGTTTTCCCCGGCAGAGCTAGCCTACCTGGAACTACAGAAATTGCTTGAGGATGATCCGATCAGCCACGGTGATTTTAAAACCTACTATGTTGAGTTAACAGCAATTGTCCGCCGCTACATTGAGCGCACCACGGGTATCCGTGCGCCTGAGCAAACAACGGCCGAGTTTCTCCAGGAAGTGCAACGCCACAATGCCTTTGACCAAGAAGAGCGAGTAAGGCTTAAGGCGTTCCTGGAGTCAGCCGACCTGGTCAAGTTCGCCGCTTTTGAGCCCGCTAAGGAGGATATTGAGGTAAGCTTTGAGCGAGCTAAAGAATTTATGCAACTGACACAGGCTGTCCAGCATTCTCTGGAGGCAGCGGTATGAACGGGCTTCGTTTTCAGGATCCCCTGTGGATTGCTGTCCTTTTACCTCTTTTACTGGTCATGGTATGGGCTGATCGACAACGGCTTCGTTTTGCCGTTCTCTACTCTAGTGTCGAAGGGCTGCGCTCTTTGCCGGTAACCTGGGCCCTACGCCTCAAAAGGTTACTTCCATGGGTTCGCTTTCTGGGCCTGGCTCTCTTGGTAGTGTCTTTGGCACGCCCGCAACAGGGCCGTGAGGAGTTCCGCATTCGTACCGAGGGCATTGCTATTGAGATGGCTATTGACCGTTCTGGATCCATGCAAGCCCTGGACTTTGAGGAGGCGGGCAAGCGTGTGAGCCGGCTCGACCAGGTTAAGCGAGTCTTCCACGACTTCGTGGCTGGCAACGGGACCCTGCCCGGCCGTCCGGACGACCTGATTGGACTTGTTGCTTTCGGGGGATTTGCCGAGGGGAAGTGTCCGCTGACCCTGGACCATGGCGCGCTGCTACAGATTCTGGACTCCATCGAGATCCCCAAGCCTCTGCGCGACTCGCGAGGACGAGTTATAAATCAGGACTATTTCCAGGAGGAGATGGCGACTGCTATTGGTGATGCCCTAGCCCTGGGGGTAGACCGCCTCAAGGATGCTCAGGCTAAAAGTAAGGTCCTTATCTTGCTGTCCGATGGCGAAAGCAATGCTGGTATTGTTGATCCCCTTGACGGAGCTAAGGCAGCCAAGGCCTTTGGTATCAAAGTCTACACTATTGGCGTAGGCACAACCGGGGTTGCGCCCTTTCCCCGTGAGGATGCCTTCGGACGACCCATGATTATCCCTCAACAGGTCCGGCTCGACGAGGAGACTTTAAAGAAAATTGCCGAGACTACGGAAGGCCGTTACTTTAATGCCCAAACCACTTCATCCCTGGAAGATGTCTATGCCATTATTGACAAGCTGGAGAAAACTCAGACTGAGGGTCATCTCTATACTGAGTATCGTGAGCTATATCTTAGGACCTTGCTGCCGGGTATAGTTCTGCTTCTTGTGGAACTCGTGTTGAGTTCAACGCGCTTCCTCTCACTACCCTAACTATGGATGTCATTTGGGACAACCCAAACATGCTTTACAGTCTCTGGCTCCTGGTGCCGGTAGCCTTTCTGTTGGTTCACGCCTACAGGCGTAAGCTAAAGGCTGCCAGTCGCTTTGTCGAACCGGCCATGGCCGGGCGCCTGATGCCGGTGTTCGGAGGTCTACGGCCTTGGGCGCGTGGGGCTCTCCTCCTCCTTGCCTTAACCAGCCTGGGGATTGCTACAGCGGGTCCGCGCTGGGGCGTCTACTTCGAGGAGGTTTCCCAACGGGGCGCGGACATTATGGTCCTCCTCGATATATCGCGCTCTATGCTTTCGCAGGATGTGGTACCTAGTCGTTTACAGCGGGCCAAGTCGGACATCCAGGACTTGTTGCGCAAGGTCAAGGGCGACCGTGTTGGTCTTATTGCCTTTGCCGGTAAGCCGGCTGTAGTCTGTCCCCTCACTATAGATCAGGGGTTCTTTCGCATGATTCTTGACCAAGTAGGACCTGAAAGCGCGCCCCGCGGGGGGACCGCCATGGGCGATGCTATCCAACATGCCCTGAGAGTCATGGATAAGAGACACGAACGAGATCAAGCGTTGCTACTCATCACTGACGGCGAGGATCAAGACTCCTTTCCTCTGGAAGCGGCTAG
This sequence comes from uncultured Binatia bacterium (SeqCode), assembly GCA_965220955.1. GTDB lineage: Bacteria > Desulfobacterota > Binatia > Bin18 > CBDCRK01 > CBDCRK01. The sequence continues at coordinate 13,350 of CBDCRK010000032.1, read as the reverse complement.
TATTGCCGCGGATCGCGGGATGAAAATCTTTACTGTGGGTCTAGGCGATCCAGTAGAGGGTGCGCGAGTCCCGGTAGTAGATAGTACGGGCAACCGTACCTACCTCAAGTACCAGGGCCAGGAGATATGGTCCAAGATGGATGAGCGTCTTCTGCAAGAGATTGCCCTTAGAACCCAGGGGGCTTATGTACCAGCCAGGACTCAAGCCTATGATCTAGGTGAAGTCTATGAAAACCATCTGGCTGCCTTGGCTACTAGTGAGATTCAGGCCGAGAAACGTAAGCGTTACCGTGAGCGCTTCCAGCTCTTTGTGGGACTGGGAGTTTTGCTCTTTCTTCTAGAGATGCTGGTGAGCCCCTACCCTAGGCAATCCACTATAGCAACAAGTGTTACCTTTGTCCTGATTTTTACTACCTTTGTACCTGTTGCCTTGGCCTCGGACGCAGGGGAGAAGGTAGAGGAAGGAATTGCTCGATTCGGAGAGGGCAAGCTTGACGAAGCCTCAAGGCTTCTTGCTGAGGCTGACGTTTCCTTGCCGGGGAACTGGACTATTGTCTTTGACAAGGCGGTTGTCCTTCAGGTCCAAGGCAACGCCGATGAGGCCAGGTCTCTCTACCTGGAGGCAGCCTTAGCACAGAATCCAGTCTTGGCGGCTCGCGCTCAGTACAATCTAGGAACGCTGGCAACAGCGCAGGCGCAGGCTATCTTTGGTGACCAGCCTGAGGACACCTTACCTGAAAGCCGGGCCGAAGGTATGGCCTTGCTGCAAGGAGCCGTTCAGCACTTTCGTACCTGTCTAGAGCTAGACCCAAATTACCAGGATGCTCGCCATAACCTGGAACTGCTAAGACTTTGGCTCAAACATATGACCGCCACATGGGCAGAGCAGGACAGGGAAAGACAGCGCAATGAGTTAGGCCTGATTCCCTTCCTGGAAATGCTTATGCAGAGTCAGAAGGGACTGCACCAGGAGGTGGCAGTTTTGCACAAAGAGGCTGATTCACCCAGGCGACAGCAGGCTCTTCAGGGCTCCTCTTCAGCCCAGCAACAACTATCCGAGGAAATTGAGCCGCTCAAGCAGAAGATCGGCGAGGCCTTCGAGACACCCTCTCCTGGTGTGCCTTCTGCTCCTGCGGGAGCTGCCCCGGGCATCGCCACGCCGGGCGCTGAAGAGCTGAAGCAGGTCCAAGAGACCCTCGAGGGCTGGGCCAATGAGGCTGGAGAAGCTATGGTCAGGGCAGCCCATGACATCGAAGGCGCCTTACTGCCTGAAGCCATGAAGTCCCAACACAAAGCCTTCAGGCAGCTTGATCGTACCTGGGGGGTTGTGGTGCCGTTCGAGAGGGTACTGGAGCAGGCAACAACCTTACAGACAGGCATTGTGGAAGAAACCATTCCTCTGGTCGAGAGATCGGAGGATGAAGCCAGAGAGAAAAAGGACCTGCCACAGCTTGCTGAGGACCAATCACGAGTCAAGGAGCTAGCCGTGCTACTGCCTCTGAAGGCCCAGCAAGGCCTCAAACAGCTTGAGAGCCTGCCTATGTCTGCCGAAGCGTCCGATGAAGAGGAACAGGCAAGGGCTGCTCTTGAGACCCAACAGAGCCAGATTGAAGGTCTGCGCCAGGCTTACCAGAAGGCCATGGATCTCTCGCCGCGTATCCAGAAACTTACGGCTGAAGCGGCTTCAGATCTGGGCGAAGCCAACCCCCAGGAAGCTCTTCCCAAAGAGGAGCAGGCGCTTAAGCTGCTGCAAGAAATAGCCGAGAATTTGCCCAAGAATCCGCGGGACCAAGAAAAGCAAAACCAAGAGAAACAAAACCGGGACCAGCAGGACCAGAACCAGCAAGAACAGTCACAACAGGCGCAGCAGCAAGCCCGCCAACAGCAACTTTCTCGCGAGCAGGCCGAGGCTTTGTTACGTAAAGCTGCGGAAAGGGAACGACAGCACCGGCAGAAACGCCAAGCCATGGAGCGTGGTCTACTGACATCGCCCCAGGTAGAGCGAGACTGGTAGGAGTTTACCGGGGATGAGAACAGGCTGTTTTGCCCGAGCTGGCGCTATGCTGCTTCTTATTCTTACCTTCTTCTGGGGTGCTCAACTCCAGGCTCAGGAAGAGCGGCCTTATCTTGAGACCCAGTTAGAGCGAATGCAAATCTATGAGGGCGAGTCGGTTGTCTACACTGTTGTACTGCGCAACCTGCGTAAGCCCAAGAAACCGGATCTTTCCGCGTTCACAGAGTTCGAGGTTCAGCCCGCTGGAGAGCAGAGCCTTAACTCTTCCCGAATCGCGATTATCAATGGACGGGTTTCCCAGCAGGAATCGTTTGGCCGCGCCTATAACTATCGGTTAACACCTCGGAGAAGTGGTACCCTAACAGTTCCTGTACCTATAGTTGAAGTGCAAGGTCGAAGCCTTAAGGGACGTTCTTTGACCCTGCAGGTGATAGCTCCCGAGGCTCAAGATCTGGCAGTAGTGGATATTAGGGCGGATAAGCCTAGTGTTTATCCGCTGCAGCCGTTCACAGTAGAGATGCGCATTTTTATTCACAAGCTGCCAGAGGGTTATGCTAACCTTGATCCGGTATCGGTCACAGAACCGCCGGCCCTACAAATTCCCTGGGTGGATGTGCCCGAAGGTCTGGAAGCTGACTCCACATCCGAGTGGCTGAATCCAAAGCTGGTCCAAGGTCGCAGCGGTGGTTTTTCTATTAATCAGATCACTGCTCGTGGGGATGTTTTTTCTTTGTTTGACCAACGGTCCGCTTTTTTTGACCTAGAAGGCCGCCCAGCAGAGCCCAGTGAGGTGAGGGGCATACCCAGCCTGGCAGGCAAGTCAGATCGTTACTGGGTGTACACCTTGGCTCGCAGTTTCATTCCTAAGCGACCTACCCACTACCGTTTCGGCCCAGTTACGCTCAAAGGGAAATTTGCCGACCGTACATCAACGGGGGGCCGGCTTGCGGGTCGCGTTGTTTACACCCTAGGAAAGGCTGCTCGTGTTCATATCAAGGCCGTTCCTGAGGAAGGGAAACCGCCCTTCTTCACCGGTGGTGTAGGAGATTTCCAGGTTATAGCCGACATTGTGCCCAGGAGAGCCCGGGTTGGCGATCCCATGACCTTGACCTTAACCGTTACCGGCCAGGGCAATCTTGAGGATGTGATACCGCCAGACCTGACAGGGGTGGAGGATCTTACCAAGACCTTTAAGGTATACGAGGCTACGGCAGAGACCCAAGGCAGCCGTCGTCTCTTTACCTACAGCCTGCGGCCGACCTCAACATTAACCACTGAAGTGCCATCCGTGCCCTTTTCCTACTTCGATGTCTCTCGGGAGCGCTATGTAACAGTCAGGACTAATCCCATCGAGATTGCTGTAGAAGAAGCCATTCGCCTCAAGGACGAAGACATTATTATAGCAAGTCAGGCTGGGGCGCCGGAGCAGGGCATTGAAGCCAGGGCCGAGGGCATCTTTGCCAACATTGCTGATATCCGTGAGATAGTTAATGAATCGGTGAACTTGGTTCCTTACATATCTTATCTGGTATCACTCATAGTGGTCTATATCTTGGTAGTCCCCGCTATTGGCAAGTGGCAACAGAGGAAAGGTGACCCTATGTTAGCGAGGCGCCGAGTCGCCAGCCGCAGGGCCCAGGATCGTATGGGTGAAGCGGTTGCTGCTATGCGGGCAGGTGACAAGGCCACGGGAGCCACACAGGCGCGGTCGGCCCTTGTGGGGCTGGTGGCCGATGTTGCTGGCATTCCTGAGGCAGGACTCACGTGCCGTGAGGTGGCCGATAGGCTAGTGACTATGGGAGTGAATACCTCCCTGGTTGAGCGGGTGTCAACTATTATCAACGCCTGTGATGGATTTCGCTATGGCGCTAGCCCAGATGACAACCATATCTTGGGAGAGGAGTCCCGGCAACTGCTGGGCAATGTTGTGAAGGCCTTGCGCGTAGAAGGAAGGCTCTAATGAGGTTAGTGGAGCGTTCGATAAGTCATCAAGGATAAGATAAAAACTCTGGCCAGAAATTACTCCCTCTCCCGCAAGGCTGCGGGAGAGGGCTGGGGTGAGGGTCCTAGCCAAAAATACTGGAGGCATTCTAAAGCTGACAGGTGACTATGTTAAAGGACTGGTCAAACAATCCACTCATTTTAGCTGTGCTTGCGGTTCTCCTGGTGGTTAGCTATGGCTGCAGCCGTCCACTTGATCTCGAAGCCTCACATACTTTTGAAGAGGCGGGACGTGCTTTTCTTGCTGCCAAGACTTCTGAGGACTTCTTACGCACGGCTTCTCTCTATAAATCCATCCTTGACAGTGGCCATGTGAGTGGTGCTATTCTTTATAACCTGGGCAACGCCTATCTAAAGGCCAACAGGAAAGGCCAGGCCATTGCTGCTTATCGTCGTGCGCTACGCTACCGGCCCCGTGACCCTTATCTTGAGGCTAACCTCAACCATACCTTGGGCTCTGTGAAGGCACCAACAAACGAGTCTAAGTCGCTTTTGTACCATATCTTCTTTTGGCAGGGGTGGATCTCCTATCCCAACAAGTTCAAGTTGCTTGCAGTAGCGGCAACGCTGACCTTTGTGTTGGCACTTCTAGCCCTGGTTCTCGATGCCTATCGCCAGGAAGTTCGCAGGGCCATGTGGATTTCTCTAGGAGTAGCGGTGCTCCTGGGAGCCTCGGCAGGTCTTGACGTCTATAATATTGAGCTAACACGCCATGGCGTTGTGACGGCTCCAGAAGTGGTGGCACGCAAGGGTAACTCCGAGAGTTATGAGCCGGCCTTCACCGAGCCCCTCCAGGAGGGGATCGAGTTCACCGTTGTTGAGCAAAGAGGCAATTGGCTCCGCATCCGTCTAGCTAAAGGTCTCGACAGTTGGGTCCCTGAAAATAAGGCGGTTATATACTAACACTCTCAACCGTTCCTAACCGTTCCTAACTTGGCCTCTTACCCATCTTTCCTTCTGCCAAGATTATCTCTCTCCAAATGGATTGACAACAGTGTTCTGTTCCAGCAGAACTATCTCTTTTTGTGTTAGGTTTTGTTTCAAGGCTACCTTGCCATCAGGTAAGAGGATTGACCCTATTTGGAACATCCCCTTAGAAATGCCGTCCAGCACCTCTAATAGGTGGGCAATCGCCTCAGCTTGTGTCTTGTCGAGGTTGGTTTGAGTCCTTTGTTGTGTTGCCAGTTCAATAGCTTGCGCCAATTTTTCCAGTTGTTCGGCTATATCTTCCCGCTTTATAGTTCTAGTAATTTTTAAATAGGAGTGCCTGAACCAGCGCCCTACTTCGGGTGGAAAATCTTCTACTTCGAACCCAAACGCTTGAGCTAAGCTCTTGACTGCGCTGTCTATTTGAGCTTCCAGCCCGGAGTTAGGCTCGCTTAGATAGACCCGAATTGGTAGGAGACATGCACCAGAAAGACCAGCCCAGTAAAGGCTATGGAAGTTTGTCATACTGAAGTTACTGAATCTTGCTCCACTGAGGTTGGCTCTACTAAAGTCAGCTCTGCTAAGGTCCGCCTCTCTGAGGTCCACCCCCCGGAGGTCTGCCTCACGGAGGTCTGCCCTACGGAGATTGACCTTATCTTTGAAAGGCATCATAGCCGGGCCATCCGAGTCACGATCCACGCGACACTCGGCGCTAAGGTTGGCTCCACTGAGATTTGCCTCTCTAAAGTTTGACGCCCAAAGATTCGCCTCTCTGAGGTCAGCCTCGCTAAGATTGGCTCGACTCAGGTTTGCCTCTCTGAGGTCTACCTTGTAAAGATCTGCCCTGCTGAGGTCTGCACGTTTTCCTTCCCTTCCTTTTGTTTCTAACCATTTTAGATGTTGTGAAAGGGTCTCTTGCAGCCGTTGGTCCGACAGAGAGAGGTCTACCGATCTTAGGTAAGATTGGGAGAAGACATTTTCCAGACGGTCTAACAAGGTTTCTTTGTCATTCTCTTTGTTGCTCACAAACTCTATTTCCCCTTTATTGGCTAGCTCTGTCTGCGCCTTGTGGATTATCCCGACTTACATCACAGTGAAGCCGCGTCAACCGGAGATTTTTGATCCGCCACTTGCCATCCTGTTTTACATATTTTTCCTCATAGTGACCATATCCTTGAAATGTCAGTCCCGGCATTTGCACATAATCGAACATTGCCCAGATCCCTGTTGCCGTTGTTGGGCTTGTCAGTTCAATCTCGGGCATATGGCCATGATGCACAGTCACGGCATTGGCAAGGGTAGAGCTGACTTGCGTCACTAGCTTTGCTCGTCCTTCATAGCGGAGTTCGGGATGCGGACCCTGATATACCGCAGTCACGTCCTCAGTAAACAGCTCCCTCCACTCTTCCCACTGCTTCTGATCCATGAGGCGAAAGTATCTGGCCTTCAACTTCTTGATCTGTTCGATTTCCTCTAGAGTGTTGAGTTCCATGAGATCATCCTCCTGTATTCGTGTTGGGTTATCTTATATTGCCAATCAGCTGCAGCTAGTCTCTAATGCCTAGATCATGCCCATCGTAGTCAGAATGCTTTTTTTGTTGCTCAGACAACGCATTTGCAGCCGCATTCCAGAATGATTTCAACCGGCGATACCCGACGTGTAACTCCATCCCGGCGCACATGTAGAACCAATAAGGTGTAAGGATCAAACACCACTACATCTTTGACTCCCTGCGACAGATAAAAACGAGGACCAATCTCAAGATCTTTAGCTTCATAGCCTTTGCTGATAATTTCGATGACAGCTTCCGGCACTAGCTTGATAGCTTCCTCTTCTTCTTCTGGTTCTTGGCAGAAAATAGAAATGTCTGGCCGCTTCAATGAGCCGTCAGGAAAGCTAATGTACACATCGGAGATATGGATGCAGGCGTATCCTTCCTCTTTTGGATCAGAGGATGAGGATACTCTTTCGATGGTTGCACGGATGCGGTCAATTGCTTTTTGATGCTTATAAACGGGATAGGGCTCCCAGATAGGAAGACCACCAACAATCTCTAGGCGGATGCCAAGCTCATCGGCACGCAAGAATTTTGGGTCCATGCTCTTAGCCTATTGTTAGGCAACAATCTTCAACGCTTCTCCCTGATTATGCAGCGTAATAAGCTGGTTGCCGCGTAACGCAAGCTCCGCGTACGTCTGCCCTTCCTCATCACAAAACTCAACCCCATACACATCCGACGCGAGAAGCTCAACAACAGTACCAACTTCTCCTCGTTCTAGATTGCGCCCTGGCAAATCCTCAAGCAACACTACTGTATCAAGCAATTTGATTCTTCTCTTTGCCATTACCTTACGCCGAGCATTAGCCGCCATGGCCCAACCGTATCCTTGTCGCATTCACTCGGAACCGCTCGCGGGCCGCGGTCGGGCAGCATGCCCTTGTTGGGCTGCCTGTGTCTCCCTTCGGTTCATGGTCGGTGTGCCTTCATATATAGCCGCATCTTCCCTGAAAAGAAGCTGCTGATGAGATTCCTCTGCGTACTCTACAAGTTGCCGCTCCGCCAAAGTTCGCGTGACGTTGCACTCCTTGCCAAGCTCTCGTGCTAAAGCTGCTAAATCCAGAGAGTTCAGGAGTCGAGCTGTGATTGGTCGTTTTGAGTCCCAAAAGATGAGTGCAGACCAATACTCTCTTGCAGGGAGAGACTGAACCAGTTTGTATAGTATGTCGCACTCCTCTTCAGAATGACAAGGAAAGAAGTAGCAGGTATCGTCTAGGAGGACAGGACGATTGTTGAACGGGGCAATGCGAACAAACTCAATCTTCTTATACAGACCTGAAATCGCAACTTTCCATGGAGCAAAAGAGTATGGTCCCACACCAAAAATAGAGAAGGGAGCGCGCTTTTTATAAATGGCACTCGCTCTACGATCGAGTAAGGTCGAGTTTGCTTGAAGGTAGTTCCAAGCTTTGGGGGCGTCTTTCTCTAGGTGGTGCGGAGACTGATCCATCCTGCGTTGCGGAACAAGCATCCACAATCGCGGTTTCCGAAAAGTAGCAAGATCGGAACTTTTGAGAAGAGGGAAGACTACATCCTCTTCAAGCTCTACAAATTTCCCAAATTCATTGACAAAATGACGCCCTTCCCGTCGGAGTTCAAAGATCTTGCTACAATCGTGCTTGATTCCCGACCGCCAGCCACTTAAGCCAGGTGCTGTAAGACTACGCCAACGCTCATACAACACAACATCCGAAACAACCTTTCCATCCCGCAAGCCGAATACGCTGGCCGGTTTCTGATCATGCAGAGAATCATAATCAGCACACTCTGTGCTCTTTTCATTTGGGTCTATGTGAACCAACAGTAGGCAGGCATCAACGGAGGCGCCGAAATAACGTTTCGCATCGAGTCGGTAGATTGCTGCCTGGGCGACCGGGACAGAGTTTCCCCAAGCAAACGTCAAAACCTTCCGGGCAACTGACGTCTTACAAAGAACTGCGAGCAACCCCTTTCGACCTTGAAGCCACTCCAGGTTCTTTCGCAACATCCATTCTGAGATGTCAAAGTTGCTGGAACCAGTAAGCGCCTCAATTCCACGCAGATTGTCAATGTTCGATTTTGTTGGGAGGTTGCTGCTGCCGAGAACCCCAAGTGCGGCATTGGTCACCCAAGGCGGATTGCCAAGGACCAGGACTGGTTGCGGGAGGTCCTCCATAATCCTGTTCCAGTCTGTCTGGAAAAAGTCTCTCTCGTAGATTTCGACGGACGCGTGGGTCGAAACCTCTGCTGCTGAAGCGCGTGCTTTGTCTACATATGTACAGTTTAGGTCAAAACCCAAAATTCGTAAGGCATTAGGAAACGTTTCTAGAGCTGCCCTGACAAAGGCTCCAGTTCCACAGGTCGGCTCAATGATGGAAGCTGGTCGAAATCCTGTTCGGGAGATGACTGAGCAGACGTTTCGTGTCAACTCAAGAGGGGATTGAAAGTCTCCGAACTCCGCTCGGCAGAGAGATAGTTCCCGGTGTGCCGACTCTAGCTCGGCGAATCTACGGGCTTCCGATTTCAGTTCATCAAGTGTTAATGGTGACTTCATGCCGTTAATCGTGCCGTATAACCGGTTGCTACGGAGCAACGCGTAGTAGTAATCCCCATTGATACAGTTGTTATGCGTTCGTCCATTGATCTCAGGCCTTTGATGAATTCCCGTTACCGCCCTTGGATCTTCTGATTATGGTAAGGATAATAATAATCACGCTGACCACCTTCGTAATGTTGCTAAGGGCCTGCCGACTGAAGTCAACCTTTTCCCACTTAGTTTGACAAATTATTTCCTTACCATCGGACTTTCGTATTATCCCTGTCCATAGCCCGGTGTCTTTGTTGATAACCTTCTCATATTCTCCGGCCTGTAAGTTTTTCAACACCTTCTTCGGTATCTTGGCACGGTAAGTGTCTTCTGAAGCCATAAGATCAAGTACTGCCTGAAGATAACCGGGGACTTGGCGAAGAAGCGTCATTGCCTTGCGCTTTGATTCTCTTAGCCTGGCGGCGTACAGAACATCTGTCTCTTCTACCTTGGCAATATCTTTATTGGTTAGTACCAGCTCGTTCACTTCTTCGCCTCCTTTTGGGGCACCTGACCCACAGCCCAACTATATAAAATAAATATAAATATAAATAACTCGATAACTCGGCTGCACGGTCCTGCATCTACTAATGTATACCCGTCTCTATTAGTAGATGCTCCTATCCATATCTATATACCCTTGAGGCATCTACATCTATATGCCTCCCCTCTCCATAATCCGGCTTGTCAAGTCCAAGACTGCCGCTCGCTCATAAATGCCGCCTCGCTTCACTTTTCATTTTACTCTATATCCAGGAGCTGCTGAGTCGCAACGCGCTCCAGCTTCTCATTGAGATCGGCCGGGCTATCTGCCACCTGCCGAGCCTACTCTACAATGGCCTCGTGAAGGACGGCCTTTCCGCGTTCTGCTAGCCATGCTTCAATAGCTTCATGGGCCAAAACGGTGGTAGGGCGTTTGGGTCGAGCCGCCTCGGCCCGAAGGCAGCTATGGAGCTGGTCAGGGAGGGGAACAGGCAAATTGTGTAGCCGTATTTTCATGGCTTTTTTATGTCAGTTTCTCTCAGGTTGTTGGTGAATATGAGTCAAAGCTTTACTCTTACTCAGAGCCGCATTGGTAGCAGAAATGCGAAACGGCTAGAAATCAAATAGCGAGACTCTTATGCCGGACTCTTAAGCGGTCTACTTCCTGTTCCATCTCAGTTGTAGTTAAAATGCCTTTTTCGGTGATAAAGTGATCTATTAGGCTGAAGGGTGTAGGTTCAAAATAAATATTCCTGCATAAGGATGGATGTTCAAGCCAGATCTCAGCGCCATCTTTTTCTTCCAAAACGATTTGCTCCGATGTCATATGCGGTAGGATTTTGTAAGTGTCCGCAGCCACTGCCGAGGTAACATTGGATTCTTTGGCTAAAAGGCAAAGAATCTTGGTTCCAACTTTGTTGATCACAGCCAGATCGGAGCAGATAGTATCAGCCCCCACCAGAACAACGTCTACCTGTGGTATAAAAAGCGCAGCCTGAGCCTCGGTAATGAGCCGTACGGGTCGGTTGTGTTTGTGGAGGGTAAGCGCCAGTTTTCGGCCTTCCAACAGAGGCCTGGATTCTAAAACAATAATTTCAGCGCTTGACGATCCAGACTCCAATAAGAGCTTTTCAACGGTTGAAGAATAACTAAGGGTTAAAACGCTGGTGCATGTCTGTAAAAAAGGGCGGGCTAGCTCGACTTGTTTACGGAGACAGGCCCCCTGGGCCTGTAAGAGATGCTGACCTACTTCTGTAGCCTGAGCATGGCAAGCGCTGACAGAAATAGATGCTCTGAGCCTTTCGGCGAGTCCTTCGGCAAGCCTTTCTTCTAAAAGGTAATAAAATTCTCTGGACCAGTTGGCAATGGGCGCCATGGATGGGCGGCAGTGGGAAAGCTGGGCCACTGCCTTTTTGATTTCCTTTAGAAAGGACTGGGGATTATCGACTTTAAGTGACTGGCAAAATTCCGTCAGGGCGCTAATGGCTACTCTGGCTAGCTGTGCTGCACCACGTTCTTGATCCAGAACGATTTCTTCTAGACATTTGGCAAAATGATCCATCTTAGGGAATATGGAAGGCCGTCACCCACTCTTCCACCCCTTCAGCTCCAGGTGTGCATTCTATAACTGGAACTGCTGCGTTAAATCAGGTGCCTCTTGATGCAGCCTATCTCTCCCTGCTCCTACTCACACTTTGGATCGCACTGGGAGATGGCCCAGGCCGCGTCGCGTTCGCAGGACTCTGTGTCAGCAAAGGTCCCCATGGCGTTCATGCACGTCTGCACTTCATTCAGGGCTACGGTGAGACAATTGTGGTAACATTTGGGGGAGTTCTTCCCACCTGCCTCGTTAAGTTTGTCATTTAAATACCTTGCCAGTGTGACTAGGCGCGTTATATTCGTTGGGGCTTTTACGTTGGGGGGACTAGTAAGCTTATAGTCAGCAGGGATTCCTTCCTCTGCCCCGACCGTGGCCATAGTCCACACTAGTCCACCCAGGAATAAAGCAACTACTATTTGTCTAATCTGTTTCATATCTTTTTCCTCACACTGGTGGTCGCCGTTTGTGCCACTCAGTAGCCTGCTCATAAGCGTAGCCAGCCTGACAGAGGAGGGCCTCCTCTAGATGTCGGCCAACAAGCTGAAGACTTATGGGCAATCCCTCAGAGGTAAAGCCGCAGGGGACCGAGATCGTTGGGCTACCGGTTAAATCAAACGGCGCGGTTGTGCGCAGCAGGGGCAGAAGGCTCTCTTGGTCGAAGACTCCCTGTGGCTGGAAGTCCTCGATGCGCATGGGTAGAGTCGGTGTCGAAGGGCAGAGTAAGAGATCAACCTTTTGGAAGAGATTACTAATGGTGCGGCGTAGTGCCTGTCTAGTGACATGGGCTTTGGCATACTCCGCCCCACTCACTTCAACCCCGCTTTGCAAGAAGGCGCGGAAAGTGGGGCCATAATCGTCGGCCTGTGACGGAAAGGTTTTTTCATGCGCTGCCGCAGTCTCAGCTGCGCAGATAGCAAACCAGGCAGGGAGAGCCTCGTCAACGCCGGAGATGGAAACCTCCTCAATGACTGCTCCCAGGTCACGCAGGACTCTGATAGTAGCAAGCACCGCCGTGCTCACCTCAGGGTCCGCCTGGTCTTTACAGTAGGCTTCGTCCACGCCAATGCGAACGTTTCTGATTCCCCCCTTTAGGGTAAGGAGGTAATCGCGCACAGTCTCCTGGAGAGAGGTAGGGTCGTTGGGATCAAAGCCAGCAATGGTCCTTAATATGGCGGCTGCATCGGCTACGCTTCGCGTCATAGGGCCAACATGGTCCAGCGATTCGGCGAGGGGAAATACTCCGTAGCGGCTCACCCTTCCATACGTTTGTTTGATTCCCACGATTCCACAGCAAGCCGAGGGAAAACGTATGGATCCACCCGTATCAGAGCCCAGTGAGCCAAAGCAGAGGCCAGCCGCGGTGGCTACACCAGAGCCGCTTGATGAAGCACCGGGCCAGCGGCCAGGATCCCACGGGTTAAGCGGAGGCTGATAGGAGGGATGGTATCCGGCATAGGCAAACTCGGTCATTGCCAGCTTGCCCAGAAGCACGGCACCGGCGGCCTTTAGCCTTGTCACTACCGTGGCGTCATAGTCCGGTACCCAGTCGGCAAGGATCTTGGAGGCACAAGTCGTGCGGATGCCTTTGGTAAAACAAAGGTCTTTGACGGCCAGCGGCACGCCGTGGAGCGGGCCACGGTATTCCCCCCGCATAATGGCCTGCTCGGCCTCCTGTGCCTTCTGCATCGCCGTCTCCGGCAGAACCATAAGATAACTGTGAAGCTTGTCATCGATAGTCTCGATGCGGTCCAGGATTGCCTTTGTTGCCTCGACCGGTGAAACCTCTTTGCGTTTGATGAGGTCAGACAGCTCGGTCAACGTCTTAAAGCATAAATCGGTGGTTGTCATAGGTTTCCCCTCCTTTGTCTCTCCTTTACACTTTTTGCTGTCAAAGACAAAGAGAATTGAATTGTTAAGTTGCCGCCTGTTGTATCCGTTCCTGCAGACGGTCACTGAGGATCTTCGAGATATTAAAAAAGATCTTAGTGGCAATGCGAGGATAGCTTCGTTGTACCCGGGCAAGGAAACGCTCATCCATGGCCATCACCTCCATATCCTCGGTGGCAACCACATCTGCTGTACGTTTGTGACGGCGGATCAGCCCCATCTCACCAAACACATCCCCTCGCTTAAATTCTCCTAACCGTCGAGTCTGTCCCCCAGAGTTAATAAGCGCCTCAGCTCTGCCATTGATAACCAC